>NZ_CP097284.1:420000-2345871 GCF_023497905.1 Phascolarctobacterium succinatutens | reverse complement strand
ATAGATACATCCTTTCTCGCTGATTTTAGAAAAATAAAAACGACAGCCTGCATTGCCCGCGGAAGGGCGGTGTAAGCGCCGGTTTAAGTGAAGCTAGATATACACATATATTTTATCAGACTGTGGATAACTTCGCAAATTTTCAAGAAAAATTTCTGAGATGGCAGAAAAATGGCTGTTTTTACTTGACGAAGTTTTTATTTTCCCATATAATGAGTTAGTAATACCTTGCGTGGTGCAGTACGTGCTGATGAAGGCGCATTGTTACTGCGTTGGTAGAGCAAATAACAGCTATCAATATTCACATAAATTAGAAATTGATAAAATTTTGCGGTGGATAAGGAGGGAATACTGAATGAAGCGTACTTTTCAACCTAACAATCTCAGAAGAAAAAGAACTCATGGTTTCAGAGAAAGAATGAAAACTTTGGGCGGTCGTCAAGTTCTCAAAAGAAGACGTGCTAGAGGCAGAAAGAAATTGTCTGCATAACATTATAAAATAGGCCGCGCAAGTGGCCTATTTTTTCCATGCGGGCAGGTGTGCATTTGATGCAAAAGAAAAAGTTTACTTTAAAAAAATTAAATCGACTTAAATCGAAGAAAAGCTTTCAGATTGTCTATGTAAAGGGACGCACTGTTGTCGATGCTATGTCGGTTTTTTATATTCTCCCGGATCAGGGCGAAGATATAAAAATCGGTCTGGCGGTAGGCAAGAAGCTGGGCTGTGCTGTGGTGCGCAACCGTGCCAAGCGTCTGATGCGTGAAGTATTCCGCATGCATAAGGCAGAACTCAAAAAGGGTTACCATATAGTCTGGGTAGCTCGCAAGAAGCTGACAAAGGCTGATTACAAGACTTTTGAGCGTGTATTTTTAAGACTGGCAAAAAGAGCAGCTCTGCTGCAGTAATAAGGATAGAAGGCTATGAGCAGGTTACTGATTTTGTGTATAAGATTCTACCAGATTTTTATATCACCGCTGAAACCGCCGACCTGCAGGTTTTATCCTACATGTTCAGCGTATGCTATTGAAGCGATTCAGAAGAAGGGTCCTGTGAAGGGAACGTGGCTGGCGATTAAGCGTATCGCAAAATGTCATCCTTTTCATTCGGGCGGTTATGACCCTGTGCCATAAGCATACTATTAAGCTATAACACTTTGTTTTTTAAGGAGTGATATCTTGGATTTTCTCGCTAATATCGTACAACAGGTGTTAACTGTGCTCTACAATTTTACTGAGAGCGTCGGTATACCGAACCTTGGCCTGGCTATTGTGTTAATGACAATTATTATTAAGCTGATTATGTATCCGCTGACTCAAAAGCAGATTCAGTCAACTAAGGCTATGATGGAAATTCAGCCGAAAATGAAGGCTTTACAGGAAAAATATAAGGATGATAAACAGCGCCTGAATATGGAGCTGGCTAATTTATATAAGAGCGAAGGCGTTAATCCGCTGGCAGGCTGTCTGCCGCTGCTCATCCAGATGCCGATTATGATTGGTATTTTCTACGGTATCCGTGATTACAACTATGCAGCACATCCGGAAATCGTTACCAGCTTTTTGTGGCTGGCTGATATTTCCAAGGCAGACCCGACCTATGTTCTGCCGGTGCTTTCCGCATTAACTACTTTTATTCAGACCAAGCAGACTATGCCGGCAAACGGCGGTGGTGCACAGAACAAGATGATGATGTACTTCATGCCTCTGTTCATCGGTTATATCAGCTTGACCTTCCCGGCAGGTTTGGTACTGTACTGGGTTGTTATGAATATTATGCAGATTGCACAGCAGTCTATTATGAACAGAGCTGCTGCTGAATAAGCGTGTAAGCGTATAGGAGTTGGTAAAGATGGCTTTTGTTGAGAAGACCGGTAAGAGCGTGGACGAAGCTGTTGCAGCAGCTTTGGCAGAACTGAATGTTACTGCCGACCAGGCTGTTGTTGAAGTATTAGAGGAAGCAAAAAAGGGCTTTTTAGGCTTTGGCCGTAAGGATGCCCGTGTACGCGTAAGCGTTAAACCTGAAGAAGCAGAGGCAGAAAAACCTGCTGAGGCTGCACCCGCTGCTGAAAAAACCGTCAGCGAGGCTGCTGCCGACGCTGTAGCTGCAGTAAAGGTGGCTGCAACCGTAGCTGCCGGTGCTCTGGCTAAAAAGGCTGATGCTGTGAAGGCCGATGCAGCTGTAGCTGCCGAGGATTTCAAGAAGAAGGCTGCAGATGCTAAGGATGATGCAGTTGATGATGCTATCGCAGCGCTGAATGCTTTAAAGAGCGAGCGTCGCGAACGTCAGAACCGCGAACCGCGTAAATACAATGTAAGTGATGAGGCAGTTGCTGCTGCTAAGGAATTTTTGCAGAAAATCTTCAATGCTATGCATATTGAGGTTGCTATGGAAAAATTTATCAACAAAAATGACGGCAGCGTTACCCTCCGCCTGCATGGTGATGATATGGGTATTTTAATCGGCAAGCATGGACAGACCTTAGACAGCTTGCAATACCTTACTAATCTTGTTGCTAACAAGAATAGCAACGAGCGTGTGCGTGTAATTATTGACGTTGAGGATTACCGCGACCGCCGTATCGAAACTCTTAACCGTCTGGCAGCACGTCTGGCAGATAAGGTTAAACGTACCGGTGAGCGCGTAGCCCTGGAGCCTATGAATCCGCACGAACGCAAGATTATCCATATGGCATTACAGGGTGACCGTCGTGTTACTACTCTGAGCGAGGGCGATGAGCCTTATCGTCATGTGGTTATTGAGCTGAAAAAATAAAATAAAAAGCAAGGCTGTCGCGTTAAGTTAATCAGAGGCTTATTTGCGGCAGCCTTTTTTACGTACTGAGCTTTTTTATGCAGTACAGATAAAAGAAGGAGGGTCATATGGCTGAGGATACGATTAGTGCTGTTACTACGGCTCTTGGCGAAGGTGCTGTAGGTATTGTGCGTATTAGCGGACCAAAGGCGTTGGCGGTAGGTGAGACCTTGTTTAAGGCGGCTTCCGGCAAGGCGCTTGGTGCATATCCTGTGAATACGCTTGCTTATGGCCATGTTTATGATACGGACGGCAGCCTTGTAGATGAGGTGCTGGCGGTGTATATGCGTGCTCCCCGTTCCTATACGGCGGAGGATGTGGTTGAAATCCAGTGTCACGGCGGTGTGCAGCCGCTGCAGAAGATTCTGCAGCTGACTTTTGCTGCCGGTGCGCGTCCGGCGGAGGCCGGCGAGTTTACGAAGCGTGCGTTTTTGAACGGCAGGATTGATCTGACGCAGGCTGAGGCTGTTATGGATATTATCCGTTCGCGCAGTGAGGCGAGTTTGAAGCTGGCTGCGCGTCAGCAGCAGGGACAGCTTGCAGGTGAGCTGCGCAGCCTGCGTAAGCAGCTGGTGGATATTGTTGTTAATCTGGAGGCTGTGATTGATTATCCGGAGGAGGATATCGAGGATGTTACCTATGGCAGGGTGCAGGAGAGCCTGAGTACTGTCTGCAGCGGGATTGAGCATCTGCTGGCGCATGCGCATACGGGCAAGATTTTGCGCGAGGGCTTGCGTACAGCTATTGTTGGCCGTCCGAACGTGGGCAAGTCGAGCCTGCTAAACGCTTTGCTACGGGAGGAGCGTGCTATTGTTTCGCAGTATGCCGGTACTACGCGTGATGTTATTGAGGAGCAGCTGCTGCTTGACGGTGTGCCGTTGGTGCTGGCTGATACGGCGGGTATCCGTGCTACCGATGATTTTGTGGAGAAAATTGGCGTGGAGAAGAGCCGTCAGCTGTTGGCGGATTCGGAGCTGGTTATCTGCGTGATTGACGGCAGCGATGGCCTGACGGATGAGGATGAGGCGATTTTAGAGGCTGCGGCCGGCAAGCCCTGTGTGGTGATTGTGAATAAGAGCGATTTGCCGCAGCAGGTTGATTTGGCGCAGCTGCGAGAGCGCTTTGGCGCTGATAAGGTGATGACGCTTTCTGCTAAGACTCTGGTTGGCATTGAGGCGTTTACTGCCTGGCTGAAGAGCTATGTTTACGGCAGCAAGGGTACGCTGGGGGATGGTGCATATATTCAGAATGCGCGTCAGGAGCGTTTGCTGCGTGAGGCGCTGGCAGGTCTGCAGGATGCGGAGTTTGCGGCACAGGATTATTTGCCTTATGACTGCATTGTGATTGATGTGCGCTCGGCGATTGACCTGTTAGGTGAGATTACGGGTGATACAGTGCAGGATGAGATTATCAATGAGATTTTTGAGCGGTTCTGTATCGGTAAGTAGGGGTGTGCATCGCAACCCTTCCGTCTGCTCGCTGAAGCTCGCAGCCACCTTCCCTTTTAGGGAAGATATAATATTATTGCGAAGTTTTAACTTTGGTTATTACTATGAACTTTTACATGCTCCCTGAAAGGGAGCTGGCATCGCCGTAGGCGATGACTGAGGGTTGTGTAAGCGATATATTAATTGCTCGTTAGGGTTTTCTGCTAATTTCCTGGTTATCTCCCATGTAAGATGGTGATAGTCGGTACATATATTTTTAAGAGGTCTATTAAGATGAGTTATATTACAGATACATTTGATGTAATTGTTGTTGGCGCCGGCCACGCAGGCGTGGAGGCGGCGCTGGCTGCTGCCCGCCTGGGCGGTAAGACGCTGCTGGCGACGCTGTCGTTGGATAATGTGGCGCTGATGCCGTGCAATCCGTCTATCGGCGGTCCGGCAAAAGGCCATCTGGTGCGTGAGCTGGATGCTTTAGGCGGCCAGATGGGTATAAGTGCGGATTTGGCATGTATCCAGATGCGTCTTTTGAATACCGGTAAGGGCTATGCCGTACATGCTCTGCGCGGTCAGGAGGATAAGCCTTTTTATCACACGTTGATGAAAAAGATTGTCGAGGACCAGGAGAATCTGGAGCTGAAGCAGCTGATGATTGATAAGCTGCTGGTGGAAAACGGTGCGGTTGTTGGCGTAGAGGCCGAAACGGGCGAGGTTTTCGAGGCGAAGTGCGTTATTCTGGCTACCGGTACTTATCTGCGCGGCCGTATTGTTTACGGCCAGGTTAATTATGAATGCGGTCCTAACGGTCTGCGCAGTGCGCAGAAGCTGTCTGCTTCGCTGCTGGAGAACGGCGTGGAGCTGATGCGCTTTAAGACCGGTACGCCGGCGCGTATTGATGCCCGCAGTCTTGATTACAGCAAGATGGAGCCGCAGTACGGCGATGAGGAGGTGCGCAACTTCTCCTTTATCAGCGATATCAAAACACGTGAGCAGGTTCCTTGCTATCTGACCTATACGAATGAGGCTACACATAAAATTATCCGCGATAATCTGCATTTATCCGGTATGTATAACGGCATGATCGAGGGCGTCGGCCCGCGTTACTGCCCGTCTATCGAATCTAAGATTGTGCGCTTCGCCAATAAGGAGCGTCATCAGCTGTTTATAGAGCCGGAGGGACGCAGTACCAATGAAATGTATGTACAAGGCATGAGTTCTTCTTTGCCGGCGCACATTCAGCTGCAGTTTATGCAGACTATTCCCGGACTGGAGCACTGCAAGATGATGCGTGCGGGTTATGCTATCGATTACGATTGCCTTGATCCGCTGCAGCTGCGTCCGTCGCTGGAGCATAAGGCTATCAGCGGCTTGTTCAGTGCCGGTCAGTCCAACGGTACCAGCGGCTACGAGGAGGCTGCTGCCCAAGGTCTGATGGCAGGTATTAACGCAATGATGAAGATTAACGGACGCGAGCCGCTGGTGCTGCGCCGTGATGAGGCGTATATCGGCGTGCTGATTGATGACCTTGTTACCAAGGGCACGTCCGAGCCTTACAGAATGATGACCTCGCGTGCGGAATACCGTTTGCTGCTGCGTCAGGATAATGCTGATTTGCGTTTGACGGAAAAGGGCAGAGCTATTGGTTTGGTTGATGATAAGCGCTACGGCATTTTCACCGAAAAGCGTACTGCTTTGGAGCGCACAGTGAGCGAGCTGGGCAAGCAGAATATTTCTCCCAGTGCGGAAAACAATGCTAAGCTGGAGGCTATGGGTA
Organism: Phascolarctobacterium succinatutens; assembly: GCF_023497905.1. NCBI lineage: Bacteria > Bacillati > Bacillota > Negativicutes > Acidaminococcales > Acidaminococcaceae > Phascolarctobacterium > Phascolarctobacterium succinatutens. The sequence goes on along the minus strand of NZ_CP097284.1, from coordinate 2,339,840 downwards.
CGGCGCCGCTGCGCAGCGGCAGCAGTCTTTTGGATTTGCTGCGCCGCAAGGAGGTTACCTACAGCAAGCTGCAGCAGGCCTTCGGTTTGTCGGAGCTGGCACCGCAGGTTGCGGAGCAGGCTGAGATTTTCGCCAAGTATGAGGGCTATATTACGAAACAGCGTCAGGAGGTAGAGCGCTTTATGAAGCTGGAAAACAAGCGCCTGCCTGATGATATAGATTATCGTGCGATTAAGGAGCTTTCCAGCGAGGCTGCTGAAAAGCTGGGCAAGGTGCGTCCGGCGAATATCGGTCAGGCATCGCGTATCAGCGGTGTGTCACCGGCTGATATCAGCGTGCTGATGATTGCGTTGGAGCTGAAGCGCCGAAAGGAGCAGGAAGAATGACCTTTGCAGAAATTTTAGCCGAAAAGGGTGCGGAGGCCGGTTTGAGCTTTACGCCGCTGCAGCTGGAGCAGTTCAGCCGTTATTACGAGCTGCTGGTGGAAACCAATAAGGTGATGAACCTTACCGCGATTACCGAGCCTGAGGAGGTTGCCGTAAAGCATATGGTAGACAGCCTGCTGGCCTACGAGGCGGAGATGGCCGGTAAAACCCTGGCGGACGTGGGCACAGGTGCCGGCTTTCCCGGTGTGCCGCTGAAAATCTACTGCCCCGAGCTGAAGGTAACTCTGATAGATTCTTTGGGCAAGCGCCTGCGCTTTTTGCAGCAGGTGATTGCGGAGCTGGGGGTGAAGGGCATCCGCTGCGAGCATTTGCGTGCAGAGGATGCGGGCCGTGATAAAAAGCACCGCGAAAAATATGACTATGTAACGGCGCGCGCTGTGGCACGTTTGAGCGTGCTGAGCGAATATTGCCTGCCGCTGGCCAAAAAGGGTGGTCAGTTTATCGCCCTGAAGGGCAGCAAGTTTGCGGAGGAAATTACCGAAGGAGAGGCTGCGGTAAAAATTCTCGGCGGCAAAATTATCAGTGCGGAGCCTGTAAAATTACCCGGTCTGGATGATGGACGTGCTATAATAAAGATAGCTAAAATAAAAAGCACACCGGCGCAATACCCGCGTAAGGCTGGTACGCCGGAAAAACAGCCCTTAGGCGCTAAATAGGGGGAAAACATATGTTAGTAGATGATGGATTTTCGGTATTGGATACAGATTGCGGTATTATCGGCGAGCGTAAGGCCGTTAATGAGGTGAAGGTAGTCAAGGTTCCCATCGGGCAGATTTTCCCCAACCCTTATCAGCCGCGTAAGAGCTTTGACGAAGCAGCCTTAGAGGAGCTGTCTGCTTCCATCGCCCAATATGGTGTGCTGCAGCCTCTTTTGGTATCGCCGACTGAGGACGGACGTTATCTGCTGATTGCCGGCGAGCGCCGTCTGCGTGCTTCCCGTATGGCGAAGCTGACGGAGGTACCGGTGATTATCAGCGATTATACTACGCAGCAGATTGCAGAGATTGCGCTGATTGAAAACCTGCAGCGTGAGGATCTGCATTTTCTGGAGGAGGCCGAAGGCTATGAACAGCTGATGGAGCAGTTCCATCTGACGCAGGAGGCTATGGCTGCGCGCGTAGGCAAGAAGCAGTCTACTATCGCCAACAAGCTGCGTTTGCTGCGCCTGTCGCCTGCTGTACGCAAGGTGCTGGTGGATGCCGGTCTGAGCGAGCGTCATGCGCGCGCACTGCTGAAGCTGGATGATGATGCCAAGCGTCTGGAGGTGCTGGAGGTTGTTGTTGCCAAGAATTACAGCGTGCGCCAGACCGAGGAATATATCAACAAGCTGTTGGAGGACAACCAGCAGGAAAAACGCCGCCGTATGGTGATTGTCAACGATGTCCGCATTTACCTGAACAGTATTAAGCAGGTTGTCAACGCTATTAAGGATGTCGGTATTCCGGTTAATATGGAGCAGACGGTGGAGGGCGATGAGGTCATCGTCAGCGTCCGCATCAAGAACCAGAAGAAGCCGAAGGGCGGCAACAGCAAGCCCCTGTTCTGAAAATGATAAGGAAGGAAGATTCCTGTAGCAACGATAAAAGCAGAGAGCTGTGTTTCACGTGAAACACAGCTCTCTGCTTTTTTGTACAAGGAGGTGGATGATTATACTCCGACTGCTGCCGCAGCCGTTTTCTACCAGAATTTGAGCATCTGGAGATACTCTTTTTGAAGCCCTTTTCCGCTGGGATTACCTCATGCAGGAATTTTGGCTTTACGTAACGTACAATCATTGGCGGTGTGCGCAGTGTTGTTTCGGCAAAGCGCGGCAGCTTGCTGTTGGCAGGCAGCGCTTTTGCTGCTGACAGCAAAGCTGATTTATGCCTAGTTACGGGGAGGCGATAGCGTGGGACGTATAGAATGGACAAGTATGCATTTTTCTCATGAGCTCAGGCTTAGGTGTTTGGCAGTTGCGTGAATGCAAGTTGCTGAATATGCTGCCAGCGCTGGTCATGCCGCAGGTTTTCTAGGCGCTGATGGGGCTGGTGAAGTGAGCTTTAGAGAAAAGTCTCCTTTAAAGTAAAATTATTTTTATTAATATAAGTTGTTGACAGACCCTGGGAATGAGTTATAATATAAGCGATATAATAGTGCTTTATAAAAGGTCAAGGGAGCGCTGTTAAAATTTCATATTGGAGGAGATGATATTGTGAGCAAGCATTTATCAACTTCCGTGAGGGTGCCTATTGAAGCGGATAATCCCAGTATTGTCCGTAATGAGTCATTGTGCATCAAATGCGGTCAGTGCAGGAATGTCTGCACAAGTCCTGTTGGTGTGTTGGGAACCTATGCACTGGAGCAGACCGGAGACAGAGCTATCTGTATTCACTGCGGTCAGTGTGCTAATGTCTGCCCTGTTGGCAGCATCACCGAGGTATATGAATATCCAGAGGTTAAGGCTGCCGTGCAGGATAAGGACAAAATCGTCATTGTCAGTACGTCACCTTCTGTACGCGTGGCTTTGGGCGAGGAATTCGGCATGCCTAAGGGGGCGTTCGTGCAGGGGAAGATGGTTGCGCTTTTGCGTGCTCTGGGCGTTGATTATGTGCTGGATACGAACTTTGCGGCTGATTTAACAATTGTTGAGGAAGCAAGCGAGCTTCTTGCCCGTATTAAAGGTGAAACTGACAAGCCGCTGCCGCAGTTTACAAGCTGCTGTCCGGCGTGGGTGAAGTTTGCAGAAACCTATTACCCTGAGCTCCTGCCGCATGTTTCTACAGCTAAAAGTCCGATAGGGATGCAGGGACCGACGATTAAAACCTATTTCGCACAGAAAATGGGCATTGATCCGAGGAAGATTGTTAATGTCGCCTTAACTCCCTGCACGGCGAAAAAATTTGAGATTCGCCGTGAGGAAATGAACGCTGCCGGGCAGAAGTTGGGTATAGCTGAATTGCGGGATATGGATAATGTCATCACGACGAGGGAGCTGGCACTGTGGGCGAAGGAAGCAGGCATTGATTTTACCAGCCTGGAGGACAGCGATTTTGATAAATTTATGGGCGAGGCCTCTGGTGCAGGTGTTATTTTTGGCAATACAGGCGGCGTGATGGAGGCAGCTCTCAGGACTGCTTATGCTTAACGGGTGAGCAGCCACCTAAGGAAATACTCAAGCTCGAGCCAGTGCGTGGTTATGATGGATTGCGTGAGGCCAGCGTGGAGATAGCAGGCAGGGTTATCAATGTAGCAGTGGTTCACGGAACGGAAAATGTCCGAAAGCTCATAGCTGGTGGCATTGAAAAATATCATTTTATAGAGGTTATGACCTGTCCTGGCGGCTGTATTGGCGGCGGCGGGCAGCCCAAGGATTTTGCTTATGATGCTGACGCAGCACGCAAGGCACGTATCGAGGGTCTTTATGAGCGGGACGCAGAGATGGAGTTGCATCTGTCTCACGAAAATAAAGAAATTCAGCAGCTTTACCAGGAGTTTTATGATACGCCCTTGAGCGACATGGCTGAAGCAATGTTGCATGCTGCTTATCAGGACCGCAGCGCAGATTTAACAAAAGGAGCGAAAAAGAAAATGATGAAGTGGAAATGTTTAATTTGTGGTTATATCTATGAAGGCGAGGAGCTGCCAGCTGATTTTGTCTGCCCAATCTGTAAGCAGGGTGCAGATAAGTTTGTAAAAATCGAGGATACTCCTGGCGACAAGGCAAAGAATCCTTATGCTGGCACAAAGTCGGAGAAGAATCTGTTAGAGGCCTTTGCTGGCGAGTCTATGGCTCGTAATAAGTATACTTATTTTGCTAAAGTAGCGCAGGAAGCAGGCTTTGAGCAGATTGCTGCTTTGTTCTTGCAGACAGCAGAGAACGAAAAGGAGCATGCACAGCTATGGTTTAAGGCTTTGGGCGAGCTTGGCGATACTGCGGCAAATCTGCTGCACGCTGCTGAGGGAGAGAACCACGAATGGACGGATATGTATGTGCGTATGGCCCAAGAGGCAGATGCCGAAGGCTTCTATGAGCTGGCAGAGCAGTTCCGTGGCGTAGCAGCTATTGAGAAGCGTCATGAGGAGCGTTATCGTGCGTTGCTGCACAACGTAGAGGCACAGCAGGTATTTGCTAAGAGCGAGGTAAGAATTTGGGAGTGTCGCAAGTGCGGACATATCGTTGTAGGTACGAAGGCTCCGGAGGTTTGCCCGATTTGTAAAAACCCGCAGGCTTATTTTGAAATTCATACGATAAATTATTAAGAGCGGATGTTAGCTCGGTTTCTTCTGAGCTGCCGGAATTTCCCCTGATGCTTGCTATGAAGCTGGCGTCAGGGGATTTTTAGGTTCTATAAATAAGTGTTGGAATTGTAGTAAAATATTATCGACCAAAACAATATAATCTACAAAGGAGACCAGACACTCTATGCTTTACAACAATTATACACAAAATAACCCGTTTTCTACCAGAATTTGAGCATTTGGAAGATACTCTTTTTGAAGCCCTTTTCCGCTGGGATTACCTCATGCAGGAATTTTGGCTTTACATAACGTACAATCATTGGCGGTGTGCGCAGCGTTGTTTCGGCAAAGCGCGGCAGCTTGCTGCTGGCAGGCAGCTGCAGGCTGCGTACCTTGTCCTTGCTGTTGACGAAGCGGGCGCTGGCAGCGCCGGTCTGGCCGTTGACAACGATGACGAAGCGTTCGCCGGCGCTGTTGTCGGTATAGTCAACATAATAAATCGGCAACATGATGTCAGCTGAATGCTTGCGGAGATTGCGTGCCCATTTTTCAATCTTAACATTTTGTAAGCCGTAATTTTCGCTGAGCCTGTTGCAAAGCTGCTCGTTGATCATGCGGTCAAGATATTTTTGTACCGGGAAAAGATTGCTGCGGGTGGTGATATGCACGTCACCCTCCAAAAATACAGGGTCGAAGGGGGCGAATTCATCAAAGTTCCAGGGAGCAACCATATCGACGGCGTTTTCGTCAAAGACATAGGTTTGCGGATATACCCAGTTTAAAACCTCCTGATAAATTTCGCAGTCACCCTTGTTGCTGGAGATTTGCGCTTTGACGCGCAGGTCTGCCAGCGTATAGGGAGTATAGAAGGCGGTAAATTTTTCCTTAATGGCCTTTTCCGCACCCTTAAAGGACATCGGCTCGCGCTTCATCAGCAGCTGCGCTCTGCCGAAGGCTTGCTCCTTAGTGAGCTTGAAGGGCAGGGCGATGGATGGGTAGCTGCGGGAGCCTGCGCCTATGAGCTGGTCCTTGTTGTAGCCGCCGGCCTTCAGCTCCTCCTGCGTCAGACGGTGACCGCAGTATTCGCAGGTAAAAATAGTCTGCGTGGATTCGCCGGTAACATCGGCACCGCAGAGCGGGCAGGGCAGCTTGATGGTGTGGCTTTCTTCGTAAACCTTGGTGCTGAGGGCGCTGAAAACGCCCAGCTTATCTTCGATGCTTTGGGTGTTGTTTTTGAGCATCTCCGGCAAGGGCTCCATGAAGTATACGTGTCCCAGCTTCACCAGTCCGTTGACAACCTCTACAGGCTTATGGCGATACTTGATTTCGCTATCAAGAATATTTTCGCTGTTCGGCCAAGGCTCCTTGTTGCCGCAGAAGGAGCAGATGAAGCTGGTGCTGGCAGCGTCGGAATACATGGTGCCGCCGCATTTTTCGCATTGTATAGCACAACATTCGTCGTTTTCTTTAAACATAGGAACATCTCCCTTCCTTATCTTGCCTTCATTATAGCGCAAAAAGAGTGTCAGCGCCCCACCCGAAAGGGGAATTTTGGGTAGGTTGGGGTGAAATATTATCCTTGAATGATAATTTTCGGATTACAGGAAAAATTTATACAGATTTTCAATATTCAGATATTTCTTGAAATATATTGAGAGTTATTAGCGGACAGCTTGTTTTTCAAACCGTATAAGTACTGTTTTGCTTTATATAAGCCTGAGGATGAAGTGCAGCAAGTTATATTATTATCGGCCTTTTTATTTAAAGTTTTTCTCCCTTCCTACCCTAAATCAGCCTTTCGGGTGGGGACAAGCTGCTAAAAATACGCTATGCTATCATCAGAAGAATAGCAAAAGGCGGTGAGCAGCATGCGCAAACAAAAAAGCAATAAGCTGAGAATTATTCATCTGCTGTTATTGGCAGCGCTTCTGCTGCTGACAGCAAAGCTGATTTATGCCCAGGTGCGGGGAGGCGATAGCATGGGACGTATAGAATGGACGGGTATGCAATTATACAGAAACGGCTCGAATTATGATTATAGCTATAATTATGCGCTGCGTTTGGACGCTAAAAGCGGGCAGATGCTCTATGACTGCAGCTTTAAGGCTCCGGCAAATCTCAATGACGAAATCTGGCGCTGTGAGCTGGAGAGCGTGCCTGTGACGAGTGAGGAGCTTGTGCCTCTTGATGCGCTTATCCAAGGACTGCCGCTGGCACCGCCCAAGGAACCTGAGCCGGTAGATGATGATTTGCTTGTCTGTGATGAAACCATGGAGATTTTTGATGTGTGTATCGCCAACTATAAGGATAGAAGCGTCAAGAAGCTGACGGCGCCTTTGAGCGGGGAGCAAAGAGCGGAGCTGCAAAAGCAGTTTCTGCAGCTTTACCTGAAGGCTAAGGACAGAGCTCCGCTTCGCAATTAAGCCTTAACAAAGGCGGTGAACGGTATGCACAGTAAATTATGGAAAATCACCAAAATACTGCTAGCGGTGCTTGTACTGCTGACAGTTAATATAGGTTGTGCGCCGGTACAAGGAGAAGATAAGATGACACACGTAGAATGGTCCACTTTTTATATGAGCCGGAACCATCAGTTCCGCACCCTGTGCTACAGGTTTGAGGCTAATTATGATCCTTTTAAGAAAGGGCAGGGTACCTTCAGCTGCTTTTTTGTCGATAAAAAGGGCGAAAATTGCCTGCTGTCGTCGGCAGAGGTGACAAGTGAGGATTTGGCAGAGCTGGATGCTTTTATCCAAAAGCTGCCGCTTACGGAGCAGGAGCAAAAGCAGACGGATATGCTGTTTGCGCACGATGCGACGACCACGGCGTTTTATATTACTCTTGGCAGCTATAAAAATAAAAACAGACGCAAGGTAAGGCCAAAGCTAAGCAGTATGCAGCAGGATGAGGCAATGGATATTTTAAAAAGGCTGTATGTTAAGGTGAGCAAGCGAGAAGGGAAATAGCGCCAGATACTTGGAGTTTAGGGAACCGCCGTGAGGCGGTTCTTTTTGTGTTTATGTGTATGGATGCTATACGAAGAGAAAGGCTTTCCTTGGGGAGAGCTGTCACCTGTAGGGCGACTGAGAGGGGTTGGGGTTATGTATATGTCTTATTTTGCTGTAACCCCTCTCCGTCATTGCTGCGCGATGCCACCTCTCCCTAAGGAGAGTCCTTATTGTTTTGCTGTCTAATATTTTAAAAGCTGCTTTTTCCTAAAAATATCCCCGCAAGCACTGCCGAAGTGCCTTACTCAGTGTACTTTGCTCAGTAAATGTGTTATAATAAAACAGGTTATTTGTAAAAATAAAACGAGTTTTTATAGGATGGTGAAAAAATGAAAGTTTCTGCTGAAGACGTAAAGCATATCGCACAGCTTTCCCGTTTGACTGTTCCCGCTTCCGAGATGGAAGTATTCACCGAGCAGTTCAACCAGATTCTTAACTATGCCGACATTCTTGAAAAAATTGATACCGCAGGTATCGAACCTACCCCGTACGTATTGCCGGTAAGCAATGTACTGCGTGAGGACGTTGTCAAAGAAGGCGTATCCCACGAGGAAGCATTGAAGAACGCTCCTGCTGTTCACAATGACGGCTTTAAGGTACCGCGCGTAATCGAATAAGAAGGAGGCAAACGCTGTGGATTTGTATAAACTTACTGCGCACGAGCTGCATGAAAAGCTCGTCAACAAAGAAGTAAGCTCCGTCGAATTAACTAACGCTGTTATTGCGCGTGTCGACGCAGTTGAAGACCAGGTTAACTCTTATGTAACCCTGGATAAAGAAAACGCTCTGGCACAGGCTGCCAAGGTTGATGCTAAGATTGCCGCAGGCGAGAAAATCGCTCCGCTGGCAGGTATTCCGGGCGCAATCAAAGATAATATCTCTACTAAAGGCCTGCGCACTACCTGTTCCTCCAAAATGCTGGAGAACTTCATTCCCGTATATGACGCACATGTTATCAAAAACCTGCGCGCTGATGAAACCATTTTCTTGGGCAAAACCAACCTGGATGAATTTGCTATGGGCTCTACCACCAAAACCTCTCATTTCGGTGTAACCCACAACCCATGGAACCTGGACCGCGTTCCCGGCGGCTCCTCCGGCGGCAGCGCTGCTGCTATCGCTGCAGGCGAAGCTATCTGGACTCTGGGCTCCGATACCGGCGGCTCTATCCGTCAGCCGGCATCCTTCAACGGCTGCGTTGGTATTAAACCGACCTATGGCCGTGTATCCCGTTATGGCTGCGTAGCATTCGCATCCTCTCTGGATCAGATCGGACCTATCACCAAAGACGTAACCGACGCTGCTCTGGTACTCAACACTATCTGCGGTAAGGACGAGATGGACTCCACCTCTCTTGACGTAGAGGTTCCCGACTTCACCAAAGCACTGGTAAATGACGTTAAAGGCCTGCGCATCGGTCTGCCGAAGGAATACTTCGGTGAAGGCGTTGATGCTAAGGTTAAGGCTGAAATCATGAAGGCCGTTGAAAAATATAAAGAGCTGGGCGCTGAAATCGTTGAGGTTTCCCTGCCGCATACCGAATATGCTGTAATCACCTATTACATCATTGCTCCGGCTGAAGCTTCCGCTAACTTGGCACGCTTCGACGGTGTTCGCTACGGTTACCGCAATGTAGATGCAACCTCCGCACCGGAAATGACCACTATGAGCCGCACCGAAGGCTTCGGCCAGGAAGTACGCCGCCGTATTATGCTGGGCACCTACGTACTGAGCAGCGGTTACTATGATGCATACTACAACAAGGCTATGCAGGTTCGTACCCTTATCCGCCGCGACTTTGAAGCTGCGTTTGAAAAATGCGACGTGCTGTTGACCCCGACCTCTCCGGTTCCTGCTTACGGCATCAACGACGAGATGGATCCGCTGACCATGTACATGTTGGACGTAACCACTATTCCGGTAAATATGGCCGGTCTGCCGGGTATTTCCATTCCTTGCGGCTTTGCTGATGACGGCATGCCTATCGGTATGCAACTGATCGGCAAGGTTCTGGACGAAGCAACCATTCTGCGTGCTGCTTATACCTTTGAACAGGCAACCGAATATCATAAAGTATTCGCACCGCTGGGAGGTAACAAATAATGACTAAATATATTACCGTTATCGGCCTGGAAGTTCATGCCGAGCTGAAAACCAAAACTAAAGCATTCTGCAGCTGCTCCACTGCCTTCGGCAGCCTGCCTAACACCCATGTATGCCCGGTTTGCCTGGGTATGCCCGGTGCACTGCCTGTGCTTAACAAGCAGGTTGTTGATTTCGCTATCAAGGCTGGCCTGGCGCTGAACTGCGATATCCAGAAATACAACAAATTCGACCGTAAAAACTACTTCTATCCTGACCTGTCCAAGAACTATCAGATTTCCCAATTTGATAAACCTATCTGCCTGGGCGGTCATATCGACATCGTTGTTGACGGCGAGCATAAACGCATCGGCGTTACCCGTATCCACATGGAAGAGGATGCAGGCAAGCTGAACCACAGCGGCGCAACCATCAGCACCTCCGATTCCTCTGCAGTTGACTACAACCGTGCAGGCGTACCGCTGATTGAGATTGTATCCGAGCCGGATATGCGCAGTGCTGCCGAAGCTCGTGCTTACATGGAAAACTTGAAAGCAATTCTGGAATATACCGATGTCTGCGACTGCAAAATGCAGGAAGGCAGCCTGCGCTGCGACGCTAACATCTCCATCATGCCCGAAGGCGCTAAGGAATTCGGTACCCGTGCCGAAATCAAAAATCTGAACTCCTTCCGTGCTCTGGAGCGCGCTATCAACTATGAAGTTGAGCGCCAAAAAGAGGTTCTGGAAGATGGCGGCCACGTTGTTCAGGAAACCCGTACCTGGGATGAAGCTAACGGCGTAACCCTGTCCATGCGTTCTAAGGAAGAAGCACATGACTATCGTTACTTCCCTGAGCCTGACCTCGTTCCGGTACAGCTGGACGATGCCTGGATTGAGCGTATCCGTGAAACTCTGCCGGAGCTGCCGGCTCAACGTCAGGCACGCCTGATGAGCGAGCATGGTCTGCCGGAATATGACGCTTCCCAGATCGTTTCCACCAAGGCTATGGCTGAATACTTTGATGAAGCAGTTAAGACCGCTAAGGACAGTAAAGCAGTTTCTAACTGGCTGCTGGGCGATGTTTCTGCTTACATGAACAATGAAGGCATTACCATTGCCGATTTCAAGGTAACCCCTGCACATTTGGCAGAGCTGGTTAACCTGATTAAAGACGGAGTGCTGTCCAGCAAGCTGGCTAAAAAGGTATTTGCCGAAATGCTCAAAGAGGACGAAGCTCCGAAGGCTCTCGTTAAGAAGCTCGGTCTGGAGCAGGTTAGTGATGAAGGCGCTATCCTTAAGCTGGTTGAAGAAACCATTGCTGAGAACCCGCAATCCGTTGCTGACTACAAGGCCGGTAAGGATAAAGCTATCGGCTTCCTCGTTGGCCAGATTATGAAAAAATCTCGCGGCAAGGCTAACCCGGGCATGGTTACCAAAATGCTCAAAGAAAAAATGCAATAAGGCACGCCTGTCCATAAAGCACCACCTGCTTCGCTGAGTGCGAACCTGATGTGTATAATGGCATGAGCTGTATGCGTAATTTTAAGGCTCCCCGTCTGAACGGCAACGTTCAGGAGGGGGAGCCTTTTTGGGTGCCGGCACGATGAGTTCCTCAAAAATTTACACATAGCTTGCGCAAACGCTGTATAATATTTATGTAAAGCCAATGAGGAGGTTTTTGTTATGACTATGAAAAAAATCAACGCCTTTGAGCAAGGCGAAGCAATTTTAAAGACTCTGTCCAAGGGTGCCTTTCTTACTACTGCTGCCGACGGCAAGCAGAACACGATGACAATCGGCTGGGGCAGCCTGGGCTTTAAGTGGGGACAGCCGACCTTCACCGTTATGGTGCGCCAAAGCCGTTATACCAAGGAGCTGATTGACGCTAATCCGGAATTTACCGTCAGCTTCCCGGTAAAAGAAGGCTTTGCCCAAGCACTCGGTCTGTGCGGCAGCAAGTCCGGCCGTGATCTGGACAAGTTTGCTGCTGCAGGCTTAACTACGGAAGCAGGCGAGAGCGTCAGCATTCCTGTTATTAAGGGCTGCGGCCTGCATCTGGAATGCAAAATTGTAGAACACTACACCATGGCGGAGGACAAGTTCGACAAGGAGCTGTGCGAAAAATGGTATGCCAACAAGGACTGGCACACATGCTATACCGGTATCATTACTGCCGCTTATGTAGAGGAATAACAGGCGAAGAACTGTAACAAACGCAAAAACAGCTGCCGCTTAGCGGCAGCTGTTTTTAGTAGTGCGCGTCAACGTGCGTTGCCGCGTAAAAAGTGGTCGGTAATTATTCTTGCTGCTTCTTCGTCCGTCATATCGGCAGCAATATCGTCGCTTTGGTTAAAAATGCTCATGGCTACACCGAAGAAAACAAACTTAGTGGTAATCTCCGGCACGGTATCCTCCTTCAGCAGGTTGTCCTGCATTGCCTTAGTAATCAGCTGAGCTAAAATATCATATTCATCATGCAGGATTTTGTGATAGCGCAGGATGCGTTCAATCGTTTCCTCACTCAATTTTACAGAATTATAGCGGGGAACAACCTTAAAGCCGTCACCGTCAGAATTAACTCTGCAGCCATTGGTGCCGCCGAGCATTTCAAAGCAGATAATCTGCCACAGAGTACTGTTGGCAACGTAAAAATGCACCATTACCTCAAAATATTTTTTGAGCTTTTCCTCAAAGCTGTCTACGCTGTTGACAGCCTGGTGCAGCTTTTCTAAAAAAGGTGCATTTTTATCGGCAACCAGCTTGTAGAAAAGGTGCTCTTTATTGCCGAAATATTTATAGACAGTTCCTTTGCCTACGTCAGCTAGGGCTATTATTTCATCGAGCGTAGCCTTTTCATAGCCATGCTGCGAAAAAACTTCTTCCGCTGCCTGCAAAATCCTTATATCCTTAGGTAATGACGTGTCTATTGCCACTATGAAACCTCCAACTATCCTAAATAGGAAATTTTTTCGTACATTTATTACATTTATTATACCTTTTTATGCGGATAATTGCTAGTGAAGTTTACATGTTTGGCCGCGTCAGTTTACTGTAGGAATCAAAAGGACAGACTCCACCAATTTTGTCTTACTAATTAAGTTATTCGAGCTTGGCATACCATTCAAGGGCCGCCAAGCATTCTCAAAGTCTAACTTGGTGTTGGAACCACATCTTTTTAATGGTCTGGGAGCTTACTCCACACTGAATTCCATCAAAATATTTACCATAGGGTCTGCGAGCTTTGTTTTCAAAAGCAATCATTTGTTGTGGTGTAAAGCAAATCTCATCTTCTTCGATTTCAATAGGCTTCTTTTGGAATCTAACAAGATCTATCATCTTTCCGCCGTTCAAGCTGTATGCTCTGAGCCTTGCCATTGCATCAGCACCTACCAAACTCCACGCCATTGGCCTACTACTCATTCTAGCGCTCAATACATGGCTCACATGCCCTTCTGCGCTGCATGCCACCAGTCCTTTGGCCCTACTTAATCTAGCTTGGGCAGCTTTGAAATTATTCAGAAGATAATCTAGACCATCCAATAGCCTCTTCTCATCCGCTTTGGTATCCGTTCCTTCTGCTATTTTCTTTACTAATTTCTGCAATTCTTTTGGTTTTCCTGCTGCAATCAGAGAACAAATTCTACTTCTTGCGTCTCCTGCTGCTCCTTTAAGGCATGCTGTCATCCTAAACAGGGTTTGGTTAAGATGAAAACCATCCAAAACATATTTAGACTTATCTAGGTGTGACAAGGCTGTTTTTATCCACATACCTCCATCCGCATTTATATAAATTCTTTTTATCTTATCTAAATCATAATGTTGTTCAATATATCTATATACTTGTACCCATAACCTTTTATTCTCCTTGCCTGAATATAGGCCACAGAAGTAGTGTGGATTTACTAATCTCCTGCGTTTGCTTCCAGGATATTCAGACTCTATGCCTTCGTAGACATATACCATTTTGGTAATTGTAGAATGCAATTCTCCTGCCTTCTGTAATGCAATATGGTCCTCGTCAGCATCTACATAAAGGTATTTTACTACCTTTTTCTCCCCGCTATATTTCTCTTTGGGGAAATGCAACTCATGGACTATGTCCATAACGGCCTGTTTGCTCACCATATCCAGAATGCTGGCGTTTTCACCTGCTTTCCGGTAAGAGGTCTGAGAAGCTTCTTTAAGGATACATGCCTTGGCGTCCTCACTAATACGTTCATGGCTCTCTATCTTTAGATATTTATCTAAAAGATACTCGCTCTTGCCAGTTGCCTTATGTTTAAATAGAGTTTTATGAAATATAATTGGTCCCATGGAAGTAAGTAGCTGCTTCAAGTCAGTACGAACTACATGCCATTTCTGCTTTCTTGCTTCACTTTCTACGAGGAATTGGTTGCAATCCTCCAACGTCTCAGAAATAATATCCAGACCAAACTTCAGAACTTCTTGTTGAACATCGTTAACAAAGCTAGCTATGTCTTCCGGATGGGAAATAAATTTTTCAATAGCTTTTTGCAAATTATAAGTGCCAAATGCGACAAAACGTTGTATACTAGTATGCAAAGAGAACACCTCCATTGTGTATTTGTTTTTGTTTGGTCACTTAATCATAACACAATTTGGTGTTCTCTTTTATTTTTATTTCCCGTTTTTCCTACAAAAACTTTACGCTAGCTACATGTTTTATCAGCCGGAATTTTACTTTTCGTGACAAAATAAAAAACCCGCTCGCCGCGGGCGTTTTTATTTCGCGTAACTGCTGTCCGGCCCCTCAGCCGTCAGTGCTTTGTGCTTTTAGCATTTCCAAAAGTCCCCTCAATTGGCCGCTTCCACGAACCACCTTCTCTGTTTTTACGGTGGTGATGCGTTACGCGATTAAGCACTATTTTATTTACGGATTCTCTTACACTAATGTATTGTATCTGCAGTGATCGGAGAAACAAAAAACAACAACGGAAACAGACAGCTTGCGCTGTTCCAACTCCGTTGTTGTTTATGGTGAAATTATACAACCAATGTCCATGGTTGTAAACAATTTTTTTGTAAAGAGCGTTAAATTTTTCCTGAGCCTGTTGCTACTGCAACAAAAGTTACAGTTTTAAAGCATTTTCAGAATTAAAAGTCAAACTTTTGACCTGTCAGCAGTTCATATGCTTCGATGTATTTGCCGATGGTTTTGTCGATAACATCCTGCGGCAGCTCGTAGCCTGCATCCGGGTTAGCACTCAGCCAATCGCGGACAAACTGTTTGTCATAGGATGGCTGGCCTTGGCCAACTTTGTAGCCTTCCAGCGGCCAGAAGCGGGAGCAGTCCGGGGTAATCATTTCGTCACCCAGTACAACCTCGCCGTTCTCGTCCAGACCAAATTCAAATTTGGTATCGGCAATGATGATGCCGCGCTCCAGAGCATAAGCAGCACATTTTTTGTAGATAGCGATAGTGTAGTCACGCAGCTTCAGAGCATATTCTTTGCCACGGCCCGGATACAGTTTTTCCAGGATTTCGATGCTTTGCTCTACGCTGATGTTTTCGTCATGGTCACCGATTTCAGCTTTGGTGCTGGGGGTGAAGATAGGCTCAGCCAGCTTTTGGGATTCCTGCAGGCCTTCGGGCAGCTTAATGCCGCAGATTTCGCCGGTTTTCTTGTAGCTGTCCCAACCGCTGCCGGTGATGTAGCCGCGAACGATGCATTCGATAGGCAGCATGTTCAGCTTTTTGCATTTCATGCTGTTGCCTGTGAATTCGGGTTTCTGGAAGAATTCGGGCATATCTTTGGTATCAACGGAAATCATATGGTTAGGAACAATGTCTTTAGTCAGATCGAACCAGAATTTGGAGATCTGAGTCAGCACAGTGCCTTTTTTCACAATCATGTTTTTCAGAATATGGTCAAATGCGGAAATACGGTCAGTGGCAACCATAATAATGCTGTCACCAACATCATACATCTCACGAACCTTGCCGGATTTAAACGGTTTGTACTCTTGCATTTTAATGCCTCCTAAAAATTTCTCAACAAGTAAATGCAGGCTCAGTGCCGGAATTTCTTGTCAGTGTTAAGTTTGTTATATTTTATGGTAATATCATAGCACAGTCCAACGAAAAAGTCGAACGTTTTTCGTGTTTTAACAAATATTTTTCGGATTATTTTACATCCTGCGGCAAAAGGCCGTCCAAGCGCAGCATATCGGCAGTGACCAAAGGCTGTCCCAAACGTCTCCCCGGCACAAATGTACCATGGCAGTCGCTGCCACCGCTGATAAGCAGACCGTGCTTTTTGCAATGCTGCAACAGGCGCTGTGTTCCTTCTTCCGAATGGTTGGAGTGGTAGCATTCAAAGCCGTCGAATTTCTCCGTCCGCAGGATGTCGAGCACACGCTCCAAGCCGGGGCCGTGAAAGCCGCTGGCAGCATGTGCGCACAGTGCTGCTCCGCCGGCAGCGTGAATTGCTGTGATTACCTCGCTGATGGCAGGAAATTCCGGAAAGCCCAGGTCATGCTCCGGCGTAAAGATGCGCTGAAAGAAATCGCTCACGCCTGTGCACAGTCCCTTGTCAATCAAATAGGCGAGGGCACGCCAGCCGCCGCGGTGTCTGTCATAGGTATAACGGGCGAACTCCGCTTCATCGACAGGCCAGCCGTCGCGTGCCAGCAGATGAATGCTGTCCACATCTTTCTGCTCCAGCAGTGCTTCGTTATGCTGTATTAATTCCAGCAGCTGTTTATTATGGATATCAATGCCATAGCCAAGAATATGAAACGACAAATCCTCCTTGGTGGAGCAGATTTCCGCCGCCGGCAGCAGCGTAATGCCTGCTGCCGCTGCCAACGTCATCGCTTCTGCAACGTTGGCTACGCTGTCATGGTCCGTTACGGCAATCAGCCCCAGCTGTTGCTTTTGCGCTTCCGAAATCAGCTCCGCTGGTGTCCAGGTGCCGTCCGAGGCCGTAGTATGTATATGTAAATCAGCTCTTACCGACATGTAAGCAGCTCCTTTCTATTAAATTCTGCTGTCAAAAAGCAGAAACAGAGTAAAATTTTTATATTTATAGCATAGTTTATAATCATATGCATGTCAACTGCCGGTAAAGATATTCTCTCATTACACAATAGTACGCAAAAATTTTTTTCGGCCTGCGTACTTTTGTAACAAGCTTAACACTTACTTATATTTTAAGGGTAATAGTCCCTATTATGAGTACGGATAAATTCGATGTCTACTCTGCAAACACAATACTCATTGTAGACTTGACATTGTTTAACTTATGTTATATACTATGAACATCGTTGTATACGGGAGTATAAATTAGGGGGAATTCATTATGTTTAGAAAATTTGCTGCGATTATCAATGAAGTAGCACTCATCAAGCAAATTGCCGTTGGTCTTGTCATCGGCATTCTGCTGGCACTTTATGTACCGAAAGTGGTACCTGTTGTTACTATCTTCGGTGACCTGTTTGTAAAAGCATTAAAGGGCGTTGCTCCGGTGCTGGTTTTCTTCTTGGTTATGAACGCTATGGCCAAAAAGAAAAGCGGCGGCGAAGCAAATATGAAGCCTATTATCGGCTTATATGTTATCGGCACCTTCTTTGCATCTTTAGTTGGTGTAAGCCTGTCCTTCCTGGCACCTACCACTCTGCACCTGCAGGTTGCGGATGCTAAGCTCAACCCGCCCAGCGGCATTGTTGAGGTTCTGCATAACCTGATTCTGAGTGTTGTAGATAACCCGATTGCTGCTTTGCTGCATGCCAACTACATCGGCATTCTGGCATGGGCTGTAGTATTCGGTATTGCTATGAATATGGCTGCCAACGAAACTACTAAAAATGCTCTGGATGATGTTGCAAAGGCAATCACCCTGGTTGTTAAATGGGTTATCCATTTCGCTCCTCTGGGCATTATGGGCCTGGTGGCAACCTCCATCAGCGACAGCGGTCTGTCCGCAATTTCCAGCTATATACATCTGCTGGCAGTGCTCATCAGCTCCTACTTCCTGGTAGCGCTGGTTATGAACCCGTTGATTGTTTACTTCAACATCCGCCGCAATCCGTATCCGCTGGTTTGGGCAACCATCCGCGAATCCGGCGTGTATGCTTTCTTTACCCGCAGCTCCGCTGCTAACATTCCGGTTAACATGGCTCTGTGCAAACGTTTGGGCCTGAATCCTGATACCTACGCAATTTCCATTCCGTTAGGCGCAACCATCAACATGGCCGGTGCTTCCATCACCATTTCCGTACTGGCACTTGCTGCTGCCAATACTCTGGGTATTCATGTTGATATGCCGACAGCTCTCTTGCTGTGCATCGTTTCTACCGTTGGTGCCTGCGGTGCTTCCGGTGTTGCCGGCGGCTCTCTGCTGCTGATTCCGGTTGCCTGCGCTTCCTTCGGCATCAGCAATGATATCGCTATGCAGGTTGTTGGTGTTGGCTTTATCATCTCCGTACTGGAGGATGCTTGCGAAACTGCGCTCAATAGCTCCAGTGACGTTCTCTTTACCGCAACTGCCGAATTTGCAGAGCGCGCGAAGGAAGGCACTCTGAAGTCCGAAGACCTGGTTCCGAGAAACAACATTTAATTTAACATAACAACAAAACGGCCGCCGAAGCTTGTGCTCCGGCGGCTGTTTCATTTTGAAAGGATGATGTGGTTTTTATGTATTAGCCTTCAATGGCAATATATTTTTTGTCTTCGACTTTTTTAGGCTCAACCTTAGGAATAGTAACCTTCAGGATACCGTCTTCGAATTTAGCCTTGATATCCTCCTGGGTAACTGCTTCACCGACATAGAAGGTTCTTGCACATTGACCGCTGTAACGTTCACGGCGGATATAAACGCCTTTATCGTTCTTTTCGTCCTTGTCGAGGCCTTTAGCGGCGGTAATGGTCAGATAACCGTTTTCCAGTTTGGCGCTGACGTCCTCTTTTTTGAAGCCCGGCAGGTCGATATCCATTTCATAAGCGGTATCCGATTCCTTGATATCGGTTTTCATAACGTTCTGGGCATGTTTGCCGTACAACGGATTGCGATGACCGAAGAACTCTTTCTCAAACGGGAAATCCATTAAATCATCAAATAAGCTTTCACCAAATACACTAGGCATCATCATAAGTCATTCCTCCAATTTTATTGCGCTTGTTGTAGTCATTTTAATGTTGATGCAGCAAGTATTGATTTGATTTGCCAACGCGGGATTTGTGCTTTGCGGGTGCTGCCCTTGCAGCTCCTGTAGCTCATTTCCTTTGTTGATTATGTTATACCACTATTTGTTAGCACTGTCAAGCATTGAGTGCTAATTTCTGACGATTTCACAGAAATTACAAAAAGTGGGGGAGAGAGCCCTTCCGCCTCACTATGTTCGGCACCTTACAGATGGAAAGCAGTACTAAAGAGCCTCTCCTTGGGGAGAGGTGCCGAGCTTGTCGAGGCGGAGAGGGGATATGCTGAAAATAATGCTATTTGTAAGCATAACGGTTGCAAGCAAATAATCTCTGTGTGCGAATTTTCTTCAATCTAAATTCAAACGTAAGCCTACAAACTGCAGTCCCCCTCTCAGTCGCCCTGGCGGGCGCCAGCTCTCCCCAAGGAGAGCCTCATCTTTCTTTATTAAAGTCTCATCTGGTTGCGTCTCCATTCCGCCTCACTACGTTTGGCACCTTACAGATGAAAAGCAGTACTGAAAAGCCTCTCCTTGGGGAGAGGTGCCGAGCTTGTCGAGGCGGAGAGGGGATATGCTGAAAATAATGCTATTCGTAAGCATAACGGTTGCAAGCAAATAATCTCTGTGTGCGAATTTTCTTTAATCTAAATTCAAACGTAAGCCTACAAACTGCAGTCCCCTCTCAGTCGCCCTAGCGGGCGCCAGCTCTCCCCGAGGAGAGCCTCGTTTTTCTTCCCAAAGTTTCATATGCTCACTTAAGTTAAAATAAGCACTAAAACTAAAATTTTTTCTAAGATTCCCCCAAAAAATCCCCAAAATTTCTCCTCATCCTACCCGAATTTGCCATTTCGGGTAGGGACAAGTTACTAAAAATTCGATATACTACAGCCAGAAGCAAAGGAAAAACAACCAATCCTTCTTGCTTTTCCGGCTTTACCGAACGGAGCGAGCAATGCAAAACCCAAAATGAAACAAGGCAAATTTTGGCAACAGGCAGCGCAAGCCTCCGCAAGGTAAAAGAATACTTTACTTAAAGAGGAGGAATTTATCATGAAAAAGTCTTTAGTACTCGCAATGGCAATGGCTCTTGGTGTAACCGCTTCCGCTTACGCTGCTAATCCGTTCAGCGACGTTCCTGCCGGCCACTGGGCATATGACAGCATCAGCAAGCTGGCAGCTGCAGGTGTAATTGATGGCTATGGTGACGGCACCTTCGGCGGTGACAAGCTGATGACTCGCTATGAAATGGCGCAAATCGTTGCTAAAGCAATGGCAAAAGGCGCTAACGTTGACAAGCTGGCAGCAGAATTTGCTAACGAGCTGGACAATTTGGGCGTGCGCGTAGCTAACCTGGAGAAAAAGGCTGACAACGTTAAAGTAACCGGTGAAGTTCGCTTCCGTTATGTTAACCAAGACGGTGCAATGGCAAGATTTAAGGGTGAAAATGATAACTTGGATTCCGTAGTTTTGGGCAATAAATCCAACCATGTAGCAGATATCCGTTCCCGCATCTGGATTAACGGTATGATTAATGATGACTGGACCTACACCGGCATGCTGCAGAATGTTCAGAACCTGAATAATAATGCCGGTGATGAAAATACAAGCTTCCAACGCGCTTATGTAGACGGCAAGCTGGGCGGCATGGCAGTACGTGCAGGCCGTTATAACCTGGTAATTGCTGACGGCAATATCTATGATACCCGTGCTGATGGTCTGGAGCTGTCTTATGGCAATAAGCTTAAATTAAAAGGCTTTGCAGGCAAGGCAACTGATGATATTACTGTAGTTCCTGTTACGATTACTGATTATGGCGGCACCGACAAAGTGTTCACTGGTGATGTTACTAACGGCGGCAAGTATTGGGGCTTAGCTCTTGAAGGCGAGCTGGCTAAGGGCTTGAAGGCTACTGCCGGTTATACTAAATTTAAAGATATGGGCACTGGCTTTGTAGAATCCCTCGGTGCTCCCTCTGGTGAGATCCCTGACTTTTTCTATGGTAAAACTGATATTGACAACGGCATCTGGCATGCAGGCCTGAGCTATGATATTGGTCATTTCAATCTGTCCGCTATGTATCTGAAGGGTGATTTGTCTGCTGACAAACTTAATGATCGTAGTGATGGCAACATTAACAAAGCTATTGATAAATACCTGGATGATGACGGCTTTGTTATCGGCTTGGCTTATAAGGGTGCAAAGGCTGAGGATGCAGGCAGCTGGGGCGCATGGGCTAAATACTATGACCAAGGCGCACAAACCTATGTTGCACACACCACCGATGCTAACACCTTTGGTATGACCGGCTTCAAGGGCTTCGGCGTAGGCGCTAACTACACCATCGCTAAAAACATCGTAGCTAACGTTGCATACTACAACACCGAATCTAAGCTGATGAAAGAGCTTCCTGGTATTGCTGCTGATCTTGATCGTACCAAAGACCATCGCTTCTGGACTGACGTAACCTTCACTTTCTGATAAACCTTCATACAAAAACTTCCTAAAATCGGCAGCGCTCCGGCGCTGTCGGCAGAGAACCGCCGCAAGGCGGTTCTTTTGCGTTTGGGTGGTGGGGCGACTGAGAGGGGATTGTTGTTTATAAACTTACTAATAGCATATGTATGATGGACCCCTCTTCGTCATCGCTACGCGATGCCACCTTTCCCCAAGGAGAGGATTACCTTTCTTCCCAAAGTCATAGCTTACACAACCCTTCCGTCTGCTCGTAGCTCCTTTCCGCCTCACTACGTTCGGCACCTTACCTGAGGGGCAGGCACAAGCCGTGTTCTCTCTTGACATCCACCTCAAATTCAAGTAAACTTAAATTAAGTTCTTGAAAACTGTAACTAAATTTCGCTTCGGGCTGATTTACCTGCGGACAATTAAATAAGCAGTATATCCTGCAGATACACCTTATCTGCAGAAGCTTAAGCAAGGCCATTTACATGGTACATTCTAAGAGTAGTACATACTGACGATTTCTAATCGTCAGCGTACTGCTCTTTTTTTGTTTTTTAGCGCCTTGATAACTGCTTATGTATTTTTTATTGCATCTGTGCTAAAATGAAAAGAGAGATCTTATGCAAGACCTGGCAAAAAAATTTGAGAATCTGACAATCCAAAGCGACTTCATCTTCAAGAAGGTAATGTCGCGCAAGCGCATCTGCATCCATCTGTTGGAGGAATTACTGCAGATTAAGATTGCCGATATCAACTACCTTGAAGCCGAAAAATCGCTTGAACCCGACTACACAAGCCGTGGCATCCGTCTGGATATAATAGTGGAGGATGACAAAAACACGCATTACAATTTGGAAATGCAGGTAAAGAATAATAAAAATCCCCACACCAAAGCCTTTGTCCTGCCCAAGCGTTCACGCTATTATCAGGCGCTGCTTGATATTGATTTGTTGCAGCAGGGACAGGAATATGATTTGCTGCCACCGACCTATGTGATTTTTATCTGTGTGTTTGATTTCTTTGCAAAGGGTAATTATGTCTACACCTTTAAAAAGCGTTGCCTTGAAAATCTGGAGCTGGAGCTTCAAGATGAAGCAACCACCATGCTGTTGAATACTAAGGGTACGCATGGCGATATTTCCAAGGATATCAAAAGCTTTTATGATTATGTAAACAACCACATTGTAAATAGCGATTTCACCAAGCAGATTGACGATGAAATCAGCTATCTGAAGCTTGATACGAAAGTGAGGCGAGAATATATGCTAATGGAAGCACGTCTATTAGATGAAAGGCGTGAGGGCGAAGCAAAAGCAAACATTGCTACTGCCAAGCGTCTTATAAGTATGGGCCTTTCTGTGCAGGATATCGCCAAGGCTACTACATTGCCAATAGAGAAAATAGAAGAATTAAAGGCAGAACAAGTCTGATACGAAAGAGAATAATTAAAATCAAACCTCGTGATTTACCGAACCCGGTGAAATACGGGGTTTTCGTATTTTTTGCGCAAGCACGTCGGAAGTTTGCACTAGTCAACAAATTTTAGACACAAATCATAAAAAAATATACAACAAAAAATTATCTGTTAGTCAGATATCCGTTCGTAATGCAACTTGCGATATTGAGTTGGCGTCAGATAGTTTAACGAATAAGCTGGACGCTGTTCATTAAAGAAGTGAATATATTCTTTTACTTCATCTACAACAGGCCTTTCGCCTGTTACATGAAAATCGGTAAACATTTCTGCCTTTATCCAACCATTAATCGCTTCCATTGCTGCATTGTCGGTAGGTGTTCCGGCACGAGACATGGAATGAGTAATGCTATACATTGGCAACAAGTCGTTAAATGCCTTAGATGTGTAAACAGATCCTTGGTCTGAATGCAAGATCATTTCATATTCCGGATACTGCTTCTTTAAAGCAATTAAATCCTCCAGACCGCTAATATATGTCATACGGTCACCACGTTTGGAAGATAGAGAATGGCTTACAATTTCATTATTCCAAAGATCCATATACAATGTTAGCTCATAATAGATCCCTTTTACATAAAAAGCAGTCATATCGCTTACAATACATTGCAGTGGTCCGTCAATCTGTATTTCTGTCATAAGCAGATTAGGAAAAACACGGTATGAATCTCCTGGCTTTTTGTATTTATAATGCTTGGCTTGACTCTTAATGCCAGTGATTTTACAGCACTTATGTGCATATGCATCTGAAAGTACAAGACCAGTATCCAAACGAATCTTAGCGTTAAGCCAACGATACCCATGAGAAGGAAACTTAGCATGGTACTCTTTAAAAAGTAAAATATTGCTAAGCAGGCTCTTCATTCTTGTAGAAGGATGCGCAAGCTTCTTTTTCCAAGCATAGAAACTACTGCGCTGGATATTCATGGTTTCGCATATAAGTTTTACTGGAAATTCTCCGGAAAGCTCTAATACTACTTGGTATTCTTCTTGCCGTATAGAATTACTGTACCATCCCCTTTCACCGCATAGCCTTTTTTTAATCTGGCTTCTGCAATTCTTGCTTTAAGCAATTCACGAATTAATTCTTCCTTGGTCATGGATTGAAAGTCATCCGTATTTGCAGAAAGTGCTGGGGAATCGGGACGTATTATATTACATTTTTGTTGTTTACAATTTTTTGCAGGCAGGTTATTTGCATCTCTGTACATACGCATATAAGTGCGTGCTGTACCTTCGCAAATTTTATATAACTCTGCAGCTTGATAGCGAGTAATCTCACTGTCATATATTCGTCGACCAATGTCTAATTTTTCTTGTTTAGTGTATTTCATGGTAAACCTCCTGTTTAGACTGAAGTATTCCTTGTTCAGTGATATATATATTGGTGTATTCCATTATATATTATCTGTACAAAAAATACCCCCTCTGTGTCTAAAATAAGTTTACCACTTCAGTTTAGCGGAAATATAACCTAAAATCTCAAAAAACTCCCTCAAAATCCTCAAAATCCCCCCCTTCTCCTACCCGAAATCACCCTTTCGGGTGGGGCGCTTTTGCTTTTTTTAGGCTAGACTATAGGTGTAAACAATCAGCTGCAAAGCAGGCAACAGGAAGCGGAGGGATTGATATGCTGAAAGAAAGCTGGAAAAAGATTTTGCTGGGTGCATTACTGCTTACCGGGTTGACCATGCTCCTGGGCAGTGACAGCTCTGACAAAAAAGCAGACTCGCTGCTCGCTATGCCTAAGGCAGAAGCCGCTGCTATGCCTGCCTACGAGCAGGAATATATGAAAATTGTGGAGGGTGTCTGCGATTATTTGACCACGGGTAATACTGCCGGACTGCCGGCGCAGGGATTGATAGGCTTTGAGGAGCTGGAGGGTCATAATGATCCTGGTCAGGGCGTAAGCAGTGTCGGCTATACGCTGCAGGATATCAATAATGATAAGGTGCCGGAGCTGATTTTGGGTCTGATTGATTATCCTGAGGGCAAGGGCTATTATGGCCGGGATATATATGCTGTCTATACCTTTGTTGATGGTAAGATAAAATTTGTTGACGAGGGCTGGTCGCGCAGCCGACTGCGTCTGCTTCCTCAAGATATGCTGAGCAAGCGCACCTGTATCGACGATAACGATATGGAATGGATGCTGGAAATGAAGGATTTGCTGCGGGACGGCAGTTTGCGTCAGGGACAAACCTTCTATACAAAAGTTGAGGATGGCAGATGTAATGTTTACCGAAAATATTTAGATTTAAATGATACCTTTGTTACCCAAAAAACCTCCATGCACTTTGACGATATGATGAATATTGACCTTGGTGCCCAAAAGCTCGAGCTTTTACCGCTTGCGGAATACAGCAGCCGTGGCTTTAAGGGACTGGTAATGCAGCATCTTAACTGTATGGGCTTGCATGAGCTGCAGGATAATAGGGTAGATCTTTCCGCATATGAGCATGTTTATGTGGATAATCCCTCCCAGGGAGCAGAAGTGTTGTTTAGCAGTAATACTTCTCTGGCGAGCTTTGAAGTGCTGGATTTGCAGGGTGACAGCAGCAGAGTTATCTACAGCAAAGGACTGCTGAAACCGGAAGAAAAGCTGGTGCTGCATCTGGAAAGCTTTGAAACTGATCCTGAGCTTGACTATGAAACTGTTATCAAGAACGGTATCTGCTTCAGGGACGACACCGGCAGCCTGCGCAAGTTTGCGATTCGGGCGAAGGTTATGGACGGCAGTGTTTATCTGGAGGAGATTGATTAAGGTAAAATCTGCATTCTGTGCGGAAATTTATAGAATTAGAGATTTTAGGAGGTAATGAAAATGAAAATGAAAAAATTAACCAGCTTATGTGGTTGCCTGCTGCTTTCCATGTGCATGGGCGTTGGCGCTATGACTGCTCCGCTGTCTGCTGAGGCTGCAGCACGCGAAAAGGTTATTCTGGACGCAGATATGGTAGATTTGTTTGATGACGGCATCGCTATGATGATGCTTGCCGAATCTCCCAAAATGGACCTGAAGGGTGTTACCATCGTTATAGGCAATACCTGGGTTGAAACCGGTACCGCTTCCGCTATCCGTCAGCTGGAGGGCATCGGCCGCACCGATATCCCTGTATATATGGGCGTTAATGAAACCGTCCGCAAGGACCGTTTCGCTAACATGAAGGAAGAAAAACGCATTTACGGCCGTGGCCATGACTCCCATCTGGGCGCTGCAGGCTATCCTCAGCCGGTATCCTGGCAGGCTGAATACCGCAAGAATTATAATGATGAGCCTGTTATGAACCCGCAAAAGGAACATGCTGCTGATTTCATCATTGATACTATCAAAAAGCATCCGGGCGAAGTAACCATCGTTGCTATCGGCAGCGGTGCTAATCTGGCAGCTGCTCTGGACAAGGCTCCGGAAATCGCTCCGCTGGCTAAACGCGTTGTTTATATGGCAGGCGCTTTCTTCTGCGAAGGCAACGTAATGCCGACCTCCGAATTCAACGTTTGGATTGATCCGGAAACCGCTAAAAAGGCTTACCGCGCTCCTTGGAAGGAGCAAATCTTCCTGCCGCTGGATGTTTGCAGCAAGGAACTGATGAGCCACAATGATTTTAAGGATCTGGAAAGCCGCATTAAGAGCGACCGCTTCAAGGCTATGTGGGAAAGCCATTATGCTACCCCGATGTTCCGCAAGGATCCGTCCTTCAAAAACTACATTTGGGACGTTCTGGCAGCAGCAGTTGCTATTGATCCGTCCGTAATTCTGGAATCCGAAACTCTGCCGATTGATGTTGATGACCAATACGGCTATGGCTACGGTCAGACTATGGGCTTCCGTGGCGCTGCTCCTGAGGGTGCTCAGAATGCGAAGATTGTTTACGCTGTAGACCGCGCTAAAATTTGGAAGATGGTTGAGGATGTATTCAACAAGCTGTAAGCAATAATTTTGTGATTTAAAGCTCGCGCCCTACCCGAATTTGTACTTTCGGGTAGGGCGCTTTAGTTTTTTTTAGAGTACAATATAGGTATAAAAGATTAGCTGCAAAGTGGGAAGCGGAGGGATGGAGATGTTGAAGAAAAGCTGTAAAAATGTTTTAGTTGGAGCAATGCTGCTGGCTTCATTGGCAATGCTGCTGAATGGCTGCGGTTCGGATAAGCAGGCTGCAGCAACGCAGCCCAAGGCCACGAAGGTGGAGGAAGCTGCAACAGCTGTGGCGAAGGTGCCTGCCTATGAGCGCGAATACGGCAAGCTGGTGGAGGGGATCTATAATTTTGTGAATGATGGCGATATGGGTAAAGTGCCGCAGCAGGGCATGACCGGAATTTATGAGCTGCGGGATCGTATGGGTTACGTTGATGCGTTGAACATGCTTGGCTATACGCTGCAGGATATCAATAATGACAAGGTGCCGGAGCTGATTTTTGCTATCTTGGATAACGAAAAGCAGGGCAAGGGCTATTATGGCAAGGATATCTATGCTGTCTATACCTTTGTTGACGGTAAGATAAAATTTGTTGATGAGGGCTGGGCACGCAGCAATCTGCAGCTGTTGCCGAACAATATGCTGCTGATGCGTGGCAACAGCAGTAATACAGACTATGTGCTGGTGCTGGAGGATTTGCTGCCGAACGGTAATAAAAGATGCGTTGATATGTATTTTACCCGTTCAAAGAACGGTAATGCGGCTGTCAACGGCCTTGATGTCTACCGTAACGATGTGGGCAGAGATGATGTGGCTGCTTCGCAAAAGACGAATATGACTGCGGATGATTTCTTTGATATGGGCGCAGAGATGGCCGGTGACAGCGTGAAGCTTGAGCTGTTGCCGTTGAAGGAATGCAAGCAGAGAGGCTTTAAGGGCCTGGCGATGCAGTATCTGGAATGCATGGGCGTACACGAGCTGCAGGATGCAAAGTTTGATCTTTCCAAGTACGAGCAGGTTTCCGTGCCTAATCCATTTAAGGGTGCGGATGTAATTTTCCGCAGTACGAGAAATCTGGAAGAGTTCCGCCTGCTGGAGCTTGCTTCCGGCAAGAGCGTTTACAGCAAGGATTTGCTGATGGCTGATGAAAAGCTGGTGCTGCATCTGGAGAGCCTGGAAACTATTCCCAAGAACGGTATCAGCTTTAAGGATGATGCAGGCAGGGAGCGCAGGTTTGCGATTCTGCAAAGCGGTAAGGACGGCAGTATTTATCTGCAGGAGATTGAGTAAGGTGTATTTCCTGAAGGAATTTAATATTTGATGTAAAAAACTTTGGAGGTGTTTTTTATGTGTAAAAGATTTTTAGGTGCAATGTTATTGGCGCTTGGGATTGGTTTGTTTGGCGGTTGGGGCAGTGCTCAGGCCAACAGTGCGCCGGAGTCTACTCAAAGCATGCTGCATGTGTGCTGGCTGAAGGATGCTCATGTTAATCCTGCGGCCTGCGAGGTTGTGAGAATGCCGGATGCTTTTGAGCCGGCGAAGGCTGTAGTGACGAGTTCGGTGGATTTCCCTGATTTTCAGGTTGTGGCGCTGGATTTGCGTGAGGTGAGCGCTGAGGGCTATCCTGTTTTTAACGTGCAGTCTATTTATTATAAGGATTTCCTGCGTGCGACGGAGCCGATTATTATTGTGATGCGTGATTCCGAGTCCTTCCCGCGCAACGGTATTGCGGTGCGCGATTCTTTGGGCAGGGAGCGTGTTTTCGGTATTGCTATCAGTGGTGAGGACGGAAGCCTGCTGCTAAGTGAGGTTGAGAGATAGAGGTGCGGCGATGAAGAGATTATTTAGCTTGCTGATGTTCTGCCTGCTGCTGCTTGTCAGCGCAACAGCGATGGCAGCATCTTATGGTGCATATCCGTATATGCGTTATGGTGCGAATGGCAGGGATAATGCTTCTTTGCATCTGATTTATACGCAGTCCGGCATTTTTGCTTCTGTTGTTACTTATGATTTGCAGGACGGTAATGCGCCGATGTTTAAGGGCGTGGGTATGCTGGAGAACGGTTCGCTGGTATTAGAGGATTATTCTTTTGATGTGGGCCGTCATGGTGAGGATACACGTTATTTTGGTTATGGCTCTCAGCCGCTTGTTTGCGAGGCCAGAGTGCAAGATGGTAAGCAGGTTGTGCTGCTGCCGACGATTGATGCACGCGAGATGGGTATTACTAAGGTGAGTGAGCCTGATATCGGCGGTACTTATAGGTTTGAGGGAATGCAGGCGGAAGAGGATTATACTATGGCGATGTATTTTCTGCGTAAGCTGAATGTGAAGAATACCGGTTTGGATTTGAGCAGTAAGGATTATTGGTTTGGCTATGGCAGTCGTTTTGCCGAGGATCCGAACAGCGTTTTTAATTCGTATCTGCCGCAGGATGCCGGCGATTATTTTGGGGTTTATGTTTATAATAAGAATGATGAGCTGGTTATGACTTATTATGTGCATCCGAATTTGTGGGATGCGTATCGTGTGACGGTTGATGGTGAGATTAAGATGTTGTGCAGCAATGATGCTATGGGTTGAGGCTGTGAGTTGAGTTTGAGGTCCTTGCAACGTAAGTTAATATTGCGGAGCAGGGGTCTTTTTGATGTTGAAAAATGGGTTGCTTGTGCGTCGCAATTAAATATCGTTTCAGTCAGTAGCAATTTTCCTATGCCTTAGGGCATAACGCAAATTTCGTGCGGAACCAGGACGAAGCATCGGTACAATTTGTCAGACGGTAAAAGAATGTTACGTACCCTTGCTTCTATGGTTCCAAGCACTCATTTGCTAAAATTGCTATTCCTTACACGATATGTTAATTGCTCGTGCTGGTGTTCTGCTAACCTTCTTGCCTGCCCCCTCGGGGAAGGTGCCGAACGTAGTGAGGCGGAAGGGGGTTGTGTGCGTTAGTGTAGTGTATTACCTTTCTTGCGGGTGCTTGCTTGTTGTTTGGAGGTGAGCTTATGAAGAAGCTTTTATGTGCTTTGGCGTGCGGTGCGCTGCTGTTGTGCGGGTGGATGTCGGTTGCGCGGGCTGATTATTATGAGATGTATAATCCTGCTACTCATGTTGAGGGTGGTGCTATGGAGTATGAAACTACGCGCGGCGTTTTAATGGATTTGAAGGTGCACAGCGTTGAATGGCAGGATGACCATTACCGCTTTGAGACCGAGGCGAGCGGTGTGGTGCGTTTTGCGCATGACGGTGAGCGTTTTATCGGTTATCTGCATGTGCCGAATCTTGCAAGCTATGAAAATGGTATGGGTTATCCTTCTCGGTACAGATATAGTATGCCGCTTTATGAAAAGTATGCTTTGAGTAATCCGCAGGGATATCAGGCGCAGAGCAAGCTGTACGGTGCCTGGATTTTGGGTGAGCCTGAGGGTAATAATCGGGTGCTGCCGTCCCTGGCCGGTACCTATGAAAGAAGCAACAAAAGAGGTACTCGCTTTGTGCAGGGTGAAACGGAAATGCCCTGGAACGTAGCGATGCTGTTCTTGCAGCTGGTGTTGGAGCCGAATGTTAATTTGCTGGACAGAAACAATTGCCATTTCAGCTTCTGGGATTATCAGTGGGAACAAGAAAAGGCTTTGTATCCGGATGTTGACAAGCGTTACAGCTATCATACTATGACTAAGGCGGGAGATCCAGATGCTCCTAATCCGGTGCAATTTAAGGATGCGCGCTATCTGGTAGAGAAAAGCGGCAGGCTGATTTATAATGTTGCCGATGACGGCACGGTAAGGAAAATTTACGATTTGGCTGATGAGTAAGCCGCAGATGCTTGCGCACGATTTTGGCAATGATGGTGGCGCTTATGCGGTTACTGAGATTGCTGTGTATGACAATGCTGAACTGCTGCTTTAGGCAGAAATTTCCTTGAAAAACAGAAAAATTTTACTCATCCTACCCGAAATCGGCAGTTTGGGTGGGGTGCTTTAGCACATTCCGTTGTACAATGAGCTTGTAAGGAAACATGCCTGCGTATCTAACAGCGTAGGATGATTCTGAGGAGGTGCAACAAATGAAGAAAGGTATTGTATTAGCTTGCTGCGTAATGCTTTTGGCGGGACAATTGCAATCTGCAGAAGCTCTTGACTGGAACAGAAGAATCGGCGTAGACAGAATGATCGACAGAACCATTGATAATACTATTAACAGGGCGGTGAATAAAGTGGAGAAACAGGAAAAAACCAGACGTGTCATTTTCCAGAATCTGCCGCAATCGGCAGCTGAAATCGGACCGGAAACAGATGCTCAGCAGGTAGCGGCTTATACCGTGGCAGCATTGGCTCGCTACGAAACCAATCCGGCAGAGGCTATTGCTATGCTCAACAAGCTGCTGGGACCAAGACCGGTACCTAAAAGAGATGAACAGTTCCTCGCAGACCGCTTCCGCGGCAGACAGTATCTGATGCGCTCCTACTTTATGGGTGCAACTCCGGCGAATAACTATCAGCCGGATATGCCGTATACCGTAGAGATTAAAACCAATGCCTATACCTATCAGGAGGAAGGCTATGCACGCTTCCTGATTTCCTGCGGCGGTGCCGACAGCTCGCGCCCGATGACTGTGCGCCAAAAGGCTTCTACCGGCGAATGGTTCCTGTGGGATTACAAGGGACTGCTTAGCGGTATCCAGACTCCGGCAGCAGATGATCCGTGGGCCTGAGAATAATTCAGCTGAAAAAACAATAGCATAATAAAACCAGCAGCCTTCCGGTGCTTCCGGTAGGCTGCGTTTTTGTATGCTAAGGCCGAAATAATCGGAAAATACGCTGAAAAGCCTGTTTTTTTGCCTCACCCTACCCGAAATCAGCCTTTGGGGTGGGGCGCTTTTGCTGCTTCTTGCTTATAATATAATTACAAAAGATGGAAGGAAGTGGTGTATATGAAAAAGTTCTGGAAAAAAACATCGCTGTTTTTGGTGACTGCAGCAATGACTGTTTCCGCTCCGCTGATGGCGTGGGCGCTGGAGCACGACATTGTTATTCTGCATACTAATGATATCCATTGCGGTATTAATGATAATATCGGCTTTGCCGGTCTGGCGCAGATTAAAAAGGATGCCCTGGCAAGAACGCCGAACGTAGCGCTGGTGGATGCAGGCGATGCTATTCAGGGCGCACCTATCGGCAAGCTGTCCCGTGGTCTGGCAGTTGTCGATATTATGAATTATCTGGGCTATGACTTCTGTATTCCCGGTAATCATGAATTTGACTACGGCATGGACCGCTTCCTGGAGCTGGTGCCGCTGCAGCGTGCAGGCTATTATTGCGCAAATTTTGTTTATGCAGGCAACAACAAGCAGGTTCTGCCGGGCTACAAAATTATGCAGTATGAGGATACCAAGGTAGCCTTTGTGGGTGCGAGCACACCGGAAAGCCTGACAACCTCCACGCCTACCTTCTTCCAAAATGAGAAGGGCAAGTATATTTACAGCTTCTGCGAGGATAAAACCGGTAATAAACTGTACAAGCAGCTGCAGAAGAATGTCGACAAGGCACGCAAGGACGGCGCGGACTATGTATTTATCGTAGGTCATTTGGGCATGGACGGCACTACTCCGCAGTGGAGCAGCGAAAGCGTTGCTAAAAACACTCAGGGCGTAGACGCTGTTATCGACGGACACTCTCACGAGCGTTTCACCCGTATGGTTAAAAATAAGGTAGGTAAGGACGTGCTGCTGGCACAGACCGGTACTAAGTTGAAAACTGTAGGCGAGCTGGTAATTACTCCCAACGGCAAGCTGAAGAGTCAGCTGATTACCGAATCCAACGACAAGGACGCCAATATTGCAAGAGTTATTGCCCAGGAAATAAAGACCTATGAGCCTTTGCTGAAGCAGCCTGTGGGCGAAGCCTTGGTACAGCTGCGCAGCAATGATCCTGCAACCGGTGGGCGCATCGTGCGCAACCGTGAATGCAGCTTGGGTGACTTTGTTGCCGATGCCTATCGAGCAGTGCTTGATTGCGACGTAGTTCTGGTAAACGGCGGCAGCATCCGCAACGAAATCAAAACCGGCGTAATCAGCTACAACGATTTGCTGGAGGCCTTCCCCTTCGGTAACATGTGCGTAGTTTTAGAGGTAAACGGCCAACAGATTCTGGATGCTCTGGAGATGGGCGCTATCAGCTATCCTGAAGAAAGCGGCGGCTTTATGCAGGTATCCGGACTGAGCTACACGATTGACAGCGCTGTTCCTTCCTCTATCGAGCTTGATGCCAAGGGCAACTTCGTGCGTGTTGCCGGTGCCCGTCGCGTAAGCGATGTTAAAATTGACGGCAAACCGTTAGACGTTAAGAAAAAATACACCGTTGGCGGCACCTCCTATATGCTGAAATCCGGCGGTGACGGCATGACGATGTTCAAGGGAGCGCATCTGGTGCAGGACGAAATGATGAGCGACGCAGATACGATTATGGAATATCTGCAGAATCATCTGAATGGCAAGGTTGGCGAGCAATATGCTAATCCTTACGGCGATGGCCGTATTGTAATCAAATAAAAAGCTTTTCCATAGTAAAATGAGGAGATGATTGTTATGTTGAAGAAACGTATTGCGATGGGAATTTTGGCCGGACTGCTGGCCTGCAGCTTTATTGCCGGCTGCGGCGGGGGCGACAAAGGCACCAGCGAGCCCCCTAAACCGAAACCGATTGCTGCTGATTTGAAAGATCTGCCGAATAAGGATGTTAAGGTCGGTATTAAAACCTTTAAGCTCTTTACTCTGAAGAATAATTCTAATCTGCATTTGCAAAATACTTATAGCAAGGGTATGAGGGTGGCTGTTGTCGGCAGAGATATGATTTATGCCAATATTAAGGACAGACTCGTTCAGATGCGGTGGGATAAAGATGGTCTGCGCATGTTGGACAATAATGTTGATTCTATGTCCGGTAATGCTAAGATTTCTTCCGACGGAACCAGAGGCATTTTCTATACCAATAAGAGGATGAGACTCAACTATTTCGATAGTGAAACCAAACGTATTGAAGAGGCACAAGGACGCTTCAATAACCTTGTTGTAATTCCTAAGGGCAATGCTGACAAGGCTTTGATCTGGATGAACCAGGGCGAAATGAGAAAGGTTGATCTTCGCAATGGCTACAGAGTAGGCAAGGATTTGGGCACAGTACGTAAGGAATCCAGAAGCCGTGATGCTGCCGACAAGGATAAAATCAATATTCCGCAGAGCGTTGTTGCAGACAGAAACGGTGATTTCTATGTTGGCGGCAATGCGCGTATCGGCACCCAGGATGTAGGCTTGGTAAGCGTTTATGACTTTAATGGCAAGCAAAAACGCGTCATCGGCAAGGAAAAACGTGAAGATAGCAATGCCATCAATTCCTTAACCGATATAGCTTTGACTGATGAATATCTGGTAGTCAGCGATTCCTCTGTAGACAAGCAGCAGCTGCAGATTTACAGAAAGAACACCGGCACTCTGGTTGGTACCGTAAGTTATAAGGATTTGACCGATAATAAGGAAACCAGCATCGGTGCATGTGTAAACCTGGCAAATATGCCTGATAACAGAGTCCTGGTTGCCCTCAGCAATGACAGAAAAAATATTAAAGATGAATTCTTCATCCTGCAGCTGTAATGTAGGGTAGAAGGCATTACAGAAGCTGTAAAATTTAAGAAATAAAAAATAAAATTTTTATACGCAACAGATACTAAGGGCTGTTGCGTATTTTTTATGCAGTTAGTAGTTAAATGAACAGATTACAATTTTTTATTTTCAGGTAAAATTGTAGTATGCTGGTCATAGAACGCTTATTTATGACAAGGTTGATTTTTAGTAAGTAAAGTTATAAAATAAATGTATATGGTAATTTGCTATAGAAATATTTATTGCAAAATACTTGGCAAAATGAGCAAAGATAATTCATCGTAAATACAAGGAGAATGTTTATGAACACAGATGGCAGAATTTATAAAACAATAGTTGTATCTAAACCTGATAAGTATACAGATGAGCTGAAAGAGAGAATTGAGGAATTAGGTTCTTTGTGTTTGAATAACCTTAATCAGGATGACTATCATCCTATTATGATGCTTGGTAGTATTCAATCTGGTAAGACGAGGGCTTTTATTGGATTAATGGCTTTGTGCTTTGATAACGACTTTGATATGACCATTATTTTAACTAAATGCAGTAAAGCATTGGTTCAACAGACTGTTAGCAGGATGATGGCTGAATTTGCTGAAGTAAAGTCAGGTAAAAGTAATATTGGTGATGTTGTAGCTCAAAATATTCTTGATATAGACTTTGGCAGTGAGACTACAGAAGCCGGTAAGCAAAAGATTGTAAGACAGTTTTTGAAGCGCTATCCGGAGAAGAAAAGAATAATAGTTGTAAAAAAACAAGCTGATAATGTAGATAGAATGATTCGCTTGATAAATGAAATTGTTGCTTCTAATAAATATAAAAGAATACTGATTGTTGATGATGAAGCTGATATTACCTCTATAGGATATGAAGGAAAAGCAGATGATTTGACATTAAGAAGAGTATCTGGCGCTGTAAACACTGCTCGTAAGAATTGTGTGAACAGTGAAGTTCGTCATGTGTTGATGCAGGTTACAGCAACTCCTTATGCTTTATATTTGCAGCCTGATGCTTTTAGCAATGAAGATATAATGCCTATAAAACCGGAGCGCACAGTTGTATTACCTACTGGCCAGGGATATATTGGTGGAAAGTATTACTTCATGGATTCGCAAGATGAGTACTCAGATAATTATCATAAGGCTATGTATTTGCCGTACATAGTTCCACAGGAAGAAATGGATTTACTTAATGGCACCAAGAAAAATAGTGGCAAAAATATTGCGTTAACAGATAAGCGTGTAGTAAAACCAGAAAATTTTTTGGAACTGAACGGAGCTAAATATGCGTTGCCAACGCTAAGAAAATGGATTTTTGACGTTTTGGTAGGTACTGCAATTATACAGTTACAAGAGGGTTGCAGAGATTATTATGTTTCAGCGGTTATGCATGCTTCCATCAATAAAAAATTACATAAACATGAAAAGGATTTTATAGAAAATGGCTTTGATATTATTCGTAGAGAACTTGAACGCGATATAGATAGCTCCTTAATAAAAGAATATCTCCAAATATCTTATGCTGATTTGGCACAGTCTGTTAAAGCATATAATGTTATAAACTTACCATCGATGAATGAAGTTGCAAGAGTAATAGCCTATAAAGATGAAGACGGAGATTTGGAAGGAATTATCACAGAGGTTGACATTAAAGAAGTTAATAGTGATAAAGATATAGAAAAACTTCTTGATGCAAATACGGGTGAGCTGAAATTGGAAAATTCCTTGACGATTTTTGTAGGAGGACAAGTATTAGATAGAGGAATAACTATACCTTCATTAATTAGCTTTTTCTATGGTCGCGATCCTAAACAGATGCAACAGGATACAGTTATGCAACATTGTCGAATGTTTGGCTATCGTAGTGAAAACCTTCTTTCTGTTACCAGATTTTATACTACAGCAAGACTGTTAAATAATATGACTGATATTATGGAACGAGACTGTATTTTGCGTGAACGCATGCAAAGACAAAAAGGTGGCAGTGTGGTTTACCTGGAATCTGGAAATAAGATAATTGCTTGTTCAAAAGTTAAAATTGCAGCTTCGGATATTAAGACTATTTTACCGGAAAAACGTTATTTGCCGGTTGGCTTTACTGTAAAAAGAACTACAAGATTAAAGAACAAAATAGATGAGATTGTAGAAGAACTGCACTGCAGTAAGCAAACAGATTATAAAAAAGGACTAGATATAGACGATAGTATGTATTTGCTTATTGATAAAGATAAAGCTTTAGAATTATTGCGTTATTGCTACGATATGATAGAGCCAGATCAACTAGAAACAAAATGCAGTGTTTTTGCTGATATTGAAAGCCCATTTTTATTTTCTACTAGTCAATGCGATAAAGTGGCTTTGATTGTTAGAAGAAATCGTCAAATTGGCATGAAAAAGAAAAGAGGTAATACAGATACATACCAAGATGCACCTGATGATGGTAATAATGAAGGTCTTTTGGCTAAAAATCTTAGAGACAGATATCCTGTATTGGTGTTGACTGAACAGTGCAATCCTGTATGGAAAAATGCATTTTGGTGGCCTGTGTATTATACTCCGTCTGATATGAATATAGGAATTTACGCAGAGACTAATGCGAATTCAGTAGTTAGGGAAAATGTTTTTAGTGCCAGCAAGAAAGCTATTAAATTTACTGGCTTCCCGGTAATTAATAATAGTAGAGCTAAAGTTAATGAAATAAAGAAAATAGAAGCTGCAATTAATAAAATCATGAAATTTAGGGACGAAAAATTTAAGTTTCGTGAGTTAGGGAATATTGTTCCCCAAAGAGAAGGGTTGGAATGTAAAGTTTATATAGATAATGGATCTGAAAAACCTGGTGAAGATAGTTTACTGAAGCAGATTAAACAGTTAAAAGAAAAGACAATGGAAGCAATAAGGCAAACTTCTATCAGTACTGATAAAATCAAAAATATTGACCGATTCTATTCTTTACTGTTAAATAATGATTTTTCAGAAGAAGTGGATTATCTTCATGATAAAATATTAGAGGAATTAAAGGGTTACAAAAACAGAGCTGTTGCTGAAATATGTAAATATGTTGATGAAGCATTGGATGTGCTTCGCAACTCGTTTATAACGCTTGGGTATTTTGAACCTAAAGGCAGTGGTGTTTGTGAAATACGCATATATTATGACTCAAACTTCGCACACGGAAAACATCCCGTATGCCTTGATAAATCAGCTTGAACTGAATGTCGAAAGCCATTCACGCACACTTCTGTGCACGCAGACGACTCATCCAAAGAGCGGGCAGATCGTTCAGGAATCGTTCCAAGAGCGATTCGACCAGCAAGACTTCTGACGGATATTCTGCCCGAAGCTGCTCCGCAAACTCCTGCAACACGAGGCGAAGCGCTTCCATGTACTTCAAGTCCGGAAGCTCATCAAGCCCCAGATAGAAGAGCTCGCCGAGGCTTCGCCCATCCGTGTTCTCACGTTCCTCGACAGCCAGGAGCATATATCGTGTGCAGACGACGGCGACATGCGCCGTCATCGCATCGTAGGAGACGGAACGACAATCCTTGCCGAGCCGCAGGTAGGACTTGCACGCTTTGAAGAACACCTCGATGCCCCAGCGCTTCCCGTAGAGCTGGATGACTTCTTCCTCCGAAAGCGAGAGGTCTGTCGTGACGAGGACGAGATAATCCTTCCGCTTGTTGCGGTTCCGCACGAAGACCAATCGCACAGGCACGAGGGATTCTCCCTGTTTCGTCGCGACAGCATCGACGGACAGGAGGTAACGCGAGCGTCCGCGGCGTTTCTTGTGTTCCTTGTAGATGGCCTTGACGTTCGAGATCTTCCCTTCGCAGGGGTAGCGCACCTTCTTGCTCTTCTTTGCCATAGCGGTGACGTCATAGCCGAGGTCATGGATGGCTTTCAGCGACGACGGCGAGCAGAACCATGTGTCGAAGAGGACGTACTGCGCGGGGATTCCTGTCGCCTTGACCTCCTGCAACAAATTGAGGACGACGGCTGGCGCTTCCATCTGCGCGAGCTTGCGCTGCTTTCCGCCGTTGCTTCTTGCATCGACGGATGCGCTGGCCTCATTGAGCCGGTTCTTTTCCTTCGAGGTTGAAAGAAGGCAGAACGTGAGTGGCAGGAACGTGTTCCCGTCCGTCCAGCCGAGGACGAGCAAGCGGAAGCCCTTCGTATAGCGGCGGCTCACATGGTCGTAGACGTTCGCCAAGAGTTCCACGCGCTTGGAACGCGAGCGGCTGAAGAGCGAATCGTCGACGACGATGGCACAACGCCGGCCGGCATCCGTCAGCGGCTTGATGGTTTCGTTGATGATCCGCGCCGCAAGAAGCAGCGTGAACTTGCGCCAGTTCGTGTGGCAGGAGTTCAAGAAGCGGTAAGCCGTGTCCTTGCCGAACGGCAGCGAATCCTCGTGAAGTCGGCGCTGCATATAGAGCGAGCGGTTCTCGAAGATGATGCTTACGAGCACGAGGAAAACGAGAATGGAGGAAAATCCTTTGAGCTTGCAAGCGTTGGCCGCGCGCAGAATCTGGCCGACATGATAACGACGGAAGAACGCCGAAGTTTTCTTCGAGATGGATTCCATCTGCTGGGTGGTTTGTGATATACTTTTCATAGCATGAGCCTCCGGTGCTTGGTATGTTTTTGAGCCAACATAATTATACCAAACTGGCAAGACTCATGCTATTTTTCTGTTTACAAAGCCTGGACTTTCAAGGGGTGCAGGGGATTTTTACCTGCGAAGTTTGAGTTATGATAAAATAAGCAACGAATGCACTAATGCTGAAGCTAGAATGGAGTTGCTAATAAACGTTATAGCACATGAAATGCAACATGCGTGGCATTATGCTGATACTATGACAAAGAGTGGACGCTGGTTTTATAGTAGAAAAGCATTTTTGAAACAAGGATGGACTCAAGAGTCTATAGCTGAATATTTTGCATTATGCTATGCTAAAAAAAGAAAAGCTGAAGGCAAAGCGTTTGCATATAACAACTTGACCAATGATCGTGATATTGCGCAGTTTCCTAAAGATGGTGGTTATAGTGGAGCTTTATTAATAGATAAAGAACCGGATATGTTTAAAGATATTTATCTTATGTCTATTGAGGATATGCCTACTGCTTATGATAAGTATTTGAAAGTTTTAAAGGAGAAATATCAGGATAAAAGTAAGCGTAAAACAAGCAAGCGTTAAAAAATTCTCTCATACGTCAAAAGAGGCTGGGACAAAACCCAGCCTCAAAAAAGCATATATATTGATTGTTATGTTTAGCTAATATGTATTGCTTAATTGAGCTTATATATCAGCGTCCTGTTTTAGGTTTATATTGGAACCCCATAAAGGTAGATTTAGGGGGATTATAGAAATGACTCTAGCTTGGATTTAACAGGTGTTTGTTAGATGGTAATATGATATAATGAAATCAAATTAATTTCGGAGGATGTTGGAAGAATGCTGTATCCGCTTGCTGAAACTACGGAATGTGATTTCAAGAGAGAATTGGAGACTAAAAAGCCAAAAAGTTGGTTGAAAAGTGTCAGTGCTTTTGCTAATGGTATTGGTAGAAAGCTGATTTTTGGTATTGATGATAGCGGTGAAATTGTTGGTATAATTGATGCGCAAAAAAGTGCGGAAGCTATAAGTGATTTGATTAAGACGCGTATTACACCTACTCCGCAATTTATTCTTACATTAGAAAAAGAACAGGAAAAGAGCGTTCTGATTCTTACTATTGAAGCAGGGAGAGCAGCTCCGTATTATTACAAAGCTGATGGGATTAGGGAGGCTTATGTTAGAATAGGTAACGAAAGCATTGTTGCTCCAGATTACATTCTTAATGAACTGATTTTGAAAGGTAAAAATCAGTCATTTGATGCTTTAACAAGTGATGTAAAAAAGGAAGATTATAGTTTTACTCTGCTTGAAGCAACGTATTATGAACGGACTTTATTGAAAATGGAGCCTAAGGATTATTTTTCTTTTTGCCTTGTAAATAAAAAGGGTTATCTTACTAATGCGGGAAGGTTGTTTGCAGACTAGTATATAGTTTATAATTCACGTGTTTTTTGTACAAGATGGAATGGTTTGGAAAAGGGATCTGTTTTTGATGATGCTTTGGATGATAAAGAGTTTGAAGGAAATCTGATATACTTATTTAGAAGTGCCTCTGATTTTATAAAAAATAATTCTAAAGTACGTTTTTATAAAGATGTAGAATATAGGGTTGATAAGCCTGATTATACTGAACGTGCTGTGACGGAGGCTTTGGTAAATGCTCTGATTCATAGAGATTATATTGTATTAGGTAGTGAAGTACATATTGATATGTATGATGATAGATTAGAAATTAGCTCACCTGGCGGGATGTTCGACGGTAAAGCAGTACAGGAACATACTATAGCTGATATTGGCTCTATGAGACGTAATCCGGTTATAGCAGATTTGTTTCATAGAATGAAATTTATGGAACGTAGAGGTAGTGGTCTGAAAAAGATTATCAGTGAAATAGAAAAACTTCCAGGTTACAATGAGTCTTTAAAGCCTATATTTTATTCAGATGGAAGTAGTTTTAGAGTTATTTTGAAGAATGTAAATTATGGAACCACTAAAGTGAGCGATAAATTAAATGAAAAAGAGAAATGCTTTTTTAATGTCTTGATGACGCTTGCAAAACAGCATGATTTTGTTACTACTAAAGTTGTTGCCGAAGCAGCTGGAATGCCTGAGGCAACAACAAGGCGATATTTAGCTAAATTTTCTAAAATGGATATCATTGTGTCAGATGGTAAAAATAGAAGCAAGAAATATTATCTAAAGAATACTTCTATGACAGAAGCTAACCACTAAACCATAACAAAAGCCTTCGACGAGTAAACTCGCCGGAGGCTTTTTGCTTGCTTTGGTGCGTCAATGCTCTGCGTTGCGCATCAGTTCGATATACTGCAGCAGCTCCTTACGGGTTTTTACACCCAGCTTGCTGTAGATATTTTTATTATGATATTTTAAGGTGTTTTCGGTAATACCAAGCTGGCTGATAATATCTTTGGTAGAGCAGCCTTGTACATAAAGGTTAAAGATGTCCTCCTCCTTAGGTGTCAGCGTAGTAAGATTATCGATAAACATCTGATAACTGTCGGGATCGACGGATTCCAGCTTCTTTTCAATGGCTTTTTCCAAAGCAGCTTGGGCAAAGTTAAACTGCTGCTGCGCTTGTTCGCGTTCCTGCTGAGCCTGCAGCTTTTCTTGCTGCGTCTGCTCCATTTGCAGGCGTACCTGTTGAATTTCATTCTGCAGGGCGGCAAGCTGTTCCTCCAGATGAATATATTGGTTGGCGGTCTGCTTTTGCTTTTCCTGTGCCTCCTGCAGACGCATGGCAGCCAGTCCGTACTGCTTTTGTACCTGATTATTTTCGCTTTGCAGCTGGCGCAGCTTTTCGGCCTGCTGCTCGGAATGACTCTGCAGAAATTCAAAGAACTGGTTAAGCTCCAGCACATTGGCTTGCGGAGGAGCGTCGGGGTTTTGCTGCAGCTGCTGCAAATCCGCTACCAGCGGGTCTACATATCTTTTGCTGAAATAACCGGCAGACAGCAATGAAAGCAGCAGAATAATACCCAGCATTATCAGCAGACGCATTTTAGCCTGCTGCTGCAGATGATAATAGCTGTCGGCAGGCAGCATGACTGCTACCTTGTGCTCAGAGGCACCGACTTTCAGGGGTGCGGTGTAGCCGATGAAGCTTTCCTGACCTGCGGTAAAGAATTCGTGCTCTCCGTCGGAGCTCATTTTTATATTAGCATTGACGAAGGAGGCCGGATTGGAAAGCTGTCCCTGGTATTCGTTGTCCGCCTTTTTATCGAGAATAGCGGTAATCAGCGGATACCCCTTGTAATTGGCCTGCTTGGTGCGCTGTTGGAAGTAAACGCTGCTGATTTCAAAGCCGCAGATACCGATAATCCTGCCGTTATTACTGTTAATAGGCATTAGGAAAAGGCGAGACTGCTCCCAGCTTTCTTTGAGGTGGGCAACGTCTGTCAGGATATATTGTTGGGAAATATTATTTTCCTTGGCATGCAAAAGCTTATCGGCCTGCGGATAAGCGTGGACATTAAGCTCCAGCTGCCAGGTGCTGTAAAGGCTGATGTTGTTATTGCGGGCAACCTGAGGGTTGCCGCGGAACATACATGTTTCATTGAAAAGAGTGTTTTCGGAATAGATATTGGTAAATTTGAGAAAAAGACCGTTATAGGTTGGTTCCAACAGATTCGTGTTGACGCTAGCGTTAATCAGATACAAGGCACCGCTGGCCGGAGCCTGCTGCATCTTGGCAGCAAGAGTCTGGTAGGTTGCTTGCTGAATCGCTGTCAAAGCCTCGGGATTGTTGTTCAAGGCATCATAATTATTGTAAATGCCCTGCTCCAGCATAACGCGGTCGATATCATTCTGCAGCTGTTGCGACAAATCGATATTGTGCGCAGCCAGCGCGTTCATCTGGCGTTTGATATCGTTGGTACGGGTGTTAAGCTCATATTCAAGAAAGCGGTCGATATCATGGCTAGGCGGCTGTACTATGCCGATAACGTTTAACAGGATCAGCATAGCAGAACCTGCCAGCAGCACCAGTGACAGCAGGTAAATAATGAAACGGCCGCGCATAGAGCGTTTGTTATGCCATATTTCCTTGCCTATAAGCAGCAATCTTTTTATTTTGGTGAGCTTATTGAGCATTAAGAGCC
This sequence comes from Phascolarctobacterium succinatutens, assembly GCF_023497905.1. Lineage (NCBI taxonomy): Bacteria > Bacillati > Bacillota > Negativicutes > Acidaminococcales > Acidaminococcaceae > Phascolarctobacterium > Phascolarctobacterium succinatutens. Next base: position 2,296,680 of record NZ_CP097284.1, on the reverse strand, counting down.
TCCTTGGTAGGATTTTTTGGCTTATTGCTTGTAATTCAGCAGCTTCTGATAGCTTTCTTCTACTAATTTATCAAGCGTTTGCTGTGGGTTGGCACCACCGGCAATTTCCTGTAAATATTGCTGATGGGCAGCGCGCAGAATGTTTTTGCTGCCGTATTCCAGATTCTGCTGAATTTTGGCGGCCTTGTGCGGCAGATGCAGCCAGGTGCCTTTTTTGTATACCTGCTGCATGCAGGTATACAGCTTGCGATAGTTGAAGTTATGCACATCTTGCGGATTATTAAGCAGTTTGGGCAGTGCTTCCTTATTGGTTGGCAGGTAGCCCGCTTGCATTGCAAAATTCAAATTGCTGTTTTCCTGCGCCAGCCATTTTGCAAAAACAACGGCACCAAGGTTTTTGCGTTCGTCTGTGCTTTTGATGGCTAATAATCCTACACCGCGCTGCAGCAGTGTTACCTTACCACCGCTGAAAACAGGGCAGGGATAATAGTTGGTAACGATAGTTTCACGCGTGTTGTCAGGATTGGTGACGTAATCACGCATATAAAGAATAGCGGCGGTGGAGCCGACGTTGCTGATTAAATCGGCTGTTTTCCAGGCATCGGCCGCATAACCCTTTTCAATGCCCAGACCACCGGCGATAGCAGGCTCGGCTGCGGCACGGAAGATGCGCTTGAAGTTGGGGCTGGCAAGGTCCGGCTTGCCGTCCTTGATTAACGGGTCGCCTAAGGAAGCCATGCTCGTCAGGTAATAGTTATAGAAATCGTCCAGCTGGCACATGTTTTTGCCGCCGGTCCAGGTATAATACTTGCGGCAGAGCTCAAAAAGCTTGTCATAATCGGCAAAATCCTCGGTGCTGGCACCTGTTGCCGCTGCAAAGCGGTCAAAATATGTCTGGTTTACAAAAAGCAGCTCGGTGGATTTTGCTACCGGCAGCATCAGAAGCTCCTTATCCTGATAGCCTTCGGCTAAAAATTCCGGCTGGTAAACAGCTAAATCTTCTTTATCAAGATATTTGTCCCAATGCAGCAGCTTATCGTGCATTGCGGGGATAACACGCGGATAGGCGGTAAAAAGGTCGGGCAGCGGCACAGCGCCGGGATCCTGTTTGGCAGAGGCGAATAAAGCTTTGTCGATAACATTGGAGCTGCTCACGGAAGCAACCTTGACAATGACGCCCTTGGCCTTACCCTCAGAGGCATTAAATTTTTCGATTGTATCATTAAATGGGGAATTGGTCTGGTTGCCGTAAACGTGCCAGATGGTGAGCGTTACCGGCTTGGCTGGGTCGAGTGATGCCTTACTGCCGCAGCCACTGCTGAAAGCGGTAACAAGACAGAGCAGTAACAGCACCAACATACTGTATAAGGAAGCAGAAAATTTTTTTGATACAACGGACATGAAAAAACCTCCTGAAAGAGTATTTTTAGAGAAAAAAGGTAAAAATAAGGAAAATTTACCCTTATCCTACCCGAAATCGCCATTTAGTGTAGTGACGAAATGCAATTTTTATATTAAACTTAAGGCAAGGAAGCGGAAAACAGCTTACCTGCACAGATAATTTACAAAGATTGTCTAACAATTAGTTTCTCAAACTTCGCAGGTAAAAATCCCCTGCACCCCTTGAAAGTCCAGGCTTTGTAAACAGAAAAATAGCATGAGTCTTGCCAGTTTGGTATAATTATGTTGGCTCAAAAACATACCAAGCACCGGAGGCTCATGCTATGAAAAGTATATCACAAACCACCCAGCAGATGGAATCCATCTCGAAGAAAACTTCGGCGTTCTTCCGTCGTTATCATGTCGGCCAGATTCTGCGCGCGGCCAACGCTTGCAAGCTCAAAGGATTTTCCTCCATTCTCGTTTTCCTCGTGCTCGTAAGCATCATCTTCGAGAACCGCTCGCTCTATATGCAGCGCCGACTTCACGAGGATTCGCTGCCGTTCGGCAAGGACACGGCTTACCGCTTCTTGAACTCCTGCCACACGAACTGGCGCAAGTTCACGCTGCTTCTTGCGGCGCGGATCATCAACGAAACCATCAAGCCGCTGACGGATGCCGGCCGGCGTTGTGCCATCGTCGTCGACGATTCGCTCTTCAGCCGCTCGCGTTCCAAGCGCGTGGAACTCTTGGCGAACGTCTACGACCATGTGAGCCGCCGCTATACGAAGGGCTTCCGCCTGCTCGTCCTCGGCTGGACGGACGGGAACACGTTCCTGCCACTCACGTTCTGCCTTCTTTCAACCTCGAAGGAAAAGAACCGGCTCAATGAGGCCAGCGCATCCGTCGATGCAAGAAGCAACGGCGGAAAGCAGCGCAAGCTCGCGCAGATGGAAGCGCCAGCCGTCGTCCTCAATTTGTTGCAGGAGGTCAAGGCGACAGGAATCCCCGCGCAGTACGTCCTCTTCGACACATGGTTCTGCTCGCCGTCGTCGCTGAAAGCCATCCATGACCTCGGCTATGACGTCACCGCTATGGCAAAGAAGAGCAAGAAGGTGCGCTACCCCTGCGAAGGGAAGATCTCGAACGTCAAGGCCATCTACAAGGAACACAAGAAACGCCGCGGACGCTCGCGTTACCTCCTGTCCGTCGATGCTGTCGCGACGAAACAGGGAGAATCCCTCGTGCCTGTGCGATTGGTCTTCGTGCGGAACCGCAACAAGCGGAAGGATTATCTCGTCCTCGTCACGACAGACCTCTCGCTTTCGGAGGAAGAAGTCATCCAGCTCTACGGGAAGCGCTGGGGCATCGAGGTGTTCTTCAAAGCGTGCAAGTCCTACCTGCGGCTCGGCAAGGATTGTCGTTCCGTCTCCTACGATGCGATGACGGCGCATGTCGCCGTCGTCTGCACACGATATATGCTCCTGGCTGTCGAGGAACGTGAGAACACGGATGGGCGAAGCCTCGGCGAGCTCTTCTATCTGGGGCTTGATGAGCTTCCGGACTTGAAGTACATGGAAGCGCTTCGCCTCGTGTTGCAGGAGTTTGCGGAGCAGCTTCGGGCAGAATATCCGTCAGAAGTCTTGCTGGTCGAATCGCTCTTGGAACGATTCCTGAACGATCTGCCCGCTCTTTGGATGAGTCGTCTGCGTGCACAGAAGTGTGCGTGAATGGCTTTCGACATTCAGTTCAAGCTGATTTATCAAGGCATACGGGATGTTTTCCGTGTGCGAAGTTTGAGTTAGTTTATCACAAATCAAAGTATTAGTGAATAGTTTTTTACTACAGATAAGGATAAGATAAATATTTTACAATTTCTTGGCTGATAAGTTTACAGCTGTTTTATTCAAAGACCTGTTAATATTAAGCGGGTTTTGATAAAATATAATTGTTAATTTTTTAGTGATACAAAAGGAGGTTGTATTATGGGTTTAATTAAAGCGGCAATGGGCGCTGTAGGCGGCGTACTGGGCGACCAATGGAAAGAGTTTTTCTATTGCGAAAGCATGCCTCCCGAGGTTCTGGTAACCAAGGGCATGAAGCGTACGTCCAGCCAAGGACGCAGCTCCAACACTTCTGCAGAAGACAACATCATCAGTAATGGCAGCGTTGTTGCTGTCAACGAAGGTCAGTGCATGATTATCGTTGAGCAAGGCAAGGTTGTAGATATGTGCAACGAGCCCGGCGAATATGTATATGATACTTCTACTGAACCGTCTATCTTTACCGGCGATTTGAAGGATAATGTAAAGGCAATTTTCGGTCAGATCGGTAAACGTTTCACCTTCGGCGGTGACCCCGGCAAGGATCAGCGCGTATATTACTTCAATATGAAGGAAATTTACGGCAACAAGTTTGGCACCGCTCAGCCGATTCCTGTACGCCTGATTGATAACAACTTAGGCATTGATTGGGAAGTTGGCATCCGTTGCTTCGGTGAATACAGCTACAAGATTACCAATCCATTGCTGTTCTACACCAATGTATGCTCCAATATCACTGACGAATATCGTCGTGACCAGATTGACAGCCAGATGAAGAGCGAGCTCATGATGAGCCTGGGCGTTGCCCTCGGTACGCTCACAGAAAACGGTATGCGTTACAGCGCACTGCCGCGTCATGGCAAAGAAATCGCTAACGCTTTGAACGAAGATTTGAGCGACCAATGGCGTGACCGCCGCGGTGTAGAGGTTTATTCCTTCGCACTGGCAAGCGTAACCATGTCTGAGGAAGATGCTCAACGTCTGAAAGATATCCAGATGCTCAGCAATCCGAACCGTGCAGCAGCAGCTATGGCTGGTGCTACTGCAGACGCTATGCGTATTGCAGCTGGCAATGAAGGCGGCATGGGTGCAATGGGCGGCTTTGTTGGCATGAATATGGCCGGAATGGCCGGTGGCGCAAATGTGGCTGGCTTGTTTGCCCAAGGACAACAGCAGCAGATGTATGCTCAGCAGAATCCTTACGGCCAACAGCCTCCTTACGGACAACCGCCTTATCCGCAACAGCCGCAACCTCCTACTCCGCCGCCGGCCGCCCCTGCCGCCCCTGCGGCAGCAGCACCGGCAGCAGATTCCTGGACCTGCAGCTGTGGCACTACCAACACCGGTAAGTTCTGCGCTAACTGCGGCGGCAAGAAGCCTGAGCCGAAACCGGCAGAGGGAAGCTGGACCTGCAGCTGTGGCACTAACAATACCGGTAAGTTCTGCGCTAACTGCGGCAGCAAGAAGCCGGAAGACAAACCGGCAGAGGATGGCTGGACCTGCAGCTGCGGCGCTGTAAACAAAGGCAAGTTCTGCGCTGAATGCGGCAGCAAGAAGCCTGAGGGAGCACCGCTGTTCAAGTGCGATAAGTGTGGCTGGGAGCCGCCAGATCCGCACCATCCGCCTAAGTTCTGCCCTGAGTGCGGCGATATTTTCGACGATAACGACAAACAATAACCTCATATATTAATAGCTTGCGTCAGATGCGAATGTAAGCATGATGTATGCTCCTATGCTGCCCCCTTTCGCCTCACTGCGTTCGGCACCTTCCCCGAGGGGAAGGCAAGACGGTTAGCAAAAAAACAATGGGTGAATCGAAAGCCTTAGAGAGCAATTAACATATCGTGCAAGGAATAGCAATTTTAGCAAATAAGTGTCCGGAACCATATGCGTGCGCATCCAAGAAGCGAGTCCACAGGACGATGCTTATTGGCTCATGTGCGCCATGCGATAGTGTCCCAAGAAGCAAGCTCAAAGAGCGCAGCTGATTGGTTTGACACGAACCGCTAAGCGAGGGGACGTAACATATTGTTACTATCTGACAAATTTTACCGAAGCTTCGTCCTGGTTCCACACGAAATTTGCGTTGTGCCCTCAGGCACGGGAAAATTGCTTCTGACTGGAACGATATTTAATTGCGATGTACAACCACCTTTCATGAGTGGAAGGCAAGATGTCGAAATAGGCGACTAAAGGGGGAGCGGGAGCAATCAAAATTGCATAACTATATTTTAACGAGGTGATATTATGGCTGAAACCTCTGTAGGCTATAAGTGCCCTAACTGCAGCGCGCCGCTGACGTTTTTGCCCGGTCATGATAAGGTGACCTGCGAATACTGCGGTACCGAACTGGAAGTTAAGACTATAGAAGAAATGTATGCCGCCAAGGAAGTCGCTGCTGCCAAAGCGCAGGCTGCCAAGGAGGCAAAGTGGGATACCTCTGCTGCCGGCAGTGAATGGGAAGCTGACGAAGCAGAGCAGATGAAGGCGTTTACCTGCTCCAGCTGCGGTGCGCAGATTGTGAGCGATGGCAACACCATGGCAACAGAATGCTGCTATTGCGGCAGCCCGACCATGCTGCCGAGCCGTTTCGAAGGTATGCTGAAGCCGGACTTCATCATCCCCTTCAAGAAAACCAAAGAGCAGGCTGTTGCTGCCCTCAAGGAATTCTATAAGGGAAGAACCCTGCTGCCTAACTCCTTTACGGCCAACAATCGTGTGGAGGATATCCAGGCGATGTATGTACCGTTCTGGCTGTTTGACTCCAAGGTTAGCGCCAGCGGCAGCTATCAAGGTGCCAGCGACAGTGTTTATGAAACCGATGATGAGGTTATCACTACTACCGTTGTCTATAACTGCGAGCGTGAAGGCACCATGTCCTTTGAGCGCATCCCTGTAGATGGCAGCGAGAAGATGGACGATACCTTTATGGAAAGCATCGAGCCATTCGATTACAAAGAGATGGTTCCCTTCAGCACCGCTTATCTGACAGGCTTTTTGGCAGATAAGTATGATGTGGATGCCGAGGCTGCTGTAACACGCGCGGACGCACGCGTTGTCAAAAGTGCCGAGGGTTGCCTGGCAGATACCGTTACAGGCTATACCCGTGTAACCAGCAACGGTGACTGCGCAGTTATCAAGGATGAAAATGCCGTGCATTATGCAATGGTGCCGGTATGGATTCTGTCCACACGCTTTGAGGGTAAGCCCTATACCTTTATGATGAACGGTCAGACGGGTAAGGTTGTCGGCAGTCTGCCGATTGACTATGGCAAGCTGCGTAATTACACTGCCCTGACCTTTATTATTGTAACAATTATCAGCTACTTCATTGTGAAGTTCATGTTATAAGGAGGTGCCGGAATGAGAAAGTTATTTGCAATCTTAACCATGCTGGCAGCCCTTATGTTAGCCAGTGTAACAGCCTTTGCTGCGCCCAGCCTGGTGGATAACGCCAAGGTTCTTACGCCGCAGCAGCGTCAGGAGGTTCTGGCAGAGCTGCACAAGCAGGAGCAGGCGCATAATGTGCGCATTGCTGTTGTAACCATGAAGACAATTGGCGATGCCGTTCCCGGCGAATATGCCAATAAGCTGCTCGATGACGTTTATAATGACGGTCAAAAGGGCAATATGGTATTGCTGCAGGTTACCAATACCCGTAAATGGTACATTGCTACCGATAAACAGCTGAAGCAGGTTATCGTTGGCAATGAAGGCATTGAGTATATGAGCAAGCCGATGGTTGCAGAGTTCAAGAAAAATGATTATGCCCAAGGCTACATTACCTATGCTCAAAAAGCAGGCGAGCTCCTTGAGTATTACGAAAAGGAAGGCGAGCCGTGGAATCCTAATGCAGGCTTCAACTGGTTTGCTTTAGTAATTGCGGCCGGTATCGGCGGTGCTGTTGCCTATGGCTGCCGTGCTCTGCTTATTAGTGGTATGAGCAATGTCCAAGAGGCTGTTGAAGCAAATGCTTATCTGGATAAGCAAACCTTTGCGCTGACGCACAGCAATGATACTTATCTGTACACCAACATTTCTGCTGTTCCGAAGTCTAAATCCAGCGGTGGTAGCAGTGATGATGGTTCTGTAAGCGAAAGCTCTTCTGATGATGATCATGGCGGCGGCGGTGGCAGCTACTGATATTATAATGAGCTGAAACTTTTGCGGCTGCGATTGTTTATCGCGGCCGCTTTTTGTAAAAGGGAGGTTATTATGCGCAGAACGACTATAAATTCAGGCTTTTTTATCTGCTTTATTGCCAACCTGATAGTGAACTGGGAATGGGGGTTTATTGCGGTGCTGCTCTGGGGCTTTAGCTACTGGTTCAATCTTTCGTGGTATCCGGCGGCGGCTATGGCTGTTTTGTGGCTCCTGATGGGCTTTACTCTGACCTGGATGATTATCTGGGGCTCGTCGGCGCGCGATAATTTCCGTCCCAATCAGCAGCTGAAAAATATCAATCCCTATTCGGCCAAGAATGAGGATGTACTGCCCAAAAATAAAAAGTGAATCAGCTTTGCCGGCTCGGTCGACGGAGCGATGTGTACGTAAAAACGCCGTGGCTGCGGCAGGCTATCAACCTGCTGCGTAAGCCGCGGCGTTTTGCTGTGCGTAGATAATTTTTTTTGCTGCTAAGATGGCAGCCTTTTTACTTTTTCAGGCTCTTGTAAATAGCGTCCAGGTTTTCTTCCATGCAGGTAAGGTAGGTTTTCTCGCCGTTGCTGCTTTCGATGGTATATATTTCCTGCGTTGTGGCACCAACCTCACGCGCCAGTGTTTCCGATGTTTTGGGGCTTACCGCTTCTTCAACAAAGATAGTTTTTACATTGTGCTCCTTGCAGTAGGCTGTCAGCTTGGCCAGATTTTGTGCGCTCGGCTCGCCGCTGGCAAAAACATCCTCGATGCTTTGCTGCTGCAGGCCGAAGTCACGGCATAGGTAAGCAAAGGCAGCATGGCCGGTGACAAAGTCCTTTTGTTCCAGCTTGCTGAATTTTTTCTGATAGGCAGCAAGCAGTGCCTTCAGCTTTTGATTGTATTCTGCGGCATTCTTACGGTAGAAATCGGCATTGGTTTTGTCTGCGGCTGCCAGTGCTTCGGCAATATTCTTTACCTCTGTCTGCGCGCAGCTCAGGCTCAGCCATGTGTGGGGGTCATACTGCCCATGCGCTCTGATTTCATCGGCTTCTGTAAGGCTGATGCGGTCGGTGTCCTTGGATGCTTCTACAATGACGAGCTTGGGATTGGCGGCGGCCTGCGTTGCCTGCTCCACCCAGCGCTCCATGCCTGTGCTGTTGTAAATCAGGATGTCTGCCTTGCTAAGCGCCTGCATAGTTTTAGTAGTAGGCTGAAAATCATGCGGCTCTGTGCCGTCGGGAATCAGGGAAGTTATATGAATTTTATCTTGGCCGACTGCCTGGGTAAATTCTTTCATAGCATTAAAGGTTACAACAACCCGCAGCTTATGGTCCGCAGCAGGTGCAGGCTCCTTGCTGCCGCAGCCTGCCAGCAGATTGCAGAGCAGCAGAGTGCAAATACAAAAAATAATACTGAGCTTTTTCATAGGCTCTCCTCCTCATTTAAGCACAAATAAACGCAAATGATTTGCATATTATAACGAATTTTATCATAACACCCGTGAACTTTCTTGTCAAGCTAAATGCAAATGACTTGCATATTTGCCGAGCGAGGGCTATAATATTTACTGCAACAAAAAGGCAGCGTAGGCTGCCGTGAGTAAATGAAGGAGCCACTATGATAGAACTGAAGCATATAGAATTTGCCTATGAATCCGGCAGCGAGCTGCTGCGCAATATCAATATGCAGGTAAATGACGGCGAGTATATTGCTATTGTCGGCGAAAACGGCAGCGGCAAAAGTACGCTGGTAAAGCTGCTCTTGGGACTCTTGGAGCCGTCAAAAGGTGAATTGAAGAATACTTTTAGCAGCATCGGCTACGTGCCGCAGCGCTTTGAAACTCTCAACAGCCAGTTCCCGATAACCGTATATGAGGTAATGGAATATTACCGCAGGATATTAAAAGTAGCGGATAAGCAGGCTGTACGTCGCTGTCTGGAGCAGATGCATGTTTATGACCTGCGTGACCGTTTAATTGGTACGCTGAGCGGCGGCCAGTGCCAGAAGGTACTCATTGCCAGAGCACTGCTGGGCAGTCCGCAGCTGCTGATTTTTGATGAGCCTTCTACAGGCATTGATGTCAAGAGCCAGCAGGAGCTGTATAAATTTATGCAGGAGCTGCATGAGCAGGGTATTACCATTATCACGGTAGAGCATAACCTGAAATTTGCGGCGCGTAATGCCGATAAAATGTATCATGTCATGAACGGTCATGGTCATTTCTGCAATCCGCAGGAATATGTTCAGGAATATATGCAGGATAATGTAGGAGGTGCGGAATAATGCTGGAATACGCTTTTATGCAGAACGCACTGCTGGTTTCTGTGCTGATTTCTTTAATGTGTCCGATGATTGGTATGTTCCTGGTGCTGCGCCGCTATTCCATGATTGGCGATACGCTGGCACATGCATCGCTGGCCGGCGTAGCGGTTGGCCTGCTGGCGAAGGTGAACCCGATTATCAGCGCCTTTGCCGTAACCTCCGTGTTTGCCGTGCTGATTGAGGTTTTGCGTCAGCGCTTCCGCCGCTATGCGGAGCTTATACTGGTGATTATTCTATCGCTGTCTGTCGGTATTGCGATTACAATTATCAGCAGCGGTATGGTACATACTAATGTAGAAGCTTTTTTGTTCGGCAGCATTCTGACCGTAACGCCTGACGATGTGCTGGCGGTAGCAGTGCTGTGCGTAATTTCGCTGGCTGCTGTTTACTTTTTGTATCCGCAGCTGGTTATGCTGGCCTTTGATGAGGACGGCACCAAAATTGCCGGCGTAAAAACGCGCTTGATTAATTATATCTTTGCTCTGCTGGTGGCAGCTATGGTTGCTGTTTCCATCCGCGTGGTAGGCATTCTGGTTATCAGCTCGCTGATTGCGCTGCCGGTAGCGGCGGCATTACAGTTGGGCAAGGGCTTTAAGGTAACGATGCTGGCAGCCATGGTGCTGAGCTTTATCGCTATTATCACAGGCCTTGTGACCTCCTACTGGCTGGGTGCGGCGCCGGGCGGTGTAACCGCTTTGGTTTCGGTGGCTTTGCTGCTGCTGATTATCATTTATAAAGAAATACGTGCTGTCTTATAAAGAAGGGGTAGAAAGATGACTGATACAAGTTCTGCGGCAGATTATCGCGATTATCTGCATCGCTACGGATTAAAAAATACCCGTCACAGACAGCTTATTCTGCAGCTGCTGCTGGCGAGCGAGGGCGTGCTGACGGCTGAGGATATTTATCAGCAGCTGTGTGAGCAGGGCACGGAGATAAATTTCTCTACGGTTTACCGCATCCTGGAAAATTTTACGCAAAAGGGACTGACGGAAAAGAGCTTTCTGGCAGATGCGCGCAAGTACGGCTTTGTGCTGCACGCATTGGGGCACCGTCACCGCCTTATCTGCTTGCGCTGCCATCGGATTGTGGAGGTAGACCATTGCCCGATTGCTGATTTCGAGGAACAGCTGGCGGATAAAACGGAATTTTCCATTGTAGGACATAACCTGGAATGGTATGGCTATTGTCCTGAATGCCGCAAGCAGAAATAGCAGAAAAATTTTTCAAAAAAGCTTGCAAAGCAGCGTAAGCAATGATATAATTATTAAGCTTGTATATAACTATATATACTTCTTCTGCTCCCGGAGAGACGGGGGCCAAAGTCCAAAGGAGGAGGTGATTTCGTGAACGCATACGAAGTCATGTACATCGTTAAACCTGTTGAGGATGAGGCTTGTGAAGCAGTTGTTGCTAAATTCGAGAAACTCATCACTGCAAACGGTGGTAATGTAGAAAAAACCGATCGTTGGGGCAAAAGACGCCTTGCTTATGAGATCCAGGACCTGAATGAAGGTATCTATGTTCTCGTAACCTTCCAGGCTGACGCCGCTGCTGTTAAGGAACTTGATCGTGTTATGAAAATTACCGATGAAGTACTGCGCCATATGATTATCAGAAAGGGTGAATAATCAATGAACAAGATTATTCTGTTGGGCAGACTTACTAGAGATCCGGAAGTGCGTTATACGCCGACCGGTAAAGTTGTTTGTCAGTTTACTCTTGCAGTAGACAGACCTTTTGCCAATCAGGAAGGCCAAAGAGAAGCTGATTTTATTCCGGTAGTAATCTGGGGTAAACAAGCTGAGACATGCGGTAACAGTCTCACCAAAGGGCAGCGCGCGCTTGTTGAAGGCCGCCTGCAAATCCGTAGCTATGATGGCAAGGATGGCAACAAACGCTGGATAACCGAAGTAATCGCTGATCGCTTCGAGTTCATTGAGCGCAAAGCCGATGCCGCTGCTGCTCATAGCAATCCGACTCGCTCTGCTGCGCCGGCTCAAGACGGCGGTATGGGTGGTTTCGGACAACAGGTTCCCTTTGATGAGGAAATTCCATTCTAATTTAAGGGAGGTTATGCAATGAAACGCGAAAGAGGCAGAAGACCTAGAAGAAAAGTTTGCAGCTTCTGTGTTGATAAAGTTGAAGAAATCGATTACAAGGATGCAAATAAGCTGAAACGCTATATCACCGAACGTGGTAAGATTTTACCGCGCCGTATTTCCGGTACCTGCGCTAAGCACCAACGCCAATTGACCGTAGCAATCAAACGCGCTCGCTGCGTTGCTTTGCTGCCGTTCACCTGCGAATAATTCGCACGGCGGTTTAAACGAAACTTATACCCCGTAGCCGTTAGGCTGCGGGGTTTTCGTTTATGTAAAAATCACAAAAATTTTACTTATTTACGCAGGCATTAACATGATATAATGTTAGTAGTACTATACATACGAGGTGAATTGCATGAAAACATCTTTAAGAACCTTATTTTTGACCTTTGTTTTTACGATGCTTTGCACAGCAATGGCTTTTGCCTATAATCCCGGTCAGCGTACCATCCATCTGTTGGGTGAAACCCTGAACAGTGATAAGCATCCTGTACATCTGGTTGTAACTCAGACCATTGATATGCGTGAGGTACTGACTGCCGAAGCCTATGCCAAGCTGCCGGCTGCACAGCAAAAGCGCACAAACCGTACGGAATACAATGAAGCCAATGGCATTAACGCCGAGCGTATCACTACTACCGATGGTGACGGCAAGGTAATCAAGGATACCGTTTCCTTTGTGAAGAATGGTTATTGGTATACTATTGACTATCTCAATAAAAACTATGACAGAGTTCCCGAGCTGCCGGGCATGAGCATGCCCTTTGCCGAAACCCTGATCAGCTGGTTCAATGTACGTCCGCAGGGTGGTAATGATGCAGTTACCGGCTATGATTATGATAAGATGACTAAAGGCACCAACAGCCTGCACTTCTATTATGCAAAGGATACCGCCGACTGGAAGGGATACGAAGTAAGCTATCTGCCTATCTTTAAGGTACTGGAGGTTTCCAACACCGTGGATGAGGCAACTGCCTTTGCTTTGCCGCCTGCAGATTTCAAGGCTGTGGCAAATCCTTCTATGCGTGCTTACGCTAACAGACTTTTGGATAGACAATAAGTCCTGTAAGCTGATTATATTTTTTCAAAGGGGGAATACCAATGTTTAAAAAATTATTAGTTTTGCTTTCTATGCTGGCTGCGCTGGCAATGAGCGCAGTAGCTTTTGCTGCACCGGCTAAAAGCCATCAGCAGATGGTTATTGATGCTGCACGCGCCGAGGTTCCTGCTGCTGCTGTATTTTATGGCTACAAGGAAGAAGACGGCGAAGCTGTTCTGAACTTCCGCGATAATGATAATTATCTGGAATACGAGGTAGAGGTTGTTCTGGCAACTACCAAAGTTAAGGAAGTAGAAATTAAAGGCAGCAATATTGCCGGCAGCACGATGATGGTAAAAACTCCTGAGGATATCAGACAAATCGTTCTGGAAGCATATCCCGATGCAAGAAATATTGTTATCAAAACCGAAAAAGAAGGCAACAATGTACATTATGATGTAGAGTTCGTTACTGCAAGATATAAAGTAGATGCTGACATGAACCCGGTAACCGGTGCATTTGCCAAGAGAGAGCTGGAATATTTCTAAGCTTAAGTCAAAAATCAGAGGCAGTCTGCGGACTGTCTCTTTTTTATGCTGCGGAAAGGCGCTTTTTGCGTCTAAACATTGCATATCAAAGCATATTATTGTAAAATATATTAGATATAGAGTTTTTAACGCACTAAATATATATGACGAGGAGCGATTTACGTGAGTACAAATTTAGAAGTAGGTATCGTTGGCCTGCCTAACGTAGGCAAAAGTACCCTGTTTAATGCTATTACCAAAGCTGGCGCAGAAGCAGCAAACTATCCCTTCTGCACAATCGAACCTAATGTAGGCGTTGTTGATGTGCCTGATAAACGCTTAGATGTTCTGAGCGATATGTTTAAATCCAAAAAGATTGTTCCAGCAGCTATGCGTTTTGTAGATATTGCCGGTCTGGTAAAGGGCGCAAGCAAGGGCGAAGGCTTGGGCAATAAGTTCCTGTCCCACATCCGTGAGGTAGACGCTGTTGCCGAGGTTGTACGCTGCTTTGAGGATGGCAACATCACTCACGTTGAGGGCAGCATTGATCCTCTGCGTGATATTGATATCATCAACACCGAGCTGTGCCTAGCTGATATGGAAACTGTTGAAAAGCGTCAGGAGCGCCTGGTGAAGCTGGCAAAAACCGGCGATAAAAAGGTTAAGCTGGAGCAGGCTGTAATGGAAAAGGTTATGGCCGGCCTGTCTGATGGTGTGCCTGCACGCCGCCTTGGCCTGACCGAGGAAGAGCAGGAGTTCCTGGGCGAGCTGCATCTGCTGACCATGAAACCGGTACTGTACATTACCAACGTTGCCGAGGGCGAGGTTGCTGATCCGTCCGGTAACGAGCATGTGCAGGCTGTAAAGAAATATGCTGCAGAAGAAAATGCTGAGGTTATCGTTGTTTCCGCAAAGATGGAAAGCGAAGTTGCCGAGCTTCCGGAAGAAGAGGCTAAGGAATATCTGGAAATGGCAGGCCTGGAGGAAACCGGTCTGGACCGCCTGATTAAAGCAGGCTTCAAGCTGCTTGGCCTGATGACCTTCCTGACTGCGGGCGAAATTGAATCCCGTGCCTGGACTATTAAGCTGAACACTAAGGCTCCGCAGGCAGCAGGCAAAATCCATACCGACTTTGAGCGTGGCTTTATCCGTGCGGAAATCGTTTCCTTTGATGATCTGGTAGCCTGCGGCAGCAAGGCTGCAGCACGTGAAAAAGGCCTGGTTCGTCTGGAGGGCAAGGATTACGTTATGCAGGACGGCGATGTTGTCGAGTTCCGCTTCAACGTATAATTTATTACAGCGTAATATGCAACCTGAGCGCAGCAAGCGAAAGCGTGCTGCGCTTTTTGTGTAGCTATATATCATCTTAAAAACATGCGCTGAAAGTTTGTGTAATTCAAACTACAAAAATGCAAAAACAGAAAGTTTGTAGAATTGATTCTATAAACTTCGACAGATTTTCTGTTGGCTGAATAGGAGTTTTTGTATAGGGATATGGTATAATAATGTAAAAATACGAATACGTTTATTGGAGGTGCGGCGATGTACGAACAGATTGTAGCTTGGTGGCAGGCGAAAAATATTCAGACGGATGCAGATTTAGAAGAAGCGTTTAACGGGCATGTAATTTCTTTTGCTTATAACTCCGGTAATATTGAAAATCCTAATGTAACCTATCATGATACACGCGAAATTTTTGAGCATGATGGCGTTACAAGCTATACAGGCGATATCCGTACCTTGTTTGAGATTCGCAATGCGAAATTAGCTAATGAGTATTTTTTTGCTGCGTTTAATGAACGTAAGCCTATTGATGAAAATTTGATAAAAGAAATCCAAAAACGCCTGACGCTCAATACTTATGATCCTTTGCGCTGGAAAAAAGGAGAACGGCCCGGGGAATATAAAAAGGGCGATTATGTTACAGGTAAGAATGAGACCGGTGCCTGGCTGGAGGATGTGCCGGACGAAATGCAGGAGCTTATAGAAGATATTGGCGATGTTGACGATAAGAATGCGTTAACGGCAGCAGCCTTTTTTCATGCTAAGTTTGAAAATATCCATCCGTTTGCCGATGGCAATGGGCGTACAGGACGCTTGGTGATGAATTATCTGCTGGTTATACATAATCATCCGCCGATTGTTATCCATCAGGAGGATAGAAAGGCGTATTTTGATGCGCTAGAGGCGTGGGATGAAGAGCAGAACCTGCAGCCGTTGAAGGATTTTTTGCGGGCGCAGACGGTTAAAACGTGGGAGAAGCAGGTGCTTAGGAGAAGAAGATAGGTATATGATTGCATAAACTGAGCGAGTAAGTTTAGTTGATGCATAAGTGGATAAATAAACTGAAAACATCAATTTAGTTGATGTATGAGTGGATACATCAACTGGCAAGTGGACGAATCAGTAGTCGAGTGGACGAATTAAGATAGAGAGCGGGAGGAAAAGTATGCCGACTTTAAACTGGATTGGAAAAGACAAGGTGCTGAACCACCATTTGGAAGTGCCTTTTCATGTGCTGGAAAGGCAGTACAGCTTTGATGAAGCAGGCAAGCATGAAGAAGACAACGGCAGCGAGAACATGATTATTCATGGTGACAATTTACTGGCGCTTAAATCGCTGCTGCCCAAGTATGAAGGCAAGATTAAATGTATTTATATTGATCCGCCGTACAATACAGGTAATGAAAACTGGGTGTACAATGATAATGTTAACGATCCGCAGATACAAAGATGGCTACATCAGGTTGTAGGCAAAGAGGGCGAGGATTTGTCGCGTCACGATAAATGGCTGTGCATGATGTATCCGCGCCTCAAGCTTTTGCAGCGCTTGCTTGCGGATGACGGCGTTATTTTTATTAGTATTGATGTATTTGAGTATGCCCATCTAAAATGCATAATGGATGAAATTTTTGGAATCGCTAATTTTCGTAATTGTATAGCTGTGCGAAGAGGAATAAAGAATGTACAGGCGCAGTTTGAAGAGGTACAAGCATTATCGTTAGGACATGAATATATTTATCTTTATTCTAAAAATACGCAAGCTAAACTTCCTAAATTATCAAAGCCATTAGAATTAGCAAAAGCTGGTAAGTGGGATACTTTTTGGCGCGGAACTGATAGACCAACTATGCGTTACAGAATTTTTGATGCATTACCAACTTCTGGACAATGGAGATGGGAAGAAAATAGAACGCGCAAGGCAATGAAAAATTACGATATATATATATCAAAATATGCAGATAAAATATCACTAGATGATTTTTTTATTGAGCATTTAATGGCAACAAATGAAAAATTAGATTTTGTAAGAAAAAACGAAAATGGAGTTATTCAATATTATGTGCCACCACAGACAGGAAAACTTTTGAGTGATAATTGGATGGACATTTTACTTTCAGGTTCTTTTGCCGGATTTGATACAGAAAAAAACGTTTTACTTATACAACGTATAATCGATTGGATAGTTCGTCCTGGAGAAATTGTACTCGATAGTTTCGCAGGCAGCGGCACAACAGCGCATGCAGTGTTAAATATGAACAAGGCTGATGGTGGCAACCGCAAATTTATCTGCATAGAGATGATGGATTATGCAGATACTATTACAGCAGAGCGTGTTAAGCGTGTGATTAATGGTTATGGTGAGGGGAAAAAAGCAGTGGATGGCACCGGCGGCAGCTTCAGCTACTACGAATTAGGCGAGCCTCTGCTTGTAGATGATAAGCTTAATAATGCTGTGAGCACCGAAAAAATCCGTGAATATATCTACTATATGGAAACAAAACAGGCGCTGCCGGAGGCATCTGCCGACGAACCGATGCTTTTAGGCGTGTATCATGGAGCTGCCTACTACTTTAACTACGAAAAAGACGCAAGTACTACGCTGAATGCTGCTTTCTTGAAGAGCATCAAGACGCAAGCGGAAGCCTATGTTATTTACGCTGATACCTGCGTTCTTTCAGAAAATAAATTGCAGCAGTTCCATATTACATTTAAAAAGATTCCGCGTGACATCGCAAGGCTGTGAGGGTAAAAACATGGAATTAAAAAATTACCAGAAAAAAGTTATAGCGGATTTGCAAAACTATCTGCACTCATTAAAGCAGAGCGCCAATCTTGCGGAAGCCTGGAAGAATTATTGGCAGACAAAGGATATTGCCGTAGGCAACGGCGGTGTCCCCGCTTATAAAGATAATATTCAGGGTGTGCCTGCTGTCTGCATGAAGGTTCCTACCGGCGGCGGCAAAACCTTTCTTGCCTGCAGTGCTATCAAGCATATTTTTGATTTTATGCCGGCAGAAAAACCTAAGCTTGTAGTTTGGCTTGTGCCGTCAGATCCTATTTTGGAGCAGACTTTAAAAAATTTGTCCAATCCGGACCATCCCTACAAGCAAGCTTTAGACAGAGATTTTGGCGGACGCGTGCAGGTGCTGAACAAAGCTATGCTGCTTAACGGCCAAGGCTTTTCGGCAGATTCGGTGCAGCATATCTTAACCATTTGTGTATTGAGCTTTGATTCCTTGCGCATAAATTCCGGACGCAGATATGACAGGAAAATTTATCAGGAAAACAGCAATCTGGCTGATTTTGCTGCCTTCTATAAAAATGATGAAGTTCTGCTGGAAGGTACTCCGGAAACAGCACTGATTCAGGTGTTGCGTCATTTGCGTCCAGTGACGATTGTTGACGAAAGCCATAATGCAACCTCTGCCTTGAGTGTAGAAATGCTAAATAATATCTATCCCTCGTTTATTTTAGAATTAACTGCCACACCTAAAAGCAACAGTAATGTTGTGTCGTATGTTGATGCAAGGGAACTGAAAAAGGAAAACATGGTAAAGCTTCCTGTTATAGTTTATAAACGTAACAGCCGTGAAAGTGTTATTGCCGATGCTATTCAGTTGCGTGGCAAGCTGGAGCAAAAGGCGCTGGAAGAGGAAGCAGTTACCGGCAATTACATACGTCCTATCGTACTTTTCCAGGCACAGTCAAGGAGCAACGATGATAACACTACCTTTGATAAAATAAAAAATCTGCTTTTGGAAATTGGCATTCCGGAAGAAGAGATAGCTATCAAAACCGGTGAGAAAAATGATTTGAAAAATGTAGATTTGCTGAGCAAAGCTTGTGCAGTACGCTATATTATTACGGTTAATGCTCTGAAAGAGGGTTGGGACTGTCCGTTTGCGTATATTTTGGCTTCGCTGGCAAATAAAACATCTGCTGTTGATGTAGAACAGATTTTAGGCCGTGTGTTGCGCCAGCCTTATACAAGACAGCATCAACATTTTTTACTGAACTCTTCTTATGTTTTGAGCTGTTCCAATGACTTCCGTAATACCTTGGACAGTATCGTCAAGGGTTTGAACGGTGCCGGTTTCAGCCGAAAGGATTACCGTGTAGGCGGGGATGAAGATGTTCCTGTACAAGAGCAGCAGCCCCAGCCTCAACCTCAGCAGGAGGAACTGTTCAACAATGAGAATGCTGTTGAGAACAACAATGATGATGATTTCACGGATGTTACGCCGGAAAATATTAAGGAACTCAAACTTCGCACACGGAAAACATCCCGTATGCCTTGATAAATCAGCTTGAACTGAATGTCGAAAGCCATTCACGCACACTTCTGTGCACGCAGACGACTCATCCAAAGAGCGGGCAGATCGTTCAGGAATCGTTCCAAGAGCGATTCGACCAGCAAGACTTCTGACGGATATTCTGCCCGAAGCTGCTCCGCAAACTCCTGCAACACGAGGCGAAGCGCTTCCATGTACTTCAAGTCCGGAAGCTCATCAAGCCCCAGATAGAAGAGCTCGCCGAGGCTTCGCCCATCCGTGTTCTCACGTTCCTCGACAGCCAGGAGCATATATCGTGTGCAGACGACGGCGACATGCGCCGTCATCGCATCGTAGGAGACGGAACGACAATCCTTGCCGAGCCGCAGGTAGGACTTGCACGCTTTGAAGAACACCTCGATGCCCCAGCGCTTCCCGTAGAGCTGGATGACTTCTTCCTCCGAAAGCGAGAGGTCTGTCGTGACGAGGACGAGATAATCCTTCCGCTTGTTGCGGTTCCGCACGAAGACCAATCGCACAGGCACGAGGGATTCTCCCTGTTTCGTCGCGACAGCATCGACGGACAGGAGGTAACGCGAGCGTCCGCGGCGTTTCTTGTGTTCCTTGTAGATGGCCTTGACGTTCGAGATCTTCCCTTCGCAGAGGTAGCGCACCTTCTTGCTCTTCTTTGCCATAGCGGTGACGTCATAGCCGAGGTCATGGATGGCTTTCAGCGACGACGGCGAGCAGAACCATGTGTCGAAGAGGACGTACTGCGCGGGGATTCCTGTCGCCTTGACCTCCTGCAACAAATTGAGGACGACGGCTGGCGCTTCCATCTGCGCGAGCTTGCGCTGCTTTCCGCCGTTGCTCCTGGCATCGACGGACGCGTCGGCCTCGTTGAGACGATTCTTTCCCTTCGATGTCGAAAGGAGGCAGAACGTGAGCGGCAGGAAGGTGTTCCCATCCGTCCAGCCAAGGACGAGCAGGCGGAAGCCCTTCGTATAACGGTGGCTCACATGGTCGTAGACGTTCGCCAAGAGTTCCACGCGCTTGGAGCGCGAGCGGCTGAAGAGCGAATCGTCGACGATGATAGCGCAACGACGTCCGGCGTCTGTCAACGGTTTGATGGTTTCGTTGATGATCCGCGCCGCAAGGAGCAGCGTGAACCTGCGCCAGTTCGTGTGACAGGAGTTCAAGAAGCGGTAGGCCGTGTCCTTGCCAAACGGCAGGGATTCCTCGTGAAGCCGGCGTTGCATGTAAAGCGAGCGGTTCTCGAAGATGATGCTGACGAGCACAAGGAACACCAGAATAGCGGAAAAGCCCTTGAGTTTGCATGCGTTGGCAGACCGCAAAATCTGGCCGATGCGATATTGGTGGAAGAACAGCGAAGTTTTCTTCGAAATGGATTCCATCTGATGGGTGGTTTGTGGTATAATTTGCATAGCATGAACCTCCGCTTTAGTATGTTTTGTTTCACATCTTAATTACTCAAACTTCGCACACGGAAAACATCCCGTATGCCTTGATAAATCAGCTTGAACTGAATGTCGAAAGCCATTCACGCACACTTCTGTGCACGCAGACGACTCATCCAAAGAGCGGGCAGATCGTTCAGGAATCGTTCCAAGAGCGATTCGACCAGCAAGACTTCTGACGGATATTCTGCCCGAAGCTGCTCCGCAAACTCCTGCAACACGAGGCGAAGCGCTTCCATGTACTTCAAGTCCGGAAGCTCATCAAGCCCCAGATAGAAGAGCTCGCCGAGGCTTCGCCCATCCGTGTTCTCACGTTCCTCGACAGCCAGGAGCATATATCGTGTGCAGACGACGGCGACATGCGCCGTCATCGCATCGTAGGAGACGGAACGACAATCCTTGCCGAGCCGCAGGTAGGACTTGCACGCTTTGAAGAACACCTCGATGCCCCAGCGCTTCCCGTAGAGCTGGATGACTTCTTCCTCCGAAAGCGAGAGGTCTGTCGTGACGAGGACGAGATAATCCTTCCGCTTGTTGCGGTTCCGCACGAAGACCAATCGCACAGGCACGAGGGATTCTCCCTGTTTCGTCGCGACAGCATCGACGGACAGGAGGTAACGCGAGCGTCCGCGGCGTTTCTTGTGTTCCTTGTAGATGGCCTTGACGTTCGAGATCTTCCCTTCGCAGGGGTAGCGCACCTTCTTGCTCTTCTTTGCCATAGCGGTGACGTCATAGCCGAGGTCATGGATGGCTTTCAGCGACGACGGCGAGCAGAACCATGTGTCGAAGAGGACGTACTGCGCGGGGATTCCTGTCGCCTTGACCTCCTGCAACAAATTGAGGACGACGGCTGGCGCTTCCATCTGCGCGAGCTTGCGCTGCTTTCCGCCGTTGCTTCTTGCATCGACGGATGCGCTGGCCTCATTGAGCCGGTTCTTTTCCTTCGAGGTTGAAAGAAGGCAGAACGTGAGTGGCAGGAACGTGTTCCCGTCCGTCCAGCCGAGGACGAGCAAGCGGAAGCCCTTCGTATAGCGGCGGCTCACATGGTCGTAGACGTTCGCCAAGAGTTCCACGCGCTTGGAACGCGAGCGGCTGAAGAGCGAATCGTCGACGACGATGGCACAACGCCGGCCGGCATCCGTCAGCGGCTTGATGGTTTCGTTGATGATCCGCGCCGCAAGAAGCAGCGTGAACTTGCGCCAGTTCGTGTGGCAGGAGTTCAAGAAGCGGTAAGCCGTGTCCTTGCCGAACGGCAGCGAATCCTCGTGAAGTCGGCGCTGCATATAGAGCGAGCGGTTCTCGAAGATGATGCTTACGAGCACGAGGAAAACGAGAATGGAGGAAAATCCTTTGAGCTTGCAAGCGTTGGCCGCGCGCAGAATCTGGCCGACATGATAACGACGGAAGAACGCCGAAGTTTTCTTCGAGATGGATTCCATCTGCTGGGTGGTTTGTGATATACTTTTCATAGCATGAGCCTCCGGTGCTTGGTATGTTTTTGAGCCAACATAATTATACCAAACTGGCAAGACTCATGCTATTTTTCTGTTTACAAAGCCTGGACTTTCAAGGGGTGCAGGGGATTTTTACCTGCGAAGTTTGAGTTAAGGAACAAATTGATAATACTGATGAGCAAAGTCAGTCTTTGACAGATATGGAAAACCAGGCAGAGCAGCAGACGCAGAAGTATACTGAAGAAACTTCCGGGGAAAATTTTATGGGAGGAACTGAAGCACAGATGCAGCACAGATTTAAAATCAGAACAGAAAATATTGAATCAGCTCAAGCTTTACGATTGCCTAAATTCTGTATCAAGGCAGATTTTGGTTTGTTTGATGATGGTGCGTTTAACTATCTTGAACCGGAAAATTTACTGGAAGGCTTCCGCTTAACCGGACAAGATGCAAATGTTAATTTCAAATTAGCTTCCGGCGAAATGTATTCTGTTGATATTGCGCAAAGCGGTGAAGCGGTACCGCAATATCGCATGGTTACAGACAGAGATAAGAAAAAATTGCGTGAATATCTGGACAGCCTGCCGCAGGAAAGACAGATAGCAACCTGTATAGATGCAATCTGTGCCGTAATCAATCGCAAAAACGCTTATCGCAGCACGGATATCAGAGATTATGTGAAACGTGTAATAGATGGTTTGCATAGCGATGATTTGTTGGCGATGCTTACCGCCAAAGAAACATATGCGAAAAAGATTCAGGAAAAAATTGATAAGCTGGCAGCTGTTTATAAGCAGAAGCGATTCATGCAGCTTTTGGATGAAGGCGAAATTGAATGCTGTGAGCGTTACGAAGTGCCTGATTTTATAACACCGCTTGATTTTACTGATGCTTTGCCTAAATCACTTTATGAAGCAGAGAAAAATGACATGAATGAGTACGAGCATAAGGTACTGGATGTTATTATCGGTCAAAGCAATATTGTATGGTGGCATAGGATTATAGAACGCCAAGGGTTCTGTATTAATGGTTTTATAAATCATTATCCGGATTTTCTTGTGTTGACAAAAAACGGCAAAGTGCTTTTGATTGAAGCAAAAGGAGATCACTTAGCGAATGATGATAGCGAAAATAAGCTGATTTTAGGCCGAAAATGGCAGGAAGCTGCCGGTCGCGATTATCGTTATATGATGGTTTTCGAGAAAAAGGAATTCCAACATGATGGTGCTTATACGCTAGACGAATTTGCAGAAGTGATTAAAAAGTTGTAGCTCATTGCAACCTGAGCGCAGCAAGCGAAAGCGTGCTGCGCTTTTTGCTGTTGGGAGGCGCTGGAGCAGCGTACAAAATTAAATAAACAAAAATTCTTTTCCCATGAGCACGTAAAGTGTGATAAAATAGAATAGATATACTATGACTACGAGGTGAAGCGAATTGGTAAAGGTAATTGCTATTGCCAACCAGAAGGGTGGTGTTGGCAAGACTACTACGGCGGTAAATCTGGCTGCGTGTCTGGCGTCGCTAGAACGCAAGGTACTTTTGATTGACAGTGATCCGCAGGGAAATGCTACCAGCGGCTTTGGCTTTGATAAACGTGATATTAAGCAATGTATTTATGATGCGATTATCAGTGACGTACCCATGCAGGATGTAATTAAGCACACAGCCTATAAAGGACTGGACCTGGTGCCTGCTACTATACAACTTGCTGGTGCGGAAATAGAGCTTGTTTCGCTGATGAACCGTGAAGGACGTTTAAAGAACTCTCTGGAAAGAGTAAAGCATAATTATGATTACGTTATTATTGATTGCCCGCCGTCTTTAGGCCTGCTGACAATCAATGGCCTGACTGCTGCCAGCTCGGTAATGATTCCTATTCAGTGCGAATTTTATGCGCTGGAGGGCGTTACTATGCTGATGAACACGATTCAGCTGGTACAGCGTAACCTGAACCCGGCATTGAAGCTGGAGGGTGTGCTGATGACTATGTATGACAGCAGAACGAACCTGTCGCAGGATGTTGTGAACGAGGTACAGAAGTACTTCAAAACAAAAATGTATCAGACGATTATTCCGCGTAACGTGCGCCTGAGTGAAGCACCAAGCCACGGACAGCCGGTTATCGACTATGACAGCAAATCTAAGGGTGCGCAGGTGTACATGGACTTTGCGCGTGAGGTGATTGAGGATGAGTAAGAAGGGCGGCTTAGGCAAGGGCCTGGGCGCAATTTTCGGCGAAAATACCAGTCCTGCCGTAGAAAAGGTGCAGGAGCCTGCAAGTGCTGCACAGGAGCTGCTTATTAAAAATATCGCAGCGAATCCGTATCAGCCGCGCTGCAACTTTGATGAAGAAAAGCTGCAGGAGCTGGCTGCTTCCATCAAGGAATTTGGCGTTGTTCAGCCGGTAGTTGTGCGCAAAAAGGGCAGAAGCTACGAGCTGGTGGCAGGCGAACGCCGTCTGCGTGCCGCAGGCTTGGCCGGACTTACTAAGGTACCTGCTATTGTTAAGGATTATGACGATGCCAAGATGATGGAAATTGCGCTGATTGAAAATATTCAGCGTCATGATCTGAATCCGATTGAAGAAGCGCAGGGCTTGCGCCGCCTGATGCAGGAATTTAAGCTGACGCAGGAGCAGACTGCCGAAAAGGTAGGCCGTAGCCGCAGCGCAGTAACTAATATCCTGCGTCTTCTGAACCTGCCGGAGCAGGTGCAAAAGCAGATTATCAACGGCGTGCTGACGATGGGCCAGGCCAAGCAGCTTTTGGGATTGCCGAAGCCGGAGCAGATGTGCGAGGTGACGGAGGCGATTATTGCTAACGGCTGGAGCTCACGCATGACGGAAGAGGTTGTGCGTAAGCTGAAGGAAGGCAAGAAGCTGAAGATTGTCCGTGAGCTTATCGAGGAAGAAGCTAAAAATAAGGACAATAAGGAAAAGAAACCTAAGCGTGAGCCTACCGAGAATGATATTTTCTGCCATGACTTTGAACAGCGTCTGGTAGAGTTTTTGGGTACTAAGGTTAAGGTTGTGCCTAAACTGGATGAGCAGGGACGCCAGGGCGGTACTATTCACATTGAATATTATTCCGCTGAGGACCTGGAGCGCATTTATGAGGTGCTGCAGCAGGGACGCCACGAGGAAAAACCGCTTAACGGCGAGCCTAAGCGTCTGAATGTGTGATTTCGGAGTTTTACGCTAAGATATGAATACCGGTCGTATATGTGCCGGTTGTAATTTAGATAAGCTTTGGTATGAGGGGGCTTTTATTGATGGAACAGGCCAATCTTTTGGTTAATACACATTCGGCAGCAATTATTATTGTGCTGCTGCTTATTGTGTTGGTTGCGTTGGGCATGTGCTTTAGTCTGCAGGGCAAGCTGAATAAGCTGCAAAAAAAATATGACTTCTTTACTCAGGGTAAGGAAGCCAACATTGATGTTGTACTGACAGATACGCTGCAGGAGCTGCATGCGCTGCAGAATGAGCTGGCAGCTTTGCAGGATGAGCATCAGAAGCTGCATGCACAGGTGCAGAACTGTCTGCAGAATATTAAGATTGTGCGTTACGATGCCTTTGACGCTATGGGCGGTGAAATGAGCTATTCCCTGCTGCTTACGGATGCGAATAATAAGGGTGTTATTATGACCAGCATTTACGGCAGAGAGGAAAGCCGTTGCTTTGCTAAGGATATCGATAACGGCAAGTCCAGCTATCCGCTGGCAGAGGAAGAGCAAAGACTCTTGTAATTTAAACAGTGTAAGAAAAATCCCGACAGCATATTATATGTTGCCGGGATTTTTGCGTTAAATTGCTATGCGTTAAGCGCCTTCGAACAGCCTCAGCAGAATAAACATGCTCTCACCGAAGCAGAGGTAGCGCAGCCAGGTGCGGGGATATACGAAGCCCTCATCATCCTCGTCATAGGCACCGCTGATGCGGGCGTGAATAGCGAGCGATTCCAAAGCTGCAATCACGAGCAGCAGAAAACCGGGAGTCCAGGTAGTGTCGTGCAGCATCAGCCAGATACAATATAACAGGAAGAAAACATCCAGCAGGAAGTAAATGATAAAGGTGGTGGCGCTGCCGTCGATGATAATGACCTGCTTGCGGCCGGGGTTGGCACGGCGCTCGTCTAAAATTCGGGAAAAGCGCTGCAGCAGATAGGCGATTCTGTGGGAATGGATAAAATGAAACATGCGCACACACAAGAAAAATAAAGCAATAAAGTTCATAAATACCTCTCATTCTATAAATTGTCTTGCCTGCATTTGTAAAGACAAGTAATTCTTCTGCATTATATTATACACTATCTGCAGGCGGAGCGCTATAAAGGCAGCAAGAAGACACAAAAGCTACAAAGTTTATTTGGAAAATACAAAAATACTGAAATAACAAACATGAAAATAGAAAACATAAAAAATGTATCAGTTTATATGTAAAATACTCATGTATACAATGAACATGAAAAAAATCGTTGACAAAAGTGTAATACAACGGCTATAATTGGTTACATAAAGTTGCTGGGATAGTGGTTGAATCCGAGAACACTCCCGGTACTGTGTTTTATATTTTATTTTTAAAGGGAAAGAAGGACGCAAAATGAAAAAATGGAAGAAATTAGCATCAGCGGCTATGGCTGCTATGATGTGCGCCGCATTGCTCACAGGCTGTGGCGGAGAAAAGAAACAAGCTGATTCAGGAGATACTATTAAGGTTGGCGCAGCATTCGAATTAACCGGTAATGTTGCTAACTATGGTAAATCCATTAACGAGGGCTTCAAGCTGGCTGTAGACGAACTTAATAAAAACGGCGGCGTGAACGGTAAAAAAATCAGCGTAGTTGAAAGCGATAACAAATCCGAGCCGGCTGAATCCGGTAACGCTGTAACAAAACTGATTACCCAGGATAAGGTAGTTGCCGTTGTCGGACCTGCAACTAGCGGTTGCGTAAACGCTGCAACTCCTATCACTACTGCAAATAAGGTTCCTCATATTGCTCCGGCTGCTACTGCACCGAGCATTACCGTGGAAAACGGCAAGGTAAAGGATTTCGTATTCCGTGCCTGCTTTATCGACCCGTTCCAAGGTCAGGTAATGGCAGTATTTGCCGATAAAACTCTGAAGGTTAAAAACGTAGCTATTTTCTACGATTCCTCCAGTGACTATTCCAAAGGCTTAGCAGAGGTATTCCAAAAAACTTTGGAAGGCAAAGGCGGTAAAATTGTTGCTAAGGAAGCTTTTCTGGCTAAAGACGTTGACTTCAAATCCGCTCTGACTAAACTCAAAGCATCCAATCCGGAAGCAATTTACGTTCCCGGTTACTATGAAGAAGTTTCCAAGATTATCAAACAAGCTCGCGAAATCGGCATTACCTGCCCGATGCTGGGCTCCGATGGCTGGGAAAGCCCGAAACTTGCTGAAATCGCCGGTAAAGATGCTCTGAAGGGCTGCTACTATGTAAGTGCCTTCAATGCTAAAGACGAAGACAAATCCGTTCAGGACTTCATCAAGAAATTCAAAGAGAAATATCAAAAAGATCCTGATATCTTCGCAATGCAGGGCTACAATGCAGGCCTGATCTTGGCAGATGCTCTGAAACGCGCAGGCACCACTGATGGCACTAAGCTGGCTAAAGCAATTGCCGAAACCAAAGACCTGGCGGTTGCAAGCGGCAAGCTCACCTTTGATGCTAACCACAACCCGGTAATGCCCGCTCTGATTATCGGTCTGGAAACCGGTACTCCTACTCTGGTTGAAAAAATCAGCCTGTAATTGTTAACAAAAAAATAAACATAAAAAATTCTACAAGTAAACATCAGAAAGTACAACAAGACTTCTATTCCATGGGTTATTTATTAAGTTAGACCGGGCGCGTCTACTAGATGCGCCCTCTATAAAAAATATATTTTATTTATTTATTTCTGAGGGGGAATAAACCATGAAAAGAGTAACTAAGTTGTTATCTGTACTAGCAGCCGGCGCTATGTTTATGAGCGCGCTGACCGGTTGCGGAGGCGGCTCTAAAGGAGCTGACGGCGATACCATTAAGGTAGGCGGCCTGTTGGAAATGACCGGCGGTAGCGCATCCTTCGGTATCTCCGGTAAAAACGGTATCGACCTGGCACTGAAAAAAATAAATGAAAAAGGTGTGCTGGGCGGCAAAAAACTTTCTTTAGTTGTTGCTGATACCAAATCTGAAGCTTCCGAAGCAACCAACGGTATGCAAAAGCTGATTTCTCAGGATAAGGTTGTAGCAGTAATCGGTCCTAACCAATCCTCTGCTGTAATCGCATCCGGTGCAATCAACAACGGTGCTAAGGTTGTAGATATTACACCTATGGGCACTAACCCGGATGTTACCATTGATCCGAAAACTAAACAGGTTAAACCCTACAGCTTCCGTACCTGCTTTATTGATCCGTTCCAGGGTACTGTAATGGCAAGCTTTGCTTCCAATGAACTGAAAGTGAAGAAGGCTGCTATCTATATCGATAATACAAGTGACTATGCTAAAGGTCTGGCACAGTTCTTCAAAGAGAACTTTGTTAAAAACGGCGGTCAGATTGTAATTGAAGAAGCATATCTGCAAAAGGATACCGACTTCAAATCCACTTTGACCAAAATCAAAGCTGCACAACCTGATTTCATCTACATCCCCGGTTATTATCAGGAGGTTGGTCTGATTGTTAAACAAGCTCGTGAGATGGGGATCAACGTTCCTATGGCAGGCGGCGACGGTTGGGATAGCGCTAAGCTTCCTGAAATTGCCGGCAAAGCTGCTCTGGAAAACACCTTCTTCTCCAGCCTGTATTCTCCGGACGATACCTCTGATCTGAACAAAGAATTCGTAGCCGAATACAAAAAAGCTTACAATACCAACCCGGATGTATTTGCAGCATTGGCATATGATTCCGCTCTGCTGGTTGCAAAAGCAATCGAAGATGCAGGCAGTGCCGATCCGGCTAAAATTGCTGAAGCAATGGCTAAGATTAAAGGCTTCAAGGGTGTATCCGGTGAAGTAACCTTTAACGAACATCATAACCCGATCAAGAGTGCTGTAATTATCGAACATAAAGATGGCAAACAAACCTTTAAAACTAAAGTTAATCCATGATAGTTTACATTAGTAGTTAATCTGATTTAATCAACGAGGCTGTTGTTTTGCGTAGCAACAGCCTTTTCCTTTAAGTAAGCGTGTCCCGCTTACACAAATCTTTGAAATCTCTAGGGAGGTAAATTATGGAGACTTTTATCCATCAGTTTTTTCAGCAGCTGATAAATGGTGTATCTCTCGGCAGTATCTACGCATTGATCGCCTTGGGTTATACTATGATCTACGGCATCATTAAGCTGATAAACTTTGCTCATGGCGATATTTATATGTTGGGTGCCTATTTTGGCTTCTTCGCTACTACCCAATTAGGCTTGCCGTTCATTCCGGCAATTATTTTCTCGATGGCAGGCGCTGCTATCGCAGGTATTATTATCGAACGTGTTGCGTATCACCCCATGCGTAATGCACCGCGTATCGCAATTTTGATTACTGCAATCGGCGTATCCTTCTTCCTGGAATACAGCATGATTCTGCTGGTTTCTCCGCAGCCGAGAACCTTCCCCGCTGTATTCGGCGCTACAGTATATCACCTTGGACCACTGGTTGCTAACAGTCAGCAGCTGGTTATCCTGTTGAGCACTATTATCCTGATGGCTGTTCTTACCTACATTGTAAATAAAACAAAAGCCGGCAAGGCTATGCGTGCTGTATCCTATGATGCTGACGCTGCAAGGCTGATGGGCATCAACATTGACCGTGTAATTTCCACTACCTTTGCGCTTGGCAGTGCTTTGGCAGCAGCAGGCGGCGTGCTGGTAGGTGTTTACTATAACTCTATTGACCCGCTGATGGGCATGATGCCCGGTCTTAAAGCCTTCGTTGCCGCAGTTCTCGGCGGTATCGGTATTATCCCCGGTGCTATGATCGGCGGTATTATCCTGGGCGTTGTAGAAGCGATGGTCAGCGGCTATATTTCCTCTACCTTCCGTGATGCGGCAGCATTCGGTATTTTGATTATCATCTTACTTTATAAACCTTCCGGCTTATTAGGCAAGAACGTTCGTGAGAAAGTCTGAGGTGACATGGTATGAATGCAATTAGAAAATTTGATTTAAAAGCCATAGTTGCCTGCGTTATCGTTTTTGGTATCGTACAAGGCCTGCTCTTTGGCGAAATCATCGGTCCCTTCTGGGAGCTGAACATTATCCTTATCTGTATCAACATTATTCTTGCAGTCAGCCTGAACTTGATTAACGGTTATACCGGTCAGTTTTCTATCGGTCATGCCGGCTTTATGGCAGTCGGTGCTTATACCAGTGCTATTATGACGGTTAAGCTGGGTATGCCTTTTGAGGCAGGCCTGGTTGTAGCAACCCTGGCTGCCGGCCTGTTGGGCTTTTTGATTGGTTTGCCGACGCTGCGTCTTGATGGTGACTATCTGGCAATCGCCACCTTGGGCTTAGGCGAAATTATCCGTATCTGCATCCTGAACATTGATTATGTCGGCGGTGCTTCCGGTTTGATGGGCATTCCCCGTATGACCAATTTCGCGTATACCTTCTGGATTATGATAGCAATCATCTTCTTCATCAAGAACTTTAAAAACTCTTCCTATGGCCGTTGCTGCCTGGCAATCCGTGAAAACGAAATTGCTGCAGATACCATGGGTATCAACACTACTAAATATAAAGTAATGGCATTCACCTTCGGTGCTGCTTTTGCCGGTACTGCAGGTGCACTCTTCAGTCACTACTTCTTCCTGGCGCATCCTGCGTCCTTCACCTTCATGCGTTCCTTCGATATTCTGACCATGGTTGTTTTGGGCGGTCTTGGTTCTATGACCGGCGCTATTACCGGTGCGACATTGTTGACCTTCATTTCCGCTTATTTGTCGGATTACCCGGAATGGCGTATGATTATCTATTCTGTTACTATGATTATCCTGATGCTGTACCGTCCGCAAGGTCTGTTCGGCAGCAAGGAATTGAGCTTGAAAATGTTTAAATTAGGAGGTAAGGACAATGGCAGAACTGCTGAAGGTAGATAATGTATCCATGGTTTTCGGCGGCCTGCGTGCCGTTTCCAATCTTTCCATGCATATCGACGAGGGAGAGCTGATTGGCCTTATCGGTCCTAACGGCGCCGGCAAGACAACAGCCTTCAACATGATTACCGGCGTATATACACCGACAGAAGGCAAGGTATATTTTAACGGTCAGCAAAGCAGCGGTAAAAAATCTTACCAGGTTACGCAGATGGGCATGGCGCGTACATTCCAGAATATCCGTCTGTTCTCTGAGCTGAGCGTTATCGACAATGTAAAAATTGCTTATAATATGCACGTAACCTATAATCTGGCTGATGCTATAGTCCGCGACGGCAAGTATCTCAGTGAGGAAGAATTCATTACACAAAAGGCTCTTGATTTGCTGAAAATCTTCCATCTGGAGGAAGAAGCACATGAGGTAGCCAAAAACCTACCTTATGGCAAACAACGTCGTCTGGAAATTGCGCGTGCTCTGGCTACCGAGCCGAAGCTGCTGCTGCTGGACGAACCTGCTGCCGGCATGAACCCGCAGGAAACCAAAGAGCTGATGGAAATGATTCGCTGGATTCGTAAGGAATTCAATCTTTCCATCCTGCTGATTGAGCATGATATGGGCCTGGTAATGGGTGTCTGCGAGCGTATTTACGTACTGGAATACGGCATGAAGATTGCCGAAGGTACTCCGGATGAAATCAAACAAAATGCACGCGTTATTGAAGCATACTTGGGCGAGGAGGTTATCAACTGATGTTAACTGTTGAAGATATCAATGTATATTATGGCGCGATTCACGCTATCAAAGGTATCAGCCTCGATGTTCCCGATGGTGAAATCGTAGCGCTGATCGGTTCCAACGGTGCCGGTAAATCTACCACATTGCGTACCATTTCCGGTCTGATGAAACCGAAGACCGGTAAAATCTTATATGAAGGTCATGATATTGCCGGTGTACCGGCGCATAAAATTGTCGGCATGGGCCTGTGCCAGGTTCCTGAGGGCCGTCATGTTTTTGCCAATATGACTGTTCTGGAAAATCTGGAGTTGGGCGCTTATCTGCGTAAGGACAAGGACGGAATTGCCAAGGACATGGATGATGTCTTTAAAAAATTCCCGCGGCTGCTGGAACGTAAGGACCAGCTTTCCGGTACGCTTTCCGGTGGCGAGCAGCAGATGCTGGCTATGGGCCGTGCGCTGATGAGCCGTCCTAAGCTGCTGCTGCTGGACGAGCCTTCTATGGGTCTTGCCCCCTTGCTTGTAAAGGAAATTTTTAATATAATAAAGGAAATCAACGAGAGCGGTACTACCGTTCTGTTGGTTGAGCAGAATGCTAATATGGCGCTGTCTATCGCTGATAAGGCCTACGTTCTGGAAACAGGACGTATTACTCTGAGCGGTACAGCTAAGGAGCTGGCAAGCAGCGAGGCTGTTCGCAAAGCATATCTCGGCGGCTGATTAATATACAAATGCGTCGGGTTGCTTCATAGCTGCCTTAAAGTGAAAATGATTATATTAAAATGATTGTGTTTTCTAGTCAAAGGAGGTAAAACTCATATGTTAGTAAAAGATATTATGACTGAACCTGTTGTTACCATACGTGAGGATCAATCCATTTTGGAAGCACGCGAAATTATGCGTGGCAAAAGACTTATCAGCCTGCCAGTTGTAGATGATATGCAACGCGTACGCGGCATTATTACCAGTGATGATATCGGCAAAGCTTCTCCCAGTGACAGCAGCACCCTTTCCCGTTATGAGGCTAATTATCTGCTGGGACGTCTGAAGGTTAAAGACGTTATGAAACGTAGCGTTATCAGCGTTGAGGCAGATGATACTATCGAATATGTTGCCTACAAGCTGTATAAATACAAAGTTAACGCTCTGCCGGTTGTTAACCAGGAGAATAAGCTTTGCGGTATTGTTTCCCGCAGCGATATCTTCCGTTCTATCGTAGAAATTATGGGTATGAACCGCAACTGCCTGCGTATTACTATCGAAGCACCTGATAAAGTTGGTGTTGTTGCGGAAATCTCCAACATTATGAAGGAAGATGGCATTAATATTATTTCTCTGGTTACCAAGCAAAATGGTGATGGTACCGCTGAAGTTACCATTCGTGCCGCTCTCAATAATAATGGTATGGATATCATTGAGCAAATCCGTGAAGCCGGCTATGAGGTCAGCGACGTAATGACTTTGGACGGTATTGAATAATGCTTTCCGGTAAGGAAGTTAATGTAGGCGATATCGTCAAAATGAAAAAAGCTCATCCCTGTGGCAGTGATGAGTGGGAAATTACCCGTACGGGTATGGACTTTGGTATGAAATGCTGCGGCTGCGGACATTTTGTGATGTTGGCGCGTACCAAGTTCGAAAAGGCTGCGAAGGCGGTTGTGAAGAGCGCTGCAGCAGAAAAGTAAATAAGCAGATAAAGAGAACGCTCTCTTGCTATCGTCGGGTAGCAGGGGAGCGTTTTTTTATAATTTGACATAGTATGAATCATATGATACAATAACAAGAAAATATGTTCGTAAAAATTCAGGAAAGGGGCGTTGACGATGAGTAATGTTAAAGACTTTCGTTTTCTGCTTTATAAGGTAGAGCAAGAAGATGTTATTGTTAAGGCTTTTATCCAAAACGAAACGCTTTGGTTGACTCAAAAATCAATGGCTGAATTATTTGGTGTAAACAAGTCTACTATTTCCAGACATTTAAAAAATATATATGAGGAAAAAGAACTTGTTGAGCATTCAACTGTTGCGTTTTTTGCAACAGTTCAAAATGAAGGAGAAAGGGAAATCACACGCAATATAGCGTTTTACAATTTAGATGCTATTATTTCTGTAGGCTATCGGGTTAACTCAATGAGAGCTACCCATTTTCGTATTTGGGCAACGAACATTTTAAAAGAATATATACAAAAGGGATTTGTATTGGATGATGAGAGGTTAAAACAAGGCAAGAAGGCTTTTGGCAAAGATTATTTTCGTGAATTATTAGAGCGTGTTCGTTCAATACGTTCTAGCGAAAGACGTATTTATCAGCAAATAACAGATATTTTTGCTGAATGTAGTATTGACTATGATAAAGAGGCAGATATAACAAAAAAATTTTACGCAACTATACAGAATAAATTTCATTATGCTATTGCTGGTCATACTGCAGCAGAAATTATATATTATCAGGCGAATCACGAAAAAGAGCATATGGGATTAACAACATGGAAGAATGCTCCTGATGGTAGAATATTGAAGTCAGATGTTATTGTAGCTAAAAATTATTTGGATGAAAAACAAATACGACAATTAGAACGGACAGTTAGTGGATATTTTGATTATATTGAAGATCTGATCGAGCGAGAGAATACATTTACTATGGAAGAATTTGCTTCAAGTGTAAATGAATTTTTAGCTTTCCGTAGATATGATATACTTCCGGATAATGGTCGTATTTCTAGTAAAAATGCACATGCTAAGGCTTATGCTGAGTATGAGATATTCAATAAAACACAAAAAATAGAATCTGATTTTGATAAGTCAGTTAAGAAATTATTACAATAAAAATATTAAGGTGTTTAATCGCAATAAGAAATAGAGAACGCTCTCTTGCTATCGGTGGGTAGTAGGGGAGCGTTTCGGGCTAAAAGTCGCGTTATCGTTCCAGCGAAAAAATTCACATTGCTCCGTTACTATATAACTACGAGGAACAAGGAAGTTATGACAGGTTCGTTGTCCGTTCCAGTCGTCATAGCGCCGACGTTGATGTTTTGGGAAAGAGCTTTGAGGTTGAACGAGAACAATAAAAATAAGCTGTTAGCGTGTCTTGTGACGTGCTAGCAGCTTATTTTTCTTGATGCGTTTTACGTACTACGTGAGCGCATATTTGATTTCATAAAGAATTCTTGGCGTGCCAAACATTCCGACCTTTAAGTCTGAAACTTAGTAAATACAATGAGGCTGGGACAAAGCCCAACCTCAAACAGAAAAACCAGTGGAGTTTTACCGTCAGGTAAATTTCCACTGGTTTTTTAGTGCTAAAAGTACACAACGAGTTGCTTTTCTGTTAGAATTAAATCACCACAAAATAACAAAAACAAGGAAAGGAACTCGTCATGTACAAAAATTATAACATAAATCAGCTGGTTTTGCCTCTAAATTTAGAAATAAAAATTCAGGATAACGATATCGCAAGGCACGTAAACAATTTGGTTGAAAGTATTCCCAAAAAGGCCTTTGATAAATATTACAAAGAAACGGGCTGCCCGGCATATCACCCGAGAATGATGTTCAAAATATTATTGTGTGCCTACTCTCAGTCGGTATTTTCCGGTAGAAAAATAGAAGCGTTGTTATCTGACAGCATTCGTATGATGTGGTTAGCTCAGGGATATTCACCCAGCTACCGCACTATTAACAGATTCAGAAGCAACAAAGACATGCAGGAACTGCTTTGTCAGTGTTTTATTCAGTTCAGAGCCCAACTTATAAAAGAAAAGATAATAAACAATGAAGCTATTTTCATAGACGGAAAAAAGATAGAAGCCAATGCCAACAAATTCAGCTTTGTATGGAAAAAGGCTGTAGAAAAATATGGTATAAGTCTGATAGAAAATTCCAGACGGATATATGATGAATTGGTTGAGCAGAAAATAATTCCTGCCATGGAGCTTGAGCAAGAAGCTACGATTAACGAAAAAGAGATGGTTGAGGTGGTCGAAAAGCTTGATTCAGCTATTGAGGTTATGGACAAAGAAATAGCTGAATCTGATTCTGTCGAAAAACGTAAACGAATAAGGCACAAAAGGAAACGTCCGAAGCAACTCAGAAAAATCTTAAAAGATAATATTGCCCGAAAACAAAAATACGACAGACAACTTGCTATTATGGAGAATAGAAACAGTTATTCCAAAACAGATCCAGATGCTACTTTTATGCGTATGAAAGAAGATTATATGAAGAACGGCCAGCTGAAGCCAGGTTATAACGTACAAATAGCAACAGAAGGCCAATACGCTCTTGCATATGACTTATTTCCCAATCCTACAGATACTCGCACACTTAAACCATTTCTAGATGTTATTGAAAGCAGTTATTTTGCTTTGCCGGAATATATTGTAGCTGATGCTGGATATGGCAGCGAGGAAAACTATGTCGACATTATTGAAAACAGACAACTGATACCGTTAATTACTTATGGCATGTATCTGAAAGAGCAGGAAAGAAGATATAAAAAAGATGCTTTCAAGACCGCTAATTGGGATTATGATAATGCTGATGATTACTATACGTGTCCAAACGGCAAAAAATTGATATTTAAATATAATTCCCAAAGAAAAGATAAGAACGGCTTTGCGAGAAACTTTAGAGTATACGAATGCGAAGATTGTTGTAATTGCCCATACCGCAGTCAGTGTTGCAAGGCCAAAGAAGGCAATAACAGAAAAATAAGTATAAACGTAAAATGGGAACAGCAAAAAGAATATATTAGAGCACAGCTTTCAGATAATAAGACTGGTAAAATCTACAAGAGAAGGAAAATTGATGTAGAGCCAGTCTTTGGATTCTTGAAGGCTAATTTGCGTTTCAACAGATTTACGGTAAGAGGAAAATTCAAAGCAAAAATAGAAATGGGTTTGGCTTTAATTGCAGTAAATTTAAGAAAATATATGCAGCATACAGCTGCAGCTTAATTTTACGCGAAGTAAAAGGACTGGAATTTGAGAAAAAACTCAAATTCCAGTCCTTTTTTAGTTTGAGAGGGTGGTTTTGTCCCAGCCTCATACAGAATCGCCAAGTTTTGGGAAAAATCTTCCCAAAACTTTTGCAATCAAAAACGAGCAGGCTTTAGCGTTGCTGCTAAAATCAGCTCGTTTTGATATATGACGTATTTTACATTTTCAGCTTGCAGAAAACGTACTTGGCAATTCCTGCTTCAATGACAAGCAATAAGGCAACCAGTTCGAATACCGCGCTGATATTGATACCGTGGGCGACAAAGCCTAAAAGTGCGGGGCCTAGAATAACACCTGTATAACCTAAACTGGTTACGGAAGTTACCGCAGCGCTGATAGGCATGCCCTTCTGGTATTTTAAAAGTGAATAAAACACAGGGACAATGTTGGCACAACCAAGGCCGATGAGAATGAAGGCAAAGGCATTTAGATACAGGTTATCTAAAACAACTACGAGCGCAAAGCCTGCTGCCGTGACGATGCTGCCGCCGATAACAGCTTTTTGTTCGCCTAAGAATTGCACAGTTTTATCGCCTAAAAGACGCATGATGAGCATAGCAACGGAAAAGATAGCGTAACCTGTGCCTGCCAACGCTATATCCATATTTTTCACTTCGGTGAGCAGTACGCCGCTCAAATCCATAACTGCACCTTCAACAAGGAATGAAATGCAGGCGAGAATGCCTAAAACGATAACAATGCCGCGTGGGATAGCAAAGGCCTTTTCGCCGCCGGGGCTTTTATAATCCAGTAAGTGGCGGCCGAAAACTGCCAGCAACGCTAAAACAATAGCACAGTGCAGTGTGGCGATGAGCGTTACGTTTAAGCTTGAAGATGCCAGTACGCTGAAAAGACCTGCGCTGGCAAAGCAGCCGATACTCCAAAAGGCATGCATACCGCT
Organism: Phascolarctobacterium succinatutens; assembly: GCF_023497905.1. NCBI lineage: Bacteria > Bacillati > Bacillota > Negativicutes > Acidaminococcales > Acidaminococcaceae > Phascolarctobacterium > Phascolarctobacterium succinatutens. Next base: position 2,259,129 of record NZ_CP097284.1, on the reverse strand, counting down.
AAGCAGTCTGCGGCCGGCAAGCTTTTCCACAATAACGGCATTGGTGTTCATGCTGACATCCGTTGCGCCCATGACTGCCCCAAAGAATGCAAGCGCAATGGCATAGCTCCAGATGTTTGGCAGGCAAGAAAGCAGCACGGAAATTAGTGGCATCAGCGTTGCACCTGTGATGACGACTTTTTTGCAGCCAAAGCGTTGTACGAGTGCGCCGGCCAAAGGCATAAAGATAAAAGCTCTGATACCGATGCACAGAAGAAAAAGACCGAGTACATCCGCTTCAAGCTTCAGGCGTGCTTTGACCATAGGAATCATCGGTGCCCAGGTGGAAATGACGAAGCCGGGCAGGAAAAAGGCGACACGCGCTGCATTGATTTCTTTGCTGCCGACGGAAATATTTTGTAAAGTGTTATCTGGTTTGTTGATTTGCATTGTAAAAACTCCTTTCGTTACCTAAGTAGCTATGAGAGCTTTTATGGGTTGAGTGTTGCCATAATTTATCTAAAAAAGCGGGATGAAATTCGTTTGAATCCTATCCCGCTTCAATAGCTTGAGCGCTACAAGTCCTCTGATAAATTATGATGATTTTACCACGAGCATATTTTGTTGTTAATGTGAGGTATTTAATTGTTGGTTTGAAGCATATTTTGATGTGTTTAGAAATTGTTGCTCTGCCTAACTTAGCAAGACCGCAAAGCTTCGAAGAATCTTCCCAAAACTTTTTTGATTGTTGGATTAATTGCTGTAAAAAGATTATCCTGTTTTTATCGTATACTTTTAATACATTGTGCTAATGTTCAAAATGCAACAAATAATTACCTTGTCTTTAAGTTTTGCCTATGTTATGATTTACTTAAAGCATTTAGATGATAAAGGGGGAATTATTTTGACTTATGGAATTGTTTTTCTCGTTATTATTTCCCTGGTTTTATTTATTATTGCGGCTAAGACCTGTTATGTGAAGGCACCCCCAAACGTGGCGTATATTATTTCCGGCTTGACGAAAAATCCACGTATTCTTATCGGTATAGGCGGTTTTAAAATTCCGCAGCATTGATGGCAAGCTGCCGGAAGTTCCTGTAGAAATAAGCAAGGAAGAATAAAAATGAAATAAGCTGTTAGCATCCGGTATGTTAGCAGCTTATTTTTACAATAACGGAGGAATGTTTCTTTGAAGATTCTCGTGAGTGCCTGCTTGTTGGGCAAAAATTGTAAGTATAACGGTGGTAATAACTTAAATCAAAGCGTGTTGGATTTTATCGAAGGACATGAGGTTATCGGCGTTTGCCCGGAGCAGTTGGGCGGGCTCTCTACACCGCGTTTGCCGGCGGAAATGGTTGAAGGCATAGTGACGAACAAGGAAGGCATCAGTGTGGATGCAGAATTTCGCAAGGGAGCGCAGACAGCATTGGCAGCTGCTTTGGAAAAAAAGGTGGATTTGGCAATTCTGCAATCACGCAGTCCCAGCTGTGGCGTGAAGGAAATATATGACGGCAGCTTCAGCGGCAAGAAGGTAAAAGGGCAGGGTGTGTTCGCCCGGCTGCTTACTAAGTATGGCATCAAGGTGCTTGATGCCGAGGATATAGCTGAGCATAAATAAGCTGGTTTATAAAAATTAAAAGGCAAGGTCTTAGGATGTATGTTCCTAGGCCTTGCCTTTTGGTGCTTTATTTTTTATACTTTCTGATTGCCGCACCGATCAGCTTCGCTGTCTGCGACAGCTCCGCTTCGGTGTGCGTTGCCATGAGAGCAACGCGCAGGCGCGCAGTACCCTTTGCTACCGTCGGATAGCGGATAGCGGGGGCGAGCACGCCGTTTGCCAACAGCTCGTCAGCAACCTGCAGAGCGGACTTCTCATCGCCGATGATAATAGGAATGATGGCGGTGGGAGAGTAGGCTTCTACGCCTTCAGCATGTAGAGCGTTTAAGAAAAACTCTACGTTGTGCTGCAGATTTTGCGCACGTTGCGGTTCTTCCTTCAGTACCTCGATTGCTCGCAATGCAGCAGCGAGCGTTGCAGGAGTCTGCGAGGTGGCGAAGATAAAGCTGCGAGCTTTATTCTTGAGATATTCAATGATTACCTTGCTGGCGCAGGCGTAACCGCCTTCGGCGCCGAGTGCTTTGCTGAGCGTACCCATGAGAATGTCAGGGCGAACGGTATTGCCGAAATGCTCAACAGTACCGTGACCGGTTTTGCCGATAACGCCGGTGGCATGTGCTTCGTCAATCATCGTGAGCAGATGATACTTTTGGCCGAGTGCGACGAGAGCAGGCAGGTCGACGATATCACCGTCCATACTGAAAACTGCGTCGCTGACAATCAATCCCCTGCTGCAGGGGGTAGCAAGGATTTTCGCTTCCAGGTCCTGCATATCATTGTGCTTATAGACAACGATGCGCGCTTTGGAAAGACGTGCGCCGTCGATGATGCTGGCGTGATTGTATTCGTCACTGAAGATAACGCTTTCACTGTTGCAGAGGGCGGAAATAATGCCGACGTTGGCCATGTAACCGGTGTTGAATACTAATGCTGCTTCCGTACCCTTGAACTGTGCCAGCTTGCTTTCGAGTGCTTCGTGCAGTGCGGTATTGCCGGTAGTCAGACGGCTGCCGCCGCTGCCTGCACCCCATTGAAGCGCAGCTTCGGCAGCGGCTTGCTTAACGCGGGTATCTGCTGCCAAATCAAGATAGCTGTTGGAGGCCAGCATTAAAACCTTGCGTCCCTGCATTTCAATGTATTTACTCTGCTCACTGTCCATGGTGCGCAGGGAGCGGTAAAGATTCTGCTCCTTAAGCTGTTTCAGCTCGTCAGCAAAAATCTGCTCCGGGTTTGGATTAGCAGGCTTTTCAACTGGCAGTCCGCGTACAAGTACACGCTGCTTTTCCAGGTAATTGATAGCATCCTCGGCCTTAGCCTTGGTGCTGTCAAAGATAAATACACGGCCACCGTGCGGATTGCCCATTTCCTTCATCGGCATGAGGCGTACATAACCATGCTTTAAGGAAGCTAGGTAGCCGACGAGGTAATCGGGATCATCGGAAAGGCACAGCTCGGCGATGATGCCGGGGGCGTTAACAACTTTGGTAGCCAATACGATGGCTTCACGGAAATGGTTTTTACCGCTACAGTTGCTCGTTGCTCCTTCGGCATCCATATAGGTTACGCGGATGCCTCGCTCGTGGTCGGGTTCAAGTCTGGAGTTTGTGGCGACGTCATAGAGAACTGCACCGCGTATAGGATGGTTGTGACGCAGAAGGTCGATTAATGCATCTGCCTTGGCTTCCAATCCCAGCTCGCAGAGCATTTTCTTCATGATTTTATAGGTTTCCTCTACTGTGTCGGCAGGACGTTTGCTGACAGGCAGAGCGTCGAGATATTGCAGCTTTTCCGGTGCGACCTCTTCCATTTTGACGTTGATGAAGTCTGCTCGGCCGAGGCCGTGATGCAGAGCGCGCTCGGTAAGTGCGCTGACAGCGCTGCTGATATCGGCTTGCGGGATAATGCGTTCTGCGCCGCTGACATGTAAATCACCTTTGGATGCGCGCATTTTGATGCTGTATAAAGGCATAGGGAAATCTCCTTTGTATTTATGAACTCAAACTTCGCACACGGAAAACATCCCGTATGCCTTGATAAATCAGCTTGAACTGAATGTCGAAAGCCATTCACGCACACTTCTGTGCACGCAGACGACTCATCCAAAGAGCGGGCAGATCGTTCAGGAATCGTTCCAAGAGCGATTCGACCAGCAAGACTTCTGACGGATATTCTGCCCGAAGCTGCTCCGCAAACTCCTGCAACACGAGGCGAAGCGCTTCCATGTACTTCAAGTCCGGAAGCTCATCAAGCCCCAGATAGAAGAGCTCGCCGAGGCTTCGCCCATCCGTGTTCTCACGTTCCTCGACAGCCAGGAGCATATATCGTGTGCAGACGACGGCGACATGCGCCGTCATCGCATCGTAGGAGACGGAACGACAATCCTTGCCGAGCCGCAGGTAGGACTTGCACGCTTTGAAGAACACCTCGATGCCCCAGCGCTTCCCGTAGAGCTGGATGACTTCTTCCTCCGAAAGCGAGAGGTCTGTCGTGACGAGGACGAGATAATCCTTCCGCTTGTTGCGGTTCCGCACGAAGACCAATCGCACAGGCACGAGGGATTCTCCCTGTTTCGTCGCGACAGCATCGACGGACAGGAGGTAACGCGAGCGTCCGCGGCGTTTCTTGTGTTCCTTGTAGATGGCCTTGACGTTCGAGATCTTCCCTTCGCAGGGGTAGCGCACCTTCTTGCTCTTCTTTGCCATAGCGGTGACGTCATAGCCGAGGTCATGGATGGCTTTCAGCGACGACGGCGAGCAGAACCATGTGTCGAAGAGGACGTACTGCGCGGGGATTCCTGTCGCCTTGACCTCCTGCAACAAATTGAGGACGACGGCTGGCGCTTCCATCTGCGCGAGCTTGCGCTGCTTTCCGCCGTTGCTTCTTGCATCGACGGATGCGCTGGCCTCATTGAGCCGGTTCTTTTCCTTCGAGGTTGAAAGAAGGCAGAACGTGAGTGGCAGGAACGTGTTCCCGTCCGTCCAGCCGAGGACGAGCAGGCGGAAGCCCTTCGTATAGCGGCGGCTCACATGGTCGTAGACGTTCGCCAAGAGTTCCACGCGCTTGGAACGCGAGCGGCTGAAGAGCGAATCGTCGACGACGATGGCACAACGCCGGCCGGCATCCGTCAGCGGCTTGATGGTTTCGTTGATGATCCGCGCCGCAAGAAGCAGCGTGAACTTGCGCCAGTTCGTGTGGCAGGAGTTCAAGAAGCGGTAAGCCGTGTCCTTGCCGAACGGCAGCGAATCCTCGTGAAGTCGGCGCTGCATATAGAGCGAGCGGTTCTCGAAGATGATGCTTACGAGCACGAGGAAAACGAGAATGGAGGAAAATCCTTTGAGCTTGCAAGCGTTGGCCGCGCGCAGAATCTGGCCGACATGATAACGACGGAAGAACGCCGAAGTTTTCTTCGAGATGGATTCCATCTGCTGGGTGGTTTGTGATATACTTTTCATAGCATGAGCCTCCGGTGCTTGGTATGTTTTTGAGCCAACATAATTATACCAAACTGGCAAGACTCATGCTATTTTTCTGTTTACAAAGCCTGGACTTTCAAGGGGTGCAGGGGATTTTTACCTGCGAAGTTTGAGTTTATGAATTAAGTGTTAAAAATTGCCCCCTTTCGCCTCACTATGTTCGGCACCTTCCCTATACTAAGACCCATTTTTCATGTAATGAAAAATGTTGGTCGTGTTATACTCGAAGAGTGCAAGGGGCAGGCAAGATCTGCGGTCGAACTTTCTTAGTTCCCCTTGGGGGAACTGTCAAGCGTTAGCGAGACTAAAGGGGGCTTCTCTAAACTATTTATCAGCCTCTGAGCAAAGCAACTTTGGTAAGCAGCTGTTTTGCGGGCTTATAGAATGCACCGGCAGCAACTGCGGTAAAAATCATACCGGGTAAGGCTGCGGCGGTGAGTACCATCCAGTTTACACCGGTAACCTGCCACAGTACGAGGCGGGCAGCGAAGGTTCCGAGCGGGCCGCTGACAGCAACAGTAAGCAGATTAGTTCCGAGCAGGGCCATGGTGCCACCGGCAACAACGCGGAATACCATCTGTACAAGTACGTTGATGATGTTGTGCATGCCGAGCATCATTCCCAGCATACTGGCAAGGATACCTGCGATAATGTAGCGTTTAAAGCCGAAGCAGGCGCAGATGAGTACGGCGATTGGTGCAGATAACTGGAATTCGCCACCGGCAATTGGCGAAGGGATTTTAAAAGAACCTGAAATCAGAATCAAGACACCTAACAAAGCGATAGTAGTCAGCTCTTTCATACTCAAATCTTTCATTTATTTGCTCCTTACTTTAAAACCTCATCCATAGACTGTTTAGCCAGTGCTATAGCCTTATCCAGATCTTTATTTTCGATATTCAGCGGCGGGTTGAAGTAGATGACGTTACCCAGAGGACGCAGCAACAGACCGTGGGTAAGTGCTTTTTTATAAATTTCGTAGCCTATACGCAGGTCGCCGTCGAAGCCGATTTTCTTATCCTTATCGGTAACAAGCTCCATAGCGTTAATCAGGCCGATATGACGGATTTCACCGATGTTTTTATGAGCGCCGAAGGTATCCATGAGCGCATTGTGGAAATATGTTGCTTTTTCCGCAGCATGCTCGAGAATTTTTTCTTCCTTCATAATCTTAAGTACAGCAAGGGCGGTAGCGCAGCCGATAGGGTTACCGGCATAGGTGTGGCTGTGCATGAACTGCTTGCCTTTGTTGTAATCGTCATAGAAGGCATCGTAAATTTTGTCTGTGGTGCAGACAATAGCCATCGGCAGATAACCGCCGGTGAGTGCCTTACTGATGGTCATGATATCAGGAGTGATTCCCGCATGGTTGCAGGCGAACATTTTGCCGGTTCTGCCGAAGCCGGTAGCAATTTCGTCGGCAATCAGCAGTACGCCGTACTCATCACAGAGCTTACGCAGCTTTTGCAGGTAGAGAGGCGGATAGATACGCATGCCTGCGCAGCCTTGCACGATAGGCTCAACGATAATTGCAGCGGTTTCTTTTGCGTGTTTGGCAAATTCTTCCTCAGCAAATTTGAAGCATTCGCATTGGCAATGCTCGCGGTCTTTGGCAAACGGGCAACGGTAGCAATCAGGTGCCTTTACATGGATGTTGTTCATCATCATGGGTTTATACATCTGTGCGAACAGGTCCATGCTGCCTACGGAAAGAGCGCCGATGGTTTCACCGTGATAACCTTCGCTGAGGCACATGAAGCGCTGTTTTTCCGGGTGACCGGTCTGCAGCTGATATTGGAAAGCGATTTTCAGTGCGATTTCTACGGAAGAGGAGCCGTTGTCGGCGAAGTTGAATTTGTTCAGGCCTTTGGGGAGAACATCAACCAGCTCTTCGCACAGCTTAATAGCAGGCTCGTGGGTGAAGTTAACGAAGATAACGTGCTCTAATTGTTCAATCTGCTCTTTGATGGCGGCGTTGATTTTGGGATTGCAGTGACCTAAAAGGTTACACCACCAGCTGCTGATGATATCAAGATATTCGGTGCCGTCGGCTGCGTAGAGGTAGGGGCCTTTAGCGTGGTCAACGATGATAGGACGTAAGGTTTCGTAGTCCTTCATTTGGGAACAGGGATGCCAGATGTGGGCTAAATCTCTTTTTTGTAAATCTGCTACTCTATCGTTCATTTTTTCTTCCTCCTGAGTTTTGTGTCATTATTGTTTATTCCCCCTTCCGCCTCACGTTATTCGGCACTTTCCCCGTAGGGGCAGGCAAGATCTGCGGTCGAACTTTCTTAGTTCCCCCTCGGGGGAACTGTCGAGCTTTAGCGAGACTAAAGGGGGCTGTTGATTTTTATTTATATAATCCTTTAAGCACTTCTACATCAATATCCAGCTCGCTGGCATTCGGCGGTACGCAGGCAAGTACGGGGACCGCTGTAATTTCTTCCATCATACGCTTGTTGTCGGCCTGCATGAAGTTGCTGCCGTCGTAGTTGTTAAGGATGATGCCGCGGACGGGAATGTCTTTCTGCTTGAGGTAAGAGATGGTCAGTACGCAGTTGTTGATGGAACCGAGCGCTGCGTTGGAGATTACCAATACGCCCAAATCAAGCTTCTTGATGATGTCCTCGAGCAGGATGTGCTCTTCGTCCCAACGGATGGGGCAGATGATGCCGCCGCTGCCTTCCATGGTAACGTAATCATATTTGGCAAGGGAAGCCTGATAATCAGCTTCAATCTTTTCCATTTCTACGGGATTGCCCTCGCGCAGTGCTGCCAGATGCGGAGAAACTGCTTCCTTATAAATGTAGGAAACAAGGTTTTCCGGTTTTTCCGGGATGTTGGCGGTTTTAGCAACAAAGACTGCGTCGCCCGGCAGCCAGGTGCCGTCAGGCTGTTCTTCGGCGCCGCTCAGCGCTGCTTTGTAATAGCCTGCGTTGACGCCTGCATCGCGTAAGCGTTTAACAAGCAGGCCGGTAACGTATGTTTTACCGATATCTGTACCGATTGCTGTAATGAAAAGACCTTTACTCATAATTTTCACCTTCGTAATTTATTTTGGTTAACTTAAAATTCTATACGGTTAACTTTGTTATAGCTTAAGTATACGCTGTGAAGATTTTAATGTCAACCTAGCAAAATAGTATGGTTAACCATGTCGGTTGGGCATAAAAAAAGATTGACAGCCATATTTTGTGGTTATAACTGTCAATCTTTGCTTATTTTGTGGTTAACGAAGAATCATCTTAATAAAAAGGAAAAAATTATTTTTTTGCTGCTGCGTTTTTACGGATTTCGGTTACCGGTATGCCGCCGATGCCCCAGTTATCTGTATCAACCTCGTCGATGGTGACAACGGTGGTAGATTTGTTTTTGCCTAGAACGTCATGCAGAAGATTGGTTGCGCCTTCGATGAGAGCACGCTTCTGCTCAGGTGTAACGTTACCTTCTTTGGTGATTTTGATGTTTACATAGGGCATGCTGATGACCTCCTTGCGTTTTTCTTTCATTATAGCATATTTTGCTTGCAAACTGCGCGTTTCTATGCTATTATAAGTGCGGTAAAATTTACTGATGCACAGTAGCATTTAGGATGAGCTGGAGCAGTTAACAGTAAAGCTTACTTCTGAAAAATTTTTAAATCAATACTCGCTTGGATCTATAAGACCGGGACGAAGACGCAAACAGGCTAACTATGCGCATTCCGTACCGGAATGCGCTTTTTTATATGCTTCGGCATTAATCGGCAATTCCATAGCCTTGAATTTGCACAGCGTCTCCTGTGGTCAGAAGGGAGGGCAATCTTGAAGGTTGGTATTATTGGCGGTGGCCGCGTTGGCAGCCGTCTGGCTGCAAGCTTGCGTGAAGCAGGCGTGCTGGTCGGCATTACGGCTGCATCTGAGCAGCACAGCGCACAGCTGGCACAGCAGTTTGGTGTACCGGCGACGGATAACGCGAAGCTGTGGCAGGCAGCGGACGTGTTGTTGCTTACCGTACCGGACCGGTTAATTGGTACGGTAGCGGAGGAGCTAGCGCAAAGCGTGACACCGGCGGCTAAGGTTGTACTGCATGTGAGCGGCAGTGTGGGATTGGAGCCTTTGGCTCCGCTTGCTCAGCTGGGCGCACACGTAGGCAGCCTGCATCCGCTGCAAAGCTTTGCCGGCGGCAATACAAAGCTTGCAGGTGTGTATATGGCGTTGGACGGTGACAGCGAAGCGCAGGACGCAGGCAAAAAGCTCGTTGAGCTTTTTGGCGGCAAAGCGTTCAGTGTTCCTGCTGAAGAACGTGCGGCCTACCATGCGGCAGCGTGTATCTGCTCTAACTACGCCGTAGCGGTGGAGGCTATGGCGGCGCAGCTGATGGCGCGCTGGACCGGCAGCAATGAAGCTGCCTGGGAAGCACTGCTTCCCTTGTTCAAAGGCACAACGGCTAATTTGCAGGCTACGCAAAATCCTGCAGCGGTCCTGACGGGACCAATTGCCCGCGGTGATGTCAGCACGGTAGCGAAACATCTTGCTGCCTTACCGGCAGATGTAATTCCTGCCTATTGCTCTCTGGGCCTGGCGACAACCTCGCTGGCCCTTGCTAATGGCACTATTGACGAAAATGCAGCTGATGAGCTGAGAAATTTGCTTGGAGGATATTATGGCTAACAAACAAGTAACAGTCGCAACGATTAAGGAAATGAAGCAAAATGGCGAACCTATCACGATGATAACCGCTTACGACGTAGCAATGTCCCGCAACGTGAACGAAGCAGGCGTAGATATGATTCTTGTAGGTGATTCCCTGGGTAACGTAATTTTAGGATATAATTCCACAGTCCCAGTAACGATGGATGAAATGATTCATCATACCAAGGCTGTTATGCGTGGCAACAGCACTGCTTTAGTAGTTGGCGATATGCCGTTTATGAGCTATCAGGCAAGCATTGTTGACGCAATGTATAATGCGGCACGTTTCCTGAAGGAAACAGGCTGCACTGCAGTTAAGCTGGAGGGCGGCTCTGAGGTAGTACCTCTCGTAGAGCGTCTGACACAGGCCGGCATTCCGGTATGTGCTCATATCGGTCTGACTCCGCAATCTGTAAATCAGCTGGGCGGCTTCAAGGTACAGGGCAAGGATATTTCCGCTGCACAAAAAATGATTGATGATGCCAAGGCTTTGGAGGCTGCAGGTGCTTTTGCCTGCGTGCTGGAATGCGTTCCGGCCGCACTGGCTGCTAAGGTAACCAGCGAGCTGAAAACCATGGCTACCATCGGTATAGGTGCCGGCAACGGCTGCGACGGTCAGGTGCTCGTATGCAATGACCTTTTGGGAGTTTCCACCGGCTTCTGCCCGAAATTTGTTAAGAAGTATGCTAATCTGCATGATACTACCGTAGAAGCAGTAAAGGAATATATTGCCGATGTTAAGGCAAGAACCTTCCCTGCTCCTGAGCATACCTTTAAGATTGACGATGCTGTTTTAGAAAAATTATATTAATACTTTCATAAATAAAGTGAGGTAATTCAAAATGAAATTAGTACATACAGTTGCAGAGCTGCGCGAAGAGGTTGCAGCAGCTAAAGCTCAGGGGTTGACCATCGGCCTGGTGCCTACTATGGGCGCTTTGCATGAAGGCCATGCATCCCTGATTAAAGCAGCTAACATGGAAAATGACTTTGTTGTAGTCAGCGTTTTCGTAAACCCGACTCAATTCGGTCCTAACGAAGATCTGGACGCTTATCCGCGTACTCTGGAAGCAGACTGCAAGCTGGCAGAAAGCATGGGCGCTAACGTAGTTTTCGCTCCGGCTCCGAAGGAAATGTATCCGAGCGAAGATGCAACATGGGTAGAAGTAACCGGTGATATTACCAAGGTTCTGTGCGGCCGTACCCGTCCGATTCACTTCCGCGGTGTAACTACCGTTGTTACCAAGCTGTTCAACCTGGCACAACCTGACCGTGCTTACTTCGGCCAGAAGGACGCACAACAGGTTGAGGTTCTGAAGCGCATGGTAAAAGACCTGTTCTTCAATATCCAGCTGCGCATTATGCCGATTGTCCGCGAAGCTGACGGTTTGGCAAAGAGCTCCCGCAACACCTATCTGAATGAAGCAGAGCGCAAAGCAGCTCTGGTACTGAGCCGTAGCCTGAAGGCTGCTAAGGAGCAGTACGAAGCAGGTGAGCGTGACGCTGCTAAGATTACTGCGGCTGTTACCGCTTCCATTAAAGAAGAGTCCATGTCTGATATTGATTATGTTGAAATTTATGCACTGCCGGAATTGAAACCTGTAGCAGCTCCGATGGCAGGCAGCAACCTGCTGGCTGTAGCTGTTAAATTCGGCACCACACGTCTGATTGATAATGTAGTTTTGGAGGAGAAATAATATGCTTTATACTATGCACCATGGCAAAATTCATCGCGCTACCGTAACCCAGGCTAATCTGGAATATATGGGCAGCATTACTATCGACAGCGAGCTGCTGGAGCTGTCCGGTATTCTTCCGGGAGAGCGTGTACAAATCGTTGACAACAACAACGGTAACCGTCTGGAAACATATGTTATCGCCGGTGAGCGTGGCAGCGGTGTTATCTGCCTGAACGGTGCTGCTGCACGTAAGGTTCTGGTTGGTGATACTGTTATCATCATCGCTTACAGCCTTATGACCGAGGAAGAAGCTAAAACTTATGTACCGAAGGTTGTAATGGTTGACGAAAACAACCATCCAATCAACGTTCGCGGTACTGAAAAGGAAGCAGAAATCGGCTGATTATAAGCATTATATGAGCACGTTGCGGCTTGCGCTTGGCGCAGGCTGCAGCGTGCTTTTTGTGTTGGCGGTTTGCTGAATTTATGAAGTATCAAGCGATTTCGGATAGTAATAAGAAGTTGCATATTTTTCGAAAAGAACAGCAAATAAAAAACTTCGGTAGAACGCTAAATATAATCGTTCTACCGAAGTTTTTCGTTTCTATTTGTTTTTATCGTGGCAGCAGCAATGTTCTGCTTCCACAGGCTTCATGGAGCATTCCGGGCAGATGCCTTCGCCCTCTAAAAGCTTGCTGCCCCAGGCGTACATGGCCTGCAGAATAGGAAAGAGGCTTTCGCCCCGCGGCGTCAGGCTATACTCAACCTTAGGTGGCACGACGGCGTACACCTTGCGCGCAATCAAGCCGTCACCTTCCAGCTCGCGTAATTGCTGGGTGAGCATTTTGGGTGTTGCCTCGGGGACGAGGCGGCGCAGCTCGTTGAAGCGCAAAATTTTGCCGGACAGATGCCACAGGAGCAATGCTTTATATTTGCCGCCGATAAGCTGCAGCGTGGCGGCAACGGGACAGTTGACGTTAATAGTGTCTTTCATTTGGAGTTTCCTTTCTGCAAAGAGCAAGGTGATTAAGATATAATGATGTTATGAAAAAATCATATGTCTGCCTTGCGCAGCAAAAATTATATATCTTTACAGTATCTTTTTACATACTATCTACCTAAATAGTGCGTTCTTGAAATAAAGATAGCGTTTGCTATAATAATAGCAGATAAAAATTTTTACGTCAAACAGATAGCAAGCGAAAGGAGTCACGATGAAAAAACAGTTACTTGATATAACGGGCATGAGCTGCAGTGCCTGCTCTTCGCGCATCGAAAAGGTTGTCAACAGGATGCAGGGTGTAGAGCAGATGAGCGTTAATCTGCTGAAAAATAATGCACACGTTACCTTTGACGAAAGTGTTGTGGATGAAAAAGCAATTATCGCCCGCATTGAAAAGCTGGGTTTTGGCGCGAAAGTGCATGCTGCAAATGTTGCAGCACCGGTACCTCAGCAGGATACGGCGGCACAGGAGATGGAGGAGATGCGCCAGCGTCTTATCGGCTCGCTGATTTTTGCCGGTCTTGTCTTTTATCAGCACATGGGGCGCATGTGGGGCTGGCCGCTGCCAAGCTTTATTCTGGGGCAGGAAAACGAGCTGATTAACGCTTTGCTGCAGATGCTGTGGTGTATTCCGGTGCTCTTTATCGACCGCAAGTATTTTATCCACGGTGTGCGCAATCTTTTAAGCGGTGCGCCTAATATGGATTCCCTGATTGCCGTAGGCAGCGGTGCATCGTTTATTTATGGTTTGTATTCCGTATTTGGCATGGCGTATGCCTTTGGACATAACCGTCTTGATTTGCTGCCGGGCTTTGCCGATGCTTTATATTTTGAAGCGAGTGCCGTAATTTTGGCACTTGTAACTGTCGGCAAGTTTATGGAGGCGCGGGCAAAGAGCCACACCTCTGATGCGATTAAGGCGCTGATGAATCTTACGCCGAAGACGGCGCTTGTCGAGCGTCACGGTCTGCAGGGAGAAATTCCTGTAGAGGAGGTAGTTACGGGCGATGTGCTGATTGTAAAAAGTGGTGCGTCCGTGCCCGTGGACGGCAAAATTATTGAGGGCAGCGCTGCCCTGGACGAAAGTGCGCTGACGGGTGAAAGCCTGCCGGTAGATAAAACAATCGGTGACAAGGTTATCGGCGGCACTATTAACAGAAGCGGTTACTTTAAGATGGAAGCGACTGCGATTGGCGCTGATACTGCTTTAGCGAAGATTATTGCGCTGGTGGATGAGGCAACATCTTCTAAAGCGCCTATTGCCAAGCTAGCTGATAAGGTGAGCGGCTATTTTGTGCCTGCCGTTATAGGCATTGCCGTGCTTGCGGCGGTTGTCTGGCTGGCGCTGGGCGCAAGCTGGCACTTTGCACTGACGATAGCTATTTCGGTGCTCGTCATTTCCTGCCCCTGTGCTTTGGGATTGGCAACACCGACAGCGATTATGGTAGGAACGGGGCGTGGTGCCAAGAGCGGCATTCTGATTAAATCGGCAACAGCGTTGGAAACAGCGCATAAGATTGATACCGTTATCTTAGACAAAACAGGTACGATTACAGCGGGCAAGCCGGTGGTGACGGATATTTTACCTATAAAGATTACGGAAAATGAATTGCTGGCCTTTGCCACAGGACTGGAAAAGCTGTCGGAGCATCCGTTGGGTGAAGCTATTGTTGCTGCTGCTGAAGCAAAGCAGCTTGTTTTGCCGGAAGCCGGCAATTATAAGCAAATCCCTGGTCAGGGTGTTACAGCGGAGCTTGCGGGAGCTGAATGTGCGGCAGGCAATCTCAAGCTGCTGGAGGCGTTGAATGTTGATGTCAGCAGTTTGATGGAACGGTATGACAAGCTGGCGGCTCAGGGAAAAACCCCGTTATATTTTGTCCGTGCAGGCGAGCTTTTAGGCTGTATTGCTGTTGCCGATACCGTAAAGGCTACGAGCAGGGAGGCTATCGGCAAGCTGCAGGCAATGGGCCTGCGTGTGCTGATGGTAACAGGTGATAACCGGGCGACGGCGGAGGCGATTCGCACACAGGTAGGCGTTGATGAGGCTGTTGCTCAGGTGCTGCCGCAGGATAAGGAAGCGGTGGTACGCAAGCTGCAGCAGGAAGGTCATATTGTCGCCATGGTAGGCGACGGCATTAACGATGCGCCGGCGTTGGCGCGTGCCGATGTAGGTATCGCTATCGGTGCCGGCACGGATATTGCGATTGAAGCTGCTGATATGGTTTTGATTAAAAGCGACTTGTTGGATGTGGCGAAGGCAATTTGCTTAAGCCGCAGCGTGATGACCAATATCAAGGAAAATCTTTTCTGGGCCTTTATTTATAATGCTGTCGGTATTCCGTTTGCTGCAGGTGTATTTTATACTGCCTTCGGCTGGCTGCTGAATCCGCTGATTGCAGCGGCAGCGATGAGCTGCAGCAGTGTTTCTGTTGTTACTAACGCACTAAGACTGCGTTTTATAAAATTGTAATTGCAAAGGAGATTTTATTATGACTAGGACTATTGCTATCGAAGGTATGCATTGCCAGCATTGTGTTGGCGCCGTTAAGGAAGCACTTTCTGCTGTAGCAGGTGTAACAAGTGTTGTTGTTTCCTTGGAAAACAATAATGCGGTTGTTGAGGGCACAGGCCTGGATGATGCAGTTTTGAAGGCTGCTGTTGAGGATACCGGCTTTGATGTAACCGGCATCAACTGAAAATAAGCACAAAAAACGCCGCGTAAAGCGGCGTTTAAGTTTGTAAAAAGGTCGCTGCGCAGCGGCCTTTTTCTTATGCAAATATTTCTGCTATAGCAGGCGGAAGCATGTCAAGTGCGCTTGCTGTCATAAATGCGGCAGCAATGGCTACGACGATAAAAGCAGCAGCGTGCGGATAATCCTTTTTGCGCACGGAAGAGAAGATGGCACGCAGGGATAAAAGCAGAATCAGACCCCAGATGTAGGGACCGGTTACTTCATGGAAAAATTTTTCAAACATGATAACACTCCTTGCTGGCTAAAAAATGTGTTTAAGCAGATATAGATATACATATAATAAAAAAACACCCGCAATAGCAGGTGCTGTTTTTGGATTGGTGCCTCAGCACAGAATCGAACTGTGGACACAAGGATTTTCAGTCCTTTGCTCTACCAACTGAGCTACCGAGGCGTAATGGCGACCCGGATGGGACTCGAACCCACGACCTCCGCCGTGACAGGGCGGCATTCTAACCAACTGAACCACCGGGCCATTACAATATTGAGGCAAAATGGGCAAAAAAATGGTGGGCGCTAACGGGATCGAACCGCTGACATTCTGCTTGTAAGGCAGACGCTCTCCCAGCTGAGCTAAGCGCCCGTATTTGGTGACCGGTGGGGGAATCGAACCCCCGATACCGCCGTGAAAGGGCGGTGTCTTAACCGCTTGACCAACCGGCCAAATGTGGTGACCCATGTAGGCCTCGAACCTACGACACCCTGATTAAGAGTCAGGTGCTCTACCAACTGAGCTAATGGGCCGTGGTCACGTTACTTGATTATAATACTCTATATGCAGGAAAATGTCAAGCACTTTTTTCAAAAAAACTTAAAAAATCTCCGGAAGCATAAAAACATTTGACTATGCATCTAGAAAAGCATACAATTAAAGTGTTATAGTAGGTTCTAAATTTTTTGTACGGAGGATAGACTTATGGATTACGATATTGCCGTTATTGGTGGTGGTCCTGCCGGCGTATCTGCAGCGATTACTGCAGCCAGCAAGGGACGTAAGGTTGTTCTGTTTGAAGCCCATGGCTTCAGCCCCCGTCTGCGTAGTGTAGCGCAGATTACAGATTATATGGGTATACCCGATATTTCCGGTACTGCGCTTATGGATATTTTTGTAAATCATCTCAAGCAGATGGAAGTAGATATTATTGAGGCCAAAATTATTTCTTTGCGTGAGGTAGGCGAAGGCTTTATGCTGGGTACTCCGCATGGTGAATATTCTGCGGATTCCGTAGTATTGGCAACCGGTATTTCCCGCTCTACCCTTTTCCCCGGTGAAAAGGAATTTTTGGGTAAGGGCGTAAGCTACTGCGCTGTTGTTGATGCTGATAAATATAAGGGCAAGTCCGTGGCTGCTATTGCTACAGTACCTGATGCTCTGGAAGAGGTTGAATATCTGGCAGACCAGTGCGAGCATGTATTCTTCTTCCCGCTGTATACCGGCTTTGTTCCGCCTAAAAAGAAAAATATTACCGTAGTGCTGGATAAGCCGACAGAAATTACCGGTACCGACAAGGTTACCGGCTTGCGTGCAGGCGATGATTTTTACAGCGTTAAGGCTGCCTTTGTGTTCCGTGCCAGCGACCCGCTTAACAGCTTCCTGCCGGGCCTGGAAATACGCGGCCGCAGCATTTATGTTGATGATCAGGCGCAAACAAATATTGAAGGCGTTTTTGCCGGCGGTGACTGCACAGGTCAGCCTTGGCAGGTAAACCGTGCTGCCGGTCAGGGACAAAAGGCTGCTCTTTCGGCAATCCGCTATCTTGCACGTCGCGATGAGGGAATTGACTATTAAAAATTGCAGTAAAATCTTTTATCCCGACGGGATTTATGCTACAATATAAGTTATGATAAATTATTTGGAGGCTATATTATGTTAGATTTAAAATTCGTCCGCGAAAATCCGAAGCTGGTCGAAGAGGCTGTAAAAAGCCGTAATGGCAGCCTTGATTTGACTGAATTCCTGGAACTGGATAAACAACGTCGTGAAATTACCCAACAGGTAGAAGCACTGAAAAAAGAACGCAACACTGCATCTCAGGAGATCGGCAAGCTGAAAAAAGCCGGTCAGGATGCTGCTGAGCAGATGGCTGCAGTTCGTGCTCTCGGCGATAAAATTGCTGCAGATGACAAGGAACTGAAAGAAATTGAAGAAAAAATCAAAAGCATTCTGCTGACTATTCCTAACGTTCCCGCAGAAGATGTTCCCGTAGGCAAAGATGATACCTGCAACCCGGTTATCCGCACCTGGGGCGAACCGACCAAATTTGATTTTGAACCTAAGGCTCACTGGGATATCGGTGAAAACCTGGGCATTCTGGATTTCGAACGTGGCGTTAAGGTTAGCGGTGCACGTTATGTATTCTATCGTGGCATGGGCTCCCGTCTGGAGCGTGCCGTTATCAACTTCTTCCTGGATGTACACACCAGAAAGCATGGTTATACCGAATTCTTCCCGCCGTTCATCGTTAACGGTGCAAGCATGCAGGGCACCGGCCAACTGCCGAAATTTGCCGAGGATATGTACAAGCTGGAAAACGGCGATATGTACCTGATTCCGACCGCAGAGGTTCCTGTAACCAACTATCATCGTGATGATATTCTGACCGGCGACGAACTGCCGCTGAAATATACCGCTTACAGCGCTTGCTTCCGTGCAGAAGCCGGTGCTGCAGGCCGTGATACCCGTGGCCTGATCCGTATGCATCAGTTCAATAAGGTTGAGTTGGTTAAATTCACCAAACCGGAAGAATCCTGGGCTGAGCTGGACAAGCTGACCAACGATGCTGAAGAGGTTCTGCAATTACTGGGCCTGCCGTACCATGTTGTACGTCTGTGCACCGGTGATCTTGGCTTCAGCTCTGCTACCACCTATGACCTCGAAGTATGGCTGCCGGCAGCAAACTGCTACCGTGAAATTTCTTCCTGCTCCAACTTCCTGGACTTCCAGGCACGTCGTGCCAACATCCGCTTCCGTCGTGATGCAAAATCCAAACCGGAATTTGTACATACCCTTAACGGCAGTGGTGTAGCTGTTGGCCGTACTGTTGCTGCTATTCTGGAAAACTATCAGCAGGCTGATGGCAGCGTAGTTGTTCCTGAGGTTCTGCGTCCTTACATGGGCTGCGATGTAATTCCCGCTCCGAAAAAATAATTTGCGCAGATACAGCTAAAAAAAATAAGCGTTGAAATGTCATTTAACCGGCATTTCAACGCTTTTGTTTTGCCTGCCGGATTCAGATATGTTTCTGTGTTTAATATGTTTTGTGGCGAAATTTTCGCTATTTTATGCTAGAAAATGAGCCAATCCGTGATTATTGGAAAATTTTCCCGTTCTCCTTGAAAAAAATCAATTTTTTGCCGTTTTCCTATTGTACTTTAAAATTATTGTGGTACAATCATAGAAGAAAAAATAAATGCAATAGCAAGGGGAGAGTGTTATGAGTAATAAAAAACATTTCCAAATAAGCCAACAGGCTGTAGAAAAATTAGCGGTACGTTTCGGTACGCCGCTGTTAGTGCTTTCTCTTGAGGAAATCAAAAAGAACTACAAGGTTTTGAAAAAATATATGCCGCGTGTCAAAATTCATTACGCGATTAAGGCTAATCCTCATCCGGAAATTTTGCGGGTGATGGCAGATATGGGCTCCTGCTTTGACGTAGCAAGCGACGGAGAAATCCGCACTATGCATGATATGGGTGTGGATGGCGGCCGTCTGATTTACGCTAATCCGGTAAAGACGGGCGTAGGTCTGGAGGCCTGCCGCAGCTGTGGCGTACGCAAGATGACCTTTGACAGCGCCAGTGAAATAGATAAAATAAAAAAACAGTGCCCGGATGCGACTGTACTGCTCAGACTGCGTATCGACAATTCTTCGGCACATGTTGATTTGAATAAAAAATTCGGTGCAGCGCGTGAAAATGCTCTGGCTTTGATGCAGCAGGCTAAGGAAGCAGGCTTGGATATGGCTGGCATTGCCTTTCATGTAGGCAGCCAGACTGTCAGCGCTGATCCTTATCTGCATGCGCTGGATATTGCGCGTGAGCTGTTTGAGGAGGCTGAGGCAGCAGGCCTGAAGCTGCGCATTCTTGATGTCGGCGGCGGCTTCCCTATTCCTGAGCCGAAGGTGAAATTCAATCTGCCGGAAATGCTGCGCCAAATCAATGCGCGTTTGGATGAAGATTTTGCCGATGCCGAAATTTGGGCCGAACCGGGCCGTTATATCTGCGGTACGGCGGTTAATCTGATTACCAGCGTCATCGGTGTTACCGAGCGTGGCGGTCAGCCATGGTACTTCCTTAATGAGGGCTTGTACGGAACCTTCTCCGGCGTCCTCTTTGATCAATGGGATTTCAAGCTCATCAGCTTCCGTGAGGGTGAGGAAAAGGTGGCAGCGACGTTTGCAGGACCAAGCTGCGATTCCCTGGATATTATGTTCCGCGGACGCCTGACAGTACCGCTGCAGGTTGGCGATTTGCTGCTGGTTCCCAGCTGCGGTGCCTATACCTCTGCCAGTGCAACTACTTTTAACGGTTTCAGCAAGGCTAAGTTTGTTATCTGGGAGCGCGTAAAGGCTGAGGTTGAGCCTGTGGCCGCCGTTGGCCGTGTTGAGATGAATCAGTCTGTAGCTCAGGCTGTAAAATGAAAATAGAATTATTACCGCATCAGCGTTTAACGTTGGTGCGGTTTTTATATTTTAGGAAAAACGTGACAGATGAAGTATAAAAAATACGGAGAAACGTTACAGATGGGGCATGAAAAGTACGGAAAAATGTTACGGAAAGCAATGATGAAATGCGGAAAAACGTGACAAGTCCAGGATTTTTTAGACGCAGAGAGGGCAGTCTTAACGCTCATTTTACGCAAGTATGCTTTATACTTACATTTCTATCAGCTTTACTTCTACCTTCAGTTCAGACAACAATGCCAGTAAATCGCCGAAAGTAAGCCAGACGGTAGCGGTGGTGTTATCGTTCGGATGAATACCGATGATGGCGGATAGCGGTAAGTTTTTGCTGCTGACGAAGATAACGCTTTTGCTTGTATCGTTCAACAGGCCGAAGGGAGAAACTAAGCCTGACTGCAGTCTAAGATATTTTTCCAGACGCTCTGCCGAAGCGAAGCTGAGGCGGGAGCTTGCAAGCTTTACTGCAAGCTCTTTTAGGTCAACAGGCGTAGCTGCGGGGACGGTCAGAAGAAAGTGCTGCTTACCGTTACTGTTGCGCAAAAATAAGTTTTTGCAGATAACGGCGTTGGCAGGAATATCCAGTACATCGAATTCTTCCATAGAATAAACCGGCCGGTGTTCCGTACAGGTAAACGGTATGTTCTTAGCGTTTAGCAAATCATAGATGTCATTCTTGCCGAAAATCATAGACAATCTCCTTGCAGTAATTTTTTGTGTATCAATGTAATTTATTATAAGTCAACTAAGGATTTACGGCAAGCCGCAGGCTGTCTAAAATATGGAGAAAGCTTGGCGTTCATGCTATAATAATAGCAAAGCGAAAGGCGGAAAAGATAATGCGAAAAGTTATAATATATATTTTGGCGCTGCTGGCTTTGCTGGCAGCAGGCTGCGGCAGCCAACAGCCACAGCCGAAAGAGCTGCAGCTCTGCAGCAGCATGGGCACCAAGCTGACGGAGATTATTGCCGACAGCTACAGTAAGGCTGCCGGTGTAAAAGTAAATATAAGCTATCTGCCGGGAGGCACGCAGCAGGAACGTTTGGATTACCTGCGCAAGCATAAATTTGATGTCTGGCTGGGCGGTACGAGTGAGGAGTATTTCATGGCAGATGAGCAGCATATTCTGCAGCCGTATATTGCCAAGGAATCCTACAAGGTGCCGGCAGAGCTGCGTAACCGTACAGGACAATGGACAAGCCTGTATCTTAGCTATATCGCTTTGCTGAGCAATAAAAACAATCTGCATGCCTACGGTCTGTATGCTCCGGAAACCTGGGATGAGCTTTTGGCACCGCAGCTTAAGGATGAGCTGGCGATTGCCGACTTTGATCTTGGCGGAGCAAGCTTCGGCATGATTACAAGCATTTGGCAGATGCGCGGCAAGGAGCAGGCTATGGCTTATGCAGCCAAGCTTAATGCGCAGCAGCCGGTGTATACCAAGGGCTTCGGCGAGGCGGTAGACCTTGTATATATCGGTAAAAAAACCGTTGCTGTAGTGCCGTTGGATTATGCTCTGCAAATGGAAGCGCGTCACCGCCATCTGTTTGCGACAGTAGTGAAGGATGCCAACCGTACGATGCTTACCGGTGCGGCAATGATGCGCAGCGCAGAGCATCCGGATGAGGCGCGTGCCTTTTTAGATTATCTGATGAGTGACGCGGGCGTAGAGCTGTTGCCTGCTAACGGTTATCACTATATGTGGCATGTAAAAAAATATCCCTATAATGACGGCCGTAGGGAGCTTATAGGTAATGTCCGCGTGCCGGTAGATGATTTAAGCTGGACCTCGGTCTATAAGAGTGAGATTATCCGTCAATGGCGAGGTGCGCTTTAAAGGCATAAAAAAATTGGCGCTTTTACAGCGCCAATCAGCATTATAAAACCTTATGCTTTACATGGTCCAGTGCCTGGTCAAAAAGACTGAGCACATGGCTGTCATCCAGAGAATAGATAACTTCTTTGCCATCCTTGGTAAATTTTACCAGGTTGGTGGCACGCAGCAGACGCAGCTGATGCGAAATAGCGGAATGAGTCATACCAAGGGAATCGGCAATGCAGGTAACGCACATTTCCTCGTGTGCTAACAGAGAGAGAATGCGGATACGTGTGGGATCGCTGAGAACTTTAAAAATATCTGCCATAGGCTGGATATATTTTTCGTCATCTTTGCCGGGGAAAGGCAAGGCATGATTGTGGATGTGTGTCATTTTTTTCACCTACTTTATTTTTTATTGTTTAAGCGCAGACCTTTATTGAAAAAGAATGCGAGTACTGCGTAATAAAAGAAGCCTCCGGTAGGAGTCTTGCTGATAAACCACGTCGGAAAAAGGAAAAAGCTTACACTGAGAAAGAGCAGCTGCGGCAAGCAGCCGAAAAGACAGCTGATGCCTTCCTCCTGCCATTTGCTTTTAATGTGCAGCGCACTGAAAACGCTGTAGCGTGAGGCAAAGGCTCCGAAGCAAATGCCGCTGAAGGCATAAAGAAGGAGGTTAACGATTTCGCCGAAGTTCATCTTACTTACCTTCTTTGCTGCTGAACTGCTTGAAAAAGCCGGTTTTGAGCAGCAGGCAGGCGATAACGCTGCCACCGATGGTGCTTACCAAAAACGGCGGAATAAAGAACCAGGCTACAGCCTTGCTGCCTAAAAGCAGAGTAGCCATAATCCAGGCGACGAAGCCACCGATGATACCGGTGCCGAAAATTTCACCGGCCATAGCTGCCGGCAATGTTTTGTAACGGCTGTAGGCCAGTCCGGCGAGGGCTGCACCAATCATACTGCCGGGGAAAGCCAGCAGTGAGCCTGTGCCAAGCATGTTGCGCAGACAGGCAATAATAAAGCCTATAGCAACGGCGTAATCAGGTCCCAAGAGAACCGCACCCATAACATTGATGGCATGCTGCACAGGGAAGCATTTGGAAACACCTGCCGGAATATAAATTAAATGTGCGCTTAGTGTGCCGATGGCAATCAGAAGCGCTGCTGATGTCAGCTTGCGGGTTTGCATATAAAAACCTCCATATGAAAGTTGTGTATGGCTAACAATGATATAACTATATTATAGCATTTAAATAGGTGTTTTGTGAACATATCTGAATAAATTCATAAGAAAATTTTTCAGAATATAAAAGCTTATTAAGCAGAACAGGAGTGATAAATTTGGCTTTGTTAGAAGGTATTAAGGTTGTTGATTTTTCCAAATGGCTGCCGGGACAATATTGCGGTATGCTGTTGGGTGATTACGGTGCAGATGTTATTAAGATTGAGGATTTGCAGGGTGATGCGACACGTCGCTTTTGGCCTGAAAAAACTAAAGGTATGAGCTATTGGCATTTGATGCTGAACCGCAATAAGCGAGGCGTTGCCTTGAATCTTAAAAAGGACGGCGGACGTGATTTGCTGCTGAAGCTGTTGCAAGAGGCCGATGTTTTTCTAGAGGGCTTCCGTCCGGGATATCTGGCGCGTTATGGACTGGATTATACAAGCGTGCATAAAATCAATCCGCGTCTGGTGTACTGTTCGATTACCGGCTTCGGCCAGGAATCGCATAAGCCGGCGCATGATTTGAATGTTGTGGGGCTGGCAGGCTTAAACAATCTTGATGATGTCGGCAGAGCCTGCGTATCTGAGGTGCAGGTGAGCGCCGTAGGCAGCGGTCTGAATGCTTTGAGTGCGATTTCGATGGCGCTGCTGGCGCGCGAACGTACCGGCAAGGGACAGTGGCTCGATGTCAATCTATATGCTACGGCGTTGTCTATGCAGGTGACGGGCATCAGCGCTTTGTGGGGCTGCCGGGAAACTGGTGAAAAGCCCTTTGGCCGTATAGCGCATTATTATAATATTTATCGTACCGCAGATGGCAGATATATGACAGTTGGTACTATCGAGCCTAAGTTTTGGCAACGCTTTTGCGATTTAATTGAATGTCCGGAGCTGGAAAAACGCCAATATGATTTTGCTCATGAGGAGGAGCTGCAGCAGCTGGTAGCTGCCAAAATTGCTGCTAAAACTCAGCAAGAGTGGCTGGAGCTTATCGGCGGCGCAGAATTTTGCGTAACGCCTGTATGCAGCCTGGAGGAAGCACTGGACAGTAAGCTGACGGCGCAGGAGTATATCCTGCAGGAAGCAGACAGTGATCTTGGAAGGCTGCAGTATATCGGCGGTCCGGTGAAGTTCAGTGAGGATGCAAGTACCATCCGCATGAGAGCGCCTAAGCTCGGCGAACATACGCTGGATATTTTGCAGGAACTGGGATATAATGATAATGAAATCAGCGCTTTGCATGAAGAGGGCGCAATATAGGATTTTTTGGTTGTAGTGTGTTTATGAAGCAGGAGGCCAATATGAGGAAAATATTAAAGCTTTTTATGACGTTTGTTTTTGCCTGCTGCCTGTTCGTAGGCGTTAATCCTGCAGAGGCAGGTTTAATCAGCAGAGAGCAGGAAATTGAAATGGGTCAGCAGACAGCTAAGCAGCTGGAGGCGCAATACGGCGTGTCGCAGGATGCTGCGCTGCAGGAAAGAGTTAACCGCATCGGCCAAAGACTGGCGAAAGTTTGCGGACGTGATGATATCACCTTTTCCTTCAAGGTGCTCAACAATAATGAGGTCAATGCATTAGCCTGCCCCGGCGGCTTTGTTTATGTGTATAAGGGACTGATTGACTACATGCCGACAGACATGGAGCTGGCTGGCGTTCTTGGTCATGAGGTGGGACACGTAGCCAAGAAGCATACAGTAAATGCGATTGAAAAGCAGATGTGGACCTCACTGATTCTGATAGCTGCCACCCGCGGACAGGGCATGGGACTTGTGCAGGCAGCGCAGCAGGCGTTGTTTGCCGGCTACAGCCGTACTGATGAGCGCGGTGCCGATAAGGAAGGCGTAAAAAACAGTATTGCAGCGGGCTATAACCCTTACAGCATGCTGATTACCGTGTGGAAGCTTGATGATTTGTCCAAGCAGGGCGGCGGTGCGAAATACGGTCTGTTCAGCAGCCATCCCGAGCCGGAGGAACGCGTAAAACGCGTTATGAAGCAGCTGAAGGAATATAACATTCATCCCGATGTTGTTGTTAAAGATGATGACCATGCGACTGTTACCGAGGGCAACTGGAGCTTTAACGTAAGTCAGAGTATTGGTGATACCAAGGGCAAATATCGTGCCTATATGCTTGCCGGCGGCTTGTGGAACGTGCGTCAGCGCGGACCTGTAAACCCCAACCATTTTGTGGTTTATGACAACGGCATTACGGCAGATATCTATTATGACGATATCCAGGTTTTCCGTCTGTATACTCAGGATGCAGGTGCCTTTGGCAGTGCCGGAGCTTATGCCGCAGCCTGCGTTGATATGCTGCGTGATTGGGCGCAGATAGCCAATGCTAATGATGCTAAAGCTAAGAGCAGCACCAAAAAGAAATAAGCAGATTTAGGCAATAAATAAAGCCATACCATGCTAAGCGTTTTGATTAGCGAGGTATGGCTTTTTAGTTGCTTTTAAACGGTAAGATGAGAAGGGATGCTTACAGTACCTTTTGCAGCAGATTCAGCACGTTTTTATGGGTAATTTTTTCAACGGTGCTGGCGCTGTATTTTTTAGAAAGATATTCATACACTGCACTGTAATCCTGCACGCCGTGGAGGTTGTAGGGCGGATGGCTGATGCCGTCAAAGTCGCTGCCGAAGCCGATATGGTCATCGTTGCCCATGATGTTCAGCATATAGTCGATATGGCGGTAAATGCTTTCGATGCAGGCATCGTTGTAATCGTGCTCCAAAAATTGACCGGCAAAGGTAACACCGATGAGGCCATCATTTTCGTTGATTGCCAAAATCTGCTTGTCATCCAGGTTACGCGGATGCGGGCAAAGAGCCTTGGCATTGGAATGAGTTGCGATAATGGGCTTGCTGCTGGTCTCGATAACATCCCAGAAGCCTGCGGGTGCGATGTGGGAAACGTCAACCAGCATACCGAGCTTGTTCATTTCAGCAACTACTTGGCGGCCGAAAACGGTAAGACCGCCGCCGCTGCCTTCTTCGTTAACGCCGTCGGCAATATCGTTACGGTTGCTCCAGGTAAGAGTCATTGCACGCACGCCTAAGGCGTAAAGGCAACGCAGTGCTTCCAGGCTGCCGTCGATAGCGCCGCCTTCTTCAATGGCGAGCAGGGTTGCGGCCTTGTGGTTGAGCACATCGGCTGCATCCTCTTTTGTGAGCACCTGCAGTACGTCAATACCGTCTACATGCAGCTTCTTTACCTCTTGCAGGTATTTGTCGAGCAGCTGCAGGGTGTAGCGCAGGCCGCCGTAATAACGGAATTCGCGTGTGGGTACGAAAATAGCACAGAATTGCAGACCGCCGCCGAGAGCGATTTGACGCTGAATGTCAAAATGCTGGTCATTGGCATAAAGGCTGGTGCCTTTCTTATATAATTCGGTAAGGGTATCGCAGTGACAATCACAGATAAACATAGGGAAAACTCCTTTCAGAATTTATTAAACCCCCGCGTTTCCCGAACGTGGAACAGCGGGGGTTATAATACTGTAAATTTTTACTTAACAGTTAAAGGTACTTGCTTCTTACCAACCGGTGTAGTAGTAGAAGAAGGTCATACCGATGGTAACGATCATAGCGCCGGCCATGGGGATTGCGGTGCGTTTTACCAGATCAAAGGAGGAAACGCCACCCATACCGGAAGATACTACGATAACTGCGGTAATCGGGGAGCAGTTACGCATGATGGAAGCTGCAAAGTGCATCGGCAGCAGCATCAGTACAGGGTGCAGGCCGCTGTGCGCTGCAACTGCCGGAGTAAGTGCGGCGAATGCGAAGAAGGGAGCGTTGCCACTGCCCATAACAATTGCGGATACAGCGATGATTGCTACCATAACCAGCATCATAGCCATCGGGCCGAAGCCTAAGTTTTTACTGCCGTCGATAAGAGTGGTGATAGCACCCATGGATACGAGGCCCTTAGCAAAGGTCTGACCTGCTACAACCAGGGTAATAACGTTAGCCATCTGCATACCTAAGCCGTCAAAGAAGGTCTGAATATCGCCCAGAACTTTTTGACCGTCACGCCAACGGCCGTACTCGCACATAACACCGATAGTCATGCCGATGAACATTGCCATAACGATGTTCATCTTAATAGTGGTAATCCAAAGAGAGCTGAAGGAAAGAATCAATGCCAGAGGAATTACCGGCAGGATAGCGTACCACATCGGTGCATTATCTGCTTCTTCTTCAACTTTTTCAACCTCCATAGGCTGCACTATATGACCGTCGCGTTTATCCATATATTTCTGAGTCAGGTAATGCAGAACGCCTACAACTACGAAGGCTACAGCAACGATAGGAACCTGATAATGACTCCAGTAAACTACAGGGTCAACGCCTGCGGTTTCAGCGGAGAGGATGGTACCGGTATCACTGGGGCTCCAGTCGAAGCAGAGGGTGGTTGCTACAGCAGCGGTTGCGGACAGACGGCTTACTCCCAAGCCCAACAGGATGGGGAACATGGTTACCATCAGCAGCATTGCCAGACCGGAGGCACTGTTGATGCACAGACCGATGAGCATACCGATAATCCAGGTGCCGCTCATTACCAGATAGGGGGATTTTAAAGCCATCAACGGTTTGATGGTTAAACGTACTAAAGAGCGGGAAGCGCCGATTTTATCCATATATTTAGCAAAAGCGCCTACAGACATAATGTTCAGGCCGAGTTTGCCGACATTAGAGCTGAAAGTTGCGCGGATAAATTCAAAGGCATCGAAAATTACGGAGCCTGTTGTAGCCTTAGCTCCTAAAATCTGGCTGTAACCCAGCATAGCAGCGATATACATCATGATAATACCGCCCATGAAGAGCACAGGCTGTGGTTTGTACTTTTTGTAAATCAAATAGCCAACCCAAAATGTTATAATTGCAGAAATAACAATACCCAATTTTCATCATCCCTTTCTCTTATGAATTTATTTTACAAAAATTTAGGCAATTCCATTATAGCATAACTTTGCTGCATTAAGCAATAAAAAAACCTGCAATATTCCCCGCGAAGGGGTGATATGTACCCCCAATACTGGACACCCAGTATTGGGGGTATTTTAATGAAATACAGCTATAAGTTCAAAAGACAGTGTGTAGAATTATATCGACAAGGTAAATGGCCTGAAACGCCTAAAGATATAACAGAAAAAAATTTCCACAATACAATCCGAGTTTGGGTTCGGATAGAAGATAAATGTGGTCCAGAAGCATTAAGACATAAAAATCAGAGAAAAACTTGGTCAGCAGAAGAGAAATATGAACTTGTAGCCAAAGTATTAGCTGGTGCGTCAAATAAGGAAACAGCTATTTCTGCAGGAATTAACGCTGGACTCTTGTATCAGTGGGTTAGATGCTATAAAATTAAAGGGTATCAGGGATTGGTCGCACAACGAAAAGGACGACCACCCAAGGAGCCTGAAATGAAGAAAAAAATAGAGCCGGCAGAACTTACTCCATCAGAACGAGAAGAAATGATTCTGCTCAGAGCAGAAAATGAGCGCTTGAGAGCGGAGATTGCTATTGTAAAAAAAGAGATTGCCTTGAGAGAAGAGAGATGCGCAGCGCAACTCAAGGCGAAAAAGCTGCGCTCGTCCAAAAACTGCGTGAAGAAGGTTACAAACTGAATTATTTGCTGGATGCGATTGGACTGTCGCGTTCAACGTACTATTACGAGCTTAGCAAGACAGATAAAGTTAGCGAACGAAATGCCGACTTATCATCCGAAATTATTGTTATCTTCAACGAGAACAAAAAGCGATATGGTGTAAGGCGCGTACATAAGGAGCTTCTGAATCGAGGTTTTCGAGTAAATCACAAGCGTGTCCAACGAATCATGAATCAGCTTACCTTGTTTGGAAAATGTCCCAAGGAAAAATACCACTCCTATAAAGGCGATGTTGGCAAAGTTGCTGATAATATCATCAATCGAGATTTCAATACCGAAAAACCTTTGCAAAAGTGGACAACCGATGTATCGCAGTTCAATCTGCCTTGGGGCAAATGTTATCTTTCTCCGATTTTGGATATGAACAGCAATGAAATAATCTCTTACAATCTTTCTCTACATCCAGATATGGCGCAAATAAAGGACATGCTGAAAAAGGCATTTAAAGGTTTTCCTTCTGTAAAAGGTCTTATTATGCACTCAGATCAAGGATGGCAATATCAGCATGCATTTTATAGGAATGAATTGCAAAAGCACGGAATCATTCAATCAATGTCTAGGAAAGGTAACTGCTATGACAACTGTATTATGGAAACTTTCTTTGGCAGATTAAAAAACGAGATGTTCTACGGATTTGAAAAAGATTACCCTTCGTTTGAATCTTTTTCAAACGCTATAGCTGAGTACATCGATTATTATAACAACAAAAGAATTCAAGCTAAAACAAAATGGATGCCTCCCTCTAAATTCAGAGAAGCATCCATGATGTAAATATAATTATTCAAATTTTTAGCGGTGTCCAGAAAACTGGGTACATATCAGGGACAGAATGCAGGTTTTTTTAGTTAATTATTAATAAATGTCAATCTTCTAGAGACAAAACACGTAAAACATGTTGGATATAAATAGCCTGAATAGCTTTGGAACGGCCAAGACCACACAGATGACCGGTTGTTTTGATGCCTAAAGCTTCAATCTGAGTCTTCCAGCTGTCTTCCTCGTCGCCGTACATATCGTTTTTAGCATGGTCGCCGGCAACAACCATCAGGGGATACATATGTACATGCTTGTACTTGCGCTCCTGCAGTTTTTGCAGAACCGCTTCAAAATTAGGAGTATCCTCTTCTTCTACTGTTCCTACAATAGCAGGGAATTTCATAGAATCAAAGATTTCCTGCAGTCTGACATAGGTATAGCCGTGCGCTTTATTGTTATTACGCGGAGTGCCGTGGCCCATGAGAACTACACCTTCATCTGCAGCTAAGGGAGGAACCTGAACGGCAACAGCGGCTGCTGCCAGCCTATAATCCTCATCATTAACGATAAGCGGTTGGCTGATAATAATTTTTTGGAATTTAGCGGTGAATTTATCCCTGAGGCTGAGAATCTTCTGTTCGAATTCTTCACCATGCAGCAGATGCGTCGGCTGTAGCACTACCTCTTCGTAGCCTGCGTCAACCAGCTTTTGCAGAACTGTTTCCGTATCGTCGATTTTAATGCCTCGTTCAGCCAGACGTTTGCGGATAATTGCGGAGGTAAAGGCACGGTACTGGTCATAGGCAGGAAAGGCTGCTGCGAGTGCCTGCTCAATGCCGCCGATATCGTGGGTTCTGGTTTCGTCAAAGGTGGAGCCAAAGCTGATAACCACCAGAGCTTTTTTGCTATCCATATATAATATAGCACCTCTTCTTCATAAATTAATTTTTATTATAAAAATACTCTCCGCCCTGAAAAGCGGACGGAGAGTAAAAAGGTGTGAAAGAAATGAATTACTTGTTAAGTAAATTATTTAGCTTCCAGAGCATCCCAAGAATCGTTTGCTCTTTCAACAAACAGTTTTTGTACTGCTGCGTTTTCGCCCAGGCCGTGGATATAGGTGTTAACCTTGAAGCCTTCAGCCTGCAGTTGAGATTTAAAGGAATCAGGCTCGTCACCGGCCATATCGTTATTAGCATGGTCGCCTGCAACCATCATCAGCGGCATCAGAGTTACGTTCTTAATGCCTTTAGCTTTCAGTTGCGGAGTAACGGTGTCCAGATGCGGCCAGCCTTCTACGGAGAAGATGTAAGCGTTGGTATAGCCAAGCTCATTCAGACGGTCTTGCATTACTGCATAGTAAGCATTGGACGGATGCGGAGTACCATGAGCCATAATCAGAACAGCATCTTTTTTGCCGAGTTTCGGGAATTGAGTAGCAACTGCTTTCATGGTTTCGGTAATATCGTCAGCTTGACCTTCCTGGCCTTGCCAGTACATCAGCGGAGTGCCGAAGGTCATTTTCTTGAAGTCATTTTTGTGCAGGTTATAAACTGCATCTTTGTATGCATATTCCATGCCCGGAATAATATCCAGAGAGGTCAGAGCAACACGGGTGTAGCCTTCAGCTTTCAGTTGAGCCAGAGCTTGTTCAGGTGTCGGAATGGTGAGACCTTCATGAGCTTTGATACGGTCAATAATAATATGAGAGGTGAAAGCAGTAACTACTTTTACACCGGGATGAGCAGCTTTAATAGCGTCTACAGTTGCTTCAATAGTTTTAGCACGGCTGTCTTTAAAGGTGGTGCCGAAGCTCATAACAACGATAGCGTCTTTGTCAGGCAGGTTTGCCAGAGCCGGATTAACATTGGTTTTTACGCCGATTTGGGATGCCATAAGCAGAGCCGGGGTAGCGTCTTTAACTTCGTCGTTCAGTTGATATGCGGCATGGCTGGTAGCAGCAAAGCCTAAGAGGGCAGCGCAAGTCATAGATGCAACAGCAAATTTTTTCAGACTTTTCATTTTGAAAGCACTCCTTTGAAATTCATAATCATCAAAAATAGCAGAAGGTTCTTTTATAAACCTTACTTCTCTGTATTATATCACTTATAGTTGAGATGTCAACAAAAATAATAAGAATTGCTATTATGAAGCTGTAATAAAAAAACAGACTGCTGTTATCAGCAGTCTGTTGCAGGATTATTTCCTGAAAATTTTTTTGAAGCAGTCCTTCAGAGAACGATTGAGCATACCGCCTGCCGGGGCATTTTCGTATTCACGGTTACGGCTGTCGCTGAAGGAGGCAACAAGTGTGCCGTCAGACAAATCATAAAAGTTATAAATCAGGCTTAGCTGTGCATACGGATGAAAGCTTTCCGGTACCCAGCGCTGGCGTACAACATCTTCAGTCCAATAGTGGCGTTTTCCATCTTTGTCATAGTAATAATGTGTTTCTTGGGTAGTGTAATCTTCAAAATGACCGGGAACACGAATGGTGCGGTAGCCAAAATGATTAATGGTAACTCGCATTTCCAAATCTCTGGGCGCTAAATTTTTTTGGCTGGTTTTAACATTATGATATTCCGGCAGCGGCTTTTGCGTTTCATCTGTAGCAATCAGCTTTTGTTTGCCGGCAGCCTGCAAAACAGCGGCGAGGACTTTGGTTTCGGCATGTTCGTCCGATTTGAAATAGCGTGCGGGCTCTCCTTCCAGATTATCAATTTGGGTAATATGAATTTCTTTGACTGTACGCAGATTGTAATCAGGATGCTTATAGGGCTGATTAGCGAAGCAGGAAATGCTGACGCAGAGCAGCATAATGAATGTAAGCAGAAACAAAACTGATTTTTTCATAGCGGACCTCTCGAAAACTTATAGCAAATTAATCCTTCAGCATGCCCTTGATTCCTGCAAAGGTTTCCGGGCTGATGATATGCTCGATACGGCAGGCATCCTTTTCCGCAATTTTCTCGTCTACGCCTAGAAGCTCGTTGATGAAACGGGTGAGGGTTACGTGACGGTCGTAGACGGCAGCAGCTTTTTTCTGACCATCCTTGGTAAGCAGGATGCGGCCGTCAGGCTCCATGATAATATAGTTATCACGTTTAAGAATGCTCATAGCGCGGCTGACGCTGGCTTTTGTAAAATTCATTTCCTCCGCAATGTCGATAGAACGTACGCTGCCATTGCGTTTGGTCAGAACTAAGATAGTTTCCAAGTAATTTTCTCCGGATTCCAGCAGTGACATTTTTATAACCTCCATCAGTATCAGATGTAATATTTCGATTACTATTATTTTAACACATTTAATTCTTAACTCAAACTTCGCACACGGAAAACATCCCGTATGCCTTGATAAATCAGCTTGAACTGAATGTCGAAAGCCATTCACGCACACTTCTGTGCACGCAGACGACTCATCCAAAGAGCGGGCAGATCGTTCAGGAATCGTTCCAAGAGCGATTCGACCAGCAAGACTTCTGACGGATATTCTGCCCGAAGCTGCTCCGCAAACTCCTGCAACACGAGGCGAAGCGCTTCCATGTACTTCAAGTCCGGAAGCTCATCAAGCCCCAGATAGAAGAGCTCGCCGAGGCTTCGCCCATCCGTGTTCTCACGTTCCTCGACAGCCAGGAGCATATATCGTGTGCAGACGACGGCGACATGCGCCGTCATCGCATCGTAGGAGACGGAACGACAATCCTTGCCGAGCCGCAGGTAGGACTTGCACGCTTTGAAGAACACCTCGATGCCCCAGCGCTTCCCGTAGAGCTGGATGACTTCTTCCTCCGAAAGCGAGAGGTCTGTCGTGACGAGGACGAGATAATCCTTCCGCTTGTTGCGGTTCCGCACGAAGACCAATCGCACAGGCACGAGGGATTCTCCCTGTTTCGTCGCGACAGCATCGACGGACAGGAGGTAACGCGAGCGTCCGCGGCGTTTCTTGTGTTCCTTGTAGATGGCCTTGACGTTCGAGATCTTCCCTTCGCAGAGGTAGCGCACCTTCTTGCTCTTCTTTGCCATAGCGGTGACGTCATAGCCGAGGTCATGGATGGCTTTCAGCGACGACGGCGAGCAGAACCATGTGTCGAAGAGGACGTACTGCGCGGGGATTCCTGTCGCCTTGACCTCCTGCAACAAATTGAGGACGACGGCTGGCGCTTCCATCTGCGCGAGCTTGCGCTGCTTTCCGCCGTTGCTCCTGGCATCGACGGACGCGTCGGCCTCGTTGAGACGATTCTTTCCCTTCGATGTCGAAAGGAGGCAGAACGTGAGCGGCAGGAAGGTGTTCCCATCCGTCCAGCCAAGGACGAGCAGGCGGAAGCCCTTCGTATAACGGTGGCTCACATGGTCGTAGACGTTCGCCAAGAGTTCCACGCGCTTGGAGCGCGAGCGGCTGAAGAGCGAATCGTCGACGATGATAGCGCAACGACGTCCGGCGTCTGTCAACGGTTTGATGGTTTCGTTGATGATCCGCGCCGCAAGGAGCAGCGTGAACCTGCGCCAGTTCGTGTGACAGGAGTTCAAGAAGCGGTAGGCCGTGTCCTTGCCAAACGGCAGGGATTCCTCGTGAAGCCGGCGTTGCATGTAAAGCGAGCGGTTCTCGAAGATGATGCTGACGAGCACAAGGAACACCAGAATAGCGGAAAAGCCCTTGAGTTTGCATGCGTTGGCAGACCGCAAAATCTGGCCGATGCGATATTGGTGGAAGAACAGCGAAGTTTTCTTCGAAATGGATTCCATCTGATGGGTGGTTTGTGGTATAATTTGCATAGCATGAACCTCCGCTTTAGTATGTTTTGTTTCACATCTTAATTACTCAAACTTCGCACACGGAAAACATCCCGTATGCCTTGATAAATCAGCTTGAACTGAATGTCGAAAGCCATTCACGCACACTTCTGTGCACGCAGACGACTCATCCAAAGAGCGGGCAGATCGTTCAGGAATCGTTCCAAGAGCGATTCGACCAGCAAGACTTCTGACGGATATTCTGCCCGAAGCTGCTCCGCAAACTCCTGCAACACGAGGCGAAGCGCTTCCATGTACTTCAAGTCCGGAAGCTCATCAAGCCCCAGATAGAAGAGCTCGCCGAGGCTTCGCCCATCCGTGTTCTCACGTTCCTCGACAGCCAGGAGCATATATCGTGTGCAGACGACGGCGACATGCGCCGTCATCGCATCGTAGGAGACGGAACGACAATCCTTGCCGAGCCGCAGGTAGGACTTGCACGCTTTGAAGAACACCTCGATGCCCCAGCGCTTCCCGTAGAGCTGGATGACTTCTTCCTCCGAAAGCGAGAGGTCTGTCGTGACGAGGACGAGATAATCCTTCCGCTTGTTGCGGTTCCGCACGAAGACCAATCGCACAGGCACGAGGGATTCTCCCTGTTTCGTCGCGACAGCATCGACGGACAGGAGGTAACGCGAGCGTCCGCGGCGTTTCTTGTGTTCCTTGTAGATGGCCTTGACGTTCGAGATCTTCCCTTCGCAGGGGTAGCGCACCTTCTTGCTCTTCTTTGCCATAGCGGTGACGTCATAGCCGAGGTCATGGATGGCTTTCAGCGACGACGGCGAGCAGAACCATGTGTCGAAGAGGACGTACTGCGCGGGGATTCCTGTCGCCTTGACCTCCTGCAACAAATTGAGGACGACGGCTGGCGCTTCCATCTGCGCGAGCTTGCGCTGCTTTCCGCCGTTGCTTCTTGCATCGACGGATGCGCTGGCCTCATTGAGCCGGTTCTTTTCCTTCGAGGTTGAAAGAAGGCAGAACGTGAGTGGCAGGAACGTGTTCCCGTCCGTCCAGCCGAGGACGAGCAAGCGGAAGCCCTTCGTATAGCGGCGGCTCACATGGTCGTAGACGTTCGCCAAGAGTTCCACGCGCTTGGAACGCGAGCGGCTGAAGAGCGAATCGTCGACGACGATGGCACAACGCCGGCCGGCATCCGTCAGCGGCTTGATGGTTTCGTTGATGATCCGCGCCGCAAGAAGCAGCGTGAACTTGCGCCAGTTCGTGTGGCAGGAGTTCAAGAAGCGGTAAGCCGTGTCCTTGCCGAACGGCAGCGAATCCTCGTGAAGTCGGCGCTGCATATAGAGCGAGCGGTTCTCGAAGATGATGCTTACGAGCACGAGGAAAACGAGAATGGAGGAAAATCCTTTGAGCTTGCAAGCGTTGGCCGCGCGCAGAATCTGGCCGACATGATAACGACGGAAGAACGCCGAAGTTTTCTTCGAGATGGATTCCATCTGCTGGGTGGTTTGTGATATACTTTTCATAGCATGAGCCTCCGGTGCTTGGTATGTTTTTGAGCCAACATAATTATACCAAACTGGCAAGACTCATGCTATTTTTCTGTTTACAAAGCCTGGACTTTCAAGGGGTGCAGGGGATTTTTACCTGCGAAGTTTGAGTTCTTAACGTCACTAGCAGAGATAGTGTATAATAAAAAACAAACAAAATAGTCAAATGAGTAAGCTGTGGCTATCTAAAATAGATGATCAGAAACGGAAAGAGGTAGTGATATGTTAAAATTTATGCAGGAAACACTAAGTGTCTGGGAGCTCCTGCAACATACAAAAAAACCGATAGTACTTTACGGAATGGGCAACGGAGCCGATAAAATTATCGACTGGTGCGAAGCAAACGGAGTGCAGGTGCAGGGTGTATTTGCCAGTGACGAGTTCGTCCGCGGACAGCAGTTCCGCGGCTTTACGGTAGAACGCTATGATGTGCTGCGTGCGCGTCTGGGCAATGAGCTTCTGGTTGTTATCGCTTTTGCCAGCGAAAGACCGGAGGTGCTGGAGCGCTTTGCGCAGCTGGCTGCCGAGCAGGAGGTTGTGGCACCGCATCTGCCGCTTTTTGATGAGGAAGAAACTGTAAGCGCCGCCTGGCTGCAGCGTTACGAAGAGCAGCTGACGCAGGTTTATGACAGACTGGCGGATGAACAGTCGCGCAGAGTTTTTGCGGCTACGCTTAACTATAAGCTTAGCGGCAAGATAAGCTATCTTTTTGACTGTGAAACGCAGCGTGAGGAGGATATCAGGATGTTGCTTGCGCCGACAGCCGAAGAAGTATATATGGATCTTGGTGCCTATAACGGTGATACCATACAGGAGCTGGGACGCCTGACTGACTGGCAATGGCGCGAGGTGCTGGCGGTAGAGCCGGATCGCCGTAACTGCCGCAAGCTGCGTCTGCTGGCAGATGAGCTAGCGGAGAAGGGGCTTACTGTCGAGATACACGAGGCAGGCATCTGGAGCGAGCAGGGAGAGCTGGGCTTCAGCGACAGCGGCGGCAGACAGTCAACGTTTATCGGCGCGGAGAAGAAAACCGTGCCGGTGACGACGATTGATGCTGTAGCGGCGGGACGCCCGGTGACAATGATCAAAATGGATGTCGAGGGGGCGGAGGTGCAGGCTATTGCCGGTGGCAGACAGACTATCGGCGAATGTAAGCCGAAGCTGTTTGTCGCGGCCTACCATTATGATGTTGATTTATTCCGTCTGCCGCTGCTTTTGTGGGAGCTGGTGCCGGAGTATAAGATTTATTTGCGTAAGCATCCTTATGTCCCTGCATGGGAATTGAATTTTATTTGCATCGGAAAATAGCGGGACAATAAAAGTCCACATAGGACAAAAAACGTCAAATGTAATATGGTGGTGGAATGTCCGTTCAATAAGTGTCAAGGTGACATAAAAAGTTAAATATTTGTAAAAATAATGTAAAGTGTAAGCAGGTGAAAAACGTCCTGCAGCGAATTTATCAAATATGGGTGTAGAATGGAACACGCTAAAATATAATTTTCAACGACGATGCAAAAAAAGGAGTGTATGTGAATGAAAAAATCTAAATGGATGCTTGGTGCAGCAGCAATGTTGGCTTTATCTGTAGCTTTGGCTGGCTGCGGCGGCGGCGACAAAAAAGCAGACAATAAGGCTGCCGGCGTAAAAGGCAGCTTGATGGTTTATACCTCTATTTATCCTGATATTATCGACAATATGTGCAAACCTAATGTTGCAAAAGCTTTCCCGGATATGAAGGTTAACTGGTTCCAAGGCGGTACCGAAAAAGTTATCACCAAGATTACCGGCGAAATCAAAGCTAAAAAAATTGCTGCAGACGTTCTGATGGTTGCGGATCCTTCCTATTATCTGAAGCTGCAGGAGCAAGGCTTGCTGTTGCCTTATAAATCCAAAGAAGATGCTAACGTTATCAGTGAAAAAGACAAAGACGGCAACTGGTACGGCGTTCGTATCTCCAACATGATCATTGCTTATAACTCCAATAAGCTGAAAGCTGAAGAAGCTCCGAAAAACTGGACAGATCTGACCGATCCGAAATGGAAAGGCAAAATCGCTATGCCTAACCCGATGCTGTCCGGTACTGCTTATGTAGCAGTTGGCGCTCTGGCTGACAAATACGGCTGGGAATATTTCGATAAATTGAAAGCTAACGGCCTGCGCGTTGAAGAAGGCAACTCCGCTATTCAAAACAAGCTGTTGACCGGCGAATATGCAGCTGTAATGATTCTGGAAGAAAACATCCTGAAGCTGGCTAACACCAAGAAAGAGCCTCTGAAGATTGTTTACCCGACCGACGGCGTAATCAACGTTCCTTCCCCGATCGCTATTTTCAAGGAAACCAAGAATCCTGAGGGTGCAAAGGCTTTGGTTGACTGGTGGCTGTCCAAAGAAGGTCAGGAAGCAGTTGTTAAGGGTTGGATGCACTCCGTTCGTGGCGACGTAAAAGCTCCTACCGGTGCTGAAGAAACCAAGAAGATTGTTGAGGGCAGAATTAAAGTTGACTGGCAGAAGCTGGCTAACAACAATGCTCAAATCAAAGAAGAATTCCGTAAGAGAGTTATGGATAAATAATGCGTTGCTAAGTTAAATTATAGCGGAAACAGGGAGACCTTTCAGGCCATCCCTGTTTTCTGCTCAATAAAGAGGGGCCGAAAGTCTGCTTTTGGTGTTGCTCTGAGGTATTAAAAAAGGAGAAAGAAGCGTTCTATGTCAAGAATAAACAGTAAATTTATTGTTATCGCTATCTCCGTGCTGTTGCTTTTATACTTTGTTATCTTCCCGATGGGAATCCTGCTGTATGACAGCATCATGCTTGATGGCGCAATTAACTTGGAAAATTATCGCAATGTATATAGCCAGGATGTCAACTGGCGTGCGTTGACGAATACAATCGAGCTGTCTTTGGGTGTTATGATTGTCAGTGTGCTGATTACCTTCCCGCTGGCTTGGCTGGTTGGCCGTACTGATATGCCCGGTAAAAAAATCTACCGTACTCTGCTGGTATCCAGCTACATGATTCCGCCGTATGTAGGCGCTATTGCCTGGGTACAGCTGCTGAACCCCAGTGTAGGTTATCTGAACGAGATTCTTAAATTTGTCTTTGGGCTGGAAACAGCGCCCTTTGACATTTATACTATGGCCGGCTTAGGATGGGTACTGACTTTGTTCTACTCTCCCTTTGCTTTCATTACCATTTCACGTGCTATGGAGAAAATGGATCCGACTCTGGAGGAGGCAGCGCGTGTCAGCGGTGCTTCTCCGATGCGTACTGTTTTTGACGTAACACTGCCGCTGATGGCTCCGTCCATTCTGGCCGGCGGTTTGCTGGTATTTATTGCTGCCGGCAGCTGCTTCGGTATTCCTGCTATCGTAGGTATGCCTGGCAACATTGAAGTAATGACCACGCGTATCGTAACCTATATTTACATGGGCGATACTGCGGGCGTACGTGATGCTACCGCTCTGGCTGCGTCCCTCATGTTCCTTGCTAACATCCTGCTGTTCGGTATGACCTGGATGGTTGGTAAAAAGGATTACACCACTATCAGCGGTAAGAGCACCCGTCCGAACATTGTAGAGCTGGGCAAATGGAAATGGCCCTGCTTCTGCCTGGTTGGCGCTTACAGCATGATTTCCATTATCATTCCGCTGGGCTCCATCGTGCTTACCAGTTTGATTATCACCCTGTCCAAGCCGATTGGTCTGGACAACATTGGCTTTGATGCCTGGATTCCCGTTATCACCAGCTCCCAGTACATGGAAAGCGTTTGGAACTCTGTTGTTTACGCTGTTATTGCTGCCTGCATCGGCACACTTATTTCCATCTTTATTGCATATCTTGCAGTTAAAACCAGAATCAAAGGCCGCAGCCTGCCGGATCTGCTGGTAGTTATCGGTGGCAGT
Organism: Phascolarctobacterium succinatutens; assembly: GCF_023497905.1. NCBI lineage: Bacteria > Bacillati > Bacillota > Negativicutes > Acidaminococcales > Acidaminococcaceae > Phascolarctobacterium > Phascolarctobacterium succinatutens. Next base: position 2,219,592 of record NZ_CP097284.1, on the reverse strand, counting down.
ACCCCGTCCATCGTTATTGCGCTGGCTTTGATTATTACCTTCAGCGGTAATTTTGGTTTGAACCTGTATTCCACGATGTGGATTATGGTAGTTGCTTATCTGGTAAAATACATGACGATGTCTGTGCGTACCATCGCCGCTTCGCTGAGTCAGGTACACATCTCTCTGGAGGAGGCTGCACTGAACTCCGGCGCCAGCTGGCTGCGCTGCTGTAAGGATATCATCATGCCGCTTATTGCACCGTCTATAGTTGCCGGCTGGTTCCTGATTTTTATGCCGTCCTTCTACGAGCTGACTATGTCCCTGCTCCTGTACGGCAGTGATACCAAGACCATCGGCGTATTGCTGTATGAATTGCAGACCTATGCAGATACGCAGAACGCTTCTGTGCTTTCTGTAATCATTCTGCTGATTGTTTTGATTGGTAACCTGATTCTGAACAAGGTTTCCAAGGGTAACGTAGGTATTTAATTAAAGGAGTGTAATAAATGGCTGAGGTAAGAATTGAGCATGTATTTAAACGTTTCGGCGCTGTAACTGCCGTAAACGATTTTGATTTAGTTGTAAAGGATGGCGAATTTATTTCCATCCTCGGTCCTTCCGGTTGCGGTAAAACCACTACCCTGCGTATGATTGCAGGCTTTGAGCGTGCTACCGAAGGTGAAATTTATATCGGCGACCACTGCGTAAGCTCCTCCATTAAGGGCAGCTTCGCTCCGCCGGAAAAACGTGATATCGGTATGGTATTCCAGTCCTATGCTGTTTGGCCGCATATGACTGTTGCCGAAAATGTAGGCTATCCGCTGAAAATTCAAAAGGTAGATAAAAAGGAACGCGAAGAACGCGTACAGAAGATGCTGGAGCTGGTTCATTTGGGCGAATACAGCAAGCGTTATCCGCATCAGCTGTCCGGCGGTCAGCAACAGCGTGTAGCTTTGGCGCGCGCTCTGGTAGCACAGCCGGGCCTGCTGCTGTTGGATGAGCCTCTGTCCAACCTGGATGCTAAGCTGCGTGAATCCATGCGTTTTGAAATCCTTGCTATTCAAAAGGAACTGGGCATCACCGTTGTTTATGTAACCCATGATCAGGGCGAAGCAATGGCAATGAGTGACCGCGTAGTTGTTATGAGCGCCGGCGTTGTACAGCAAATCGGTGCGCCGCACGAAATCTATACCAAGCCTGCCAACAAAATGGTTGCTGACTTCATCGGTCTGGTTAACTTTATCGATGGCGAGGTTAAGGGTGACAGAGTATTCATTAAGGGCAGCAATGTTTCCTTCCCGAATACCGCTAAGGTTACCGGCGAAGCTACCATTGCCGTACGTCCTGAGAATATTACCATGTCCCTCAGCGGCGGTCAGATGGAAGGTCAGGTAACTCACCGCTTCTACCTGGGCGATGCGGTTGACTATCGTGTAAACGTTCACGGTCATGACATCCGCGTTATCGTTAAGGGCGCAGACATTGATGCAATTCCTGACGGCTCCAAGGTATACCTGGACTTTGACAGAGTAATGGTTTTCGACAGAAACTAAGCTGAAAATACAAGACGGAGATAACGGATTAAATTACTGTTATCTTCGTCTTTTTTTTGTGGGAAAAAACATAAAAAACGGCGGTTAGCTATTGACAACTCGTCTAAATCGTAGTATAGTGGTCTTAAACAGGAATAACAATATAAATATGCGCTCAAAAAGCAAAAAGTTCCGTCGCAAAAGCCGAAGAGCTGAATTGATATGTACCCCCAATACTGGACACCCAGTATTGGGGGTATTTTAATGAAATACAGCTATAAGTTCAAAAGACAGTGTGTAGAATTATATCGACAAGGTAAATGGCCTGAAACGCCTAAAGATATAACAGAAAAAAATTTCCACAATACAATCCGAGTTTGGGTTCGGATAGAAGATAAATGTGGTCCAGAAGCATTAAGACATAAAAATCAGAGAAAAACTTGGTCAGCAGAAGAGAAATATGAACTTGTAGCCAAAGTATTAGCTGGTGCGTCAAATAAGGAAACAGCTATTTCTGCAGGAATTAACGCTGGACTCTTGTATCAGTGGGTTAGATGCTATAAAATTAAAGGGTATCAGGGATTGGTCGCACAACGAAAAGGACGACCACCCAAGGAGCCTGAAATGAAGAAAAAAATAGAGCCGGCAGAACTTACTCCATCAGAACGAGAAGAAATGATTCTGCTCAGAGCAGAAAATGAGCGCTTGAGAGCGGAGATTGCTATTGTAAAAAAAGAGATTGCCTTGAGAGAAGAGAGATGCGCAGCGCAACTCAAGGCGAAAAAGCTGCGCTCGTCCAAAAACTGCGTGAAGAAGGTTACAAACTGAATTATTTGCTGGATGCGATTGGACTGTCGCGTTCAACGTACTATTACGAGCTTAGCAAGACAGATAAAGTTAGCGAACGAAATGCCGACTTATCATCCGAAATTATTGTTATCTTCAACGAGAACAAAAAGCGATATGGTGTAAGGCGCGTACATAAGGAGCTTCTGAATCGAGGTTTTCGAGTAAATCACAAGCGTGTCCAACGAATCATGAATCAGCTTACCTTGTTTGGAAAATGTCCCAAGGAAAAATACCACTCCTATAAAGGCGATGTTGGCAAAGTTGCTGATAATATCATCAATCGAGATTTCAATACCGAAAAACCTTTGCAAAAGTGGACAACCGATGTATCGCAGTTCAATCTGCCTTGGGGCAAATGTTATCTTTCTCCGATTTTGGATATGAACAGCAATGAAATAATCTCTTACAATCTTTCTCTACATCCAGATATGGCGCAAATAAAGGACATGCTGAAAAAGGCATTTAAAGGTTTTCCTTCTGTAAAAGGTCTTATTATGCACTCAGATCAAGGATGGCAATATCAGCATGCATTTTATAGGAATGAATTGCAAAAGCACGGAATCATTCAATCAATGTCTAGGAAAGGTAACTGCTATGACAACTGTATTATGGAAACTTTCTTTGGCAGATTAAAAAACGAGATGTTCTACGGATTTGAAAAAGATTACCCTTCGTTTGAATCTTTTTCAAACGCTATAGCTGAGTACATCGATTATTATAACAACAAAAGAATTCAAGCTAAAACAAAATGGATGCCTCCCTCTAAATTCAGAGAAGCATCCATGATGTAAATATAATTATTCAAATTTTTAGCGGTGTCCAGAAAACTGGGTACATATCACTCAGGCTATTGCTTGCGGGAGGTTGTTTTTGTTTTAGCATTGATACTGTTCAAATAAAAAGCTTTCAGCTTTGTAGCAAATAATGTATAATAATATGAATGAAAAGATTACTGACAGGAGGTAGAAGCGAGTGATTGAAGAAAGAGTGCCACCGCAAAATATAGAAGCGGAGCAGGCTGTGCTGGGTGCGATGCTTATTGATAAAGAAGCTATTGCCAAGGCGACCGAAGTGCTGTCAGCAGATGACTTTTACCGCGAGGCGCATCGTGTTATTTTTAGTGCGATGCTGGAGCTTTATAATAAGAATGAAGCAGTAGATATGGTTACTGTGACAGAAATCCTCAAGCGTGACAATAAGCTGGAGGACATTGGCGGCATCGCCTACATCACCAGTCTGGCGAATGTGGTGCTGACGGCGGCTAACGTTAAGTACCATGCGGAGATTGTTGCTGAAAAGTCGGTTCTGCGCCAGCTTGTGCGCGTTTCTACCGAAATTGCGGCTATGGGCTATGAGGCCAACGAGGATGTCGGTACGCTGCTGGATACTGCGGAAAGCCGTATCCTGGAGATTTCCAACCGTAAGAAAAAGAATGATTTTACAGCGATTAATGATATTTTGATGGACAGCGTGCAGAGCATCGAAAGTCTGCTGCAGAACAAGGGCGGTCTTACAGGTCTGCCGGCAGGCTTTGCGGATTTGGATAAGCTGACGAGCGGTCTGCATCCTTCCGATTTTATTATTCTGGCAGCGCGTCCTTCCATGGGTAAAACTGCGCTGGCGCTGAACATTGTGCAGAACGTAGCGCTGCGTGCGCACAAGGTTATCGGCGGTGAACCGCGCAGTGTAGCCTTCTTTAGCCTGGAAATGAGCAAGGAGCAGCTGGTTAACCGTATGCTTTGCGCCGAAGCAGGCATCGACAGCCAGCGCCTGCGCGTAGGCGAGATGCGTGACGAGGACTGGACGCACCTTTGGGATGCCTGCGATACGATGAGCCGTGCGAAAATTTATATTGATGATACAGCAGGCATTACGGCGATGGATATGCGCAGTCGTGCACGCCGCCTGAAGGCAGAGCATGGCCTGGATTTGATTGTTGTCGATTACCTGCAGCTGATGCAGGGCAGCGGCAAGCGCAATAATTCCGGCGACCGCCAGCAGGAGGTTTCGGAAATCTCCCGCTCGCTGAAGGCGTTGGCGCGTGAGCTGGATGTGCCGGTGTTGGCGCTGTCACAGCTGAGCCGTAGCGTTGAATCGCGTCAGGTTAAGCGCCCCATGCTCAGTGACCTGCGTGAATCCGGTTCTCTGGAGCAGGATGCGGATATCGTAGCATTCCTGTACCGCGAGGATTACTACAATCCGGAAACGGAAAACAAGCACACCGAGCTGATTATTGCTAAGCATCGTAACGGTCCGGTAGATACCGTTAATCTGTTCTTCCAAAAGCAGTTCACCAAATTTGTCGGCTTTACGAAGCGCGAAAGCTGAGAATAGAATACAGCGACATAATAAAAGTCCCGGGATTTTAACATCTCGGGACTTTTTGAGTATTGCATGGAGCATTGCCTGATGGGTGTTAAAAGCGTGAAATTTATTCTCTTGGCAAAAGATTTTTTCTGATAAGTGTAAAAAAGCTTACAAGGAAGCTGCGAAGAAAAACCGAATATTTTACCTAAAATCAACAAAAAATGTTCATAAAGCTTGCGATAAGACGCGGAAAATGATATGATATTTATGCAACAAAGTGTAGTGAAGAATCTGAAGGTAATATCTGTGGCTTTCAGATGTTTTTTCATGAATAAAATTGTCTTGGGAGGCATACAAAAATGATTGATCGTTATACTCATCCTGAAATGGGTAATATCTGGACACTCGAAAATGAATTCCGTACCATGCTGAAGGTAGAAATTCTGGCTTGCGAGGCTATGAACAAACTGGGCATTGTGCCTGACGAAGCGCTGAAGGATATTCAGACGAAGGCTGACTTCCGTCTGGACCGCATTAAGGAAATTGAAGCAGTTACCAACCATGATGTTATTGCTTTCCTGACTAATGTGGCTGAGTATGTAGGTGATGCGTCCAAATACATTCACAAAGGCCTGACCTCCAGCGACGTAAAGGATACTGCACTGTGCTACATGACTGTACAATCCGCAGACCTGATTATGCGTCATCTGGTAAACTTCCATGAAATTCTGCGCCGTCGTGCCGCTGAATTCAAATATACCGTTATGATCGGCCGTACCCACGGCATCCACGCAGAACCGATGACCTTCGGTATGAAATTCCTGCTGTGGTCCGCTGAAATCGAGCGTGACATCGAACGTCTGAAACAAGCGCGTGAAATGATGGCAGTCGGCAAGCTGTCCGGTGCTGTAGGCACTTACTCCAACATCGATCCGTTTGTAGAAAAATATGTCTGCGAAAAGCTGGAGCTCACTCCGGTACGCCTGGCAACCCAGGTTATCCAACGTGACCGTCATGCACATTTCATGACTACTCTGGCAATCATCGGTTCCTCTCTGGATAAGATGGCAACCGAAATCCGTAACCTGCAACGTACCGATATCCGTGAAGCTGAAGAATATTTTGCACCCGGCCAAAAGGGTTCTTCCGCTATGCCGCATAAACGTAATCCTATTACCTGCGAAAAGGTTTCCGGTATGGCTCGCCTGCTGCGCGGCTATGCAGTAGCAGCTCTGGAGGATGTAACCCTGTGGCATGAACGCGATATCTCCCATTCTTCCGTAGAACGCGTTATTCTGCCGGACGCAACTATTGCTCTGGACCATATGCTGCGTAAATTCTCCAACATCATCGACAAGCTGCTAGTATATCCTGATGCAATGATTGCCAACATGAACAAAACCGGCGGTCTGATTTTCAGCCAAAACCTGCTGATTGCTCTGGTTACCAAAGGTGTACTGCGTGAGGACGCTTACAAATGGGTACAACGCAACGCTATGGCACGTTGGCTGCAAGGCGCTGACTTCAAGACCAACGTTGAAGCTGACCCGGATATCAAAAAATATCTGACTGACGAAGAGGTTGAGCATTGCTTCGATCCGAAACCGATGCTGCGCCACGTTGACGAGATTTTTGCTAGATTTGGTTTATAATTTTGATAAGGAGTGACTGCTAATGTCATCTGTTGTAGTTTTAGGCGCCCAATGGGGCGATGAGGGTAAAGGTAAAATTGTTGACTATTTGGCGCAAAAGGCTGACGCTGTAGTTCGTTACAGCGGCGGCTCCAATGCAGGCCATACCGTTGTAGTTAACAACATTAATTATAAGCTGCGTCTGCTGCCCTCCGGCGTACTGTTCAATGATAAGACTAACGTTCTGGGCAACGGCGTTGTAATCAACCCCGGCGTTGTGCTGGCTGAAATCGCCGGCATGAAGGAAAAGGGCATTGATTGCAGCAATCTGGTTATTTCTGACCGTGCACACGTTGTTCTGCCGTATCATCAACGTCTTGATGAGCTGCAGGAGGAAGCACTGGGCAATCACAAAATCGGCACCACCAAAGGCGGCATCGGTCCCTGCTACATGGATAAGGTTGCTCGCGTAGGCATTCGTATCTGCGATCTGATGGAGCCCGAAACCTTTGCTGATAAGCTGAAGGTTAATCTGGAAGCAAAAAATGCTATTATCACCAAAATTTACGGTGCAGAACCGTTTGACTATGATACCGTACTGAAGGAATATCTGGCTTATGCAGAAGAGCTGCGTCCGTACGTTGCCGATACCGGCGTTGTCATGGATGAGCTGTTCAGCGCCGGCAAAAACGTTCTGTTTGAAGGCGCACAGGCTACCTTCCTCGATATCGACCATGGTACCTATCCGTATGTTACCAGCTCCAACCCGACTGCAGGTAATGCCTGCACCGGCAGTGGCGTAGGTCCCCGCTTCATCGACCATGTTGTCGGCGTAGTTAAGGCTTATACCACCCGCGTTGGTGAAGGTCCCTTCATCACCGAGCTGCTGGATACAGACGGCCCCGGCAACCAAATCCGCGAAACCGGCCATGAATACGGCACCGTAACCGGTCGTCCGCGTCGCTGCGGCTGGCTGGATGCTTTCATGCTGCGTTACAGCGCACGCCTGAACAGCCTGGATTATCTGGCAATTACCCGTCTGGATATCCTCGACAATATGCCGAAGATTAAAATGTGCGTTGGCTACAAGATTGGCGATGAGGTTCTCAAACGCATTCCTGCAAGCCTGAACGTTTTGGCTAAGGTTGAGCCGATTTTCGAAGAGTTCGACGGCTGGATGACCGACATCAGCGGCATCCGTAACTATGACGAGCTGCCGGAAAACGCTAAAAAATATCTGGCTAAAATCAGCGAGGTATCCGGTGTTGAGCTGGGTATTATCTCCGTTGGTCCTAACCGCGAGCAGACTATCGTTCTGAAAGAGCTGCTGTAAGCTTAGGCTGCTGAAAAAACAGCAAAAATATTTTAAAAAAGTACTTGACTTTCCTTGCATTAGTCTGTATAATATTAATGTTGCTAATTTATGGTAACAAATGATTCACTAGCTCAGTTGGTAGAGCACCTGACTTTTAATCAGGGTGTCCCGAGTTCGAGTCTCGGGTGGATCACCAACGAAAATATGCCGTTCTTCGAAAGAAGAACGGCTTTTTTGTATTTGCGGATGCAAATATTTATAAAGGCGGACGCAGGCCCTGAAAAATTCTTCCTTGCTAATCAATTCCTACAGTAGTAATATGTAAGTGATAAGCAAAAATTTTATAGACTTTTTCGGAGGTGCTTTGATGAAAATAGTAGTTATGGAGCCGTTAGGCGTAAAGATGGAGCTGATTAATGCACTGGCAGCGCCGCTGCAGGCTGCAGGTCATGATTTTGTATATTATACTGAGAAGGACACCGACCAGACGAAGCTGCTGGCACGTGTGCAGCAGGCCGATATTATCATGCTGGCTAATCAGCCGCTGAGTGCGGAGATTATCAACGCCTGCCCTAATTTGAAAATGCTGTCTGTAGCCTTTACCGGTGTAGACCATATTGCGCTGGCTGCCTGCCGTGAGCGCGGAATTGTAGTGTGCAACGCTGCAGGCTATTCCACCAATGCGGTAGCAGAGCTGACCTTCGGCCTGGCTATCAGCGTTATCCGCAACATTGTTCCCTGTGATGCACGCTGCCGTCAGGCAGGAACGAAGGATGGGCTGGTAGGCTTTGAGCTTTTTGGCAAGACCTTCGGCGTAGTCGGCACCGGTGCGATTGGCAGCAGAGTGGCGAAGCTTGCCGCTGCCTTCGGCTGCAGGGTGCTGGCCTACAGCCGTACTCCGAAGGCAGAGCTGCAGGCTGACGGTGTAAGCTATGTAAGTCTGGATGAGCTTTTGGCTGCCAGCGATGTTGTCAGCCTGCATGTGCCGCTGACGGACGCAACCCGCGGACTGATTAACGCTGAGGCTATTGCCAAGATGAAGCCGACGGCCGTACTGCTGAATACTGCGCGCGGTCCTGTTGTGGACAGCGAGGCGCTGGCACAGGCGCTGAACGAAGGAAGATTGGCGGGCGCAGGCATTGATGTGTTTGAGAGCGAGCCGCCGATTGCGCCGGAGCATCCTCTGTGCCATGCAAAGAACACCGTGCTGACACCGCACGTGGCCTTCGCCAGCGCCGAAGCACTGGCTGCACGTGCCGATATCGTTTTTGCCAACATCGAAAAATGGCTGGCAGGAGCACCGCAGAACGTAATTAAGTAAAAACACTATGAAAAGGCTCAATAATTTATATTATTCCAAGAGAATAAAAGAGCTTTTGGCAGAGCTGCAGACAGCGGGAACAACGCTGGTTGTTGCTCCCATGGGCTACGGTAAAACACTGGCAGTGCAGTACTTTTTGCAGGAGCAGGAGCGCTGCGGCAAAAGGGTACTGCGCCAGAGTATTTACGGCGCCGGTGCCGAGGCCTTCTGGCAGGGAGTATGCCACAGCTGGCAAAATACGGAGCTGGGCGCTGCGCTGCTGCAGCAGTCTTTGCCTGCCGATGCCAACGCCAAAACGCTGGTACTGGAGCTGTTCCGTCAGCTGCTGCCGCAGGAGCCTGTCTATTGGTTTATAGATGATTTGCATCTGTTGGAGAGCAGCGAGGCAATTGACTTTCTCTTTGCTCTGAGCAAGGCAGGCTTTGCTGATTTGCATCTGCTGCTGGTAAGCAGAGGGCAGATTTTTGACGGCAGCCGTCTGCTGGAGCTGGGACGTAAGGTCTTTTGCCTTGATAAGCATGACCTGGCGCTGCAGCGTGACGAGCTGGCGGAATACAGCAGCAGATGCGGCCTGCAGCTTACGGCGCAGCAGCTGGATGCTTTGCATGAGGCCTGCGAGGGCTGGTTTTCCGTTACCTATCTTAACTTTTTGAACTACGACAGGTATCAGCGCTTTTGCCTTGATACAGGCAGCGTTTATGAGATGATAGCCAATGTACTGCTGCGGCCGCTGCCGTCGGAGCAGCAGCGCTTGCTGCTGCTTATGGGGCAGCCGGAGGAATTTACACCGGAGCAGGTGGCCTATGCCTATGGCACAAGCTGCAGAGAGTCTGTAGGCAGGCTGCTGGAATGCAACGCCTTTATTATCAGGCTGGCTAACGGCAGACTGCGGTGTCATCATATGCTGAAGCAGGCAACGCGCCATGCCTTCGGCCTGTTGCCTGAGGCGGAGCAGCAAATGTACTTCCGCCGTTTGGGACAATGGTACGCGCAGCAGAAGGAGTACGAGGAAGCGTTGGACTGGCTGTACCGCGGCCGTGATTTTGACGGCCTGCTGGCTGCAGTACAGCAGCTGCGCGACTGGTCGATGTACCCGCAGCACAGGCAGCATCTTTTCGACTGGCTGTGCGAATGTCCGCCGGAAATCTTGTGGCAGTATCCGCAGGCAGTGCTGATAATTATGCGGCGCATGTTTTCGCTGAATATGGTGCCGGAAATGCTGCAGGTTAAGGAATGGTACGTGACAGCGCTGGAGCGCAATACTGCGCTTAGCCAGCGTGAGCGCGATAATTATTACGGCGAGCTGGAGGTTATCCTGAGCTTTTTGGCCTTCAACAGCATCACCGGTATGAGCGAGCATCATCGGCGTGCCTACAAGCTGCTGAGCGGCGCTCCGCAGACGCTCAGCAAGCAGGGCATCTGGACCTTCGGCGCGCCCAGTGTTCTGGGGCTGTATTTGCGCACGGGCTGCAGTCTGCGGCAGACGGTTGAGGATATGCAGGAGTGTATGCCGCCGTACTATCTGCTGAGCGGCTGGCACGGTGCCGGAGCCGCCGAGCTGACGGAGGCGGAAGCACTTTTGCTGCAGGGACGCATCGACGAAATGGATATGACTCTGCAGAAGGCGTATTATCAGGCGGAAAAGCATGGGCAGGAGTGCATTACTATCTGCTGTGATTTTCTGGAGATGCAGCGCGATCTTTTCCGCGGCGTTTACAGCAGTAAGGCAGAGGCGTACAGCCGCCATCAGTGGCAACTGCAGCCTTGGAAGCAGAGCATGCTGCTGAATAGTGCCGATATGTGCGCCGGCTTTTACTATGCATTGCTGGGCAAGCCGGAATATATCCCAAGCTGGCTGACGGACGGAAACGGACAGCAGCCTTCGGTGCTTTATCCGGCGCGTCCCTGCCGCAACTATATCAGTGCCCAGTGCCTGCTGGCACAAGGGCAGTATACGGAGCTTTTGGTGCGCTGGTCCGACTGGGAGCAGGAATGCCGTCCCTACAGTAATTTTTTGTGCCTGCTGTATTTGCAGGTGCAAAGGGCGGCGGCCTTTGCCGGCAGAGGCGATGTAACGAGCTGCCGCGCTTCGCTGAAGCAGGCGCTGGCAATGGCTGAGGCGGATAAGCTTGTGCTGCCGTTGGCACAGAACATAGCGCTGCTGCGTCCTTATCTGGAGCAGGAGGCTCAGGGTGAATACTCGGCAGCGGCGGCAGCGGCGCTGCACCTGGGACAGCAGATGGAGGCGGGCCGGGGGCAGATTATGTCCGCACGCTTTGCCGAAGCAGGCCTGCAGGAGCTGACGGAGCAGGAGCTGCAGATAGCGCAGCTGGCGGCGGCACGCCATACGAACAGGGAGATTGCGCAAAGATTGTCGCTGTCGGAGGGGACGATTAAGCAATATCTCAACAAAATTTTTGCCAAGCTGCAGATTGATGCGGCGGCCAAAAATAAAAGACATCAGCTGGAGCGCTTTTTCTCCAACTCTTAACTAAAGGTTACTTATAGTTAATATTGACCCGGTATATACTGTAAATGAAGAAGTATATGCCGGGTCTTTTTATATCCGGCGGTTAGGAGGCGGAAAAATGAAACGGCTGAAGGTTGTGCTCGTGGCGTGCCTGGCAATGCTCGTGGCTTTTACGGCATTGGCGTGGGCGGCGACGCAGTACAAAACAACAATTAAGGTAAACGGTACAAAGCTGAATGTGCAGCGCTATGTAGAGGGCAAGGGGCCTATGAAGGATAAGGCGGTGCTGCTCAACAAGGATAATAAGGTTGTTGTGCGCTGGAAGCAGCGCGAGCTGAAAAAATGGTACTATGACGGTGATAAATATTTCCGCTTTGTACCATACAGCTATGATATGAAAAACCTGAAGCCCGGCAGATATCGCTTGGTAACGACCAGCAGCTTCGGCAAGGGCGGTGCGGTTAAAAAGACAGTCAACATCAGCTACAAGCCGCAGAGCAAGATGCAGTTCCGTGCGTCCAAGATTATCCGCAAGGGCAACGGCGATGTTTACCAGCGCCTGTATTTCAAAAAGAATAATTCCACGGGCAAGACCTGCTATGCCCAGATTTTCAATAAAAACAACAAGCTGGTCTACAGCACGAAATATAAGGCGAAAAACGCCAATCAGGATTTTGCTTTCAGCTGGAACGGCTGGGCGAGCGGCAACAGCGGCAAAAAATGTGCTAAGGGCGTATATACCGTGAAGTATTGGATGGACGGCGTTAATCCCAAAACTGCCAAATTCCGTCTGAGCATTTGAGGAGGGGAGCATAATGAAAGAAAAAATGATGCGTATTATCGTAACTGTTATGCTTACCCTGCTGCTGTGCAGCCTGACGCTGCTGGCAGGCGCCGCCTCTAAAAATGACTGGAAGAATACGGCAGGCTGCTATGTGTGGACCGAAAGCAGCCAGTATAATAACGGCGTGCTGAATATCAAGCCCTTGGGCGACGATAAATACCTTTACGAGCTGAAGGTTATGCGTGGCAGCGAGGAAGAGGACAGTGCGGAGGATTTCGTTACTGCCGGTGTTTTTGAAATTGATGAGGACGGCGACGGTATTGCCGAGGTAGATTACCAAAATAATGATACGGTAGAGCTGCGCTTTGTGCTGAAGGATAAGAGCATTACCGCCTATCAGGACGGACCGCTGCCGCTTGATGTTCAGGGTGAATACAGATTCAACGAGGACAGCTTTGATGTATCCGAGGCTGCGGCCGCCGCGCTGCTTGCCGGCCTGCCGGAAAAGCAGACAGGCTTGCCGGAGGATGCTGATGATTATAAGCTGCTCTATGCGGAGGAGCCTGTGGACGGCTGGTTCTACCAGCTGACGGCGCTGGATGATGAGGGCAAGGTTATTGCCAAATTTTTGGTAGCTGCCGATTTGAGTGCTGTGTACCGCAACGATAAGGAGGATGAGGTAAGCCTTATTTACGGTGACCCGATTAATATGCTGGCGGCCAAAAGAGCACCGCTCGTAGAGGAAGATGAGCTGGAAGGCCCTGCAATCGAAAGCGGCGAGCTTGAAGGTGACGAGGATGCGCCCGACCTGCCTGCAACTGCAGCTTCCGAGCTTAGCCCGCTGGTGACGGTGGCTCCGGAGGAGGCCAGCCTGAAGGTGGGCGAGCGTACACGCATAGTTGCTTCGCTGCCGGGCTGCGTAGGTTATAATGTAACGGATCTGCGTTCTTCTAACAGTGATATAGTAAAGGTGGACGGCGATGTGCAGCTTTTGGCTGTGAAGCCGGGAACTGCGACAATTACCGGCAAGCTGTTGCTGGAAAAGGGCGAAAAGGCCTTTATGACGCAGATTACCGCCTATGAGCCGAAGCTGGAGGCTCCGAATTTGCCGGCGCACTTGGGAATAGACGAGGCGCTGAAGCTGGAGGCCTACGTTGTGGGCGAGGCTGACGGTGTGACACCGGAGTGGAGCGTGAGTGATGAAAAAATTGCCGTTATAGAAGATGGTAAGCTGATCGGCAAGGCTGACGGCGTGGTTACCGTTACGGCAGTCCACGGCGAGCTGAAGAGCCAATGGCCGGTGGCTGTGGGCACTGCAGAGCTGCCTGCTGCCGAGGATGAGGAAGAAAATGAGGATGACGATGACGGCTTTGGCCTGCTGACGATTATCGGCGGCGTAATTATCATCGGTGGCGCTGCCTTCTTCTTCCTGCGCAGAAAACGCAAATGATAAGCTGATGCTGTAAAGCGTTATGCTTACCGAAAAAAGTAATATGGTATGATAGGCGTCTGCCTTTTAGCGCGCCGGCATTTGCCGCCGGCGTGCTTTTTTATGCGTAAATTTGCCTGCCAAAGCACCCTTGCCGTTGCCTGCAGGCGCGGGAAATCACAGTTATTTTACACTCTGATAATGTTTCACAAAATCTCTGTAAAAAAAGTAACAAAAAGTTTTCAGTTAGACGTTACAAATGGTGAAAAATCTAGTATAATATTATTAAAGTGTACTATACTTTACAAAATCTCTGAGATCTCAAACTGGCGCCAAATCAATCAAAGTAAAATGAGGTAGAATAGTAGAAATGTTTTTTGATTCTTATGACACACCAGTATTCAGACCTCCCAGTGAGGCACGCAGCTTTATTTTGCGCGTTACGCGCGGCTGCGCACATAATAAATGCACCTACTGCAACATGTACAGAGGTGTTCCCTTTCAGATTTTAAAGGATGAAGAAATTTCCCGTCAGATAGCGCTGGCGGCCCATTACGGCAAGAACAAGGTGCGCCGCGTCTTTTTGGCGGACGGCGATGCTTTGGTGCTGCCCACGGCCAAGCTGCTGAAGATTCTGCAGGTGCTGCGCGAGCAGTTTCCGCATCTGCAGCGAGTTGCCAGCTATGCTGCGCCCAAGGATATCCTGCGCAAGAGCGAGGAGGAGCTGCGCCAGCTGAAGGAAGCAGGCCTGAAGCTTTTGTATTACGGCATGGAAACAGGCGACGACGCTACGCTGAAGGCTGTCAACAAGGGTGTTGACGGCGAACAGGCGGTAGAAGCGGGACGCAGAGTTACCGCCAGCGGCATGAAGCTTTCCATGATGATTATTCTGGGCCTGGCAGGCGCAGAGGGCAGCGAACGCCACGCACTGGCAACTGCCAAGGCGATTAATATTATCAAGCCGACACACTTAAGCGCGCTTTGCCTGATGCTGTACCGCGGCAGCGAGCTGCTGGACCAGTACGAGGCAGGCAAGTTCAATCCTCTTTCACCGGCGGGCTTGATGCGTGAGCTGAAGCTGATAATAGAAAATATAGATTTGCCTGCGGACAGGCACTGCCTCTTCCGCAGCAACCATGTATCGAACTACGTTCAGCTGGCAGCAACGCTGCCGCATGACAAGCAAAGGCTGCTGCGCGATATTGATTACAGTATTGCTCAGCTCAGCAAGCTGAAAAGCTGGGACGTATATAACTACAATTAATTTTTGATTTTGCATTTGAGCGGGGCTGATGAAGATGAAAAAGAAGCTGGCTTCCATGCTGACCGTAATCATGCTGGCCTGCAGCCTGCCATGGCAGGCACAGGCTGCAGCGCCTATTGTCAGCAACAAACCGCATAAGGCACCGGTGGCAACGCCGCCGGCCGTAAGCGAGGCGCAGCCTGTGAAGGCGGTGCCGGAGCCTGCTGCCGTCAAGGCCGATACCGCAGCCAAGCCTGCTGCCGAGGTGAAGGCGCCCAAGCAGGCAAAGCCTGAGAAAAAGGCGAAGAAAACCGCAAAGAAAAAGTCTAAAAAAACGAAGGAAAAGCAGCAGCCCAAGGTGCAGCAAAGCAACTGGCGTCTGAAGGTGGCACAGCAAAAGCTGCAGGTGCTGGGCTTCAGTGACGAACGCCCCAGCGGACGCATGACGGAGGCTACCAGCAGCGCGCTGAAGAGCTTCCAGAAGCAGCACAAGCTGAAGGCAGACGGCGAGTTGAATGATGCAACTTATCAGAAGCTGACCTGGGAGGCCTTTACTAAGGAGGGCATCCCCAAGGTTAAGGGCAGGGAAATCGTCAGCCGTGCCGCCAAATACAAGGGTGTTCCTTATGTGTTCGGCGGAACTACGACCAAGGGCTTTGACTGCTCCGGCTATGTGCAGCATGTATTTAAGGACTGCAAGGCCAAGCTGCCACGCTTGGCAGACGAGCAGGCGTTACAGGGGATTTTTGTAACGCAGAAGCAGCTGCGGCCCGGCGATTTGGTATTCTTTACCACCTACGCCGCAGGCGCATCGCATGTGGGTATTTATGCCGGTGACGGACAATTTTGGAGCGCATCCTCGTCCAAGGGTGTAATGCTTTCGTCGCTGAAGGACGATTACTGGAAACAACGCTATTATGGAGCACGCCGGGTGTTGATTACGAACGGCGAGGTTTATAAATAAAAGTTCTGCTGACGGCAGCCGACTGCCGGACAGCGGGGGAGGGTATAAAATATGATTCGCGAGAGAAGAAATAAGGATAAGCTTGCTTCTTATTACAGAAAGTTTATGGAAGAGGGCATTGTTGACCCTAACGTGCATCCGTGGGTTGCCGACAGCTGGCAGCGTTGCCGTGCTATGCATCTGCCGCACGAAACCATGCCCAAAATCAACAAGCTGAGCCGCGAGGAGATTATCGCGCACCAAAAGACGCATGAGTTCATTGTCAAATACGTTGACGGTCTTTATGAGCAAAGCAAGCAGCATTTCAATATCCACAACCTGAGCATGCTGCTGATTGATGAAAACGGCTATGTAATCAAAAACTATGCTATGCCGTTCTTCCAACGCATTATCGAGGATATTCAGGGTATGCGCGTTCTGGAGGAGGATGTTGGTACCTCCAGCATCAGCATTGCGCGCGAGCATAATGTGCCCTTTTTGATGTTCGGTCCGGAAATGTGGATTAAGGACAGCCATTCCGGCGATGCCTGCAGTGCGCCTATCTGCGTCAACGGCAAAATCCGCTATATTATTTCCTTCTTTTCCTTGGATCAGAACGATTTGCCCTATGATTTGCTTTTGAGCCTGCTGATGACGATGAAATATTCCATCGAGCAGCATCTGAACATGCTGGAGGCCTGGAGCATTAACCGCATTATGATGGAACAGCTGCCGGTAACCGTTTACTGGCTGGGCAAGGACGGCAGTGTGAAATACTGCAACGAAAACGGCCGCAAGCGTCTGGACGGACATGAGCGCCTGGAGGACGTGTTCCTGAACTACGAGCATATTCCTATCAAAAAAGCGCTGCATGGCGTAGCAACACAGCGTCGTGAAATTACCTGGATTACTCAGGACAGAACCTTTGAGGATATTACCACTGTTATGCCGATTAAGGTTGGCAGCGAGGTAGAAAGTGCTTTGGTGCTGTCTATGTCCATCGAGGATTTGAAAACAACCATCGCCCATGCAACCGGTTACAGCAGCCGTTACAGCCTGTACAGCATGGTCGGCGAAACCAGCGAATTTTTGGCGCTGCAGCATAAAGCGAGCCGCGTTGCCCGCACCGACCACAACATCCTGCTGCAGGGTGAGCCCGGTACCGGCAAGCAGCGTTTGGCACACGGCATTCATCAGGCCAGCCCCCGCGCTGCCGCTCCGTTGATTGCTGTAAAATGCCACAACGCATCTATGGCAGAGCTGGAGGCCGAATTCTTCGGTACGAATGAGGACGGACAGCAGTCCGCAGGCAAGCTGGAGCTTGCTATCGGCGGTACTCTGTTCCTTGATGAGGTAGAAAAGCTGCCGCTGGAAATGGGCGACAAGCTGGCTGATGCGCTGACGCACGGTCTGCCCGCAACGGAAAAGGGCGGCAAGCCGCGTATGTTTGATGTGCGCGTAATCGCTGCCTGCGATTCCAACCTTAAGCGTTTGGCAGACAAGGGACTTTTCTCCCGTAATCTGTATGAGCTGGTGCTGGATACAACCATGCGCGTGCCGCCTCTGCGCGAGCGCGTGAAGGATATCGAGGTTATCGCTTCGCATATTCTGGTGGAAATGTCCGCACAGCACAACCTGCCGCAAAAACGCCTTTCTCCCGAGGCTGTTTCCCTGCTGCTGTCCTGCAGCTGGCCGGGTAACATTAAGCAGCTGCAGGGTGTTATCGAGCAGGCCTTCTTCCACACTCCCGGCAGCATCATCGAAGCAGAAAATATTAAGCTGCCCGGTGACAAAACCTTGGAGCGCTCCTGGAAGTATGACAAGGAAGCCTTTATTGCAGCCTGGAAATCTGCCGGCGGCAATATCAGCAAGCTGGCAACAATGCTTGATGTCAGCCGTGTAACCTTGTACCGTTATCTGAAGAAATACGGTTTGGGACCGAAAGCAAAATAAAATTTACCATGAATGCCCTCGAAGCAGGCTTGTCCTGCTTCGGGGGCTTTTGCGTTTTGGCGGATAGTTTCACGTTGCGAGGCAAGATTAGAAGAGAAAAGTGCAACATGTTGCAAAAATCTCTTGTAGAAATAGTATTGATGGTGAATGTTGGGATGAAAAAGGCAATTTTAGAAGAGAAAAATGCAACATGTTGCAAAAATCTCTTGCAGGAATGGTGTTGAGGGTGAATATTAGGAAGAAAAAGGCAAATTTAGAAGAGAAAAATGCAACATGTTGCAAAAATCTCTTGTAGAAATGGCATTGAGATTGAATATAGGGAGAAAAAAGGCTATAATAGAAGAGAAAAGTGCAACATGTTGCAAAAATCTCTTCTAAAGAAGGTGAACTAATGGAAATCCGCAGAGATTTTTATTTGGACAAGCTGATAAAACGCAAGCATAACGGGTTGATTAAAATTATTACCGGTATTCGCAGATGCGGTAAATCCTACCTGCTGAACAACATATTTTATCAGCATCTTATATCATGCGGTATAGATGATGCGCATATTATCCGTTTTGCTTTCGACTCCGCCGATGATTTGCAAAAGATAGGTGAAAGTCTTATTGCCATGGGAAAGGAAAAGCGTGGCGTAAATCCGGAAAAGTTTATGGCTTATGTTAACAGCAGGATTGCTGATGAGGGTATGTATTATCTGCTGCTCGATGAGGTACAGGAAATGGATTGCTTCGAAGCTGTGCTTAACGGGTATTTGCGCAAGGCGAATATGGATGTATATGTTACCGGCAGCAATGCTAAATTTCTTTCCAAGGATATTATTACGGAATTTGCCGGACGTGGCGATGAGATGCATATGTATCCGCTTAGCTTTGCTGAATTTATGAGTGTTTATCCCGGTGATAAGTATATGGGCTTGGCGGAATATATGCTTTACGGAGGAATTCCTGTAGTTGTGCTGCGTGAAGGGACTGCCGAAAAGGCTGCCGCTTTGCAGAATTTGTTGAGCGAAATTTATTTGAGTGATATTTATAAGCGCAACCGTATCCGTAATAAGGGAGAAATGGAGGATTTACTTAATATACTGGCTTCGGCTATTGGCTCTTTAACTAATTATGAAAAGCTGAAAAATACCTTTAAAAGTGTAAAAAAATCCAAAATTACTTCTACGACTATTAAAAAGTATCTGGATTGCCTGGAAGATTCTTTTTTAATTGAAGCAGCTTCGCGCTATGATGTAAAGGGCAAGGCCTATATTGATACTCCGAAAAAATATTATTTTTCTGATCTTGGGTTGCGTAATGCGCGCATTAACTTCCGGCAGTTTGAACAAACTCATTCTATGGAAAATATAATCTACAATGAGCTTTGCATGCGTGGGTACAGCGTTGATGTGGGTGTAGTGCCTATTGCCGTGAGAGATGACAGCGGTAATGTAGTAAGAAAACAGCTGGAGGTTGATTTTGTCTGCAATATGGGCTCAGTAAGGTACTATATACAGTCTGCATATTCCTTGCCGGATGAAATGAAACGTGCGCAGGAGGTACGCCCCTTGAAAAATATTGATGATACCTTCAAAAAAATTATCATTACCAAGGATATTGTCCCGGCCTATTATGATGAATACGGAATTTTTACCGTGAACATATATGATTTTTTACTGGATTGTGATAGCTTGGAAAAATAAAGCAGTTCGTTTTGGCATTTCAGTTTGATTGCCCCTGAAGCAGGCTTGCCTGCTTCGGGGGCTTTTGCGTTTTGGCGGATAGTTTCGCGTTGCGAGGCAAGCTTAGAAGAGAAAAGTGTAACATGTTGCAAAAATCTCTTGTAGAAATAGTATTGAGGGTGAATGAAAGGCAGTAAAAGGTGAGGTTAGAAGAAATTTGTTCAATATGTTACATAATCTTTTTTTTAAATAGAGCCATTGGCGGTTGATAGTTTGTTGAAGATAATTTTAGAATAAAATATTTTTTTAGAAAATTTTTCAGAAAAAGTCTGCAATAATTCGTAAAACTCAGCATGGATGCGGGTTACAGTTTTTTTAAAAATAGCATACTTAAACTATTTGTACATGTTAGCACATTGCTAAAAGGAATTCGAAGTGCTATAATAAATAATGTATAAAATTATTTAGCCGAAGATTAAATAGCTTCGAGTGTACTTGAAGCTGTTTTACGAAGGCTTGTTGCCAGTGTTGCTGCAAGACAGCGGGACTGAAAAACAGTAATATCGGCGCAGGATAATTAATACAATAGTTGTTTAACTTGTTTCCACACGCGGCAGGGGCTGCGTATCAATGTTTATTACAAAACATAATTATAGGGGGAATGTTTAATGAAATCTTTAGCAAAAATTGTAGCGATGGGATTGATTATGAGCAGTGTTCCTGTAATGGGAGCCTGGGCAAAAGATTTGGAAGTTACAACGCGCGATCAATGGGATTATCAAGATTGGGATTACACTTATCGTGCATATACACCATTTTTTTATACCGATAATAATTTCCATGATGTAACAATTTTTATGAATGGTAAAGAACAGAATGCAGAAGATAACTACGACAAACCATTTGATGCAGTCAACAACGATAATTCAAGCGTTCGATATGCTATTTTTAAAGCTGATGGTAATGTATATATTAAAGATAGCTGCATATCTACACAAAGTACAAACGCTGTTTATACAAGATTGGGAAGTGCAGATAAACCTAATATAGACTTCCGTGGAGCAGAAAAAGTAGTTATTATTGCTAACGCGCTGAAAGATGGCTATGGCAGTCAGGCTTTATCAGCAAAAAATGGCGGTTGTATTGCTATAGCAACGCAAGAAACCGGTTATACAAAAATTATCGGCGATATTGATATGGCTCATCGCAATGGTGGAACTATTAGTGTTGATTTAAATAATGAAAATTCGTATTGGTATGGAAATCATAAGATTTACTATGAAAAAGATGGATCGGTATCAGAAAATGAGGGCAATCTACAGTTGACGATTCGTAACGGAGCTGAATGGATTTATACTACAGGTGCAATCACAAAAAGCTTTGAAGAGAAAGCATATACAACCGGCACCTATATTGGCAATGTTACCTTAAAGGATGGTGGCATCATCAATCTGCGTAATGCTGATGTGAAGAAAAAATTTACCGAGGTAAACAACGACAAAGCACTCAGAAGCGATAAATTCGGAGCTCTTCATATGTACGATAACGGTGATCACCGTTATGTGCAAATCGGTACCTTAAAGGGTACAGATGGTATCTTCAAGGTTGATTTGAAATATACTGCCGGTGATGATCAGGCAATTACCAGTACCAGCGAGGTAAAAAAAGACAGCGACTATATTTACATTACGCAATCCGGAGAAGGCAAGCATGACGTACAGTTTGAAGCAGATAAAGCAAATCTGGACGCTATGGGAAAGGATAGCAAGCTGTATTTTGCAAACGACAAGAGCGGCGGCGTAACCTTCACCAGCAGTACAGTGGAAGCGCTGGCTCCTAAGACTTCGGCAGCTAACCTGTATGACTACAAATACGCTGTAAAAAATGAAGCAAACGGAAATGCTAAGGATTGGTTCATTGCTTTAGATCAGGGTGATGCCAACGAAAATATTCCGGCAGCCTTCAAAGCAATGCAGGCCGGCTATGCTCTTGGCACAGAGATGGACAGATTCAACAAACGCATGGGCGAAAGCCGTTATCTGGAAGGCGACAGCGGCCTTTGGGTTCGTTATCGTCATGCACGCACCGGTTGGGAAAACAGCTTTAAGACTAACAGCAACATATTCCAGGTTGGCTTTGATAAGCTGAAGCTGGAAAAGGATGGCAAGCACTATCGCGGCGGTGCAGTTGATTACACTGATGCCAACACCAGCCTGCTTGGCCTGAAGGGCAACGGTGAGCATGAGCGTTACGCTTTGAGCTTGTATGATACCTGGATTGGCGACAAAGGCCATTACCTTGATTTAGTTTTGCGTGGCGGTCGCACCAGTAATGATCTTGATGTAACTACCCGTAATCAGGAAATTATCAAGGGCAAGTATCATCAAAACTTTGGCAGCATCAGTGGTGAATGGGGCAGAAAGCTTGCCAACGATAATGGTTGGTATGTTGAACCTCAGGCACAGCTGCAGATTGCAAGAGTAGGCAGTGCTGACTACAGAACTAATTATGGCGTAAAGGTTGAACAGGATGCCGCAACAAGCGTTATTGCCCGTGCAGGCTTCCGTCTTGGACGCGACTTTAGCGATAAAGGTAACTTCTATATGAAGGCAGACTGGCTGCATGAATTCTGTGGCGACCAGAATATTAGAGTAAGCGCTGCAGACGGCAGTGAACAAAGCAGCTTTAATGGTCAGGACAGCTGGTGGGATTTGGGCTTAGGCGCGGACTTTAGCCTTGGCAAAGATACCTACCTCTATTGTGATTTTGAACGTACTCTTGGCGGTAACTATGACCGCACCTGGCAGGCTAATGTTGGTTTACGCTATGCCTTCTAACGTATAACTGAATAGAACTTGTGCTTAACAACCCCCGCTCTGTCGGCTTTGCGACCAGGGCGGGGGTTTTGCTGTGCGTGAGCTGTGATGCCTGACTTTGCTTTATAAATATAAAATGACTGATGCAATGGGTCTTTATAGTGCAGCAAGTGCTGATTATGCCAATGCAATGGGTATTTACAGTGCAGCGAGTGCTGATTATGCCAATGCAATTGGCAGTTATGCTAACGCAAGTGCTGCGTACTCTGTTGCGCTTAGTTCATTATCCGTTGCTGATAGAGAAGCCGGTATGGCAGGCTATGATCCAGTAACAGGAGATAAATCTGCTGATGAATCTTCTGTTTGGAAAGCAAATGCCGGTGCTGTATCTATAGGCAGTTCTGCAGATGGTGAAGAAATTACCCGTCAGATTACCAACGTAGCAGCTGGTACCGAAGATACCGATGCTGTAAACGTAGCTCAGTTGAAGGATACCAACAACCGCATTAATGGCGTTGAAAACCAAGTCATCAGCAACAGCAACCGCATCAACCAACTGGGCAGCCGTGTGAACAAGGTTGGCGCAGGCGCAGCAGCTCTGGCAGCACTGCATCCGATGGACTTCGATCCGGACGACAAACTGACCTTCTCCGCAGGCTATGGCAACTATGCAGGCGAAAACGCTGCAGCAATCGGCGCATACTATCGTCCTGACGAAAAGGTAATGTTCAGTGTTGCAGGTACCGTAGGCAATGGTGAAAACATGGTTAACGCAGGCGTATCCTTCGCTCTGGACCGCACTAACCATGTAAGCAACAGCCGCACCGCTCTGGCTCGTGAGGTTATCGACCTGCGCGGTCAGCTGGCAGTAATGGGCGCTAAGATGGCTAAGATGGAAAAAGCATTAGGTATGCTGGATGAAACCAAGACCAAGCTCTTCCCGGATATCCCGGCTAACCACTGGGCATATGAATACATCGCTAAGCTGGCAGGCAATGGCTACATTGAAGGCTATCCTGACGGTAACTTCGGCGGTGACCGTCTGATGACTCGTTATGAATTTGCTGCAATGCTCTATCGTGCAATCGAAAAAGGCGCAGCTCTGGAAGAAAAGATCATCAAAGAATTTGAGCCTGAATTGGGCCGCATCCGTGTAGACCGCATCAGCGGTGAAGACGGCGATCGCGATAAGATCGAACGTGTACGCGTAAACGATACTAAAGGCGAGCGCGACCATTACGGCAACAAGCTGGCAAAATAAATTGTCGGCAGTGACAAGTGAATAAAGCTCAATAAACAGTAAAGGCGTTCTCCCGCAGGGGAGAACGCCTTTTGTCGCAGGGAATATATCAATAATTGCAACGGCATTTTTCTTTTTATGAACTATTGTTTTTTATAATACATCTGTGATATAATTACCTTAGTTGCATAGGTAGCCGCATTTTGGCGGAGCTTATGCCTGGTCATGCGGATCAGTGGCGCTTGTCGAGCTTTCGGCAGGCGCCTTTTCTTTTACGTCAGTTGCAATCGCCGGCTTATATATTTTTGCCTGACTTTATGCTATAATCAAAGGAGGAAAGATATGCAAAACTTAGCAACAAAATTCGAAAACCTGACGATTCAAAGTGATTTCATATTCAAAAAGGTTATGTCGCGCAAGCGTATCTGTATTCACCTGTTAGAGGAATTACTGCAGATCAAAATTGCTGATATCAACTACTTGGAGGCAGAAAAATCCCTTGAGCCTGAATTCGTCAGCCGTGGTATCCGTCTAGACATCATTGTGGCAGATGACAAGAATACGCATTACAATCTGGAAATGCAGGTCAAGAACACCAAAAATCCTGATACCAAAAACTACGTGCTGCCCAAGCGCACACGCTACTATCAGGCATTGATGGATATTGACTTGCTGCAGAAGAACCAGGAATATGATCTGTTGCCGCCAACCTATATCATTTTTATCTGTGTTTTTGATTTTTTTGCCAAGGGAAATTATGTTTACACCTTTAAAAAGCGTTGTCTGGAGGATTTGGAGCTGGAGCTTCCCGATGAAGCAACTACTATGATTTTGAATACCAAGGGTACGCATGGCAGTATTTCCAAGGACATCAAAAGTTTTTATGATTATGTTAATAACCACGTTATAAATAGCGATTTCACAAGACAAATTGATGATGAAATCAGCTATCTTAAGCTTGATTCGAAAGTGAGGCGAGAATTTATGCTTTTGGAAGCACGTTTGTTAGACGAAAGACGAGAAGCTAAGGCTGAAGGCAAAGCTGAAGGTCTCGCCGAAGGCAAGGCAAAAGAAAAGACTGCAACTGCAAAGCGTCTTTTAAGTATGGGATTATCTGTAGAGGATATTGCTAAGGCTACTTCACTTTCCGTTGAGCAGGTTGAAGCGATTAAGGCTGAACAAGCTTGATTCGAAAGTGAGGCGAGAATTTATGCTTTTGGAAGCACGTTTGTTAGACGAAAGACGAGAAGCTAAGGCTGAAGGTCTCGCCGAAGGCAAGGCAAAAGAAAAGACTGCAACTGCAAAGCGTCTTTTAAGCATGGGATTATCTGTAGAGGATATTGCTAAGGCTACTTCACTTTCCATTGAGCAGGTTGAAGCAATTAAGGCGGAATGAATTTGACAAAGATTTTTTCTTACAGTAAAGGCGTTCTCCCGCAGGGGAGAACGCCTTTTTACATTGTAACGAAAGCAGTTAAGCTGTTATGGTATACGCTTTACAGACTACCTGCGGAGCTGACATCTACCACTTTTCCGGAATTCCGGGGAAGTCGGCAATCGTCAGCATACAGCAGCTGCCGGTGGCCAGCAGTGTATCTGCATCAGTATCATATACATGAATCTGCATAGTAATCAAACGGTCATTATGCGAAACAACCTCAGCCTGTGCCTCTACCATTGCACCGGAAGGAGCGCCCTTGATGAAATCTACGGTCATCGATACCGTAACCACGCGCTTGCCCATAGCGGCGCAGGCGATGCCGGTGGCATTATCCACCAGTGTTGTAAGCAAGCCTCCGTGCAGCTTGCCGTTGAGGTTTGTGTGTATGGCAGGGTCGATGCGCAGGCCTACTGCAGCTTTGCCGCAGCTGATGCTGTGAACCTTTATGCCGCAATGCTGCATAAAAGCGTTATGCGTGTAGATATCTTTTACGCTTCGGATAATTTCTTCCGGTTGCATAAATCATTCCTCCTTTAGACAGGCGTCCAAAGCTTGGGCAACGTCACTGCATTGCTCAAGGCTTGCTACCCAATTTTGTAAACGTAATGCTTTAGCTTCACCGTAGACAGGTACGGCAAGGCTCATAAATTTAGCACATAGCTCCTCCCAGGTCAGAGGATTTTCCGGATCTCCCTTAGGATAATCAACCTGCATTGTCAGTGTTTGTCCGTTTTGCAGCTGGATTTCTACTCTGGAAGCCAATTTGGAAGCATCTGCCGCATGAAGCTGTTCCATAGCCTCATCGCGGATAACCTCGATGCGCTGCATTAAATCCGTAAGCTCTTTGTTATGGATACATTCCTCACTGAACTGCGCAATGCCTACTTCGCCGAACTTCAGCATGGCAGCGGAGCAATATTGAATACTGAATTTGCCGCCGTAGGGAGTTTGCGGCTGCGGATTATTGATCAGATAGTTCGTAATATCGTTGACGTAAAGCTTAATTTTAGCGATGTCCTCAGGCTGCAGAGAATGAGCCTTGCGCAGCTCCTGAATGGCGTAAAGAGCGGCGTGAGCATGCTTGCAGCAGGCGTAGGGCTTGAAGGAGTTGATGTCGATTTTCAGCTTGTCGGTGCTCATGCTTTCGGTAAGCTTTTCCAGATGCGGTTCTTTGACCATGGCACGGCAGAAGCCCTTTTCGCCTTCTAAAATTTCGCTGGCGGCAGTAAAGCCCTTTTGCGACAGATAAGCGCTGAGAACACCGCTGTAGGAAGCCTTGCCTGTGTGCAGCGGCTTGCTCATGGCACCCTCTTTTAAAAACTCCCACAGGCCTGCTGCCTGTGTACCGGCGCTGCCGTAGCACATCAGTGTCTGCTGTGCGTCAAGACCGAGGGCGTTGGCGGCAGCAGCACCGGCGGCGATGGTGCCTGCAGTACCGGTGGTATGCCAGAAGAAGTAGGATTCTGGGATTACAGCTTCGCCTACGCGGCCGCTGGCCTCGTAGCCTGCGCATATAGCGGCAATAAGCTGCTTGCCGCTTTTGTGCTCCGCTTCGCAGACAGCCAGCGCGGGTGAAACAACGACGCAGGCCGGGTGGATAATCGAAGGGTTATGCAAATCATCGAAGTCCAGACTGTGGGAAGCAGCGCTGTTGATAAAGGCAGCGTTCAGGGCGCTAGCCTTTTTTGCAGGGATACTGCCGAAGATATTCGCCTTCGGTGCATCGCCCTGAAGAATAACATCATGGATGATGCGTACCGGTTTTTCCTGCGAACCGCGGATAGCAATTCCCAGCCAGTCCAGCAGACATTTTTTAGCCATTTCGATACTGTGAGCAGAAAGCTTTTCGTAGCACAATTCTGCGGTAAATTTTGCTAATGCTTTAGTTGTCATTGTAAATACCTGCCTTTGCTTTAATTTTAACTATTGCCATGGTATTCGCCAAATGCAACGTAAACACCTGCCTTAGCCTTAAAACAAATTACCTCCCTGCTGGTATTCTCCGAAAACCTCGCGCAGTACGCCGCAGATTTCGCCTAAGGTTGCATAGGTTTTAACAGCATCAATCAGATAAGGCATAAGGTTAGCTTCACCATTGGCAGCTTCCTTCAGAGCTTTCAGGGAAGCATCTACTGCGTGCTGGTCACGGTGAGCCTTCATTTCATTTACACGGGCAATCTGACGTTCCGCAACGCTTAAATCTGCCGTAATAACGTCATTTGTTTTGACAGCCTTTTGAAAACAGAATCTTGCAAAATCTCTGAGTACATAGTAAGATTTTCAAATTTAGATTCTGCCAAACCCATTAATACAGCATTGGCTATGCTTCCTACGCCGGACTGCAACGGCAGCATTTGCTGCGGCAGACGGCCGTGGCGCTGCTCGTGCTCCAGAAAATCAACCAGGTTAGCGGCAATTTTTTTGCTTGTGTCATCAGGAGCGCTTAAATTGCGTACATGGTCGACAATGTCTGATTCGACGATGCAGGTAATTCTGTCAAGTCCGCAGCTTACATAAGGAGAACCGATGCGGTCGCCGACATGATAAATAGGGATTTCGGTGCGCTCAGGTGGTTTGCTGCAGATGTAAATATCGTGCATTCCCTCCAGCGTCAGCGGGATAGATGTGTTGACCTCAACGATAATTTTTTTTGCATGCTTTACAAGCATAGGCGTGTTGCCGACACCAGAACCGAGAACAATGCTGCCGTCTGCATTAATAGCAGCGGCTTCAACGATTGCAACATCAACATCGCCGTAAAAGCCGTAGTCGATTTGTTGGGCAAAGTGGCTTAAATGCTGATCAATATAGGTTACGCTGCCGGTGTTGATCTGGCGGCTGAGTGTTTTGTTGGAGGCTGCATAATAAGGCATGCGCCCGCTGATACCGCCGACTTCGGCAAGTGTTTCTTCGATTTCCGGTCCGACGGAAGCACCGCTCCAAATATTGATACGGCATTTTTTGCCGGCCTTGATGGCTTTAGCGAGAGCAAGTGTGGTTTTCTTAGGATAGCCAGAGGGGGTGAAGCCGCTGACACCGACATTCATACCGTCGGTAATAAGTGTGGCTGCTTCGTCCGCGCTGACTATTTTGTCAAATAGGCAGGGGGTGCGCAAACGTGTTGCATCCAGCATTTCAAAAACCTCTTTTCTTTTTTGGAAATTTCCTTATCTGCTTACAGTTTAAATCTATCAACATATAAAGTAAAATACAGAAAATACATTTTACATATAAGAAATGCATATACGTTAACTCGTTCTTTGATGCGGGAACGGGATAATTCATGATATATAGTTGTCTGTTTTTAGAAAAAAACGAAAGAACTTATACTTTTATTCCTAATCACTTATAAAAATAATCTATTGGAGTTATATGTGTTTTGCATATGCTGTCATTGGTTTTATGAAAAATTTAATTTTAAAAACTAAAAAAGTACTCAGAAATATTGCTGTATAGTATAATAAAGGCAGAGAGAAGTAAAGGAGAACCCTATATGGACATAGAATATTACCGCAATTTTATTGCCATAGTTGAAGCCGGCAGTATTTCTGCCGCAGCTAAGCAGATAGCGATTGCCCAGCCGGCGCTGAGTAATCAGCTTAAGGTGCTGCAGAAGCGTTTTGGTACGCAGCTGCTGCATGTGCGCCGTGGCGGTCACAGCATTGAGCTTACGGATGCAGGCTGTATTTTATATAACAAGGCTAAGTATATCTGCTCGGCAGAAAACAGCGCTCTGAAGGAGATAGTTGACTGTCAGGCAGGCTTTAGCGGTACGCTGCGCATCAGTCTGTCACCTTCGATGTCAATAAACTTTATTAAAAACTTTTTGAGTGATTTTTACAGAGAGTTTCCGCATATTAATTATGAGCTGTATGAGGTGCCGATTGACGAACAAACCCAGCAGCTTTTGGAGGGGAAAACAGAAATAGGCATTGCCAATGCACCCCTAAAGCAGTCTAAACGCTTTGAAACGCTGTTCAGCCGTAAAGAGCGTCTGGTTGCGCTTTTTCATAAGGATAGCCCGTATCTGAAAAATGATAAGCCTAATATCCTGCTGGATGATTTGGAGGACATTCCGTTATGTCTTTCGCGTGGCTGTTCTGAGCTGTTTTTTTCTGTGTGCTCGGATTCACACATTTTCCCGCAGGTTATGAGTATTAATACTACTAAGCTTTCGGCCATAGCTTGGGCAGAAAAAAATACCGGTGTGGCAATTGTACCGGCACCGGCTGTAGAATTGTTTCCAGCGAATCTGGTCCGCAAGGAAATCAAGGATGAGCGCTTGTTTCTGGAGATGACACTGTCTATAGTTAAGGGCAGAGAGCTGTCGCAGGTTGCGCAGACCTTTATTAATTATTATATGCAGAATAAATAAAAATACGCCTTAGGCTGTTGATGCCTAGGGCGTATTTGTTTGCCTTCTTACTTTATTTTTTTCTTCGGGCGGTATTCTGAAATAAACAGGCCGGTCATTGTCAGGATGGTACCGAGTGCTACCAGCAGAGTGATTTTTTCCTGCAGGACAATCGCCGAGGTAATGACGGTGATGACGGGCACCATATAAATATAAACGCTGGCCTTTACTGCGCCCAACTCCCTAACTGCCAAATTCCAGGTGACAAAGCAGAGAGCAGAAGCGCCCAGTCCCAGAAAGACGATATTGAAAAGATAGGTAGTATTGGCGAAGCGTGCCAGGTTCAGTTCAAAATCCAGAAAACCGAGCGCCGGCACCATAAAGAGAATGCCGTAGAAAAATGTTCTGCGTGTGGCGAGGATAACAGGATAACCGTAGCTGCTGATTTTTTTCGTCAGCAGAGCATAAAACGCCCACACGACAGCGGCGGAAATCGCCAGCAAATCACCCAGCGGATTGAGCTGCATGGCTGCACCATTGAAGCTGATGCAGGCAATACCGCTCATCACGATAAAAAAGCCGATGATGAACTGCTTGCTTAAACTGCCGGCAGAACGCATAAAATAATGCGCCAGCAGCGCGGTAAAGAAAGGCGCTGTGCTGCCGATTACGCCAACGTTGGAGGCTTGTGTATAGGTCAAGGCGATGTTTTCCAAAAGGTAGTAGAGGCAGATGCCGCAAAGGCCTGCGGCCATAAAAACAGGCTCCTGCTTTTTATCTGTTTTCAGCATTTGGGGATAGGCCAGCCAAAGGGCGAAAAAGGCCATAATAAAGCGGAAAAAAAGGATTTCCAACGGCTGAAAGCCGGTAAGTAAAACCTTTGTAGAAATAAAGGTTGTGCCCCAGGTAGCAATTGTAATGAGGGCAGCAATGTGCCCGATGTAGCGGGTGTTTTGCATTTGCTTGGGAATCTCCGTTCTTTTTGGTGCGCAGTAGAACGCACTCTATGATTTTAGCAGACTAAAATCCTGCTATTAACAAACTATCCCCTCTGCCGGCATGACAGAAGGGATAGGCTTTAAATTATTATTTTGTGTGCTTGTCTTGGGCAGCCTGCTTGTTGGGGGCTGCCGCAGCATATTTCGTCAGGGCAACCTTCGTGATGTGGAAGTCGCCTACGGTATCAGGGCCGTCGATGCAGCCGTTGGGGCAGGCCATGCCTTCGATATAGCTGCAGTCGAGCTTGCCTGCGGCAGCAGCCTTAACCGTATCACGGCATTTGTCCAGTCCGGAGCAGTATTGTGCGTTATGCACCTCACCGCCCATAGCGGCAACCGTATCCTGCACGGCAGCACTTACTCCGGCAGTCAGCGGGAAGCTCAGACCGAGCTTGGAGGCATCACGCTCATACGCAGCATCGCCGCTCATTTCCGCAAATTTGATATCCTTGCCCTCCAGCATGCACATAATCTCTTCAAAGGAAAGCACGTAGTTGATGGTTTCGCGGTGCTCGCGTGCTTCCACCTTTTTGGCAATGCAGGGACCGATGAACACGGTAACGGCATAAGGATATTTTTCCTTTATCAGCTCAGCGCAGGTGAGCATGGGGGAGGGAGTGTCGGAAATTTTATCCGCAGCCTCCGGCACCTGCGTTTTAATCAGCTTAACGAAGGCAGGGCAGCAGGAGCTGGTCATAAAGCCCTGCTTGGCAGGAACCTTATCCAGATATTCCTCTGCTTCTTTAACGCTGGTGATATCGGCGCCGATTCCAACCTCTACGACTTCAGCGAAGCCTGCTTTTTGAAGTGCCTCGTAAATTTGCGCCATAGTAATCTTCAAACCGTATTGGCCTACGATAGAAGGTGCCACAAGGGCGATAACCTGCTTGCCCTGCTGGATTTCACGGATAACGCGGATGATATTGCTGCGCTCGTCGATAGCACCGAAGGGGCAGGCGTTGCGGCAGGCACCGCAGGAAACACATTTTTCGTAGTCAATTACAGCCTTACGGTTTTCACCGATGCTGATGGCACCGATGGCGCAGGCACGCACGCAGGGACGATGGATTTCGATAATCGCACCGTAGGGGCACATCTGCTTGCAGCGTCCGCATTCGATACATTTCGTTTTATCGATAAAGGCACGGTCCTGAATAATGCTGATAGCCTTTTTCGGGCAGTTATTCATGCATTTGTGGGTGATGCAGTGACGGCACATATCGGTAACGTAATAAGCATCAATCGGGCATTGGTCGCAGGCTGCGGGGAGCACGTCGATAATCGGCAAATCGGTGCGCTCAGGCTCGTTCAGCGTCAGCTTGGCAGCCTCGATGATATTGCTGGAGCACTCCTGCCCCAACGCCATATCAATACGGTTTTTCAGTACGGCTCTTTCTTTATAAACACAGCAGCGGTAGCGCGGAGTATCCTCGCGTACCTCCTGCAGAATATCGTAGACGTGGTCAGGCAACTCGTTATTCCAGGTGTAGCGGGATAAATGCTCCAGCACCATGCGGCGCAGCTGCGCAACAGCGGTTAATTCCATAGCGGTTCCTCCTTGGCAATTAGTTATATTGCGTTTTGCATTGCATACTCTATACTGTACAATTCTTTACAGAACGCAAAAATCCTGCTGAAGAGTATACGTAACGGTTTTAATAATGTTAAATTTGGTATTTTTCTAAACAGTTATATAGATGCATCTGTCAAAAAATCTCTGATATTTTTATGGATAATACCATTACGGCTCATATCGAATTCGTCGAGTGAAAGCACATATTTCGGATAATTATCGGTAATTTCATTGTAAAAACCGAACTCACGTTGAATAGTTTCTTCTGCAGCCAATAAGTACGTAACTTGAATATAAATTTTTTTATCCTGTTTTTCACAGATAAAATCAATTTCTTTGGTATCTAACTTGCCGATGCTCACCTTATAACCACGGCGTAAAAGCTCCAGATAAACAATATTTTCCAAAATGAGATTGATATCCTTCATGTTGCCGCCGAAGACTGCTTCGCGGATGCCATGGTCAGCGACATAATATTTTTCGTTGATAGCAAGCAGCTTTTTACCTTGTATATCCTGACGTTTTACCTGATAAAACAGAAAAGCATCGGTGCAGGCTTTAACGTAGTTGATAATGGTTTCTGTTGCCATACTGCGTCCTTCGCTTTTCAAATATTTAGAAAGCACATTTGCAGAAAAAATGGTACCGATATTTGCAGTTATGTAGGTAAGTATGCGTTCAAGCATGTCAACATCACGTATATTGTTGCGGCGTACAATATCTTTCAGTTCTACTGATGTATATACATCCTGTAAATATTGTTTGCAGGCAGCTTCGTTATATTGCAGGGCTGCCAAATATGGCATTCCTCCGAAGTGCAGGTATTTCTTGAAGCAGTCTGCTTCACTTGTATTAGGCTGTATAGTATTATATAGCTCAATAAATTCAGAAAATGAAAAAGGATAAATAACAAATTCTACATAGCGTCCTGCTAAATAAGTGGCTAATTCACCGGATAGGAGCTTGGCATTGGAACCGGTGATATAAATATCACAATTAAGCTCTATACGTAAGGAATTAATACATTTTTCCCAATCTTTTACCTCTTGGATTTCATCAAAGAAAAGATAAATTTTTCCTGTTAAAGCTTGGGTTTGGCTTATTATTTCATCATGAAGAGCCTGGGCATTGCAAAGCCTGGCAAAGCTCATATTTTCAAAATTATAGGAAATAAGCTGTTGGGGAGTAACTCCTTGTTGTAACAGCTCTTGTTTTATAAGATCTAACATAACAGATTTACCGCAACGTCGGATACCTGTAAGTACTTTTACTAAATCACTGTTAATGAATGGGCGGATTTTTTTCATGTAAGATTCTCTTTTAATCATGTAAATCACCTCACTATCTATATAATATATCAGTTATATCTTAAATTCAAGACGAAAATCAAATTTCTATCAGATATAACTGAAATTTTTCATGATTTTAGATTTTTATCAGTTATATCTGATAAAAATTCTTGCTGTTGTAGTCGAAAATAAGCATACTTTTTTAGTATACGCAGAAAAAAATAAAAAAATTTCCTCTTACCCCCTTTACAAATTCAAATCCTAGTATTATAATAAGCGCATAAAGCAACAACGTGGTTGTTGGATCGAAAGGTCTAAACTTCGTGGTTGCTTTTTCTTTTATATCAGCGGTGAGAATTATCTTCTTACCCATGATAAGTGCAACGAAGCACCGTAGCAGCGCAAGGCGCAGCTGACGGTGCTTTCTTATTTACAGAGCCAGAGAGAAGAAAATCTGTAAAGCACAAAAAACTGTATTTCAAATGAGGGGTTTACTCTTCGTAAACCCAAGGAAATTCTCAGAGAGAAATTAGGGAGGTTTTACAATGAATGATGTACCGAAACTGTTTGGCAGCTTAGTTTTTAACGAAAGCGTTATGAAGGACCGTCTGCCGACTGCAACCTATAAGGCATATAAGGCAGCAGTGCTGGCAGGCACTCCGCTGAATTTGGAAATTGCTAATATCATCGCCAATGCTATGAAGGACTGGGCTCTGGAGCATGGTTGCACTCATTTCACCCATTGGTTCCAACCAATGACCGGTATTACTGCTGAAAAGCATGAAAGCTTCATTTCTCCTACTGCTGAAGGCCGTGTTATTATGGACTTCTCCGGCAAAGAGCTGATTCAGGGCGAACCTGATGCTTCCAGCTTCCCGTCCGGCGGCCTGCGTGCAACCTTTGAAGCTCGCGGCTATACAGCATGGGACCCGACCTCCTATGCATTTATCAAAGATAACTGCCTGTGCATTCCTACAGCCTTCTGCTCCTACACCGGCGAAGTGCTGGATAAAAAGACTCCGCTGCTGCGTTCCATGAATGCAGCCAGCAAAGCAGCCTGCAAGCTGCTGAAGCTGTTCGGCATTGATACCATCCGCGTCAACAGTACTGTTGGTCCGGAACAGGAATATTTCCTCGTAGATAAAAAAATGTGGGAAAAACGTAAAGACCTGGTTTACACCGGCCGAACCCTTTTCGGTGCGAAATCTCCGCGTGGGCAGGAGCTGGACGACCACTACTTCGGCATTATCAAACAAAGAGTTCTTTCCTTCATGAAGGATTTGGACGATGAGCTGTGGAAGCTTGGCGTACTCGCCAAGACCGAGCATAACGAAGTTGCTCCGGCACAGCACGAGCTGGCACCTATCTTCACAACTACCAACGTAGCCTCTGACCATAACCAACTGATGATGGAGTTCATGAAACGTGTTGCTCTGCGTCATGGCCTTGTTTGCCTGCTGCATGAAAAACCCTTCGACGGTGTAAACGGCAGCGGTAAGCATAACAACTGGTCCTTATCTACGGAAGAAGGCTTGAACCTGCTGGATCCCGGCAAGGAGCCGTACAAAAACCTGCGCTTCTTGACTTTCCTGGCAGCAATCATCAAAGCTGTTGATGAATATCAGGATCTGCTGCGTGTATCTGTTGCCAGTGCCGGCAATGACCATCGTCTGGGCGCTAACGAAGCTCCTCCGGCTATCGTTTCCATGTTCCTTGGCACTGAGCTGACTGCAGTTCTCGAAGCTATTGCAGCAGACAAGGTTTACAACGGCAACCCGGAAAGCTACATCAAGGTAAGCGACGATACCATTCCTGCTTTGGTTAAGGATAACACCGACAGAAACAGAACCTCTCCGTTCGCCTTCACCGGCAATAAATTTGAATTCCGTATGCTGGGCAGCATGTTCTCCATCGCCGGCCCCAACATCGTATTGAACACCATCGTTGCCGAAGAGCTGGATGAATTTGCCGATAAGCTGGCAGATGCTCCTGACCTGGAAGCAGCAGTATATGATTTGGTTAAAGAAACCTACAAGGCTCATAAACGCATTGTCTTCAACGGTAACGGTTATACTGACGAATGGGTTGAGGAAGCTGCCAAACGTGGCCTGCTGAACCTTAAATCTACTCCGGAGGCTCTGCCGTATCTGGGGCATGCAAAGAACATCGAGCTGTTCGAAAAACATAATATCTTCACTAAAGCCGAAGTTGAATCTCGTGTAGAAATCCTGCTGGAGAACTACAGCACCACGATTTCTATCGAAGCAGCAACCATGCTGGATATGTTCCATAAGGACATCCTCCCGGCAGTTACCGCTTACACCGAAGATCTGACCAAAGCAGTACTGGATAAAAAGGCTGCCGGCGTCAGCGCAGGCTTTGAAGGCGCACTTGCTGATAAGCTGAGCAAGCTGGGCGGCGAAATGTATGCATCCTCCCTGAAGCTGGAAGATGGCTTGAAGGAAGCAGCAGAAATCGGCGACAGCGAGAAACAGGCTCTGTACTATCACGATACCGTTCTTGAAGAAATGGGCAAGCTGAGAAGTGCTGTTGATGCTGCCGAAGCTTTGACCGGTGGTAAGTATCTCGACTATCCGACTTATGGAGAGTTGCTGTTCGGCGTAAACGAGTAAGCGGAGGCTACCTTCTCGACAGCCTTGAGTAAGGTGTAATAATAAAAAATAAAATAATATATAAATAAAACTCATACACAATGGGGTGTATCCGAAAAATCGGGTACGCCCCTCTTTCTTTAGCTAATGCCATGTGAGCGCTGCTCAATGACGCGTTAAAAAATATTATAATTTGAGGGGTGTTTACAAATGGACAAATATGTATCTGTCGATACTATATGGGTGCTGATAGGTGCCTTCCTGGTATTCTCTATGCAGCCGGGCTTTGCAATGGTTGAAACAGGCTTTACCAGAGCTAAAAATGCCGGCAACATCGTCATGAAGAACGTCATGGATATGTGCCTCGGTTCCATCGTTTTCTGGGTTCTGGGCTTTGGCCTGATGTTTGGTACCGATATCGGCGGCTTTATCGGAGCGCCGGACTTCTTCGTTAAAGGCGATTATGGTGCCAGCTATCCGAGCACAGCCTACTTTATCTTCCAGACGATGTTCTGTGCTACTGCAGCAACCATTGTTTCCGGTGCTATGGCAGAACGTACCAACTTCTTGGTATATTGCATTTACAGCGTATTAATCAGTGCTGTTATTTATCCGATCAGCGGTCACTGGATTTGGGGTGGCGGCTGGCTCGCACAGATGGGCTTCCATGATTTCGCCGGTTCTACTGCCGTTCATATGGTAGGCGGCGTTGCTTCTCTCGTCGGTGCAAAGATGATTGGCGCGCGTATCGGCAAATACAATACCGACGGTACGGTAAACGCTATTCCCGGTCACAGCATTCCGCTTGGTGCCTTGGGTGTTTTCCTTCTCTGGTTCGGCTGGTTCGGTTTCAACGGTGCTTCTACCGTTTGTGCAACCGGTGATGATGTTCTGGTTTCCATGGGTGCTATCTTCATTACCACTAACATGGCTGCAGCAGCTGCTGCTACCGCAACTATGATTTACACCTGGATTCGTTACGGCAAGCCTGATGTTTCTATGACTCTGAACGGCGTGCTTGCTGGTCTGGTAGCAATTACCGCAGGCTGCGATATGGTAAGCCCGGCCGGCGCTTTAATCATCGGCCTGATTGCCGGTGTGCTGGTAGTCGCTGCTGTTGAATTCTTCGACCAGAAGCTGAAGATTGATGATCCTGTTGGTGCAATTTCTGTTCACGGTATCTGTGGTGCCTTCGGTACTATCGCAACCGGTCTCTTCGCTCTTGACGGCGGCCTCTTCTATGGCGGCGGTACTGATTTTCTGGTAAAACAAATTATCGGTGTTGTTACTGTAGCAATCTATGTTGCGGTTACCATGACGATTATCTTTAAAATTCTTGATAAGCTCTTCGGCCTGCGTGTTAAGGAATCCGAAGAAATCAAAGGTCTGGATATGGAAGAGCACGGTCTGCTCAGCAGCTATGCCGACTTTATGCAAACTTCGCTGGAGGCACAGACTTCTGTTACTACTACCTATGTTACTCCGGTCAAAGAAACTGCAGCTAAGCCTGCAGGCGCAGTAAAGATGAGCAAGGTTGTTATTATCACCTCGCAAAATCGTTTCGAAGCATTGAAGAGTGCTTTAGATAAGCTGGGAATTACCGGCATGACTGTTACTAAGGTTCTGGGCTACGGCATCCAGAAGGGGTCCACAGAAATGTATCGTGGTGCTGAGGTTGCTGCTCACCTGCTGCCGAAGGTAAAGGTTGAAATGATTGTTTCCGCAATTCCTGTTGCAGCAGTAGTCAATGTTGCTAAGCAGGTTTTGTATACCGGCAAATACGGCGATGGCAAAATCTTCATCTATGATGTTGAGGATGTTGTTAAGATTCGTACCGGTGAAACAGGCTATGATGCTCTGCAGGATTATCCTATTGAGGAAAAATAATTTGCTTCTCCCTAATCAAACTCCCTAATAAAACAGGAAGGCGCTCGGTGTCTTGCGTAATGCAGGCTAAGAGCGCTTTTCTGTGTGTTGTGGGGAGAATGCTTTTATAATATTATTATGGCGAAAAACTTGCAAAGCTGCATTGTTTAGGCCAAAATAAGATTGAATCGTATTTTAGTCGGATTGGAGTGAATGCTATGAATAAAAACGTTGCTTTATATAACGAGATGATAGCTTTTTTTGCCGGAGATGCACGCCGCTGCCAGCATTTTATCAAGGTTGCCAGCCTAGCCAAGCAGCTGGCTGAGAGCGAGGCTGCGGATGCAGAGCTGACAGAGCTTGTGGAGGCGGCCGGTCTTGTGCATGACTGCGGTATTAAACCCGGCGAGGCCAAGTACGGTGCCGGTCACTGCACAGGCAAAATTCAGGAGCAGGAAGGACCTGCGGTAGCACGCGAGCTTTTGCAAAAGGTTGGCTATGCCCCTGAAAAAATTGAACGCATCTGCTATCTTGTCGGTCATCACCATACGTATAATATCATTGACGGTCTTGATTATCAGTTGCTTGTGGAAGCTGATTTTATAGTAAATTTTTATGAGGACGGTACGCCGAAGGAGAATATTGCCAAGGCTGTGGAGCGTATTTTTAAAACTGAGAGCGGAACGAAGTTGGTTAAGACTATGTTCGGACTTTGATATAAAATGCTGTGGCTTGCCGGTCACAGCATTTTTCTTGCTATTTTGCCTCATGCTTGCTAAAATAAACAAGATTAGGTTATTTTTTGGAGGGATAAGATATGAAGGAAATTTATGATTTAGCAGAGCAGTACCATAACGATGGCAATAACTGCGTAGAATCCGTTGTTAAGGCGTGTAACGACGGATTAGAGCTGGGCCTGCCGGATGTAGCAATCCGCATGGTGTCCGGCATGGGCGGCGGTATCGGCCGCAGCGGCTGCGTGTGCGGTGCGCTGAGCAGCTCCTGCCTGGTTATCAGCTCTAGCGTTGGCAGATTGGATCCGTCCGAAAAGCATCAGACAGAGGTCTATAAATATACACATGAGTTTCATGAGCGCTTTACCAAACATTTCGGTGCTTCTTGCTGCAGAGCACTGAACCGCCTGAGCTTCGGTACGCCGGAATACAGAACTAAATGCATTAAGATTACTGCCGAAGCGGCAGATATGGTATCCGATTATCTGCAGGAAAAGGGCCTGGTAAAATAAGCATTGGCTGCGAAGCTGACAGAAGGACTGATGGAGGTCAGGCTGATGGAAAAAACTGAGTTGAAGAACATTGTAATTTTAGCAACCGGCGGCACTATTGCCGGCAAGGCTTCCTCCGGCACCCAGATGACAGGCTATACTGCCGGTGCCTACAGCGTTGCCGATTTGCTGGCAGGTGTGCCTGAACTGGGCGAGCTGGCGCATATCAGCGGCGAGCAGCTGTGCAACATCGACAGCAGCAGTCTTACCGATGCTTTACTGCTGCGCCTGGCGCAGCGCTGCAATGAGCTGCTGGCGCAGGAGGATGTAGACGGCGTTGTTATTACCCATGGTACCGATACTATGGAGGAAACAGCCTTCTTCCTGAACCTGACGGTGAAGAGCGCTAAGCCGGTGGTTCTCGTAGGCGCAATGCGTCCTGCCACCGCAGTCAGTGCCGACGGACCTTTGAATATCATCAACGCTGTTAAGGTTGCTGTAGACGCTGCAAGCGCCGGGCAGGGCGTGCTGGTGATGATGAACGATGAAATCTACAGTGGTCGTGATGTTACTAAGACCAACACAGCAAATGTGGCGACGTTTAAGGCACTGAACGGCGGTCCCTTAGGTTTCATCGTCGGCGGTGAGGTGCATTACTACTACCGCAGCATGCGTCTGCACACACTGCAGAGCGAGTTTGATGTAACCGGTGTTACTGCTTTGCCGCGCGTGGATATCATCTACACGCATATCGGTGAGGACCGCGTGTTTGTGGATGCGGCACTGGCGGCAGGCGCACGTGGCCTTATTTACGCCGGCAGCGGCATGGGCAGCATTCATGAGGCGGTGGAGGCGGCGCTGGCGGAGGCTGTCAGCCGCGGCGTTGTGGTTGTGCGTTCCAGCCGCACAGGCAGCGGTATTGTTACCGCAGGTCTGGAGCGTTGGCAGGAGCAGGGCTTCCTGTATGCGGATAACCTTAATCCGCAAAAGGCACGCCTTTTGCTGCAATTAGCACTTTTGCGGACGCAGGAGCGCAGCGAGGTGCAGGGTGTTTTCAGCCGTTATTAAAAGATAAACAGCATGTAAAGCAAAAAAGCTATCAGCGGGCAAAGCCCGGTGATAGCTTTTTTATGCGCTTTAAAATTTTACCATCTTCTGTAACCGTTATGGTGCTTGGCACGCTCTGCCTGACGGGCAGCGCGCTCTGCTTCGTAAGCCTCGCGGGCAGCGAAGAAATCCTCCAGCTTCCAGCCGCGGTTAAACATTTCAATCAGCAGCTTACCGGTGTTGTTGGCATCGTCAAAGGCGGTGTGCCAAAGGCCGGCGGTGTTGACCTCCTGCTCCTCGGTAGCCTTTTTCAGACCGGTGGTGTAGTCATCACCCTTCCAGAGGCGGTAGGCCAGCGCCAGATCAAGATAGTCCTCGTATTTTACGGGGTTTTCGATTTTATGACGCTCGCAGCCTGTCTGCAGTACCTTGTAATCCTCGGTTCCCCAGGCTACAAAGTAGGTTTCGCCGCTTTCATACAGCGCTGCCAGCTCCTGCACCATGGCAGGAAATTCAATGGCCTGCTGCATATCCTTGGCGGTTATCATGCAAAAATCCATAGAATCCTTAGCCTGCTTAGGATAAAAATGTGGTTTGACAAAGCTCTGGATGCGTCCGCAGTCGGTGAGCGGTTCGCCGTCCAGCTTCACTGCGCCGATTTCGATAATCTCGGAAAAGAAGCCGCGCGGACGGCCGACAGGGCGCTCGTAGGTAGTAAATTCAAAATCAACGACTAAAAATTTCTTCATAGCAATCCCTTCTTACGCTAAAGCATAGCCTGCTGCTCAGTGCTTTTTACCGCAGCATTTTTTATACTTCTTGCCGCTGCCGCAGGGACAGGGGTCGTTAGGATAAACCTTTTTCGCTTTGGCACCTACACGGGTATTTTGCTGAGCCGCCTGCTGTGCGTCGCGCAGCAGCTTGATGGTTTCGTTGGGAGTGTGGCCGCCGAGGCAGAACATGCGGGTAGCATTGTTGCGGGCGTTCTGCAGCAGTACGGAAAGTCTGCCGAGGTGACTGTAATTGTTCCAGGCAGGGATGTTAGCCTGCAGCTTCTGAATCAGCTCAGAGGTATTACCGTCGGTGTTGGAGTTTTCGAATTCATAAATGTACTGGCACCAGTAATGTGCATCCAGTGCAGCAACATTCAGCTCCTGAGTAAAGAAGTCATGCAGATCCTGATATGCGGTGGTAGATTGCATATAACCGTAGTGGGAAAGCATGGTGATTTCCTTTACGGTAGGCTTATACAGGCCGAAGGGCTTTCTGCCCTGTTCCAGTCTGGTGTAGAAATCATCGCTGTCATTTTTCTTGAGCAGGATGCGGCCGTCTTTAATTGCGCAGGGGTTAAAGTTGCTCGGAACCTCGGCAAGTAATTGCGGCA
This sequence comes from Phascolarctobacterium succinatutens, assembly GCF_023497905.1. NCBI lineage: Bacteria > Bacillati > Bacillota > Negativicutes > Acidaminococcales > Acidaminococcaceae > Phascolarctobacterium > Phascolarctobacterium succinatutens. The sequence goes on along the minus strand of NZ_CP097284.1, from coordinate 2,178,322 downwards.
GAGTTTCCGGAGTAAGCTCAAAGCCTGCTTTTTGATTATACATTTCGCAGAAAAATTCTACCGGCAGGATCAGGTGCAGGCTGGACATTGCGGTGATGCAGTCCAAAAGCCATGCCAGCTGTTGGCGGCGAGCCTGGAAATCTGCGGTGTTGATTTTTTTGTAGACGGTGCGTGCTTCCTTTACTGCTTCAAAGCAGTAATCTGGATAGGAAACAATGTAGCCCATAGAAATAAAGGGCAGCAGCAGTGCATATTCACTGTAGGTAGGATGGAAGCATTTTTTCTCCAAGGCTGCTTCGAAGGCCTGAATATTTTCGTCCGGCATAATAGCAAAACGTTTTGCTGCAATTTCCGGCTTTTGCATTTCTGTGCAGATTTTTTCTGCCAGCTCGTCCTTTTTGAGCTTGCTGTAGGTGATGCAGAGCTGACGCGCTGCAAAAATTAATTTATCCTTAGTGAAGGCTTTTAAGTAATCCAACAATACAGGTTTACGGGATGATTGATTCTTGGTTTTGGTTGTACTTGCAGACATATTGATAGAAAATCTCCTTCTTTGTAATCTTACGTATCTCTTAATTATAAATAAAAACAGGAAATATAGCAAGTGAGGAAATTTAATATGCAGTTTATTATACGCTTTTCGGCGGTTAAATTTATTTTTCAGGCTCTGCTTGCTGACGGCGCATAGCAGGAATCAGGAAAAAGGCACAGTAAATAAAGGAAAGCAGCACGATTGCGCCGCCACCGAGACCGATATAAGCGATGGAAGCATGCGTACAGATAAGTCCGCCCAGATAGCTGCCGCTGCCGATACCCAGATTATAAATGCCGGAATAAATCGACATAGCCACAGCGGAGGTGCTCATAGTAGTTGTGCGCAAAAGCTCTGCCTGGCCTACAACGTTGAAGGCTGTAACGAAAATGCCCCAGACTGCGCAGAGCAGCACCAGAAGATAATGATTGATGCTTACGGGGTAGAGCAGCAGCAAAACAACTGCTACGCCAAGGACGGTGATGCGGAAGAAGTGATAGCGGCATTTATCATACCATTTGGAAAAGGCTGCGCTGCCCAAAAGTCCGGCTGCACCGAAAATAACCAGGGTGATGGTTATCCAGGCTTCATCCATCAGCGCAATCTGCTTCAGATAAGGCTCAATATAGCTGTAGGCGGTGTAATAGCCTGTGGGGAGTAAAAAGGACATCATATAGAGGCCGATGAGCACAGGATTTTTCAGCATTACCGGCAGCTGCGAAAGCGTAAACGGTTCGCTTTTTTCCAGCTTGGGGAAGACGAAGAACATGTAGGCCAATACGATGAAGGCCAAAACGGCAATGCACATAAAGGCCATGCGCCAGCCTACGTAAAGGCCGATGATGCGTCCTAAGGGCAGGCCGACGATGATGGCGATAGCGGTACCGGTTACAATCATACTCATAGCCAGTGCTTTGAAGGGACCTTTAACCAGACGCACGGCGATAGGTGAGGCGACCGACCAGAAAATGGAGTGGGCGAAGGCTACGCCGATACGCGAAAGCAGCAGCGTCCAAAAGCCGGTGGCAAAGGCAGAGGCTACATGCGATACGGCGAACAGGCTGATAGTGGCCAGCAAAAGCTTGCGCAGCGGATAGCGGGAAGCGGCAATCATCAGCGGCAGGCTCATGAGCATTACGACGTAGGCATAAATGGTAATCAGCATACCGGCCTGCGCTTCCGTCATGCGGAAGTCTGCGGCGATATCGGACAAAAGGCCTATGGGCATAAATTCCGATGTGTTAAAAATAAAGGCGGAAACTGTCATGCCGATTAACGGCAGCCATTCGCGGGTAGTGATTTTGTTTTCCATATATATAAAGCACCTGACTTTCATTCTATAAAATTGCGCTGAATATTATAGCACAGCATATTTGTGTGCTACAAGTAAAAAAATTGTAAATTATTTGTTGCGGGATGGTGCGGAGGTTTTCTTTGAAAAGGGCTGTCGTTAAGGAGCAAAAACAGTAAAGGCGTTCTACTTAAGTACGGTAGAACGCCTTTAATTATAATATTAATTTTAGTTTATAGTTATTGCTCAGCTTGCAACGCTTCAACTTGTTCAAACGGGAGAGAAGTAGCCTTGGCGATATCCTATACAGAAATGTCCATGCTGAAAAGACGCTTAGCAGCAATGTTGGCATTTGCTTCGCCCTCAGCAATGCCTTCACGCCTTTCATCTAATAAACGTGCTTCCATAAGCATAAATTCTCGCCTTACTTTTGTATCTAATTTGAGATAGCTGATTTCATCGTCAATTTGCATTACCCTGTTCAAAGAAGTCAAAAACGCAGATAAAAATGATACCTAATTTTCTCGTTTTATTTTAACACAGATGCAATAAAAAATACATAAGCAGTGCAAAAACAAAAAATAATAGTACTCTGACGATAAAAAATATTGTGAATATTATATCTAGATTAACGATTTAATTCTATTAACTTGACATAAAAGACATGAAATATTATAATTTATAAAATTATTCCACTAATAAAAATCGAGAGGCAATCATTATAACATGTATATTAAGGAAAAATATAATAAAATGAATAAAAATATCCAAAGCAAAAAAACAAAAATACAATGCTGCTTTAGCAATGGCTGTTTTGATGACCTTGGGTGGTTTCACCTTTGGCACCAATCCGACCTTTGCGGAAACTAATGATAAGCCTGTATGGGTTGGCTCATACAATGCCGGAGCATATAAAGATGGCATTTTTGTAAGCAATGCTGATACCACGGATAATTTAGTTCATATCGGGGCTGATGTTCAGACCAAAGTTGTCAATGTTACTGATTCTGTTACTAGCAACAATAAAGCAGTATATGTAGGAGCGTATGATAAATTAGTTGCCAATGAAGGTGTAAATATTTCAAATATTAATTCCCATGACACTACAAGTACTGGTGAAAAACATGGACTGTATGTATTTGGCGCTACAGTAGAAGCTCCGACTATTCGTGTAGATAATTTGACCACTGATTCTACCGAGGCTTTAGCAGGTTTGGTGGCAGGTACAGATGTGGGTTATGGCATGAATAAGGAAACTTTAAAAGCAGACTCTATCTATGTAGGCAATGTCAAATCTGATACAAGTAAATATGTATACGGTAGTTTGCTTCAAGGTGCTTTATGGCAAAGCTTTCATGAAGGGCAGGATAATAATCTCACAATAGAAAATATTACCGGTGGTGCAGATAATGCTATAGTCGGTGGTATTGAAGTACAGTTTGCAAATAGTACCATGTCGGATTGCTCTTATGATATTACAGGTGATACTGTAATCAGCAACATTAATTCCACTCAGGGCTCGGCTTATGGTATTATGGCTAAGGGTTCTTCTACTGGCTCTGAAGCTGCTTACATGCATTTAAATAACTTGAAAATCTCCGATATCCATGGTAAGGATTTATCTGTTGGTATATGCGGACATGTCGGTGATATTATTGTTGATAATGCGGATATTAATATGACCGGCAAAGATGGTTATAATGGTCTTTATGCTGAGCCGGTGGCCGATGCGGAAAATGCAGCGGTTAATAGCTTTGCCATCAGTGGCTCACTGGTGGGTAATATTAAATTGGATAATGCTGAAGGTAGCTACAATATTCAAGGTGATATTCTGGCAGACAGATTTAATCTTGATAAACAGGTTGAAGTAGCTATTAAGCAGCTTGAGGACCCTAAAACACTGGAACAACTCAAAGAACAACTTAAAGAAGGTCATCCTGATTGGACGGATGAGCAGGTTGACGATTTCATTAATAACCAAGTTGCAGATTTAGTTAATACGTTGAAAAATTCCGGACACATCAATTTAGGTGGCAAGCTTGCTCTTTACGGCGATGTATATGCAAAATGCGGTGGCAATGTAAACATCAATCTGACTAAGGACAGCATTTTTGAGGGACAGGCTGATAACTATGCTGATTGTGATACATTTTGTTCTATAGTATGGCGTAAGGCTGACCTTGATGGTCTTAATAAATCTGACCTTTATAAATTATTTGGCTTTGATTCGATGCAGGAACAACTCGAGATGCAGGGACTGCCTATAGTTGGTGCCGGTAAAATCGATATTTCTATGAAAGATGATTCCATTTGGAAAGCGCATGGCAAGAGCTTTGTTGATACGCTGAATTTTAAAGACGGTGGTCTTGTTGATATGCACGCAGAGGATGGTTCTTCTATTACTGCAGGTAAAGTAACTGGTAACGGTACCTTTATCATGAATCTCAGCAATAATGCAGATAAGTCTGATATGCTTTATGTTAAGGACTTCAGTGAGGCTGGTGTGCAGACTATTCAGGCTAACCTTAAGGATGGGTTAAAAGCTGAAGACTTAAAGGGTATGCGTTTTGCAACAACCGGCGGTGACGATTATAAACGTAATCCTAACGAAAAATTCAAGGTTGTGCTCTATAAAAATCAAGGTGTTAATGACGTAACCTATAAAGTCAGCAACGAAGCATTTAACGTTAAAAACGAAAAATTTGATCCTGAAGCAACTGAAACCAACGAAAAATTCAATGGCGGTAAGGATGGTACTGGCACTTATAAGCCGGGCAATGACTATATTACCGCTATCTTCTCCGGTAAAGAATATACTCGTCAAGTACCAGATTATGAAAAAAGCATGCTTGCTCAATTAAAGGGTGATAATCCATATGATGATGATAATAATGTTCGTCCTGAATACATGAAGACAGAAATCATCGAAAATCCTATTAAGGAAGGCACCAATTGGTATCTCGACACTGCTGTTAATAATACCAGCAACAGCGGCAATATTATCAAAAATGCAGCTGCTCTTGATTACGCCAATGCTGTAACTACAGATACTCTGAACAAGCGTCTTGGTGAAGCACGTTATTCTAATGAAGGTGACGGCATGTGGGCACGTGTACGCCATGATCGTTTCGGCAAAACAAACCGCTACGAAGGTAAAAACACCATGACCGAGCTTGGCTACGACTGGAAGCGTTGCGACACAAGCTATGGCAAGCATATGCAGGGTGCAGCTGTGAACTACACAACCGGCAGTGCTGATTATAAAGGCGTCACCGGCGAAAGCAGTACTAAGCGTTATGGTCTTTCCTTCTATGATACCCAACTGAGAGAAACAGGTCATTATCTTGATACCGTTGCTAAATTCGGTCGCGTTTCTAACAAATTCACTCTTGAACAGGAAGACGAAAATAATGTAAACGCTGATTACCATAACAATTATTATGCTTTGAGCTTTGAATATGGTCGCAAAAACCCGTTGGAAAACAACTGGTATGTTGAACCTCAGGCTCAGCTGCAGTACACTTATCTTGCTTCTACCGATTATCGCACCAGCCAAAGTACTGATGTACAGCTTTCCGGTACTGACAGCTTAATCGGCCGTGTAGGCTTCCGCATCGGCAGAGAGCTTGATGATAAGACTGCCTTCTATGTTGACGCTAATGCTTACCATGAATTTCTGGGTAATCAGGATATTCTTGCCAGCGATAGGACCGGCATTATGAATGCTACTACCCATAACGATGGCATCTGGTATGAAGCAGGCGTTGGCATTTCCGGTAAATTGAATAAAAACACTAATGGTTTCGTTCAATTTACTAAAGGCTTTGGCTCTGATGTTGAACACACCTGGAGCTTTGAAGGCGGCCTGAACTTTACGTTCTAATCTGCTGGTTTGCAAAATGACTTAATACTTTGTTCATTTTGTTCATTATATTTATTTTGTTTGTTGTTTTTTAAAAGCCTATGCTTTACTGCTTGCGGTAAGGAGTAGGCCTTTTTTTTGCAGAATATATAAGAACGTTAGCTTTTTTTGTCTAGAGCATAGCAACAGATAATATGCTAAATTTTTCTGAAACAAAAGGAGTTCTGCCAACGTGAGGCAGAACTCCTTTAAATCTTTTTATGCTTCTTTTACTTCGCTGTCGCCAGCATCAGCTTAATACGGTTTTCCTGATTGACGCGGGCAGCGCTGGCATCGTAGTCCAGTGCCAAAATATTGGCTTCTTCGGCAATCTCCTTGATTTTGTTAATCATGCCGCGGCCGGCGATGTGATTAGGCAGGCAGCCGAAGGGCTGAGCACAGATAATATTGGTGTAGCCGCTATGCACCAGCTCCAGCATTTCGGCAGTCAGTAGCCAGCCTTCGCCCATATTGTTGCCGTAGCCGATAACACCCTTGGCCATAGCCTTAGTTTCCTCATAGGTGGCGGGGGCGCTGAAGGGAGCGATACTGAGAGCCTGATGCAGAATGCCTTCCATATATTTCAAATACCACATAGCGCTTTTGTTGACACTGTATTTGATAAAGCTGCCGCCGTAAAGCTTGTAATCCGTAAGATAAGTATCAACACAGTACATGATGAAATTCATCAGACCGGGCAGCATATATTCGCAGTTCTGACGTTGCAGGAAAGCTTCCAGATTGTTGTTGCCCAATGCGGCATATTTGATGTAGATTTCACCGACAATACCGACCTTGATTTTTTCCTTGTTGGTGATAGGCAAATCCGCAAATTCGTGCGCAATAGCCTTAGTAAGCTGCTTGATAGTGCCCAAGGCCTGCGCCTTGCCGCTCTTGAAGGCTTCACTCAAGCGTGCCAGCCATTTTTGCGCCAGTCTGTCGGCAGCGCCGTGTACAACCTCATAGGGACGTGTTTTATTCGTCAGGTACATCAGGGTATCGCCGTAAACAACGGCAGCCAAGAACTTATGCACCATGGATGCATCCAGATGGAAGCCTGGCTGCTGCTCCAAACCATTGACATTGAGGCTGATAACAGGAATATGGGTAAGTCCTGCTTTTTCCAAAGCCTTGCGCAGCAGATAGATATAGTTGGATGCACGGCAGCCGCCACCTGTTTGGGTGATAATCAGCGCAGTGTGCTCCAAGTCGTATTTACCGCTTTCCAGAGCGTTTATCAGCTGGCCGATAACTAGCAGTGCCGGATAGCAGATATCATTATTGACGTATTTCAGACCGGTTTCGATTACTTCGCGTCCTGTGTTGTGCAGAACCTCGGCTTTGTAGCCGCAGCTTACGAGTGCTGCCTGCAGCAGTGAAAAATGCATAGGCAGCATGCCGGGTATAAGTATAGTATGCGTTTTTTTCATATCCTCCGTGAAGGGGGTAAACTTAACGTTAGCTGCTGGTAGCATATGCAAATCTCCTTTAATTATTATCTATATCGAAAAGCTGGGCTGCGGAGAACAGACTGCGGATGCGGATTTTGGCAGCACCAAGGTTGTCGATATCGTCTATTTTTATTTGTGTATAGATGCGTCCGCGTTCTTCGAGGAGGCGGCGGCATTCATCGGCCGTAATCGCATCGCAGCCGCAGCCGAAGCTTACAAGCTGAATCAGATGCATATCAGGATTTTGGGCAACATATTCGGCTGCCGCATACAGGCGGCCGTGATAGGTCCATTGGTTGAGCACCTGCAAATCGCGGTTGAGTTCCTTGGTCTTAATATGACTGCTTACGGCATCCTCACTGACGAGGGCAGCGCCCATGTTGGTAATCAGGCGGTCGATACTGTGGTTGACCTTGGGGTCGATGTGATAGGGACGGCCTGCCAGTACAACGATAGGCTTATGCTCTTCGCGTGCCTTGGTGATGATTTCCTGTCCTTTAGCCTTTACTTGTGCTTCATAGTCATAAAAGGCAGTGAAGGCAGCATCAACAGCCTTGCGGATTTCCTCCTTGGTGATATCCGGGTAGGCCTTGGAAAACATTTCCTGCAGTTTTTTGACCAGCTTCTTTTTATGGAGCAGGCCAAGATAATCATAGAAGAAATGTATCTCAGGCTTATTCAAATCACGGATATTGGCGTGCAGCACTTCGGGATAATAGGCTACAACAGGGCAATTATAGCAGTTTTCCGTGCCCTGTTCATCTATATTGTAGGTCATGCAGGGATAGAAGATATTGGTGATTCCCTGCTGCAGGAGCCATTTGATATGGCCGTGCATCAGCTTGGCCGGATAGCAGACGGTGTCGCTGGGGATGGTTCCCTGACCAAGACGGTAAATAGTTTTGTCTTCAATCGGACTGTGTACAACCTTGAAGCCCAGGCTGGAGAGTAAGGCATTCCAGAAAGGGAGCAGCTCATACATATTCAGGCCCATAGGTATACCCATAATGCCGCGTTTAGGCGTTTCATTAACCGGCAATTCCTTGAGCAGCTGCAGCTTCTGACGGTACAGGTTCAGCTCATCCTTGGGGGCCATGTGGGTGATGGGGCGCTCGCAGCGGTTGCCGCTGATAAAGCGTTTGCCGCCGGCAAAGGTGTTGACGGTGAGGTGGCAATGGTTATTGCACAGGCCGCAGGTCATGCCCTTTACGGTGTGAACGAATTCACCCAGCTGCTGCAGGTTGAGCAGCGTTGTCTGATGCGGTGCGTCCTTGTAGCGGCGCTGTGCGTATAGGGCGGCGCCGTAGGCTCCCATAAGGCCTGCAATGTTGGGGCGGATAACGTTCAAATCCATTTCCTGCTCAAAGGCGCGCAGTATGCAGTCATTGAGGAAGGTGCCTCCCTGAACGACGATGTGTTTGCCGATGGTCTCCTTGCTGGCCGGGCGGATAACCTTATACAAAGCGTTTTTGACAATACTGATGGACAGGCCGGCGCTGATGTTGGCAACAGAGGCACCGTCCTTCTGTGCCTGCTTAACGCTGCTGTTCATAAACACGGTGCAGCGGCTGCCTAAATCTACAGGCATATCTGCTTTAAGGCCGATTTGTGCGAACTGCTCGGCTGTGTAGCCCAGAATTTCGGCGAAGGTCTGCAAAAAGCTGCCGCAGCCGCTGGAGCAGGCTTCGTTCAGAAAGATATTGTCGATGGCACCGTTATGGATTTTCAGGCACTTCATATCCTGACCGCCGATATCAAGAATGAAATCTACCTCCGGCTCCAGATATTGGGCAGCATAAAAGTGCGCCATGGTTTCTACGATACCATAGTCAACACCAAAGCCGTGGCGAATCAGCTCCTCGCCGTAGCCGGTGACTGCACCTGCCAGCAGGCGGCAGTTGGGATATTTTGTATAGAAATCAGTAAGATAATTGCGGACGGCAACAACAGGATTACCCTTATTGCTTTGATAGAAGGAATCAAGCAATTTGCCGTCAGGACTCATAACAGCGATTTTAATAGTCGTACTGCCGGAATCGATACCGATAAAGGCTTCCCCAGCCTCCGCAGGGGTACCTATAGCGACACTTTCTTTAGAGTGACGCATCTTGAAAACGGTATATTCACCTTCGTTTTTAAAAAGCGGCGGCAGATGCTCAAAGCTGTGCTGTGCTGCTGTCTGCAGTTTTTCTGGCAGCGTGGTAAGATCCACATCATGCTCGGCGCAGAAGGCTGCACCCATTGCTACATAAAGCAGGCTGTTTTCCGGGCAGACGCCTTTGATATTCAGAACACTGTCAAAGGCATCACGCAGACAGCTCATAAAGGTGAGCGGTCCGCCAAGATACAGCACATTACCGCTGATGGGACGGCCTTTGGCAAGACCGGTGATGGCCTGGCTTGCTACAGCATGGAAGATGCTGGCTGCCAGATCGCTTTTTTCCGCACCCTGGTTGAGCAGCGGCTGGATATCGCTCTTGGCGAAAACGCCGCAGCGGCTGGCGATGGTGTAGGTGTTATGTGCCTGCTGTGCCAGCTCGTTCATTTGGGGTGTTTCTACATTCAGCAGGGAAGCCATCTGGTCGATAAAAGCACCGGTGCCTCCGGCGCAGCTGTCGTTCATACGTGCGTCAAAATGGCGGCCTAAGAAGAGGATTTTGGCATCCTCGCCACCTAATTCGATAACGGCGTCGGTTCCGGGATTGAGCTTTTCAGCGCAGATTTTTTCCGCAAAAACCTCCTGCACGAATTGCAGTCCGCAGCTGTCTGCTACACCGATACCGCCGCTGCCGCTGATGGCCAGACGTGCGCTATGCAGTGTAGGGAATTTAGTCATCAATTCTTTATGTAGGGCCAGAATTTTCTCTGCAATCTGGCTGTAATGTCTTTCGTATTTATGGAATAGCAGATTGCCTGCATCGTCCAGTACGGCGATTTTAATTGTTGTACTGCCAATATCCAATCCTATCTGCATAGTAACCTCCTGCGAATATGACGTTCAGAGCCATGTCTGAAGCATGTTCACATTCTTTTTTTATAATCTGAATCTAAGCTGATAAATACTCATCTTATATTGTAATACTTTACCTGTAATTAGTAAAAGGTGTCATCAATAATTAAAGTAAAAAAAGTGCGAAACGCTGCAGCGTTTCGTCGTTTTGCAGCGGAGAAATGTTGTGCTCAATATATATAATATAGTTTACAAACTTATATATTATAAAAATCTCTGCTGCAATAGGTATAATAAAAAACCGTAAAGCCGATTATGGCTCTACGCGTAACCAAAAAGGACTGCGCTAAGACTGTAGCAGTCGGAAACGCAGTCCTTGCTTACTTAAATTATAGCAAAGATTTTGTGAAAAAGCTGTGATTTTATAAGTACAGCAAAATAGGTATGTAAGAATAAGACTATGGTGATTATATGGTCGTTTTAGGTAAGCAGGGTTTGCAGTATTTCGAGTAAATTTACTCAAGTACGATTTACTAAAGTATACTTGAGTAAATTCATAAGCGCATATGAGAAAGTGCGGATTAATTATGTACGTACTCTGTTAGCTTAGCAATGCTTTTACGCAAAAGAAAAGCATACAGACTATGTTGAGCGGTAGTCTGTATGCTTGCTGTTGCTTTATAAGTTTTAGAATGTTCCCTGCACCAGCTGGGCAATGTTTTTGGAATGATCGGATACACGCTTCATATTAATCAGCAGCTCCATCATAACGAAGCCTGCAGTAGGATTGCAGATATGTTCGTTAAGGCGCGTGATGTGATTCTTGCGGATTTCCTTCTGATATTGCTTAACCTCACGGCACAGACGCACAGCATCCTCCGCAATAACCTTATCATTTTTCTCCAGTGCTTCCAATGAACGTCCGGAGGCACGCAGTACCATTTCGCTGAGCTGCAGCAGCTCGGCCTTAGCCTCGTCAGAGAAAACCACGTCATCCTCAACAAGCTTGCGTGCGCGTTTAGCCAATGTTTCACCATGGTCACCGATACGTTCGATATCCGTGCAGGCGTGCAAAAGACCGGTGTGGCGTGTCGTCAGGCTTTCGCTCATTTCAGAGGAGCTCATCTGCGTCAGATAGTCGGTAATATCTCGCTCCAACGCATCGACAACAGGCTCGTGCTCCAGAACATATTTTACCTTGTCGGCATCAAAGCTTTGAATAGCCTCCATGCCCAGGCGCACGTCCTTGCGTGCCAGCTCGCCCATACGCACAACCTCTTTGACAGCAAGGCTGATAGCGATAGAGGGAGTGTTCAGCATGTTTTTGTCAAGATAAACAGGGCGCATGGAAATGATTTCTGCCTTGCCCGGCACAATCTTTTCTACCAGCTTGATGAAAGGGTTGACAAAGGGCATAAAGAGCAGCGTGTTCAAAATGTTGAACGCCGAGTGCGCATTCGCAATCTGACGCGCAATGTCGCCGTCAGGCGATACGAGCAGCACGAATTTAATGAAGAACGGCATCAAGATTACGAAAATTATACTGCCGATAACGTTGAACATTACGTGAGCTGCAGCTACACGCTTAGCCGTAAGGTTAGCACGAAGCGAAGCGAGTACGGCAGTAATACAGGTACCGATATTGTCGCCGAGCAGTACAGGAATCGCACCCTCCAACGGAATAAGTCCCTGACCGGCCATAGCGATAAGAATACCGATGGTAGCACTGCTGGACTGAATCAGTACAGTCATAATCATACCGATGCCGATGCCCAGCAACGGATTGCTGGAGAAAACCTCGATGAAATGCACAAAGCCGGAATAGTTACGCAGAGGCATAACAGCTTTGCCCATCATATCCATGCCCAGCATCAGAATACCGAAGCCCAGCATAACCTGGCCAAGATATTTTGTGCGGCTTTTTTTCGCCAGCAGCTGCATCAAAAAGCCGATGAAGATTAAAATCGTGATATAGTTGGAAAGCTTGAAGGCGATGAGCTGTGCCGTCATAGTAGTACCGATGTTGGCACCCATGATAATGCCGAAGCCCTGCTTCAGCGTGAGCAGACCTGCATTTACCAGGCCTACGGTCATAACGGTGGTAGCACCGCTGGCCTGCAGCACAGCAGTAACAACTGCGCCCAACAGAATGCCCATAGCGAGCACGCCTGTCATGGCCTCCAAAATCTTTTGCAGCTTAGCGCCGGCAGCCTTTTGCAGACCGTCACCCATCAGCTGCATACCATACATAAACAAGGCGATACCGCCTAAAAATGCCAAGAAATAAGCAAGCATAAAAAATAAGTCCCCTTTTTTAATTTGTATGCATCCATGATTGCTGTAAAACAGCGTATACCTATACCTATTATACTAGAAATTTTATGATGTTAAAAGTGCGTAAGGAACTTTACATAAATTTTACATTAATCAAAATGCTTCCGAAACAAAAAAATACACCGCACATTTCGCACGGTGCGGTGTATTTTAAGGAGAGGTGTATGATGAAAAGATATGTTTAGGAGAGTTGCTTTATAAGAGTCATGGCTTCATCTACCGAAAGCGTGCTGCCGACAGCAACTAACTTTTCGTCGATGACTAAAGCGGGGAAGGCCATCACTCCATAGGCCACTACCTTTTGGAATTCGGAAACTTTTTCAAACTCAGCCTTAACCTTGAGCTTCTTTAAAGCAATAGCGGTATTCTGCAGCAGCAGCTCTGCCTGCTTAGTCATGGGGCCAAGAATTTTAACGTGCATTGAAATCACCTTTCTTTGCTTGCCTTGTTCAATAGGTTCCTTTCATCCTCGAGTATTATTGTAACAAACATATATGACAAAGGTAGGTGTAATCTGTGAATTAATTTAGAAACCTTTATCTGATTACTTTAAAATTACTTTTAAGAAGGATTTCAGACGTTCGTTTTTAGGGTTAATAAAAATTTCTTCCGGACTGCCCTGCTCCTGCACATGACCGTCAGCCATGAAAACAACCTTGGTGGCAACCTCACGGGCAAAGCCCATTTCGTGAGTTACGACTACCATGGTCATTTTTTCGTCTGCCAGCTCGCGCATAGCACGCAAAACCTCACCGGTCAGCTCCGGATCCAGAGAAGAGGTAGGCTCGTCAAAAAGCATAATAGCAGGCTTCATGGCTAAAGCACGGGCGATAGCTACACGCTGCTGTTGGCCGCCGCTGAGCTTACGCGGATAAACATCGCGCTTGTCGGAAAGACCAACCTTTGCCAGCAGAACCTCTGCTTCCTTGATTACTTCGGCTTTATCGCGCTTTTGTACGTTGACGGGTGCTTCAATCAGGTTTTCCAGAACAGTCATGTGCGGAAAAAGGTTGAACTGCTGGAATACCATGCCCATTTTGCAGGCAATGCGGCGGACATCATTGTTCTTGACGTATTCCGTGCCACCGGAGGTTTCACGGCACAGCTCTTCACCGTCGATGGTGATGCTGCCTTTATCGATTGTTTCCAGCTTGTTGAGGCAGCGCAGCAGGGTGCTTTTGCCGCCGCCGGAAGGACCGATTACGGCAACAACTTCGCCTTCGTTTACTTCCAGGTCGATGCCTTTGAGTACTTCCAGATTGTTGAATTTTTTCCAGATATTGGTTGCTTTGATTTTTGTTGTCATAGCTGTTACTCCTCCTATTGGTCATATCTGGAGAAGCGTTTTTCCAGACGTTCAAAAACAAGGGTTAAAATCAGAGTTGCCAGCAGGTAGAAGACTGCAGCAACGATGAAGGGGGTAATAGAAAAGTCACGCTGTACCAAATTGCGTGCGGTACGCATCAGATCGTTCATCGCCAGCACGTATACCAGAGATGTATCCTTTACCAGGGTAATGGTTTCGTTGCTGATAGGCGGCAGGATGATGCGGATAACCTGCGGCAGGATAATGCGGCGCATGGTCTGCACGTAGTTCATACCCAGAGTGTGCGCTGCTTCATATTGGCCTGCAGGAATTGCCTGAATGCCGGCGCGAAAGATTTCGCAGAAGTAGGCAGCGTAGTTTAATACAAAGGCTACGATAGCAGATTCAAAGTCCGGCAGGCGGATGCCGACGGACGGCAGTACGAAGTAAACGAAGAAAATCTGCAGCATAAGCGGGGAGCCGCGCAGAATCCAAACATAGCCGCCGATGAGGGCCTGCAGGGGTTTAATGCCGGAAACACGGCCGAGGCTGAGCAAAATGCCCAACGGAATGCTCAGTACGATGGTGATAATAAAAACTTGAAATGATACCAGGCAGCCATCCATCATCTGAGGGATGATATTTAAAACGTAATCCATAAATTATTTCTCTCCATATAATTATAATATGGGCTGCCGCTAAATGCGACAGCCCTCAAGTGATAACAAATTAATATTTTGTGATATCTGCGCCCATCCATTTTTCGGAAATCTTTTTGCAGGTACCGTCTTTTTTCATTTCATCCATAGCTTTGTCGATGCGGTCTTTGAAGTCTTTGTCGTCCTTACGGAAGGCAATTGCTACAACCTCATCACCCATGTTCTGCTCAAGAATTCTGTAGGCACCGGGTTTCTTTTTGTCATAATAGCCGCGAGCAAGAACTGCGTCTACGATAGCAGCATCAACACGTTTGTTGTCTATTTCCATGTAAATAGCTGCGAAGTCGGGATATTTGCGAACTTCCTTCATGGAAGCTGCCAGCTCTTTGTGTGCAGGCTGTTCGAGCAGGTAGGAGCCTGTGCTGTCATCCTGTACCGCTACGATTTTACCCTTTAAATCTTCGAGGGTTTTAATCGGAGAATCCTTAGGAACAACAACCAGCTGGGAGTTGTTGATGTAAGGTTTGGACATGCCATATACCTTTTCACGCTCCGGGTTAACGGTGAAGCAGTTCCAGATAGCGTCAATGCGTTTGGATTTGAGCTCTGCTTCTTTTGCACCCCAATCGATAGGCTTGAATTCTACTTCCATGCCGGCACGCTTGCAGGCTTCGCGTGCAAGGTCGATATCCATGCCGACGATTTCGTTCTTTTCATTGCGGTAACCCATAGGAGCGAAGTTATCGTCCAGGCCGATTACCATTTTTTTCGGGCCGTCGCTGCCGCAGCCGGCAACCATCATGAGCATCATCATCAGACCCATTACTAAAGCTACTAATTTTTTCATTTTCCACACCTCATTTGTTAATTAGCATTTAACTATGTACCCATTATACTTTAGTACGCTAAATTTGTAAAGTGCTAAACGCAAATTTTTTTTAGAAATTGCGGTAAGCTAAGAAATAAGCTCCCACAGAAGTCTGCGGGAGCTTTTGTACTATGCTTCGGTAAATCAGAATGCCGGAGTAATGGATCCTTTGAAGTGATCCTCGATGAATTTTTTGTTTTCAGCGGAGGTGTAAATCTTCTTCAGCTGTTCAATGCGCGGATCCTTTTCGTTAGCCTTGGTGGTTACGAAGATGTTAACAAACGGGTTATCAGCGCGTTCGACCAACAGGCTGTCCTTAGATGGGTTCAGTTTGGCAACCAGTGCATAGTTGGCATTGATTACGGCAATATCAAGGTCGCCCATTGCTTTAGGAATAGAAGCAGCGTCCAGCTCTTGAATCTTGTAGTTTTTCGGATTTTTGGTAATGCTTGCTATAGATGTAGAAACATCGTTTTTATCCTTAACTTCGATGAAGCCTTTGTCAGCCAGAACCAGAAGTGCGCGAGCACCGTTGGACGGATCGTTAGGAATGCCGATGGTTGCGCCTGCCGGGATATCCTCAACCTTTTTATATTTGGTGGAGTAGATAGCCATCGGGAAGTTTACGGTTTTGAAAGCTTCAACCAGTTCGAATTTAGGTTCTTTTTTCAGGGTTGCTGCCAGATACGGAGCATGCTGCATGGAGTTGGCAAACAGCTCGCCCTGTGCCAGGGATACGTTCGGGGTTACATAGTCGGAGAATTCGACAACCTCAATTTTCAAGCCTTGCTTTTCAGCCAGCTTTTTAACGTTGTCCATGATTTCAGCGTGCGGACCGGCGGTTACACCGATTTTAACAGGTGCGTTCGGGTCAGCCTTTTTATCGGCTGCCTTGTTGTCACCACCGCAGCCTGCGGCTATGATGGTCAGTGCGCAAAGCGCAACGGTGAGTAAAAGTTTGGTAATCTCCTTCATAAGTTGTTCCTCCCTAAAATAATGGTGGTCTGCTGCCAGGCAGAAGCGGCTTTTTCTTTATTACGTCGATGAAACTCGCTTCATCGTTGTAAACCCTCATTTGGCTTGTAGATTACAGTTTGTTTTTGTTTAATTTTTTAGATGCGTAGTCGCCTAAGGACTGCATTGCCTGTACCATGACGATGAGCACGACAACGGTGGCAATCATAACATCCATCTGGAAGCGCTGGTAGCCGTAGCGAATTGCCAGGTCACCAAGACCGCCGCCGCCTAAGGTGCCGGCCATTGCGGAATAGCCAATTAAGCTGATGATGGCAAGCGTTACACCCAGTACGATAGAATGCATTGCTTCGGGAAGCAGTACCTTAGTGATAATCTGCATCGGGCTTGCACCCATAGCCTGTGCTGCTTCGATAATGCCGGGGTTAATTTCCAGCAGAGAAGATTCAATGATACGTGCAATGAACGGTGCTGCGGAAATAGTCAGCGGCACGATTGCTGCGGTAGTACCGATGGAAGAGCCGACAATCATACGTGTCAGCGGAATAATTGCTACCATTAATATAATGAAAGGAGTGGAACGCGTTGCGTTGACAATCGCGCCCAGAATAGTGTTAAGCGGTTGGTTCGGCAGAATGTGGTCCTTGCGGGTTACGGTAAGAATTACGCCCAGCGGAATGCCGATTAAAGTGGAAAGTGCGGTAGAAGCGAAAACCATGTAGCAGGTTTCCCAAAAGGATTTTATTAAAAGGTCAATCATATCAGGACTCATAGCCAATTACCTCCGTTTTCAGATGCTGCTGATGCAGATATTCCAATGCATTTTTAATGCGCTCGCGGTTACCGGAAATCTCAATCAGCAGGGTGCCGAAGAGGACATCCTTCAGCTGGTCGGTATTACCGGAAATAATGCTTACGTCAACATCAAAATGTTTTACCATGCCGGAAATAATAGGCTCGCTGGCACTGTCGCCGATGAAGGAGATACGCACCAGCAGCTTGCTGCCTTCTGTATAGGTATCGCTTAATTTCATCTGTTTAACGATATCAGGCAGCTCGGCGTTGATAACGCTCTTGGTAAATTCCTTGGTAGTGGGATGCTGCGGATTGGTGAAAACGTCAATCATCGGGCCTTCTTCAATGATGTCGCCGCTTTCGATAACAGCAACGCGGTCACAGATGGTTTTTACAACCTCCATCTGGTGCGTAATCAGCACGATGGTCAGGTTCATCTTTTTGTTGATGTCCTGCAGCAGATGCAGAATAGATTTGGTGGTCTGCGGGTCGAGGGCGCTGGTTGCTTCGTCGCACAGCAGTACCTTAGGATTGCTTGCCAGAGCGCGGGCAATGCCTACACGCTGCTTCTGGCCGCCGGATAATTGGCTGGGATAATAGTTGGCACGGCTTTCCAGCTGTACCAGCTCCAGCAGCGGACGTACGCGCTTGTCGATTTCGCTCTTGCTCAGACCTTGGATCTCCAGCGGAAAAGCGATGTTATCATAAACAGTACGGCTTGCCAGCAGGTTGAAGTGCTGGAAGATCATGCCGATGCTTTGACGTGCTTTACGCAGCTGTGCTTCGCTCATGGCGGTCAGCTCCTGGCCGTCAACGAATACCTGGCCTGCGGTAGGTTTTTCCAGCATGTTGATGCAGCGCACCAAGGTGGATTTGCCGGCACCGGAAAGACCGATGATACCGAAAATTTCGCCGGCCTTGATGCTCAGGCTTGTTTTGTGCAGAGCATGGATGTCGCCGGCCTTGCTGTAGTAGGTTTTTTCTACATTAACTAGTTCTATCATTCTTGTGTTCCTTTCTAATGTGACTGCAAGTTTCAGCAGTCCTTATTTGAGTGTGAGAGATTATTTTCCAATAGAAGTCAGCGGATGCTGCTTGAGAGTCGCATTCTCCGGTGTACGTCTGCTGTCGGAATTGACGGCCGGCGTAAAAAAATCCTTCACCGGCACGGCGAAGGATACGTTGCATCTGTAATCTTCATCTGCCGGAATTATCCGTTGGAATTGGCACCGTTCACTGATGTGTGGTTGCCGTAGCTTCATCGGGCCAGTCCCTCAGCTACTCTTGATGAAATCTCTGTTAAGTTTGAATGAAATAATCATACATCTATTTTAGGATATTGTCAACAGTTTTGCGTAAAATTTACGAAAAAACTGTAAAGCTGTAAAGCTGCGTCCAATGGATTTCAGGAATTGCTCAAATTATATCAAAATACTAGGTAATTGTAAAGCGAAATGCGAAATTTTTTACAAAACCTGCGGAAAAAAGATTTTTTGTAAATTTTTCTTGACTTTCACAAGATAAAGTATTAAAGTATTTTTACAAGTTAGTGAGTTAAAGTACTATCGTTATATGCACGTAACGCACAGGAGGAAACTAAAAAATGGCAGCAAATATTCATGATCATTTAACAGACCAGTTATTCAAAGCGATTCTCAGCTTAAAGGATGAGGAGCAATGCTATAAATTTTTTGAGGATATCTGTACTATCAGCGAGCTGAAGGCAATGGCACAGCGCCTGGAGGTAGCGCGCATGCTGGATGAAGGCTGTATTTACGAAACTATCGTAGAGAAAACCGGTGCCAGCACCGCGACGATTTCACGCGTTAAACGTTGTCTTGTTTACGGCGCTGACGGTTATAATTCTGTCATGCAAGTTATAAAAGAGGGGAAGAAAAAAGATGACTAATAAGGTGTATCAGGTTCCCTACGGAACCAAGGATATTCTGCCGGGAGAGATGAAGACACGCCGCGGAATTGAAAATGCGATTATCAACGTTTTTGACAAATGGGGCTATGATGAGGTAAAAACACCTGATTTCGAATATGTTGATACTTTTGGCGCCGCAGGTAGCAAAGGGGACTTCCGTTTTTTTGACCGCAGCAATAATCTGCTGGCGCTGCGCAATGATATGACGGCACCGATTGCCCGTCTGACAGCGACACGCCTGCAGGGCGGCGAAAAGATTAAACGTCTTTGCTATCTGGCAAATCTTTACCGTTATGAAGAAATTCAGGCGGGACGCCAATGCGAATTCGAGCAGGCCGGTGTAGAAATGCTGGGTGCCAGCGGTGCCGCTGCCGATGCCGAGGTTATCGTGCTGGCAGCCGAAGCATTGCAGGCTGCAGGCTTGCAGAAGTTCGCTATCAGCCTGGGCCACGTTGATTTTATCAACGGCCTGGCGGAGGAAGCGGGCTTTGATGCTGCTCAGCTGCAGCAGCTGAAGGATTACCTGCGCCGTCATGATGCTGTGGGCATGCAGCAGATGGCAGATGCGATGGAAAATATCCGTCCGGAAATCAAGCAGCTTTTTGCCGATTTCCTCTTCCTGCAGGGCGGCATAGAGCTTTTGGACAAGGTTGCTGCAATAGTAACTAACGCTAAGTGCCAAGGCGCGCTGAATGATTTGCGCAAAATCTACAAGCTGGTGGATGCTTACGGTGCAGCAGGCTATTTGAGCTTTGATCTTGGCTTATATCGTTCGCTTGACTATTACACGGGCATGCTTTTTGAAGTGTATCTGCCGGAAATGGGTTATCCGGTGGCAGGCGGCGGACGCTACGATAAGATGATGCAGCGCTTCGGTCTGGAGTGCCCGGCAACAGGCTTTGCCGTTGGCGTGGACCGCGTACTGCTGGCTTTGGAGCGCAACGGTGTTGCTACCAATAACCGCACCTGGGACGTGCTGGTAACCTGGAGCGAAGGCAAGCTGCCGGAGGCGATTGCCAAAGCGACAGCATTGCGCCGCGAAGGTCGCAGCGTGAAGCTGCTGACCGAGGCTGCGGACCTGCAGGGAGCAGCGCTTGCTGTAAAGGAATATGGCTGTAAATCGTTAGTATATGTAGAATAAGCTTAAAGAAAAGATAGTATACACATTAAGCTTATAGCTGGGAAATATAGAGGGGTATTTTTATGGACGAATACATTACTATAGCATTGCCGAAGGGCAAGCTGTTCGATAAGTCTGTACGCCTGCTGGCGAAGGTAGGCTACAGCGCCGAAAACGTTACCGAGGATTCACGCAAGCTGGTAATCAGCAACGAGGAAACCAAGGTACGCTTTATTATTGCCAAAACCGTTGATGTACCGACGTATGTTGAATACGGTGCGGCAGATATCGGTATCATCGGCAAGGATGTACTGCTGGAGCAGGATAAAGACGTGGTGGAGCTTCTGGATTTGGGCTTTGGCCGCTGCCGTCTGATGATGGCGGTGCCGGAGGCCAAGCGACGCGCCAAGCTGACGGATTATGCTCACCTGAGGGTAGCAACGAAGTATCCGAACTGCGCCAAGGCTTATTTCAATAAGCTGGGAATTCAGACAGAAATTGTGAAGCTCAACGGCTCGACTGAGCTTGGACCTATCGTAGGCCTGAGTGAAATGATTGTAGATATAGTAGAAACAGGGCGCACCCTGAAAGAAAATAAACTGGCGGAGGTTGATTCTATTTTTACCGCTACTGCCAGACTGATTGCCAACCGCGCCAGCTTTAAGCTGAAATTTGCGCGCTTGCACAAGCTGGTTGAGGATTTACGTATTGTTTTAAATGAGGAGGATAAATAAAATGCAGGTTACAGACGCAAGAAAGATGAGCGCAGCAGAGATTGCTGCTTTAATGAAGAAGAAAGCTTTTGACGAGGTGGAATTATCGCCGCGCATTCAGGCAGGCACGGACGCTATGTTCGGCAGACACATGACGGCAGCACAGGTTGTTGATCAGATTGTTGCTGATGTGCGTAAAAACGGTGACGAAAGCCTTTTTTACTATACTAAGCTGATTGACCGCGTAGAGCTGACACCGGAAAATATCCGCGTAACCGAGGAAGAATTTGCGGAAGCGGAAGCTATTGTCAAACCGGAAGTAAAGGCTGCTTTGGAGCGTGCCATTGCCAATGTTATGAAGTTCCATGAAGAGCAGATGCCGAAAACCTGGCTTACGAACCGTCCTTACGGTTCACTGCTGGGGCAAAAGGTTACCCCGGTTGATTCCGTCGGTATTTATGTTCCCGGCGGCACTGCTGCTTATCCTTCGTCTGTAATGATGAATGCCTGCCCGGCAAAGGTGGCCGGCGTTCCCCGCATTGTGATGGCCGTACCGCCCGGAAAGGACGGCAAGGTTAATCCGAATGTGCTGGTAACGGCAAAATTAATCGGTGTTACCGAAATTTATAAAATGGGCGGCGCACAGGCAATTGCTGCACTGGCCTTTGGCACCGCAACCGTACCGAAGGTAGAAAAAATCACCGGCCCCGGCAATATCTTTGTAACCTTGGCGAAAAAAGCCGTTATCGGTCACGTTGATATTGATATGCTTGCCGGTCCGAGCGAAATTTTGATTGTAGCAGATGACAGCGCTAACCCGACTTATCTGGCAGCAGACCTTCTGAGCCAGGCAGAGCATGATCCGCTGGCCTGCGCCATTCTGATTACCGACAGCGAGCGTGTGGCCAACGCTGTGGGCGAGGAAATCGAAGTGCAGCTGGCACAGCTGCCGCGTAAGGAAATCGCCGGTACCTCTCTGCAGCAGGCAGGTAAGATCATCCTTGCCAAGGATATGCCTACCGTTATCGAAATGGCTAACCTTTCCGCACCGGAGCACTTGGAAATCATGACTAAGGCACCGTTCGAAATTATGCCGTATATCCGTAATGCCGGCGCAATGTTCCTGGGTGCTTATTCACCGGAACCGCTGGGCGATTACTATGCAGGACCGAACCACGTTCTGCCGACAGGCGGTACGGCGAAATTCTATTCCGTACTGAACGTAGAAACCTTTATGAAGAAAACTAGCATTATTGCCTACACTGCTCCGGCACTTATGGCCGCTGCCGACGATATTATTACCTTGGCTGAAGCAGAGGGACTGCAGGCTCATGCAAACGCTATCCGTAAACGTGTGGGTAAATAAGGAGGCAGAAGATGAGTAGCTTTACTGTTCGCCAAAGTATTGAGGCGATGGAAGAATATGCCGTAGAAAGCGTGGCGGCGGATATTATTGTTAACGCCAACGAAAGTAATTACAAGCTGCCGCAGGAGATTGCGGAAAAGATTACCCAGCGCACCGCACGCTTCCCGTTTAACCGTTATCCGCCAATTAAATCGGAAAACCTGTGCGAAGTGATTGCCAAAGAGCTGGATGTAGATATTGACTGTGTAAAAATCGGCAACGGTTCCAGCGAGTTGTTGGAAAAGGCCTGTTATGTTTTTGGCGGGCCCGGCAAAAAGATTGCCGTACCCTGGCCGTCATTTTCTATGTACGGCGAATACGCTGCCCTTTCCGACAGCGAGGAGGTGCGCTATCCGCTGACAGCCGAAGGCTTTGTTGATGCTGACAGCGTTATCAGCTTTTGTAAGGAGCAGCAGCCTTCACTGTTGATTGTCTGCAATCCGAACAATCCTACAGGCAACTATAACAGCCTGGCAGCTATGGAAAAAATTATTGCTAATGTAGATTGCCCTGTTATTATGGATGAGGCTTACATGGAATTTGCCGATGGCAAGGAGCTGGCACCGAATGATTTGCGTCCGATGCACAAGCTGTGGCTGGTAGCAGGCTCTACTTTGAGCTTAGTCGGACGCTACAGCAATCTGATGGTTTTCCGCACCTTTTCCAAGGCCTATGGGCTGGCAGGTCTGCGCTGCGGTTATGCAGTGGGTGCGCTGGGGCTGGTGCGTCAGCTGGGCAAGGCGCTGCTGCCGTATCATGTAAATGCCTTTACGCTGATGGCCGCTAAAACAGTTTACGAAAACAAGGAATTGTATAAAGAACGCATCAAAACCATCCGCGAGGAACGCGATAAATTTGCAGATTGTCTGAAAACCTTAGGCTTTAAGGTATGGCCGACGGCAACTAATTTTGTTACCTTCCGTGCGGAGGGGGAACTGATGCAGCAGCTTGCCAAGGCTTATGCGGCGAAATTTAGCGAAAGATTGCCGGAGCAGGCGGCAGGAGGCAAGCTGATCTTTAAATATCTTTTGGCCAACAGTATTCTGGTGCGTGATTTCAGCACGCATCCGGTGCTGCAGGGATGCTTGCGTATCACTATCGGCTTGCCTGAAGAAAACAAGCAGATTATTGCTAAAATCACCGAGCTGTGTGCGGAGGTAAAAGCATGAGAAGCGGTAATGTAGAAAGAAAAACACTGGAAACAGGCATCAGCGCCGAATGGTGCCTTGATGGCAGCGGCAGCTGCGAAATAAATACAGGCATCGGCTTTTTTGACCATATGCTGACGCTTTTGGCGAAGCACAGCTTCAGTGATCTGGTGGTGCATGCTGTGGGCGACTTAGATGTTGACAGCCATCATACGGTAGAGGACTGCGGTATTGTTTTAGGCCAGGCGCTGAAGGAGGCTGTGGGCGATAAGGCAGGCATTCACCGTTACGGCAACTGCTTTTTGCCGATGGATGAAGCGCTGGTACAGGTGTGTCTGGATTTCAGCGGCCGTCCGTATCTTGTTTTTGACGCGGATATTCCTAAGGTACAGCTTGGCATTTACGATGCCGAGATGACGGAGGAATTTTTCCGCGCTTTGGCAATGCAGGCAGGCCTCGCGCTGCATATCCGCGTGCTTTACGGCAAGAATACGCATCACATCATCGAAGCGATTTTCAAAGGTTTTGCCAGAGCGTTGGCCGAGGCAGTAGCCTTTGACAGCCGTGTGCATGGTGTTATGAGCAGCAAGGGGACACTTTAATGCGTGTTATAAAGCACCGTTGCTTCACACATGTTTTGAGTTAGCATGAGGGAAAATATATGAGTAAAAAAATAACGATTATAGATTATGGCATGGGCAATCTTTACAGCGTGCAGAACGCACTGCGTTCTATCGGTGCGGAGCCTGTGGTGACAAGCGATGCGTCTGTGATTGCGCAGGCTGAAAAGATTCTGCTCCCGGGCGTGGGTGCTTTTGGCGATTGTATGGCTAACCTGGAAAAGTCGGGCCTGATTCCCGTGATTACGGAAAGCCTGCACAGCGGCAAGCCTTTTCTGGGAATTTGCCTGGGCATGCAGCTTTTGTTTGAGGGCAGCGACGAAGCGCCGGGCGTTAAGGGCCTGGGCTTCTTCAAAGGCAAGGTGCGCCTGCTTGATACCGAGCTGAAGATTCCGCATATGGGCTGGAATAAGCTGGAGCTGCGCAGTCCTTCACCGCTTTTAGAGGGTGCGGAGGGTGAATACGTTTACTTTGTGCACAGCTTCCATGCAGAGCCAGAGGACAGAAGCATTATTACCTCGGTCTGCGACTATGGCATGGAGGTTACTGCTTCCGTGGGACGCGGTAATGTTCAGGCCTTTCAGTTCCATCCGGAAAAGTCGAGCAGAGTCGGCATGCGCCTGCTGAAAAATTTTGTTGAATTATGAGGGGAAAATTATGATTATATATCCTGCAATAGATATCCGTGGCGGACGCTGCGTGCGTCTGACGGAGGGACACTTTGATGCAGAAACTGTTTTTGCCGATGACCCGGCGGAGATGGCTGCCAAGTGGGCGGCCTGCGGTGCCGAATGGCTGCATCTTGTTGATCTTGACGGTGCGCTGGCGGGCGAGGGCAAAAACCTGCCTGTGATTGAACGCATTCTTAAAACTGTAAAAATTCCTGTCGAGCTTGGCGGCGGTATTCGCAATCTGCAGGCAGTAGAAAAGCTTTTGGAGCTGGGTGTGGAGCGCCTGATTTTGGGCAGCGCTGCCGTAAAGAATCCTGAGCTTGTCAAAGAGGCCTGCGCCAAATATCCCGGACATATCGCTGTCGGCATTGATGCGAAGAACGGCGATGTAGCTATCGAAGGCTGGGGCGAAGGAAGCGGCGTTGTCGCAACCGAGCTGGCCAAGCGCATGGCAGAATATGGTGTGGCAACGATTATCTTTACCGATATCAGCCGTGACGGTATGCTCAGCGGCGTAAATGCCGAAGCGACGGCGGCGTTGGCGCGTGCCTGTGGCGTACCGATTATTGCCAGCGGCGGTGTAGCTTCGCTCGATGATATCCGCAACGTAAAAAAATACGAAAAGGATGGCGTAGCAGGCTGCATTATCGGTAAGGCAATTTATACCGGTGCCGTTAATCTGCCGGACGCTTTAAAAATTGCTGCGGCAAAGGAGGAATAAGATGCTTACGAAGAGAATTATTCCTTGTCTTGATGTTAAGGAAGGACGTGTTGTTAAGGGCACGAACTTTGTCGGTCTGCGTGATGCCGGTGACCCGGTGGAACGTGCGGCGGCTTATGATGCCGAGGGTGCTGATGAGCTTGTTTTCCTTGATATTACTGCGACCTTTGAGGAGCGCAAGGCGATGCTGGATGTTATCAGCAGAACTGCGGCCAAGGTTTTTATGCCGCTGACAGTCGGCGGCGGCATCAGCAGCGTGGAGGATATCAAAAATGCTCTGCGTGCCGGTGCTGATAAAACCTCGCTCAATTCCGCAGCGGTAAAAAATCCGCAGCTGATTGCCGACGGTGCCAAACTGTTTGGTAACCAGTGCATTGTTCTCGCAATTGATGCACGTAAATGCGGTGAGAACAAGTGGGAGGTTTATGTGCAGGGCGGGCGTAAGCCGACGGGACTTGATGCCGTGGAATGGGCAAAAAAAGGCGTAGCGCTCGGTGCCGGAGAAATCCTGCTGACAAGCATGGATGCCGACGGCACGAAAAACGGCTATGACATTGCTCTGACGAAGGCCGTAAGCAGTGCCGTAAATGTGCCTGTTATCGCCAGCGGCGGTGCAGGCAAGCTGGAGGATTTCTATGATGTGCTGACAGAAGGTGGCGCTGACGCTGTGCTGGCGGCCTCTGTTTTTCACTATAAAACCTTCACCATTAAGCAGGTGAAGGAGTATCTGCGTTCTCGAGGTATAGAGGTGAGGTTATAATGCAGATCGATATTTCTAAAATCAAATTTGACAGCAGAGGTCTTGTGCCTGCTGTTGTTGTAGATGTACGCACGAACGATGTTGTTATGCTGGCGTATATGAATGAGGAGTCATTGCTCAAAACATTGGAAACAGGTTATACCTGGTTCTGGAGCCGCAGCCGTCAGGAGCTGTGGAACAAGGGCGCAACAAGCGGTAATCTGCAGAAGGTTGTAGAGCTGTTCTATGACTGTGACGGTGATGCATTGCTCGTAAAGGTAGAGCAGCAGGGAGTAGCTTGCCATACAGGCGAATATTCCTGCTTCCATAATGCGCTGTGGCATACGTCCAATCTGCCGGTGCCTGAGGTAGAAGGGCTGCCGAAGGTTATCAGCGAGTTGTACCGTATGATTTTGTACAAGCCTCAGGCTGATGATGCAGAGATGAAGTTCCTTATGAGCGGCAGTCAGGATAAGCTGCTGCAAAAGCTGGGCAACGAGATTACGGAAACGATTATCGCGTCCAAGAACGGCGAGAAGGATAAGGTGCTGCACGAAATGGCAGATTTGTGGTATCACTGCCTGGTGCTTTTGGCTTATCACAACATTACGCCGGAGGAGCTGCTGCGTGAGCTTGGGGGCAAGAGAGCGTAAGGAAAATTTTACAAAACCAAATATGTATGGTAGACTATAAACAGTTGCATGATTATTTTCACTTAGAGAAAAGATCGTGCCTGACTGTGTGAGTCAGTGGCATCTGTCGAGCTTTCGGCAGATGCCTTTTTTATTGACACCACATATGACACCAAGTATAATGGAGATAGAAAGAAGCTATGTCACAATGGGAAAAGCTACTGTACAAGCTGAAAAAATTATCACATGATATGCGGTTTGAGGAATTGCAGAAAATATTGGAAAGCTATGGCTATGAAATGCAATCTCCGCAAAGTGGCAGCAGCCATTTTTCGTTTCGTAAAAAGGGCAGAGCTGTTATTACTATTCCTAAGCATAAACCGATCAAAAAGGTGTATATTAAGTTAGTTAAAAATATTGTGGAAAGCGAGGAAGAAAAATGAAAACTTTAGAAGATTACATGAAGTTGAATTATCGCCTTGAGTTTGAACCTGATGAAGATGAAGGCGGTTATGTTGCTTATTTTCCTGAGCTTCCCGGCTGTATTACTATGGGGGATACTATTGAAGAGGCAGCGGCAAATGCAGTTGATGCTAAGCGTACATGGCTGGAAGCTGCCTTGGAAAATGAAATGGGAATTCCTCTGCCTGAGAAAAAGGATAAATATTCCGGTCAGTTTAAACTTCGTGTGCCCAAGGCTTTGCATAAGCTTTTGAGTCAGCATGCTAAGCAGGAAGGTATCAGTATGAATCAGTATTGTGTGTATCTGCTTACTCGTAATGATGCTCTTAATGCCAAATAGATAAGATTGAGCGTAACTCATCAAAAATAGAAATCTGCTGTGCGAAAGCGTGGCAGATTTTTTATTACTTTTGTAACAATTTTCTTTTCCTGCTATAACCTGAGATACTTTTTTTCGCTAAAGCATTACAAAAGCATTTAAATATAGTATAATGATAACATATTATTTTCTGGCACTATTTTAGGGAGAGGTGTAATTACTCATGGATGAAAGAAATAATAAACCTGTGCCGCAGCTGATAGAGGTTGAGCCAATGCAGGATGGCTACCGCTGGGTCGCAATTACGGCGATGCTGCTGGCAATCGGTATTATTCTGCACACTGTAAGTCCTAACGTCGGCGGTGTAACGCCTAACTGGACAATTGCTATGTACTCTATTGTTATCAATCTGACGCGTCCCAAGCTGTCTCAGGCTATCGGTATCGGTTTTATCGCTGGCCTGACACTGGTACCGTCCTCTAAATCGGCTTTCCCGCTGGGCAATGTTGCCAGCGAGCTGGCCGGTGCGACTGTCTGCTGCCTTTTGGTTGAGGCTATGGTTAAAATCGGTATCAGCGAATGGAAGCTGCGTCCGTTTATCACCGGCTTTGTTGCTACGATGACCAGCGGCGGTCTGTTTACTTTTATCCTGAAGCTTATTTTAGGCTTGCCGCTGCACGTATGGATTTACGCTATGCTGCCGGTTGTTGCGATTGTAGGCCTGCTTAACGGTTTGATAACCTTCTTCCTGTACGCTCCCGTGCGGAAGCTGTTTTACTTTCAGGAGGATGAAAAATAATGGAAAGCGTAATCAACGTAGAGAATTTTTACTTTGCCTATAAAAAATCGGATCTGGTGCTGCGGGATATCAACTTTGAAATAAAAAAAGGCAGCTTCACCGTTATCACCGGACCTAGCGGTGCCGGTAAGACAACGCTGTGCAAGGCTATGACCGGTATCGTCCCCTATTACATGGGCGGACGCTACAGCGGCGATGTTAAAATTAACGGCGAAAGCACTAAGGGCAAGCGCGTCAGCGATATTGCCATGCGTGTGGGCTTTATTATGGAAGACTACGAAAGCCAGCTGGTTTCATTGACTGCCGGCGAGGAAATTGCCTTCAGCCTGCTTAACCACGGATTTGCGCCGCATGAGGTTAAAGAACGCACCAGACAGGCGCTCGAGGATGTAGGCCTGCCGGGGCGCGAAAGCTATCAGCTGGACGAGCTCAGCGGTGGTCAGCGTCAGCGTCTGCTTTTGGCAGCAACGCTTGCCGTGCATCCGGAGATTATTGTGCTGGATGAGCCTGTATCTGCAATGGATCCGGACGGTGCACGTTCCCTGTATAAGCTGGTAGACAAAATCCATAAGCAGTACGGTACAACGATTATTGCCGTTGAACATCGCGTGGATTATGTGCTGCCTTACGTAACGGATATGATTGTACTGAACGAGGGCGAGCTGGTGGCGGCTGATGCCTTTGAGGCTGCTGCTCCTAAAATGTACGAAAATCCTGCATTACGTCCGCTGCTGCCGTCACTGTGGCAGATTAAGCTGGGCCTGGAAGAAAAGCTCGGCGTGGATTTGGGCGATTGGCGCAGCGAAGAGGATGCGCTGGCTGATTTTCGCACCTATGGGATTGTTGCGGCAGAAGGGAGAGCTGACTGATGTTAGAAGCAAAGGATGTCAATTTCGCTTATATGCGTGGACAGCCTGTAATCAAGGATATGGATTGCAAGATAGAGGACGGAGAATTTGTGGCGTTGTTGGGACATAACGGCAGCGGTAAAACAACCTTGAGCCGTCTGTTTATGGCACTGTGCCATCCGCGCAGCGGTCAGGTTTTTGTTGACGGCGAGGATATCGTTAAGCGTGAGCCGGCAGATTTGGCCGATAAAATCGGTTACGTATTCCAAAACCCGGACCTGCAGATTTTAGAGGATACTGTATTTGACGAGGTTGCTTATGGCCCGCGTGCCAAAAAGCTGACGGAAGCAACTATAGAGCGTCAGGTAAACGAAGCGTTGGAGGCTATGGGCCTGACAGAGCTGAAGGGTGAATATCCACGCCTTCTGTCCTTCGGTCAGAAGCGACGCCTTGGCGTTGCGGCGGCACTGGCACTTAATCCGCGCACGCTGATTCTGGACGAAATTACCAATGGCCAGGATGCGTTGGAAAAGGAAGCTATGATGAGCTACCTGCAGGCAATCAATGAAAAGCGCGGTATTACGATTGTACTGATTTCGCATGATATGGATATTGTACGTCGTTACGCTAAGCGTGCAATTGTATTGCATTACGGCAAGCTGGTTTACGACGGTACGCCGGTGAAGCTGTTTGACGGCAGCCAACCGGTAGAGCGCTGGGGTCTGTGCCGTCCTACGGTAGCAGCTCTGGCTGCATCCTTGGGAATTGAGGCCGCAACTGCCGAAGAATTTTGCAAGCAAATTATTTGTAAGGAGGGAAGCAGA
Organism: Phascolarctobacterium succinatutens; assembly: GCF_023497905.1. NCBI lineage: Bacteria > Bacillati > Bacillota > Negativicutes > Acidaminococcales > Acidaminococcaceae > Phascolarctobacterium > Phascolarctobacterium succinatutens. The sequence continues at coordinate 2,148,309 of NZ_CP097284.1, read as the reverse complement.
TGAAGCTGACAGCCTTTACACAGATTATAGTTACTCTGGCGGTTACTGCCTGGGTGTTCATTCTGCCGGTAGAAGCGGTAGCCACGATTCTTGTTTTGGAGCTGGCGCTGCTGTTATACATTAAGCATGACAGAATGACGATGGCTGCTATCGGCGGTCTGGCAGTTTTCACCGGTATGATGATTTTACTGCAGCTGCTTTTCGGCTCTCCGCTTGATGTATCGCTTACCGGCGGCCTGCGTATGCTGGTTATGACGATGGCGTTTTTGTGCCTGTTGGCAGCGAGCCGAATTCAGGACATTGCCAAGGCTTTGGTAGACCGTTTTCATATGCCCTGCGAATATGCCTTCATGCTGACTACGGCGCTGCGCTTTGTGCCTAACTTTCTGACCGATAGCGGTATTACGCTGGATGCACAAAGCTGTCGCGGCTATTCTAACCGTGGCAATATGTTCAAGCGCTTCTTCGCTTATCTGGTTGTTATCCGTCCGCTGGTTATGCGTGCGGTAGCAAAATCGGAAACACTGGCACTTTCCATGGAGCTGAAGGGCTTTGGCGGTAACACCTACAAGAATATGCCGCCGGCACCGCTGCGCTTCGGCGATATTTTCGTACTTCTTTTGGTAGTAGTGCTGAGTACTTATCCGCTGTGGATTAAATATCTCTAATAAAAAACAAAGAACTGCGAAAGCTCTGTGCAGTGTATTGCTGTACAAAGCTTTAGCAGTTCTTTTTTGTTGCGTAAACAATTTTTATTCTCCCTTGGTCTGGAATTCGGCAATGGCAGGATTAATCAATGCCATATAATAACCGGCGACAACCTCGGGACCGGGATTCATTTTGTTTTTGAGCCACCAGCGAATCATGCCGACAAAGCTGCTAGTGAGGCTGTTGATTAAGAAGTCCTCCGGCACTCTTTGTGAGTATTCGTCGTAGGACCCGCTCATCTTGATGCTGACGTTCTGCAGCATGTAATCGCGGAAGAAGCCTAAGAACAGCGTACCGTCATCGTAATTGATGATGCCCAGGTAGTATTCGCGTTTGTCGCGCAGGTGATAAAGGATGTGTGTGATACGAGTTTCCGTGTTTTGCGGCATTTCGGAAAAATTATGTGTGGAGCAGGGAGGGATAACCGGACTGAAGATATGGTCGAAAAGCTCAAAGCAGATTTGGCGTGCCAGATCATCTTTGGTTTCGAAGTGGCTGTAAAAGGTGCTGCGGCCGACATCGGCTGCATCGATGATATCCTTAACGCTGACTTTTTCATAGCTTGTTTTGGTAAGCAATTTGACAAAGGCATCGATAATTGCCTGTCTGGTCTTTTTTTGTCTTCTGTACATGGTATGCAATGCTCCTCTCCCGATAATGTACATTTTATGAAAAGTGTTCATTAAAGTACGAATCTCGATTTTTGTAGATAGATTTTTCACCCAAATTAGATTATCATATACATAGAGTTTAGTCAAGAACTTGACTTCGCTTCATAATATACTCATACTCATCAAAAAACGTAAAAGGCGTCCGGCGGCAAACGGACGCTTTTTGCGTTGTGCGCAAAATACAAAATCCCGCGGTCTTATGGCCCGCGGGGTTTTGCTTTTGATGAGTATTGAGTAGAAAAAAGGGTTGAGCTGTATACCTTGTGTTTCCGCACAAGCTACAGAGTATGTTGTAAAAGCTCCCAGGGGATGAAGCTTTTTACAGTTATATTGAAGGGAAAGAGGAGTAATTAATTTTTACTATTTTTGTCTTGCGTTAATGCTGAGGCGGTTGGGGAAATTCGCCGTTGTGATGTCTGTAGCCATGGAATTCTTCCTTATGGTGTTTGTAGCCACGGTATTCACCTTTATGATGTTTGGGAGGCTTCGGCGGCAGCGGTCTGTTGGCTCTTATAGCCTCGCGCTGCTCGGGAGTCATATGCTGCAGACGCTCGTGGCGTACCTGGCGCTGCGCCATATCGTCCTTAATGAACTGCTGCACTTCGGCCTTTTGAGCCGGTGTGAGCTTAGCCATGGTTTCTTTGGCGTATTTTTCGTGAGCTTCCTTGCGATCTTTACGCATTTTTTCTATAGCTTTTTCACGCTGTTCGGGTGTCATGCTTCTCCATTCCGCACGCAGCTTCTGGTGCTCGGCACGCTGTTCGGGTGTAAGCTTAGGACCTTGGCGATGCATTCTGTGAGCCGGCGGCGGGCAGGGACGGTATGCGTCATTTTCGTGCAGAATAGCATTTACACGCTCGCTCATAGAAGGCTGCGGCGGACAATCTGCAGAGGCAGCAAAAGCGCTGGTGCAGAAGGCTGTTAAAACTGTACCGGTAACGAGAATCTTTTTCATGTTCAACATCAGAATCACTCCTTATATCTTTAAATCGTTTAGTGGAATTTTGCTTTGATTAAGGCTTGGCTTTTAGCTGTTCCTTAACTTTGCTTATATTGTACAGGCATTTTATGACTTTTTTATGTTTTTAGTCTTAATTTGAGCTGAAAAATATCTTTTTTTGCGTCATACTTTTAACACACATAGACGTTAAAATATAATATAATGAAAGAAAAGCAGCTTAAGGAGGTTTGGCGATGAAGAAAATGCTTATCGCTGATGATAATAAACAGATTACGACAATTTTATCCGGTTATGCCAAAAAGGAAGGCTTTGAGCCGGTTGTTGCGCTGGACGGAGCAGAGGCACTGGATAAATATCTGCAGTATGAGCATGAAATTGCTGTCGTGCTGCTGGATGTTATGATGCCGGAGATAGATGGCTTTGAGGTTTGCCGCCGTCTGCGCAAGGAATCCATGGTGCCTATTATTATGATTACGGCGCGTGGTGAGGATTACGACAAGATTATGGGTTTGGATATCGGTGCGGACGATTATGTGATTAAGCCGTTCAGCGCACCGGAGGTGATGGCCCGCGTGCGTGCGGTACTGCGTCGTCTGGGGGCGCAGGAGCCGGCGAACGCTCAGACTCTGTCTTACGCAAATCTGTACATTAATTTGGAAAAGTATGCAGTGCAGATTAACGGTGAAGATGTGGCACTTACAAAAAAAGAAATCGAGCTTTTATGGACGCTGGCGAAAAATTCTACGAAGGTTTTCAGCCGTGATAATCTGTTGGACAGTATCTGGGGTTATGACTATTTCGGTGACAGCCGTACTGTCGATTCGCATATCAAGCGCCTGCGCGCTAAGCTGGATAAGTACGAGCACCCTCTGTGGGAAATCAAAACTATCTGGGGCGTAGGCTACCGCTTTGAGGGACACAAGGATGAATAATAAAATTGCTTTAAATCTGACGTTGTACTTTTCAGCGGTCTTGCTTGTTTTTGCGCTGATTATCGGCGGCGTTTTTTACCAGTTCTTCAAACAGCAGACAATTGAAATCAAGGAAAAGGAAATGCGTCTGCGGGCGGAGAAAATTGCCGAAGTGCTGAGCGATAATATGGAGCGCATGGAAAGCCGCCACGGTGATGGTATTGCCAACAGCAAATTTATCAGCTATCTGGATAATGTGACGCAGGAAATCGTCTGGGTGGTGGACAGCAATCGTCAGCTGAGCATCAATAAGGACAGTGTACAGCGTCAGCGTCGTGAGGTACAAAAGCATCATGAGCATAGCGGCTTTGGCCTTTTTAAGCGTCCCCTGCCGCCGATTGCCTGGAAGGAACCGCCTAAGACTTCTAAGGAAGCCTATGAAAGACTGCCTGCACAGGTCAGAGAAAAGGTTGAAGAGGGCTTTAGCGGAAAAGAGTTTATTATAGAAGAATATAATCCTGTTCTGGATGGCATTATGCTGACTGTAGGCAGACCGATTTATGACAGCAAGGGACAGGTAAAGGCTGTGCTTTTGCTGCATTCTCCGGTAGCAGGATTGCAAGATGCTATCTGGTCTGGTCTGCGTATTCTGCTTATCAGTCTGCTGGTGGCAATGGCTTTGGGCATGTTGCTTTCGGTAGTGCTCAGCTGGCGCTTTACCGGCACGATAGAAAAAATGAAAAAAATTGCCGAGCGTCTGGCGGAACGTGATTATAGCGCCCGCACCAACATTAAGCAAAATGACGAAATTGGCGAGCTGGCGCGTACGCTGGATATTCTAGCGGAGCGTCTGGAGCTGGCAGATGCCGAAAGCCAGAAGCTGGAAAAGCTGCGCCGCGAGTTTATTGCCAACATTTCGCATGAGCTGCGCACGCCTGTAACGGTTATCCGCGGCAGTCTGGAGGCCTTGCGTGACGGTGTAGTTACGGAAAAGGCGGACGTTGAGGAATTCCATGAGCAGATGTATAAGGAAAGCCTGTTTTTGCAGCGACTGATAAATGATCTGCTGGATTTGTCGCGTTTGCAGAATACGGATTTCCCGATTGAAAAATCACCGTTGAACCTTGTCGATGTTATACATGATGCAGTGCGCAGCGGCAGGCAGCTCGGTGCTGATAAAAAGCTGCAGATTACAGGCAGTGCGGATAAGGACATTTACATGCTGAACGGTGATTACGGACGCTTGCGGCAGATGCTGATGATTTTTTTGCATAACAGCATCAAGTTTTCGCCCGAAGGCAGTGAAATTAAGCTGGAGCTGGCAGGCAACAGGCTGAAGCTTATTGACCATGGCTGCGGTATTAAGGAAGAGGATATTCCGCATGCCTTCGACCGCTTTTATAAGGCGCGCAATGAGCATAATAAGAGCGGCAGCGGTCTGGGACTGGCAATCGCCAAGCAGATTGCCCAGCGCCATGATATGCAGCTGGAGCTGCAGAGCAAGCTGGGCGAGGGGACAACGATTATTATCGGTTTGCCGCCCGAGCTGAAGGAAAAGGAGTATACGGATGAATAAGATGAATTACGGCTGTGAAGGACTTTGTGTCGCTATCAGCGGCGGTACGTCGGGCATTGGCCTGGCGGCGGCGCTGCGCTTTTTGACGGATGGTGCGCGGGTATATATTTTGGGACGCTCCGTGGAACGCGGTGCGCAGGCTTTGCGTTATCTGGAGGAGCAGACAGGAAAGCAGGCAGTGTATATTTCCTGTGACGTGACGAAGCAGGCTGAATGCAAGGCTGCAGTGGCAAAGATTGCCGAGCAGGAAGGCAAGCCTGACTGGCAGCTGGATATTTTGGTAAACAGCGCCGGCTTTTATCGCGAGCAGCGTCTGGAGCAGCTTACGGAAGCAGATTTTGATGCGATGATGAACGTCAACGTTAAAGGCATGATGTTTTTGATGCAGGCAGCCCTGCCTTATCTGCGCAGCAAAAGCAGCGTGGTGAATATTGCGTCGGATGCTGCTGTCAGCGGCAATTACGGCTGTGCGCTTTATTGTGCTACTAAAGGCGCAGTGGTGGCGTTTACTAGAGCACTGGCGCTGGATTTGGCGCCGAGCGTGCGCGTGAATTGCGTCTGCCCGGCAGACGTGGATACGCCGCTGCTGGCGCAGCAGCTTGCTGATGCGAACGGCGGTTATACACTGGCAGATGTGGCTGCAGCCTATCCGTTGCAGCGGATTGCTGCAGCCGGTGAGATTGCTCACGTAATCTGCAGTCTGGCGTCCCCTGCCAACAGCTTTATGACCGGCAGCATTGTAACTGTTGACGGCGGCCTGACAGCCGGATAAATATTGTAAATATTGAATTGTGGTAAAACAGGCAAAAAACAGGTAAAGAAATTTTCTTTGCCTGTTTTTTATATACGCAAACGAATATAAGTGATATAATTAATGTATTAAAGTATAAAAAATACGGGAGGGTATTTTTATGGATAAAATGCAGCCCATTGGCGTACTTGATTCGGGAGTCGGCGGTCTGTCGGTTTTGAAATGCCTGCATCAGATGCTGCCGTACGAGGATTTTATTTATGTGGGTGATACTGCACGTACGCCTTACGGCACACGCAGTGAACAAGAAATCCGTGGTTTTGTAGGCGAAATAATCGATTGGCTGGCAGCCAAAAACGTTAAGCAGGTAGTTATAGCCTGCAATACGTTGACGATGCTCGGTGTAGACAGTTTGCGGGGGACGCATCCGTTCGGGGTTGTCGGGATGTCCAAGGGGGCGCAGCAGCTGTTGGCGGCCAGTCCGAATAAGAAAATCGGCGTGTTGGCAACGCAGTTTACTATTGCCAGCGGACTGCACAAAAAGGCTATTCTTGCCGCTGATGCGCAAGCGCAGGTTTATCCTGTGGCCTGCCCCAAGTTTGTACCGTTAATTGAAGGTGAGCGCTTTGACAGCCCGGAGCTGCAGCAGGCTATTGCCGAGTATACCGAGCCTTTTAAAAAAGCTGGCGTTGAAGCAGTGATTTTGTCCTGTACGCATTATCCTTTTATCAAAGAACAAATAGAAGCAGATTTAGGACCGAATGTAAAGGTGCTTGACCCGGCGGCTGCCACCAGTGCCGACGCTATCGCAGCACTTAAGGAGGAAGGTCTGCTGCGTACAGAAGGCAAGGGACGTCTGCAGGTTTGCTGCACAGCTGATCTGGCAAGAGTTGAGCGCTTGGCAGGCAGAATGCTGCCTGTCGACGATTGCGACTTTTCTTTAATCGATTTAAAAGAGAATTAATCGCATAACTTTTATTCTTTTCGAAAAAGAAGCAGGAATTTTCTTGTTAATGTCTAATTTATAATAATTAAGAGCGAGAAAGGGATTGCTTTTTTGTGGCTTGCTATGCGAGCTGCCTAATAGGTATTTATGTTACTAAATGCCGGTTTCATGATACTGTGAAAGCGGTATTTATATTTTCGCAGCTATGTCATCTGTATTGACTGATGACTGGTTACGCAAATGCTATTATATTCAAAAATAATATAAAGAAAGGTGGTAGCTGTGGAAAAGCAGGGAGTATTGAACGATAAAAAAATTGTAGGCTCGCCTATGGTGCATATGACATGTCTTGCTCTGGTGCTGTTTGCATTCTGGATGGTTTTGTCAGGCAGAACAGAAACAAAATTTGTCGTATACGGTATCCTCACAGCTGTGGTGACAACTTGGGTTACATACCCGCTTTTGCTGGTCCCAAATAAGGACGGCAGTAAAAAGTATTATGTTTTCGGTTTTTCGATTCCGAAAATGATTATGTACTTTTTCTGGCTGATGTGGCAGCTGGTGCTCGCCAATATTGATGTGCTGCTGGCAACTACAGGTCAGGAGCTGAACATTGATCCTAAGGTTGTCCGCTTCCGCTTCAAAGTCGATAATCCTATGGCATCTGTTATTTTGGCGAACTCAATTACGCTGACACCGGGTACAGTAACAATGAATGTTACCGACGACGGTGTGTATGAGATTCATGCACTGACCGTTGGTGCGGCCGCAGGCGTGCTCGACGGCGGCATGCAGAAAAAGGTTGCCGATTTATATGGCGAAAAATTTGATTTTGCAGTAGTAGAGAGTGAGGAATGATTATGCAGATTATATTTTATATTATGATGGTAGCCATTCTTCTGATCATCGGTACGATGCTGCAACGCTTGTTTAACGGACCGACAATTTTTGACAGAATGAACGCCTTGGGCGTTATCGGTGCCGATACAATTCTATTATTGGTGCTTTTCGGCTATATTGACAAACGTCCGGATATGTATGTTGATATAGCGATTTCTTATGCAATTTTAGGCTTTATCGGCTCGCTGATTGTAGCTAAATTTATAGGAGGTAAAAGGATATGATTGAACAATTCGGTTTTACCTCCCCGCGTGAAGTTATCGCTGCACTGTTCCTGTTAAGCGGTCTGGTATTCTTCGTCGGCTCAGCTATCGGTATGCTGCGCCTGCCGGACTTCTATTCCAGAATCCATGCCTCCGGTAACAGTGAAACTCTTGGCTGTACGCTTTCCTTTATCGGTCTGATGATTTATGAAGGACCTACACTGACAGCGGCAAAGATGGCTTTTGTATTTTTACTTGTTTTTATGGCGAATCCGATCGGCTCGCATATTCTGAGCAAGGCAGCCTATAAATCCGGGCACCCTGTCTGGACACTGCAAAGCAAGGGAGCTAAAAAGCTTGTCGGTCTGGAAAAAGCTGACCACAGTGCTGACGAGCCTGTCGGTCATATCCGCAAGAAGCCTGCAAAAACAAATCGTAATCAGGTACATAAATATCTTAAGAAGAAAGGAGATAAATAAAATGGAGATTTATACTATTGAAGCTCTTTTACTTGTCTTCCTGATTCTCATTACCTGTGCAGTTATTTTCTGCAAGGATATTCTTAGTGCTGCGATTATCTACAGTGCGTTCAGCTTCTGTGCTGTGCTGCTGTATCTGATGATGGGTTCCCCTGACGTGGCCTTTACGGAGGCTGTTATCGGTACGATTTCTACCATCTTCTTCGTAGCTTCGTTGAAAAAAATTGATAGGTGGTGTAAATAATGCGTGGATTAGTTGCTGTTATCCTAGCGATTATGACAGGCATGTTTTGCTCTGTCGTAACCTACCTGCCCGAAATTGGTGACGCGAACACTGCGCCTAACCAGCATGTTACTCCGACCTATATCTCCCGTAGTGCGGAGGATACAGGCTCGCCCAATATCGTAACGGGCGTCATCATAGACTATCGTGGCTTCGATACTATGTGGGAAACCTCGGTAATGTTCCTCGCCGGTCTGACAACGGTGCTGGTGCTGACCAGCAATCCGGTAGGACGCAGACCTGAGGAAGAGCCGGAGGATCCGGAGGAAGGAGAGATTATCAAATGAAAGAACCATTTGGCGGTCTTATCCTGAATGTGGCCTTCAGAATGCTGGTGCCGTTTACGCTTACCTACGGTGTCTACATTCTTTGCCTGGGTGAATTTTCTCCGGGCGGCGGCTTCCAGGCAGGCGCATTGCTTTCTGTAGGCGTGCTGCTTGCACGTCTTATCCTGGGCTTTGATACAAAGTTCAATGTCTTAGGCAAAACCTCTGTTGTTCTTGCCGGCGTGGGCACCTTCCTGTATGCTTTTACCGGCTGGCTGACATTGTTCGGCGGTGCAGACTTTTTCCTGAACTACAATTATATGCCGATTCATATGGAGCCGCAGCATGAAATGCATGCTATGGGCATTTTCCTTATTGAAATCGGTGTTGCCATCTGCGTAATGATGACAATTATTAATTTGCTTGATGCAATCGTGAAAAGGGGTGACGAAGATGGAAGTGCTCAATGAGTTTTTGAAAACAAAAGGCATTTATTCCCTGGTCATGATTCTTTTCTTTCTGGGTGTGTATGGCATGGTCCTCAGCAAAAACTACATGAAGAAGCTGATGGCGATGAATGTTATGCAGGTTGCCGTAATCTATTTTTATCTGTGTTTTGCACAGAAGGATGGCGCAATGATTCCTATCCAGAACGGCCTGACAACAGATCCTAATGCTTACATTAACCCTCTGCCGCACGGCCTGATGCTGACAGCAATCGTTGTAAGCCTTGGTACCACGGGCGTAGCAATTGCACTCCTCATGCGTATTAAAGAAATCTACGGTTCTGTTGAAGAAGTAGAGGTATTGAGGAGGGCTAGTAAATGACACAGCATGCTCCCGTCCTAATTGTACTTTTACCTTTGACAGCATCATTGCTGTGTATGTTATTTTCCCGTATCAGCAAGTTTTTAGGCTCCTGGATAGTTATGGCTTCTATCGCAGGTGCCTTTGCCAATGCCTGCATCGTACTGCAAAGAGTGTTGGAGTCCGGCGGCAAAACCTGGCATTACTGGATGGGTGGCTGGGAACCGCCAATCGGTATTGAATTTGCTCTTGACCCGTTGAACAGTATTCTGGCAGTAGTGGTAACGTTTATTTCCCTGATGGTTTCGCTTTACAGCCGTCCATTCGTCAAGGATGAGGACTGGCTGCATGTAGGCGGCTATTATACACTGTTTGGTCTACTGACGGTAGGTCTTTCCGGTATGATTATCACCGGTGATGTTTTTAACCTCTATGTATATCTGGAGATTATGTCACTTTCCGGTTACGGCCTGATTGCCCTTGGCGGCAGAAAGTCAATGCTGGCAGCCTTCCGTTACCTGTTAATCGGTACCATCGGTGCTTCTCTGTATCTGCTTGGTGTCGGTTATCTGTACGCTATGACCGGTACTCTGAACATGGCTGACCTTGCTGCACGCGTAGTTCCGCATCTGAATTCGCCGCTGTTTGCGATTGCTGTAGCCTGCTTTATCATCGGCTTCGGTATCAAGATGGCGCTGTTCCCGCTGCATGGCTGGCAGCCTGATGCCTACACCTTCGCTCATCCGGGCGCTGCTGCTTTTATCGCAGGCTGCATGAGTAAGGCTCCGGCATATGCTTTAATTCGTTTTGTATATTATATCTTTAAGGTTGATAACCCTGTAGTTCAGAGTGCGCTCAATGTTTTGGGCATTCTCGGTGTAGCAGGTATTCTTATCGGTTCTATTATGGCGATGGCTCAGTATGACTTCCGCCGTATGCTGGCATATTCCTCTGTGGCACAGATCGGTTACATTGCTATTGGTCTGGCAATGGGTAATATGTACGGCTTTATCGGTGCTGTACTGCACGCTATCAACCATGCTTTTATGAAGAGCAGTCTGTTCCTGGTTATCGGCGGTATTGAGTATCGCTTCGGTGAGGTTAATCTGTACCGCTTAGGCGGCATGAACAAAAAGATGACTATCAGTACGATTACCGTGCTGCTGGCTTCTTTGTCTATGATCGGCCTGCCTCCGACCTGCGGCTTCTTCAGTAAATGGTATCTTATGCTTGGTGCCTACACCGGCGCGCAGTACTTCTACATCGCTGTACTTGTTATCAGCTCCCTGCTGAATGCAATTTATTTCTTCCGTATTATTGAGCAGATGTTTATACAGCGTGAAGCTTCGCTGACTGAGGTACATCCGCATAAGGGCAAGCTGGGCTTACCGCTTTCCATGGTTATCCCGATTCTCGTCGGCGGTATCATGATTCTGGTACTTGGCTTCTACAGTGTTGACATCGTTACCGATGTCGTTAAGTTAGGATTGCCGGAGGTGTTTCTGAGATGACTATTTTAGATTGCAGACCATTTCTGGCGGTTGGTGTATCTTTTATAGCTGCTGTACTTATCGCGTTCAGCAGACGCTGGCCTAACCTGCGTGAAACCTGGAGCGTTATCGCTTCCGTACTTAAATTCGGCATCATCCTGTCGATGTTGCCCGCTGTTCTCGATGGCAATCAGTATCAGTGGACGCTGTGCCAAATTACCGATACCGTGGGACTGACGCTGCGTACCGATCCGGCCGGCATGATTTTTGCGGTGCTCGCTTCGATGCTGTGGGTACCGATGAACTTCTATTCCATCGGCTATATGCGCTGCAATAACGAAAGCGAGCAGACCGGTTATTTTGCCGCTTTTGCTATCTGCATGAGTGCCGTAATGGGCATTGCGATGGCCGAAAACCTGTTGACCTTCTTCATCTTTTACGAGCTGCTGACTCTGGCAAGCTATCCGCTGGTACTGCATAAGCGTAACCAGGAAGCTTTGATGGCCAGCCGTAAGTATTTGATTTATACCTTGATTTCCGGTCAGCTTTTCCTGGCCGGCGTTATCGCCGTTTACTGCATCAGTGGTACGATGGACTTTACTCCCGGCGGTTTCCTGACTACGGACATGGCTCCGAGATGGGTGCTGCAGGCTATCTTCGTACTGATGATTTTGGCAGGCTCCGTAAAGGCTGCGGTTATGCCGCTGCATGGCTGGCTGCCGGCAGCAATGATTGCGCCGACTCCGGTATCTGCATTACTGCATGCCGTTGCCGTTGTTAAAACAGGTGTTTTCGCCGTACTGCGTATCATCGGCTTCGTCTTTGGCCCGAAGCTGCTGGCGGAAATAGGTGTCGTTGATGTATTGGCGTGGGCTGCTGCGGCAAGCATTATCATTTCTTCCCTTATTGCTCTGCGTCAGGATCATCTGAAACGTCGTCTGGCGTTCTCCACTATCGGCCAGCTTTCCTACATCGTGTTAGGTGCTGCGCTTATTTCTCCGCTGAGCATCAAGGGTGCTTACCTGCATCTGGTAGCTCATGCTGTTATGAAGATTACCCTCTTTATGTGCGCCGGTCTGATTATCGCGCGTACACACAGAAACAATATCAGTGAGCTGTATGGCATCGGCAAGAAGCTGCCGGTAACTATGGCCTGCTTCACGATTGCTTCTCTTGGTATCGCCGGTACGCCGTTCCTCGTTGGCTTTGTCAGCAAATGGAATCTGGCACTCGGCGCTTTGCAGGCAGGCAAGCCTTTGTACATTCTCGTCTGGGTTGCCAGTGCGCTTCTGGCTGCCGGCTATCTGATGCCTGTTGTACAGATGGCATACTTCCGCAAGGATCCGCAGGAGGAGTTCCGTGAATATGGCGATATCAGCTACTCGATGCTGATACCTATTTGCGTTACAACTATTATCGCTGTTGTCCTCGGTATCGTGCCGGATATTTATCCGCACTTCTATGAGCTGGCAACAATGGCCTCCAACGCTATTTGCGCAGGCTGGAACGGAGGTTGGATGTAATGAGCAAGAAAACTGTTTACATGATAGCTGCTGCCGTACTCGTGCTTTCCGCAATCGGAGAGCTTTGCGGTGTACATCTGCACAGTCCTGCGTGGTGGCCGCTGCCGTTTGGCTATGATATTTTCTTCGGCTTCTTCGGTTGCTGGCTGCTGATTATTCTGGCAAAAATTATCATGACGCCGCTGCTGCAGCGTGATGAAACCTACTATGATGATCCTAAGGGAGGTGAGAACGATGAGTAATCTGCTTCATCCCGGTCTGATCCTCATTGCCGTGGGTGTGATTGCAATGCTCGTGCCGAAAATGCTGCGCAAGTTCGTTTTGGCTGTAGGCCCGTTCTTTGCCCTCTTTGCTACACTTTCTATGCCGGTTGGCACAGATTTGAGCATTGAGTTTCTGGGTACAGGCTATCACTTGGGCTACATGTTTGTAGATAAGCTCAGCTACGTGTTCTGCATGATTTTTGCGCTGATGGCTTGCATCGGCGGCATTTATTCCTGTCATAACGAGAACCGTATGGAAGCATTGTGCTCCATGTCCTATGCCGGCTGTGCTCTTGGTGTAACACTGGCTAAGGATTGGCTGACGCTGATTTTCTTCTGGGAAGCACTTGCCGTAACCTCTCTGTTCTTGATCTGGTGCCGCAATACTCCTCAGTCCCGTCGCGCAGGCCTGCGTTATCTTTTGGTGCACATGCTTGGCGGCAACCTGCTGCTGCTCGGTATTTTCCTGAAGGTTGGCAGTGGTGATTCTCTGATTGCAAATCTGTCCAAGGCTCCGCATGACCTTGCTTTCTGGGCAATTTTAATCGGTGTAGCTGTTAATGCGGCAATTCCGCCGGTTAATGCCTGGTTGGTTGATGCTTATCCCGAAGGCACGATTACAGGCAGCGTATTCTTAAGCTCCTTTACGACAAAGGTTGCTGTTTATGCTTTAATCCGTATCTTTGCCGGAACAGATTTCCTGATGGGCTTTGGCTGCTTTATGGCGCTTTACGGTGCAGCCTATGCGATTATGGAAAACGATATGCGCCGTCTGCTCGGTTACCATATTATCAGCCAGGTAGGCTTCATGGTTGCCGGTGTAGGCGTTGGCACGGCGATGGCACTGAATGGTGCTGCTGCCCATGCCTTCTCGCACATCCTGTATAAATCCCTGCTCTTCATGTGTGCCGGTGCTATTATCTATGCAACCGGTATCCGCAAGATTAATCAGCTAAGCGGTATGGCGAAAAAGATGCCGTTCGTGGCTGTATGCTTCTTTGTAGCGGCGTTCTCCATTTCCGGTGTACCGTTCTTCAACGGCTTCATCAGCAAAACGATTACGATTGCCGCTGCATCCGCTGCCGGTTATGATTGGGTATATACTCTGCTGGAGCTTGCCAGCATAGGTACTTTCTTATCCATTACCTTGAAGATGGGTTACTTTATCTTCCTGCGTGATGACGATAAGAATGTAGAAATTAAAAATCCTTTGCCGAAGAATATGTATATTGGCATGGGCTTCGGCGCAGCGCTCTGCTTCCTGTACGGCGTATATCCGGATCTGCTGTATCGCTATCTGCCGTTCGGTTATCCAGATTACCAGCCGTTTACTGCAGCACATATGCTGAGCTACGTAGAAATTCTTGTCGTAACCATGGTGCCGTTTATGATGTTCCTGCCGCGCATGGAGCCTCATACAGCGCTTAGCCTCGATACAGACTGGTTCTACCGTAAGCCGATTGATTTTGTCATCGTCCGCGTCAGCATGCTGCTGTGTGCAATCAGCGGCGGCCTGGGCAGTGCCTGGGGCGTACTGTACGAAAAGTTTATGGATCTTACGAGCAATCCGATGGATTTCCTCGATGCCAAACCGTTCCGTAAACGCACGCATTATAACCCGGAAAACTACCGTACATCTATCGCTGACCCGATGATGATTACCTTAACGGTGCTGGTAAGCAGCATTGCTTACTTCATTGCAACGTTATAAAATGCTTTTAAGAGCTGTCGCACGCAGGTGCGGCAGCTCTTTTACGTAGTCTTTTCAAAGTATAATTTATTTATCTTGTAAATATTATTATTAGGTGTTATATTATTGATAATCATCATATATGAAAGAGGTTATCGGTATGCTTAAGGGTATATTTTTAATTATAGGTGCCGCAACCTGCTGGGGCATGGGCGGTGTAGCAGGACAGTATTTGTATCAATATCATCAGGCAGATATGATCTGGCTTTGCATGGCGCGTCAGATTCTGGCAGGCTGTATGTTCCTGCTTTTTGCGGCCTTTGTGCAGAAGCAGGATATCTTTGCTATTCTTAAGGCAGATACCTGGAATATTATTGAGTTTTCATTTTTAGGTATCTTGGGCGCGCAGCTGGGCTTTTATTACACCATCGGTTTGTGCAATGCGGCGACGGCGACGGTTTTGCAGTACATGGCACCGATTTATGTAATGCTGTGGATGAGCTATAAGTCAAGAAAAATTCCTGACGGACGTGAACTGATAGGCATTGTCGGTGCGCTGGTAGGTGTATTTCTTATTGCAACGCACGGCAGCCTTGACAGTCTGGCGATTTCGCCAATAGCCTTGACAATCGGTGTATTGTCTGCGCTTTCCTATGCATATTACAGCATTAAGCCGGGCCAAATGCTCAAAAAATATACTGCGGCAACGCTTATCGGCTGGGGCCAGCTTATCAGCGGTGTGGCATTGATTATCTGGCGTAATCCCTTTACGCCAGCAGGTCATTGGGATATGAGCGGTTATCTTGCTTTTGCGTATCTGCTTTTGGGTGCGACTATTGCGAGCTATGCATTTTATCTGGCAGGCCTGAAAATTGTCGGACCGACTAAGGCGAGCCTGATTTCCTGCGCCGAGCCTTTGGCTTCTATTATCTCCGTAGTATTGCTGCTGAATACTGAATTGGCTGGTGCTGACTATATCGGTATGGCGTGCATTATTTTCACAGTTTTATTACTTTCACTGCCTAAAAAATAAACATTTTTCATAGCAGATATGATAGAATAGAATTAAGTAAAATTGCTTAGGCTAACCAAGAGGAGGTACGGAGATGACTGATTATAAGTACAAATATGGTCATGGCTACAAGGAGTTTTCTCTGCCGGAGGAGCATGTTCTGGGCGAACTGAAAATGAAGCAGATGCCGCCTCTGGAGAATTTAAAAGCAGCTGTTCTGGATGCTTTATATCATCCTATCGCCAGCGCACCGATTAATGAGCTGGTGCAGCCCGGAATGAAAATTGCCTTTATCTGTAACGATTCAACTCGTGTTGCCAAAACGCATTCCTTTATGCCCATTTTTGTTAACGAAATGAATAAACTGGGTGTTAAGGATGAGGATATGCATATTGTCTTTGCTTTGGGTACACATCGCTGCATGAGCCACGAGGAAATGGTGGAGCAGGTCGGCGAGGATGTTGCCAAACGCCTGAAAATGTATAACAGCGACTGCCATGTGCAGGATAACTTCGAGTATTTCGGCGAAACAGAGCATGGCACTCCTGTATGGCTCAATAAGCATGTTTGTGATGCTGAGCTGGTTATTTTGACCGGTACCGTTGTTTATCACTTCTTCAGCGGCTTTGGCGGCGGACGCAAGGCCGTGCTGCCCGGTGTTGCCGCTATGGAAACGGTACGCAAAAACCATAGCCTGATGATGAGCCCGGAGGCAAAATTAGGCAAGCTGCATGGCAATCCTGTATACGATGATCAGGTTGAGGGCGTGCGTCTTTTTGCTAAAGAGCATAAGATGTTCCTGTTCCATTCTATTTTGGATGCACAAAAGCAATTCTTGAAGGTTTTTGCCGGTGACTGGTATGAAGCACATCTTGAGGCCTGCAAATTTGTCGAGCAGGTTTATGGCGTACCTATCAGCGAGCCTGCGGATGTAGTTATTGCCAGCTGCGGCGGTTATCCTAAGGATATCAATATTTATCAACTGCAAAAGACGATGGATAATGCCTGGTGTGCTGTTAAGGATGGCGGCGTAATCATTATTCTCGGTGAATGCGAAGAAGGCAGCGGAAGTGCCGCTCTGGAAAAGGCATTGGAAGAAAATCCTTCTCCGGATGCTATTAAGGCGGAGCTGGAAAAGAATTTTGTCATCGGTGCGCATAAGGCTTTTGCGATCACCCGTCTGATGAAGAAGGCACATTTTATCCTTGTATCCGCTTTGGATAAAGAGCTTGCCAAAAAATTGCTGTTTGAATCAGTGGATGATGTAGATGCGGCTATGAAGCTGGCAGAAAAATATGTCGGCAAAGATTATAAGGTTTTACTGATGCCGCAGGGCAGTCTGACAGTGCCTGTATTGAAAAAATAAAATTTTATAAAAAAACAAATGACTCTTGCCTTTTATGATGATATCATATATAATTGTAATGTTATTAGTATGTGATTAAGTAGAAGGGGAGAACGTTTGTGAAGTTAGATATTGATTATAAGGCTATAGGACTGAGGATAAAGGCCGCTCGTGCCAGAAAAGGATTAACTCAGGGAAATATAGCTAATCTAACTGGTCTGTCAACTCCGCATATCAGCAATATAGAAACCGGTAATACTAAGCTTGGCCTGCCTACAATTATTCATCTGGCTAATGTACTGGATGTTTCTGTGGACGAGCTGCTGTGTGACAACATTCATCACAGTGAGCAGATTTACTGCAATGAGCTGGCTGACTTGGTTAAGGATTGTTCCGTAGATGAACTGCATATTATTTCTGAATTAGCAAAGGTCATCAAGAAGGCCGGTATTAACAGTGCCAAGAAGGTCAGAAAGCGCCGTACCAAGGCAGAGATGGCAGCAGCTAAGGCAGCTGAAGAAGCTGCAATGCAGATGGAAATTTAATATAGCTTATGTGCTACTGTAGCTCAGCTGGTAGAGCAACTGATTCGTAATCAGTAGGTCGCAGGTTCAAATCCCGTCAGTAGCTCCATTAAAAAATCAATCACCCATGCGGGTTTCGCATGGGTGCTGTTTTTGTGTAAAGCTAGTACCGCAAGCAGCAAAAAAGGCCCTGCTTGGGCAGAGTCAACACGGCTACGATTGCCGCTAGAACTGCTCAAGCAGAGCCTTAATCTTGAGAAAAGTATAACACATGAATTGCCGAAAAGCAATTCTAAGTTATCCGCTTGCTCCGGACTGTGTGCCGAAGTTTCTTCTTATGGAATAATCAAAAACAAAATAAAAATATTAGCAAAAATATGCTGAATATGATATAATGATTTTGGTAGATGTCATAACATTTTCCGTGAACATTCCACCTTAATGTTTTTTTGTTTAACGTTTTTTCAGCTACCACCTTAAAACCCCACGGCGAAAGCTGTGGGGTTTTTGTGTCGTGCGAGTTAATTTCTGGGGTTTTCGTTCTCCCATTTATGGACAGCATCCTTGAACGCCATTACGCTGATGATTTTGGCTACACTTTCGCCTTTTCTGAAGCCTTTGCCACGTCCGCCGTAAAGATTGATAACTTTGTACAACTCCTCGGCAAAAGGTTTTACGGTAGCCTCGATGATAGCATCGGTCTGTTGTTCTCTTTCAGCCTCAAGCATTTTAGCCTTGGATTTTTCGCCTCCGCGCAATTCGGCAATGAAATTCTTTACCGCGATACGCTCGGTATCAGTCAGCTTAAAGGATGTTACCCTTGCTCCAGCGGGGAGCTCTCTTTTACGGCCTGCACCCTCTCTGGCACCGCCGGCTTTGATAGAATTTTTAACATTTTCCATAACAAATACCTCCTTGTCTTACAAACGGTAATAATGAATTTGAAATTTCTATAATTATAATACTACGCTCGAGAAAATATGTCAACTATAAAATGAGAAAATATGATAAGGTAATACCAAAAGAGCGACTTGCTTTTGTAATTATCTATGTGAAGCTATATTCTCATAGTAGCAGTCAGTCTGCAATAAAAAAGCCGTTGGTCAAACCAACGGCTTAGTAAATTCTGGTGGAGATAAGCGGGATCGAACCGCTGACCTCTTGAATGCCATTCAAGCGCTCTCCCAGCTGAGCTATACCCCCATATTATATATCTATCTTACAAAAGAGAGCGGTGTTTGTCAAGTAAGCAAAAGCATTATTAATCCGCAAAGTAACGTATGAGCAGAAATGTTTCATACAGTATAAAGCAGATATACTTTAAAAATTGCTATATAATTTAATTTCCTGCTTGATGCCATTATGTAAAGTTAAAGCCGAGAATCTGCGGGGAGGCAGCAGCTGCTCAGAAAAATATATTGTGCATAATTTATTTCGCAAGCTTAATGATAGTCCGGGTGGAATTTTAGTCAAAAATTTGACTAAATGCGTGAAAAGTATTAAAATATAAACGTTGTATTAGCTTCGTTGAAAAGAATAAAACATAGTGATTTAATAGATATTAAAAATAAAAGGAGTATCAGAATGAGTCAAAATTTCTTGGAGCGCTGTAATGAAAAAATGCAGTCATTATATGATTGTTGCGGAAAAAAAGTAAACGAATTTTATGCTAAGCTGGCAGAAGAAGTGCAATCATTATATAATCACTGTAAAGCACAGGCAAGCGAACTGGTTGCCAAGCTGTTAGAAAAAGTGCAGTTATTATACAATGGCTGTTTAGAAAAAATAGTTGCGATTATTGCTCAGGTGAAGGCCGTAATAGCTGTTGCCGCAGCTGTTGCAAAAATTCAACTGACTATGCTTGAGCGTCGCGTGCGTCTGCATGTTATGAGCATTGTGAATAAGCTGCAGGCTAAGCAGCAGGAGATTGTCGGACGTATGAAAGCACGCTATCATGCGCTACGCAGTACCTGGCGCCGTAACCAGCATTTCACCTTCTGGTTTATTCCGGCAGACGGTCAGAATATAGCTAAAACCCATGTGAAAAAGACTCATTTGAAATATGCTATGACAGCAGTTGCTTCCTTCCTTGTTTTTGTGTCCTGTACTATCGGTGTACTGGCTCATTTTGCTGTGCAAAACGAGCAGCAGAAGCAGGAGCTGGCTGCTTATAAGCAGACTAAATCCGAGCAGGAGCAGACTATCAGACAATTACGCCTGATGGCAGAAACCAACCAGAAAAAGCTGGCAGCTTTGTCTAAGCTGGAAGACCAGGTTCGCAGCCAGATGGAAAAAAGCGGTGCACAGCTTCCTCCTAAGAGCAATGCTTCCGATTACGCAGGTCAGGGCGGTCCTGTATTGGGCTCTGCTAATCCGGCAAACATTGTACTGGAGCAGGAAAAGAACATCGGTCTTGAGGCCGATGCGAAAAAAGTTGATTTGGAAAATTTGCTGAGCGCTATTGAAGCTGAGAACTATCGTCGTGAGGTTACTCCGAGCCAATGGCCTACCAGTGGCGGTTATATTTCATCTTCTTTCGGCGGTCGCGCTAATCCCTTTGGCGGTTATGGCCGTGACTGGCATCCTGGTATTGATATTGCCACTGATTATGGCGAGCCGGTTTATGCCAGTGCAGCAGGCTATGTACAGCAGGCAGGCTGGTATGGCGGTTATGGAATTTATGCACGTATAAACCATGATTATGGCTATCAGACAGCATATGGTCATATGAGCCGTGTTGTCTGCCGTGCAGGACAATATGTGAAAAAAGGCGAGATTATCGGTTATGTCGGCAGCACTGGCTACAGCACCGGTCCGCATCTGCATTTTGAAGTTATTCATTATGGCGAGCAGGTTGATCCTTCCAGCCTGATGTAATTGTGACTGATAACCAGATATTGAAAATTTTAAGTTCGTCGTGCTTTGTGCGACGAATTTTTTTAAGTAAAAAAGAAATAAATTTCAGAAATATTGTTTACATATGTTCTGACAAATGCTACAATGAGGATAACGAAAGGAGCGGATGAACTATGCTTACTTTAGAAATGCTGGAAAAAATGCTTTTGGCAGCAGCAGTTGAGCTTGAAGAAAAAAGCAAAATGCTGTGCGAGCTGGACAGCGTAGCCGGTGACGGTGACCATGGCGTTACTATTGCGCGTATGGCAGAATCCATGAAAAACAAGGTAGAAGCGCATGATAGTGCTAATATTAAAGATTTGCTTGATGATTTGAGCATGGCTTTTATGAACAGCAACGGCGGCAGTGCAGGACCTTTATGGGGCACTGTTTTTGGCGGACTTGCCGATGCTGCACCTGAGGATGCTAAGGAAGTTTCTTTGGAAGAGCTTCAAGCTATGCTGGCTCAGGCTAAAGAGGATTTTGAGGATATTTCCAAAGCTAAAATCGGTGATAAGACGATGGTTGATGCTCTGTATCCTGCACTTGAAGCAGGTATGACTGCCGAAGGTGATGCGAAGGCTGTCTTTGCTGCTATGGGCAAGGCAGCAGCCGAGGGCGCAGAAAAAACTGCTGACATGGTAGCACGCTTCGGCCGTGCTAAAAACGTCGGTGAACGCAGCCTGGGTACTAAGGACCCAGGTGCAACGTCTATTTCTATTCTGCTGACAGCAATGGCTGCGGCAATTTGATTTGCTGATAAAGCGCAGGCTTAAAAAACAATAAAATAAATAAAAACGGAGGCGTCATTATGCAAAAATTCATTAACAATCCGGAAAATCTGACAAGTGAATTATTGGAAGGTCTTGTGTTATCTAATCCTGATATCATCACTCTGGAGCAGGGAAACCTCATTGTAAACAAGAAGTTGGCAGAGGCAGACCGTGTAACTATCGTAACCTTGGGCGGAACCGGCCATGAGCCTGCTATCAGCGGCTTTGTCGGCGAAGGTATGATTGATATTTCTGTTGCAGGTAATATTTTTGCTGCACCCGGTCCTCAGGCTTGCGTAGAAGCAATTAAGATGGCTGATAAAGGTCGTGGCGTACTTTTCGTTGTACTCAACCATGCAGGTGATATGCTGACCGGCAACCTGACCATGAAACAGGTGAAAAAACTGGGCATTAATGTTGTTAAGGTTGTAACTCAGGAAGACGTTGCCAATGCTCCGCGCGAAAACGCTGACGACCGCCGTGGTCTGGTTGGCTGCGTTCCTCTGTACAAGATTGCCGGTGCTGCAGCTGCTGCAGGCAAATCCTTGGAAGAGGTTGCTGCTATTGCACAGAAATTTGCTGATAACATGGCAACTATTGCTGTTGCTACTAAAGGTGCTACTCATCCCGCAACCGGTATGGAAATCGCTCATATTGCCGAAGGCACTATGGAAATCGGCATGGGCCAGCATGGTGAAGGCGGTGGCGGTACTCAGCCGATGAAATCTGCTGACGAAACAGCTGCAATTATGATGGACGCTCTGCTAAAGGATCTGGACGTAAAAGCAGGCGAAAAGCTGATGGTCGTTATCAACGGCAGCGGTGCTACTACTCTGATGGAACAGCTGATTGTTTTCCGTGCCTGCCATAAGCTGTTGGCAGAAAAAGGTATTGAGGTTGTGGCAAGTGCTGTAGGCGAAATCCTTACCGTACAGGAAACCGCAGGCTTCCAGATGTTCATTGCGCGTATGGATGACGAGCTGCTTGGCTACTGGAATGCTCCGTGCCGCACTCCGTACTATAGAAATTAAGCAGGTGACTGAATATGGCAGATAAAGAAGGTAATGTACTGGCAAAAGATTATGGCATCGGCATTGCTCCGCCGGAGCGTCCGTTCCCGGTAAAGGGGCACGCATCCGCAGGCTGGGGCATGCAATCTCGTCTGGGACAGATTTTTGCTGATGACGGCCGCACTATTATGCTGGCCTTTGACCATGGCTATATCATGGGCTCTACCGCAGGTTTGGAACGTCTTGATCTGACAATTCCGCCGCTGATGCAATATGCGGATTGCCTGATGGCAACAAGAGGTGCTTTGCGTACCTGCATTCCCGCTAACCATCACAAGGCTGTTGCTCTGCGCTGTACTGCTGACACTAGCGTACTCAAGGACGATATGAGCTTTGGTAATGTCGGCGTTGAAATAGAAGATGTTATCCGCATGAATGCTTCCTGCATGGCAGTTCAATGCTTTGTAGGCTCTGCAGGTGAGCTTGACTCCCTGCGCAATTTGTCTTATTATGTAAATATGGGCGAACGTTTTGCAATTCCTGTTCTCGGTGTTGTAGCAGTTGGCAAGGAGATGGAGCGTACTACGCGTTATTTCTCCCTGGCTACACGTCTGCTGGCCGAAACCGGCGCACATATCATCAAAACATATTATTGTGATAACTTCGAACAGGTTACTGCTGCATGCCCCGTACCTATCGTAATTGCCGGCGGCAAGAAGATTCCTGAGCGCGACGCACTGGAAATGGCTTATCGTGCCGTAAACGAAGGCGCAGCCGGTGTTGATATGGGACGCAACGTTTTGCAGGCTGCCGCACCGAAGGCTATGCTGCGTGCAATCCGTATGGTTGTACACGAAAACGCAACGCCGGAAGCAGCTTACCATGCTTATGAGTTATGGCAGAAGGATGTGGATTAAATGAAAGAATTTATGCATGTCGGCGTACCGACGACTGTTGCAAGAGAAGGCGAGATTTATGCAGAAGGCATAAAAACGCATCTCATTACTCCTGATACCAATGAATTTCATATTGAATACCTGCGTTTCGAAAAAGATACTCCGTTGCCGGAAGAGCTGCAGACCTTAGTGCATGTAGCTTATAAGGTTGATGACCTTGATAAGCAGCTGGCAGAAAATAAGGTTATTGTTGAGCCCTGGATGGCTGATGAGCATACCCGCATTGCTTTCATCATGAAGGATGGTATCCTGTTCGAATTAATGGAAGAAGTTAAATAAATGCTATCGGTTCATGAACGGGCACAGCTTGTAGCTGCTGCCCGTTTATATTATGAAAGCAATCTGACGCAGGCGCAAATTGCGCAACGCCTTAATGTGTCACGTCCATCTGTCAGCAAGATGCTGGCAAGAGCGCGTGAGCTGGGAATTGTGCATATCGAAATCCGTGCCGGAGATGAGGGAAAGGCGGATTTGCTGCAGCGTCTGCAATCTAAATATGCCTTGGCCGGTGGCTGTGTGCTTACAGATGAACAGGACGCATTGACGCAGGCTATGCATTATCTTATGGCTGAAACAACGGCTGACAAGAGCTTGGCTCTGGGCTGGGGTTATGCCTTGGGCGAGGTTGTGCTGAAGGCTGCGGACTGCAGCAGTTATACGCAGGACGGTATGGTATATCCGCTGATCGGTACGGCGAATTTTCCTAATAAGGGTTATCATCCGGATGAGCTGGTGAAAATATGGGCAAGCGCCTGTGGCAGAAGCTGTTATATGCTTGGCTGCAGTGCTTTTCCTGATTCCGAGGAGGAACGCGCCGAGTTGGAAAGCCGTTCTGTCTATCAGCAGCTTCTACAGCAATGGCAAAGTCTGGATGCTGCTGTTGTTTCAGTTTGCGATTATCCTGCCGTGCCCGATGAAGCAACGGCAACCCGTTTCGGTAATGCGTTGGAACAGCAAAAGGCCGTAGGAAGCTTTTTGTCATATTATTATAATCAGCGCGGTGAATTCATCAGCGGTAATAATGATTACTGTTTGCATATTCCGCTGGCGCAGCTGCGCCGTTGCAAGAAGCTGATAGGCATTGGCTTGAATGCCGGTAATAAGGCGTTGCTGGGTGCTTTGGCAACAGGTCTTTTTACGCATCTTATTGTCAGCGAAGAGCAGGCTAAGGCTTTGCTGAAATAATTTCATTGAGGATTGACTGCCTCACACTATAGGTGTGGGGCAGTTTTACTTTTCACAGCAGAACATGTAACTTTTTATACAGTAAATATACATTGAAAACAGAAATGAGGAAATTTTTTCAAAAAACTTTACAAATAAAGTATAAAAGCATAAAATAACCTTAACTACATTTATACGAAATTTGTAGCATGGAAGGATGGTAGAAAATGATTTCTCTCAAAAGCAACAAAATTAAAGCATTGGCAGCCGGTCTGATGCTGACCCTCGCCTTGGGGGCATTAGGCTGCGGCGGTGACAAAAAGGAAGCAGGTGCAAAGGCTGAAAAAGTTAATGTAGGCATTGTACAGCTGGTTGAGCATGAGGCGCTTGATGCAGCTAACAAGGGTTTTATTGACGGTCTGGCATCTAAGGGTTATAAGGAAGGTCAGAACATTACTTTTGACAAACAAAATGCTCAGGCTGACCAGTCTAATCTGCAGAACATTGCTCATCGCTTTGTAAACAATAAGGTTGATTTGATTTGTGCTATTGCAACTCCTGCGGCACAGACGGTAGCAAATGTTACCAGTAATATTCCTATCGTTGCTACTGCGGTAACTGACTACAAAACCGCTAAGCTGGTTAAGGATAATGCTAAACCGGGCACTAATGTAACCGGTACAACTGATATGAACCCTGTTTCCGAGCAGCTGGATTTGCTGCTGAAGCTGGTTCCGAATGCTAAAACCATCGGCACAATTTATTGCTCCAGTGAGGTTAACTCCCAACTGCAGGTTGAGTTGCTGAAGAAGGCTGCAGCTGCTAAGGGAATTACCGTAAAGGAAGCTACTGTTTCTACTGTTAATGATATCCAACAGGCTGCCCGTAGCCTGGCAGGTGATGTACAGGCAGTATATGTGCCTACCGACAATGTATTGGCTTCCGCTATTCCTACTCTGATTAGTGTAACCGAGGAAGCAAAACTGCCGGTTATTTGCGGTGAAGGCGGCATGGTAAGAGCCGGTGGTCTGGCAACATTGGGTGTTGATTATTACCAGCTCGGCTTCCAAACCGGTGTGATGGCTGCTGATATTCTGAGCGGTAAAGCAAAACCGGCTGATATGGCTATTCAGGCACAAAAAGAATTTAAGCCTACCATCAATCTTAAGGAAGCAGCTAAGATTGGTTTGAAGGTTCCTGAAGATTTGCTTAAGGGTGCAGATGTTATTAAATAATTAAAATTTGGAGCCTGCCGTTAAAAAAGCAGGCTCTTTTTTCGCTAAGAAGATTGGGAGGAATTGGGAAATGATTAGTTTGTTGATACCTACAGTGGCACAGGGCTTGCTGTGGGCGTTGATGGCTCTTGGTGTATATGTAACATTCCGAGTGCTGGATATTGCTGATTTGACGGTAGAAGGCAGCTTTCCGCTGGGCGCGGCAACAGCTGCTTCCATGATGGTTGCAGGCTTCGGTCCTCTGGCCGCACTTTTGGGTGCCTGCGTTGCCGGTATGCTGGCAGGTATTATAACCGGCATTTTGCATACTAAAATGAAAATACCTGCTCTGTTGGCCGGCATTTTGACAATGATTGCTTTGTATTCCGTTAACCTGCGCATTATGGGTAAGGCTAACTTATCCCTGCTTGGTGTGGATACTACCTTTAAAATTGCCAAGTCTATGATGGACCTGTCAATGGCGCAGACGACGCTTGTTGTTGGTCTGGCTGTAACTGTTCTGGTGGGCTGCTTCATGTACTGGTTCTTTGGTACGCAGATTGGCGCTGCTATTCGTGCTACCGGCTTCAACCAGCAGATGATCCGTGCTCAGGGCGTAGATACCGATGTAACGATTATCCTTGGCTTGCTCATCAGTAACGCTCTGGTTGCTGTTTCCGGTGCTCTGGTTGCACAGTCCAACGGCTTTTCCGATGTCGGTATGGGTACCGGTACAATCGTTATCGGTCTGGCATCCGTTATTATCGGCGAGGTGCTTTTCGGTACACGCAGCTTTAAAAACTGCTTGATTTCCGTAGTTTTAGGCTCCATTGTTTATCGTATTGTAATTGCAGTTGTACTGGCTATGGGTATGCCGCCAAACGATCTGAAGCTCTTTACCTCAGTGCTGGTGGCAATTGCTTTGTCCATGCCGCTGATTAAAAGTAAATTCGGTGCCAGAAAGGCGGTGCGTTAAATGCTGCATGTAGAACACGTTTCCAAAACATTTTTCCCGGGAACTATCAATGAAAAGAAGGCTCTGCAGGATTTATCTCTGCATCTGGAGCCCGGTGATTTTGCTACAGTTATCGGTGGTAACGGTGCCGGCAAATCTACTACGCTGAATGCGATTGCCGGTGTATTCCCGATAGATAAGGGCAAGATTATTATTGACGGTGAGGATATTACCAAAGAGCCGGAGCATAAGCGTGCCAAATATATCGGCCGTGTATTCCAGGATCCGATGCTTGGTACTGCTGCCGGTATGATGATAGAAGAAAATCTTTCTCTGGCGGCCCGCCGCGGAGAAACTCCCGGCTTGGGCTGGAGTCTTTCCAGCGATCAGCATGACCGTTTTTATGAGCTGCTGAAGGAGCTTGATTTAGGTCTGGAGGACAGAATGACTGCTAAGGTCGGTCTTTTGAGCGGTGGTCAGCGTCAGGCACTTACCTTGCTGATGGCAACGCTGAAAAAACCGAAGCTGCTGCTTTTGGACGAGCATACGGCAGCGCTGGACCCCAAAACTGCGGCGAAGGTGTTGACGCTTACGGAAAAAATTGTAACCCGTGATCAGCTGACAACGCTGATGATTACCCATAATATGCGCGATGCTTTGCGTTACGGCAACCGACTGATTATGCTACATAACGGCAGAGTAATTATCGACGTTAAGGGAGAAGAAAAGCAGCATTTGCAGATAGCCGATTTGTTGGATATGTTTGAAAAGGCAAGCGGCTCCGAGATGGCAAGTGACCGGTTGCTGCTTGGCTGATAGCCTAAAATTCTTGGGGGGGTAGACATAAGTTTACGATAGGTAAACTAGAGTACCATAAAAAATAATTTTAGCATTTCACTAGAAATTTAATAGCTTCATAACTAAAATATAGAGGAAAGTAAATAAAATATATGAAAAAACTCTTGCGAAATCTGAAAAACGTGGTAAACTTTAAATAAGTGCTTTATTAGTTTAAAAAAATTTGTTGCAAGTAAACCGAAAGGCGGTGCTAGGAAATTGCAAGAGGAAATTAAACTTATTGGTCGCAGAATCCGTTTGCTGCGTACCGCAAAAAATCTGACACAAACAGGGTTGGCAAAGGAGATGGGGATTTCCCAGACACACCTGTGTAATATAGAGTGTGGCCGTGTTCCTGTAACTCTGCCCAATCTGCTTAAGCTGCATAGCTTATTAGAGTGCAACATGAGCAGTTTCTTTGTTGATTTAGATGAACAGGCTGATGCCAAAGATAAAGATATCAGCTTGGAAGAAGTTCTGCAAATTGTAAAGTTGTTAAAACAAAAAGGTTAAGCACTTCTGCTTTACGAGGAGAGAGAGAATTTTAAATAGCCGGTGCAAGGTGAGTGAGAGTTCCTTGCACCGGCTATTTTTTATGTGGTTTAAAGGTGTTGGATAGCTTTACTTACTCTGTAATCTGCTTTGTGCTATAATTAAAAATAGCAGGAAAAAAATTTATATATAAAGCGTTTGTTGATAGGAGAATAATTATGGCTACAGTAAAAACACAGGCGCACTGCCTGCTGGCCGGTGCAGCAGCTGCCGCTGTCTGCGCCTGGCCTTGGGCGCAGGGCAGTTTGGCGGCTGATTTTATACATCATACGGCATTGGCTGCGACGATTGGCGGCTTGGCAGATTGGTGGAGTGTGACGGCACTGTTTAAGCGTCCGCTCGGTATCAATGCGCCCGGCACCGATGTACTGCGCAATAATTATGAGCGCCTGACAACAGGTTTGGCGGATTTCGTGAGCAATGACCTGCTGACGGCGGAAAATGTTATGCAGGCTGTCGGCAGGGAAAATTTTGCCAAGCTGCTGTTGGTACATTTTGCGCAGCAGCAGAATGTGGAGCGCCTGTGGCAGACGGTACGTCCGTTGGCGCAGCATGCGCTGCGCTCGCTCAATACAAGGCAGGTAGAACAGCTTTTGCTTTCGGAGCTGCCTAAGTATATTGCCAGCCTGCGTATTCCGGAGATTTTGGTGGACGCACTGCAGAAGGCTGTGGCCAACGGCAGCTTTAACGGTATTTGGCAGCTGCTGACGCAGGAGGCCAAGCAGATTCTGCATAAGCCGGAATTTACCGCTTTGCTGGAAGGCTTGGCGCAGATGGCGGAGGAAGAATATAACAAGGACAGTCTGTTGCGTAATTTGTTTGTGAGCGGGCAGGCAGCAAAGCTGGTGCCGCTTTTTGTGCAGGAGCTGGAAAAAGCTTTGGACGCATTGGCAGATCCTGCAAGTGAGCTGCGGCGACAGCTTGATAATTGGCTGTTGGCGCGCATGGAGGATTATCGTCATGATATTGCTTTTGCGGACTGGCTCAACAGCAAGCTGTCACAGTTGGTAACAGCGAAGGCACTGGCTTTTAAAGAGCTGCTGCAAACGCAGGACGTAGATATTTTATTGACTTTGCTGCAAAAGAGGCTGCAGCTGCTGGCTGACAGCGATACGGAGCAGAGCAGGCTGGACGGTGCGTTGAAGGAGCTGCTGCTGCAGGCCTTGTCAATGCAGCATGATACGGTATATGATTTGGTTTTGGCTAAGCTGCATAGCTATGACAGGGATGTATTGATTGCGAAAA
The DNA here is from genome assembly GCF_023497905.1 of Phascolarctobacterium succinatutens. Lineage (NCBI taxonomy): Bacteria > Bacillati > Bacillota > Negativicutes > Acidaminococcales > Acidaminococcaceae > Phascolarctobacterium > Phascolarctobacterium succinatutens. Next base: position 2,119,399 of record NZ_CP097284.1, on the reverse strand, counting down.
TGGAGCAGCGCGTGGGCGATGATTTGCAAAATATCCGCAAGAGCGGCACCTGCATCGGCGGCTTGATGGGAGCGGTGCTGTTTATTATTGCGACGATGGGAGAAAGGCTGGTGGGGTAGGATGAATAGCCTGAAAAAACATTGGACATATGCAGACAGTGCTTTTATTGCTTCCGGTGCAATCTATCTGCTTTTCTTATATCTCAGGCTGCATTATGCTGGGCTGTACATGGGGCACTTCGGCGAGCTTAAGTGGGATTGGCTGATTTTGGGTTACTATATGGCGGAAGCGGCGCTGATTGGCAGCTTTGCGGATTGGTTTGCCGTGACTGCTGTGTTTAAGGTGCCCTGGATATGCCGTCTGCTGCCGTTTATTGCCAAGCATACGGCGATTTTGCCGCGTAGCAGAGAGGGTTTTGTGCGTGGCTGCGGTCAAATGGTACAGCAGGAGTTTTTGACGAAAAAGGCCTTGCTGCTGCAAAAAAAGCAGCTGGTAATTCTGGATAAATTTATAGCTTATCTGGAAAAGCCGGAGAACAAGGCGCGTTTGCAGGGGTTGCTGACCAATTTTGCCGAAGGCGTTCTGCATAAGCTCGATACGCAGGCTTTAAGCAGGCAGCTTGAGGGTAAAATAAAAACAGCCTTGGCTGACGTAGAAGCCAACGAACAGCTTGATAAGCTGTTTAAAGCCTTAGCTGCACAGCGTAGGGATGAGCAATGCTACGAATGGCTGCAGCAGCAGCTGGTTACCCTGGCGGAATCTTCTGCTATCAGAGAGCGTGTTCGCCGAGAGCTGCAAAAGCAGGTGGAAAAGTGTGGCAGCGAAGGCTTGTGGAGCAGCCTGAAGCTGTGGGCTGCCAAAAAGCTGGATGTTGTTAATGTTGATGATGCAACAGATGCCATTTGCCGTGCCTTAGTGGGAACTGCTCACCGTCTGCAGGATGATGAGCAGTGGCGCTCCTGGCTGTATGCGCAGCTGCAGCGTGTTGCAGGCAGTGTTTACGGTACGCAAGCGTGGCATGAGCTGGTGCAGTCACTGCAGAATCGTGCTTTGCATGATATTTCTCTGCAGTTTGCCTTGAAGCAGCTTTTGGATAATATGATTAAAGCTTTGTGCCGTCCGCTGGCGCAGGAAGGCGGTGCGGTAATGCAGCCGACGATTCTGCTGCAGGCTGTGCAAGAGGCTTTGGAAACTATTGAAACGGATTTACGTTCCGACGCACAGTTTAAGGCCAAGGCAGAGGCGTATCTGCAGCATATACTTGGCTTGGGACTGCTGCAGGCTCAGACGATGCTGGGAGATATCGTGGAGCGCATTTTGCAGGCAATGGTTGATGAACGTTTGACGGAGATGGTGCGCAGTAAGGTTAATACCGATATGCAACGTATTCGCCTTAACGGTACGGTTATGGGTGCCTTTTTGGGAGCAATTTTCTATCTGCTGAAATGTGCCTGGTAAGAAAAAGAGGCTGCCGGTCAGCCGGCAGCCTCTTTTTGTGTACTTCTAAGCGGCAGCACTGGTGCAGGGTGGCTTTGCAAGGTAATTTTATCCGGTGTGAATGTTAATGTAATTGTCAAGGTCACGGATAATGCAGTGTGTCCCCATGCTGCTGATAGTTTCGTAAAAATAGGTTATATATTCGTACAACTTGTAATGTGCAAAAAGTTCTGCAACCTCATGTCCGGAAAGCTGTTTGTAAAAGCGGTAGCGTTCCATGCATCCGATAATTAAAATAGCTTCTTTATTCATTTAAGTCATCTCCTCCGGATAGGTAAACTCATCTGTTTTTTTCAGCTTCTCGGTACATTTGTGCCAAAATCAGAGGACTATATTGCCAAAGTCCGGATGATTGGTCAGCAAGCTGTGCATAGAAGCATGATTGGTAAAATTTATGAATCAGTTGATGTGCTGACATCGTTTCGTCCTGCATAAGCCGTTCTAGTATCTGTGGTACGAGCTGCGTGAGAAAAATACTGAAATCTTTACTTTCCATGGTCATGCCTCCTCATAAGTTAGTTAAGAGAAAACTATATGTTTTGGTAGTGGTTACCGGTTTATGAAGATTGATAAGAGAACATCTGATACACATAAATGATAGTCCAATCAATTATCATTTATAATATATATACAGTTAAACAGATATTTCTTTAACTTATTATAAAAAAGAATTCTAAAAACTGTCAATAAAGTACAATTTATAAGTATGCTGGCAGAAAAAATAATTTGTAATAATTTTTTCGGTAAATAAAAAAGCTCCAAGCCAAAGGCTTGAAGCTGATAAGCATAAATGGAGCGGGTAACGAGAATCGAACTCGCGACACTCAGCTTGGGAAGCTGATGTTCTACCGCTGAACTATACCCGCAGATAAAAATACTATAACTCTATTATATACTATAACAGGTAAAGTTGCAAGTATGAGGCAGTGCTGAGGCCGCGTCAGTTTACTGTAGGAATCAAAAGGACAGACTCCACCAATTTTGTCTTACTAATTAAGTTATTCGAGCTTGGCATACCATTCAAGGGCCGCCAAGCATTCTCAAAGTCTAACTTGGTGTTGGAACCACATCTTTTTAATGGTCTGGGAGCTTACTCCACACTGAATTCCATCAAAATATTTACCATAGGGTCTGCGAGCTTTGTTTTCAAAAGCAATCATTTGTTGTGGTGTAAAGCAAATCTCATCTTCTTCGATTTCAATAGGCTTCTTTTGGAATCTAACAAGATCTATCATCTTTCCGCCGTTCAAGCTGTATGCTCTGAGCCTTGCCATTGCATCAGCACCTACCAAACTCCACGCCATTGGCCTACTACTCATTCTAGCGCTCAATACATGGCTCACATGCCCTTCTGCGCTGCATGCCACCAGTCCTTTGGCCCTACTTAATCTAGCTTGGGCAGCTTTGAAATTATTCAGAAGATAATCTAGACCATCCAATAGCCTCTTCTCATCCGCTTTGGTATCCGTTCCTTCTGCTATTTTCTTTACTAATTTCTGCAATTCTTTTGGTTTTCCTGCTGCAATCAGAGAACAAATTCTACTTCTTGCGTCTCCTGCTGCTCCTTTAAGGCATGCTGTCATCCTAAACAGGGTTTGGTTAAGATGAAAACCATCCAAAACATATTTAGACTTATCTAGGTGTGACAAGGCTGTTTTTATCCACATACCTCCATCCGCATTTATATAAATTCTTTTTATCTTATCTAAATCATAATGTTGTTCAATATATCTATATACTTGTACCCATAACCTTTTATTCTCCTTGCCTGAATATAGGCCACAGAAGTAGTGTGGATTTACTAATCTCCTGCGTTTGCTTCCAGGATATTCAGACTCTATGCCTTCGTAGACATATACCATTTTGGTAATTGTAGAATGCAATTCTCCTGCCTTCTGTAATGCAATATGGTCCTCGTCAGCATCTACATAAAGGTATTTTACTACCTTTTTCTCCCCGCTATATTTCTCTTTGGGGAAATGCAACTCATGGACTATGTCCATAACGGCCTGTTTGCTCACCATATCCAGAATGCTGGCGTTTTCACCTGCTTTCCGGTAAGAGGTCTGAGAAGCTTCTTTAAGGATACATGCCTTGGCGTCCTCACTAATACGTTCATGGCTCTCTATCTTTAGATATTTATCTAAAAGATACTCGCTCTTGCCAGTTGCCTTATGTTTAAATAGAGTTTTATGAAATATAATTGGTCCCATGGAAGTAAGTAGCTGCTTCAAGTCAGTACGAACTACATGCCATTTCTGCTTTCTTGCTTCACTTTCTACGAGGAATTGGTTGCAATCCTCCAACGTCTCAGAAATAATATCCAGACCAAACTTCAGAACTTCTTGTTGAACATCGTTAACAAAGCTAGCTATGTCTTCCGGATGGGAAATAAATTTTTCAATAGCTTTTTGCAAATTATAAGTGCCAAATGCGACAAAACGTTGTATACTAGTATGCAAAGAGAACACCTCCATTGTGTATTTGTTTTTGTTTGGTCACTTAATCATAACACAATTTGGTGTTCTCTTTTATTTTTATTTCCCGTTTTTCCTACAAAAACTTTACGCTAGCCAGTGCTGAGGGCTTTGCGACGAGCAATTGTAGTTGTCAGAAAAACTTTAAAATTTTTTCGAGAATACTGTATACAAAATACAAAAAAGTGCTATAATAGATAGCAGATGAGGGAAAAAACCCACAGGCTGTAAAAATACAGCAGCAAATAAAAAAATAAAAAGTGCGAATGCATGGAGGTGAGTTACTATGTTTAGTGCCGCTGGTGTTAGCTTAGTTTTCTTAGGCGTCCTGACTGTTATGTGCATTTTTGAATAATTGTAATGAGGGAACGCCTCTGACCACGCTTTGAGCTGTGGGCAGAGGCGTTTTTATTTTGCTTGTAATTCTGTTTTTGTTAAGCTAATCCCTTGCGGTGGCTGTCATCCCAGCCTACCAGGTCCTTGATGACTTCGGAGGCAATAATCAGTCCTGCTACCGAAGGTGTGAAGGCATTGCTGCCGGGCAGCGCACGGCGTTTGGATGTTTCGGCGTGACATTCGCTTTCTATTTCCTCGTTTATAGGTAAAAGCGGCAGCTCCTGCGAATAAACAACCTTTAGTTTTTTAATGTTGTTTTTCTTCATAGCCTGGCGCATAACACGCGCTAAGGGGTCAACCTTGGTTTTATAGATATCTGCTACCTCGAACATGGCAGGATTAACCTTGTTGCCTGCTCCCATGCTGCTGATAACCGGTACGCCTGCTGCCTTGGCTGCAAGTACAATAGCAATTTTGGCTGCCACTGTATCTACGGCATCGACAACGTAATCATATTGTGAGAAATCAAATTCATGCTGATTTGCCGGCAAAAAGAAGCATTGGCGGCAATTTACGTTGGCATCGGGGTTGATGCTCGCAATACGTTTGGCCATGACTTCAACCTTAGGCTGGCCGACAGTATCAAGGGTAGCGATAATCTGACGGTTGAGATTGGTGAGAGCAACGGTATCGTTATCAATGAGGTCAAAGCTGCCGACACCGCTGCGGGCGAGTGCTTCAACTGTATAACCGCCTACACCGCCGATACCGAAAACAGCGACATGGGCATTCTGCAGACGCGTAATTGCTTCGCTGCCGAAGAGCAGCTCTGTACGTGAAAATTGGTTAAGCATATGAATCTCCTTGCGTGGTATTTATTGGTTTGGATATCGGAAGCTTAAGCTGCTAAGCTGATTTCTACCTTTACACCGTCCTTAAGATCTTCTGGCTTCTGGTCTGAAGTAACAGTGATTTTAGTGCCGTCAATGCTGCTTATCTTACCGCTGAAGGGTGCAGGTGTTTCGGCAGCCTTAATGTTTACCGGCATGCCTGCCTTAAGCTTCTTGGTCTGGGCTGCGCTGACATTCAGCGTTATACTGCAGCTGTCGACAGCTTTGATGTGCAGGATTACCTGATCCTTTTGTACGGTAGCATTATTAGCGGCCTGCAAATCGGTAATGATGCCGGTGCAGGGGCTGTTGCCTTCATTTTTTTCCTGCTGTGCTTTTGCAGCGGCCTGCTGTGCCTTGAGCTGTACAATGAGCTTTTGCTGTGCATCGATTTCTGCCGGAGAAGCTGGCTTGAAGCTGACGCTTACGCTGCTTGCTGCCTGCAGCTGTGCGATAGCGCGCTGCAGCTCGTCCTGGGCAGCCTGTGCCTGATTGCGTGAAACTGCGCCCTGCGCCAGCAAACTGTTCATCTTAGCGGCTTTTTGTTGTGCCGCTGCTACGTTGGCCTGCGCCAGAGAGGTGTCAGCAACCGGTGCTGCCGTTGGCGTGCCCTGCTGCATACGTTTTAAATCTGCTTCGGCCTTGGCAACCTGGGTTGCCAGGTCCTTAACCTGCTTATCCAGCTTTGCGTCACCGATAGCAAAAAGCGGCTGGCCCTTGCTGATGCGCTCGCCCTTTTCACTGATAAGACCTATGAGCTTGCCTGCTGTCGGAGCCTTGACTGCATAGGTGGGGATGCTGATTGTGCCTCTGCCAAGACTGTTATCAGCCTTTTGCAGACTGCAACCGCTCAGGCTGAAGGCTGTGAGGCAGACGGCTGCCATACAACATAATATTTTTAATATCTTCATAGTAGATTCCTCGTTTCCTTGAAGTTAAAAGCCTATTGTACTTGTATATTATAGCGTAAGTTTGTGGCATTTGCATGACATTTTGCATAATTAGCTAGCTAAAAATTAAAAAGCTGCTGCCTCCGGCGTGAATGCCGAAAGCAACAGCTTTAATTGTATAGGTCAGATTTTATTTCTCAATCAGTGCCATACCAGCTTCGAGAGCCTTGGTATTAGCTTCTTCGGTTCCTTTCGGAACACGGTTCAGTACAGCCTTGAGAATTGCTTCTTTGGAAACGCATTTGGTGAGTGCAACTACTGCGCCCAGAGCAACGATGTTCGCAAACAGTGTCTTGCCGCAAACAGTGTTGGCAGTATGGGTGATAGGCAGGTCAACGCGTTTGCCGTACTTGCCGGGAACATCAGTTACGAAAAGAGTATCGGTGATAACGGTGGTATGCTCATCGCAGTCGGCAATGAATTTGTTGGCAGCCTCCTGGCTCATTACCAGCAGAGTATCTGGGCAGATAACACGGCTGAAATAAATAGGCTCATCACTGATGATAGCTTCGGCCTTGGAGGAGCCGCCGCGGGCTTCCGGGCCGTAGGATTGGGATTGTACAGCCAGCTTGTCGTCTAAGAGGGCAGCTTCGGCTAAAATAATACCAGCAGTGATCAGGCCCTGACCACCGGTACCGGAGAAACGAAAGCTATGTCTCATAATTATTTACCCTCCTGTGCACGTTGAATAATTTGGTCATATGCCTTGGTGTATTCCATAACGTCGTTGTTTTCGTAGAGAACGCCGATGGGGAATTTGCCGGCAGCGATTGCTTCTGCCTTTTTATCTTCATCCATGCGGTCCCAAACAGCCTTCATAACGCCATGGTCACGCTGCCAAGCCATCATCTGAGCAGGTCCGCCCATCTTGTTCTGACGGCCGAAGGAAATCGGGCAAGCGCTGACAGCTTCGATGATAGAGAAGCCTTTGTGAGCAATGCCTTTAGCGATAACATCGACCAGTACGGGAACATGGTAGGTGGTTGCGCGTGCTACATAGGTTGCACCGGCAGCTTTTGCCAGATCGAGCAGATTGAAGCTCGGTTCAACAGTGTAGTACGGAGCGGTGGTTGCTTTGGAATGAATCGGGGTCATCGGAGAATATTGACCGCCGGTCATGCCGTAAATGCTGTTGTTGAAAACAACCAGAGTCAAATCAATATTGCGGCGTGCTGCATGAATCAAGTGGTTGCCGCCGATAGCGGTGCAGTCGCCGTCACCGCTGCAAACGATAACGTTCAGTGCAGGGTTAGCCATTTTTACACCGGTAGCAATCGGCAGAGCACGGCCGTGCAGAGTATTGGCGGTGTTGAAGTCCAGATAACCGGAGGAACGGCTGGAGCAGCCGATGCCGCTGATTACTGCAACGTCGTCTTTTGCCAGACCTTGCTTATCAATTGCTTTTACAATGGCGCCGGTGATAACGCCGTTGCCGCAGCCGGGGCACCAGATGTGAGGCAGACGGCCCGGGCGGAAATATTTATTGATTAAATTTTCCATTTCACTCATCGTTTTTTCTCCTCTCATCCGTTAGGCCATAGCCTTTTTGATTTCAGCTAACAGTTCGGCCGGAGTAGCAGATTCGTTATCGTATTTAGCGTACAGGCTTACAGGAACCTTGCCTGCTACCGCACGTTCAACTTCCAGAACGTACTGGCCGCAGTTCAGCTCGTGTACGAGGATGCCTTTAACCTTGCCTGCCAGCTCCTGCATTTGCTTTTCGGCAAACGGCCAGATAGTAATCGGGCGGACGAAGCCAACCTTCAGGCCTTCCTTGCGTGCCATATCAACTGCTTCATAAGCAGTGCGGGCAGCACCGCCGAAGGCTACAACAGCAAATTCGGCATCTTCCATACGATAGTTTTCTACTTGTACGATGTCGTCTAAGTTATCTTCTAATTTAGTGCGCAGACGGTCCTGAGAGGTGCGGGTTGCTTCACCGGTGCCCTTCGGGAAACCGGTTTCGTCGTGTACCAGACCGGATACGTGCCAGCGGTAACCGCTGCCGAAGTCTGCTATAGCAGGAACCTTGGAGCCTTCCTCGCAGCCGTAAGCCAGATAATCTTCGGGTGCGCAGGTCGGGCGCTTGCGTTCTGCCTGCGGAATTTCATCATAGTTGTCGGGAAGCTCGATTTTCTCGCGCATATGGCCGATAACCTCGTCCATCAGGAGAATAACCGGGCAACGATATTTTTCGCTCAATGCTACTGCACGCAAAGTCAGGTCAAAGCATTCGGGAACACTGGACGGAGAAACGGTAATCAACCAGTGGTCGCCGTGGGTGCCCCAGCGGGTTTGCATAACCTCGCCCTGAGCGGGGGAGGTCGGTTGGCCGGTAGCAGGGCCTACACGTTGTACGTTAACGATAACGCAGGGGATTTCGGCGCTGCAGGCGAGGCCGAGCATTTCCTGTTTCAGGGAGAAGCCCGGGCCGCTAGTTGCGGTCATAGCCTTTTTACCGGCCATGGATGCACCGATAACAGTGCCGAGACCGGCGATTTCGTCTTCAGTCTGCATAAATTTACCGCCAACCTGCGGCAGACGCAGAGCTAATTGTTCAGCAATTTCGGTAGAAGGGGTGATCGGATAACCGCCGTAAAATTTTACACCGGCGGCAATCGCACCCTCAACAACCGCTTGGTTACCTTGTAACAGCAGGATTCTTGACATGGGTTACCTCACTCCTTTTTATTTATCTACAAAGATAGCATAGTCGGGGCAACGCATTTCGCATTGTCCGCATTTGATGCAATTTTCTTCAGCAACGGCTTCGACTTTGCCGACTTCGCTGACTGCCAGAACTTTTTTCGGGCAGAAGGCCGCACAAATACCACAGCCTTTGCAACGCTTAGTAATTATTTTTAAGCTCATATGGTCTCCTCCTTATGATACCTTGTTTAAAATAACAGCATGCGATAGCTTCACCTTATATTATATCAAAAATAGCATTTTATGAAAGTGTTTTTGAAAGCTTTTTACAAATTATCTTTTACTACATCATGAATAAATTCTATAATGTTTTGTAAAGTGAAAAAGATAGTATTATTGTAACTTTAAGTCAAAATGTACAAACAAATCTTGACTTCGACCGTACTCCAGGTGTTATGCTATACTTAAATAAAGCAACATGAAAGGAAGCAGAGCATGAGCAAGATAATTAAGCTTTTACTTTTTATATTGTGCCTGGCAGTAATGGCCTTAAACGGTTGTGCTAAAAATGCTGACAGCGAAGTGCAGGGCAGTGATACCGCCGTTGCCATTACCAATCCGCGTCAGCTTGTCGCTGCAGATAACAAAACAGGGCGCACAATTATGTGGGAAGCGAAGGTGAAGCAGCCTTATACACTGGAGTATCGCTTGCAGGACGACAAGGACATACAGGCAGTGCAGGCAACAGACAGCAGCTTTACGGATAAAAACAGTATTATTCAATATACTGCACGTCTTAGCGGCCTGGTGCCGGGCAGTGCTTATGAATATCGCATCAACACAGCGCAGAATAAAGGACGTTGGCACAAGCTGCAGACGGAAAAGGGCGCAGGCTTTACTGCTTTAATTTTCCCGGATTCGCAAAGCGCTGATTACAGTGGCTGGCAGCAGCTGGCGCGTGAAGCGTACAAGCGCCATCCGCAGAGTGCGTTTTACGTGAATATGGGAGATTTGGTGGACAACGGACAGGATGCAAGCCAATGGCGCGCCTGGTTCAACAGCGTGAGCGTGTTCAGTGATGCTGTGCCGCTGGCACCTGTAATCGGCAACCATGAGGCGTACAACATGGAGTGGAAGGAATACTTGCCTGCAAGCTATACGCATTTGTTCAATGTGCCGCAAAACGGTCTGGCAAAATATCCGAATCAGTTTTACAGCTTTGATTACGGTCCGGTGCATTTTGTAGTGTTGGATACCAACTTTCCGGAGATGGAAAATTTTCAGCCTGATTTGCTGGCAGACGAGCTGTCTTGGCTGGAAAAGGATTTGGCGGCGAGCAAGGCGCAGTGGAAGGTTGTTCTGATGCACCGCGATATCTTTCTCTACGGCTTCGGGCCGGAGTCTGGCAGAGCGCAGAGCAAGACGCAGTTTCTTGATTTCAGCTATCGGCTGATGCCGGTGTTTGAAAAATACAAGGTTGACGCAGTACTGACGGCGCATTTGCATACATATCGCCGCCGTGTGCCGCTGCAGAACTTTGCGCCTGCACCGCAGGGAAGCGGTATTACCTATATTCTGACAGGTGTGGCCGGCAGTGTGCGCTATCCTAAGCTGTGGGGCGATTTTGAGTGGGATGCGGCAACAGCGCCGAAACCGGAAACTGCCAACTATATGACAATGAAAGCCGATGAGAAAACCTTGGAGTTTAAAGCCTTCCTGCCGGATGGCAAGCAGTTTGACGAAGTTAAATTAACCAAATAAGCAAAAAGGCTGTCGCATCATCGTAGTGCGACAGCCTTTTTAATTACGGTTAATCAAGCTCAATCAGTTCATATTTGTCATTGCCCATTTTCAGCTCGTGCATAGCGGTGAGCTGGTGCAGGCCGTGACGGCTTTCCATGCGCTCAACGAGGTCATGGTTGCTTTCCTTGGCATATACCAGATCGACGGAAGCCTGGTCGATAGCCAGAATGTCGGTAGAAGCGAGAATGCCGATATCAGGAATAGTCGGCTCTTCTGCGCTTAAGCCGGCGCAGTCGCAGTCAACGGACATGCGGCGTAGGACATTGATGTAAACGATGTGCTTGCCGAAGAAATCAATGGTAGCCTTGGCAGATTCAGCCATGTTTTCCATGAGCAGCTCCTTGCCGGGCCATACGTTCCAGTCTGCAGGCAGGTTATCCTTATCTACGCCGTGAACCTGTGCTTTGCCGATGCGTCCGTCAGCGCAGCCGATAGCAAGGTTTTTCATGGAGCCGCCGAAGCCTCCCATAGCGTGGCCCTTGAAGTGCGTTAAAACGAGCATGGAATCGTAGTTGACGATGTTTTTGCCCATGGAAACCTCTTTGAAATGCTTACCGTGGCGTACAGGCAGATTAACGGTGCCCTCTGCATCCATGATGTCGACAGGGCAGAAGGTCCAGCCGTTAACCTTTAAGGTGTCGAGATGTTCTTCGGTGGTATAGCGGTCGCCCTGATAAAGAGTGTTAGTTTCTACGATGGTGCTGTCAGGGATTTGCTGCTGCAGCGCTTTCACCAGCTCGCGCGGCAGAATGTTGGGGCCGTGCTTTTCGCCGGTGTGCAGTTTGATGGCAATCTTGCCGTAAATGCTTTCGTTGATTAAATCGTATAATTTGATGAGATGCTCGGCATCAATGTGCTTGGTGAAATATACTTTGGCATGAGAGCCTGCGTTATCGGTTTTGGCAACTCTTTTGCAGCCTACTACAGGGGCTTGTGCAAATTCTTGTGTCAATTTCAACTACCTCCTATAATTTGGTTACTTATATTTTAATACCTGAAGTATACTCTAAGTCAAGAGGAAAATGGAAGTTTGTGTTAATGGTAATATAAATTTTTGGCAGCTTACTTGCTTGGCGCGATAGCGTTTACACAGCTAAGTCCGTTTAAGGTGCGCGGATAGCCGATGTAGGGCAGGGCAATGGTGAGCGCATCCAGCAAATCCTGACGGGAGTTGCCGACGGAGATATTGGCAGCGGCGTGTGCCTTGGCCTGTGGTTCGCATCCGCCGAGAGTAACGATTGCTGTAAATGTGATCAGTTCACGCTCTTTGACGTCGAGCACTTTGCGTGTGTAGTAGTCGCCAAAGCAGTTGGCACTGAGGTAATCATTAATATGCTTTTGGTCAGCAGGGGCACTCGCGTTCATCTTATCAATGTTCTCTGCGCCGAAGATGGCGCGCTGTACGGCGAGGCCTGCTTCGTGGCGTGTTTGATCGGTAGTTGTTCCGGCAGGAGCGCAGGGCTTGATTTTGAGCATTTCCATAACCTGGTCAAAGCGTTCCAGTGCTGTTTTTACCTTTGGCAGACCAACGTATGGCGTGCAATGGAAAATGCTTTCGTGTACCTGCTCCGGCGTTGCACCTGCTCTGAGAGCGCCTTCGACGTGGGCAGGAATATCCTCCGGTGTGTTGTTGGCAGTGAGAACAACGAGCGTCAGCAGCTCCTGTTTGGCGGTACTGAGCTTAATCTGCTTATTGATATCGTGATAGATAAACTTTTTGCTGATAGCGGAAAGCTCCGGTTCGTTTTTAATATCAGTAGGATCATTTTTGGTGAATAAGCTTTGAGCAGCAGTATTTGCTGCTGTTTCACGTGTTTGTGCCATAGCGGTGGTGCCTCCTAAAAGTAAAGTGCATGAAAGAAATGCAGTGAGTATAATTTTTGAGATGTCTTTCATTGGTGATTCTCATTTCAGTAAATTAGTGTTGAGCGACTTGTCTGTCTGTAAGGGAAGATATCACTGAAGGTGACAGCGGGTTTATTTCAGCTTATTATATTCCTCTGCATCCACAGGCTCGCACCATTCGCTTTTGGTGTTTTCGCCCGGAACCTCGATGGCGAGGTGCGCAAACCAGCTGGTGGGGGCGGCACCGTGCCAATGCTTAACTCCGGCGGGGATTTTGACTACATCACCGGCATGCAGCTCACGGGCAGGCTTGCCCCATTCCTGGTAGTAGCCACGACCGCCGGTGACAAGCAGAATCTGCCCGCCGCCTTTATCGGCGTGGTGGATGTGCCAATTGTTGCGGCAGCCTGGCTCGAAAGTTACGTTGCCGATGACAACCTGGTCGAGAGAAAGCATGTTAAGATAGCTTTGGCCTACGAAATATTTTGCATAAGCATCGTTTTTAGGGCCTGTTGGGAATATGGTGAAAAATTTTTCTTCTGTCATTGTTATCGCTCCTTTAAAAATTAGAATTGCAAGCTGTCAAGCCAGCTTTTGATTTGACCTTGGGCGTTCTTGGAGCTGCTGCCGGAGAGAACAAGATCTTGGGTGAATTTGGCATTAGGTGTCAGCTTCTGCAAATCGCTTAGGCAGCGCTGTTCGCCACCGCCGCCGTGGGTGAAGAAGGGAGCAACGGTTTTGCCGTCCAATTTATAGGTTTCTACGAAGGCGGCAACAGGCATGGGGAAGCTGCCCCACCAGTTGGGATAACCAAGGAAAACAACGTCGTATTTGTCGAAATCAGCAATTTTTGTGCTGATGGCAGGACGGGCGTTGGCTGCCTGTTCTGCTTTGGCTTTGGCGACGGTGACGCTATAGGTTTCGGAGTACGGAGTTGCGGGCACGATTTCTACGATGTCGCCGCCGATCTGTTTATGGATTTCTTCAGCAACAGCTTTGGTGTTGCCGCTCCAGGAAAAATAGGCTACTAAGATTTTTTTACCATTATTCATGTTTTGTGATGCTCCTTCACTAGTGGATTGTTTTACTTTAGGCGCAGGTGCGTCTGCTTTAGCAGCGTTGAACGAACCGCAGCCCATAGTTAATGCTGCAAGGCTCAGAAGGCTAACGCCTGCGAGTTTTAAAAAGTCGCGTCTGTTCATATTGAATCCTCCTTGTATGATTGATGTTTATATTTAGCTAAGATAGCAAGAAAAGCCATAACGCCCACGCTCCCCACGCAGCTTCCACCGCAGCTGCCGCACACGCCTGTGCAATAGGGCAGCGTCTGTGCCGTGACGGGCGCAATGCCGGCGAAAAGCTGTGGCATAGCCTTCGTAACAGCCTGGGGCAGGAGGATGCTGGCAGCAGCACCGCCGCCGAGAGCGAGCTGAGATAATTTGTTGTCATGAAGTGCTTTATCAGTTGTGCTCATCTTACTCTTTCTCCTTCGCCAGATTGCTTTGATAGCAGATAGCTTGTTTCGGACAGACGTGCGCGCACTTGCCGCAGATGATGCAAAGTCGTCTGTCAATCGTTGCTTGGCGTTCGTGCATGGTTATCGCACGCATGGGGCAGTTTTGCGCGCATTTGGTGCAGCCGATGCAGGCGTTTTTGCGCACCTGCATGGCGAAAGCACCGGGAACAAAACGTCCAAAAATGTGAAACAAGGAATTATATGTGCCAACAGGACAGGTAAACAGGCAATATCCGCGTCCACCTTTGGTGAAAAGCCCTAAGAAGACATTCGCTAAAAAGAACGTGGCGATGAGCGAGGAGAGCGTGTTTAAGAAATATTCTGTGAGAAACAAGTTGATAAAAATCTCGAAAGAATAATAATTGCAATAGGTGCAGGGAATGCCAAAGCCCAGCCAGATGGAAAAAAGAAAACCGATGAGAAAACCATAACGTAGCGGCAGCACGGGCACGAGCTTTACCCAGTCTATTTTATATTTGTCAGGCAGCAGGCTGCCAAGCAGTTCACTGAAGGCACCGGTAGGGCAAAGCTTGCCGCAAAAGAGCGGACCGAACCACAGCGAGGTTACGGCGAGTAGCAGGCAAAAGATTAGTGAAATCGTGCTTGTCGCAAGCCATTCGCCTGTGACGATGTTCGCAAGCGGAATACGTGCACAGGGAACGTGAATCGAGTTGAAGCTTGTGTCGGTGATGAAAGTACTTGCTATTTGGTTGAAGAACATGAACGGCTCGTAGAAAAGTATGAAGCCGACGATATAACCGACAGTGCGTTTGAGATTGTAAGTTAGGTTTTGCATAGCGTTTCCTTCGTTTTTAGTTTATGACTTGGAGATAACTCCAAGTCAAGTAAATTATAGCTTGCGATTGTTGCTATCGGTCAAGAGTTTTTTATAAGCTGTGACCTAAATCATAGGCAGCCTGCGGATAGGTGGTTTTCAAAATATCCTTGCGGGTTTTGCAGTTAGTGGCGAGCAAAGTGCCACGGCTCTGCCAGCGCATATAGCCTGAGAGTGTGGCAGTCCATAGCCCAGGGAACGTCGCTGCCTGCTGCTGCGAGCAGAACGCTCTGCTTGCCGCTGATACGTCCTGTGCGTGCGTAAAATCTATCAATGCAGGTCTTGAGTTGCGCGCTGACGTGCCAATAATAAACGGGCGTGATGAGCGCGATTAAATCAGCATTAACGAGGCGCATAATCAAATCATTTTCAATGTCCTCCTTCTGCACGCAGAGCCCGTTCATGCCGCAGGCATCGCAGACCAGGCAGCCATGAATATTATGAAACGCTGCGTCGAAGCGAAAGACGCTGTGTCCCTTGGCTTCTGTGCCTTTGATAAATTGTTCTGCTAGCACGCTGGTCATGCCGTTTCTATGCGGACTGCTTGTAATGACAACGATGCGCTGTTTGCCGTTTGGTGTTGGCTGCTGTGCTGCTTCAGCGGCAGGCACATTCGCTTCAGGCGTATTTTTGTTAGACAGAAAGTTGATAGCTGCGCCGCTGGCAAGCATGGTGCCGAAGCCTGCGACAGCGAGCCTGATAAAATCATGTCTGTTCATAAGTTTTCCTCATCAAAAAATAACAATCAAAAGAGGCTGGGACAAAACCCAACCTTAAACAGAAAAACCAGTGGAGTTTTACCGTCAGGTAAATTTCCACTGGTTTTTTAGTGCTAAAAGTACACAACGAGTTGCTTTTCTGTTAGAATTAAATCACCACAAAATAACAAAAACAAGGAAAGGAACTCGTCATGTACAAAAATTATAACATAAATCAGCTGGTTTTGCCTCTAAATTTAGAAATAAAAATTCAGGATAACGATATCGCAAGGCACGTAAACAATTTGGTTGAAAGTATTCCCAAAAAGGCCTTTGATAAATATTACAAAGAAACGGGCTGCCCAGCATATCACCCGAGAATGATGCTCAAAATATTATTGTGTGCCTACTCTCAGTCGGTATTTTCCGGTAGAAAAATAGAAGCGTTGTTATCTGACAGCATTCGTATGATGTGGTTAGCTCAGGGATATTCACCCAGCTACCGCACTATTAACAGATTCAGAAGCAACAAAGACATGCAGGAACTGCTTTGTCAGTGTTTTATTCAGTTCAGAGCCCGACTTATAAAAGAAAAGATAATAAATAATGAAGCTATTTTCATAGACGGAACAAAGATAGAAGCCAATGCCAACAAATTCAGCTTTGTATGGAAAAAGGCTGTAGAAAAATATGGTATAAGTCTGATAGAAAATTCCAGACGGATATACGATGAATTGGTTGAGCAGGAAATAATTCCTGCCATGGAGCTTGAGCAAGAAGCTACGATTAACGAAAAAGAGATGGTTGAGGTGGTCGAAAAGCTTGATTCAGCTATTGAGGTTATGGACAAAGAAATAGCTGAATCTGATTCTGTCGAAAAACGTAAACGAATAAGGCACAAAAGGAAACGTCCGAAGCAACTCAGAAAAATCTTAAAAGATAATATTGCCCGAAAACAAAAATACGACAGACAACTTGCTATTATGGAGAATAGAAACAGTTATTCCAAAACAGATCCAGATGCTACTTTTATGCGTATGAAAGAAGATTATATGAAGAACGGCCAGCTGAAGCCAGGTTATAACGTACAAATAGCAACAGAAGGCCAATACGCTCTTGCATATGACTTATTTCCCAATCCTACAGATACTCGCACACTTAAACCATTTCTAGATGTTATTGAAAGCAGTTATTTTGCTTTGCCGGAATATATTGTAGCTGATGCTGGATATGGCAGTGAGGAAAACTATGTCGACATTATTGAAAACAGACAACTGACACCGTTAATTACTTATGGCATGTATCTGAAAGAGCAGGAAAGAAGATATAAAAAAGATGCTTTCAAGACCGCTAATTGGGATTATGATAATGCTGATGATTACTATACGTGTCCAAACGGCAAAAAATTGATATTTAAATATAATTCCCAAAGAAAAGATAAGAACGGCTTTGCGATAAACTTTAGAGTATACGAATGCGAAGATTGTTGTAATTGCCCATACCGCAGTCAGTGTTGCAAGGCCAAAGAAGGCAATAACAGGAAAATAAGTATAAACGTAAAATGGGAACAGCAAAAAGAATATATTAGAGCACAGCTTTCAGACAATAAGACTGGCAAAATCTACAAGAGAAGGAAAATTGATGTAGAGCCAGTCTTTGGATTCTTGAAGGCTAATTTGCGTTTCAACAGATTTACGGTAAGAGGAAAATTCAAAGCAAAAATAGAAATGGGTTTGGCTTTGATGGCAGTAAATTTAAGAAAATATATGCAGCATACAGCTGCAGCTTAATTTTACGCGAAGTAAAAGGACTGGAATTTGAGAAAAAACTCAAATTCCAGTCCTTCTTTAGTTTGAGAGGGTGGTTTTGTCCCAGCCTCAAAATTATAATGATTCTTATTTACATGTCTAATACTTATCTTGTAAAGCTATTCTATGCTTAAAAAGCATTTTGCAAAATCAATGAATTTTTGCAGAGTATGGCTCTGCTGTCTGTCGCGTCGCCATACAAGCAGAATATCGCCGCTTAGTGCCGGCTGCAAAGGACGGAATACAAAGCGGTTTTCATTCATTAGCGGCGGCCTGATGGTTATAGCGTAATAGTTATTCTGTTCTACGAGTACGGCTGTATTGGCAAGCAGGTTACAGTTGCCAACAAAGTGTATTTTGGCAATATCGCCGCTGAGCCAATTGAAGATTTCACTGCGTACTTGCAGGCGTACAGGTAAAATAACAGGCAGGCCGCAAAGCTCACAGGCTTTAATGGCTTTTCTTGTTGCCAGAGGAGCATCCTTGCGCATGAGAATACCCCAAATTTCCTTTTTCTGTAAATGAATATAGTCATAATTTGTTGTATCGACAGGTGCCTGCAGGATAGCGATATCGATAAGCCCTTTTTCCATTTTTTCCAGCAGAGTATCTGCCGTAGCTGTAAAAAGGTCAAAGGTTACAGCCGGATATTGCCTTTGAAAAGCTCCGATAAGCTGTGCCAGTGTTTGTGTAGCATAGTACTCACCTGCGCCGAAGGCAATGCTTCCGCTGAGGTTTTGCTCCTGGTCTTGGATGTCGAGCGTAGTTTTTTCTACCATGTCTAAAATTTCCTGTGCGCGCTGTACGAGAAACTGCCCGGAGGGTGTGAGCGCGAATTTATGTTGGCTGCGGTCAAATAGCTTAGTTCCTAAATCTTCTTCAAGCTGCATGAGCTGACGGCTGAGCGTGGGCTGAGTGATGTGCAGAACTTCAGCTGCTTTGGTGATATTTTTTTCGTGTGCGACAGTCAGAAAATAGTTGAGAATACGAAAGTTCATAGCGACGGCTCCTTTCTATCGATATGCTTGTAATTTTTGGCATTATTATAACGCAGCCTTGCTGATTATGCAAAAAAAGCATGTAACGGTAATTATTATAGGTATTGGACGCATATTTAGGCTGTTAGTATAATTATCGGTGAAGGGTAAATCCTGTTTTACATAATGATGTCTGCAAGGAGGTTTACTATGAAAAAATTATTGGCTTCTACAGCTTTAGCTGTAACATTGCTTATGAGCGGCTGCGCCGGTGCGGATGCACCTGATAGTAAAGCAGCTCAGAATCCTGCACCGAAAGTGCAGTCTGCTCAAAATAAAACGCAGCAGTCACAGTCTGCAGCGCAAGGAACCAAGCTGAAGCTGCAGGTTGATGGTAAAAATATTATTGTTGTACTTGCGGATAATGCGGCAGCGAAGCGTTTAATTGATATGCTTCCCGCAGGGATAAACCTGAATGATTTTAATCATACCGAAAAGATTGGCTATTTTAAAAAGGCTATGTCACAACAAACAGTTGATAAATAGCCATTTTTATAGGGGAGTATCAGAACTCCCCTACAAACTGTTATTTGCAGTTATCTATACTCATTTGGAATTTCGATATGAAGTGTCTCACACAATAACTTCACATCATGTGCATCATTTTCATCAAACTCGTATCCCAGATGGAACATTACTTGACTATATGGTTCAATACAGGAAACCTCTATTTCCTCAATTCTTCCTTTACCCGAAAAAGTTTCTACCGGAAAACAATCCCCATCATAAAGAATTTCACCTTCGTCCGTATATTCAAAACAATGCAAATCAATAATTCTGTTTTTCAAATCTTCCCATACAGTATGGTTCAATGTTGTATATTCCATCTTAATCTCATAAAAGCCATTAGCTTTCATTATTTCTATAAAGTTCTGATAATCGTTCTTTTCTACAAAAATGTCAATATCATTATGGGCTCTTGACTGATATCCAAGAAGAGCATCTACACCCCATCCACCATCAAGAAAGACTTTAATCTCCGCATCTATTGCAAATTGAAGAATCTGTTTTACATCTGTTATATTGACCATCTTATCATCTCCACAAATTCTAATTAGGCGACCAGAGGAACTGCTGGTCTGTTTGATAAATCTCTGCATTTAGCAGTTTTCAATGTTGCCAAAACAAAAGTTAAGAAGATGTTCCTTTTCTCCATGTCGCTTTCTTTGGCGTAATTTACAAGGTTATTCCACACAAGATAGTTGTTCAGATACTTGGTAGAAACACCGTTAAAGCCACGCATAAACCTCTTTAGCTGGCTATGGTAGCTATTGATATGTTGGATATTATAAATGCCTTTCTTGGCTTTGCCAGTCTTTAACTGCACAAGGTCAATGCCATTGGCATTTGTAAATCTCACATAGGAGTTCATCTTGTCCGTAACAAGAGTGGAATTGGTCTTAATCCTACCATCATAAATATGATGTAAATCTCTTGTAGAAACTCTACCAGTATTCGTAATCTTGGAGATAGACAAGCCATTCCTATTAACCGCACAAGGAACACATACCTTTTCTTGGGACAAGCCTCTGATATGTGTAGAATGACCACGCTTATGAGCCTTGCGTGGCATAGCAAATGTCTTACTCTTGCTATGATTGCCCTTGTACGAGATGGCGAAAAAAGTTTCGTCAGCCTCAATAATGCCGTCAAGGGTAACATCGTCTGCCATATTCTGAAGTGCATCCAAAATCTTGTGTCTCCAAAGGAATGCGGTGTTTCTGTGAATCCCACAAGCAACAGCAGTCTTACGAATGGATAAGCCATTCATCATACAATCAATGTACTGCTCCCACACGGACAAGTCTTTTCTTGTACCAGACACAATGGAGTTCGTAGCAATCACGAAGGACTTGCCACAATCCTTACATACATATCGCTGTGTGCCATCTTTACGATGACCATTGCGAACCACATGGATACAGCCACAAAGAGGGCATACACGACCATTTGCAAAGCGTTCCTTTGCTACGAAATCTTCAATATTCAAAGACTTTACAAAGGCAGGACTTAAAAGCATTGTTTTAAGGCTTTCCTGCTCTGCGACAGTCAACTTACCGATAATATCTAATGCGTCTTTGATAGTAGGCATATCCAATTACCTCCTTCGGTGGTACTGTTTCTTACTATTATTATACGCTATTTCTCGTCAAAAATCAACCATTTGTTGTGACAGAGCCTTTAAAAATAAGCTTACCGGGGACGGAGCGCCACGAGGGCATGCTCCGAAGGCCGGAGATGTGTGTGTTTATGTTCCATGGGGTAATATAAGTGTGTTTATGTTCCATGGGGTAATATAAGTGTGTTTTATAAGGATTTCAGATATACGGATGATTTGATTTATTTAGGACACGTTGAACAGGGACTAGATATTTTGAGTACGCAGCAAAGCGATTTTAAAGTAAATTTTAGTATAGAGCACTAATTAAGGTAACTGTAAATCCAGCAAGAGAAAAAGCTTCTTTGGATAATACAAGAAATTAAGCTTTCCTTAGTTTATTACTTAGAGAAAACGTAAGCGTCAATTATGGTGCAGGCTTGAGCGTAAAAACTGGCAAAGATAGCTATGCGTACTTTGACATCGAGCGTGCAGTCGGCGGCGAGTATAATAAGAACTGGGATTTTCACGCTGACGTGCGTTGGAACTTCTAAAGAAGTCACAAAGACTTCACAATACAAATCCTAGAAAGTTAGTATACTTTAAATATGGTTTAACTTTTCACATTGAAGGAGGTTTATCTCATGAAAAAATTAACAGCTATTATTACTGGCGCGCTGACTGTTTTGGCAATTTCTGCTACAGCATTTGCTGCTAATCTGATTAGTGCGGAAGAAGCTCGTGCAATTGCGCAAAAGCAAGTTCCAACAGGTAGTACTTACCTGCATACTGAAGCAGAACTGCAAAAACTGCAACCATATTATGAAGTGAAGTTTTTTGATACTGCTACTCAGACAAAATATGAAATTGATGTATATCAGGTAAATGGTAAAATCAAAGAATACAATATGGAAAGAAAAGCGTTGGGTGGTAGCGCTAATGTCATCTTGTCCAAAGATGATGTAAAAGCAATTGTTGCCAAAGAAGTTGGTGACGTGTCGATTTATGAACTGAAATTGGACAGAGAACATGGATTATATGAATATGAAGTGAAATTCAGTGCATCTGGTTTGCGTGGTGAGATGAATGTTAATCCGGAAACTGGTGTAGTGCTGGATAAAGAAGTAAAATACAGCTTTTAAGAATAAATTTTTATAAATTTTTTAGAGCGGTGCGAAAGCATCGCTCTATTTTTACAATCTTTATTCTTGGTTTTGAGTTAAATTCAGATGCCATTAAAAAGCTACAAGGAGACAATAAGGAGCTGGTGATTATTTCTGGTGTTGTGCATCGGATTTGTACTGCAAGATTGATGTAAGTTCCTTTGATAAAATAGAAGCTTTCTATATGAAATATCTGAAATAAAAAGTGGAGGCTATCACTAGAGTGTATGATAGCCTAACTTTTTCCACAAATCGGCTGGGAAGACCGATATTGAGAGGGGAATCAGGGCTTTACTGTTGTACGGTAAGCCTGCTTGCCATCTTTGAATTCGATGATGGTTACGCTTTTTACTGCGTCATGCTGCTATACAAAAGGAGCGGGCAGTGTATCTTTTTTCAACAATTATCTAAATATATAAATACGTCACCATCGGTATCTTCTACTGGAAAGCTTTGAAAACTTCGCTTAAAGATGATATAATAAGCTATTATACTATGACTGGAGTACGCTATGCGCAGGAAAATATTATTTGGTGTTGATTATACGGACAGCGAGCTGATTAAGCTCTTGCTGTATCTGTTTGTCGGCGGCACGGCGGCCTTGGTGGAGTGGGCCTTGTTCTACATTTTCTTCCACTATCTTTTAACCGGGCTGAGCCTGACCTTGCTGACTATGCTGGCAACAGCCTTATCCTTTTGTTTGGCAACACTGTATCATTATTTCTTGGGCAATGTTTTGGTTTTTGACAGCGGCAGCCGTTACAAACGCGGCAAGGAGCTTAGCCTGGTGTTTTTGGTAAGCTGTATAGGCTTGGCGTTTAACCTGCTGCTGATGTATATTTTTGTCAGCCTGCTTGACTGGCAGCCGATGCTGTCTAAGGTGCTGACAAGCTGTATTGTTGTTGTATGGAACTATCTCTCACGTAAAAAATGGATTTTTAGGAGTTAGATATGCCTGGAGAATATGTAGACGTAAAAAAATTTAAAAAGGTTGTGCTTTTGTATAACCGTAATTCCGGTAAGCAGCTTTTTGCCAGTATGATGGCTAAGGTGAATGAAACCTATAAGCTGGTGAAGGAATTAGTAGGACCTAAAAATGCAGAAATGCGAGATATCCGCTTCTTTGACCAGATACCGCAGATTGCTGCGGAAATAGTTGAGGAAAAGGTTGACTGGGTGATAATTGCCGGCGGTGACGGCACAATCAGAGCGATGATTGAACAGCTGGCTAATCGCAAGTATGTGCCTTACATCAGCGTTTTTCCTGCCGGTACGGTAAATCTGGTGGCTAAGGAGCTGCTGCTGAAGGCGGACCCGCATAAGTGGTTTAAACGAGTATCCAAAGGTATAGAGGTGCCTGTTTATCTGGGACGCGCCAACGGCAACGTCTTTTTGACGGTTGCCGGTATAGGCTTTGATTCCCTTGTAGTAGACAAGGTGACCGAAAAGGAGAAAAAGCTGCTCAACAAGCTTGCTTATGTTTGGCAGGGAACAGAGATTATGCGTAAGGAATTTCTGTTTAACAACTGGCGTTACCGCTTTCAGGTGCGTTTTGATGATGAAGCCGAGTGGTATGATGCAACTTCTGTTATTGTAGGCAAGAGCCGCTATTATGCCGGACGTTACAACCTCTTTAACGGTGCGTCGCTTTCGTCACCTCTTTTACATGCGGCGCTGTTTACCGGTGATAAGCGCGGGGATTTTATACGTTATGCGGCCTGCATTGCTATGGAGGCGCTGACGCTGGATAATGATATTATTATCCGTGCAGCGAAAAAAATGGAAATACGCTGCAATGAAGAGAATTTTGCAGCAGAGCTTGACGGAGATGCTGTAACAACTGCTCCGCTTTTAATTGAGATGGAGTCCGAGCCGATTAAGTTTTTGGCGTAAGCAAGGAAATGGTGTAAGGTGAATAGGATAAGCAGAAAAATGGGCTGGCTGATTTTTATTATCGCGGCCTGCATAGTAGAAGGATTTTTTGCCTGGCAAAGCTTCGGCGGAACGCACCCCTTTCCGCTGAATGAGTTTGGCTTTCAGATTTTTGATCATGTATTGCGTGACAGCGTTTTGGCAGAGATAGCATATGTACTGTATTACCGGCGTAAGCGTGTGCCGGACAGATTGCAGCGCTATTTTCCCGTTATTGTTATCGGTATTCTTTATCTGGGCGAAGCCTTTTTTATGGTAAACCAGCTTAGTCTTGATAAAGGTTTGCAGACAAGCCTGTCCGTGCTTGCCGGTATTAACAATAACATTTTTGCAGTGCTGCTGATGGCAATGTGCTACCATAAATGGCCCAACATCGGGATGAAAATCCTTTATTTTGCTGTTTATGTATTTTCCGCTTTAGCGCTGGTCTTTGACGGTTTTTACTTTTGGCAGACCTCCATGCACGTGGAGAGCGTTCTCTTCCAGAACCTGAATATCTATGCTGTTAAAGGTATTTTTGCGACGATGAGCAACACGATGATTGCCGGTATCGTTATCAGCATTGTGGTGATTTTACTGCTGTTTTATGTACCGAAACCGCAAAAGCGTAAGCCGAACTTTGCCTGGTCGTTGCTTTGTGTGGCCATGTTCACCTTGGGCTTGAACCTTACCGACAGATTGCTTGGCTATGCCGGCATGTACGGCGTGGAAAATGTTATCGGTATGTACGCTGAGGTAGAGAACGAAAAGACGCGCATGAACTATCGCAATATGCTTTCCGTTCCTGTTAATGTGAACTTTGTCAGCAAGGCAATTTTTGATACGGATAAAATTGCCGGCGGCAAGCATGTGGAGCAGCGCGAGCTGACTGCCAAGGATAAAACACGTCTGACGGAAATGGGCATTGATGAGCCTAAAGCAAAGATTGCCAAAATCAAACCGCAGTATGACAGAGTTGTTCTGCTGATTCTGGAATCCATGCACCGTGATTACATCAACTACTATAACCATGATATTCCCGAAGAAGCTACTCCGTTTTTGAATAGTCTTGTTATCCGTTATCCGCATATGAACAGGTATTATTCCTCTGCCGTGCCGACAACGCAGGGCCTGAATGCTACATTCCGTTCGCATCTGATTATGGATAAGGATCTTCCCGGTAAAAATACGCCCTCGCTGTTCCGCAGTGTACAGGCGCAGGGAATGCGCGGCATTTTCATGAATGCTTCCAGCCAGTATTATGCAAACGAGCTGCGCGAATATCCGACGCAGTTCGGAATGAACGAATACTATGCCAAGGAATATCTGGAAAAACAGGGCTATACCGGTGCCAGCGGCTGGGGCTTCCATAATGACGTAATGTATGAGGAAACACTGAAGCTGCTGGAAAAAGCCAAAGCGAAGAATGACCGTCTGGTGATGGTTACTAAAACCCTGGATATGCATCAGCCTTATCCTTATACAGGCTTCAGCTGGAACGAAATGCCGGACAATGTGCGCAGCAATCAGTTTATTACAGTGCGCGGCGTTTATTGGGTTGATAAAACGTTGGAGCATTTCTTTAAGGAAGCACAGAAGCGTGGCCTGATGGATGACAGAACGCTGTTCATCATTACGAGTGACCATAATCCGCACAGCGGCGGCGAGTACACAAAGCTCGTTACCAAGGCTGATGATAAGCAGAGCATTGCACCGATTCCGCTGATTTTTGTGTCGAAGAACATGGCACCTCTCAATAATCTGCGCACCAATGAATATGCTTCGCAGATTGATCTGGCACCGACGCTTTTATATCTTCTAGGCATCGACGTGCCGGAAAAATTCATGGGCCGCAATCTTCTGCAGCCTACGGATATTCCCTATGCCTTAGGCTACTTTGGCGGTAAGGCGTTCTACTGGTCGGATGAGCGTCATTTGGTCGATCAGATGGATAAGCCTGTACCGGATACAGAATATGAGGATGCTTTAACAAACTATATTATTCATTATTATGGCTTGTGGCACCAATAAAGTTATTAAAAAATACCGTTCCGCAGAGATGTGGGACGGTATTTATACTTTTGCTATATAAACTTAGCTGAAAAAAGCAAGTATTATGTATACAATTGATAATACACTTTTCAAAAGCAGTTCTATCACATATAATATTAATGCAAAAAAATAATTTTATGGAGGGAATGAAGAGGTACTGTCAATAGTTTTGCGCAAATTTCTTCAGACATCCTAGCAGAAGTTTAGTTATATAAGTTTAACGGTTAGTGCACTTCACCGTTAAATATCAACTAGCTTCTGCTTTAGATACCTTTGCTTATTAAGTTAGCTGTTTTTAAGATATTTTTGCTTCACAATACAGTTCTTCGGCAAGCATATCTGTTAGATGTTTCATGTTCAAGTAACGTTTTTTGCCCCAATCATTGCTGGCTATATAACGCAATCTTGCACATACAAGCATCAATGCTGATTCACCATCAGGAAACGTGCCAATCACTCTTGTGCGACGCTTTATTTCTCTGTTTACACGTTCAATAACGTTATTGGTACGTATACGTAGCCAATGCTCTGACGGAAAATCCATATAGGTCAAGGTTTCCTCTAAACCATTTTCTAGTTTGTCTGCAGCCTTGTTAAGTTTCATCTCACGTAATCTGGAAATTACTGATTTTGCCTTTTCTTTAGCTGCTGCTTTATTCTCCTGAGCATGAATTGCTTTGAGCATCTTGGCAACTTCCTTGACAGTTTTACGTGGTACTACAGAGAATATATTACGGTACATATGCACCGTGCAGCGTTTGTATCTGGCATTTGGAAACACTTCACCTATGCTTTCTACCATGCCTAAATTTTTATCGCCAATTATAAGTTTTACGCCATCTAAGCCACGGCTTTTCAGCCATACAAAGAAATTTTTCCAGCTTTCAGTATCTTCTTTGAGGCCCTCGGCTGTACCTATAACTTCTCTGTATCCGTCTTCTGTGACGC
This sequence comes from Phascolarctobacterium succinatutens, assembly GCF_023497905.1. NCBI lineage: Bacteria > Bacillati > Bacillota > Negativicutes > Acidaminococcales > Acidaminococcaceae > Phascolarctobacterium > Phascolarctobacterium succinatutens. The sequence continues at coordinate 2,092,886 of NZ_CP097284.1, read as the reverse complement.
CAATAGCAACTAATACAGAGGCGTTTTCAAAGGAGCCTCCCCAACATCTTTTTAGAAAAATACCGTCTACAAAGACATAGGGGTACTTTTCTGTAAGCTTCCTGGAGCGCCATTCTTCAATTTGAGCAAAGCATTTTTGATTCAGATTGCTAATGGTTCCGGCTGAAACCTTCTGTCCCCAGAGAATCTCTGTAATACTTTCAACACGACGCATAGAAACGCCGGCAAGATACATTTCTACCAAGGCTTCTTCTACGGAGCATTCACGTCTTTGGTAGCGCTGAATAATAGCAGACTCAAAAGTAAGACCTTTTAATTTAGGCACTTTTAAAGTAACGTCACCAGCTTGAGTAGAGAATGATCTTTCGTAATGACCGGCGCGATAACCTTTTCTTGTTTGCTCACGTGCGTAGCGTTCAGCTTGTACAAGTTTGTCAGCTTCTGCATCCAAAAGAGCATTGAGAGTTTCTTCTACACTATTTTTTACAATAGTTTTCAATTCGTTGTGGATAAATTGCTCGTTTAATTGTATAATGTTACCAGACATAGATTCTACCTTCTTTCATGTTTTGTGTGGTAACTTAATTGTAAGCAAAGGTAGTCTCTATGTCTATCTTTTTGAATTGAATTTGCGCAACTTATTATACGTCATCAATGAAGATGTTTCTGATAATAGGTGCACTCGTTGTTATCGGTGTAATTTATCTTTTGTTGAAACGACATGAATCCAGAATGGTATTGATTGCCGCTGGTATTCTGATGTGCTGCATTGCCGGCAACCCGATGGCTTCTCTTGATGCTTTTGCCAAGAGTATGACTAATGCCGGTCTGATTACTTCTGTTTGTTCCTGCATGGGCTTTGCCTGGTGCATGAAGTATACCGGCTGCGACAAGCATTTGGTTGTCGCTATCGGTAAGGTTTTGAAAAAAATGGGCTTTTTGCTCATTCCCGGCGCTACGCTGGCAACCTTTGTTGTTAATATTGCTATCCCCAGTGCTGCAGGCTGCAGTGCTGCGGTAGGTGTAATTTTTATTCCGATTATGATGTCCGCAGGCATTCATCCGGCAATGGCTGCTGCTGCCGTTAAATCCGGTACCTATGGCAGTATGCTGAACCCCGGTCTGGTACATAACGCCGTTATCGCTAAGCTGGCAGGCGTACAGGTTACTGATGTAATTGCCAACCATATGCTGGCAACTGTGGTCGGCGTAATCATTGCTGCAGCTGTACTGACTGTTCTCGCAGTTGTGCTGAAGGAAAACAGAGGCTTTGTTCCGGAAGGTGAAGCCGGTGTTGACGAGAACTTCGGCATCAATCCGCTTTTCGCTATCATGCCGCTGGTTCCGGTTATCATTCTGCTGTTGGGCAGCACTAAACTGGTGCCTGTACTGAAAATGGGCGTACCCCACGCTATGGTTATCGGTGCAATCCTGTCTTTGGCAGTAACCCGTAAAAATCCTGTTGAGCTGACCAAGAGCTTCTTTGACGGCATGGGCGATGCTTATGCTAATATCATCGGTATTATTATTTCCGTAGGTGTTTTCGTAGCAGGCCTGAATGCTTTGGGACTGATTAAGGCGCTGATTAACTGGATGCTGAATTCTACCGGTATTGTTAAAATTGCTGCTACCTTCGGCCCGTTTGTGCTGGCACTTATTTCCGGTTCCGGTGACGCTGCAACTGTTGCGTTTAACGAAGCAGTTACTCCGCATGCGGCACAGTTTGGTCTGGAAACCATGAACATGGGCTCTATTGCAGCTTTGGGCGGTACTCTCGGCCGTACTATTTCCCCGATTGCCGGCGCTACTATTATCTGCGCAGGCATTGCCGGTGTAGACCCGATGGAGGTTTGCAAGCGTAATGCTCTGGGTATTACCCTGGCGCTGGTTGTAGGCATGATTCTGCTGCTGTTCTAAAATCTGATATTTTTAAAAGTATAAAATGGATGCGGAACTTTTGCTTCGCATCCATTTTTATTGCTACGACTTGCCTCTATGCGGTATAATAATGCATGGAGGGAATTATGGAGATTAATACTTTTCTTGATAAATTACAGAGCTATCACAGCGAGCAGGTTTTTAACCCCTGGCGTGATTTTGATACAAGCTGTGATATAGGCCCGCAGGCTCCTGTTATCCGCAGTGCCAATCTGCGCCGTTATCTGGAGCTGCGCGCGGATGCACATTATTTGTTTATTGCCGAGGCCTTGGGCTATCAGGGCGGTCATTTCAGCGGTATTGCTATTACTTCGGAGCGTATTCTGCTGGGGCATCATCCTGATGTAGAGCCGAAAAGTGTGCTGGGCGAATGGGATTACCGCCGCACGAGTGACGCAAGCAGCGCAATGCTGAACAATACGCAGCGCCTGAAGGGCTTTAACGAGCCCACGGATACTGTTGTCTGGAATGCGCTGAACAGTCATGGCCTTGCGTCCTTTGATGTTATTCTTTGGAATATTTTTCCGTTTCATCCGTATAAAGCAGGCAATCTGCTGACTAACCGTACGCCCTCACCGAGCGAGCTTGATGTAGGCATTGAGTACGCGCGGATGCTGCTGGAGCTGCGTCCGGGGATGAAGATTGTCGCTATCGGTCAGAAGGCGGCGACAACGCTGTCACGTTACGGCGTTGAATGTATGGCTGTGCCGCATCCGTCTATGGGCGGTGCCAACCGCTTCCGTGCGGCAGTAGCGCAGCTGTTAGGCGGTGAGATGTAATGGAATTGGAAGCTGTTCCTTTAAGCCGTGAGCAGACCTTGCATATTGCTCTTGGCATGGGCAAGGCACTTTTGAAAAACGGTGCGGAAACCTCCAGAGTAGAGGACACTATTTCCCGCTTCTGCCATACGCACGGCTATCATGATATTCATGTTTTTGTTACGCCGACGGTTATTATTTTAGGCGATGAGGAAAGCGAAGGTGCGACGATTATCAGCCGTATTCGTTATCGCAGCACCAATTTGAGCGTCATCAGCGCGGTGAACGATTTTTCCTATAATCTGAAACGCTGGCCGCTGAATTATGAAAAAACGCTGGAGTATCTGGATGAGCTGCGTCATAAGGCTCCGCCATACGGCAAATGGCGTGTCTGCATGGCTTCGGCAATAAGCTCGGCAGCCTTTTCGGCGATGTTGGGAGGCAACGGCCATGACTTTATTGCGGCCTTTATTACCGGCGGTCTTTCAATGGTGCTGTTGAAGCAGCTGGGCGGTTATCGTCCCAGTGCCTTTTGGGAGAATGCGCTTTCCGGTGCGGCAATCGGTGCTTTGGCTATTTTTTGCTGTGAGATGGACGGCGAATGTACACGTACCAACATCATCGTAGGTGCACTGATGCCGTTCCTGCCGGGCGTAGCTTTTACCAACGGCCTGCGCGATTATATGGCCGGCGATTTGATTTCCGGTAATTCGCGTATCGCCGAGGCGATGCTTTTCGCTACATCCATTGCGATTGGCCTGGCATTTAGCCTGCTTGTATGGTATCACTGGGGGTGGAAGCTGTGGGCATAAATTATTTTACAGCCTTTGGCTTTGCATTTATTGCTACTGCTGCCTTCGGTATTCTGTTTCAGGCACCGCGTAAAAGTTTGCCTGTCAGCGGCTTTATCGGTGCTGTAGGCTGGGTAGTTTATTGCTACATCCGCAAGGATATGGCGTATGATTCTTTTTATGCCATGTTTTTTGCCACGGTTGCGCTTTCACTTTTGAGCGAACTGGCGGCACGCATGTTTAAGCAGCCGGTAACCATTTTTGTTATACCGGGTATTATCCCGATTGTGCCGGGACTTGGCATGTATCGCGGTATGGCAGCGATTATAGAAAATAATTACGACACGGGTATGAACATCCTTATAACCACCGGCATGGATGCCAGTGCTATTGCCTTGGGGATGATGCTTATGACAAGCGTATTCCGTGTAATTAAGATAAGCAAGGATCATAAACGATTGCTGCAGCTGTTGCATAAGGAAGAAAAAGAATAAGGTTATTTGTAGTGAGTGAGGGAATGAAAATATGGGTTTAGCAGAACTGTTGCTGTTGGCGGTTGGCCTGGCGATGGATGCCTTTGCCGTTTCCGTTTGCGGCAGTATGGTGCTGATACCGGATAACAGACTGCGCGGAGCTTTGCGCTTCGGCAGCTGGTTCGGAGCATTTCAGTTTTTGATGCCTGTGATAGGCTATTTCGGCGCTGTATCGTTTCGTGATTATATTACGGAATATGACCATTGGCTTGCCTTTTTCTTATTGCTTTATCTGGGAATCAACATGATTCGTGAAGCAAACGAGGCCTGCCATGTCAAAAAAGATTATAGCGTGAAGGAGATGGCGGTGCTGGCGATTGCCACCAGTATTGACGCTCTGGCAGTAGGTATCAGCCTGGCCTTTTTGAATACCGATATCTGGTCCGCTTCCATACTGATTGGTGTGGTGACCTTTGCTATCGCAGCCTTTGGCGGTCTGGCAGGCTTTAAGCTTGGAGCTATGGCCGGCAAAAGAGCTGATGTTGCCGGCGGCTTGGTGCTGATTTTTATCGGTGTCAAAATTTTGCTGGAACATACAGGAATAATTTAAGGAATAAAAGTTTAGCGGATTTGCTGCCCCTTTAGGCACGCTGAGCTTAATTTATATCATAGAAAGGAAGATATACATGACGCAAGTAAATAAGGAGCGTATGCTCGCAGAATTTAAGGAAATTGTTGCTCTGCCTTGTCACAGTCTGCAGGAGCGTCCGGTATTCGAACTGCTCAAAGGCAAATTAGAGGCTCTCGGCTTTACGGTGGAAGAGGATGACGCCGGTGAAAAGCTGGGTGGCAACTGTGGTAATCTGTGGGCATTTTTGCCTGCCAGCGCAGGAGTTGAAGGTGCGGTACGCGTGCTGCTTTCTGCACATATGGACGGTGTTGAGCCCTGCGGCGGCACTACCGTTATCCAAAAGGACGGCGTTTTATACAGCGACGGCACCACTATTCTCGGCGGTGACGATAAATCCGGCGTTGAGGGTATTTTAGAGGGTATTCGCATGCTGCTGGAGGAAGGCGCTCCGCATGGCGATATCCAGATTCTCTTCACTGTTTGCGAGGAGGGCGGCGTTAACGGCTCCCGTTGCCTCGACCGCTCCAAGCTGCGTGCGGACGTTGGCTATGCACTGGACGGCGAAGGCGCACCGGGCGAGATTGTTGTCGGCGCTCCCGGCCAGAAGAAATATAAAATCGACATTATCGGCAGAACCGCGCATGGCGGACTGGAGCCGGAAAAGGGCATTAACTCCATTATGATTGCTGCCAAGGCTCTTGCCGATGTTAAACGCTATGGCCGTATTGATGAGGAAACAACCTGTAATATCGGCATTATCGGCGGCGGTAAGGCAACCAATATTGTGCCTGATCTGGTAACCATTGAGGGCGATGCGCGCAGCCGTAATAAGGAAAAGCTGGAAGCTATCTGCAAGGAAATCGTAGAAACCATTGCAACCAGTGCTGAAAAATATGGCGCTAAGGCAGAGGTTTTTGTGGATAACAAGTATGATTCCTTTGCTGTTGCCGAGAACAGCGATGTTGTAGCACTGGCAAAGGCTGCCTGCGCAATGCATGGCTTTACTCCGGATATTACGGTTACCGGCGGCGGCAGTGATGCCAACTTCCTGAATGCTTACGGACTGCCCAGCGTAATTTTGGGCACCGGTATGGCTAATGTGCATACTGTTGACGAATACATTAAGGAAGAGGATTTGTACAATTCCGCGCTGATGGTACATGGTATTCTGAAGGCTGCGGTAAAATAAAAAGCTATTATTTTGGCGGAGGTTTATTCTGATGGATATGGAAACTGATGAACAACAAAAAGCTCGCATGGAATTGTATAATGCTTTGCTAGAAGGCTTAAGCGATATTAAAGCAGGAAGGGTAATTCCTGCCGAAGAAGCTATAAAAATGTTTATGGAAAAATATCCTGAACTAAATATATAGGAATGATAAACCACTAAACATAGAAAATTTTATAATGCTGTCTTGAGGCCTGTATACTTATGCGTATGCAGACCTTTTTTTGTCCTAACTTTGAAGCAGATAGAAGAGAAAATTCTTTTTATATGTACATGTGGTTGACGGGGGGGGACGACGTAGTATAATGAGCGCAAGGACTAAAAATTTTCAGCTCGTAGCGAAAGTTTATGAAAGGGTGTGGACTTTATGAGTAACGAAGCTCATGAGGTAAAAGTAATCATGGATTGCCTTAAGGCACTTGAAAAAAATACTATTGGTGGCTTACCGGAAAAAATACAGGGTGATATTACGACTCATGCATTTATTGCTGCAGGAAGTTCTTTTATACCTGTCCCTGGTGCAAGTGCGGCAGCTAATGTTGCTAATATTTGGGCAATGTATGCGAGAATTAATTCTGACATAGGAATAACATTTTCTAAAAAGGCTCATTGTATAATGAAATTGCACACCTGAAAAATTGAATAAAAAATAGTCCATTGTGATACCTTTGTGTTAAGATTAAGTTGCTACACAAAAACTAACTAAGGAGTAATCACAATGGACTACACCAAAGATATCACAAATCATCAAAAAGGTAAACACTTTTCTTTAGGAGACCGCAGGGAATTACAAGGAATTCTGTCTGACAGCTCTAAACAGTATTCTCTTCGTCAGCTGGCAAAGTATTTTAACTGTGCTCCAAATACTATCAGGAATGAACTCAAGCGTGGTGCTCATCCTCATACCGGTAGATATGGAGCTGCTCGTGCTCAACGTGCCTATATTGCTAGCCATAGCAACAGTATTTGCAAGTCTAAAAGATTTCTTACAAGTAATTTTGTTACTTGGACTGTTCGAAAAGTATTGCAAGAACACTGGTCTTTGGATGCCTGCCATGGCTATGCCCTAGACAATCATCTATTTCCTCTCAAAGAAATTGTGTGCGTAAAGACTCTCTATAACTATGTAGATTCCATGCTGCTTAGATTGCGCAACATTGACCTTCCATTAAAGGTAAGAAGACGTAGAACAACCCGCAGCATAAAGAAAAATCTGAAGCATATGGGTCGCAGCATAGACGAGAGGGATTCTAATGTGGATGAACGCAATGAATTCGGTCATTGGGAAATAGATACTGTTATAGGAAGTAAAAGCAAGAGTGACAACGTGGTGTTGACTCTTGTGGAACGTATAACACGCAAGTATATCGCACTGAAAATAACTAGTAAAACATCCTTTGCTGTTAACGAAGGCATTGCTTACCTAAAGGAATACTATGGTACTAAATTCAGTCAGGTGTTTAAGACAATTACTAGCGATAATGGAAGCGAGTTTGCAGAACTCTCGCAAATAGAGAATGACACTTCTATAAAAATATACTTCGCACATCCTTACAGTTCTTGGGAAAGAGGCAGTAATGAGCGCCATAATGGTTTGCTCAGAAGATTCATCCGAAAAGGAAAGAGGATGGACAATTATAGCTACGAAGATATTATGTTTATCGCTGATTGGTGTAATTCACTTCCAAGGAAGATTCTGGGATATAAAACTCCAGATGAACTGTTTGACTTTGAGTTGGATAAGATCTATGCATCTTAATTTTCAAAAAGTGTGCAACTTCTTATTGCAATTTAGACATTTTCTAAAAATATTTTAAAAACTGTTGCGTCTGGAGTAGTAGCCAACTTGGGAGGATATGTAGTTTTGCTAGGTGCTGGCGAGCTTTTAAAATTTATACCTGTATTTGGCTCTTTTGTTGGTGCTGCTATTGAAAGTGGGATTGCATATGCTATTACAATAGTATCAGCTTATGTGTATATAAAGGCTATTACTTTAATGGCTAGAAAAAGAATAGATTTTAATAATGAGGAAAAATTACAACATGAAGTTGATGAAATTTTACGTAATGATAAAGAAGAAATAAAGGCTATGCTTAAAGAAGCGAAAAATTCTTATAAACCTCAAAAATAATATTACTAATGAAATAAAAACAGCAGCCTTGGCATACGCATGCGTATACTGAGGCTGCTTTGCTTTATTCTTCTTCTGCTGTCGCCAGCTGCACCTTCAGCTCTACACCGAAGGTTTTTTTGAACCATGACAGATGCTCCTGAATCTGATGCATTTCAATACTGGGAATACCTTGAGCATAGAGCTTTAAGGTAGCAGTCTTTTTGTTGATGCCAGGTTCAATAACGTGAATCTGGGAGGTTTCCGTATAATCGAGGCTTTCGGCTAATGCCAGCAGCAGTGCCAGCTTGTTGATTGTTTTCCAGTTGGCGTCGCTAAGCAGTTCCTTGTAGAAACGGCCCTTGAAATAGTTTTTGGAAACGCCGTTATGCCAGCCGGCGATAGCTGCCGTGATGACCTGCTCTTTGTGCGTCAGACCAAAGAGCTTGGCATTTAAAATCATATAGGCACTATGACGTGCGTGACTGTAGAAGTTGATCGTAATGCCGATGTCATGCAGCAGTGCAGCGGTTTCCAGCAGACGGCGATAATTTTTGCGTAAGCCGTGCAGCTCACTCCAGCCGTCAAACATTGATAACACCAAATGGGTGATGTGTCTGGAATGCTGCTGGTCGGGTTCATATAGGTTTAACACATTTTCCCTGCTCATTTTAAGGATATCATTCGCTATAATGGGCACGTGGTTTTCCTTGGAATAATAATCGAAGAACAGTCCTTCGCGCAGGCCGCAGCCGGAGGTGATGAGCTTTTTGGCACCCGTTGCCTCCAAAAGGCAGCTGATAATGCTAATGCCGGCCAAAATGATATCACTACGTTCACTGCTGAGGCCGGAAATTTTTTTGCGTTGCTCCAGATTTGTGTTGCGCAATCTGTTGAAGAAGCTGCAATATGTTTGCGCGGTATAGGAATAATTGTGGATTTTGGTTGCCGGATATTTCTTTTCACGCTGGATGATTTTAGCTACCGTACGCGCGGTACCGCCGACGCCGATGAGAGGCAGTCCGTTCTGCTTGAGCCAGGGGTACTTTTCCAGACGGCTAATGATAAAAAAGCTCACGTCGCTAAAGACATTGGCTGGCATGACATTGCGTGTGTTGAACATGGAGGTGGTATTGACTGCGCCGATAGGCAGGGATACGCTTTCCAAAATTTTACGGTTTTTGAACAGAATCAGCTCGGTACTGCCGCCGCCCAAGTCAAAGATGATGCCGTCCTTGACGTTGATGGTGTTGATAACGCCAAGATAGCTGATATAGGCTTCGGTATTGCCGGAGATGATGTGCAGCTGGATGCCTGTTTCCTCGGCAACGCGTGCGACAAGCTCCGCACCGTTGGCAGCGTTGCGGATGGCTGCAGTAGCAACGGCAATGGTTTTGTCAGCCTGATAAATTTTGCACATATAGGCAAAGCTTTTCATGGTTTCGATGGTGCTGCTGAAGGCTACTTCTGTAAGCATGTTTTTTTCGTCGACCTTCTGACTCAGGCGCAGTGCTTCTTTTTGGTTATAGACCATATTATAAGCACCATTCTTATAAATATGGCTGATAACAAGCCGGGCCGAGTTGGAGCCGATGTCGATAATTGCGATTCGTTGCATTTTTCTTTTCTCCTTGTGGGGTGTTCCTCTAAACTCCGATTATTCTATTTTAACGATATATTTATTATATTACCCATAAGCGGAAAAAATCCTGCGTAAAAAAGTAAAATTCGTGTTAATTTGTTAAATTAATGTATAATCTCGATTTCTTCGCAGGATTTTTGTTAAGAAAAACGAATTATATCAATAATATACTGTTTTGGAGGCTTAGCTAATGAAGCGTAAAAATTATACAACCTTTGCTGCGATTCATCTAGGCTCGGAGATGCTCAGTATGCAGATTACCGAATATCATAATACCGAAAGGTACAAGGTTGTCGAATGCTGCAATCGACGCATCCGTTTGGGTGAGGCAACTTTTAAAAATAAAATAATTCCTTTTCCGCTTGTTTCCGAAATCTGCGAGATTCTGATAGGCTTCAAGCGCCTGATGAAGGAATACGGTGTAGAGGAATATGTTATGCAGGCGACAACGGCCGTGCGTGAGGCCAGCAATCAGGTTTTTCTGCTGGATCAGATTTATAACAAAACCGGCCTTGTGGTCGATGTTGTTGATATGCCGAAGGAGATTTATACCAAATTTGTGGCCATCCGTAATACGCTGAAGGCAGAAAAAATTTCTACCGAGCGTGAAGGCATGCTGATGATGGATATTTCCTCCGGCGGCTTGGGCGTAACGTTGGTGCGCGACGAAAAAATCTGCTATCAGGGCAATTTCCACATCGGTATTATCCGTATTAAGGAAAGCTTTGAGCGCAATCGCCGTGAAAGCATGCATTTTAACAAGGCGCTGACGGAATTTCTCAGCAGCACAATCGGCCCGGTAAGAAACGAGCTGGGTGACAGCAAGGTGCGTTATCTGGTGCTTTCGGGTACGGAAACGGAGCTTTTGCTGCGTATGCTGGGGCTGGATGAGCAGCAGAAGGTGCATCGCATCAAGGCAGCGGATTTCCATGCCTTTTTCGACAGCATGCGTCAGATGAGCCTGACGCAGCTGATTCAGGTATATAAGCTGCCGGAGAATGTTGCGGAGCTTGTACTGCCTACGGTGCTGCTTTATGAACAGCTGCTGCATCTGATTCCCGCCAAGGAAATTATTATTACGGCAGACCGCTTTATCGACGGCATCCAGCTCCTTCATATCGGCAATAAAACGAATCCTGTAATGCGCAAGGAGCTGGAGCAGGAGCTTATCAGCCTTTTCCATACCATCGGCAGCCGTTATCTGTATGACAAGAAGCATGCCCAGCAGGTGGAGCGCCTGTCGTTGATTATTTTCGATAAGATTGCCAAGGCTTACGGCATGGGTGAGCATGAGCGCCTGCTTTTGCGTGCAACCTGCATTTTGCATGATATAGGCAAATACATCTGTATGCGCAGTCACTCTATCTATACATATCAGCTGATTATGTCTACGGATATTATCGGCCTGAGCGAGAAGGATAAGAAAATCGTAGCGCTGGCCTCGTATTATCATGCCAACAGACTGTTTGACAAGACCAATACGCTTGCTCCGCAGGTGGAGAAGGAGCTGGTGCCGGTTGTAGCCAAGCTGGCTGCCATTGTGCGTCTGGCTGATGCCTTAGACCGCAGCTATATGCAAAAAATCCACAGCTGCAGTGTAACGCTGAAGGATAATAAGCTGAAGGTTCTGGCAGCAAGCAAAGAGGATTTGACGTTGGAAATCTGGACGTTTGATGATAAATCAACTTTCTTTGAGGAAGTTTTTGGTATTGAACCGATTTTGGAACGGGTGAATAAGTGATGGGAAAATTAGATTTGACAAAGCCTGAGTATTTTTATAACCGCGAGCTGAGCTGGCTGAAATTTAATCTGCGCGTGCTGAAGGAAGCGATGGGTAAAGAAACGCCGCTTCTGGAGCGTTTGAAGTTTATCGCCATTTCGGCTTCTAACCTTGATGAATTTTTTATGGTGCGTGTAGCCGGACTGTGGAGCAATTTTGACAGCGGCGTAGAAAAGCGCGATGCTTCCGGCATGTCGGTGCATGAGCAGCTGGTGGCTATTTCGCAGGCAGCGCATGAGCAGGTGCGCACTCAGACAAAATCGCTGATTGCGCTGATGGCAGAAATGGATGCGGTGAAGCTGCATTTCCGCCGCGTTAAGGATTTGAGCGAGCTGGGCAAGGACTGGCTGGAGGAATATTACCGCGAGGTAGTTTTCCCGGTATTGACGCCGATGGCGGTAGATGCTTCGCGTCCCTTCCCGTTTTTGGCCAATAAAACACTGAACCTTGCTGTTGAGCTGATTAAGGCCGACGGCGAGCACAGCATGGGCCTGATTCAGGTGCCGAGCGTGCTGGACCGCATTGTTGAGGTTGAGCCTGAGGGCAAGCGTACCTTCGTATTTTTGGAGGATATTATCGCCAGCCATTGCCACGATTTGTTCAAGGGCTGCCATATTCTGGATATGGTGTCCTTCAGAGTAACGCGTGACAGTGACCTTGACTTGGAAGAGGATGACAGCGTTGACCTGATGAAGGAGGTTGAGGAATCACTGCGTAAACGTAAGCGCGGAGCTGCTGTACGTCTGGAAATCTTCAAAACGAATAATAATCGTATCAAAAAATTCCTCGAGGAAAATCTGGATGTTACAGAGATGGAGGTCTATGAAATCAACGGACCTTTGGATCCGACCTGCTTCTTTAAATTTATCGGTATGAAGGGCATGTGGCCGTGGCTGTATGAGCCATTTGTGCCACAGCGTCCGCTGGAGCTGCCGGATGACAGCGATTTGTTCGCCGCTATCCGTGAAAATGATATTTTGCTGCATCACCCCTATGAAAGCTTTGACCCGGTAGTTAAGCTGGTGAGTGATGCTGCCGACGATCCGCAGGTGCTGGCAATTAAGCAGACACTGTACCGTGTGAGCGGCAACAGCCCGATTGTTGCTGCGCTGGCGCGTGCTGCGGAAAACGGCAAGCAGGTAACCGTACTGGTAGAATTGAAGGCGCGTTTTGATGAGGAAAACAATATCCTCTGGGCGCGTCGTCTGGAAAAAGCCGGCTGCCACGTTATCTACGGTTTAGTCGGCTTAAAGACGCATGCCAAAATTATTCTTATCGTGCGCAAGGAGGATAACGGCATCAGGCGTTATCTGCATCTGGGTACAGGCAACTATAACGACAGCACCGCAAAGCTGTATACCGACCTTGGCCTGATGACGGCCAATGACGAGTTCGGCAGCGATGCTTCGGCGTTCTTCAATCTGCTTAGCGGCTACAGCGAGCCACCGGTTTGGAATAAGCTGGTTATGGCGCCATTGGGACTGCGCGAGAAAATTTACGCGCTGATTGATAATGAAATTGCCATGGTGCGTGCCGGTCGTGAGGGCCATATCATCGCCAAGATGAATTCGCTGATTGACCAGCCCGTAATCCAGAAGCTGTACGAGGCTTCGGCTGCAGGCGTGCATATTGATTTGATTGTGCGCGGTATCTGCGGTCTGCGCACAGGCATCGAAGGCATCAGCGATAATATTACGGTCCGCAGTATTGTAGGCCGTCAGCTGGAGCACAGCCGTATCTTCTGGTTTGCCAACGGCGGCGAGGAGCAGCTCTATCTTTCCAGTGCCGACTGGATGCCGCGTAACCTTAATGACCGCGTTGAGCTGTTCTTCCCGGTAGAAACAGAGGAGCATATCCATCGCATCAAGGCGCTGCTCGACTTGTATCTGCGCGATAACGTGGGTGCGCATATGATGCAGTCCAACGGTACCTATCGCCGTGTACGCAACAAGCTGGAGCCTGTGAGCGCACAAAGCACCTTGTACGAGATGGCGCAGCTGGCGGTGACTGCCGACAAGCTGCCGATGGAAAAACGTCTGCAGCCTGTATTCAGCCGCAGATAATAGTGCCGCATCATATTTATCAAGGATTACGAGCTAAAAAAGACTTATATTTTAATTGCTTACTTAAATCCTTATATTGATATTATGTGCTTAAGTTGTTATAATTAGTAACAAGAGCAGAGGGGGATTAAAATGAGTAATTATGCTGTAACTTTGAATTATAATTGCCATTATGGCTATGTAGAATATAACGAAGCGGATAAGACTGCCGTAGTAACCTTGCCGGAGGCTGTTGCCGAAGCCAAGGCTGCTGTCGAGAAGTATCTGGCAACTCCGTTGAGCCTGGATGTACCGCAGGGTGATACTATTCGTGATTTTGCTACGATAACGCTGGAGCCGCTTTCCAGTAAGGAGGCGTTTCAGGTAGCGCTCACCCGTCTTTGGGGTAAAACCGGCGTGCGTGTTGAATGGAGCATGCCTCCGGGAATGGCTGACGATATTGCCGCTGAGGTGTTGGCAGAAGCACATTAACTTCTGATTGTTTTAGGGCAGACTCTTGATTTAGCAGAGTCTGCCTTTTTGTTTATAAAAATTGTGTGAAGAATAGGAGAAATGCAGATGCTGGATATCAACAAATTACGCAATGCTTACAATGTTATTCACCGTATGAGCCAAAACAGACATCCTTTTGCCGAAGAGGAGCTGTCGCTGGAGGTTGTGCAGAGCGCGCAGGTACAGGAGGCGCTTGCCGATGCCGCAGAGGTTATTGCTGTTTACGGCAAGATTATGAATCTGGTGTCGCAGAGCACGAGCTTTAAGGTTGCACCCAAAACTCCTAAGGCAGTTAAAAGCAGCTTTGTTGTGGAGCAGGATGACCTGAGCAGGCTGCAGCCTATGACTGAAGCTACTAATATCACAAAGCTTGTAAAATATATTAATGATACCTTTGCAGATAAGGAAATGCATAATCTTACTACGGTGGAGCTTGGCAGATGGTTGGAAAATACCGGTTATCTGCAGTTGCCCGAGGATGGGCGCAATAAAATTCCGACAGAAAAGGGTTCTGCGTTGGGTATTGTTACCGAAAAGCGTGTAAGACAAGCCACCGGAGAGATTTATTATATTAACCTTTATCCGCAGGCAGCGCAGCAGTTTATTTTTGCTAATCTGCCTGCTGTGGCGGAGTTTTTGGCAAAGGAAAAAGAGGAGAAGCTTGCTGACGCATAACTTGCTGTTTCCTCATTGCCAGTATTTTGTTTTTGCGGTATAATATTTAATACAGCTTGGGTGGAAAGGCTTGAGTTCTGCCTGAGCTGTTGTTATGGTTCCGTAGCTCAGTAGGATAGAGCAACCGCCTCCTAAGCGGTAGGTCGCCAGTTCGATTCTGGCCGGGATCACCAAATGAAAGAGCCGCTCCCAGACTAGGTTTGGGGGCGGTTTTAGTATTTTAATGAAGAAGAGGCTGCCGTACTTGTTGGGTATAACAGCCTCTTTTGCCATATGATTAGTTCTTAGTATATTTTTGCTTGTATATACTATTTACTGCTGTGCATATGGAAATTGCATCACAAGTCTTTCCTGCAGCACGCGGGTTAAGGTGTCGATATTGGCACTCAGCTTTTCAATTCTGCCTTCCATACGGACCAGAAGATACGAGCTGACGAGCATGGGGAAACCGTAATCCGCAGCAGCGGAGAGAAGTCTGTCAAATTCCATGAGGATCACTCCTTAGTTTTTTTACGCCAGAACTTGGACGTTACGATTGACAACACGAGCTTCAACAGCTTGTACCAGGTCACCGCCGATGGTGTTGAAAACGTTGGCTGCGACGATTTTTTGCATGGCTGCGTCGGTTTCGGCTTTGGTGAGGTTTTCTTTGGGGTTGGAGATGGTGATGATTTTGCTGCTGCCTGCAGCGTTTTTAAAGACGAGTTGTAAAGATTTTTCCATGTTTGATTGCTCCTTTGTGTCATGATAAACCGTACCCTTTGTCAAGGACATTTTTAAGAGAAAGAGAGAAGCAGCAGTTCCTGCCGGAACCGCTGCTTCTTAGTTTTTATTAAAATATCCTCAATGGGTAAAGGCCTGTTTTTACATACTCATAATACTCGTTTGGGGATAGCTTGGCTAACTTCCACTGGTACCTATCGTTATTGTAGTAATCCATCCACCTATCTATTTCAGCTCTTAAGGCCTCAAAGTCTTTGCATTTAGATATATGTATTTCGTCCTTCATGTGTCCATAAAAGCTCTCTTGTGGTGCGTTATCCCAACAATTTCCTCTTCTTGACATGGATTGCCTAAGATTAGCATCATGGACTAACTGCATAAATTTATAACTTGTATAGTGTGAACCCTGGTCGGAATGAATTATAGTTTCACTAGAGATTTCATTACCATGCTTTGCTAGTACCATATTAACAGTTTCCAACACAAAATCTATTGCCAGAGAATCACTCAGACAATATCCTAATACTTGCATTGTATAGGAGTCTAGAATTGTAGATAAATAACAGTATTTATCATTTAATGGTATGTAAGTTATATCTGTTAACAATACTTTTCTAGGTCCATGTTCTTTAAATTCCCGGTTCAAAAGATTAGGAGCAACCTTATTGGTTCTCAAAGCTCTTACCATTTGCCTGTATGGATTTGGCTTTCTAATTGGGCATCTCAAATTGTACTTTACCATTAGCCGCCTTATCTTTTTAAGATTCATCAGCACTGGCTTCTCCAAATGTAACAACCTCATATGGATGCCGCGAATGCCTTTGTCATAGCCCTTAAATTTATATGCCTCAAGAATTTTACTAAAATCTGCTCTATCCTTCTGTTCATGTTCATTACGGGAATCCATATTGCTTAACCAATTATAGTATCCAGATCTAGTAACATGAGCGAGTTTACATAAATGGGACACTTTCAATTGATTATCTGGCTTAGATACTAAATCATGAATCAATTGAAATTTTCTATTCGACAACCCAAGAGATATTTCACGTGCTAGTCTGATTTGTCCAAAGAGCACAGCTTTTTTAAGAAATCTACCTCCTGTCTAAGATATGAGAGTTCGTACTGCATAGATGCTATCGCTGCCTCGAATGGCAAATCGCTATAATTTTTATTCTTAGGTGGAGGCTTTACTTCACCACCAACTCCCTGAGTGAGAGGTTTTCCAGATTCCATTGCCTTCTTTAGCTTAAAAGTGAAGTTGTTTATTCTGTAAGCACCTAAAATATTAGGGTCATATCCTAACTCCTTAAAAATAGACACTGGTGAAAAACCTTGAAGGTAAAGTTTCCAAAATTTCTCCTTAAACTCTACCGTCAATAATAACATGTTATAAGTTACTCTGTAGGTGTATGGATTCTTACGTAACAGCTCCATTTCCTCTTCAGTAAAGCGCTTTACAGCCATTTTGAGCACCTCCGCCTTTTATCCATAGTATAACATACAGTTTGGGAAAAAGTCGCTCAAAAACGATTTAAGACCAAGGAAAAGAAAAAAGTGTCCATTTTTAGGGATTGACCAAAAGAAAGCTGTCCAATTCTAGTATTTTTCTTGAAAACTGTCCAAAGTAACTCTCTTTTCGTTCTCTCTTAGTGTCCAGATTTAAACAATAAGTTAAAGGGACACTTAAGTCATAAATGCAAATATAATTCATGTAGACTATGTTGCTTTAATGCCCATATCGCTTTCTATACTACCTACCAAACTGTCCATGACTATGGGTACATTATATGATGATTGTTTAAGTTAAATGCTTATTGTGAGAATTTAGGGTAGCAGAGAGGCTCCCCTAGGGGGGAGCTGTCACCCGATAGGGTGACTGAGAGGGGACTGAAAGCAATGTTGCTTTAGGCAGAACCCCTCTCCGCCTCGACAAGCTCGGCACCTCTCCCCAAGGAGAGGCTCTCCTACTTATTTACTTTGGCGTTCTGCTTACGCTTCCGCCAGCTCACTTTTCTCGGTCAGCTCAATATCCTTATAAGGCTTCTCCATCAGACCGCCGAGGGCAGTGCCTGCATCGTACACCTTGTCCAGTGCAGCGTCAGTCTTGACACCGTTGAAGTTTTTCGCCTTATACTTAGTAGTGCCGTCGGCACCGGTGCCATCCTCAACGTTGATTACCAGAGTACGTTTCAAAATTTCCTGATTGATTTCTGCCATAGATTAAAACTCCTTTCGATGATGAAAAAATAATGGGTAGATGAGAGGCTCCCCTGGGGCGGCTGTCGCCGTAGGCGACTGAGAGGGGACTGCTGTCATTATGCTTAGCAATTAAACCCCTCTCCGTCATCGCTTCGCGATTGCCACCTCTCCCCAAGGAGAGGCTTTTTTGTCGGCGCTAGGCGTTGTGCCCTTACGCCGCCAGCAGCTCAGGCTGCTCCACTTCCGCTTCATGCGGCTGCAGCAGCTTGTCCCTAAGCATACCGTGCAAATACGCCAGAGCCTTTTTTCGCAGCAGCACGCCTCCCGGGCGCAGGGCCCTCGTTTCCGGCATGCCTTTGAGCATGTACAAATCCCAGCGCATATCGGGATCACCTTGACCGGGACCATATTGGTCGCGACTGGCTGCTTCGGCATGCGTCAGAACTGTATCATTATTGATTTCCAGCTCCAGCTCGTGACACAGGATAGCGACTACTATCGCCATCTGTTCCACTTGAAGTTCAGTCGGTGGATATGCGCCAAACACAGGATTGCATTTGTAGGCGAGGATTGCATCCTTAGCGCAACAGAGAGTGACGCCAATGGAGCGACTGTTGCGACGCCAGGTATGCGATTTATATTCGCGCAGCATGTTGCAGGTGAGGTAAAGCTCGCCATGCTCGCCGATGTTGATGTGGTAATCATCAAAAACCTGGTCGTAGGTTCCTGCCGTCCAATGCAGATAGATGTTGGTGATACCGCCTTTGGCATTTTTAGCCAAGATTCGCAGCTGTTCATGATTAATTCTGCGGGGATTTGTTACAAGCATATATTAAAAAGCTCCTTTGTATTTTTTCTCCCATGCGCTTACTTGCATATCCGGATTCTGCTTTCTGCAAGAGGCGGGAGTGTGTTGTTTTTGCCTCTAACTTATACAATGGGCTTAAAATGACAAAAGCGGACAGCCTGAGAAAAATTTTTTTGATAATATTTTAAAAATCTTCGCCCTTGGGATTTTCTTACGTGCCAATAAAAGTGGCTGAGAAAGTTTTTAAAAATTATTGCGTTCGCTTGTCCGCTTTGAGCAAAAATGCCCCATTGTATAAGTGAATCTTCTTTTTTCTCACTTTCTTTTTAATATTTTTCTTTCGGTCTTTATTTCTTCTGCGGTGATAAAAACTACTAGCGTAAGCTAGTAGTAACCTTGTTCTAAATAATACTACCTAAAGGATAGACGTAAAGTGCGGTAGAAGCAGAGCGTAAGCAAAAGGCGCTCTACCTATACTGCGGTAGAACGCCTCTGATGTTAATCCAATATTTGCTTTAGTTTATGTAATGCTTTTGCATGATAACGACGTATACTGCGTTCGCTGCAGCCTAATTTTATTGCTGTCTGCTCCTGCGTAAGTCTGGCTTCGTAGCAATAGCGTAAAACAATTTGCTCCTTGTCGGTAAGTCTTGTCATAGCCTGTTTGAGTGCCATGTTAAAGGTTGGTGCATCTAGGGGAGAATAGCCCAGATATTCCAAGGCTTTTTCCAAGGATGTTTCTTTACTGCAATAGTTCTGCCTGCAGGCTGTATGCATAAGCTCATAGCGCAAATGACATTGAATAAGTCCCGGCAGATGTACAAAATCATTACCGTTATATTTTTTATAAATTGCAAAAAGATAACCCAGGCAGTGTTGACCGCATCCTCGCCTAAAATATCGAAGATGCTTTGGTAATGACTTTCCTTGAGTATAAGCGGCTTAAAGGTTTCGCAAAGCGATTCGATAGCCTTTTCGTCTGCTGCTTGTGCAGCAAGGATCAGCTCCTTCAGTTCTTTCGGAGTATAACGCTCCGCATTATGGATTTTGTTTGGTTGATTGGTTATTTTCGCCAGTTCCTTTCTGTGGCGGTTCGTTGACCGCGTATAGCAGAATTCTGTGTTGTACTGCATCAAGCTCTTGATGGAGTTATTATATCACGGAAAATTTAAAAGATTCGTATATGCATCAGATATGCTACATATACGTTTTCGCTGCTCTTTTTGTAATACGCTGTTAGCAAAATAGTGATATTTTGAGGTGACAGGATGAGAAAAAGACTTAAGGACTTGTATACAGCAGTGTTGTCGGATGCGGAATATTTACAGGAATTAGTGGAGCTGGGTGTGCTTATAGGGTCGCACAGAACGGCGTTGGGGA
Organism: Phascolarctobacterium succinatutens; assembly: GCF_023497905.1. Taxonomy (NCBI): domain Bacteria; kingdom Bacillati; phylum Bacillota; class Negativicutes; order Acidaminococcales; family Acidaminococcaceae; genus Phascolarctobacterium; species Phascolarctobacterium succinatutens. The sequence continues at coordinate 2,073,192 of NZ_CP097284.1, read as the reverse complement.
TAAATCAGGAGGAGTTTGCCAAGATGATAGGGGTTTCTCGGAGGACGATGACTAAGATTGAAAACGGCAGGCAGAGTTTGAGGTTTGTTGTATTTTTGCGGATTGCTGCTGTTTTGGAGATGCGTCCGGAGTATTTGCTGCAGGAGCTTGCGAGGGTGACGCAGAGGAAGTGGAGTAGGAAGGGGGAGGATTGAGGGAGAGATAATAAAAAATAGTAGAATTTTTCTCTCTGCCGCAAGATGATTTTAGGTCGGTTGAGGGATTAGAAAACGCCGGAAACCCGCATAAACTCTATGTTTTTGCGGGTTCTCGGCGTTTCTTTTATCGCCTGTATTAGTGGTGCTTTTTCGGTAAATGGTGCCCAAATGGTGCCCAAATCCCACGCGGGGCTATAAAACGATATAAGAAGCGGTAAAGAGATACAGCGGTTAAAGCTCTAAATCGCTGCTCTTTTTCTTTGCCGCGCTCTTTGCTTTCTTCGGCTCGGCTTTCTCTGCCTTTGCCGGGTCAGACTGTTTGACCGCCCCATGATAAGCGTCTAAGACTTCTTTCTTGCGTTCAAGCCGCACGTCCACATAACGGGCGGTAACAGCTTCAAAGTTCATAGACAGTCCAAGCGATACGCCGATACCCGCAAGCGTATGTCCTAACACTTCGCCTACGGTGTAGAAGTCGCCTGTCAGTTGGTGCATATTCGTAGCCGCCGTATGGCGTAAATCGTGAAAGCGGATATGCGGCATATCCAAATCTTCAAGCAGTTTTCCAAACTGGGAAGATACCCACGACGCGGAGATAGGGGAACCGTCCGGCTTCGCTACAACAAGGTCATTGTCATAGTATGGTTTTCCGTCTTTTTCTGCCTGTTCGCGCTGCGCTTCCTGCATAGCAAACTGTTTGAGGAAGAACGGGCGGGCAAGCTCTGTGATAGGCAGCTTTCGCCCGTTGGATTTCGGCGGTGCCATTTCCTCAATGACTTTTGTTTTCGGCGGCACCTTAAAGGGTAGCTGCTCGGAAACGTCAAAGGTGTTGTTTTCCAAATCCACATTACGCCAGCGCAAGCCCAGGATTTCAGAACGGCGCATACCGTAAAGCCCGCCTAAGATAACGGGCATTTCCCAAACGGTACCCTCGACGCGCTGCATAAGGGCTTTTACCTGTTCCGGCGTATAAGGGTCGGGGGTCTTGTCGCTCTTTCCAAACTTCGTAAGCGTGTCCTTTGCTGCGTTTGTTTCGATATAGCGGTATTTCCGGGCATGGCTCAACGCCACGCTCAAAACACGCTTTGCCCCGGCTGCGGTGGACGGTTTCAAGCCTTTGTCAATAATCTGCTGAAACATTTTGTCTACCATAGCGGGGGTAAGCTGATTAAGGGCAACGCCGCCGATATAGGGATTGATATAGTTTGCAATCGTCTTTTTGTACCCGTCGTAAGTAGAGGGGCGCAAGTTCACTCTTGCATAGCTTTCCACCCATTCATTCAGATAGCTTGCAACGGTCTGTTTCCGCTGTGAAGCGATAGACGCAATCTGCCCCGGATTATGGAGCTTTGCTTTCATCTCTGCTTCATGCTGCGTTGCTTCCTTTTTTGTCGGAAAGCCCTTTTTGGAATAGGTTTTCTTTTCCCCATTCGGGGCGGTGTACTTGATATTCACGTCGTAAACTGTTCCCGGTCGCCCGGTCAGTACGCCGTTGCTGTCGCGTTTATTCTTAACCTGCCTTGTTGATATAGCCATAGCTTAACCTCCCTGTCGTGCCGGGGGCTTCGCTGTCGTCTTTGCCCTGTGATACCAGTCCCAGATTGCAGCGTCAGCTATCAAACGGCGGTTTCCATTCTGTATATATTCAAGCTCGCCGCTATCCATAAGCTCGCGCAGCTTATTTTCCCCGATACCGCTAAGCTTGCTCATTTGCTCAACGGTCTTTAACATAGGGAATACAGGGATAGCGGGGCTTGTTGTTTCCTTTTTTGCCATAGGAAAATACCCCCTTTCATAAATGGCTAAAAAGTCAAGTTACAAAAAGTGGGCTTTAACCGGGCGGCTGTTAGCACAACCTCGCGGGAATTGCACCCCTGCTCATTTAAGGCAGCTTTACCCATTGCCTGCGACGCTCTGAACGCTCGGACTGTGGCTGTAAAGGCTTATCTCCCCTCAATGCGTGTCGTCGCCCGCAAGCTGCTAACTTGCTTTCCATCGTGGTGTTTCTCGCTCGGCTTTTCCCGATAGGGGAATAGCGTCATGGCGCACCCTCTGTATGGCTCGGCGCAAAAAGGACGTACCCGGTTTGCCCTATACTGCGTCGCCGTTATCTTGCGTCGCTTTCTTTGTCAAGGAACATACGGGGCTGCTGCGGATTGATACGAAACGAAAAAGGGGTTAAGACGTTTCGGTATCGGTGCAGCTATTCAGCCCTAAATGTGAGGATTGCCCTCATTAGCCTTGCTTGCAGCCGTTGGCGAATATCCTCGTCAACGCCAAAATAGACGTTTCCGCGCTCGTCGCAGAGCTTTCTCATAGAAAGGCTCGCTATGTAACCGCTAAAGTGCTGCAAGACAATTTTCATAGCGTCCGGGTCGCCCTTTGTCGCTGCCACAATGACAGGATAGGGAACAAGGGCAACGTCCGGGAAGTCAGATTGTTTACCATTCGTCCCATTCATCAGCGTGTTCCTCCAAATATTTCTTCAAGATTTCAAAAGAGCTTGTCCGTCTGTACTGTATCGTGCTGCGCGACGTATTGAATAACTTTCCAATCTCCACGTCGGTCATGCCCTCGAAATAGTACAGCATGATAGCTTTCCTTTTTTCTTCCGGCAAAGTGCGGATTGCTTCAAGCAACAGCTTCGGCGTGATTTTCTTTCCCGCCTGCTGATAGCTCGGCTCGGCTTCTTCGTCTTGAAAATACTTGTCAAGCGTGTAAAGCTGCCGCTCCTCATGCAAGGCAAGGTCGGAAAACGACACTTCCTTTGCTCTGCGACGCCGGATTTCCTCATGGGCGTTGCAGGCTTCGTTGTGCAGCACCCGTTTACAGAAACTTTGAAAGATACATTGCTTCTGAAATTCCACGCGATTAGGTTCCATGTTCTCACCTCCTTTCGTGCCGAAAGGTAGGTAGTACCTCCCCTTTTCGCGGGATAATACAGGCGATTTTTTCAAACGCCGAATGAAAGCGAAACTTTTTTGAAAAAACCTCCCGAAAATGCAAAATGCGCCTGTCTGCAAGACGCAGACAAGCGCAAGGGAATTGAAAGCGGTATTCAGATGATTTGACAGTTCATATCTAAGGGTAGAAGTGTCCCCGGCGATGGTCGGGCTTTTTTTGATAAGTCAAAGAAAGTAGAATATTGTCGATATGGTTTATCGCTCATGGCGGCTACCTCCTAAAGCCGCCGTTTTATATGGCTATGGGTCGTCGCGCAAAAAGAAACGGCGGCTCTGAAAATCAAAGCCGCCGTAATTTAGAAATGGCGCGTGAAAATACCTCTGCTTTGCGACGGCTTTTTTTCTTTTGCCGTCGTCCGGCAGATTATTTCTTTATGAGTAAGGGCGAAAAATCAATCGTAATCATAAAATTATGGTCATGTATTTCAATTATTGGATTTGTACAATTCATCATAAGTAATAGCTTTTTCACAATGTAAAGTCCTTGTCCAGACGTACCATTACTTCTTGAAACATCTGCTACATAAAAGCGTTCCAACAGTTTTGAATATTCTTCTGTAGGAATAGATGCAACAGGATTTTTAATACAGAGTTGTACAGAATCTGCGATATTAATTAGTTGAATTACAACATTATTTGTAGTGGATGTTACCGCATTGAATATAAGATTTTGTATAATGCGAATACACGCCTTTCTGTCAGCATTAAGATAGATGTCCATATTAGGTATTTCTATTTGGGGTTCAATTCCATTAACGCTGAAAATCGAATAATTGTCTAGCAGGATTTCAGTAAGCAATGAGCATAGCTCAACCTTTTCATAGTAAAATGGATATTGTCCTGCTTCTAAAAGAGAGATTTGATAAAAGTCATCTATGAGACGTTCTAATCTCAATGCTTTTCCGGATAATGCTGAAATATATTCCGCTCTTTTTTCATCAGGCGCACTTGATAGAAGTTGCAAATATCCGCGAATGGAAGTTAGTGGTGTCCGTAAATCATGAGAAAGGCAAGAAATATTCTCTTTTAATTCATTCTCCTTTTTTTGAATTTCGCCCAGATAAATATTATCTTTTGATACAATCTGATTTATGATTTCAACCAAATGCTCTAACCGCCTATCAGATAAAGACACTGTAACTAACTTTTTCGTTTTTCTATTCAGAATAGCATTTAGTTGGACGATTACTTTATATATCTGTATTTTCCAGTTAATTAAAGAAATTGAAAGGATAATGACCAATGCTATCAGAACAAGAAACATAATCGCCCAACCCATATTCTACCTCCCTTTTACTTGATTTCTTTTCTAATCATAATAAGACCGCCAACAATCAAAAGAGAAATGCACCCTATGAAATAGAATGGTAAATGCTCAATAATACCCATTGTGCGACAAGAGCTGAAATTCATCCAATAGTACATAGGATTTCCATATACAAAAAATTTTAAGGGTATTGAAACCGTCTCCATATCACTCCATAGCATTAAGTAAACAGACGCTCCACTAAATACATATAAGCAGCAAATCCCTGTTACAATCCCTGTATTTTGAATAACGACACATAAAAAAATAGAAATGCTTTCTAATGCTAATAAAACCGTTCCGCAAGCAAGAGCCCATCCCAAAAGGTTTATTACTTCACTCGCAGTTGGAATGTAACCGGATTGTATGATTTCAATAACGAAAAATGTAGCTACAAAAATCAGATACGTTATCAGAGACACCACCAATATTGTAATCGCTTTGGTGTAGTAGAGAATAGTTCGTTTAGTGCCGTATGCAACAGATAATTTGATTGTACCCGTATTATATTCTTTTGTAAAAAATATGGTTGCAAATAAAATGCCAATAATCCAGAAAAAGGCTGTATATGCAAGAGATGAGCGGGCAACAGTTTGAAACGTTGGTATTTCACTAGATAGATAACACTGATATGTACCCAGTTTTCTGGACACCGCTAAAAATTTGAATAATTATATTTACATCATGGATGCTTCTCTGAATTTAGAGGGAGGCATCCATTTTGTTTTAGCTTGAATTCTTTTGTTGTTATAATAATCGATGTACTCAGCTATAGCGTTTGAAAAAGATTCAAACGAAGGGTAATCTTTTTCAAATCCGTAGAACATCTCGTTTTTTAATCTGCCAAAGAAAGTTTCCATAATACAGTTGTCATAGCAGTTACCTTTCCTAGACATTGATTGAATGATTCCGTGCTTTTGCAATTCATTCCTATAAAATGCATGCTGATATTGCCATCCTTGATCTGAGTGCATAATAAGACCTTTTACAGAAGGAAAACCTTTAAATGCCTTTTTCAGCATGTCCTTTATTTGCGCCATATCTGGATGTAGAGAAAGATTGTAAGAGATTATTTCATTGCTGTTCATATCCAAAATCGGAGAAAGATAACATTTGCCCCAAGGCAGATTGAACTGCGATACATCGGTTGTCCACTTTTGCAAAGGTTTTTCGGTATTGAAATCTCGATTGATGATATTATCAGCAACTTTGCCAACATCGCCTTTATAGGAGTGGTATTTTTCCTTGGGACATTTTCCAAACAAGGTAAGCTGATTCATGATTCGTTGGACACGCTTGTGATTTACTCGAAAACCTCGATTCAGAAGCTCCTTATGTACGCGCCTTACACCATATCGCTTTTTGTTCTCGTTGAAGATAACAATAATTTCGGATGATAAGTCGGCATTTCGTTCGCTAACTTTATCTGTCTTGCTAAGCTCGTAATAGTACGTTGAACGCGACAGTCCAATCGCATCCAGCAAATAATTCAGTTTGTAACCTTCTTCACGCAGTTTTTGGACGAGCGCAGCTTTTTCGCCTTGAGTTGCGCTGCGCATCTCTCTTCTCTCAAGGCAATCTCTTTTTTTACAATAGCAATCTCCGCTCTCAAGCGCTCATTTTCTGCTCTGAGCAGAATCATTTCTTCTCGTTCTGATGGAGTAAGTTCTGCCGGCTCTATTTTTTTCTTCATTTCAGGCTCCTTGGGTGGTCGTCCTTTTCGTTGTGCGACCAATCCCTGATACCCTTTAATTTTATAGCATCTAACCCACTGATACAAGAGTCCAGCGTTAATTCCTGCAGAAATAGCTGTTTCCTTATTTGACGCACCAGCTAATACTTTGGCTACAAGTTCATATTTCTCTTCTGCTGACCAAGTTTTTCTCTGATTTTTATGTCTTAATGCTTCTGGACCACATTTATCTTCTATCCGAACCCAAACTCGGATTGTATTGTGGAAATTTTTTTCTGTTATATCTTTAGGCGTTTCAGGCCATTTACCTTGTCGATATAATTCTACACACTGTCTTTTGAACTTATAGCTGTATTTCATTAAAATACCCCCAATACTGGGTGTCCAGTATTGGGGGTACATATCATACTGGGTGTCCAGTATTGGGGGTACATATCATAGTTATGGAGATTTTCAACCGGCTCACGTTCATAGTGATGGATTGAGATATCCTACTGATATTATATATTTTAAGACGGCAGAATCAGAAGGAGAGGTTTGGCATCCTACTCAAAAGCCTGTGGAATTAGGTAGATATTTAGTTAGAACTTATACTAACCCAGGTGATATTGTTCTTGATAATACTTGTGGCAGTGGTAGTTTTTTGGTTTCAGCTTTGTTAGAAGGCAGAAACTTCATAGGTATTGAAAAAAATGAAAATATTGCTTTGTTTAAAGAAAAAGAAGTTGATTATATAGAAATAGCTTCAAAAAGAATAAAAAAAGCATTTTCTATGTTGGATGAAGATAGTAAGAAAAGCTTAACCTTGGTTAATTTGTTATCTGCTAGAAATGAGTCTATTTAGAATATAGAATGATGGGAGGATTTTATTATGTCTACAAAAATCGGACGCAATGAGCGTAGTTGGGTTATTGATTTGATATCGAAGATTAATGAATTTGTGGCAGCTAATAATCTTGCTATCAAAAAGTCTGGTGGAGAAAACACTATTAGATCGGAAGGCCTAACTATGTTTCCAGATGTAATTTTATACGGCAATACAGAACAGTCAGTAATTTTAGAAGGCTGGGAAGCTAAAATGCCTGATGTACCTATAAATGATGCTACTTTTATTTCCGATGCTCAAAGAAAAGCTAGAGCTTTAAATCTTAACAGTTGTGTATTGTGGAATTTTACTTATGTGCATTTATACGTTTTGGATGAACATACTGATGAGTTTAGGCTATTAAAAACATGGAATGAAACTAGTTTTATAAAAACCAGAGCTGATGTACAAGTATATAGAGATAAATGGGAGCAATTATTAAAGGTAGTTTTACTTGAGTTAAATCAGTTATTTGTTTCTGGAACTATAAGAAAAGCTAGTTTAGGTGACGCTTTATCTACTAATGTAATTTCTATGCTTATTAGAAGAAATAAAGATGTGGTTGCTGAATCGTTAAAAGCTTGCGTTGTTTCAGATGCACGTATGGGTGCTTATATTGATAACTGGTGGTCTACAACAAAAGTTGAGTATAAGTATGATGAAGAAGATAAATATAAAGCATATGCTAAAAATATTATTCTAAACTGGGCTAATAGAATAATTTTTTCGCATATTATAAAAAAGTGGCAGAATCCTGCTCGTGCAGTTGATAATATAAATGAAACAACAACTCCAGAAGATGCTAATATCATATTCGTTAAAATAACAAGTAAATGTGACTTTTTTAATATATTTTCGTCTATAAAGTTTGATACGTTAATTCCAGATATGGCATGGAGAGATTTTGTTGAATTATCCTTGTTTCTGAAGAATAATGGAACAGATTTTATAGACCAAAGTGTTCTTCAAAATGTTTTGGAGAATACTGTTAATAGTACTAAACGGGAAATTAATGGACAATATTCTACACCAGTTGAATTGGCTAAATTATTGGTTTTACTGACGGTAAGGGATTGGAGAGATAATATTATTGATCCATGTTGTGGTACGGGAACAATAGCTAGAGAAGTACTTCGAATAAAAAAAGAAAAAATGAACATTAAAAATGCAATATCTACAGTTTGGGCTTCTGATAAAAATAAGTTTCCGTTACAAGTTGCTAATATTAGTATGGCTGGACATGATAGTATATATATTCCAAACAGAATTTTTCAACATAATGCTTTGAATTTAAAAGTTGATGAGATTATTAAAATTACGGATCCTGTTAATGGAAATGAAATGGATTTGATGTTGCCGGAGTTTGGTTCTATCGTTTCAAATCTTCCTTTTGTGCCTTTTGAAATTATACCAGAAGATGATAGGGCCTTAATGATGTCTGTTCCATATAGCAATGATTTAAATAGTAGATCTGATTTATATAGCTATATTATATTGGCTATTTCTAATTTATTAAAGTGTAATGGCTATGTTGGAATAATAACATCTAATTCGTGGTTAGCTACTATAGCTGGCGATAGTTTTATTGACGTAATAAAGAATTTGTTTAATATTAAGCAAATACATATTAGCGGTAAAGGAAGATGGTTTGAAAATGCAGATGTAGTAACTACTATAATGATATTAGAAAAGAAGTGTGATGATAATAGTAGTGATACTTTATTCTATTTATGGAAAAAATCTTTGAATGAATTTGAAACTAATGAAAGATGGGAGGAAAAGTTAATACATTCTGCATTACTTGAAGAAGAACTTGATGCGGATATAGTAAAATTATCAAGATATACTCCGGAACAGATTGATTCTTTGAAAAAGCTGGAATTATCTTATAATGCATTATTTCATAATGTAACTTGGTTGTTGGATTTATCTAATAAAACTGTTCCAATAAGTGAAGTTTTTGATGTTAAGAGAGGGAGTAGGCGTGGCTGGGATGCTATGTTTTATCCTGCACAAGGACATGGTATTGAAAGTAAATATTTACGCAAGGTTTTGATAAGTGCTAGGAATGTTAGTAGACTTATAGCAAATGCTGCTTCTGATGCTTTTTGCTGTAGTAAGTCCATTGAAGAGCTTCGATTAGAAGGTTCTGTAGGGGCTATTAGATGGATTCAGCAATTTGAAAATCAAGTTAATGGTGTAAACAAGCCATTACCATTAGTGCTAGCTAGAAGAGGAATGCAATGGTATGAACTTAAAGATAATGAAATTGTAGATATTTTTACTGCAATGAATCCTGATAAAAGGTTGTTTTTTGCAAAATTTGACAAACCTTCTTTTATAAACCAAAGACTTATAGGATTGAAAGCTAAAGAGGGATATGATGATATTGAACTTGAACATGCTTTACTTAATTCTGTGTTTACAATGTTTTATATTGAAGCTTCTGGTTTTGGAAGAGGATTAGGAGCATTAGATATTAATAGTAGGAATATTGCTAAATGTAGAATGTTTAATCCTAAATTAGTTTCCCCTAATTATAGAAACAAAATTATTGAGGCCTTTAAGCCTTTGTTGAACAGAGATATTAAGCCTGTACGCGAAGAGTTATCTTCGATAGATAGAATGGTTTTTGAGAAGACAGTGATGAAAGCTTTTGGAGTTGAAGAGTATTTGCCATCTATTGTATACTCATTGCTTTCTATGCAAAGTACCCGTATAGGTGTTGTAAATGATGTTGCTTCTTTTGATTGTGGTAGTCGTTTTGGCTATAACGATATAGCTATGGTTGCAGAATCATCAACTCCGTATATATAATAAAATTACATTTTCAGAATGCTACATGCTTGTTTTAAATCGTCTTTTAGTCTGTATTAGCATGAGTTTATCGAGCGTATAAGAGTCACACCCACCAACACCAAAGGCGTTCTACCAAACTGCGGTAGAACGCCTTACTTCTCAAACACAATTACCGAATTTTCAAATCATTCTTGATATTTATGCAATTTTCTGATAATATAAACCCATAAGATTTTGCACGCCTGCCCGAAGTATAGTCGTCTCAGCGTCATTGAGAACGCCTTATGTATTATTGAGTAGTACATAAGGCGTTTTTTGAAGGAGGGAGTTGAACGAATGGTAAACCTGAGAGCGGATACCAGAGAATCCATTGCCAAATTAACTTTAATGGATGATATTTTTATGAATAAGGTCTTTGAAAATGATACGGAGCGTACAGCGCTGTTATTGCGAATTATCCTGAATAATGATAAGATAAAAGTGGTAAAAGCCGTAACGCAACAGAAGCTGAAAAACATGTCAGGACATGACTTGCAGCTGGACATTTTGGCGCAGGAAGAAAACGGTAAGCTCTTCAATGTAGAAGTACAGAACCACAGCAGTGGCGCTGCAGCACGCAGAGCGCGCTATCATTTGAGCCTGCTGGACGCTCACAGCTTGCCAAAGGGTGAAGTATACCAAAAATTACCGGATAATTACGTTATCTTTATCACGCAGTATGATGTGCTGAAGGGCGGATTGCCAATATACCACATCAACAGAAGAATCGAAGAAAACAATGTAGCTTTTGCGGATGGTTCGCATATCATTTATGTAAATAATAAAATTAAGGACAACACACCACTCGGACGCCTGATGCACGATTTCAACTGTAGTAATCCGAATGATATGTATTATCCGGAATTAGCAGAAAAGGCAAGATATTTTAAGGAAACAGAAAAGGGGTTGACGAACATGGGCGATGTATTTGAAAAATTTGTAGCAAAAAGAGAAAAAGAAGCTGCGAAAAAAGCTGAAAAGAAGGGTATGTATGCCAGCAGATTGGAGTTTGCCAAAGATCTTTTGAGCGAAGGCGAAAGCATCGAAAGAACAGTTCGCCTTTCCAAGCTTTCGGAAGCAGAGGTGCGTGAGCTGGCCTCCAAGCTGAGCGCGTAACACCACATTAAACACCAAAAGGCGTCCTACCGAACTGCGGTAGAACGCCTTTAAAAATCCCCGAATTATCTATTCACCTTTGCCATAAACTTTTCATTATCAATAATAAAACGCTCATGCGTACCCTTACCGATAACCCCCTTGCTGTCCGCAGCACTAACCTCAAAGGTCAGCTTGCGTCCGTCAACCGCAGTCAGCTTAGCGGTAGCGGTAACACTGTCGCCCATAGCGGTAGCGCGGTCATGCGTAATATTCAAGCTGATGCCTACAGTGCCGCTGCCTTTCTCCAGATGAGCGTTGACTGCGGCGCAGGCGGCTTCCTCCATAAGTGCGCACATAGCGGGAGTTGCAAAAACAGCCAGGGAGCCGCTTTTCATAGTAGCGGCAATATTAGCCTCGGTTACGGTTACGTTAGCGGTGCCGGTAAGTCCGGTATGTAATTTTGTCATGCTTTATACCCTCTTTCAATAATCAAATCATACGCTTATATCATAAAGTATTATCGTTCTGCTGACAAGTCCTAAATGCAATGATAAGAATTTTTTGCCTGTATATTGCAGGAATTGTTTACTTAGCGCCGAATTATAATAATATAAGCAAAAATGAAATGATGGCTGGAGGTGTAGAACCATGGCTTTAGAATTTAACAAAACCTCGTATTTAAAGATTTATACAGGCGAGGATGTTCTCTTTGAGGATATTCCGCTTTATAAAGCAATTTTGCGTGAAGCACGCTCTTTGGGCCTTGCCGGCGGTACTGTTATCAAGGGTATTGAAGGCTATGCCAGCAAGGTGCGCGGGGTCGGCCGTGCTGTCAGCACATTTATCAGCGGCAATGCCAATTTCCCGGTTGTTGTGGAGCTGGTAGATAAAAAGGAGAACCTCGAAAAGATTCTGCCTTTCTTGGAAAAGAATGCAACCCATGCCTTAGTGGTGATGGGTGAGGTTGATTATCTGGTAACAGATTTTATGCGTAAGGCGGCAGAGGGATACAAGGATATCAGAAACGGCTCGCCGCAGCCAAGCTACCTGCGCAAGCAGCAGGAACAACAGCAATAAGCTGATAAACCGCAGTTAAAAAATGAGGCTGCGGTTTTTTTATGGGATATGACGAGGAGGAGAATTTATGTATGATGTAGCCATTATCGGTGGCGGTCCTGCCGCAATTTTTGCCGCCTATGAGTTTGTGCTGAAGTATCCGCAACTGAAGGTTATTATGCTGGAGGCCGGCAATACGATAGAAAAGCGCTTCTGCCCGCTGGCAGCCAAGAAGGTTGACCACTGCATTAACTGCAACCCCTGCAGCATTATGCGCGGTTTTGGCGGTGCCGGTGCTTTTTCGGACGGCAAATATAATTTTACGACGGAATTCGGCGGCTGGCTGAACGAATATCTGCCGGAGGACAAGGTTATAGAGCTGATTGATTATGTTGATGAGCTGAACTGCCGTCATGGTGCTCCCGGTGAATATTTTTCTACCAAGAACAGCAAAATAGGCGTGCAGGCGTTGAAATACGACTTGCATCTGCTGAACGCCAAGGTACGCCATCTGGGTACGGAAAACAACCTCGTGATTATGGAAAACATCCATAAGTTTTTGGAGGATAAGATTGAAATCCGCTGCAATACCGCGGTTGAAGAAATTTGCCGTCAGGAGGACGGAACCTTCGTGCTGGAGCTGAACAAGGGCGAGAAGGTTGCCTGCAAGTATCTGATTGCCGCTCCCGGTCGCGCCGGTGCGGAATGGTACACTGAGCAGTGCGCCAAGATGGGCCTTGATTTTATCAACAATCAGGTGGATATCGGCGTGCGCGTGGAGGTGCCGGCAGAGGTGTTCAAGCATATCACCGACGAGGTGTATGAGGCAAAAATTTTGTACCGTACCTCGCTTTATAATGACGTTGTGCGCACCTTCTGTATGAATCCCTACGGCTATGTGGTTGCGGAAAACACGGACGGCATTATTACGGTTAACGGCCACAGCTACCGCGACCCCAAAATGCACAGCAAGAACACCAACTTTGCGCTTTTGGTGAGCAGCAAGTTCACCGAACCCTTCCACGAGCCGCTGCAGTACGGCAAGCGCATCGCTTCGTTCTCCAACATGCTGGGAGGCGGAGTGCTGGTGCAGCGCTTCGGCGATCTGGTCAAGGGCAGACGCACGAATGAAAAGCGTATGCTTAAGAGCTTTACCAAACCGACGCTCAGTGCAACGCCGGGAGATTTAAGTTTGGTCTTGCCTAAACGCCATCTTGATGATATTATTGAAATGATTTATGCGTTGGATAAGATTGCTCCAGGTATGGCAAATGCGGATACGCTGCTTTACGGCGTAGAGGTGAAATTCTACAGCGCACGCCTCGAACTGGACAGTAATCTGGAAACCAAGGTTGCGAATATGTTTGCGGTAGGCGACGGTGCCGGTATTACACGCGGATTATCGCAGGCGAGTGCCAGCGGTGTCTGGGCTGCGCGCGTCATTGGTGCCCGTGCCTGCGGACAGAAGAATTAAGGAAGGTGCTTTTTTAGATGAATTTTGAGTTTTTTGCGTTTTTGGTATTTATGTCTTTCGTTTCCTTTGCGGTAGCCTTTTTTGCTTATGGCATGGTAGTGCGCTTTATGGGTAAGGACGGATTCCTCGCCCGCGTGGGACAGATTATTCTGGTGCCTGCATGTATCGTTATCTATGACTTTATCACAATGGCTGCACCGCAGAGCTACCGTTATATTATCGGCAGCATTCCTCTGGTGCTGATTGCCGGCATTGCGATTTATTTCCGCTTTGTGAAGGGCGAAAACTTTGCCGAGGCTAAGGAGCAATCTCCTTCCGAGTTGGCAAAGCTGGCTGACGAACCGAAAAAGTTCAGCAAGAAATCTGCCCGCATCCACGAAAAAAGAAAAAATCGCGGCCGCGAGTAATTCAGGCAGGATTTTTTGCGCTAAAGCAGAATATATAACGTAAGAAGAAAAAAAGCCTCTTCTTGTAAAAAATATAATAAATAAATTACAACATGTGCATTATTATGGAGGTGCGTTGTTATGTTTAAAAAGATTCTTGTTCCTGTAGATGGCAGTGAAGGCTCCTGGAGAGCACTGGATACTGCTGTAGAGCTTGGCAAAAAGTTTGGCGGCGAACTGCATGTAATCAATGTAATCCAACCATATAACAATGCTGCTTTGCTGGCAGTGCCTCTGGATCACGCAACTGTAAGCCAGGGCAACAGTGAGCTGGAGAAAATCGGTGACAAGGTTCTCGAAATGGCGCAGGAGCGTCTGAGCACCTACGAAGGCGAAACCAAATTCAGCCTGGAGGTTGGCCATCCGTCCGAACGCATCATTGCCATGGCTAAAAAGACCGGCGCAGATGCAATTGTAATCGGCAGCCGTGGCCTTTCCGGTATTGCTGAATTCTTCCTTGGCAGCGTAAGCTCTAAGGTTGCTCAATATGCAAATGTACCTGTGCTGATTGTAAAATAAAATGCTGAAACGCATTCTTGTACCTATTGACGGTACGGAGCATTCCTGGAGAGCATTGGAATATGCCTGTGAGCTTGTAAGCTATACGCGCGGCTCGCTGGTGGTTATGACGGTGCTTTCCGGCAGAATGAAACAGCATATTGTGGAATTTGGAAGCGATTGCCTGTATGTTCAGATGGGTGATGAAGTGCTTGATGCCGCACATGCGATTCTCAGCGGCAAGAACATTGACTGTACCTATTTGCTGGAAAACGACAACGATATTGCCGAAAGTATCCTGCGTGCTGTAGGTGAGCAGGAATGTGACGGTATCGTGCTGGGTAGCAGAGGCATGGGAGTTTTGGAAGGCTTGTTCCGCAATAGTGTCAGCAGCGTCATAGTGGAAAACGCTGATGTGCCTGTGACAATCGTCAAGTAAATATGTAAAAATTAACGAGTACGCCGGGATTCGTCCTGTGCGTACTCGTTTTGTTATGCTTATAATTTGCTTTGGCTGATGAAGCCGAGAAATTCCTTGACGTAGCTTGGCAGCAGATAATTTTTGCGGTAGATGAGGTAGAGGCTGCGTTCGGAAAAGACCTGTGGCAGCTCGAAGACCAGCAAACGTTTTTCCTGCAGAAAGTTGTGCGCTGCCTTTTCCGAGATAATGGAAATTCCCATACCGCCGGCGACAAGGTTTTTGATGGTTTCCTGATCGTTGACGCGGGCAATAATCTGCAGCTCGTCCTCGGAAATACCGCTGTGCGCCAGAAAGTTATCTGCCATTTTTTTGCTGCCGCTGCCCTTTTCGCGCAGAATCAGCGGCTCGCGTAAAAGCTCCGGCAGCACATTTTCCTTTTGTTGCTTATACTGCAGAAAATGCTCGTTGACCGGAGTTATGACTACCATGCGGTCCTTGCAGAAAGGCTGGCAGCAGAAGTCGCTGTCCTCGCAGCTCATGCCGATAAAGCCAAGGTTGAAAAGTCCGTCCTTCAGGCCGTTGATGATGCCTTGACTGTCACTCTGGTGAATGATGAAGTAAATATCCTGATGCAGCTTGCCGAAGTCGGCTAAAAGCTGCGGCAGGATATAAGCTGAGGGGATGGTGGAGGCACCGAGGTGGATGATACGCCGGCTTTCGATGGAGCAGGCCTGAATCATGCGCTCCTTTAACTCCAGAATATTCAGTGCGTATTCGTAAAGCTCGCGTCCCTTGGGTGTTATCTGCAGGCTTTTGGTAGTACGCAGAATCAGCTTGGTGTTAAGCTCGCTTTCCAGCTGGTGGATGTGCGTGCTGACTGTGGACTGCGACACGAAAAGCCTGCCTGCAGCCTGCGTGAAGCTTTCCTCCTGCACTACGGTGACAAAGCTTTGCAGCTGTTTAAAGTCCATGGGCGAGCACCTCTTTCAATGCTTGCAGAGCAATATTGACTTCCTCGGCAGTATTGTGCCAACCGAAGGAAAAGCGCAGCGTACCCGTGGGATAGGTTTCGAGCGTTTTGTGAGCGTTGGGGGCGCAGTGCAGGCCTACGCGTGTGGCGATGGCGTATCTGTCCGCTAAGATGAAGGCCAGCTCTGCGATATCTGTTATATCTGTACTGATAGAAACAACACCTATGCGCTCGCTGCAGTTCCTTTTGCCGACAATGCGCAATAAGTTTTGCGCTTCTGATTGTTGCAGTCCGTCTAAAAACTGCTGCGTAAGCGTAAGCTCGTGCGTGCGGATTTTATCAATGCCCTGCTGCTGCAGCCAGCTGAGGGAAGCGTGCAGACCGGCGATGCCCGGAAGGTTGAGCGTGCCTGCTTCGAATTTATCTGGCATGAAGCGGGGGGGGTGCTCCGTATGGCTGAGGCTGCCGGTGCCGCCGACGATGAGCGGTGTTATTTCGTCAATCATGCTTTCAAGCAGCACAAAGCCGCCGATGCCTTGCGGTGCCAAAAGTCCCTTGTGCCCCGTAAAGGCGAGAGCGTCGATGTGCATTTCCTGCATGTTGATGGGAACGACGCCGGCACTTTGCGCACTGTCGACGATGAATTTCAGGTTATGCTTTTGGCAGAAGCTGCCGATTGCCGCCAAGGGCTGCAGCGTGCCGCAGACATTGCTGGCGTGCGTCATGATGATTGCTTTGGTGTTGGGGCGCAAAAGCTGCGGCAAAGCGTCTAAACGCAGTGCACCATCTGCGTCGCAGGGGATGCGGCTGAAGGTGATGGCATCGGTGGGAGCGTTGTCAGTAGTAAGCTCTGTGCCGATTTGCTGGAGCGGACGCATGACGGCGTTGTGCTCCATAGCGGTAACAAGCACATGGTCGCCGCTGTGCAGCAGTCCCTTGATGATGATATTCAGGCTTTCGGTAATGTTCTTCGTAAAGACAACATTTTTGCTGTCCTCGCCGCCGAAAAAGCGGCAAAGCTGCTCGCGAGTGGCAAAAACAAGGTCCTCGGTAGTGGTCGCGCAGGTACCGCGGCTGATGTTGGTACCTGCATGTGTAATATATTGATAAACTGCGTCAGCAACTGCCTGTGGCTTGGGAAAGGTGGTGCTGGCGTTGTCGAGATAAATTTGCTGCATTTTCCGTACCTCCTCATGTTACGCCTATTCTATCATATAATTATCTGAAAAGCTAATAAATCAATCAGCTTTATCTATAAATGATATTGGTATAAGCATGCGGGCTATGATATACTTTTGTCGAAGAAATATTTTGGGGAGGCTTTTTATGAAAAATGAACAAGTAACGATTGTTGCAACAGGTGCGGTTATCGGCCTGGTGGCAGCAATGCTGGTGTTTTTCGGCAATCCGGCCAACATGGGCCTGTGTATTGCCTGTTTTTTGCGTGATATTGCTGGTGGCTTGGGCTTGCATGCCGCAAAGGCTGTGCAGTACATCCGTCCGGAAATCAGCGGTCTGGTGCTGGGCGCCTTGGCTGCAGCTTATATGCACGGCGAGTTTTCGCCGAAGGGTGGCAGCTCTCCGCTGACACGTTTTGTGCTGGGCTTTTTTGCGATGATCGGCTGTCTGATGTTTTTGGGCTGCCCGTTCAGAATGCTGTTGCGTATTGCCGGCGGTGACTTGAACGCTGTTGTCGGCTTGGTTGGCTTTGCGGCAGGAATTTATGCCGGAATTTTCTTCCTGAACCGAGGCTACAGCCTGAAGCGTACCTATAAGATGACGGCGGCGGAAGGCAGCATTATGTCGGTGATTGCCGTTGTACTGTTGGTGCTGCTCGTTGCCGCACCGGCCTTCATACACTTTACTAAGACAGGCGGCGGCCCCGGTGCCAAGCATGCGGCTGTTGCTGTGAGCCTGATTGCTGCGGTAGCAGTCGGTTATCTTACGCAGCGCACACGCTTCTGCATGATTGCCGGTATCCGCGATTTTATTCTCTTTAGAGAAACTAAAATGCTGTGGGGCTTTGTGGCTGTTGTTGCGGCAGCTGCTGCTTGCAATGTTGTGCTGACCTCTGTAACAGGCGGTGCCTTTTTCAAGGTGGGCTTTGCGGCGCAGCCTATTGCGCACACCGATGCGCTGTGGAACGTGCTGGGACTTTTCTTGGCGGGTTTTGCCTGCGTACTCTTGGGCGGTTGCCCGATGCGTCAGCTGGTGCTGTCCGGCGAAGGTAACTCCGACAGCGCAGTAACTTTGCTGGGCTTTATCGTGGGCGCGGCCTTTGCGCATAACTTCGGTTTGGCATCCAGCGGCAACGGTCCTACTGCCAACGGTCAGATTGCTGTTGTTATCGGTATTGTTGTTGTTACTGTGATTGCTTATCTGAATACATATAAAAAGTGAGGAAACGCTATGAAAACTATTGATGCAAGAGGCCTTTCCTGTCCCGAACCTGTTATCCTGACGCGTCAGGCGATGATGAGCGGCGAGGCTGCTTATGAGGTAATCGTGGATAATAATACCTCCAAGGAAAATGTAACACGCTACGCACAGCATCAGGGCTATAAGGTTGCGGTAACGGAACAGGACGGCGAATTTACTCTGTCCCTGAGCAAATGATGCAGTATATTGCAACGTTCTTTTCGCACTTCGGTGCGGTGCGCTTTCAGCATCTGTGCACGGAGCGCGGCTGGCAGGCGCAGGTGCGTCCTGTGCCGCGCAGCCTGAGCAGCAGCTGCGGTACCTGCGTATTTTTTAAAACAGAGGTGCTGGAAGATGCAACGTCTTTGCAGACACCGGAGCTGGAGCAGATAGTGCGTGAGCGGGAGAATGGCTACGAGGTTTTGTATACTGCTGCCGAATAAGCGGAGGTTTGAGCTATGGAAAACGAAGTAAAGCTGACGAAGCTGGCGAGCTGTGCCGGCTGCGGGGCCAAGGTCGGTGCCGGTACGCTGTGCAATCTGCTGGCAGGCTTTCAGACGCATTATGATCCTAATCTTTTAGTGGGCTACGATAAAAGCGATGATGCCAGTGTTTATCGGGTGAGTGACGATCTGGCGATTGTGCAGACAACAGATTTCTTTCCGCCGATTGTCGATAATCCGTTTATGTACGGACAGATTGCGGCGACGAACGCTCTGAGTGATGTTTATGCTATGGGCGGTGAACCGAAGCTGGCGCTGAATATCATGTGCATTCCCGAGAAAATGGACAAGGCACCCGTGCAGGAGATTTTGCGCGGCGGTTATGCCAAGGCCTATGAAGCAGGTGCAATTATCACCGGCGGCCACACCATTCACGGCGCGGAGCCGATTTACGGCTTGGCGGTGACAGGCTTTGTGAAGCCTGAAAATGTGTGGACGAACAGCGGCGCACAACCCGGTGACGTACTGCTGCTGACAAAGCCCTTGGGCGTAGGCATTCTGACGACGGCGGCAAAGGCCGGCTTAGTAGAGCAGGAGCTGCTCGATAAGCTGTATGTGCAGATGAGTACGCTCAATAAATATGCGCATGATGTGCTTGTGAAATACAGTGTGCATGCCTGCACCGACGTGACAGGCTTTGCGCTTTTGGGGCACAGTCTGGAGATGGCGCAGGGCAGCGGCGTTACCGTGCACCTGAAGGCGCAGGCTGTGCCCTATCACGAGGAAGCATACGAGATGGCGGATATGGGCTTTATTCCTGCCGGCGCCTATCGTAACCGTGATTTTGCCGAAGCAGGTGTGCGTGTTGTGGGAGCTGTCGCGCGTGCGCTGCAGGATATTTTTTACGACCCGCAGACGAGCGGAGGCCTGCTGTGTGCTGTTCCCGCGGCGGAGGCAGAAGGCTGTCTGGCAGAGCTGCGGGCTGTTGCTCCGAGCACACAGATTATCGGCTATGTGACCGAAAAACTTGACAGTGCGATTTATCTGGAAGCATAAATATTTTCAAGATGCTGCTTAACCGGCGGCATCTTTTTTCACATTTTATTTACGCAAAAATGCTGTATACATTTATGCAGATATTTTACAAACAAGGCTGAATAGTGTATACTAATTATATGAACCGGAAAGTTTTTCCTGTAAAAATTAAGGTCAAGTAATTTTGTGATTTCAAGAAAGAAGGGAATCCAATGGTAAAAATGAAAACAATGGACGGCAACACAGCTGCTGCGTATATTTCCTACGCATTTACCGATGTTGCTGCAATTTATCCTATTACTCCGTCCTCACCGATGGCTGAGGTTGTCGATGAATGGGCTGCCCAAGGCAAAAAGAACATTTTCGGGCAAACCGTTAAGCTGATGGAAATGCAGTCCGAGGCAGGTGCCTCCGGCGCAGTTCACGGCTCCCTGCAGGCAGGTGCGCTGACTACTACCTACACCGCATCTCAAGGCTTGCTTTTGATGATTCCTAATATGTATAAAATGGCCGGCGAGCTGCTGCCCGCAGTTTTCCACGTTTCCGCACGTGCACTGGCAACAAGCTCTCTGTCTATCTTCGGTGACCATCAGGACGTTATGGCTACCCGTCAGACCGGCTTTGCATTGCTGGCTGAAGGCAGCGTACAAGAGGTTATGGATCTGGCAGGCGTAGCACATTTGAGTGCTATCAAAGGTCGCGTACCGTTCCTGAACTTCTTCGACGGCTTCCGTACCTCCCACGAAATCCAGAAGATTGAGGTTATGGATTATGCTAATCTTGAAAAGCTGCTGGATAAGGATGCGGTAGATGCATTCCGTAAACGCGGCCTGAACCCGGATAATCCTGTTATCCGCGGCACCGCACAAAACCCGGATATTTACTTCCAGACTCGCGAGGCTGTTAACACCTATTACAATGCTCTGCCGGAAATCGTAGAGAATTACATGGGCGAAATCAGTAAGCTGACCGGCCGTGAATATCATCTGTTCAACTATTACGGCGCTGAGGATGCAGAAGATATCATCATCATCATGGGCTCTGCTTCCGAAACCGTCCGCACTGTTGTTGAAAAGCTCAACGCAGAAGGCAAAAAGGTTGGCGTACTCGTAGTTCACCTGTATCGTCCGTTCAGCATCGAGCACTTCATGGGCGCAATTCCGCAAAGCGTAAAACGCATCGCTGTATTGGACCGCACCAAAGAACCGGGCGCTTTCGGCGAACCGCTGTATCTTGATGTACGTGCTGCCTTCTATGCAAGCGACCGCAAGCCTATGATTATCGGCGGCCGTTACGGCTTGGGCTCCAAAGATCTGCTGCCCGGCGATATCGTAGCTGTATTCGATAATCTGGCAAGTGCAGAACCGAAAAACAACTTCACCATCAGCATCACTGATGATGTAACCAATACCTCTCTGCCGTGCGTAGCAGGCGTAGACGTAACTCCTGCAGGCACTAAGGGCTGCAAATTCTGGGGCTTGGGCAGTGATGGTACCGTAGGCGCCAACAAGAGCGCTATCAAAATCATCGGTGACCACACCGATATGTACGCTCAAGGCTACTTCTCCTACGACAGTAAAAAATCCGGCGGCGTAACCGTTTCCCATCTGCGCTTCGGTCATACCCCGATTATGGCACCGTACCTGATTGATGCTGCCGATTTTGTTGCAGTACACAATCAGTCCTATGTTCATAAATATGATGTAACCGCAGGCCTGAAAAAAGGCGGCACCTTCCTGCTGAACTGCAACTGGAGCGCTGAGGAGCTCGACGCACAGCTGCCCGGTCAGCTCAAACGCTACATCGCGAAGAACGATATCAAATTCTACATCATTGATGCTGTTAAGATTGCTCAGGAAATCGGTCTGGGCGGCCGCATCAACATGATTATGCAGTCCGCTTTCTTCAAGCTGGCTGATATTATTCCTCTGGCTGACGCTGTTAAATACCTGAAGGATGCTGTTGAGCATTCCTACGGCAAGAAAGGCCAGAACATTGTCGACATGAACAATGCTGCTATCGACAAAGGCATTGATGCTATTGTTGCCGTTGACGTTCCCGCAAGCTGGGCTGAGGCCGGCGATACTGCTGCCCAAGCTGCAACCGGCAACGAGTTCATTGACAAGCTGCTCGTTCCGATGAACAAGCTGGAAGGCGATAAGCTGCCGGTAAGTGCTTTTGCTGATTATGCAGACGGCACCTTCCCAAGCGGTACTGCTGCTTACGAAAAACGCGGCATCGCTATTGACGTACCGGAATGGCAGATGGACACCTGTATCCAATGTAACCAGTGCGCCTTCGTTTGCCCGCATGCTGCTATCCGTCCGGTTCTCATGACCGAGGAAGAAGCTGCCAAGGCTCCGGCAACTCTGCCGAGCAAGCCGGCTATCGGCGCTAAAGGCCTGATGTTCAGCATGAGCATCTCCCCGCTGGATTGCACCGGCTGCGGCAACTGCGCTCAGGTATGCCCGGCTCCGAAAGCCAAAGCTCTCGTTATGAAGCCGCTCGATACTCAGCTTGATAAAGCTGCTGCATGGGAATACAGCCAGAAGGAGGTTGCTCCAAAGGCAAATCCGCTCAACAAGAAGACCATGAAGGGTATTCAGTTCGAGCAGCCGCTGCTTGAGTTCAGCGGTGCGTGCGCAGGCTGCGGCGAAACTCCGTATGCTAAGCTCGTAACCCAGCTGGTTGGCGACCGTATGATGATTGCCAATGCAACCGGCTGTACCTCTATCTGGGGTGCATCCGCTCCGTCCATGCCGTACACCAAAAACTGCAAAGGTCATGGTCCGAGCTGGGCAAACTCCCTGTTCGAGGATAACGCTGAATATGGCTTAGGTATGTTCCTGGGCGTTAAACAATCCCGTGAGCGTGTAGAAGACATGGTAAAAGCTATGCTGGAAGGCGAGCTGCCTGAGGATCTCAAGGCTGCGCTGACCGATTGGCTGGAGCATGTCGACGACAGCGAAGGCACCCGTGAGCGTGCCGAAGCGCTGACTGCTGTACTGGAAAAATACAAAGACAACTGCGATAAATGCGCTGCTCTGTATGATGAGAAGCAATTCTTTGTTAAACGCAGCCACTGGATCTTCGGCGGTGACGGCTGGGCTTATGATATCGGCTACGGCGGTCTGGACCATGTACTGGCATCCGGCGAGAATGTCAATGTTATGGTATTCGATACCGAGGTATATTCCAACACCGGCGGTCAATCCTCCAAATCTACTCCGACTGCGGCAATCGCTAAATTTGCTGCCAGCGGCAAAAAGACCAAGAAGAAAGACCTTGGCATGATGGCTATGAGCTATGGCTATGTATATGTTGCACAGGTTGCTATGGGCGCCGACAAGAACCAGACTCTGAAGGCTATTGCCGAAGCAGAGGCTTATGACGGCCCGTCCCTGATTATTGCTTACGCACCTTGCATCAACCATGGCCTGAAGGTTGGCATGGGCTGCAGCCAGCTCGAAGAAAAACGTGCTGTTGACTGCGGTTACTGGGCAACCTACCGCTTCAATCCGGAACTGAAGGAGCAAGGCAAGAATCCGTTCATTCTGGACAGCAAAGAGCCTACCGCAAACTTCCGTGACTTCCTTATGGGCGAAGTTCGTTTCAGCTCTCTGCAGAAGATGTTCCCGGATACTGCGGAAGCATTGTTCGAAAAGACCGAGAAAGACGCTATGACTCGTCTGGACGGCTACAAAAAGCTGGCAGGCAAGGAATAAAATTCTTGCTTAATAAAAAATAAGCCGTGCTGCGTAAGCGGCACGGCAAAAAGAAAAAATAAAGAACTCTCTACGTGCTCTGCTCATGCAGTGCTTCGTAGGGAGTTCTTTTTATGCTTCAAAACAAAGAAAATCCCGGCATGGTTCCTTCAAAAACCATAACCGGGATTTTTTCGTCAAGAAATTAAGCAGCGGCTTATTTTACCAGTGCTGCCAACGCTTCCTTATCGTGCAGGCCGACTGCGGATTTTACCAGCTTGCCGCTTTTGAAAACCAGCAGGCTGGGGATGCTCATAATAGCAAATTTTTCTGCCAGCTCCGGATTATCATCAACGTTGCATTTGGTAATCTTGATATCGCTGTGCTCCTGAGCAAATGCTTCCAGAATCGGAGCTTGCATACGGCAGGGGCCGCACCAGGATGCCCAAAAATCAACGAGAACTGTTTGGGTAGAATTGGTAACCTCCTGCTCAAAGTTTGCTGTAGTAATTTCTAATGCCATAATTATCACTCCTTAAGTGTTTTGGTAAAAATTTTAGTTATTTTTCTTCTGTCTTATGTTGGCGCAAAAACTTTAACGCTGTCAGGCCTGCGCGTGCGCCCTCGTGTACTGCCTTAGCCACCTGCATCAAGCCTCCCGTGCAGTCGCCGGCAGCGAAAAGTCCGGGGATGTTAGTCGCTCCGTCGCCGTCGATACGGATGAAGCGTCCGTTCAGCTCTGCGCCGAGCTTGCGCGCCATATCGGTGCTGTCTGCTGTGCCAAGAGCGATGAACAAGCCGTCGACGGCAAGCGTGCTGCCGTCGGTAAAGCGGATGCTGCTGAGCTTGCCGTTGCCTTCTACTGCCTGCAGCACAGAGGTGTTTACCTCAAAGCCTGCAGCCTTGGCTGCGTCGCCGCTTTGCCCGTTGGTCAGGATGGTGACGCTGCCTGCCAGCTGTTTAAGATAAGCTGCCTCATGCAGAGCGTAGGCACCGTTGCCTAAAACCGCCACCCGCTTTTTGCGGAAGAAGAAGCCGTCGCAGACGGCGCAATAGCTTATGCCCTTGCCCTCCAGCTCGATAAGTCCGGGAAGATTGAGCGTAATATTCTTGCTGCCGGTAGCTAAAATAAGAGCTTCTGTCTGCAGCTGCACGGCTGTGTTTTTTAAACTGAGCGTGAAGCAGTCGGTGTATTCAACGCCGAGAACCTCATCCTGCAAAATTTCTACGCCCAGAGAACGTGCCTGCTCCAGTCCTGCTGCATAAAGCTTGGCGCCGGAAGCGGCAATGCCGTAATAGTTGTCGATTTTATGTGCCTTGGCCAGTGCGCCGGGGCCGTTTTCAATGATGCATACCTTTTGACCGGCGCGCGCCAGATAAAGAGCAGCACTTACTCCGGCGGGACCGCCGCCGATAATAATAGCTTGCTTAATGTTGTTAGTCATAGGCAGCCTCCTGTAAATATAAACTGAGATAAAACGGAAAATTATTCTTTATTTTATTATAACTCAGTTTGCAAAATTTTTCTGCAAAATAATAGTGAATTAGCAGTTGGCAGAGGTGCTGTTATCTTTTGGTTTATCAGCTTCGGATTGTGCTTTGGCAGGCTGTTCGGTAACATTTTCCCGCAGCGGAGTTTCAAAATAAAGACTGGTGCTGGGGAAGGCACAGCTTACGCCCACCTCTTCAAGCAGCTCCAATGTATGCAGGTTGATTTCCTGCATAATGTTGAGGTATTCGAGGTGCTTGCCTGTTTTGGCGTAGCAGACAACACGTATATCAAGGCTGCTGCTGTTATAGGTGACAAAATGAACGCGTACATCATTTTCATCAATAAGCGTGAGATCCTCCAGATAATTTTTCAGCTTGAAGATAAATTCCTCGATTTGGGCAGCCGTTGTACCGTAGGTCAGGCCAAGCGTAAAGTCGATGCGGCGACGTTCGCGCAGCGTATAGTTGGTAATCGGCGTGTTGCTGAGGAGGGAGTTCGGAATATAAACAAGCTCCTGTGGAAAGGTGCGGATACAGGTGCTGCGGAAGGAAACGCTTTCTACGATACCTTCGATGCCGTTGGCTTTAATCCAGTCGCCGATTTTAAAGGGCTTATCGAGCAGGATTATCATACTGCCGAAAACGTTGGCCAACGCATCCTTGGCTGCAAATGCAACAGCCAAAGAGCCGATGCTTAGGGAGGCGATGAAGGCGCTGATGTCATAATTCCATTCCCGGGCTACGGTTACAAAGCCCAGCATGATGATAATTATACGGAAAACAGTCGCTAGAATGTTAGCGATGGCTTCATCGGTCTGGATACCGAATCTTTCCAGCAAATCGAAGAAAACGCCGTGCGTTGTATCAATCAGGTTATACAGGCCCCAGAAAAAGTTGGTGACAATGATCGTTCGCAGAATGCGGTCGGTAAAGCTGAAATCGTGTACTGATGCCAACGGCGACAGGTTGATTGCCGCATAGAACGCGATAATAAAGAGTGCAATGTTGATAGGTGTCTCAAAGGCGTTAAGAAAATACTCGCCGTAGCCGAAGGATACCTTGTTATTCAGACGGCGTAAAAGGCGGATGAAAAAGTTTTTATAAATGTAGCGGACAACGGTAAAGAAAAGAAAGGCACTTATGGAAGGGTACCATGGTTTAAGAGTAAGCAATATATCGTTCACGAGGGAACCTCCTTGGTTAAGAAATTTTTAGCTTAACTAATTTTAGCATTTTCTGCAATACCGCACAACGATTTTACATTTATTTCTAATTCTCGTGACACTTTAGTAAACTTGTATGTTTATGGATGTGGTATAATTAATACAATATAAATAGACGGAGGCATGTTATGGAACTGCTGGTTGAGCGTATATTTGCAATCTTCATAGCTGTATCGGGACCGATACTGACAATATTTGACCTTCCGGGGAATACTTTGCTTTTACTGACATCGTTGATGTTTGCTTTTTTTGATGAGGTACTTTATTTTAACGGCAGATTGCTGTCTGCTATGGTACTCATTTATGCTTTGGGTGAATTTTGGGAGTTCTGCGTCGGCCTTTTCGGCATCAAACGCAGTAAAGTTTCTTGGTTCGCTGTTATTTTCATTGCCTTGGGAAGCTTTGCCGGCACTCTGCTCGGTACATTGATTTTTCCGATATTAGGCTCATTGCTCGGCGGTATGGCCGGTGCCTTTGCGGCTGCGTTTGCCTATGAGCTGGCGCATACGGGTGTTTCGGCGGCTGCTATGCAGTTGGCGTGGACGGCAGCGAAGATGCGCTTTTTTGCAATGCTCGGCAAGCTGGCAGCAGGTATTGCTTTAGCTGCTCTGCTCTTGAAGCAGGTAGTATTTTTTTAAATATGTAATATAATTTAATGAGAGGTGTACAATATGGAATTTACTTTCGCACATAACAACTTTAACGTATTGGATTTGGAAAAAAGCCTGAAGTTTTACGAGGAGGCCTTGGGCCTGAAGGATGATCACCGTAAGGTGGCCGAGGACGGCAGCTTTATTCTGGTATATCTGACGGACGGCAAAACTCCGCATCTGTTGGAGCTTACCTGGCTGCGTGACCGCAAGGAAGCTTATAATCTAGGCGAAAATGAATTCCATCTGGCATTTTTGGTAGATGATTACGAAGCAGCGCATGCTAAGCATAAGGAAATGGGCTGCATCTGCTACGAAAATCCTGCTATGGGAATTTACTTTATTACCGACCCCGATAATTATTGGCTGGAAATTGTTCCGAAGAACAAATAAGCGTCAAAGTCCGGGAGGTAGATGACATGAAACACAAGCTGTGTCTGCATGGACTGGAAGTAAAAAACCAGGCGCAGCTGCTTAATCTTGCGAAAAGGCTGTTGCCTGGCAGTACCGTAAAGGTAAAAATCAAAGAAAAATATTTTAACGATAATGATATGTACAAATATCGCCTGACACGTTTTACGCCGGAAAATATTGACGGTGTGCGCTTGTATTGTGCCTGGGGCACTTTGCTTGTGAGCGATAAGCTGCTGGCGATAGCGGATATCATTATCGAATTCGAATATCACAATGCGGAAGCTGCAGAGGCTGTCGACAGCCTGCTGCAGAAGCTGCTGGCCTCCAAAACAAAATTTGTGCTGGAGGAGCCGGATTTTTCGCAGCGACTGGACCAGTTGCGCGGCTGTTTTGACCAAAAGCAGCTGGCGGCCTACGATGCCGACAGCGCTATGAGCCTGCTGTATTGTCATCTTCCCTGGCAGGTTTATTATGTAAGCAAGCTGTGGCAGGAGGTTTTGAGCCGTGGCCCGGAACGCAGTCTGCTGCGTCAGCTGCGTGTAAAGCTCAGACGTCTGCGCTCGCTGCTGACTCTATGCAAGCCGCTGCTGCCTGAGCAGGAGGCGGTGCATTGGCAGGGAGTGCTGAAGGCGAGCACCAATCGTTTGGGTGATGTGCGGGAGTACGATGTGGCGCTGCAAATTTGCTCGCGTCTGCAGCGCAGCCGGGAGCAGGCGGAAGCTGCGCTGCCGCAGCTTACGGCTTTGCTGACGCAGCTGCGCGGTACGGCTGCAGCTAAGGCGCTGCGCGGACTGAGGCTGAACCGCTTGACGCTGGAGCTGGCCCGTTTGCTTTTGTGGCTGTACAGCGTGCCTGCGCCTGAAAGGGAGCTGACATTGGCAGAGTTTTTGTCGCGTCGTTTCGGTAACTGGTATGACAAGCTGATGGAGCTGCCGAAAAAATATCCCGATTTGCATAATATGGAGCAGCTGCACCGCATCCGCATCAAGCTCAAGCGCTTCCGTTATGCACTGCAGAGCGTGCCGGAGCTGGCTCCGGAAGCACGCCTTTTGCGTAGCCTGAAGTATCTGCAGGATATGCTGGGGCTGCTGCACGATGATTATATCAACACCATGATGGTAGAGAAGCTGGTGGCGGCACATCCCAAAATCAAAGAGCTGCGCTATGAAGCAGCCTTGTTCAGCGGCTGGGAGCAGGCCAAGGCCGATGCGGCGCTGGAAGCATTGCCGCAGCAGTGGGAAGCCTTTAGCAGCCAGCTGACGGAATGGAAAAACAAAAATCTTTAATGCTGTGCTTAATTTTATCGTTAGCGGAAAAGATTTGTAAAGTTTTTATGGTAACGCTTGCACTTGTTGGCACGAAAGACTATAATTAAACACATATTAAGCATATAGGGAGGAGAATTTCCGTGAAAAAAATATTAATGCTGGTTACAATGATTATGATGCTGGCTGTCAGCGCAGTTTGCAGCGCATCCAACGGCAAGGTTTTGGATGCAGAGGAAGCTATTGTTGACAAATTTATCAACGGTGGCAACTATAAGGCAGTTACCTCCATGATGACCGAGGATATGCAAAAGAACTGGGATGAAAAGGCATACACTAATATGCACGCACAGCTTGCTAAGGATTTCGGTAAGCTGACCACCAATCAACTGATTGTTGTTGAAAAGCATAATGGCGCAGACGTGCTGCTGTATCAGGTTGTTGCAGAGAAAAAACCTGCTGCCCGCTTCGTATATCTTTTCAAGCTGAACGGCGAGAAGCCTTTGCTGAATGATTTCAGTGTAATGCTGCCGCAGCAGAAAGAAGCAGCTAAGGAAGAAGCTAAAAAATAAATTTTATATTAAAAAGCTGACGACAGAGCTATACTATGGCAGTATACTCTGTCGTTTTTGGTTGATTTTTTTAGCTTGCTGTTATGGTAAATCCTGCACTTGCTTATGCAATTTCTTGACTGTACTTTATAGCTGTTATATAATATTGAAGAATATAAGAGGTCTTTTAGTGCAGAAAAGTTTAATGGCATTAGATTGACAAAAATCTTGTAGGGCTTGCGACCTTTCGATCATAATGGTGTGGCGAAACGGTGCAGGCTCTATCTTGTTTATGGAGGCAAGTACTATGCAGCCGGTAAAAATTCGTATTTTGAGTACAACGAAGGATGAGGGTAGTGAGGCTCAGGCTTCTGAACAAAAGTATACGGGTATGATGACGGAAAAAGGCGGCAAATACTACGTAATCTATAAGGAGGATGAACAGTCCGGTCTGGATAATACCAAGACAACGCTGAAATGGGACGATGAGCACGTTATAGTCATGCGTAGCGGCAGCGTAGATCACAGACAGGAATTCCGCCGTGGATATGTAGATAAAAGCCTTTATCAGACACCTTATATGAAAATTCCTCTGACGACGGAAACCAGTTATGTATATACCCATTTCCGTAACGGCATGTGGCAGCTGGAAATGGAATATACCTTGTATCATGATGATAAGCCTTACGGCGAGATGAAGATTTTAATTGAGGTTGAGGAAATTTAATATGAAAATAGGCTTTGATAATCAAAAATATTTGACCATGCAATCTGAGCATATCAGAGAGCGCATCAGTAAATTCGGCGATAAGCTTTATCTGGAATTCGGCGGCAAGCTGTTCGATGATTACCATGCTTCCCGCGTACTGCCGGGCTTTGCTCCGGACAGTAAGCTGCAGATGCTTCTGCAGCTGGCGGACCAGGCAGAGATGATTATTTCCATCAATGCCGATGATATTGAAAATAATAAGGTGCGCCACGATTTAGGCCTGACCTACGATCTGGATGTACTGCGTCTGGTAAAGGTTTACCGTTCCAAGGGACTTTATGTCAGCAGCGTTGTTATTACGCAATATAAGGGCCAGAAATCCATCGAAAGCTTCAAGAATAAGCTGGAGGCTTTGGATATCAAGGTTTATTACCATTATCCGATTGAAGGCTATCCGCATAATGTGGAGCATATTGTCAGTGATGCGGGCTATGGCCAGAACGACTATGTAGAAACTACACGTCCGCTGGTAGTTGTTACTGCTCCCGGTCCCGGCAGCGGCAAGATGGCTACCTGCCTGTCGCAGCTGTATCATGAAAATAAGCGCGGCATTAAGGCCAGTTATGCTAAATTCGAAACCTTCCCCATCTGGAATCTGCCTTTGAAGCATCCTGTAAATATGGCTTACGAGGCTGCTACGGCTGATTTGCAGGACGTTAATATGATTGACCCCTTCCATTTGGAGGCCTATGGCGTAACTACGGTAAATTACAATCGTGATGTTGAGATTTATCCTGTACTGGCAGCAATCTTTGAAGGTATTTACGGCTATTGCCCGTATAAATCGCCTACCGATATGGGCGTTAATATGGCAGGCAACTGCATCTGTGATGATGAGGTCTGCTGCGAGGCATCGCGTCAGGAAATTATCCGCCGCTATTATCAGTCCCTGAACCGTCTGGCACTGGATGAGGCCAGCAAGCAGGAGGTTTATACGCTGGAGCTGCTGATGAAGCAGGCTAAGGTCAGCGTAAATGACCGCCGCGTTGTTACCGTAGCCAAGCAGGTTGCGGAAGAGCGCAAGTGCGCTGTTATTGCGCTGGAGCTTGCCGATGGCAGAATTGTTACCGGCAAAACTACGGATTTGCTGGGACCTGCCAGTGCCGTGCTGTTGAACGCTATTAAGGAACTGGGCGGTATTGCGGATGAAATGCACCTGATTTCGCCGACCTACATTAACCCGATTCAGAATTTGAAAACACACTACCTTGGCAGCAGCAATCCGCGTCTGCATATGGATGAGGTGCTGATAGCGCTTTCCATGTGTGCCGCAACGGACAGTCTGGCTAAGCTGGCGCTGGAAAAGCTGCCGGAGCTGAAGGGCTGTCAGGCTCACTCTACCGTTATGCTGACAGAGGGCGATTTTAAGGTATTCAAAAAGCTGGGCGTTGAACTGACTAATGACC
The DNA here is from genome assembly GCF_023497905.1 of Phascolarctobacterium succinatutens. NCBI lineage: Bacteria > Bacillati > Bacillota > Negativicutes > Acidaminococcales > Acidaminococcaceae > Phascolarctobacterium > Phascolarctobacterium succinatutens. The sequence continues at coordinate 2,041,998 of NZ_CP097284.1, read as the reverse complement.
CTATTTACGAAACAAAATAAGCAATAAATAAAGAGAAGGAGAGATTTTGCTTTGGATATAAAGGATTTATTAGCCGCTGCCATTAAAGATGCAGCGCAAAAAGCTATCGATAACGGTACTTTGAAACCGGGTACTTTGCCCGAGGTTATGCTGGAGGTTCCGCCGCAAAAGGAATTCGGCGATTTTGCAACCAACTTTGCTATGCAGTCTGCCCGCAGCCTGCATTGTGCACCGCGTCAGATTGCACAGGCTGTTGTTGATAATCTGGACTGTGCTTCCGTAGATAAAATGGAAATTGCCGGCCCCGGCTTCATCAATTTCTATCTGAAACAAAACTGGACCGCTGATTTGCTGGCAGGTATTCTGGCTGCCGGTGAAAACTACGGCAATCTGCCTGCTAACGGCTTAGGCCGCGTGCAGGTTGAATATGTAAGTGCTAACCCCACCGGCCCGCTGCATGTAGGCCATGCCCGCGGTGCTGCTGTAGGCAGTGCTATGGTTAACCTGCTGCGTGCTGCAGGCTATGATGTTGAAAGCGAATATTATATCAATGATGCCGGCAACCAGATGAACAATCTGGCAAGCTCCGTCAATGCACGTTACCTGCAGCTGCTGAAGCTGGAGGAAATGGGCGGCGTTCCTGCTGACCTGACCGTTAAGCAGCTGGATGAAATGCCGACCGGCATTCCTTTCCCGGAAAACGGCTACCACGGTTATGATATCATTGAAACCGCTCAGCGTATTATCCGCATCTACGGCAAGGAATTCGTTGCTTTAGAGGAAAAAGAGCGTCTGGCTAAATTCCTGGAAATTGCTTATAAAGAAAAGCTGGCAGGCCTGAAAGAGGACCTGGAAGCATTCGGCGTAACCTTCGATGTATGGTTCAGCGAGCAATCCCTGCATGATGCCGATAAAATCCGTGAGGCTTGCAAATTCCTTGAGGAAAAAGGCTGTGTTTATGAAAAGGACGGCGCAAAATGGTTTAATTCCACCGCTTACGGCGATGACAAGGACCGCGTTGTTATCCGTGACAACGGCGTTTCCACCTACTTTGCTGCCGATATTGCATATCACCGCAACAAATTCGAGCGTGGCTTCGACCGCATCATCAACCTGTGGGGCGCTGACCACCACGGTTATATTGCCCGCGTGAAGGCTGCTGTAAATGCTTTGGGCTTTGATGCTGATAAGCTGGAGGTGCTGCTGCTGCAAATGGTACGTCTGTATCGCAACGGCGATATTGTTAAGCTGTCTAAGCGTACCGGCGAAACCATCACTCTGCGCGAGCTGATGGATGAGGTTGGCGTTGATGCGGCGCGTTACTTCTTCTGCATGCGCTCCTTAGACAGCCAGCTGGATTTTGATATGACTCTGGCTACTGAAAAATCCAATGAGAACCCGGTTTATTATATCCAATATGCGCATGCGCGTATCTGCAGCATTGCCCGTCAGCTTGCCGAAGCAGGCATTGAGGCTGTAGCTTTAGACGAGCTGAAGCTGGATACTCTGCAGGCTCCTGAAGAGCTGGCGCTGGTAAAAAAGCTTGGCGAATATCCAGAACTGCTTGCCCGTGCAGCTCGCGAACGCGCTGTACATCATGTGGCAACCTATACCTATGAGCTGGCAACTCTGTTCCACTCCTTCTATAACCAATGCCGTATTCTGGGCGTAGATACAGACTTACAGCAAGCCCGCATTGCTTTGGTTAAGGCAGTTGGTCACACCATTCGTCATGCTTTGGGTATTCTGGGCGTTTCTGCTCCGGAAAGAATGTAATTTAAGAAATTCTTTTGCAGGTGGCAGAGTCCTTGGGCTTTGCCGCCTGCAGTGAGTTTAGATACAATTTAATATTTTTATTGTATTGTAGCATTTTATGAAATCTGAGGGGGTTAAAAATCATGACTACTAATACCAAGTACATTTTTGTGACAGGCGGCGTTGTGTCTTCTTTGGGCAAGGGCATCACTGCTGCGTCTTTAGGCCGTTTGCTGAAAAGCCGCGGCTACAGGGTTACTATCCAGAAGTTCGACCCGTATATCAATATTGACCCGGGCACAATGAGCCCGTATCAGCATGGCGAGGTTTTTGTAACGGACGATGGTGCGGAAACTGACCTTGATTTGGGACATTACGAACGCTTTATTGATATCAACCTGTCAAAAAACTCCAATACGACCACAGGTAAGATTTACCAGAGTGTAATTAATAAAGAACGCCGTGGCGATTATCTTGGCGGTACCGTACAGGTTATTCCTCATATCACAAATGAAATCAAAGAGCGCGTTTTCCGCGTAGGCCAACAGGATAATGCCGATTTTGTTATTACAGAAATCGGCGGCACTGTAGGTGATATTGAAAGCCTGCCGTTTTTGGAAGCCATCCGTCAGGTAAAAAAGGATGTCGGCAAAAACGATGTGCTTTATATTCACGTTACACTGGTACCGTATATTTCCGCAGCCGGTGAGCTGAAAACCAAACCGACTCAGCATAGCGTAAAAGAGCTGCGCAGCATCGGTATTTCTCCTGATATTATCGTTTGCCGCAGCGAAAAGCCTATTTCCAAGGAAATGCGCGAAAAAATGGCTATGTTCTGCGACGTTGATCCGGAAGCAGTTATCCAAAACCTTACCGCAAGAAGCATTTATGAGGTACCGATGCTCATGGAGGAGCAGGGACTTGATACCATTGTTCTGCGCAAGCTGGAGATGGAAGATAAGCCGAAGGATATGCAGGGCTGGCATGATATGGTGGCCCGCATCCTGAAAAAATATGATAAGAAGGTAACTATTGCTGTAGTCGGCAAATATGTTGCTTTGCAGGATGCTTATATTTCTATTACGGAATCCTTGCGTCATGCGGCAGTTGCCAATGAAGCAGAGCTGGATATCCATTGGGTAAATGCCGAAGAAATCGAAGCAGATGATACTGATATGGCTAAGGTTATGGCCGGTGTTGACGGCATTCTGGTGCCGGGAGGCTTCGGTAACCGCGGTATTGAAGGCAAGATTAAGGCTATTCAATATGCACGTGAGCACAAGATTCCGTTCTTCGGTATCTGCCTGGGCATGCAGTGCGCAGTAATTGAATTTGCCCGTCACGTCTGCGGTATGGCTGATGCCAACAGCTCGGAGTTCAATCCGAACAGCACACATCCTGTTATCGACCTGATGCCGGAACAGATTGATGTTGAGGATTTGGGCGGTACGATGCGTCTGGGACTGTATCCGTGTAAGGTTTATCCCGATACGCTGACAAGCAAGGCTTACAATGCAGAGCTGATTTACGAACGTCATCGTCATCGTTATGAGTTCAACAATGCTTTCCGTGAGAAAATTGTGGGCAAGGGATTAGTTCTTGGCGGCACACTGCCTAATGGCCGTCTGGTAGAGATTGTTGAATTGCCTGAGAGTGAGCATCCGTGGTTCCTCGGTGCGCAATTCCATCCTGAATTTAAATCCCGTCCGACAAATCCGCATCCGTTATTCAGAGAGTTTGTGGGTGCGGCGGTAAAACATCACCAATAAGGTTATCCTGAAAGCGCTGAGCTTAAGCCGACGTTGCTTTCGGAAAATAAGAATACTCCTCTTAGGCACCTTAGGCGCAATTGCCGTAAGGCATACGCCTGAGGGGAGTTTTTGCTTGTGTTATACTATGATTAGGGAGGAGAGTGATTGAATGCTTAAGAAAATTTTTATCAGTGCGGTATTGATTCTGGCTGTGTTGAGCTTTGTTGTTTCATTGCTCAAGGGGAATAACAATGCCGAGAAAACTGTTACTGTACCTGACCGTGTGGCCGTAATCAATATTTCCGGTACGATTATCAGCGGTGCGGACAGCAAGGACAATATTTTCAGCCAGACCAATGGTGTAACAAGCGGCAGCATTATGAAGCAGATTCGTGAGGCTGCGGCTGATGACAGCGTCAAAGCATTAGTCCTGCGTATTGACAGCGGCGGCGGCAGTGCTACGGCTGCGGAAGAGGTCGGACGTGAACTGAAGCGCTTTAAGGAGAAAACCAAAAAGCCGATAGTTGCAACTATCGGCAATACCGGTGCCAGCGCTGCCTATTGGATTGCAGTCTGCGCCAGTGACAAGGTTTATGCCAATGCCACAACGCTTACCGGAAGTATCGGTGTGTATATGCCGTACATGAATACGGAGGAGCTGTTCAAGAAAATAGGCATCACCAGCAATAAGATTAAAAGCGGTCCCTATAAGGATATTATGAGCAGCGACAGACCGATGACACCTGAAGAACAGGCTATTTTGCAGAACATCGTCAACGAAATCTACGAGCAGTTCGTGACAACTGTTGCCGTAGGACGCAAGATGGAAGAAAGCAAGGTAAAATCCTTGGCTGACGGTCGTGTTTATACCGGTCTGCAGGCTAAGAATCTGGGCCTGGTAGATGAAATCGGCGATTATTACGATGCGCTTGCCGCAGCGGGTGAATTAGGCAAGATTAAGCCGGGTGCCGACGGACTGCCGCCGGTGAAGGCTAAGGAAAAACAGCAGCCGTGGGAGTTTTTGCTCAGCGCTCATATTGCGGAGCTGATTAAAACTGAGCTTGTAAATCAGCTGACAGGCAGCCTGCAGCAGAGCGGTGCGCCGGCAGGCGGTATGACGAGGTGATGAGCTATGAGGCGCAAAACCTTTGAGGTACTTTTTGAGCCCGGTGCAGGCATGGCTGCGATTGCCAAGCAGCCTTCTCTTTGGCGCAGTGCTTTTTATTTCACTCTCAGCTTCAGCTTTTTTGGCGTAGCAACAAACTGCTGGCTGTTGGATTCGCCGTTGGATGTGCGCTTCGGCATTATTATTGCTACGGTGCTGATTGCGGGAACAGCTTTAACGCTTTACGGTTTTTTGCTGCACGGCATTATGGAAACCTTCGGTGCGCTGGCGGGCGACCCGGTCGGGCTTATCTGCCTTTTGGGCTATACGACGTTGCCTTTTCTGCTGCTCACGCCGGGAGCTTTGCTGGCGGGCAGGATGGGTTTTAACGGCTTGCCGCTCTTAGGTGTGCTGTTTCTCATCGGCTGCCTGTGGATGCTGTATCTTCTGGTGCGGTCGCTGGAGGCGGTGTATCTTGTAGATGCCTTCCGTGCAGGTGTAACCGTAGTATTCAGCCTGTTTTTGCTGTATATTGTCTTTGTTTTGCCGTGGCAGGTTTGCCTGATGCTTTTGCTGTAAATAAAATTTAGATTGATTAATCAGAATAAACGTGTCATAATAAAGGTTGGACATAGAGTTAATTCTCTTGCGCTGCGCAAGCAGTGCTATTACCATATGAAATTATATTAAGGAGTGTTGTGAAGAATGAACAGAGAGCTTTCTTTGGAATTTGTACGTGTAACCGAGGCGGCAGCTATTGCCTGCGGTCATCTTGTAGGCAGAGGCGACAAGAACGGTGCTGACGGTCTGGCTGTTGATGCTATGCGTGCAGCTTTTGATACCGTAAATATTAAAGGTACCGTTGTTATCGGCGAAGGCGAAATGGATGAAGCACCGATGCTGTATATCGGCGAAGAAGTAGGTGCCGGCGGCCCTGAGGTTGATATCGCTGTTGACCCGATCGAGGGTACCAACCTGGTTGCTAAAGGACAAAACGGTGCTATCGCAGTTATTGCTATCGCTCCACGTGGCTGCCTGCTGCATGCTCCTGATATGTATATGGATAAAATCGCTGTCGGCCCCCGTGCTAAAGGCTGCATCGATATCAATGCTCCGATGAGCGAAAACTTGGCACGCGTTGCTAAAGCAATGGACCGTAAAGTAAGCGACCTGAACGTAGTTCTGCTGGACCGCGAACGTCATTACGGCCTGATGGACGAAATCCGTAAAGCCGGCGCTCGTATCTCCCTGATTACCGACGGCGACGTTAACCCGATTGTTGAATGCTGCATCGAAGGCAGCGGCGTGCATATGTACGTTGGTAAGGGTGGCGCTCCGGAAGGCGTTCTGGGTGCTGCTGCTGTTAAATGCCTGGGCGGCGATATGCAAGCTCGTCTGGTTCCAGAAGACGAAGCTCAGGTTCAACGCTGCCTGAAGATGGGTATTGCCGATGTTAACAAGGTGCTGACTCTGGATGACCTGGTAAAAGGCGATGACTGCATGTTTACTGCTACCGCTATTACCAACTGCAACATGCTGAACGGCCTGCGTTACTTCGGCGACGGCGTACGTACCCATACTATTTCTGCCCGTTACAAAACCGGCACCGTACGTTTTGTTGATGCTATTCACAGCCTGGACCGCAAAGTACTTGCTGTTAAGCTCTGATTTTAAAACAGATTATAGGGCTGTTACGTCTGTAACAGCCCTATTTATCAATTTGTATTGCCTATGGAAAATTTATTAGTCAATAAGGTTGCCGCTGTCAAGGAAGTACGGCAGGCGGCCGAATATCAAAAGAAAAAACAGGCCTGTATTTTAACCGGGTTGGCTGGAAGCAGCAAGCCGGTCTTTTTTGCTGCCGCAGATAAGCTGCTTGGCGGCAAGGGCAGCATGGCCTTTATTACTGCTTCGCGTGAGGAAATCCGTACTTATCGCCGCGAGCTTAATTATCTGTACCCGGATTTGCCGATGCAGGAGCTTTATCCTGTAAGCCTGCCGCATGTGCAGGCAGATACGCAGAGCCTGGAGCTGCAGGCAGGACGTGCGGCCGCACTACGCTTTTTGAGCGGTGAGGAGCGGGGCATTGTTTTCATTACGGCAGAGGCGCTGCAGCAAAAGCAACTGCGTCCGAGCGGTATGTCCGGCAAGGCGCTGCAGCTCGCTGTCGGCGAAGAGCACGAACAGCGTAATATAGCTGCCGCGTTGCTTGATTTGGGCTATGAGCGTACGGAGCAGGTTGATGCTTTGGGACAGTTCTGCTTGCGCGGTGATATTCTGGACGTGTACCCAATCAACAGCAGTACTGCGGTGCGTATCGAATGGTTCGACAATGAGCTTGATGCTATGCGCAGCTTTGATGTTGACACTCAGCGCAGTCTGCAGACTCTCACCAGTATCAAAATTGCTCCGCTGAAGGTAGATGAAAGCTTCAGCTATGATGCCGATATCTTTGAATATTGCGCTGCGGATACTATGGTAGTTGTTGATGAGCCGGTGCATGTTTTCAGTATGCTGGAAAAGCTGGACAAGGAAAACAAGGAGCATGCCTCCGAGCTTTTCGGGAAACAGGAGCTTATAGAGCAGCTTGCAGCCAACGGTGCTGTGCTGGTATCGGCGTTGGGACACAGCTATCTGCAGCAGCTGCCTTCGTTGAATATACCGGTGCGCGCGGTTGCGCCGTATAATAAGAATACCAATTTGCTGGTGGAGGATTTGCAGAACTGGCTGGCGGAGGGGATTACGCCGCTGATTATGCTTTCCGGCAGCATTAAGGCCCGTGGTTTTGCGGATAATCTGCGCAACTACGGATTAAAGGGACATTTTTCCCAAAAGAGCTTTGAGCCGGGAGTCGTCAATGTAACCTACGGCGATTTGGATCACGGCTTTCGCTTTTGGGATGAAGAATGGCTGCTGCTGACAGAAAATGATATTTTCGGCATGCAGAAGCGCAAACGCTTGCATACCAAAAACCAGGGCCAACAGCTGCAGTATTTTTCGGATATCAAGGCCGGAGATTACGTTGTTCATAAGGTTCATGGTATCGGCCGTTATATAGGCGTAGAAAACGTCGAGGTTGACGGCATCCACCGTGATTATCTGCTTTTGGCCTATGCCGGAGATGATAAGCTGTATGTTCCGGTAGAGCAGGTCGGCATGCTGCATAAATATGTCGGCAGCGAGGGAAGTGTGCCGCGTCTGTCGAAAATGGGCGGCAATGACTGGAAACGCACTACGGCCAAGGCTGCTAAGGCGATTACGGAGCTGGCGGAGGAGCTGCTGCGTTTATATGCACAGCGGCAGATTATGCCGGGGCATGCCTTTTCACCAGACTGTCAGCTGCAAAAGGACTTTGAAGCAGCCTTTCCCTATGAGGAAACACCGGACCAGCTGAAGGCGATTGCCGAAATCAAAGCTGATATGGAAAAGCCGCAGCCTATGGAGCGTCTGCTCTGCGGTGATGTCGGTTACGGAAAAACCGAGGTGGCCTTGCGTGCTGCCTTTAAGGCTGTGCTTGACGGTAAGCAGGTGGCTGTATTGGCACCTACAACAGTGCTGGCACAGCAACATTATATTACCTTCAAGGAGCGCGTGCGCAATTTCGGTGTAGAGGTTCGTCTGCTGAACCGCTTTTGTACGCCGAAGGAGCAGCGCACTGTTCTGCAGGAGGTTGCCGACGGTAAGGTTGATATTCTTATCGGTACGCACCGTCTGCTGCAGCCGGATGTGAATTTTACCAGCCTCGGCCTGCTGATTATCGATGAGGAGCAGCGCTTCGGTGTTGCCCAAAAGGAAAAAATTAAGAAATGGCATCTCGGTATAGATGTCTTGTCGCTTTCGGCAACACCTATTCCGCGTACTCTGCATATGGCGCTGGTCAACGGCCGTGATATGAGCGTTATCGAATCGCCGCCGGAGGACCGCTTGCCTGTTGAAACCTATGTCAGCGAATATAACGACGGCATGATTAAGGAAGCACTCGAGCGTGAGCTGCGCCGCGGCGGCAGAATTTACTATATCAGCAACCGCGTCAGCGCTTTGGAGCCGTTGGCTGCCAAGCTGCGCCGTCTGGTACCGGGCATCAGCATCAAAATTGCCCACGGGCAGATGAATGAGGACGCATTAGAGGATGCCATGATTACCTTCTATGAGGGCGGCTGCGACGTGCTTTTGTGTACGACGATTGTGGAAAACGGGCTGGATGTACCGCTGGCGAATACGATTATTATCGACGGTGCCGACAACTTCGGCCTTTCGCAGCTTTACCAGATGCGTGGCCGTGTAGGACGCAGCTCGCGTCTTGCTTATGCTTACTTTGTTTATCAGCCTAATAAGGCGCTGAGTGAAATTGCCGAAAAGCGTCTGCAGGCCATCCGTGATTTTACGGAGCTGGGCGCAGGCTTTAAGATTGCTATGCGCGATCTGGAAATCCGCGGTGCCGGCAATCTGCTGGGACCGCAGCAGCACGGACATATTACCGGCATAGGCTTTGCCGCTTATTGCGAGATGCTGGAAAAAACCATTGAACGCCTGAAAAACGGCAAGGAGGCCGAGCCTGAGCCGGAGCCGGTTCTGGAAATTCAGGCAGAGGCCTATATTCCGGACAGCTATATTCCGGATCCGCGTTATAAAATGGAGCTGTATCGTCGCTTCAGCGAGCTGGAATATTCACAGCGGGAGGATTTTCTGGACGAAATTATCGACCGCTTCGGCAATCCGCCGCCGGAGGTGGAAATGCTCTGGCGTTTGGCAGCGCTTAAGGGCTTGTGCCGAGTGCTGAAAATCCGTGGCGTAAATGTGCATCAGGGAATTATCCGCCTGACCTTCGGCGAGAAGGCACAGGTAAACCCGGAGGCAGTTCTGAAGCTGCTGATGCAGCATCCTAAGACGATGACATTGAAAAACGGTCAGGAGCAGCAGCTGACGTACAGAATGGGTACGTCAAAGCAGGAGCCCCTGGCGTGGCTGGAGCAGACTTTGCCTGCTCTGATATTAGAAGATTGATTTAAAGGAGGTGAAAGCAGGAAATGAGCAGTGATAAATTTTTGCGCGGCGCGATGATTCTGACATTGGCAGGACTGATGGTAAAGGTTATCGGTTCTGTGAACCGCATCCTGCTTTCACGTCTGCTGGGCGGCGAGGGTATCGGTCTTTACCAGATGGCTTATCCCGTATACCTTTTGCTGCTTGCGATTTCTGCGGCCGGCATTCCGGTGGCAATATCGATTATTGTCGCAGGCTTTTTGGCGCAGAAGGACTATGCTAATGTGCGTCAGGTGTTTCGCGTTTCGCTGCGCCTGATGGCCTGCGTGGGTGCGGTGTTGGCGGTTTGTCTGGTGTTGGCGGCGGGCTGGTTGGTTGATGCCGGCGTGATTACCGATGCGCGTGCCTATTATTCGCTTATAGCACTGACACCGGCAATTTTCTTTGCTACGATTCTGGCCAGCTTCCGCGGGTATTTTCAGGGACATCAGCTGATGACGCCGCCTGCGGTGTCGCAGATTGTGGAACAGTTTATCCGCGTAGTGACGATGGTAGTGCTGGCGTATGTGCTGCTGCCCTACGGTCTGGAATACGCTGCTGCCGGCGCTGCCTTCGGCGCTGTGCCGGGAAGTCTGACCGGTCTTGTGGTTATGGGCTGCTTTTATCGCTATTACCGGAAGCAGTGGCAGGCTGCAGCAAGCACGGAGCAGGCACCTGCTGACGAGCTTGTGCGCAGCAGCGCGCTGATTAAACGCCTGCTGCTGCTGGCGCTGCCTGTGTCCTGCGCTAATATCCTGGTGCCTGTTACCAGCAGCATTGACGTATTGCTGGTTCCAGGCCGATTGATTGACAGCGGTCTTAGTGTGGAGCAGGCGACGGCGCAGTTCGGTTATCTGGCAGGCATGGCACAGCCCTTGCTCTTAATGGCCACGATACCGACGATGTCGCTGGCAACAAGCCTTGTGCCTGCTGTTTCCGAAGCCTTTGCTTTGAATAAATGGCAGATTATCGAGCAAAAGGCAGCAACCGCGATGAAGCTGTGCTGCCTGATAACTGTGCCTGCTTCCGTAGGCATGTGGGTATTGGCGGAGCCTATCAGCCGTCTGCTGTACGGTACGGCGAAGGCTGGCGTTGCTATTATGCATTTGGCGCCTGCCATCTGCCTTTTAGGCCTGCAGCAGGTTACAACAGGTATGCTGCAGGGAATGGGGCACACCAATCTGCCGATGCTGAATATGCTTATCGGTATTGCAGCCAAGCTGGTTGCCGTCTGTCAGCTGACGAATGCGGAATACGGTATTGCCGGCGCAGCGTGGGCAACGAACATAAACTTTGGCGTGACGGCGCTGTTGAATATTATAGCGTTGTATAAATTAAGTATAAGATTTTCCTGGCTCAGTATTGCGAAAATCATCGCCGCAGCAGCGGTGATGGGCGCTGTTGCCGTAGAAGCGCATACGCTGCTTGGCGGTGCATCGCCTGCTTTGGCAACAATCGCCGCTATGCTGGCTGCCGGGATAAGCTATATCATATTGCTGCCGCTTTTAGGCGTGCTGAACAGACAGGAACTGCGTCAGCTGCCGGTAGTGAAACGATTTTTTAAATAATTAAGAAAGAAGGCGTACTATCATGGGAACAATTACAATTGTCGGCTTAGGCCCCGGTGCTGTGGGACATCTTTCGTTGGAAACTATGGGACTTCTGCAAAACTGCGCTCAGGTTATCCTGCGCACGGCGGTGCATCCCACCGTTGCCGAGTTGGAAAAGCAAAACGTAAAATTTACCTCATGTGACGATTTATACGAAAAGGCTGCTTCCTTTGAAGAAGTATATGATAGCGTTGTCGAGCGTGTGCTGGCAGCAGCGCAGAACGGCGATGTTGTTTACGCAGTACCAGGCAGCCCGCTGGTTGCGGAAAAAACCGTTGTTTTAATGCGCACAGCTGCTAAGGCGCAGGGCGTTAAGCTGGTGATTAAGCCGTCTATGAGCTTCTTGGACTTGGCTTACGTTGAGCTGGGCATCGACCCGATTGCCGGCCTGCAGATTATTGACGCGCAGGATTTTGCGGAGATTGCAAGTGCTGGTCAGCATCCGCTGATGATTACTCAGGTTTACAGCCAGATGGTGGCCGGCGATTTGAAAATTGCGCTGATGGATGTACTGCCTGACGAATACGAAATTTATTTCCTGCGCAATCTTGGCCTGCCTGACGAGGAATGCCGTCCGATTAAGCTGTTCGAGCTGGACAGACAGCCGAATATCGACCATCTTACGAGCGCTTACGTTCCGCCGATGCCTGAGGGAGCAGAGGATACTGTATTTGAAAATGTTGACGATGCGGAAGCTGTTCCCGGTATTATTACCTTTGGCGAGGATGAGGACGAATTTGCCGAGGAAGGCGAAGAAGAAGGCTATGCGGAAGACTTTTTGCCGGAAGCAGGCTTTGATGATTTCGACATCCAGCCCTTGGCTGATGTTATGCGCACCCTGCGTGAGCCTGACGGCTGCCCATGGGACAGAGAGCAGACACACAAATCTATCCGCAGCAATATGATTGAAGAGGTTTACGAATATCTGGAGGCTGTGGATGCTGACGATGTTGACGGCATGCGTGAGGAGCTTGGCGACTTGCTCATGCAGGTTGTTTTCCATGCCCGCATGGCACAGGAGGCAGGCCGCTTTGATCTGCAGGACGTTATCGACGAGGTTGTAGATAAGCTTATCCGCCGGCATCCGCATGTTTTCGGTGACACACATGTCGACAACAGCGATGATGTGCTGGTAAATTGGGAGGCTATCAAAAAGCAGGAAAAACAGGAGCGCAAGCATGTATTGGACGGCGTATCTCAGGGACTGCCGGCGCTGCTGCGTTCCTATAAGCTGCAGAGCAAGGCTGCCAAGGTCGGCTTTGACTGGCAGGACAGCGCATCCGTATGGGCTAAGGTACAGGAGGAGCTGGGCGAGCTGCAGGAGGCTTTGCAGGCAGGCGATAAGGCTGCTGCCGAGAGTGAGCTTGGCGATGTACTGTTTGCCGTGGTAAATTATGCGCGTCATAACGGCATTGAGCCGGAGGTAGCTTTGGATGGCACGAATAACCGTTTCGCTTCCCGCTTCAATTACGTGGAAGAACAGGTTGAAGGCAGCGGTAAAACATGGCAGGATTTCACTTTGAACGAGCTGGATGAATTTTGGAATCAGGCTAAGGAATTGGAGCGCAAGAGCGATTTATAAGGTTAATTTGCAATAAAGTTACTAAAATAATGCTATTTTCCCCGTAATTTATAAATATTTTCGGAAAAGGCTTGCAGGAAAACGGTTTAGAGTGTAGAATACTATTGCTAGTTAAATATGAGTTACGTTACGAAGTTACGTGCTCCGCAAGCATTTGCAATAATAACTAAAGTCATAATTAAGGAGGAATTTTTGATGAACAAGACTGAGTTAATCGCTGCTGTTGCTGAAAAAGCCGGCTTAACCAAAAAAGACGTTGAGAAAACTATCACCGCTACCTTGGAAACCGTTAAAGAGGTAGTTGCTAAGGGTGACAAAGTACAAGTAGTAGGCTTTGGTACTTTTGAAGCACGTGCTCGTAAAGAACGTGAAGGTAAAAATCCGCAAAATGGTGAGAAGGTAGTTATTCCTGCTGCAACCATCCCTGCTTTCAAAGCCGGTAAAGCTTTCAAGGATGCTGTTAACGTAAAATAATAAGCTGTTTTAGTGCTTTAGGCCCGGCAGCTGCTGCCGGGCTTTTCTAAAGATATACTGCGGAATACTCAATGCTGGGGGGCTATGATATGGTTAGACGTCGTGTAAGACATAAATCTAAAGCTTTTAATGTCTTTATGATGCTGCTGTTTGTTGCCTGCCTGTTCGTTATCGGCAAGCAGGAGTATTCTATTTATCAGACTAAACAGGAGCAGGCTGCTACACAGCAACGTATTGCTGCTTTAAAAAAACAGAAGACTGAGCTGGAGGCAGAGCGTAAACGTCTGGATGACCCGCGTTATATTGAAAAGCTCGCCCGTGAGGATTACAACATGGTGGGTAAAGACGAGGTGCCACTGTTTATAGTTGATGAGAAAAAATAAGGCAGAACAAGAAATGATAGCTTTTGTTCTGCTTTTTTTATTGACACCATGAAAAATTAAAGAGTATAATACAAGAGTATTAAGAAATTTTAAGGGGGATTTTTTTCTCGATGTCACTTGAAGTAGGTGCAATTGTAGAGGGTGAAGTTACAGGTATCACCAATTTTGGCGCATTTGTCCAACTGCCTGAGGGCAAGGTTGGCCTGATTCACATTTCTGAGGTTTCTAATGTTTATGTAAAAGACGTGCATGACTTTTTAAAGGAGCACGACAAGGTTAAGGTTAAGGTATTATCTGTAGATGATCGCGGCAAAATTGGTCTGTCTATTAAACAGCTCACACCGCCGCCGGCTCCGCAACCGAGACCGCAGCGTCCGCAAAATGATAACTGCGAGCGCCGCAACAATAATGGTATGCGTCCGCAAGGCGACAATCGTGAACGCCGTGGCGGTATGCGCCCGCAAAGCGCAAGACCTATGGCTCCCGTTTCCTTTGAGGATAAATTATCTAAATTCCTGAAAGACAGCGATGACCGTATGCTGGATTTAAAACGTAATACTGAGTCCAAACGCGGTGGTCGTGGTGCCAGACGTGATAAATAAGCAAGCTGGTAATTAATGAAATGGCACTCCTGAGAGTGCCTTTTCTTTTATAGCATAGAAAAATGCGATATGACACGTTTAAACCGCTGCTGAAGGAGATATGCTATGAGGCAGATTGCACCTGCAGTCTATAAGCTGCGCAAAACAATTAAAAATTTGCTGCAGCCCGAGGCTCATTATCTGTTGGCTGTTAGCGGTGGTGCCGATTCTCTGGCTTTGGCACATGCCTGTGCTGCCTTGGCAGCGCAAGGCTGGGGAAGCTACAGCGTCTGTCACGTTGAGCACGGACTTCGTGGCGAAGAGGCTCTGCGCGACATGCAGGCTGTGCAGCGTGCCTGCAAGGATTGGGGACTGCCCTGCTTTACAGAGCATGTGCAGGCTGCATCCTATGCGGCACAGAACCGGCTTTCTACCGAAGATGCTGCGCGCCGCCTGCGTTATGCGGCGCTTAGGCGCATAGCGGAGCAGCAGGGCGCTGCGGCGATTGTTACGGCGCATCACGAGGGTGATCAGGCTGAAACGCTGCTCTTAAGGCTGTTGCGCGGCGCAGGGCTTCAAGGACTTGCCGGAATGCGGGCGCAGCAGGACGATATCATCAGACCGCTGCTTACGTTGCCGAAAAGCCTGCTGGAGGAATACTGCAGCGCCGAAGGCATTGCAGTCTGCTATGACAGCACCAACGCTGATACGGCGTATACGCGCAATCGTGTACGTCTGGAGCTTGTGCCGTATCTGGAGCGCAGCTTCAACCACAATGTGGTGCCGACTTTGGCGCGTACTGCCGCCTTGTTGGCGCAGGATGCGGAATGTCTGGAGCAAATGGCTGACGATGCTTACAGGCAGCTGGTGCGCAGGCAGGAGAATGCTGTCAGTTTGCCGGTGACGCAGCTTACGGCGCTGCACAGTGCCGTAAGGCTGAGAGTATTGCGACGCGCGTATTTCGAGCTGGGCGGTGAGGAGCTGTCCTTCGAGCGTAGTCAGGCTATTGATTCCTTGCTGATTAGGCGCAGCGGCGGCAAGTTTATCCAGTTGCCGCAGGGAATAAACGTAGTCTACAAAAATAAACAGCTTATTTTTGTTAAAATAATATAAAGTATAAGGAGAATGAAAAAATGCATGACGATATTAAGACAGTTTTGCTGACTAAAGAAGAAATTGATGCCCGCGTACAGGAAATGGGCAAGCAGATTGCTGCCGATTATGCAGGCAAGGAGCTTGTTGTCATTGTGCTGCTGAAGGGTGCTGCCTGGTTCGCTACCGACCTGACTCGCGCTATTGATATGCCGCTGCGCGTAGACTTCATGGTTGCTTCTTCCTATGGCAACGGAACCAGCACCAGCGGTAGTGTTAAGGTTAAGCTGGATGTCAGCGAAGATATCAAGGGTAAGGACGTGCTGGTAATCGATGATATCATTGACAGCGGCGTTACCTTTGCCTCTATCACCGATATGCTGCGTCACTACAAGCCCGCAACTCTGAAAACCGCTGCTCTGTGCGACAAGGCCGAGCGTCGTGTAAACGGTCTGGAGGCTGATTATGTAGGTTTTAAAATTCCTGACGAATTCGTTGTCGGTTACGGTCTGGACTATGCAGGCGATTACCGCAATCTGCCGTTTATCGGTATCCTGAAGCCTGCTGTATACGCACGCAAATAAAAGCCTGTAAATTGCATAAAACAGTTGCTAGTTTTTCCTATCTATAATATAATAAAATATTATGAGCTAAGTGGAAGGAGGCTACGTGCTTGAATAAATTTTTTAAGAACGTACTTTTTTATCTGCTGATTATCATGGTAATTATCTGGATGTTTGACCTTTACGGTGAAAAGAATTCTAAGCCTGCCGATATAAGCTATACCAGCTTTATGCAGCATGTACAGCAGGACGAAATTAAACAGGTAACTATTGTTGATAATGTTATCAGCGGTAAATTAAAGGATGGCAAGGAATTTTCTACCGTTGCGCCTAATGACAGCAAGCTGGTAGAAAAGCTGGAAGCAAAGAAAGTAGACATTAAGGCAGAGCTGCCGCCGCAGCCACCTTGGTGGATGAGCATTCTCAGCTCTATTTTGCCGATGCTGATTATCGTAGGCCTGTGGTTCATGCTGATGAATCAGGGCGGTGCCGGTGGCGGCAAGGTGATGAACTTTGGCAAGAGCCGTGCGCGTCGCTACGATGAGGAAAAACTGAAGATAACCTTTAAGGATGTTGCCGGTGCTGAAGAAGCCAAGCAGGAGCTGGAAGAGGTTGTTGAATTCCTGAAGCATCCGCAGAAGTATAATGACTTGGGAGCTAAGATTCCTAAAGGTGTTTTGCTCTATGGCCCTCCGGGTACAGGCAAAACCTTGTTGGCGAAGGCAGTTGCCGGTGAAGCAGGAGTTCCGTTCTTCAGTATTTCCGGTTCTGACTTTGTAGAAATGTTTGTCGGTGTCGGCGCTTCGCGTGTACGCGACCTGTTCGACCAGGCAAAGAAAAGTGCACCCTGCATCGTATTTATCGATGAGATTGATGCCGTAGGCCGTCAGCGCGGCGCAGGTCTTGGCGGTGGGCATGACGAGCGTGAGCAGACTCTGAACCAATTATTGGTTGAGATGGACGGTTTCAGTGCTAACGAAGGCATTATTATGATTGCCGCAACCAACCGTCCAGATATTCTGGACCCGGCGCTGCTGCGTCCCGGCCGTTTCGACCGCCAAATTGTAGTAGACCGTCCTGATATCAAGGGACGTACCGAAATACTGAAGGTACATGTTAAGGGCAAGCCGATGGGACCGGATGTAAATCTGGACGTAATCGCTCAGCGTACACCCGGCTTTACCGGTGCCGATTTATCCAACCTGGTTAATGAAGCAGCGCTGCTGACTGCCCGTAAGGACAAGAAGGCTATCAATATGCCGGAAATGGAAGAGGCTGCCGAGCGTGTTATCATGGGACCGGAGCGCAAGAGCCGTGTCATCAGCGATAAGGAAAAACGCCTGACTGCTTACCATGAAGGTGGTCATACCATCGTTGGTATGCTGCTTGAGCATACTGATCCTGTACATAAGGTTACTATCATTCCGCGTGGCCGTGCTGGTGGTTATACCCTGAGCCTGCCTAAGGAAGATAAGTATTATGCAACCCGCAGCGAAATGCTCGATGAGCTGAAGGTGCTGTTGGGTGGCCGTGTTGCTGAAGCTCTGGTACTGAAGGAAATCTCCAGCGGTGCCAGCAATGATCTGCAGCGTGCAACTCAACTGGCACGCCAGATGATTTGCGAATACGGTATGAGCGAAAACATCGGACCTGTAACCTTTGGTCATCGTCAGGATCAGGTATTCCTGGGCCGCGACATTGCCCGCGACAAGGATTACAGTGAAGAAGTGGCAGCCGAAATTGATAAAGAGGTACGATCCTTTATGGAAGATGCCTATGCTGCTACTGAAAAGCTGCTGTCTGACAATATTGACAAGCTGCATGTGATTGCTAAAGCTCTGATGGAGAAGGAAACTCTGGAAGAGGAAGAAATCAACCAGCTGGTAAAATACGGTCATATCCTTACCGCAGAAGAAAAGCTGCAATTAGTACAACAATCTGTTGTGGATGAGGAAATAGCTGCTGCTCCCGTTGCCGACGCTGACGTAAATGCTGAAGTGCCTGCTGCCGAAGCAGATGTACCGAAATCCGCTGCGAATGCAGACGAAGAAGCACCAAAAGAATAAAAGCAAAAAAATAACGCTCGCGTTCGAAAGAACGTGGGCGTTTTTTTGCGTTTAGTTAAAGTTTCGGAAAAACTCCAAAAACCCCTCCGCTGCAGGCGATAATTTATGCTCCTTACTCCAATACAACGTCTGATCAAAATGCAGCTTCTCATCAACAAGCTGCTGTCGCACCATCTCCTGCGGCACAGCATCACCCTCCAACGCCGCAACAACCGCAACTCCCAGTCCGCTTGTCGCAAAGGTAAGCGCACTCTCCGCCGTAGTGGCAATAAAGGCAACATTAGGCTTAACAGCATAATCCTTAAACACATTGCGCAAAAGCGCATAGCTGCCATAATTACAGCACAAGGGCACACCTGCCAAATCCTCCGGCGAAAGCATACTTTTATTTGCCCACGGAACCGCAAATCCGGCATTATAGAAAGCATAAAAATTCTCCCGCTGCACCTTGATAGTAGCAAAATTATGCGCTGCAGGCAGCGGCGCATTGGCAAAGGCAAAATCAATGCTGCCTGCCTCCAGCTGCTGCTGCTGCTGCTCTACCGTAGCATCGTGAAACTGATAACTGATACCGGGATTTTCCTTGGCAAAGGGAATAAGATAGCTGCGCAGGAAGTAGTCGGTGCGCACATGTGACACGCTGAAGCGCAGCGTACCTGCGGCACGCCTGCCGAAGGCCTGCATACGCAGACTGATATCATCTTCCGTATTGCACAGCTGACGCGCCTGCTGCAAAAAGGTTTCGCCTGCTTCCGTCAGTTCAATGTGGCGCTTACCGCGCTGCATTTTGAAAAGCTGCACGCCGTAGTTTCTTTCGATAGCCTTCATCTGCGCGCTGAGCGCCGGCTGTACGATGCCCAGACGTTTCGCTGCGGCGCTGAGATTACCTGTTTCGGCAACAGTGATAAAGTTTCTGTAAAAAGCAAAATCCATAGCAGTATCTCCTTAAAATATCAAAGAATATGATTATAATAATCAAAATAAAGTCTTTTACTTAATTATAGAACGGGAGTAGAATTAAGTAAACGCAAAAATAGAAGGAAAACTTCTATTGAACTCGGAGAGGAAGCTGTTATTTATGAAAAAACACCGTTCGTTGAATGTTATCTCAGGTCCCTTACTTTTTCTTGTCGTCCTGCTTGTATTGGCGCCTATAATTGAATTTAAGCAGGCGGCCGCTATTGCCACGATTTTCTGGATGGGCCTTTGGTGGGTGCTGCGTCCGGTAAATATCGCCGTAACCTCGCTGCTGCCGATTCCGCTGAACGCTATCTTCGGCATGGTGCCGATGGAGGGGATTATCAGCAAATACTTTTCGGAAATCGTCGTGCTGCTGGTCGGCAGTGATCTTATCAGCCTGGTGTGGGAAAAAACACATCTTGATAAGCGTCTGGCGATTAAAAGCCTTTGCGGATTGGGAACATCGATGCGGGAGCAGATTTGCGTCTGGCTGGTGGCTTCAACGTTGCTGTCTATCTTTCTGCCAAACGTCGTCGTTGTTATGATTCTTTTGCCGGTAGCTGTAAGCATGTTGCGCTTTTTGGGACAGCAGCAGATTACCGATAATCCCGTAGCAACACCAATTCTGTTGGCTATCGTCTGGGGCGCAGGCTTCGGCGGCTTCGGCTCACCCTTAGGCAGCAGCTCCAACCTGGTAGCAATCAGCTATCTGGAAAAGCTTACGGGACATGAATTCATGTATGTGGATTGGCTTATCCGCTTTCTGCCGCTGCTGTTCATCATCATGTTGCTGATTATGGCTTATCTGCTGCATCTGCCGCTGCCTGTTAAACGTCTTGACGGCGGCAAGGAATATTTCCGTGCTGCCTATGATAAGCTCGGGCCGATGAGCCGCGGTGAAAAGTTAGGATTGTGGCTTTTTATTCTCGCAACAGGTTTGGCCTTCGTCCGTCCGCTTTACGTGCAGTATTTGCCGCTGATGAAGCCTGCGTATGTTTTCTTCACCTTCGGTATGCTCACCTTTATGTTGCGCAACGAAACAGGTCAGCTGCTTCTGACCTGGCGTGAGGCTGAAAAGGGCATCATGTGGGGGATGATTTTCCTTTTTTCCGGCGGTCTGGCGTTGGGACAGCTGATTACGAAAACCGGTGCGGCAACGCAGATTGCTAAGGTAATTACGCTGCTGCCGTTAAGCGGAGGTTGGGAAACGATGTTCAGCCTGACGCTGTTTGCCACATTCCTGACGGAAATAAGCAGTAATACTGCGGCGGCTTCTATCTCAATTCCGGTAGTACAAAGCATTTCGCAGCAGCTGGGGTTGAACCCCATTCCTTATATCCTGACCTCGATTGTTGCCGTTAACTGTGCTTTTATTCTGCCGGTCAGCACACGTGCCGTAGGTGTAACCTACGGTTTGAACCCTGATGATTTACTGAAAAACGGCCTCAAGCTTTCAATAATCTGCATGCTGCTCGTAAGTGCGCTTGGCTGTATCTGCATGCATTGCTGGAGTCTTTTCAATCATCTTTAGAGTAGCCTTCTTTGTTTACTCCCTTGTCATTGTTGGGATGGCGGTGGAGTATTTTTGTAGAGAATTGTGAAGAAGTACGCTTGAAAATGATGCAAAACAGCGGAAAAAAGAGGAAAATAGATTTTTTTTGTAAAATCGCTGATTTTAGTGCATTTTTTGCTATACAAACACGGTTTTTTGTAGTAAAATCATATCACAAGAATTTTGGCGGAACGGAAGGTTCCACACATATGCTCAAGAAAGGTTGTGTTATTAAGGTAATGAACGAGCAATCCATGAATAGAAGTTTAAAGAACAGACACTTACAGATGATTTCTTTAGGTGGCATTATCGGCAGCTGTTATTTTTTAGGTGCCGGATATGCGATTGAGCAGGCCGGACCTGCTATTATTCTTTCTTATCTTTTTGGCGGTGCAATCGTCTTATGCGTTATGCTGTGCCTGGCGGAGCTGGCTGTAGCTAAGCCTATTTCCGGTTCCTTTGTTACCTACGCACGTGAGAATATATCTTCAACCTGGGCTTGTGGCGTTGGCTGGGCCTATTGGCTGAACTGGATGGCTTACGTGCCGTCTGAAATGATTGCTGCGGGTATCATTATGAATAATTTTGTACCTGCCGTCAGTCAACTGTGGTGGGCAATTCTTTTTGGCCTGCTAGTGACTGTAATTAACCTTTTTCATGTTGATAATTTCGGTGAAAGCGAATTTTGGCTTTCCATTATCAAAATTGCTGCCCTTGTGGGTTTCTGCGGCGTTGCCGGTTTAATAGTCTGCGGTCTTGTTGGTGACCAGGGCTATTTAGGTGCTAAGGTGCTGCTGGGCCAAGGCGGCTTTGCTCCTCAGGGATATTGGCCGATTGTGCTGACCATGGTTATTATTCTGGTTAACTTCCAAGGTACCGAAATCATCGGTCTGGCTGCGGGCGAATGCAAGGATCCTGCTAAAAGCATTCCTATTGCGGTTCGTAATGTTTCCTGGCGTGTCATTGCTTTATATATCATTCCTATTACATTATTGCTGTCCATTATGCCGTGGGATAAGGCCAGCCTGAAGGAGAGCGTGTTTGCCGCTGCTTTGGCGGAATACGGCTTTGAAGGCTTAGCTTCTGCGATTGCCTTTGTAGTGCTGGTTGCAGGTGTTTCCTGCGCTAACTCCGGACTGTATGGCGGTGCTCGTGCGCTGCATGCACTGGCTCGTATGGATATGGCTCCGGCGTTTTTGGGCAAGCTCAATAAAAACGGTATGCCGCAGAATTCCATTATCGTTTCTGTATGTGCCTGCTGGGCAGTTATCGTTTTCTACACCTTTAATCCCGATTCTACACTGTATACTTATTTGCTGGCAGTATCCGGCTTTACCGGAGCGATGGCTTGGATTTCCATTTGCTGGAGCCAATATAAATTCCGCCGCCGTCTGATTGCCGAAGGCAAGGAGGATACTCTGAAGTATAAAACACCGTTCTTCCCGTATGTTACGCATTTCGGTATCTGGTCGCAGGTTTTCTGCCTGGCAGTAATTGCTTTGACACCGGATTTACGCCAGACGCTGTACGCTGGCGTACCGATGCTGGTGGTGCCGATGCTGTGCTATCGTTGGCGTAAGCATCAAAAGAGTTTACTCCAGACTAAAACTCAGGTAGCAATGGCCCATAAATCTTAAAAGTATATGGAGGTTGCCGCAGATGCGGCAGCCTCTTTTTATGTAATGCACGAAAATATAAGAATATAGCAGAGCCTTTTGAGTATAATGCCGGAAGGTGTTATAATAGTTGTTAAAAGGAGAATGGTTATGCAATTAGTAGTAGATAAAATCGCCAAAGCATTTGGCATTCATGAAATATTTAAAGACGTCAGCTTCATGGTGGAGCAAGGCGAGCACGTTGGCCTTGTCGGCGTCAACGGCAGCGGCAAGACTACGCTGCTGCGTTGCCTGCTGCAGCCTGAATGGGTTGACAGCGGTGCGGTAAAATTTGAACCCGGTATCAGCGTGGGCTATGTACAGCAGGGCTTTACCGATATCAGAGGTACTATCTGGCAGTTTATGCAGACAGCCTGCCCGGAAATCGGCAGCCTGCGCCAAAAGCTGGCACAGCTTGAGGCTGATTCCGGCAAGCTGCAGGGCGAAAAGCTGGACAGCTGCCTGGAGGAGTACGGACGCGTACTTAAGCGCTACGAATTTATTGACGGCTATAATTACGAAAACCGCATTAAGCGTGTGCTTATCGGGTTGGGCTATACCGAGGATTGGTGGCAGCATGATGCGGCAACGCTGAGCGGCGGTCAGAAAACACGTCTGATGCTGGCGGCGGCACTGGTGCGTAATCCCGACTTTATGATTCTGGACGAACCGACGAACCATTTAGATATTGTAATGACGCAGTGGCTGGAAAAGTATTTGCAGGAATTTAAGGGCGGTCTGCTCGTTGTCAGCCATGACCGTGCCTTCCTCGATAATGTTGCTATGCGCATTATGGAAATGGAGGGCGGCAAGCTGCAATCCTTTAAGGGCAATTACACCCGCTATCTGGAGCAGAAGGCGATTCAGAGCAGTACGCTGACTGCTGCCTATAATGCGCAGCAGGATTATATTGCGCGCACCGAGGCATATATCCGTCGCTTCAAGGCAGGCATCAAGAGTAAAATGGCGCGTGGTCGTCAGTCACAGCTCGACCGTCTGGAGCGTATTGATGCGCCGGTGCAGCATGAGGAGTTTGAGCTGCGTTTGCCGCCGGCTGCCGAATGTGCGGACAGAGTGCTGATTATGGAGGACCTGACCATCGGCTACGGCGAGAAGATACTGGCCAAAGGTATTAACCTTACACTACGCCGCGGTGAAAAGGCAGCGCTTTTGGGTGCCAACGGTACCGGCAAGACGACGCTGCTGCGTACTATCTTGGGCGAAATTGCACCGCTGAAGGGCAAGGCCAAGATTGGCAGCAGAGTGCAGATCGGTTATTTTTCGCAGAGCTATGAGCGCTTAAACCCGGAGCAGACGCTGTTGGAAAACTTTGTTGTTGAATACGGCTTTACGGAAGAGTATACACGCTCTATGCTTGGCGGCATGCTGTTCCACGGTGATGATGTGTTCAAAAAAATCGGCGAGCTGAGCGGCGGTCAGAAGGCACGCCTGGTGCTGCTGAAGCTGGTGTTGGACGGTGCTAACTGTCTGGTGCTTGACGAACCGACAAACCATCTGGATATTATGGCACGCGAAGCAGTAGAGGCCGCGTTGGAATCCTTTGACGGCACAGTGCTGGTAGTCAGCCATGACCGTTACTTTGTCAACGAGGTTGCCGACCGCATCTGGGAAATTGAAGATTTAGAGGTTAAGGACTATAAGGGTAACTACGATTTCTACCTCGAAGAAAAACAGAAAAAGGCTGCTGCTTTGGCGCAGGCACAGGAGGAAGCGGAAAAGGCTGCAGCCTATGCGGAGGCACAGGCTAAAAAGCAGCAACAGACTGCAGCAGCGCCGGTAAAGGAGAAAAAGCAAGAGGATAAAAAACGTCGTTACAGTCCGGACGAGGCTGCACGACTGTTGCCCAAGGTAGAGCTGCAGATTCGTGAGCAGGAGGCCATGATGGGCCTTTTGGAAAAGCAGATGGCGGACCCGGCAAATCACACCAGTCCAGAGCATAGCGCAGCGATGGCAGCAGAGCATGAGGAATACGAGCAAACCATTGCTGAGCTGATGGAAAAATGGGAGCTGCTGATGGAAGCGGCGGAGGATGCCTGATGGAAGATAAAAAGTATATGCAGCTGGCACTGGCTGAGGCACGCAAGGCCGCAGAGCTTGGTGAAATTCCTATCGGCGCGGTACTGGCGGATATGACAACAGGTGAGGTTATCGCCGCCGCGCACAATATGCGTGAAACGTGGCATGACGCAACGGCGCACGCTGAGGTCATTGTCATCCGCGAGGCCTGCGAGCGCCTGGGGCGCTGGCGTCTGAGCGGTTGTGCGCTTTACGTTACCGTTGAGCCCTGCCCGATGTGCAGCGGTGCCATTGTCAACGGCCGTGTCGACCGCGTTGTTTACGGCTGTCATGATGTGAAGGCCGGCGGTGCGGAATCAATTTTCAATATTATTACGAATCCTAATCTCAATCACTGCGCTGAAGTTATCAGCGGCATCTGTGAGGAGGAATGCGCGCAGGTAATGCGCGACTTTTTCCGCCGTCGCCGTCAGGAAAACAAGGCGAAGCGCAAGAGTGAAGCCGGTGCGCCGCAGGAATAATTTCGTCAGGCGGTTGCCAAGACAGGATTTTTCTTATATAATATTAATGTTAATCTGATGCGAATATTTCGCCATAACAGAATAATGGAGACGTAGCGAAGTGGTCATAACGCGGCTGACTCGAAATCAGTTTGCCGTTTGCGCGGCACGTGGGTTCGAATCCCACCGTCTCCGCCAACGAAATTCAATCCCGCAGCTTATCCGGCTGCGGGATTTTTAGTGTGTAACATATTTATCATTTTAGTAGGTTTTATCGCTTATTAGTTAAATTCTTCTGCTTTTTGTTTGCCAAAGATGTCGCTAACTGTTAAAATGTCATACGAATGCTTTTGATTTTGGGGGATAAATATGACATCGGAAAAAATAATTGATATCTTAAAAAACGGTAAAATTCATCTGTCGTGCGAGCTGTTTCCGCCTAAGCAGGGAGCAGAGCTGCAAAACAGTCTGGAGATTGTCAACAAAATTGCAGCCAGCACGCCGTCCTATATGAGCGTCACCTATGGCGCAGGCGGCAGCACGGTAGGCTATTCGGCAGCACTGGCCAAAAAAGTAGAGGATAACGGCATGCCGGCTCTGGCTCATCTGACTTGTGTAAAGGCTGATGAAGCAAAGCTGGCAGAGGTACTTGGACAGCTGCAGGGCTTTGGCGTAAAAAATATTCTGGCGCTGCGCGGCGATATCCCGGCAGATATGCAGGGCGAGGAAATCGGCAGCTTTGCTCATGCCAGTGAGCTGATGCGGTTTGTAAAGCAGCAGGGTGATTTCTGTGTTGGCGGTGCTGCTTATCCCGAAGGCCATCCCGAATCGGGTTCGCTGGAAAAGGATATAGAAAACACCAAGTACAAGGTGGATGCAGGTGTTGACTTTTTGGTGACACAGATGTTTTTTGATAATACGATTTTGTATAACTATATGTTCCGCCTTCTGCGTGCGGGCATCAATGTGCCGGTGGTGCCGGGCATTATGCCGGTGACGAATGCTAAGCAGATTATCCGCATCTGCCAGCTGAGCGGTACTAAGCTGCCGCCGCAGTTCCGTGCGATGGTAGAAAAGTTTGCCGATAAGCCGGAGGCACTGAAGCAGGCAGGTATCGCCTATGCTACCGGTCAAATTATTGATTTGATTGCTAATGGTTTTGACAATGTACATATCTACACGATGAACAAGCCGGAAATTTTTGCCGGTATTATGAATAATCTCGGAGAGATTGTAGATAAATAGTCCTGCGCTACGGCGCAAAATTTAAGGTTGTTGTTATGGAATTTAAGCAAAAGGAAGCGCTGCGCTATCTGCGGGCCAAGCCGGGAGATAAGGCAGCAGAAATTTTAGTGGATACGGTTTATCTGAAGCTGCGCAATGAGGTGCAGGCGCGTTATATCCTGCAAAAGCATGCGATAACGGCAGATGAAGCAGGCGTAACGCTGGACTGCGGCGTGCGCTTTCATTCGCGTGCACTGGCGCGCCATTTGAAGGGCTGCAACACGGTGCTGCTTATGGGGGCAACGCTCGGCAGCAGGGTAGACGCAGCCATTCGTCGCCTGGCGCTTATCAGCGTTGCTGAAGGCGCGGCGGCTCAGGCCGTGGCAGCGGCGCTGATTGAACGCTATTGCGATGAGGTACAGGCGCAGGCTGAAACAGGCGGTCTGCTGCAGCGTCCGCGTTTTTCGCCGGGCTATGGTGATTGGCCGCTGGAGGAGCAGCGTCAGCTGTTTGCAGTGCTGAACTGTGCCAAACGCATCGGCCTGACGCTGACGGACGGACTGATGATGGCTCCGTCGAAGTCGGTAACGGCAATCATCGGCTTATCGGAAGATGCTGCCTGCGTGCAGAATAAATGTATGACCTGCAGTAATATAAACTGTCCTTACAGAGATACTGATATTAAGAAAGTTTGAGGAGAAGATTTAATTTATGAATTTTAAGGAATTGTTAGGCAAGCAAATGCTGTTCTTTGATGGTGCTACCGGCACACAGCTGCAGGCACGCGGTCTGCAGCCGGGTGAGCTGCCCGAAAGCTGGAATTTTACACACCCCGATATTGTAGAGGCTGTGCATCGCAGTTATCTTGATGTAGGCTCCAATATCGTAAAATCCAATACCTTCGGCGCTAATCCGTTGAAGCTGGCAGGCTCCGGACTGGATTGCAAGGAAACCATCGAAGCGGCTGTGGCGATTGCCAAGAAGGCCTGCGGTGGCAGGGAAAATAAATTTGTTGCGCTGAATTTGGGACCGACAGGGAAGCTGTTGGCTCCTTATGGCGATTTGCCCTTTGAAAAGGCAGTAGAAGCCTACGGCGAAATGGTACGCTACGGCGCTGCTGCCGGTGCGGATCTGATTCTTATCGAAACAATGAGCGACACCTACGAAATCAAGGCTGCGGTTCTGGCATCTAAGGAAAACTGTGATTTGCCGATTTGCGTGACCATGACCTTTGACGAGGATGGCAAGCTGTTGACCGGTGCTACGGTTGAGGCTGCCGCTTTGATGTGCGAAGGTCTGGGCGTAGATGCCATCGGCTTTAACTGCGGTTTGGGACCGGTGCAGGTGGGCAAGCTATTCCCGCAAATGCTGGAAGCAACCAGCCTGCCGCTGATTATCAATCCTAATGCCGGACTGCCGGTGCAGCGTGACGGCAAAACCTGCTTTGATGTCGGACCGGAGGAATATGCGGAGCTGATGTACGAGCTCGCAGGCAAGGGCGCAAGCATTGTAGGCGGCTGCTGCGGTACAACGCCGGAGCATATTGCGCAGATGATTGCCAAATGCAAAACTCTGCAGCCGGGTGGTACGCGTGATTGCCGTCTGACTGCGGTATCCTCCTACGGCAAAGCAGTACATTTGGGTGAAGGTCCTGTAATTATCGGCGAACGCATCAATCCTACCGGCAAAAAACGTTTGAAGGAAGCACTGGTAAACGGTGACCTTGATTATGTGTGCCGTCTTGGTCTGGAGCAGATTGGCGTGGGCGCACAGATTCTGGACGTTAACGTAGGCACGCCGGGTATTGACGAAGCGGCAATGGCTGCGAAGGCTGTGCCGGCGCTGCAGGCGATTACCGATACGCCGCTGCAGATTGATACATCTAATTACGAAGCAATGGAAAGAGCGCTGCGCCTCTATAACGGCAAGCCTATGCTTAATTCCGTCAATGGTAAGGAGGACAGCCTGCAGCATGTTCTGCCGCTGGCTAAAAAATACGGCGCTGTGCTGGTTGCACTGTGTCTTGACGACAGCGGTATTCCCGCTACTGCAGCAGGACGTATTGCCGTGGCTGAAAAAATTATCGCCCGTGCGGCCGAATACGGCATTGAAAGCCGCAATATAGTTGTAGACCCGCTGGCACTGACTATTTCCACCGGTGCCGAAAATGCGGCGATTGCCTGTGAGGTTATCCGCACGATGAAGGCACGCGGCATCAACACTGTTATGGGTGTTTCCAACATTTCGTTCGGTCTTCCCGGACGTGATGCTGTCAACAGCACCTTCTTCAGCATGGCAATGGCAGCAGGCCTTTCCTGCGGCATCATCAATCCGCAGAGCAAGCCGATGATGGATGCTTATTACGGGTATCGTGCGCTGGCAGGCTATGACGAGGGCTGCAAGGAATATGTACAGCATTATGCAGATGCACCGAAGGCTGCAGCAACAACAGTAAGCGAAATGGGTCTTTACGATGCCATTGTCAAAGGACTGCAGGGACCTGCGCGTCAGGCCGCAGCCAAGGCTCTGGAAAGCGAAAAGCCGTTGGATATCATTAACAAATATATGATTCCTGCGCTTGATTTTGTCGGTCATGGCTTTGAAAAGAAAACTCTCTTCCTGCCGCAGCTTCTGATGAGCGCGGATGCGGCGAAGGCAGCCTTTGAGGTTATCCGCGAGGCTGTCGGCGTGGGCGAAACGCAGGGAGAAACAGTAATTATCGCTACTGTCCATGGCGATATCCACGATATCGGCAAAAACATCGTTAAGGTACTGTTGGAAAATTACGGCTATCGCGTGCTTGACTTGGGCAAGGACGTGCCTGTGGAAGCAGTTGTAGAGGCAGCCAAGAAAACAGATGCCAAGGTTGTCGGCTTGTCTGCATTGATGACTACTACAGTAGGCGCAATGGAAGAAACTATTGCTGCGTTGCATAATGAATGTGACTGTCAGGTTGTTGTCGGCGGTGCGGTGCTCACGCAGGAATACGCTGACACCATCGGTGCCGAGCATTATGCGCCGAACGCTGTCAGTGCGGTAAACTACGTCAACGAAATCTTAGGCAAATAATTTATATACAGATGATTTGAGGACTATCATGCTTAGCGTGGTAGTCCTTTTTTACGGAGTTTCGACTTTTTGGTCATTAAGCAGGAAAAACTGCTCCCTCCCAAGAATTAAACAAATATCACCATGAACGGAGGGATGCTGCATGAACATTTACGTTTGGCGACACAACAAAACATATCACAGCCACAGTATGATTGACGAGCCCTGCGTCAACAGCGAATTTTATCTTGATGCGATTGCTGTTGTGCTGGCACATGATTTGGAAGAAGCGCTGGCCAAGCTGGCGGAGGAAAACAAAGGCTGGCGCACCGAGGATTTGCGGAAGCTGCCGTGCAGCGTATATCCTGCGGATAAGGCGGCAGTAATCTTTTCCGAACTGCGCGGGATTATTCCGCATCTCTAAAAACAAAAAAGCCCGAATTCCCACATGAAATGTATGTGAGAATTTGGGCTTTTGCTTTATCTGCTTACCAGATGCTTTTTAAAATCGGCAGTAAAATCGGTGCCAGGATAGAGGTGCTGATGCCGGTAAGGGCAATCGCTACACCGCCGATGGCCAGCTGAACGGGGCTGACATTGGCGCAGACGCTGGTGCCGAGGCCGTGGCTGGAGGCGCCGATAGCAAGACCGGCAGCCAAATGGTTTTTGATTCCCAAAAGGCGCAGCAGCTTGTGATTGAAGGTTGCTCCCAGCATGCCGGTGAAGATAACAGCAGCTGTAGTCAACGCCGGAATACCGCCGATTGTTTTGGAAACATCAATGGCGATTGGCGTCGTAATGGATTTGGGAATGAGCGAAAGCAGAACCTGCTCGCTGGTACCCATGGCCTTGCCGCAGAAGTAAACGACTATGATAGCCGAAAGCGTTGCCAACGTAACGCCGCCGGCGATAGCACCGGCCTTGGCCATGATAAGTTCACGGTTCTTGTACAGGGGCAGGGCCAGAGCGATGGTTGCCGGTCCTAAAAGAAAGTTTATGAATTCCGCACCTGCTTCGTACTGCTTGTACTCTACGCCTGGCGCCAGAACGATGACAGCGATGACCAGAGGGCAGGCGATAACGAAGGGCGGAATGATGTTCAGGCTGAAGCGGTCGATGATGATTTCGCTGATAACATACAGGATGACCGTCAGACCTATGCCAAAGAGCGGTGAGTTAAGTAAAACGTCAGGAAAAAGCATCATTGACTCTCCTTTCCTTTAAGCATTGCTTCGATAAAGAAGGCTGTAACGCTCAGAACGACAATGCTGCAGACAACAATGGTAACAGTAATGGGCAACAGCTCAGCTTTGATAACATCTGCATATAATATAACGCTGACGCCTGCCGGTAAAAACAGCATACCCATTTTGGAAATCAGGATATCGCAGATTCCCTCGATGGAGCTTGCCGGAATAACGTTGCCGCAGAGAAGTGCCGTTAAAATCAGCATTCCCAAAAGAGCGGGCGGAAAGGGTACGCCGAGGGCGTTGATGATGAGCGTGGATACCCATTGCAAAAGCAGTAAAAAGGCGATACCGCGCAATAAGCTGGTGGGTGACATGTTGTTTCCTCCTCATAAAAACATGACAAATACTATTATTATAGACCTGTTGGTGGAAGTACGCATAAAGGTCAAAACGGCTGGGGTGAGCCGATGGTCTTTGGGGTTAAGAGTACTTGGCCGACAGAACGACATGCTATTAATATTGCCACAAAGCTAACAATCTGTCAACAAAATGACGGTGATTTTTCACTGAATTAACACAGAAAATCATTTGACTTTTTGACTTTTACTGATATAATAGCAATTAGAAAGTGAATAGTGGTCCGAAAATGGCAAAGAGTCAACGCCATTCGGTTATTGACCGCTATTGAACCTGATAGAAGGAGGTGCAGCGTGATGAATGAACGCTACAGTGAAGAGGTAAAGGCTATCTTAGAGGCTGCTCAGCAGCAGGCAGTTATGAACTATCACCAGGAGCTGACAACGGCACATGTTCTGGCAGCATTGTGCGGCAGCGACGGCTTCTTTAAATATTTGCTGCAGAGCCTGCACATTGATGAAAATGCTTTCAGCAAGGATGCTAAGGCTTTAGTACAAAAAATCCCCGGAGTTAAAGGTCAGGACCGTCAGCTGATGATGGGTACCGGCTTTGCCAGAGTAATGGCTATTCTGGGACAAAGTAAGGAAGAAATCGGCATCGGTCAGCTGGTTGCAGCTATGGCCAGTGACGGTGACAGCGATGTTGTATCACTCTTCCGTAAATATGGTATAGATAAGAAAAAAGTTGAGGCGGCATTTATGCAGTATCAAAATAGCGAAGCAAATGATGAAACTAAAAAGACGCTGGAAAAATACGGCCAGGATCTGACAGCTAAAGCTAAAGACGGCAAGCTGGACCCGGTAATCGGCCGTGATGAGGAAATCCGTCGTACGATTGAAATCCTTTCGCGTCGTAAGAAAAATAATCCGGTGCTTATCGGTGAACCTGGCGTTGGTAAAACTGCCATCGTCGAAGGTCTGGCAAGACGTATTATTGCCGGCGATGTACCGGAAAGCCTGAAGAATAAAACCCTGTATGCTCTGGACCTGGCGGCTTTGGTTGCCGGTGCCAAATACCGTGGTGAATTCGAAGAGCGTCTGAAAAAAGTATTGAAGGCTGTCAGCGAAAGCGCCGGTCAGATTATCATGTTTATTGATGAACTGCATACCGTTGTCGGTGCCGGTGCTGCCGAAGGCGCTATGGATGCAGGCAACATCCTGAAGCCGATGCTGGCGCGCGGCGAGCTGCGCTGCATAGGTGCAACTACACTGAACGAATATCGTAAGTATATTGAAAAGGACAGTGCGCTGGAGCGTCGTTTTCAGCCGGTAATGGTTAAGGAGCCGAGCGTTGAAGATACAATTTCCATCCTGCGTGGCCTGCGTGAACGTTATGAGGTACATCATGGCGTGCGCATTAAAGACGCTGCCCTGGTTGCTGCTGCTGTGCTTTCTAACCGTTATATTAATGACCGTTTCTTACCTGATAAGGCTATTGACCTGGTAGATGAGGCTGCTGCCCGTCTGCGTACCGAAATTGATTCGCTGCCGACCGAGCTGGATGAAAGCAAACGTCGTATCCTGCAGCTGGAAATCGAAGCTCAGGCTTTGGGCAAAGAGGAGGATGCTCAGTCCAAAGACCGTTTGGCTAAGCTGAACGAGGAGCTGGCAAAACTGCGTAAGGAAAATGACGAGCTTGTTAAACGCTGGGATGCAGAAAAGGCTTCCATTGCCCGTGTACGTGAGGTAAAGAAGGAAATTGATGCTGTGAAAAACCAGATGGAGCAGGCTGAGCGCGACTATGACCTGAATAAAATGGCTGAATTGAAATACGGTCGTCTGCCTGAGCTGCAGAAGGAATTGGCTGCTTTGTCCAAGAAGGATGAAAACGGCAATGACAATGTTATGCTCAAGGAAGAGGTAGACGAAGAGGATATCGCTAAGGTTGTCAGCACCTGGACCGGCATTCCTGTTGCCCGCTTAGGTACCGGTGAACGTGCTAAACTGGTTCACCTGGAGGAAATCCTGCACGAGCATGTTATCGGTCAGGATGAAGCAGTAAAGGCTGTCAGCGAGGCTGTTATCCGTGCGCGTGCCGGTATCAAGGATCCTAATCGTCCGATTGGTTCCTTTATCTTCCTTGGTCCTACCGGTGTCGGCAAAACCGAGCTGGCTAAGACCTTGGCCGAGGTGCTCTTTGATGATGAACGCAACATGGTGCGTATCGATATGAGCGAATACATGGAGAAGCATACCGTATCTCGTCTGATCGGTGCGCCTCCGGGATACGTCGGCTATGATGAAGGCGGTCAGCTGACCGAGGCTGTACGCCGTCATCCGTACAGCGTAATCCTGTTGGACGAAATCGAAAAGGCACATGCAGATGTCTTTAACGTATTGCTGCAGGTTCTGGACGATGGCCGTCTGACTGATGGTAAAGGCCGTATCGTTGACTTCAAGAATACCTTGATTATCATGACCAGTAACCTTGGCAGCAACGAGATTATGAAAGCGCAGGGCTCTATGGATAGAGAAAAGATTCAGCAGATGCTGATGAACTTCTTCCGTCCGGAATTCCTGAACCGTGTTGATGACATTGTTGTGTTCAAACCGCTGCAGGCAGAACAGATTAAGGAAATCGTTAAACTGGTACTGCGTGAGCTGGGTGACCGTCTGAATAAGCAGCTGGAACTGACGCTTACTTATACCGACGAGGCTGTCGCTTTCTTGGCAAAGGCCGGCTTTGATCCTGCCTTCGGTGCTCGTCCGTTGAAACGTCTGATTGTCCACACTGTTGAAAACATCCTGGGCAAGAAGATTGTTGCAGGTGAAATAAAAAATGGCGATAAGGTTGAGGTTGTATTGGTAAACGATGCAATTAACGTTGTCGTAAAATAAAACAGCTTTGGGTTTAAGCGCCCTCTGCTGCCGTGAAAGCGGCGGCGGAGGGCGCTTTTTCTAATATATATATTAGGCTTATTATTGCTCAGCAGGTTGGGAAATGATACAATTAAAAGAGATATTCAGTTAATGAGTTGCCAATGTATGATGTTTATAAAACGAGGTGAGCAAAATGAAATATACATATGTAGAATTCGCTGATGGAACACTTGTTACTTTTAATGATATACGCAAGGATAAGAACGGTGAGCATATTGATGTTTATTTTGAACGTCCTGTAGATACCGGCTTTGACTATTTGCAGATTTCCTTGCCTGACTTAGATACAGCTTCTTTTGATGGATACAGCGAGGATGAAATAGAAGATTTAAAAGATTTTGCTGCTGATAATGCAGCCTTGATTTGGGAGATGGCACGCGAAGGAGGAGATCATCTTGCCAATGCTGTATAAGCTTTTAGGTTATACAATATATTTTTGGTCAGGTGATGCCGTTGAGCCGGTTCACGTACACGTTTGTAAAGGCAGGCCTACTGAAAATGCAACTAAAATATGGGTTGGGGAACGTGTTATTTTAGAGCATAATAAAAGCAAAATTCCTGATGCCGATTTGCTGAAAATACTTCGCTTCGTATCTCAGAACAAAAAGAGAATCATTGAACAGTGGAATAAGCATTTTGGTATATGAGTTTTTAGCATCTGTCTGGTGTCTGACAGGTGCTTTTTTTCTTTACCCCGAAGTTTTCCGAACGATTTTCTAAAAAACTGTTAAAAAGTTCACAGTTTATTTGACGTTTACGCGTTGGATTGGTATAATTAAAGTGAATTATTTAAGTGATTGAGAACCCGGGTTAGATTTTGCACAGGATTTCGAAACTGAACAGCTTTCTGCTTGGGTTTTATTGTTTCTACAAGTAATTTTTGGGAGGTAGATTTCAATGAAAGTTGCAATTATCATGGGTAGTAATTCTGACTGGCCTGTACTTGAGGCTGCAGAAAAAACTCTGAAGGAGTTTGGCGTTGAAACTGAAGTAGTAGTTGCTTCCGCTCACCGTACTCCGGACGTAGTACAGAACTTTGCTAAGGGTGCCCGTGACCGTGGCGTAGAGGTAATTATTGCCGCAGCCGGCGCAGCTGCTCATCTGGGTGGTTTCATCGCTGCCTTTACTACCGTTCCTGTCATCGGTATTCCTATTAATGCAACACCGTTGGCCGGTATGGATGCACTGCTGAGCTTTGTACAGATGCCTTCCGGTGTACCTGTTGCAACGATGGCTATCAACGGTGCTAAGAATGCTGCATTGTTCGCAATTCAGATTCTTTCCGTAAAATATCCGGAGCTGGTAGAAAAGCTGGCAGAGCATCGTGCAACAATGCGTGAAGAAGTAAGAGCTAAGGGTGAAAAGCTGGCTTCCATGCGTGGCGTTCCTGCGCAGGAGTTTAAGGATTTACACCTGTAATAGTGAATAGTGAGTAGTGGATAGTGAATAGAAACTGACTGCTAAACATTAATAACTAATTACTGACCACTGATCACTGATCACTTATAACTAACCACTAATAAATGACAATTGATAACTAAAAACTAAAATTAAGGAGAAAAATTGTGGAGCAGATTTTCGAGGAGCAAAATTTTAGCGAGGACAAGCTGCATGAGGAGTGCGGTGTCTTTGGTATCTTCAGCCATAATGAAGATGTAGCACTCAACACCTATTGGGGCCTGTATGCGCTGCAGCATCGTGGCCAGGAAAGTACCGGTATTGTTGTAACTGATGGCGAGCGTATGAAAATTAAAAAGGGCATGGGCCTCGTTGCCGATGTTTTCAAGGACGGCGTTGCTGATTTGCAGGGCTATGCGGCCATCGGCCACGTACGTTATTCCACAACCGGTGCCAGCATGCCGTATAACATTCAGCCGCTGAAGGTTTATTTTGACGGCGGTAACCTTGCGCTGAGCCACAACGGTAACCTGACTAATGCCGGTCAGCTGCGTGCTAACCTGGCTAAGGAAGGCGCTGTGTTCAACACTACTGTTGACAGTGAGGTTGTATTGACCTTGATTGCCTACAGTGCGCGTCCTACTATTGAAGAGCGTGTAGCAGAGGCTGTTAACCAGATTAAAGGTGCTTTCGCTATTCTGCTGATGACTGATAACAAAATTATCGCTGTACGCGACCCCTACGGCTTCCGTCCGCTGGTTCTCGGCAAAATGGAAAACGGCTGGTGCGTTGCTTCCGAATCCTGTGCTTTTGACTTGGTTGGTGCAGAGCTGGTACGCGATGTTAAGCCCGGCGAAATGATTATTATCGACAGCGATAACTCCGAACCTCGCAGCATGATGTGGGCTGAAAACAAACCGGCAAAGCCTGCGCATTGCATTTTTGAATATGTTTACTTTGCTCGTAATGACAGTATCATCGACAACCAGTCTGTATATGATGCACGTATCCAGATGGGTCGCGAGCTGGCTAAGGAAACTCCCGATATCCATCCGGACATCGTTATTTCCGTTCCTGACAGCGGCACTCCGGCAGCAATCGGCTATGCTATGGAGGCCGGCGTTCCCTTCCTGGAAGGCCTTACCAAAAACCGTTATGTAGGCCGTACTTTTATTCAGCCGACGCAAAAGCAACGTGCTAATGCAGTACGCCTGAAGCTGAACCCGGTTCGCAGCGTTGTAGAAGGCAAATCCGTTGTTATGGTCGATGACTCCATCGTTCGCGGCACTACCAGCGGCAAGATTGTTAAACTGCTGAAGGAGGCAGGCGCACGTGAGGTACATGTATGCATTTCTTCTCCCCCGGTAACAGACAGCTGCTACTATGGTATTGATACCTCCGAGCGCAAAGAGCTGATTGCGGCACGTTGTACAGAAAATGAAATCTGCCGCTATATTGGGGCAGACAGTCTGCATTATATTTCTATGGATGGCATGAAACGTGCTATTGATAAAATTGACCCCGAAGGTTTGTGCTGTGCTTGCTTCAGCGCTAAATATCCCGATAACGCAGATAGTGTAATCAAAGCAGAACCTGAAAGCATTATTGAATAACAGGAGGAAGGCTCATGAGCGAGGAAAAGAAACAACTTACTTATGCTGATGCCGGTGTAGATATTGATGCTGGTAATAAAGCAGTAGAATTAATGAAGGACAGCGTACGTGCTACCTACAGACCTGAGGTTATCGGTGACCTGGGCGGTTTCGGCGGCCTGTTTGCTTTAAACAGCGGCAAATACAAGGAGCCTGTGCTTGTCAGCGGTACTGACGGCGTAGGTACTAAACTGAAGCTGGCTTTCATGGCTGATAAGCATGATACTATCGGTCAGGATGCTGTAGCAATGTGCGTTAACGATATCCTGGTACAAGGCGCAGAGCCCTTGTTCTTCCTGGATTACATTGCAGTAGATAAGGTTGATTCCCAAAAGGTTGCCAACATTGTTAAGGGTGTTGCCAATGCCTGCAAGGAAAGCGGCTGTGCTCTTATCGGCGGCGAAACTGCCGAAATGGCCGGCTTCTACTCCAAAGGCGAATATGACATCGCAGGCTTCTGCGTTGGCGTTGTTGATAAGAGCAAAATGATTACCGGTGACAAGGTTAAGGCCGGCGACGTGCTTTTGGGCCTGCCTTCCAGCGGTGTGCATTCCAACGGCTTCTCCCTCGTACGTAAAATCTGCTTTGAGGCTATGGGCTACACCATGGACACCGAAGTTCCGGAATTTGGCTGTACCTTGGGCGAAAAGCTGCTGACTCCGACTCGTCTGTATCCGAAAACCTGCCTGCCGCTGATTGAAAACTTCGACCTGCACGGTATGGTGCACATCACCGGCGGCGGCTTCTATGATAATATCCCCCGCATTCTGCCCGAAGACTGCGATGCTGAGGTAAATTCCGAGGCTTGGGAAGTTCCTGTTGTCTTCAAAAAGCTGCAGGAATGGGGCAATGTGCCCTGGGCTGAAATGTACCGCACCT
The DNA here is from genome assembly GCF_023497905.1 of Phascolarctobacterium succinatutens. Classification (NCBI taxonomy): domain Bacteria; kingdom Bacillati; phylum Bacillota; class Negativicutes; order Acidaminococcales; family Acidaminococcaceae; genus Phascolarctobacterium; species Phascolarctobacterium succinatutens. The sequence goes on along the minus strand of NZ_CP097284.1, from coordinate 2,004,623 downwards.
TCAACATGGGCGTAGGCATGGTATTGGTTGTTGACCCGTCTGAGGCTGACGCTGTACGCGCTCACCTGAAGGCTGAGGGCGAAACCTTCTATGAGCTGGGCAAGGTTGTTCCCGGCCACAAAGAAACGATTATGAAAGGCGGCGTTTTCGGTGCATAAAATCGGCGTACTTGTAAGCGGTCGCGGCAGCAATCTGCAGGCAATTATGGACCGTATCGCTGATGGCTATCTGCCGCTGGAAATCGCGGTTGTAATCAGCGATAAGCCTGATGCTTTTGCTTTGGAGCGTGCGCAAAAGGCCGATATCAAAACCGTTGCCGTAGAGCGTAAGGCTTGCGCTTCCAAAGAAGAATTTGAAGCAAAAATCAACGCTGCTTTAGAAGCAGAGGGCTGCGAGCTGGTAGTTCTCGCAGGCTTCATGCGTATTCTGAGCGCTGATTTCGTAAATAAATGGCAGCACAAGATTATTAACATTCATCCGGCGCTGCTCCCGAGCTTCCCCGGTCTGCACGGACAGAAGCAGGCTGTGGATTACGGCGTAAAATTCAGCGGCTGTACTGTTCATTTTGTAGATGCAGGCACTGACAGCGGCCCGATTATCCTGCAGAAGGTTGTTCCTGTTATGGATGACGACACCGAGGATACTCTGGCTGACCGCATTCTGGTGCAGGAGCATATCGCAATGCCGGAGGCTTTAAAGCTCTGGGCGGAAGGAAAGCTGACAATCGAAGGCAGAAAGGTAAAGGTTAAAGCATGAAAATTAAAAGAGCATTATTAAGCGTTAGTGATAAAACCGGCATTGTAGAGCTGGCAAAATTCCTGAGTGACAATGGTGTAGAAATTATTTCTACCGGCGGCACCATGAAGGTTATTAAGGAAGCAGGCATTCCTGTAACCTATGTAAGTGATGTAACCGGCTTCCCGGAAATCATGGACGGCCGTGTAAAAACTCTGAACCCGAAAATTCATGGCGCAATCCTGGCTGTACGCAGCAATCCTGAGCATATGAAGGCTTTGGCTGAGCATGACATCACTCCGATTGACCTGGTTGTTGTTAACCTCTATCCTTTCCGTGAAACCGTTGCCAAACCCGGCGTAACCGAGGCTGAGGCAATTGAAAACATTGATATCGGCGGCCCGGCAATGGTACGTGCCAGCGCTAAAAACTTCAAAGACGTTGTTATCGTAACCTATCCTAGCCGTTATGCCGGCTTAATGGAAATGCTCGCTAAAGAAGGCGACGTTGATGCACGCACCCGTAAGGAGCTGGCATTGGAAGCCTTCACTCATACTGCTGAATACGATGCAATGATCAGCGAATATCTGAAGAAGCAACTGGAGAAATAACCATGAATATTTTATTAATCGGTGGCGGCGGCCGCGAACACGCTTTAGCGTGGAAGCTGGCGCAAAGCCCTAAGGTTGAAAAAATTTATGCTGCTCCCGGCAATCCGGGCATGGCACTGCTGCCTAAATGCGAATGCATTGCTCTGGATGTAGAAAATCTGGAGGGCGTAGCAGATTACGCTGAGGAAAAGAGCATTGACCTGACTGTTGTAGGTCCGGAAGCACCGCTTGTTGCAGGTCTTGCGGACGTTTGCAAACGCCGCGGTCTGCCGGTGTTCGGTCCTTCTAAGGCTGCAGCGCAGCTGGAAGGCTCCAAGGCATTTTCCAAAGAGCTGATGGCAAAATACAATATTCCTACCGCTTTCTTCAAAATTTGCGAGGATATCGAAACTGCCAAGGCTTATGTTGAAGAAAAGGGTGCGCCTATCGTAGTTAAGGCTGACGGTCTTGCAGCAGGCAAGGGTGTTGTTGTTGCTATGACTAAACAGGAAGCACTTGACGCTATCGACGAAATGATGGCTGACCATAAATTCGGCAACGCAGGCGCACGCCTCGTTCTGGAAGAATACATGGAAGGCGAAGAAGCTTCTCTTCTGGCATTTACCGACGGCAAAACCATTGTGCCGATGATTGCTTCCCAGGACCACAAGCGTGTATTTGACGGTGACGAAGGTCCTAATACCGGCGGTATGGGCACCTATGCTCCCGCTCCGGTTATGACCGACGTGCTGCGTTTAAAAGCAACCGAGCTGATTCTGAAGCCCGTTATCGCTGCCATGGCAGCAGAAGAAATGCCGTATCAGGGTTGCCTCTATGCCGGCCTGATGATCAAGGGCGACAGCGTAAAGGTTGTAGAATTCAACTGCCGCTTCGGTGACCCAGAAACTCAGGTAGTATTGCCTCTGCTTGACGGCGATTTGGCTGAAATTATGCTGGCCTGCGCTACCGGCACTCTTGCTCAGGTAGACTTCGGCTGGTACGACAAGGCTGCTGTATGCGTAGTAATGGCTTCCGGCGGTTATCCCGAAAGTTATGCTAAGGGCATGGAAATTACCGGTCTGGCTGACGCTGCTGCAGATAAAGACGTTGTTGTATTCCACGCAGGTACCAAGGCTGACGGCGCCAAGGTTCTTACCAACGGCGGACGTGTGCTTGGTGTAACTGCCGTAGACGCAAATATCAAGGCTGCACGTGACCGTGCATATACTGCTGTAGAAAAAATTAATTTTAATGGCGCTTTTTGCAGAAAAGATATTGCATGGAGAGCCTTAAAGAGGTAAAATAGATAAAATACCTACTCGGACCGCAGAAAAGCAATTTTTTCAAGTAATTATGTTACATGATTAACAATTGCTTTGGCTGTGGCAAACAAAAAATTATTAAGAAAAGGATGATGAAAGAATGGCTTTTTATTATGATGAACCTGCTCACACATTTAGTGAGTACCTGTTAGTTCCCGGTTATTCCTCCGAAAAATGTATCCCCGCCAATGTAGATCTGCGTACGCCGCTGGTTAAATACAAAAAAGGTGAAGAGCCGGCAATTACTATGAACATCCCGATGGTTTCTGCTATCATGCAGGCTGTTTCCGGCGAAAAGCTGGCTGTAGCTCTTTCCAAAGAGGGCGGCGTTTCTTTCATCTATGGTTCTCAATCCGTAGAGGACGAAGCTGCTATGGTTGCTCGCGTTAAAGGCTATCGCGCAGGCTTTGTAAGCAGCGACTCCAATATCCGTCCGGACAGCACTCTGGCTGACATCCTGGCACTGAAGGAACGCACCGGTCACTCCACTGTTGCTGTTACCAGCGATGGTACCGCTAACGGCAAGCTGGAAGGCATTGTTACCAGCCGTGACTATCGTCCGAGCCGTATGTCTATGGATGCTAAGGTTCGTGACTTCATGACTCCGATTGACAAAATGGTTTATGCTCCGAAAGATACCACCCTGCAACAGGCTAACGATATCATCTGGGAGAAAAAACTCAACACTCTGCCTATCGTTGATGACGACGGCCGTATGCTGTACATGGTATTCCGTAAAGACTATGCAACTCATAAGGAATATCCGTTGGAGCTGCTGGACAGCAAGAAACGCCACATCGTTGGCGCAGGTATCAACACCCGCGACTATGCTGAGCGTGTTCCCGCATTGATTGATGCAGGCGTAGACGTACTCTGCATTGACTCCTCCGAAGGCTACAGCGCATGGCAAAAAATCACCCTGGATTGGATCCGTGAGCACTACGGTGACAGCGTTAAGGTTGGCGCAGGCAACGTAGTAGACGCTGAAGGCTTCCGCTTCCTGGCTGAGGCTGGCGCTGACTTCATTAAAGTTGGTATCGGCGGTGGTTCTATCTGCATTACCCGTGAACAAAAAGGTATCGGCCGTGGCCAGGCAACTGCTTTGATTGACGTTTGCAAGGCTCGTGACGAATACTTCGAAGAAACCGGCGTATACATTCCTGTATGCTCTGACGGTGGTATCGTTTATGACTACCACATGACTCTGGCTTTGGCTATGGGTGCTGACTTCATGATGCTGGGCCGTTACTTCGCTCGTTTCGACGAAAGCCCGACCAACAAGGTTAACATTAACGGTACCTACATGAAGGAATACTGGGGCGAAGGCTCCAGCCGTGCACGTAACTGGCAGCGTTATGACATGGGCGGCGCAGCAAAGCTCTCCTTCGAAGAAGGCGTTGATTCTTACGTTCCGTATGCAGGAAGCCTGAAGGATAACGTAAACCTGACCTTGGCTAAGGTTCGTTCCACCATGTGCAACTGCGGTGCTCTGAACATCCGCGAGCTACAGGAGAAGGCTAAGCTGACTCTGGTTTCCGCAACCAGCTTGGTTGAAGGCGGCGCACATGACGTTATGCTGAAAGAAAACTCCAACAGCAACTATCCTAAATAATTAAATGAACGTAAATGGCAAGCTCTCGAAGAAATTCGAGGGCTTGTTTTTGTATACAAAAAGCTCCCCTGAACGATTCGTTCAGGGGAGCCTGTCTGTTTTTCAGCGAAGTAACGCTGTTATATTACCTTGTAAAGCTGAAAGCCTTGCGTATCGCAGGAAATAAGCTTGTAGTTGATTCCTTCGCGCAATCCTTCAAAAACGGGAATGTGGTTTTCACCGTGAATGTGGCCGTAGACACAGTGCTGCACACCGTACTGCAGCATCAGATTAGTAAAGCAGGTGTGCTCCGTGCGCGCAAAGAGCGGTGGATAGTGAAAAGCCGTAATTATCTGCTGCGCCTGCATTTTATGTGCCTGCTGCAGGGAAAGCTCCAGGCGGATTCCCTCGCGGTTATAGATTTTTCTGTCGGCCTCACTGAAGCTTTCGGCCGATGGCAGCAGCCATCCGCGGGTGCCGCAGACAGCAATATCCTCTGCCATAATGCAGTCGTTCTGCAGAAATTCAAAATGAGCACCGTAACGCTGCTGCATTTTGCTCAGGCTGCTCCACCAGTAATCATGGTTGCCGCGCAGCAGCAGCTTGCGTCCAGGAAGCCGCGCTAACCAGTCTAAATCCTGTGCTGCTTCTTCCAAAGTCATGGCCCAGGAAATATCACCGCAGACAATAACGGTGTCCTGTGCGGTTACAGTGTTTTGCCAATTAGCGGCAACCTTTTCTTTATGGTTGCGCCAATGCTCGCCGAAAACCTCCATGGGCTTGCTTGCCGGTTCACCTGATAAATGCAGGTCGCCTATTGCGTAAATATGCATAATACTATCACCTGTAAGTGTTAAATTTGTTCTTACGCTTTGCTCAGCAGAAAGCGTGCTAAGGCCGGAACATCAGAAACATAGTAATCGGCACCTGCCTCCGACAATTCCTCGTAGCTGCCGAAGCCGAAGCCTGCGCCGATGCAGGCGATGCCATTGGCGTGAGCGGCGAGAACGTCCTCGCGGCGGTCACCGATAAGTGCTACAGTCTTTTTAGCTTCGGATGTAGTGAGCTGCCATTTTTCCAGAGCGGCGGCAACTACTAAAGCTTTCTTATCGGTTTTACCATCCAGGCTGCAGCCTGTTATATCTTCCAGATAGGGGTTGAAGCCAAAGCGTTCGGCAATTCGCAGTGCAAAAACCTCCGGCTTGGCGGTAGCCATGCCGAGGCGGCGGCCATCCTGCTGCAGGTCAGCCAATAATTCCATGATACCGGGATAAACCTTGTTCTCCCAGATACCGATATCGGTGTAGCGTTCACGATATTTTTCTACGCCGATTTCAGCCTGCTCTCTGGTCATGCCGTAATATTTGATAAAGCTGTCGCGCAGGGGCGGGCCGATGAAAACCTCCAGCTTTTTTAAATCGGGTTCTTCAATATTTTGAGCGCGCAGGGCGTATTGCACGCATTTGGTGATACCCTCAGCGGAATTTGTCAGGGTACCATCTAAATCAAAAAGTAAATTTTGAAACATTTATTGCTCCTTATTCGCTTCAATAGAATTTTTTTGGACTTGTATAACTGATTATAACACACTTTAGCAATTTAGTGATACAATAATGGTTATCAAAGACAGATAGATTTCATGAGGGGGAATAAAAAATGACAATTAAGCTTTTTGAAAATAATTCTTTGCTCAAACAGTGCGTGGCGAAGGTTACGGCCTGCACGCCCAAGGATGGCAAGTATCTGGTTGAGCTGGACCAGACTGTTTTCTTCCCGGAGGGCGGCGGTCAACTGAGCGACAGAGGCAAGCTGGCTGATGCGGTCGTAAGCCATGTAAGCGAAAAGGACGGTCACATCTACCATGAGTGCGACAAGCCGCTAGAGGTTGGTGCCGAGGTAGAGGCTGTGCTGGACTGGTCTGTGCGTCTGGACAGAATGCAGCAGCATTTGGGCGAGCATCTTTTGTCCTACGCCTGCTGGAAGCTGTTTGAGGCCAACAACATCGGCTTTCATATGAATGAGGATGATGTTTTCATTGACCTTGACAAGGAGCTGACGGACGAGGAGCTGCTGCAGGCAGAATTATATACGAATGAGATTATTTGGGAGAATCGCCCGGTACATATCAGCTATATGGACAGCACAGAGGCTGCCAAACTGAAGGATAAAATGCGTAAGTTCAACAGCAAACTGACAGGTACGCTGCGTATTGTTTCGGTTGAGGATGCCGATATCTGCACTTGTTGTGGTACACACCCGCCGTTTACGGGGATGCTGGGCAGCGTTAAGGTCATCCGCCATGAAAAGCACAAGGGCGGTTGTCGCGTAGAGTTTGTTTGCGGCCGCAGAGCGCTTTTGGATGCGGATGCCAAGAACAGCATTCTGCTTAGCGTTGCTGCAAGTCTTTCCGTGAAGCCTGAGCAGGTGCCTGCTGCTGTAAGTAAACAGAAAAATGATTTGCTTGCACAGCTTGACATTGCCAAGAGCAAGCTGCTGAAGATTGAGGAAGAAAAGCTACAGGAAACATATGCTGCTGCACCGGTGAATGCTGATGGAGTAAAGGTTTTGGCTTTGCCTATGGAAGGTCACGATGCCAAGGATATCAAAGCCTTTCTGCCGAAGGTTACTGCCTTGAAAAACACGCTGAGCCTTTTGCTAGCAGTGCAGCCTGAGCGCATCAGCTACGCAGTTGCTTTGGGGGCTGATACTGCAGGCGATTGCCGTAGTGTTATTAAGCTGCTCAACGAAGCCTTTGGCGGCCGTGGCGGCGGCAAGAGCGACTGCGCGCAGGGCGGTGCGGATTATTGCGCCGACTGGCAGGAAAAGCTGCAGAGCGTTGTAGAAAAGCTGAAGTAAAAAGAGCAAAATAAAAAAGACGGTCGAACGACCGCCTTTTTATTTTCACAAACATATTGTCGATAAATAGGATAGCTGTTATAATAACACTAGAGATTCTGACAGGTCGGTTCCTCCGTAAGGAGGTGGGAGCATGACAGTAGCCGAAGCGTTGCAGATAATGTTAACATTTGGTTTGCTTGTTGCGACCATTATGTCTACACGTAAGTAATTTTGCTTACAATATAACAAAAGACCGACATTAGAGGTCAATGTCAGCCTTTTGTCAAATAACAACAATCAACAGAGAGGGCTGACACACCACTGTCAGAGTCTCTCTTTGTCTTTATTATAGCAAATTTACGTTTTCTGTCAAGCTTACAGCTCATTAATCATAGCGATGAGTCTGTCAACCTCTTCGTCCTTGGTTGCCCAGCTGGTGCAGATGCGCACGCTGTAATTGCCGTCCTCCAGGTAAGCAATATGGCTGAGAGCAAATTCCTCGCTCAGCTTCTCAAACTGTGCCGGAGTCATGATAACAAATTGTTGGTTGGTGGGGGACTCGGTAACGAACTTAAAGCCTTTGGCTAACAGTGCATCACGGATTTTCAGCGCCTGCAGTGTGCCCTTGCCGCAGATTTTGCTGTAAAGGTGATCTTTCATAATTGCGCCGAACTGTACGCCTAGCAGACGGCCTTTGGCCATGATAGAACCGCATTGCTTAGCAATAGTGCGGAAGTCAGGCTTGAGTGCGTCGTTCAAAATAACAACTGCTTCGCCGAAGAGCAGGCCGCATTTGGTGCCGCCGATATAGAACACGTCGCAGTTAGCTGCCAAATCCGCAGCAGTCATATCGTTGTCGGGAGCGCCAAGAACATAGCCTAAGCGTGCGCCGTCAACAAAGAGGTAAAGACCGCAGTCCTTGCAGGCCTGGTATAAATCCTGCAGCTCCTTTTTGCTGTACATGCTGCCGATTTCAGTCGGTTGGGAGATATAAACCATTTTCGGCTGTGCCCAATGCTCGCGGCTGGGATCGGTATCGTACATTTTCCATTCGTGGCGGATTTGCCCTGCAGTGAGCTTGCCGTCCTCGCTCGGAAGCGGCAGTACGCGGTGGCCTACATGCTCAATAGCACCGGCCTCATGCGTATTGATATGGCTGGGAACAGCGCCGTAAACAGCCTGATGCGGACGTAATGCAGCGCAGATAACCGTCAGGTTGGTTTGGGTGCCGCCAACGAGAAAATGCACGTCAGCGTTCGGGCAGGCGAAGGCTTCCCTAATCAATTTGCGTGCTTCGTCGCAGTAGGGATCAAGGCCGTAGCCGTCAGTCTGTTCCATGTTGGTTTGCACGAGTTTTTCAAGGACTGCAGGATGGCAGCCTTCGGTGTAGTCACTGTTAAAACGATAAGTCATTTTAAATCACCTTCAATTTTTAAAATTTATATATGTACTTTGGAGTTTAACTGTGTAAAGGCTCTATCGGAGGAGAACCTGTTACAAAAATTCCAAGACCTTCTTACTTCTTGCCTAAAATTTTCTTGCCTACAAATTCATATAACACAGGTAACAGGGAAAAGACGATGATGCCCAAAGTTACCAGCGTGAAATTATGCTTGATGGCCGGGATGTTGCCAAAGAAGTAACCGCCGCCGACAAAGAGAAATACCCACACTACGGCACCGATGACATTGTAATGAGCAAAGGTCAGGTAGTGCATTTTGCCGATGCCGGCAACGAAGGGTGCAAAGGTACGCACAATCGGCACAAAGCGGGCCAGGAAAATCGCTTTATGACCATGCTTGTCATAAAATGCGCTGGCCTTGTCGACATGCTCCTTTTTAATGATGTTCTTCTTAATCATGTGCATACCGAGATGCTCGCCTATCATATAATTGCAGGCGTCGCCCAGCACAGCCGAAACTAAAAAGATGGGCACGATAATTTTGATATCCATGCCTTCTGGTGCGGCAGCAGCAAGAGCGCCGCAGGCGAAAAGCAGCGAATCGCCCGGTAAAAACGGGGTGACTACCAGACCAGTTTCGCAGAACACTACCATGAACAGGATTGCGTAAATCAGATGACCGTAGGCCATCATAATTTCCGGCAGATGCTTGTCCAGGTGCAGAATTAAATCGATAAAATACATTGCATATGCTTCCATAAAAATTTCCTTTCTTAACATTGAGTCATATAAAATAATTTTAACACAAAAAACCGAACGTTGTAAGAGAATTTTAAGCCGAAAATGTGATTTTTCCCTTAAATATGTGGTAAAATAGAAGTTATAAGGTTGTAATATACAAGTTTTAACAATTATTTAGATAAGGAGTGTTTTCTTTGGACCAAGAATTATGTTGGTGTGGCAGCGGTAAAGCATATGCAGATTGCCACAAAATGAATGATGCCAAAATTGCGTTGCTGCAGGCCCAGGGCTGCGAGGTTCCTGACCGTGATATGATTAAAACCCCGGAGCAGATTGCAGGTATCCGTGCAGCCTGCAAAATCAATACCGGTGTATTGGACGAGGTTGCCAAGTATATTAAGGCCGGTATGACTACTGCTGATATCGACAGAATCGTTTACGAATATACAGTAGCGCATAACGCTATCCCTGCACCGTTGGGTTATGAGGGCTTCCCGAAGAGCGTGTGTACCTCTATCAATGACCAGGTTTGTCATGGCATTCCCAGCGAGCATGACGTGCTGCGCAGCGGTGACATTGTTAATGTAGACGTTTCTACTATCTACAATGGTTATTATGCTGACGCATCCCGTATGTTTATGATTGGCAAGGTTGCTAAGCCGGCTGCAGATTTGGTTGCAATCACCAAGCAATGTCTGCTGCGCGGTATTGAAGCAGCTCAGCCTTGGGGTTTTCTGGGAGATATCGGCGCTGCCGTTTCCAAGCTGGCACATAAGCACGGCTATTCCGTTGTCGAAGAATTCGGCGGCCACGGCGTTGGTGTAGAATTCCATGAGGATCCGTTCGTCTGCCATGTAGGCAAACGCAAAACCGGGATGGTGCTTGTACCGGGAATGATTTTTACTATTGAGCCGATGATTAACATGGGACACAGAGATATCTTTGTTGACGAAGCCAACAACTGGACTGTTTATACCTGTGACGGCAGTCTTTCCGCTCAATGGGAGCACCAGATTCTGATTACAGAAAACGGTCCGGAGATTTTAACATATTAATGGCTTGACGGCTGTGCAGGCAGTCTTAATCTTTATTATTGTGCCCGGGTCCTGCAGCTTGGGCAAATAGATAGCATAGGAGGCTATAATAATGACAGACTTTTTGGAAAAAACATTCCGCCTGAAGGAACATCAGACGGATGTCCGCACAGAAATTCTTGCCGGTATCACCACCTTTATGACAATGGCTTATATTTTAGCTGTTAACCCCGGCATTTTAAGTGCTGCCGGTATGGATGCGGGCGCTGTATTTACCGCTACTGCTTTGGGTGCTTGTCTTGGTACTCTGCTCATGGCGCTGTTCTCTAACTATCCTTTTGCTCTTGCTCCGGGTATGGGCCTGAACGCCTTTTTTGCTTATACTGTTGTAGGACAGATGGGTTACAGCTGGCAGGTTGCGTTGGCAGCAGTTTTTGTTGAAGGTATTCTGTTCATTGTTCTGTCCCTGACTAAGGTGCGCGAAGCGTTGTTCAACTCCATTCCGCCTGCGCTTAAGTTCGGCGTTACCAGCGGTATCGGTCTGTTCATCACCTTTATCGGCTTGCAGAATTCCAAGCTCGTTGTTGCGGGACCGACTCTCGTCGGCCTGTATCCGTTTAAGGCTGCTTTGGCAGACGGCACCTTCTGGTCCACCGGTATCGGTGCTTTGCTGGCACTTATCGGTATTCTGCTGACTGCGGTAATGATGACGAAAAAGGTTCCCGGCGGTATCCTCGTTGGTATTCTGGTTACCTGGGGCTTAGGCATGATTTGTGAGCTGACCGGTATTTATGTACCGAATCCGAAGCTTGGTATGTTCTCCGTTATGCCCAGCTTTGCTAACGGCATTTCTGTTCCCAGTCTGGCACCGACCTTTATGCAGCTGGATTTCAGTGCTATCTTCACCTTTAACTTTATTACAATCATGCTTTCCTTTATGTTTGTAGATTTGTTTGATACTCTCGGCACCTTGATCGGTGTTGCTTCCAAGGCCAAAATGCTGGACAAGGACGGCAAGCTGCCGAAGATTGAAGGCGCTCTGCTGGCTGACTCCATCGCTACTACCGGTGGTGCGTTGCTGGGTACTTCCACCGTTACTACCTTCGTAGAAAGCAGCGCCGGCGTTGCTGTCGGCGGCCGTACCGGTCTTACTGCTGTTACTGCAGCTGTTCTGTTCTTCCTCAGCTTGTTCTTTGCACCGATTTTCCTGGCAATTCCTGCCTTCGCTACCGCTCCGGCACTGGTAATTGTAGGCTTTTTGATGGTAAGCAGCCTGCTGAATGTAGACTTTGATGATATGACTGAGGCTATTCCTGCTTTTGTTGCAGCAGTAGCAATGCCTTTTATGTATTCTATCTCCGAAGGTATTTCCATGGGCGTTATCTCCTATGTGGCAATTAACCTGCTCAGCGGTGAATACAAAAACAAAAAAACCAGCTGGATTGTTTATGTGCTGGCAGTAATCTTTATCCTGAAATATATTTACGTGTAAAAGGATTGAGGTAATTAATATGATGGACCGTGTAAGAGCGGTCGCACTCGGTAACAGCCCTGCTGATATTCTTTTGAAGAACGGCAGGGTTGTTGACGTGCTGACCGAAACAATTTATGAAGCTGATGTTGCTATCGCCGAGGGCATGATTGCCGGTGTCGGCAGCTATGACAAGGCAGAAAAAATCATCGACCTGCAGGGAGCATATGTTGCGCCCGGTCTGATTAATGCACATTGCCATGTAGAAAGCTCGATGGCTGTGCCTGAGCATTACTGTGCCGAGGAGCTGCGTTGGGGCGTAACCACGCTGATTACCGACCCGCACGAGATTGCCAACGTAGCGGGCGCGACAGGCATTCACTATATGCTGGAGGCCGGCGGACAGATGCCGCTGAACTATTATGTGAACCTGCCTAGCTGCGTGCCTGCCACACGCTTTGAGCACAGCGGCTGTGTGATGGATGCGCGCAATATGATTAAGCTTGTCAATGAGCCGGGTGTACTGGGCATGGGCGAGATGATGAACGTGCCGGGAGTTATTTATAATTCCGCTGAGGTACAGAAAAAGCTGGACCTGTTCCAAAGTTTGGGCCGCGTAATCGACGGCCACGCACCCTGCGTGCGTGGCAAGGAGCTGGCCGCCTACGTTGCCAGCGGCATTGATACCGACCACGAGAGCATCAGCTGGGATGAGGCGAAGGAAAAGCTGCGCAACGGTCTGGCAGTGCTGGTGCGCGAGGGCAGTGCTTCGCGTAATCTGACGGCAATTTTGCGTGGCGTTATTGATGAGGGCATTGATGTAAGCAGTCTGGCCTTCTGCACTGATGATAAGCATCTTGCCGATATCCGCCATGAAGGCACCATCCGCCACTGCGTACAAATGGCAATAGCATTAGGCATGGAGCCTGTGCGTGCTTTGCGCTTGGCAACTATCAACGCTGCGCGTATTTACGGCCTGCGTCGCATGGGTGCAGTTGCTCCAGGCTGGGAGGCAGATTTGGTAGTTTTTGACAATCTGCAAAGCCTTATTCCGCAGGCTGTTTTCCATAAGGGTGTGGATGCGCTCAAGGCTTGCGAAAAGATTACGCCTGTTACGCCCAATGCCAGCCTGCAGGGCAGCGTGAAGCCTGCAGAGTTTGATGTCACAACCTTCTCCCTGTCGCATTTTGCGGATGACAGGGAATATCCGGTTATCACTATGCTTCCCGGTGAAATTTTTACCGAGAAAAGTACCATTATGGGCAAGGATATTGCCGCTGCCTTGGCAAGCGGCGATGTGTACCTGATTGCCGTATTGGAAAGACATCATGGCACCGGCAATGTGGGCCTCGGCCTTTTGCGTGGCTACGGCCTAAAGGACGGCGCAGTAGCGACAACTGTGGCACACGATTCACATAACCTAATTGTTATCGGCACAAGTCCGGAAGCAATGAATGCTGCCGCTAAGGAGCTGGTACGAGTACAGGGTGGTTATACATTGGTCAAGGGTACCGAGGTTGTTGATACGCTGCCGCTGAATATCTGTGGTCTGATGAGCAGCGCACCTGCCGAGGAGCTTATCGGCAGTCTTGATGAGATTGCGGCCAAGGCGCATGCGCAAGGAGTTTTAGACGGCATCGACCCGTTCATCAGCCTGAGCTTTATGGCGCTGCCGGTTATTCCCAAGCTGCGCATTACGGATATGGGAATGTTCGATACAGAGAAGTTTGAATTTATAAAATAGAGATATTTGAGGGGAAAGATATGCATAAACTTGTATCACAATTAGTTGTTTACCGCAATCTGCCGGCGGATAATTTGCTGGAGCCGTTGGCAGCTATCTGCGCTGAATTTGCAGCGGGTGATTATAACCGCGAAGAGCTGACAGCGGAAATTTATGAGCAGGTACATAAGCTGCTTGATATCGGCACCGTTTATGGCTTTGACAAAAATCTTTGGCACAATTATCTGGCTTTTTTACTGGTAAGCTGTGAAAATCCCTTTGCTATTACCTGTGAAAAGGTTGGTGCCTGTGATGGCAGCGTGAATCAGTTTGCCAAGCATGACTTCAAAATTTTTCAGCAGCTTTTTGCCTACGATTTCAGTGAATTGGAGCGTGCGCTGGAGATTAACTGCTTTTCGTTAATCAGCAATTATCAGGCTGTGGTAAAGCAGGAGCGTCGCTATAACAAAAATATCAGCGATAAGGTGCAGGCACTCAGCACTGCTTTGGAAGGTGCTGCCGATGCTGATGAGTTTTTCGCCTGCGTTACCAAATTCTATCATGATTACGGCGTGGGCAAGCTTGGTCTGAACAAGGCCTTCCGCATAGCGCAGGCGCAGCAGGGCGCGCCAGAGCTGGTGCCAATATCCAATACGGAGCAGATTATCTTTGCTGATCTCATCGGTTATGAGGACCAGAAGAAGCGCCTGTTGGAAAATACGGAGGCTTTTGTAGCAGGCCGCCCGGCAAATAACGTGCTGCTTTTTGGTGACAGTGGTACAGGCAAATCCAGCAGTATTAAGGCGCTTATCAACAAATATTATGATCAGGGACTGCGGATGATTGAAATCTACAAGCATCAGTTCCGTGACTTATCACAGGTTATTGCCCAAATAAAAAACCGTAACTACCGCTTCATTATCTATATGGATGATTTGTCGTTCGAAGAATTTGAAATCGAATACAAATATCTGAAGGCTATCATCGAAGGCGGTCTGGAGGTGCGTCCGGATAATATTTTGATTTACGCTACATCTAACCGCAGACATCTGATTAACGAAACGTGGAAGGACCGCAACGATGTAACGCAGGAGGACGGTATCTATAAGTCGGATACGATGCAGGAAAAACTTTCTCTGGTTAATCGCTTCGGCTGCACGATTTATTATGGACAGCCTACGCAGAAGGAGTACTACAAAATTGTCTGCGAGCTGGCTAAAAAGCAGGGACTGGAGCTTGATGACGACTTCCTTTGTGCCGAAGCGCGTAAGTGGGAGCTGCATCACGGCGGCATTTCCGGGCGTACAGCGCAGCAGTTTATTAATTATCTGCAGGGTGTTGCCGATTTTAGTAAAAAATAGCTTGCGTTTACTTGTAGGATATGTTACACTAATCTAGTGTTAATGCAAGCCGCTTTGCCAAGCAAGGCAGCTTCTAAATTATGAATATAATGTTCTTAGCAAAGAGAGGTGTAAAGAATGAAAGAAAAGATTCATCCGAATTACGGTGAAGTTACTGCTATCTGCGCATGTGGTGCAAGCTTCGTAACTGGTAGCACTAAGAAAGAATTACGCGTGGATGTTTGCTCTAAATGCCATCCATTCTTCACTGGTCAACAACGTAACGTAGCTGCTCGTGGCCGTATCGAGAAGTTCAACAAACGTTACAACAAAGAACAATAATCTATACAATAAGGCAGAGCTTGCACATGCGGGTTCTGCTTTATTTAGTTTTACGGAGTATATCTATGAGCACGAAAAAATTATCTGTAGGCGGACAAGCCGTAATTGAGGGCGTTATGATGCGCGGACCACATAAGGTGGCTGTTGCCGTACGCCAACCTGACGGAGAAATTGCCGTGGATGTAAATCCTGTCAACAGTATCCGTGATAAATATCCTATTTTGAAAAAACCGCTGCTTCGCGGCGTTATTGCTTTATTTGAATCATTATATGACGGTATCAAGGCCTTGGCCTATTCGGCACAGGTTTCCGGCGAAGAGGACGAGCAGCTGACAGGCAAGGAGATGGCGATGACTATTGGTACTTCCGTATTGCTGGCTGTCGGTCTGTTTATTGTTATCCCGACCTGGTCTATGCGTTTTCTGCATGAGCTGACTGAGAATCCGATGATGCTCAACCTGGCTGAGGGCGTGCTGCGTATGGTTATTTTCCTGGCCTATATTGCAGCGATTTCCTCGATGGAGGATATTCAGCGCGTATTTCAGTATCACGGTGCGGAGCATAAAACTATTTACACCTATGAGGCAGGCTTGCCTCTGCGTGTAGAAAATGTGCGTCCGTTCAGCACACTGCACCCGCGCTGCGGCACTAACTTTCTGATGATTGTCATGCTGATAAGCATGTTTATTTTTACCTTCCTGGGCTGGCCCAGCCTGCTGGAGCGTATTGCTTCCCGCGTAGTGCTGATGCCGGTAATTGCGGGCGTCAGCTATGAGATTATTCGTTTTGCCGGTGCGCATAACGATAATAAGCTGGTGCATATGGCAATTATGCCGGGACTTTTGCTGCAGAAGCTGACCACGCGTCAGCCTGATGACAGCCAGATTGAGGTGGCGATTGCTTCGCTGAAGGCAGTGTTGCCGCCTGAAGAAATTATAGAATAAAAGTGATTATATAGATTTGCAGGCTGATCTATGAGGCTCTCCTTGGGGAGAGCTGGCGCCCGTAGGGCGACTGAGAGGGGACTGCACTATTCTGCCTTTAAAATAACGTTATATTGAACACTTCGCTTGTAGGAGAGAATGTTTTCTTAACGAATCACTTTGAATTAAATTTATAAGACTAACATAACACTTGAGAGGAGAATTTCTAATGCTCGACAAATTGCAGGCACTAGAAGACAGATATTTAGACTTAGAGGCAAAAATCAGTGACCCCGAGGTTATTGCCGACCAGACCAACTGGCTGAAGGCTACCAAAGCGCATGCCAAGCTGGAACCGATTGTTACCGCTTACCGTGAATATCGCGATATGATTAAGGCTCGCGATGAGGCAGAGGAGCTGCTCGCAGCAGGCGATGACGAAGAGCTGGTTGAAATGGCAAAAGAAGAGCTGAAGGAGCTCAAACCGCAGATTGAAGAATATGAGGAAAAGCTCACGATTCTTTTGCTGCCTTCCGACCCGAACGATGATAAAAACGTTATCGTGGAAATCCGCGGCGGTGCCGGCGGTGATGAGGCTGCACTTTTTGCCGGTGTTCTCTTCCGTATGTATCTGCGCTATGCAGAAACCCGTGGCTGGCGCGTTGAGGTTATGGATTCCAACCCGACTGAGCTGGGCGGCTTTAAGGAGGTCGTTTTCCAAATAAGCGGTGACAGTGTTTACAGCCGTATGAAATTCGAAAGCGGCGTACATCGTGTACAGCGCGTGCCGGAAACAGAATCCCAGGGACGCGTACACACCTCTACCGTTACAGTGGCTGTACTGCCGGAGGCTGAAGAGGTTGATGTAGAAATCAATCCTGCAGACCTGCGTGTCGATACCTACCGTGCAGGCGGTGCCGGCGGCCAGTACGTAAACAAAACCGAATCTGCAGTGCGTATTACCCACATTCCGACAGGTATTGTGGCACAGTGTCAGGATGAAAAATCTCAGCTGAAGAACCGTGAAAAATGTATGCGTGTATTGCGTGCGCGTATTTTGGAGCAGGCGCAGGAGGAGCAGCGTGCCGCTACTGCCGAGGACCGCAAGAGTCAGGTAGGAACAGGCGACCGCAGCGAGCGTATCCGTACCTACAACTATCCGCAGGGACGCGTTACCGACCACCGCATCGGTCTGACCTTGCATAAGCTGGACAGCATTGTCAACGGTGATCTGGACGAGCTGCTGGGTGCGCTGATTACTGCTAAGCAAAGCGAACAATTACGGCAGGTGAAATAAAATGGATAAGCCGGTTTGGACGATTATGAAAATCTTAAACTGGACTAAGCAGCACTTCGAGGCTAAGGGCGTGGAAAATCCACGCCTTGATGCCGAAGTGCTGCTTTGTGCTGTCTTGAAATGTGAACGCATTAAGCTGTATACCGAGTTTGACAAGCCTCTCAGTGAGGAGGAGCGCGACAAGATGCGCTCTTATGTAGAGCGACGCGCTAAGCATGAGCCGCTGGCCTACATTATCGGCGAGCGTGCCTTTATGCGCAATAACTTTAAGGTTACGCCTGCTACCCTGGTGCCGCGTCCGGAAACGGAGCTGTTGGTGGAAAGCCTGGTGAAGGCAGCGCCGATGCTGCGTGCAGACGGTGCTGTAAAGGCTTTGGATATCGGTACCGGCAGCGGTGCTATCATCGTTTCGCTGCTTGATTATCTGCCTGTTGCCGTAGGCGTGGGCGTGGATATCAGCAACGAGGCCTTGGCGGTGGCGAAGGAAAATGCTGCCGCTATCGGCGTGGATAAGCGTGTGGCCTTCCGCCAAAGCGATTTGTTCAGCAACGTGCCTGTAGAGAAAAAGTTTGACATCATCGTTTCGAATCCGCCGTATATTCCTGCTGCCGATATTGCAACGCTGGCGCAGGATGTACAGCAGGAGCCACGCACTGCGCTTGACGGCGGTGCGGACGGACTTGATTTTTACCGCCGCATCTGTGCCGAGGCTGCGGAGCATCTGGCTGAGGATGGATTGCTGGCGTTTGAAATCGGCATTGACCAAAGCGAAGCGGTGCAAAAGCTGTGTCTGGAGCATGGCTTTGCCAAAACTGCTGTGCGTATGGACTATGCAGGCATACCGCGCATGATTTTTGCTTTAAAAGAAAAAGAGGGTGAGGATAAATATGAAAACATCCTACTGGAAATTACAAAAGAACTCTGATAATCAAGAGATTATGCAGGAGGCAGCGGCATTAATCCGTGCGGGTGAGGTTGTATCATTCCCGACGGAAACAGTTTACGGCCTGGGTGCGGATGGACTGAATCCTGAGGCTGTAGCCAAGATTTTTGCTGCCAAGGGCAGACCTAACGATAATCCGTTGATTCTGCATATCGCTAAAAAGGAAGATATTGCGCAGCTGACTACCTGCCTGAACGCTAATGCAAAAAAGCTTATGGAGCATTTTTGGCCGGGACCGCTGACGCTGATTGTCAATAAATCTGCTATTGTGCCTGACGCTGTAAGCGCAGGACTGGAAACTGTCGCTGTACGCTTCCCATCCAATAAATTCGCCCAGGATTTTATCCGCGCCTGCGGTTGCCCTATTGCGGCGCCGTCGGCCAATATTTCCGGTCGTCCGAGCCCGACGAATGCTCAGGACGTGCTGGAGGATATGCAGGGAAAAATTGCCGGTATGCTTGATGGCGGCAACTGCGGCATCGGGCTGGAATCCACCGTGGTGGATACAACGAGTGCTGTTCCCACTATCCTGCGACCGGGCGGCATTACCTATGAAATGCTGACGGAGGTTATGGGTGCGGTAGAGATTGACCCTGCCCTGCAGGGAGATAAAAACTTTAAGCCCAAGGCTCCGGGAATGAAGTACCGTCATTATGCGCCGAAGGCACCTGTTTACCTGTTTGAAGGCGAAGCTTGCAAATGTTTGCCGCAGGTTATTGCCAAGGCTCTGGCTGAAGGCAAAACCGTCGGCGTGCTGTGCGGACATCAGCTGGAAAGCGAGCTGGCAGAGCTTGTCGAAAAGCAGCAGCTGCAGCTTTCCTGCTGGGGTGACAGCCGTGAACAGCTGGCTGCTGATTTGTTCTACCTGCTGCGTGATTTTGACCGTACCTGTCCGGACGTTATTCTCGCCGAAGGCGTGGAGGAGGACGGCCTGGGACTGGCAATCATGAACCGCCTGCGTAAGGCTGCGGGCTATCAGATTATAACGCTGGAAAACGGCAGCCTGCATTTAAAAAATAATGTAAATTTACCGACATTTATGTTACAATAAAGGTTAAAGATAATCCTGGCATTAAAAAACAGGAGAGGAGAAGATTATTTATGAAAATTGCAATGGCTTGTGATCATGGCGGCTTCCATCTGAAGGAGCATATCAAAAAATATTTAGAGGATAAAGGCATCGAGGTTGTTGACCATGGTACCTACAGCGAAGATTCCGTAGATTATCCCGACTATGCTGCTAAGCTGTGCGAGGATATTACCAGCGGTGCCAGCGGTGCGCAAAAGGGCATCCTGATTTGCGGTACCGGTATCGGTATTTCTATCGCTGCTAATAAATGCAAGGGTATTCGCGCTGCTTTGTGCGGTGATGTTTTCTCCGCTAAAATGAGCCGCGAGCATAACAATGCCAACGTTCTCTGCATGGGCGAGCGTGTTCTGGGCGTAGGTCTGGCAGAAATGATTACCGACGCTTGGCTGGAAACTGAATTTGCCGGTGGTCGTCATGAACGCCGTGTAAATAAAATCATGGATTTGGAAGCAAAATAATCGTCTTTGCGTTGCAGCCTAAACGATTCTTGCGTTTCTGAAAATAAACAGAAAAGAAGTAAAGCAACAATGGAAACAAATATGCAAATAGCTAAGGAGCTGGCAGCAGCTGCTGAAGAGCTCATTAGTATAGCAAAGCCTAAAAAGGGACAGATTTTCGTGCTTGGCTGCAGCACCAGCGAAGTACTCGGCAACAAAATCGGCACCGGCGGCAGCAGTGAAACAGCTGTTGCTATGTTCAAGGCGCTGAAGGCAGTGTGCGATGCACACGAGCTTTATCTTGCCGTACAATGCTGCGAGCATCTCAACCGTTCCTTAGTAGTGGAGGCAGCTACAGCCGAACGCTACAATCTTGAGGAGGTTACCGTGCGTCCGGTGGCTCATGCCGGCGGCGCTATGGCAACTGCTGCCTACGAAAATTTTGCTGAACCTGTAGTAGTAGAAAAGATTTCTGCTCATCTTGGTATTGATATTGGCCAGACGCTCATCGGCATGCATCTCAAACGAGTTGCTGTACCTGTACGCCTGCAATATAAAAAAATTGGCGAAGCAGTGCTGACTGCCGCTAAAACTCGTCCGCCGTTGGTGGGGGGGCCGCGTGCCCAATATCTGGAAAATCGCCCATAAGGCATTATCTGCGTCGTTATCCCTGCCTCGACGTATAGAAATATGCCGTCGGCAGTGACGCCTAGCATCTGAAATCTTATGAACGATTTGTATTTTTCCTATGGTATAAGGCATCATCTGCGTCTTTTAGTAGAGCAGATTTTCTGAGCGCTTATCCGCAGCCTGTGGATAAAAATGGTTGATATTTAATGTTTTATTTTTAGGAGGGACTTAAAATGAATCTGGAAAAACTTAGCGTAGTTGATCCTGAGCTGAAAGGTTACATTGATGCGGAGCTGAACCGCCAACGTGACAAAATCGAACTGATTGCATCCGAAAACATCGTTACTCCCGCAGTAATGGAGGCTATGGGCAGCGTACTGACCAATAAGTATGCTGAAGGCTATCCCGGTCATCGTTATTATGGCGGCTGTGAATATGTTGATAAGGTTGAAACTTTGGCTATTGAACGTGCCAAAAAATTATTCCATGCCGAATATGCTAACGTACAGGCTCACTGCGGTGCCAGCACCAATATGACCGTGTACTTTGCTTTCCTGAAACCCGGCGATACCATCATGGGTATGGACCTGTCCCAAGGCGGTCATCTTAGCCATGGATCCCCGGTAAATATTTCCGGTACCTATTTTAACGTTGTTCATTATGGCGTTAATCCGGAAACCGAGCTGATTGATTATGATGCTATGGACAAGCTGGCTAAAGAACATCATCCGAAACTGATTGTTGCCGGTGCCAGCGCTTATCCGCGGATTATCGATTTCAAACGCATCGCTGATATTGCTCATGCTAACGGCGCTCTGCTGCTGGTTGATATGGCACACATCGCCGGCTTGGTTGCAGCAGGTCTGCATCCGTCTCCGGTTCCGTATGCTGATATCGTAACCACTACCACCCACAAAACTCTGCGCGGTCCTCGCGGCGGTCTGATTCTGACCAACAATGAGGAATATGCCAAGAAAATCAACAAGGCTATTTTCCCCGGCATCCAGGGTGGCCCGCTGATGCACGTTATTGCTGCTAAGGCTGTTGCTTTCGGCGAAGCTCTGAAGCCTGAATTTAGAGAGTACGCAGAAAACATTGTCAAGAATGCCAAGGCTTTTGCCGAAGGTCTGAAGGCTGAAGGCTTCCGTCTGGTTTCCGGCGGTACCGACAACCATCTGATTCTGGTTGATGTACGCAACAAAAACCTGACCGGTAAGGAAGCAGAAAAGCTGCTGGATAATATTGGCATTACCTGCAATAAAAACACTATTCCGTTTGATCCTGCCAGCCCGTTTGTAACCAGCGGCATCCGTTTGGGTACTCCGGCTGCTACTACCCGCGGCTTCAAAGAAGAGGACTTCAAAGAGGTTGCTTATATTATGGGCCTGGTGCTCAATAACCCTGAAGATACTGATAAGCATGCAGAGGCTGCAAAACGTGTTGCTGCACTGTGCGCTAAGTATCCGTTATATACTAATTTATAATTAAGACGACCGATAAAGCTTTATCCGCTTTGTCTTAATAAGAAAAGGAGCGATATATCCAATGCAAATCAATGTAGTAAACCATCCTTTGCTGCAAGCAAAAATGACTATCCTGCGTGACAAGGATACCAAGAGCGTAACCTTCCGCCACATCATCAGTGAGGTTGCAGCGCTGCTGACCTTTGAAACTACCAGAGATTTACCTGTGGAAGAAGTAAAGGTTACCACTCCGCTGTGCGAAACCACCGGCTGTCGTATTAAAGGCAGTGTCACTGTTGTGCCTATCCTGCGTGCAGGCCTGGGCTTTATGGAGGGCGTACTCAGTGTTATTCCCGAAGCCAATGTTGGTCATATCGGCATGAGCCGTAACGAAGAAACTCTGCTGCCGATGGAGTATTACTGCAAGCTGCCTGCGGATATGGACGCTTATACTATTGTTGTTGACCCGATGCTGGCAACCGGCGGCAGTGCTATTGCTGCTATTGACCAGCTCAAAAAGCGTGGTATGAAAAACCTGCGCTTCATGTGCCTCGTTGCTGCTCCCGAAGGTGTAGAAAAACTGAATGCAGCACATCCTGATGTGCCTATCTACACTGTTGTGCTTGATGATCATCTTAATGAGCATGGCTACATCGTGCCGGGCTTGGGCGATGCAGGCGACAGAATTTTTGGTACGGTATAAAAAATTATGGAACGCAAAACAAGACCCGGCTGGGATGATTACTTTATGGAGATTGCCAGAGTAGTCAGCAGCCGTTCAACCTGTATGCGCCGCAGTGTCGGCGCGGTAATCGTCAAAAATAAACAGATTGTAGCGACAGGCTATAACGGTACGCCTAAGGATTTGCCTCACTGTGAGGTTACGGGCTGCCTGCGCGAGCAGCTGCATGTGCCTTCGGGGCAGATGCACGAGCTTTGCCGCGGTATTCATGCGGAGCAGAATGCTGTTGTTCAGGCTGCCTATCATGGTGTGTCTGTCAACGGCGGTACGCTGTACTGTACGCATCAGCCATGTGTGGTCTGCACCAAGATTTTGATTAACGCAGGCATTAAGCGCATTGTTTATGCTAATCCTTATCCGGATAAGCTGGCGGAGGATATGATGGCTGCGTCGGGAATTGAAATCTGCGTGCTGGATAAGAAGTAATTTTTTACAAGCTTTGGAGGACTGTCTCTCGGCAGTCCTCTTTTTTTGCTTGACTTTGGAGCAAGCTCCAATGATATAATTAGTCAACAAGATAAATTTCAGAAAACGGAGTGATATTTATGCATATGGCAGATGCTTTGCTTTCGTCCGCTGTTGCCGGCGGCATGTACGCCTGCTCCTTAGTTGCTGCAGGCTACGCGTTGCGCAAGGTGCAACAGGAGCGCAATGACAAAATTTTACCTGTGATGGGCGTGATGGGAGCATTCGTTTTTGCGGTACAGATGCTTAACTTTACCATACCGGGAACAGGCTCATCGGGCCATTTGTGCGGCGGTATGCTGTTGGCGGCTGTTGTCGGTCCTTACGCTGCTTTTTTGACGATGATCGGCGTGCTGCTGATTCAATGCCTGCTGTTTGCGGACGGCGGTCTGCTGGCGCTGGGCGCTAACATTTGGAATATGGCGTTTTACGGCTGCTTTGTCGGCGGTGGCGTAATTTGGGCGTTGGCGATGCGCAGCGGTATGACACGCACCAAAATTATCATCGCATCGGTTCTTGGCAGTGTACTTTCCTTGCAGCTGGGTGCTTTTTCTGTTTCGGTTGAAACGCTGCTGTCGGGAATTACGCAATTACCCTTTGCTGCTTTTCTGCTGTTTATGCAGCCTATTCATCTGGCAATCGGCTTGGTTGAGGGTGCAATTACCGCAGCGGTTTTGGTATTTTTGTTTGCTGCCCGTCCCTCACTTTTGTGGTGTGCGGAGGAAAGTGAGTCTGCAAGCAGTGTATCTTTGAAAAATGTGCTGACGATTATGGGAGCAGCGGCAGTTGTTCTGGCCGGTGGTCTTTCCCTGCTTGCTTCCGAGCTGCCGGATGGCCTGGAGTGGTCCTTGGAGCGCATGACAGGCAGTACGGAGCTGGAAAGCGCTGACAGCAGCGTTTACGCTTTGAGCGAAGCGGTGCAAAGCGTGACGGCGCTGCTGCCGGATTACAATTTTGCCGGCAGCGAAAGTGCCGCAGGCACTTCCTTTGCCGGTGTTGTGGGTGCGGTAATCGTTATGCTGCTGATTCTGGCCGGCGGCAAAGTATTAAAGAGCTTCCGGGGCAACCATGAACAGGCTTGAGCGTGCCATCTCAGCTATTCACGTTTTAGATGAGCTGGCAGGTAGAAATACGCTCGTTAACAAATTGCATCCTCTGGCGAAGCTTGGCGCTGTGCTGTGCTTTATTCTCACAGTGCTTTCGTTTGATAAGTATGCCTTGAGCGGTGTTGTGGCGATGGGCATTTATCCCGTCTTTTTATATCAGCTGGCAGATTTATCCTTATGCGAAGGCATTAAGCGCTTTAGGACAGTTGCCTTTCTGCTCATAGGTTTAGGCTTGGCCAATGTCTATTTTGATACGGCAGTGTTGCTCAATATAGGCGGCATTGCTGTCAGCGGTGGCTGGGTGTCGCTGTTTGTTTTGCTGCTCAAGGGCTTGTGGAGTTTTTTGGCAGTGTACTTTCTCATTGCGACAACCGGGATGGAGCAAATTTGTTACGCTTTGCAGCTTTTGCATCTGCCTAAGGTGATGAGTGTTGTGCTGCTGCTGACCTATCGCTATCTGATTTTACTTTTGCAGGAGGGCAGCCGTATGAGTGCTGCCTACGCTCTGCGTGCGCCGCACAGTAAGGGGATTGCCTTCAACGCTTGGGGTACGCTGGTGGGACAGCTGCTTTTGCGCAGCATAGACAGAGCGCAGACAGTGTACGAAAGCATGGCACTGCGTGGCTTTGACGGTACGTTTTATCTGCAGCGTGCGGCGGACGGTAAGGGGGCGTTGGCATTTGTGCTGCTGAGCCTTGGCTTTTGCCTTGTGTTCCGCTTGTTGCCGGTGTTTGCGATTTTAGGCAGCTTGCTGTAAGGGAGCGTTGGACAGACGATGGAAGAAAATATTATTGAAATAGAAAATCTGCACTTTGCTTATGCTAAAAAGCATGAGCATAAGGACGCTGTGGTGCTGCAGAACATCAGCTTCAGCGCCAAGGCAGGTGAACGCATAGGCTTAATCGGTGCCAACGGCGTAGGCAAATCAACACTGCTGAAAATTTTTGTCGGTCTTTTGGAGGCAGAAGATATCGGCAAAGTAAGGCTTTGCGGTCTTGATTTAAACAAAAAGAACCTGCGCGAGCTGCGCAGGCGTATAGGCTATGTCTTTCAGGATTCGGACAGCCAGCTTTTCATGGCAGATATTTACAGTGATGTTGCCTTTGCGGCGCGTAATTGCGGTTATAGCGAGCAGGATGTGCAGAAACGTGTGACGCAGGCTTTGGCGCAGGTGCATTTGGAGAATTTGGCCAAGCGTCAGATTTATCGCCTGAGCGGAGGTCAGAAAAAGCTGGCGGCGATTGCCGGTATTTTAACGCTTACACCGCAGCTGGTGCTTATGGACGAGCCTTCCGCTGCTTTGGATCCCAAAAACCGCCGCAATCTGATAAATATTTTGCGCAGCCTGCCCTGCGCACAGCTTATTGCTTCGCACGATCTGGATTTTATCTATGCAGCCTGCGACAGAGTAATTTTGCTGCACGACGGCCAAATTGCTGCTGACGGCGCAGTGAAGGATGTATTGCGTAATCAGGAGCTGTTGGAAGCATGCAATCTGGAATTGCCGCTTATGTTTCAGCAGGCGGATTAAAAAAGCACTGCTCACATTTCCTTACGGGAGATGCAGAGCAGTGCTTTAATTTTGTTGCTGTTATTTTACTTTGACATAGGTAACGCCTGCGGCATAGCAGTCAAGCTCGTAGGGCTGGTACATCAGATAAAGATGACCGTCCTCGGTGATGATATAATCCTTACTTACTTTGAAGTTGTCGATGTTATCAATAAACGGCGCTTCGCTGACAGTCTTTAAATCTGCACCGTAAACAGGCAGCTTCTTGGCCTTGATATCCTGCTTCAGCTGCTCGGCGTCCAGCTTTTCAATGAAGCGGGTGTAGGGAACACGCTTGCCGGTAGCCTTGTCATAAACAATGCCGTGTGTATAGTACATACCATGAGCAGCCTTGTCATAATAGTACCAGGTGTTGAAGGTGAGGCAGACAAACTGGTCGTTTTCGTAAATCACCTCATAATTGCTGCCGACAGCACGCATATCCGGATGGCGCAAATCCTTGCGCGATTTGCTGACCATTTTTTGGATATCGCGGTTCATGCGCTCTGCTGCCTGCGGATTTTCCTGCGTGAAAACAGGATATTTATAGTCAAAGCGGTCGCCTTTGTCGACTTCTGTTTGCTGTGCGGCCGACGCACCCGCTGCTACTGCCATTGCTAAAAATAACGTGAGAAGAATTTTTTTCATTCGTATTAGCCTCCTTTGTAGGAATTGTATTTGGTACTATAATAGTATAAAATAAAAGGGTATCTGTAAAGATGCCTGAGCGGGGGAAGTGTAAAATCTTTGTAGCCTGCGCAGGAAGTATTTGTAAACTTGAGGGGATATTGAAAATGTTAGGAACAATCGTTAATGTAAGTGCAATTTTAACCGGCTCTGTAATCGGCAGCTTTCTCAGCAGAGGTGTTAACGAACGCTATAAGACAGCGCTTTTCGACGGCCTTGGCCTGGCAACCGTGGGCCTGGGAGCGAACGCCTTTGTCAGCAATATGCCGAAAACAACTTATCCGGTATTATTCATCGCCAGCATCGCCATTGGTACTGTTATAGGAACGTGGCTGGATATCGACGGACGCTTTCACAGGCTTTTGGCAAGCGCCAAGGGTGGCAGCAAGCTGGCGGAAGGACTTTCAACCGCTATTTTGCTGTTCTGCATCGGCACACTTTCTATTTTAGGACCGATTGAAAGTAGGCTCAACGGCAACAATACTTATCTGTATACCAACGCGACGCTTGATTTTGTTTCGTCGATTATTCTTGGCTCGGCCTATGGCATCGGCATTGCAGCTGCAGCCTTGGTGCTGCTTTTGTGGCAGGGGAGCATTTATCTTTTCGCCGGCGTGATTGCGCCTTATATGACACCGGCGCTGATGGGAGAAATTTCTGTTTTGGGCGGCATTTTTCTGATGAGCAGCGGCCTGGGAATTTTACAGCTGCGTGACTGCAAAACGCTGAATATGCTGCCGGCGCTTATTGTACCGCCGATTTTTTACGCGCTGATGGCAGCGGTACGATGATTTTTTAGAGTTCATCAAAACGATGCAAAGTTCACAGATTATCCATTGACTAATCAGTCAGTTCGCCTTATAATAAGCTCATCAGTTAGCAATCCCACTGACTGATACATAATACCCCTTTTCTTTTTATACATCCTTTCACAACATCAACCCTCTGAAAGCAGCAGTGCCGAACGCATGGCACTGCTGCTTTTTTTTATTTATGCGGAGAAAAGCACAGCACAAGCAAAATTGAAAGTATACTTACGATTTTTGGCGAATTTACGGAAGTATACTTTCAATTTTTCGGGAATTTTCGAAAGTATACTTTAAAAAGAGGCAATGTTATTCTTTTCTGCCAAGCTTAAAAGGTAGCAGAAGGCGTAGGCCGGGATGCGCAAAAGCTGCTTGCCGTCAGGTGTGTCATGTACACCATAATCGTCCTGGCGCTTAGTAATAATTATGCCAAGCTCGGCTTTGCCTGCAAGGGTACAGATAGCGTCATTGTTGCTGATGGGTGCTTGCTCACGATATTTTACTTCAATCAAAATATCTTTATTAGCAGGATATTCAGCAACGACATCTATTTCCTTTTCCGAACCGGCAGCACGATAATAGCCTACGCTGGTAGCCTTGCGATAACAGAAGGTTTTAACATGCTTATAAATAGTTGTTTCTACAATTTTACCCATTTCTGCAGCATTTGTGAGCAGGTCATCATTCATTAGCACGGCATTACGTATAGCTGCATCAGCAATATAGATTTTCGGCTTGCTTTTAAGAATTTTTTTGCCTTCGATATGGACAGGATTACTGATGTAGATTAAATTAGCACTTTCCAGGTAGCGGACATAATTTTCCACAGTAGGGCGTGATACACCATTCAGTTCTTTGGCAATGCTGTCGTAGGAAACGATTTCAGAGGAAACATTGCACAGGTAGAGAAAGATGCGCTCCAATTCCAGGGGATTACGGATATTATACAAGGCAGGTAAATCTCGCTTTAAAACCTTGTCTACAATGTCTTCACGCATAATCTGCTGCGCAAAAAAATCATCCTCAGCTAAAGCAAGCTCCGGGAAGCCACCAACAAGAAGATAGCGGTTAAAGTGCAGTCGGAGGCTTTCTAATTTGAGCATAATATTGGTACGCTCGGCCTGAGTCATCGACAGCAGCTGCGAAAGCAACAGATTTTTGGGAAGATTTGTGATACTGATGCCGATAAGTGAACAATATTCATAAAAAGAAAGCGTTGGTACCTGAATTACAGACCAGCGGCCGGCACCACTTTCGGTGCTGCCCTTTACCAGAGCCGGGCTTGCAGAACCGGTTGCGATAACCTTGCTTTCAGGTTGTGTGTCGTAGATGATTTTTAACCAACCGGGCCAATCAGCAGCATATTGGATTTCATCAAAAAAGTAATAAACATCTTTATCAGGATGAATATTTTCGTGATAGCATTCTAATATGGCATCCATGCTGCTTAATTTTAAAATAGGATGATCTAGGGAGATAAAAACGATTTGCTCAGGCGCAACACCCTGCTTCAGCAAATTATCGATAACCTGATATATAATGGTTGTTTTACCGACACGTCTGGCACCGGAAAGAATGACGTTGCGACGTATAGTGGTATGAGAAATTTTTTCCAGTGTTTCATAATAGGAAATTCGTTTGTAGCTTTTGAGAAATGCAGGGGCTACTGCACCAGTTTTCCACCAAGGGTTGAAGCCTGCAAGGACTTTTAAAATATTTTCTTGCTTAATAATAGCCATAATATCACCGCCTTACAATTCTATTATAAACCACTCAAAAGCACAGCACAAGAAAAATTGAAAGTATACTTACTATTTTTAGCGAATTTCCGAAAGTATACTTTCAATTTTTCGAGAATTTTCGCAAGTATACTTTAAAACGCGTAAAAAATGACTTTGGCAAGTGTTTTACTCCAGCGCAGGCAGGCCAGTGCAAGGCGCTGTCTCAACATCGCAAACATTCTTAATAGGAATAAATATTATTCTGTTAAAAATTTTCTGAAAAAATCTCTTGACTAAGTACTTATCCGCCATTATAATATAAGTATGATTTAGATTAGAGTAAATCGTAAATAGAGTTACTCCAATCTATAATTTCACCCCTTGATTATGAAATCCTTGACACAGGCGAAGCTCGTGCATGGTAGAGGAAACAAGGCAACTCTTACCGGACTTGCAGGCGGGAACTTGCGAAGGATTTTGTAATAAATAAAAATCTCTTAAGATAAGAGGAGGAAATTACAATGAAAAAATCCTTAGTACTCGCAATGGCAATGGCTCTTGGTGTAACCGCTTCCGCTTACGCTGCTAACCCGTTCTCTGACGTTCCTGCCGGCCACTGGGCTTATGACAGCATCAACAAACTGGCTGCTGCCGGCGTAATCGAAGGCTACGGCGACACCACCTTCGGTGGCGACAAACTGATGACCCGTTATGAAATGGCTCAAATCGTTGCTAAAGCAATGGCAAAAGGCGCTAACGTTGACAAACTGGCTGCTGAATTCGCTGATGAACTGGATAACCTGGGCGTTCGCGTTGCTAACCTGGAGAAAAAAGCTGACAATGTAAAAGTAACTGGCGAACTGCGTTATCACTACAAAGATGATGGTGCAGATATCAATGGCTATGCTACCGAACTGCGTTCCCGTATTTGGGTAAATGGTCAAATCAATGATGACTGGACTTATACTGGCATGTTGGAGAACATCCAGGACCTTAAAAACGATAAAGGTGATGAAACCACTAAATTTCAACGTGCTTATGTAAATGGTAAGCTCGGTGGCGTAAAAGTTCAAGCTGGTCGTTATCATAGCAAACTGTCCGAAGGCAACGTATATGATAGCCGTTTTGACGGCGTTCAAGCTTCTTATGGCAAGGACGTTAAACTGACTGCTGGTTATGGTAAAGCTGCTCATACAACTGGTCTTGAAGCTACACCTAAAAAAGCTAATGCAAAAGACACCTACTATGCAGAGTTATCTGGTAATGTTGGTAAATTAGCTTTGGCTGCTGGTTACTATAATTATGAAGATGTAAAAGAAGCTAAAGACGTTGACGATACTATTTGGACTGTTGGTGCTAACTATGCATTCGACAAAAACTTCAAACTGGGTGCTATGTATCTGAATGGCGATCAAGATAAATATGAAGGCGATGACGATGGCTTTGTAGTAACTGCTTCCTATAAAGGTGCTAAAGCTGCTAAAGCTGGTTCTTGGGGCTTAGTTGCTAAATACTATGATCAAGGCTTCTCCACTTATATCGATCACACCATGAACGGTTATGCTGACAGCTATACAGATGCTGATCAAGGCTTCAAGGGTTATAGCGTAGCTGCTAACTACACCTTCGCTAAGAACATCGTTGGCCAGGTTGAATGGTATGATCTGGAAGCTAAGGAAGGCAACAAAGACGCACAAACTCTGTGGTCTCAAGTTGTATTCACTTTCTAATTTAAGTAATACACAACAACTTAACATTTAACACGCGCGTATAATAAGACGGCCGCCCGGAAGGGCGGTCGTTTTTTGTGTGTGGGTAGGTTGTTGAAAATAGGGTTTTAGTTAACAAGTGAAATAAAAACTGAAATAACAAGTGAAATTTTTCAGCTATTATTTTAGTTGTTGCAAAGAACTGAATTTTTGCAAGGAAAATGTGAAATACAACTGAAAAATTAGTATAACAACTGAAGAATATTTCAGAAAAAAGTTTTACTCACAATGACTACCCAGTCAGAAAATTTTAAGCAAACACTGTATTTTTTCCTGAATTTATGCTAGAATATACCTATATTCTGCATTACATAAATGCGTCTGGAGGAATAAGAATGAAAAAAGTTTTACGTTATTTATTGATGACCGTTATGGCTATCTGCTTCAGCATCCCCTGCTTTGGTGCAGCTGAAGCTGCAAGTGTTGCTCTGCTGCCTTTGATCAACAACGTTGAAGGCGGAGACGAACTGGCAAATCAGGTTTTCTACAAAAACGCTCTGGCTGTTCTGAACAGCAAAAAAGGCTTTGTAGTAGTAGAAAACGACAAGCTGACCGCTGTTATTGATGCTGCTAAGGTTGGCAATAAGGTTCCCAGTGCTGCAACTCTGGAAAAGATTGCTAAAGACGGCGATGTTGACATCGTTATCGCTGTTCAGCTGGACAAGCTGGATGACAGAGCTATCGATTCCAGCGAAGAGCGCAAACTGCAAATCGACCTGCAAGGCTATGCAGTTGCTTACAACAAGCTCACCGGTAAAGCTTACGAGCACCGCATTTACAGCGACAAAACCATTCCTGAAGCTCTGACCAGCCGTTGGGATTGGACTCATGAAGAATTTGGCCGTGCAGTACGCATCGAAGTAGACCGTGCTCTGCGTGTTAAATAATTCCTAGCTTAATTTAAGTTTAAACACCCAGCCGCTTCTGTAAATTTTGCAGAGGCGGTTTTTGTATTGTGAAAAAATACTTGAAAAGAAAAGCTTACATATCAATGATTGTTTGCGAAGTAGAATCTCTTTATTTACATGAATTAAGAAAAATTTGTGAAGCACTTGTAGAGTTATTAAAAAAGTGGTACAATAGAGTCATGAAAAATTTGCTTATGCTAACTGCTGAGGGCTGCGAAAAATGCAGACTGCAAAGAGTATGGTAGAGGAAACAAGGCAACTCTTACTGAAAGATGCGGCGAGCCGAGTATCAAAGCCAAGGCGAAGAAGCGTAGCAGAATTTTTCAAATGTATTTTCCTAAAGGAGGAAATTAAAATGAAAAAATCTTTAGTATTAGCTATGGCTATGGCTCTGGGCGTAACTGCTTCCGCATACGCTGCTAACCCGTTCTCTGACGTTCCTGCTGGTCACTGGGCTTATGACAGCATCAACAAACTGGCTGCTGCTGGCGTAATCGAAGGCTACGGCGACTCCACCTTCGGTGGCGACAAACTGATGACCCGTTATGAAATGGCTCAAATCGTTGCTAAAGCAATGGCAAAAGGCGCTAACGTTGACAAACTGGCTGCTGAATTCGCTGACGAACTGGACAACCTGGGCGTTCGCGTTGCTAACCTGGAGAAAAAAGCTGACAACGTAAAAGTAACCGGCGAAATGCGTTATCGTTACACTGATTCCAGCAATAAAGGCAATGTATATAATGATTTGCGTTCTCGTCTGTGGGTTAACGGCCAAATCAATGATGACTGGTCCTACACCGGCATGCTGGAAAACACTCAAGACCTGACCGACAACGCTGGCAATGAAGATACTTCCTTCCAACGTGCATATGTTGAAGGTAAACTGGGTGGCTTGAACGTAACCGCTGGCCGTTACAATGCATTCTTTGCAAACGGCAACGTATATGATACCCGCGCTGACGGCGTTGAAGTATCTTATGGCAGCAAAATTCAATTAAAAGGCTTTGCTGGTAAAGCTAGCGATGCTTCTGCTGAAGTTAATGGTAAAGACACTGATATGTCCTTTGGTAACTATGCTGGCGCTGAACTGACTGGTGATTTCGGTAAATTTGACGCTATGGCTGGTTATGTAAACTTCAAAGATATGTACAAAGAAGCTGCTGGCGAAGGTCTTGACAATGCTATCTGGTATGTTGGCGGTTCCTATGACTTCGACGGCAATGTAGCTGTTTCCGGTATGTACCTGAAGGGCGACATGAGCAAAGATGATAAAGACGTAACCGGTATTGGTTCCGACGGCTGGACTGCTGGCCTGACCTACAAAGGTGCTGAAGCTACCGAAGCTGGTTCTTGGGGCCTGTTCGCTAACTACTATGACCAAGGCGGTATGACCTATGTTGCACACACCACTGATGCTACTGTATTTGATGGTGTTGGAGATAAAAATGAAGGCTTCAAAGGCTGGGGCGTTGGCACTAACTACACCTTCGCTAAAAACATCGTTGGTACTGTAGCTTACTATGACACTGTTTCCAAACTGAATGATGAAGATCATGACAACATTGTTTGGGCTGATGTAACCTTCACTTTCTAATTTAACGATTAGCAAGTAACACAAAATAATACACGCGCGTATAAAGGCCCCCTCGCCGAAAGGTGAGGGGGCTTTGTGTTGCAAAAATATATGAATGTGGTATAATAAAAATAGAAAGACAACCGCCTAAGCAGTTCGTGCCAATCCAATCGGCTGCGCCTCTTGGGGCACTATTGCATGGCGCGCATATACCAATCAGCATCGTCCTATGGACTTGCTTCTTGGATGCGCCCGCAACAAGGTGGGTTGCCGATTCAAAGGGTCAGAAAATCCGCCTCAGTGAACGGCAAACTACAGAGGCGGTTTTTCTATGTCTGGATTACTGTATTGCAAAAATATTTTGATGTGGTATAATAAATATAGAAAGACAACAGCCCACAAGGTGGGTTGCCAGTTCAATGTGGTAAGAAAATCCACCCTGCGACCGGCAAGTTTTGGGGTGGTTTTCTTATGTCTGGATTATTTGCTGAACTGAAATATAAATGTCAGTAACGCCAGAATAAATACGCCAAAGGCCATAAGATCTTTGAAGTCGTAATTTTTCATAAGCATCACCTCCATTCCAACGGAATTTCGGCAACGCCACCCTGCAGTGGTTCGCACCAAACCAATCGGCTACGCCTCTTGGGGTGCTATCACATGGCGCGCAGTACCAATCAGCTTCGTCCTATGGACTTGCTTCTTGGATGCGCCCGCAACACGGTTGTCTGTAATATTGTATCATGCAAACAAAATTTTGACAAGAAAGACAAAAAACTACCGCCCTCGCAGCTTTTGCTGCGCAGGACGGTAGTTTTGCTTTGTAAAATTACAGGCCGGCCTGCTCAATACCGCTGAACAGGAAGCCTAAATGATTGGTGGAGTTCAGCAGCACTACGCGCCAAACACCTTCATTATATTCTAATACATTGATACAGGTATTATCCTGCTTAATCTGCCAGAAGTGCGACATATCAAGGCCAAGCAAATCACAGATAATTGCTTTGTTCACTGCATCATGCGCAGCAACCAGCACAGTCTTATCGATATATTTGGCAGCATAATCGTCAAAGGCAGCGCGCGCACGCTTGCGCACATCCTCCAGGCTTTCGCCCCCGTCAGGCATTTGCACCAGGTGCGGCCTAGTGTGCCACAGGGCAAACTCCTGCGGAAATTGCTTGGCAATTTCCGGTGCCAGCACGCCTTCCCAGCTGCCGTGATTTATTTCCAGCAGACGTTCATCTGTTGCTACCGGCAGCTTGTGCAGATCGGCGCAGAACTTGCAGGTCTGGTAGGAGCGCTGCAGTGGGCTGGAGATGCACACATCAATAGGGATATGGTGCAAGCCCTCGGCCAGCAGGTGGCCTTGGCGCAGACCGCGCTCGCTCAGCGGTGTATCCTCCTGTCCTTGGTATCTGCCTTCTATATTCCAGGTTGTTTCGCCGTGTCGGACTAAAATTATTCTCATAGAATTTCCTCGCTGTAATTTATATAGTGATTAGCCTTCGCAGTTGATAAGCTTAACGTCAATAATGCCTTCCACACCACGCAGCTGCAGCATAATATCGTTAGGAATATCATCGCCAACAGCAATCGCCATAATGTTGGTGTCGGATTTAGGAGTGCTGCCAACCTGCATGCCGTTGATGTTGATGCCGGCGCTGCCCAAAATAGTTGCCATTTGACCGATCATATTAGGCTTGTTGACGTGCGGTGCCAGCAGCAGGTAGCCTTCGGGATTGAAGTCAACATGATATTGGTCGATTTGTACAATTTTAGGCTGCTTGCCGTCGAATAAAGTGCCTTCGATTTTATGTGTGCCCTTGGCAGTAGCAATTTTTACATTGATAGCGGTAGTGAAGTAACCTGGCTTGTTAGCCTTAACCTCTTTAACCTCCAGGTTACGTTTTTTAGCAATGCCGGGAGCATTGACAAAGTTAACGCTTTCCTGCAGAATCGGGTTCAGCAGGCCTTTGAGGAAGGCGGTGGTAAGAGCCTGGGTTTCGGTTTCGGCAAGCGCACCGGTGTATTCTACCTCAACGCTCTTAATCGGTCCGTCTGCCAAATAGATGCCCACGGTACCCATGCGTTCTGCCAGTTTAAAGTAAGGTTGGATAACTGCTGCCACGCTTTTCGGAATGGGCGCCATATTAACGGCGGTCATAACCGGACGGCCTTCGAGAGCATCGATTACGCCGTAAGCAACATCAACAGCTACACCGATTTGCGCTTCGATGGTGGAAGCACCGAGGTGCGGAGTTTGTACAACGTTGAACAGGCCCAGGAAGGGGTTATTTTCTTTGGTAAGCGGTTCAGTAGGATAAACGTCAATGGCAGCGCCGGCAATTTTACCGGATTTAACGCCTTCGGCAATAGCTTCGGGGTCCATGCAGCCGCCGCGGGCACAGTTGACAATGCGCACGCCGTCCTTCATTTTTGCAATAGCTTCGGCGTTCAGCATTTTTTCGGTTTCTTTGGTGAGCGGAGTGTGGATAGTGATGTAATCGGATTTAGCCAGCAGAGTGTCAAAATCAACCAGCTCAACGCCAACCTGATGCGCACGTTCTTCGGTAATATAAGGATCGTAACCAATGGTGGTCATTTCCATAGCCTGCATACGTTTGGCAACACGGCTGCCGATACGGCCGACGCCGATGATGCCAAGGGTTTTGCCCTGTACCTGAATGCCGTCAAAGGATTTGCGGTCCCATTTGCCTTCCTGAATGGATTGATGGGCTTGCGGAATGTGACGAGTCATAGCCATCATCATAGCAACGGTGTGCTCGGTAGCTGCCATGGTGTTGCCTTCCGGGGTGTTGAGTACGACGATGCCTTTAGCGGTAGCGGCAGGAATATCGATGTTGTCAACGCCAACGCCGGCGCGGCCGATAACCTTCAGGCGGGTGGAGGCTTCGATAACCTCCTTGGTTACCTTGGTCATGCTGCGGGTTACCAGACCATCGTAATTGTTGATAACCTTAATAAGCTCCTCCGGCTTCATGTTGGGCATTACATCTACATCAAAGTGTTCGCGCAGCAGAGCTACGCCTTTTTCGCTGATATCGTTGCTGACAAAAATTTTCATGGTGATTTATCCTCCTGTTATTTGTTTTCCTTCATATATTCTTCCATAAACTCCGCCAACGCCTTGCAGGCCTCCAGCGGCACTGCATTATAGGCACTGGCGCGACAGCCGCCGACAAGACGATGACCGCCGATACCGACAAAGCCGGCAGCCTTGCCCTTAGCTATGAAATCCTTCTCCATTTCCGGCGTAGCCAGATTGAAGGTAATGTTCATATTACTGCGAGCTTCGGGAGCAGCATGACCCTTGTAAAAACCGTTGCTGTTGTCGATAACGTCATAGATGAGCTTAGCCTTTGCTGCATTATTCTTGGCAATAGCGTTTACGCCACCCTGCTTTTTAATCCAGTGCAGAGTTTTGTTAACCATATAAATGGCAAAGACAGGCGGTGTATTGTACAAAGAATCGTTATTGGCAAAGGTGCTGTACTTCAGCATAGTGGGCAGCTCCTCACGCGCTGTTGCCAAAAAGCTTTTCTTGGCAATGACAATGACTACGCCTGCAGGACCAAGATTCTTTTGCGCTCCTGCGTAGATAAGATCAAAATCCTTGACGTTCACCTTGCGCGAGAGGATGTCGCTGGACATATCGCAGATAACGGGAACATCAAACTTGGGGAAATCCTTGTATTCGGTGCCGTAAATCGTGTTGTTGGCAGTGAGGTGTACATAAGAAGTATCGGGGCGGAGCGTGAATTCCTGTGGAATGTAGCTGTGGTTCTTATCAGCGCTGCTAGCGGCCTCATAAACCTCGCCGTAGAATTTTCCTTCTGCCATAGCCTTTTTGGCCCAGACGCCGGTGTTGACATAAGCGGCGTATTTTTTAGTGTGGAAATTGGCAGCTGTCATTAAAAACTGGGTGCTGCCGCCGCCTTGGATAAACATAATCTCGTAATCCTCGGGGATTTCCATCAGCTCACGCAGCAGCTGTTTTGTTTCTGCATGCAGGGCAGCGTATTCACTACTGCGATGGCTCATTTCAATGATGCTCATGCCGGTGTTTTGATAGTTTAAGAATTCTTCCTGCGCTTCCAACAGTACCTCGAGCGGCATAGCGGAAGGACCGGCGTTAAAGTTATATGCTCTTTTCATGTATTCTTTCCTTCTTCCTGAAAATAAATAAGGCAAGCACATCCTTTTGGGACGAGCTTGCCTTTATCTCGCGGTACCACCCAAATTGCCATTGCATAATTGCTTCACCTAAAAAAATAAGCCCATCATCCCTATCTTGGGACGAGGACTGCTCGCGGTGCCACCCAATTTGCCTATGGCCAACTTTGAACGCTGTATCGGGCGCACCCGTCAAATTCGTCATTTGCCGCTTCGGAGCGGAACTAGTGTGCTTCGCTGCTGCCTTGCATCAACCGCCAGCTTTCTGAAAAGACCTGCACATTGCTTCTCCATCATTGCGTTGCTTAATGTGATTTGTAGATGATTATAGCACGCCTGCTTTTAGAGTCAAGTGTTTTTGTAAAGATTTTTTATGTATACAATTTTTTTAGTGAATTTGTAACGTAGATTACAGAAAAGTTTCGGTTTGTATGCTTGCAAAATGATGTTATTCATGTTAAAGTAAGCATGTAAACAAAACAACGCAACCGCTAGGGGCGCAATTTGCTGAGAGGACTTACATCCGACCCTTTGAACCTGAATCTGGTTAAAACCAGCGTAGGAAAGCGAGCAGATTTCTGCAAAAAGACAATTCAACCGCTTTCCGACAGGAAAGCGGTCTTTTAATTATAAGGAGGAAAAATTATGGCAACACAAATGCAATTGGCACGCCAAGGTGTGATTACCGAAGCAATGAAAATTGTAGCAGAGCAGGAGCATGTAACTGCGGAGTTTATTCGCGAAGGCGTAGCAAACGGTACTATCGCCATTCCCTGCAACATCAATCATAAAAATATTATTCCGCGCGGTGTAGGCACCGGTCTTACCGTAAAGGTTAATGCTAACATCGGCACCTCCAGCAGCTATCCTGATCCGGAACCGGAGCTGGCAAAGCTGCAGGCTGCTATTGATGCAGGCGCGGATTCTGTTATGGATCTTTCCACCGGCAACAATATCAGCGCTTCCCGTCAGGCAATTATTGCTGCATCTACCGTAATGGTTGGCACTGTGCCTATGTATCAGGTAACTGTAGAAACCATTAAGAAGCGTGGCGCAGTGGTTGAGATGACTAAGGAAGATATTTTCGATGTTATCCGCCAACAGGCTGCAGATGGCGCCGACTTCATGACCATTCATTGCGGCATTAACAAAAATGTGCTGAAAGCACTCATTGACGAAGGCCGTGAGATGGATGTTGTCAGCCGCGGCGGCAGCTTTATCACCGGCTGGATGCTGCACAATGACGCAGAGAATCCTCTGTATGAATACTATGATGAAATTCTTGATATTTGTGCCGAATATGATGTAACTATCAGCCTTGGCGATGGCCTGCGTCCCGGATGCATTGCTGATGCTACCGACAGAGCGCAGATTCAGGAGCTGCTGAACCTGGGTGAATTGACACAGCGCGCTTGGGATAAGGGGGTACAGGTTATGGTAGAAGGCCCCGGCCACGTGCCCTACAACCAGATTGCTGCGAACATGCAGCTGCAAAAACGCCTGTGCCACGGCGCACCGTTCTATGTGCTCGGACCTCTTGTAACAGATGTTGCTCCCGGCTATGACCATATTACCAGTGCTATCGGCGGCACTCTTGCTGCTGTCAGTGGTGCTAACTTCCTGTGCTACGTAACTCCGGCCGAGCATTTGGGCCTGCCTGACTTAAATGATGTACGCGAGGGCGTAATCGCTACCCGTATCGCTGCGCATGCCGCTGATTTGGCTAACGGCAACAAGCAGGCATGGGAGTGGGACCTGAAGATGGCAAGAGCACGTAAGGTTCTGGATTGGCCTGCTCAGCTTGATCTGGCTATCGACCCGGTAAAGGCTAAGGAATATCGCTGCCGCAAGAACAAATCCGATGATGAGGCTTGCTCCATGTGCGGTGATTACTGTGCCGTTAAAATTGTCGGTCAGTATCTCGAAGAGCATATGAGAAAGAATTAAGTCATTACTTGAAAAAATAGTATGAATGTGATATATTAAATATAGAAAAAGACAACCGCCCGCAAAGGTGGGTTGCCAGTTGAATTGACTTGAAAAGCCGCCTCGGAATCTGGTAAATTACAGAGGCGGTTTTTCTATGTGCGATTTACTTTCGGTTCTGAAAAATGAACGTCAGCAATGCCAGTATAAACATACCGAAAATCATAAGATCCTGGAATGTAAAATATACCATAGACATCACCTCCATTCTTAATTGAATGAAGGCAATACCACCCTGTAAAACGGTTGTCGTAAAAATTTTAACACATAAACATATTTTTATCAAGAATGCTTGATGCTTATCATTCTGAACTATGCTATAATATAGATAATTATAATATTTCTAGAGGTAACTGATGGACAAGAATATTTTAGAATATGTCGGCAAAAGCTTATATCAGACACATATTTTGAAGGAAATGAAGCGCTATGTCGTTTTCCGTGCGCGTTGTGCTATGCATAGCAACTCGATAGAAGGCTTGCTGAAATTTTTTGATGCAAACAGCAATCGTCAGGCATGGCTGCAGGGAGCACCTGCGCTTTTGGAACAGACTACCAGAGCGTTTTTTTATAAAGGCTCAACTTGGGATGAACGTGTAGAGCTGGTGCAGAATCATCTGCTGATTATGGAAGAGCTGTTCAAGCCGGAGCTGATGGATAAATTGTATAGCAAGGGTGAAATGGTGCAGCTGTGGGAGGATTCCTACGATGACAGACCGTTGACGCTGCAGCTGTGGTTTCATGCCGGCCAACGCAAGGAAGGCTGCATGTCTTTGGCTTTATTCTATGAGGGCGAGCCTTTATACCAAATCATGTTCTGGCTGGCAAAGAATAAAACAGACGGCAAGAATGTTATTTATATTGGTGCCCTGCAGGGACCGCAGAACGGTAATGAGCTGATTAAGGGCATGACGAAGGCTTTCTTCGGCTATCGTACCAAAAACCTGATGTTCTATGGTCTGCGTTGTTTTGCTAAGGCTATAGGCGTTGAAAATATTTTCGCTGTTACCAATGACGGCTATTACGCGATGAACCATGTACGTGTAGATCGTAAGCTGAAGACTGATTTCGGTGCTTTCTGGCAGGAGTGCGAGGGTGTTATCTGCTCAGATCGTCGCTTCTATATTATGCCGACCGCGGAACACCGCAAATCTATGGAAGAGCTGAAGCCGTCCAAAAGAGCACAGCATCGTCGTCGCTTTGCTAAAATGGATGAAATGAAGTCTGCTGTTAAGTCTGCTGTTGACAGCTACAAAAAATAAAAAATTACTTGTTTGGTTTGTAATATAGGTACAAAAGCTGTCTGCAATATTATTTATAGTAACAATCTGTACAAATTTTACATTGGATAAAGCAGAGGTTCAGAACAGAACCTCTGTTTTTTTTAGGTAAAACATGCTATAATGAAAATATATAGCTCTGATTGGAGGTAAGAAAATTGAAAAAACAGCTTGCAACTTTATTGTTGACCTTTATCTTTTGCTTTACTACAGTAATTCCAGGTTTTGCTGCTGATTCTGCTGTCCCGATGGCAGATAAAATCGGCGCTATGGAAAAAATGCTCTATGGCACGGAGCAGAGCGGTTCCTTGTTGCAGCGTATGGATAGTCTGGAAGATGATGTTTACGGAACTATTACCAGCGATGCTATTATAAACCGCGTTGACAATATGTACGATTATCTTGAGGGTACTCCTGATAACGGTGAAGCTTCCTTTGCTACTAAGCTGAATGTGGTAGAATGGAAAATGAACGAAAGCATGTCTGGCGGCGCTGCCAAAAACCGTATTGAAGCCACGGAAAAGCTGCTTTATGGCCAGAATCAGACCGGTTCTTTGAGCGGTCGTCTGGAAAGTCTGCTGAAGCTCGCTTCTTATACTGACGGAAATGTGCCTGTACAGCAGGTTGTGCTTCCGAAGGATTCTGTTTTTAAAATTGCTTTTACCTCTGAGCTGAGCACTAAAATGAGCCGTAAGGGTGATGTAGTTCATTTTAAGGCAGCGGATAACCTGTATGTAAATGACGTACTGGTACTGCCGAAGGGTGCAACCGGTGTTGGTGAGGTTAAGAAGGTTGTTCAGCCCGGTATTTTCGGTAAGGATGGCCGCATTGATATTGACTTTACCTATATCTATGGCGTAGACGGAACCAAGATTCCCGTTACTGTAGGCGAGCTTGCTAAACAAAAGGCTGAAAGCATTGCCGGTGCGGCAGGTGCTGCTATTGGTGGTATGATTATCCTTGGTCCTGTGGGCCTGGTTGGCGGTGCTTTTGTCAAGGGTAACAGCGTAACTATTCCGGTTGGCTGTGAAACCTTTGTACAGACTGCTGAGGATACTTCTTTGCAGGGCGTTGTATATCAGGAATAAAATCGAAAATTATACGTGAAAAGCTCACTCTTTCGAGTGAGCTTTTGCTTTTTTTATGGTATAATGTTAAGTGGATTATTATGAAATTTTTTCTTCATCAATATAGGAAAAAAGGAGTTTTTTATATGCATAAGACTTTTATAGCTACAGCTTTGGCACTGGGCATGTGCCTGCCTGTTTATGCGGAACAGTATACTAATTCGGATAGTGACCGTTATTCCGCTCCTGCTTTTGAAGATGAAGCAGAGAATACGACGGTTAACCAGGCTGTGCCTAGTAGAATAACTGAAAAAAGTGCTGAAAAAGAAGCACAGCAGGCTCTGCCTATTTATTTAAGTGCAGATCATGCAGAGTATGATAGTGTGAGTGGTGAATTCTACGCTAGCGGTAGTGTTGTTTTAAAGCAGGGAACAGATAAGCTGCTGACTACATATGCTAAAGGTAACATGAAGACTGGTGATGTATGGCTGGAACAGGGAGCAGATTTAGTGCAGCCAGAAAACAAATTACATGGTAAATGGGCGCATTACAATTTTAATACTAAAACTGGTGAAATTAAAGAAATTAGTGGCAATGGTGTGAAGGATATTTATGACGCACCGCATGCTACAATTTATC
Organism: Phascolarctobacterium succinatutens; assembly: GCF_023497905.1. Classification (NCBI taxonomy): domain Bacteria; kingdom Bacillati; phylum Bacillota; class Negativicutes; order Acidaminococcales; family Acidaminococcaceae; genus Phascolarctobacterium; species Phascolarctobacterium succinatutens. The sequence goes on along the minus strand of NZ_CP097284.1, from coordinate 1,962,219 downwards.
CGGATAGGCTTGTTATAGACGAAGGCGGCAGAATGTCTCGTTGTCCGGCAGTTAAGCATCCGCCTTGCTTGTCGGTAACTGCAAAAACATTTGAAATTTATCCTAAGGAAAAAATGGTTGCACGTGATGTAAAAGTATTTATCCGTGGTAAGCATATTTATTCTCGTGATATATGGGTGAATAATTTTAATGATGATGGTAAAACAAAAATTATGCCACGTGTTGGTTATGATGGCAGTGATAATGGTGCTTATGTGAAATTGGAACTTAGTCAGCCTATTACAGAAAAAACAATGGTTGATATAGAGCTTCCGCAGTATTCTAAGGTTGGTTTTAAGCCGGTATATAAAATTTCGCATAATGAACGCAATTTCAGAGTTTCCTACTTTAATGGCTGGGATGAAGATGATGACAACTGGTATAGAAAACAAAATACCTGGCGCTTTGATTATAAAAATCATCATATTATGAAGGGCTTGCCCTTGAGCTACTCCGGTTATTATGAATATGGTTTGTGGAATAAATGGAATCGTGATACGGGGAAAAGCGGCAGTAAAAGATGGCGTAAGGAATATGCTGTTTATCTGAATCATGATCCAATTTATCTGTTTAATAGCAAAAATACTGTTTTAAATCTTACTGTTGGTAAAAAGTGGATTGGTGAAAGCAATACGAATGAGTTGCGTTCCACAAATATGTATTATGCAACCTTAGGTCAGAAGATTACTCCGCAATGGCGTACTTGGGTAGGTTATTATCGTGAAGATCGCTTCAGTAATTTGTATGAGATTGGTCAGGCAGACATGGATCGAGAGCTGCGTAATGGCTTACAATGGACTCCTGACAAACGCAATACTATAAGCGTTATCAATCGTTATGATCTTGTAAGTAAGAAAAACTATGAAACAGATTATCGCTGGCTGCACAAATTCTGTTGCTGGGCTTTGGAATTTACCTATGAAAAGAGTCAGCATGATGGCGATAATAGTTTTAAGGTACAATATTATTTCTATAATTTATAATTAAGAGGGAAATCATGGATAATTTGATTAAACAACGCTTTTTGGACCATCTGCAGGTGGCAAATGCTGTGATGAACAGCGATATCATGGCACAGATTGAGCGTATTGCTGCAGAAGTAAAAAAGGCGCTGGCCAATGGCAACAAGGTTTTGTTCTGCGGCAACGGCGGCAGCGCCGCTGACAGCCAACATCTGGCTGCCGAGTTTGTAGGCCGCTTTCAAAAGGAACGCGCCGGTCTGCCTGCTATCGCACTGACGGTAGATACCTCCATTCTGACTGCTGTCGGCAACGATTACGGCTATGATAAGGTTTTCGTACGTCAGGTGCAGGCACTCGCACGTCCGGGCGATGTGCTGGTAGGCATTTCCACAAGCGGCAACAGCGCTAATGTTGTGGAAGCTGTTGAGCTGGCCAAGAGCATGGGTGTTTTCTGCGTAGGCATGACGGCTGAGGGCGGCGGTAAAATGAAGCTGCTGTGCGACGAGTGCATTGCTGTGCCGGCGAAGGTTACTGCCCGTGCGCAGGAAATGCATATTTTGATAGGCCACATTTTATGTGAGCTGGTGGATGGTGAATAATTTGGCTGATTTAGCTGTAACAACTTTTTTAGCGGAACAGATTAAAAATGTACGCATTGCTGTTATCGGCGATGTGATGCTGGACAGATATTTTCAGGGTGAGGTTAAACGCATTTCTCCGGAAGCACCTGTACCGGTAACACGTATTACAAAGATAAATTCCGTGCTGGGCGGTGCAGCAAACGTTGCTGCCAATCTGGCGCATCTGGAATGTCAGGTTTTTATGGGCGGTGTGACAGGTGATGATGAAAACCGTCTGCTGCTGGAAAAGCTGATGGATGATGCAGGCATCAATCATCATGGACTGGTGAAAAGCAAACGCCGCAAGACCATTACCAAGCTGCGTGTTTTGGGCGGCAACCAGCAGATGCTGCGACTTGATTTTGAAGAAACCGGCGATTTATTTCCGGATGAAATTGTTGAGCTGCGTCATTGGCTGGCAGGCTTGCTTGACGAAGGCTTGGATGGTATTATTGTTTCCGATTATGCCAAGGGTGTCTGCTCGGATGATTTTTGCCAATGGGTGATTGCTCAGGGCAAGGCCTATGATATACCGGTGTTGATTGATCCTAAGGGAGCAGACTGGTCCAAGTATGACGGCTGTGATTTTATTACGCCTAATTTAAAGGAAATGTGTGAGGCTGCAGGCTGTCAGCGTGAAAACTCTGATGAAGCCGTTGTCAGCATGGCGCAGGCTGCACGCGAAAAATTCCATATCAAAAATGTTGTTGTTACCCGCAGTGAGCGCGGCATGAGCCTGGTTAATGCTGAGCAGGTGCTGCACAGTCCTGCTACTGCGATTGAAGTGTTTGATGTTTCCGGTGCCGGTGATACAGTGGCGGCTACGCTTCTGGCCGGTGTTGCAGGCAAGCTGGCGTTGGCAGATGCTGTTTATATGGCGAATCGTGCTGCAGGAATTGTTGTGGCCAAGGTTGGCACTTATCCGGTGCACCGTGACGAGCTTTTGAAGGATTTGCTCACGGAGGAGCGTAAGCAGGGCCGTGGCTATCGCACGCTGAGCTGGCAGGAGATAGCATCTTTGGCGGCAACCTGGAGAGCCTGCGGCGAAAAGATTGTTTTCACCAACGGTTGTTTCGATATTCTGCATGTAGGACATGTAACGTATTTGGAAAAGGCGCGCAACCTTGGCAAGCACCTGATTGTCGGTCTGAATACGGACGCTTCCGTACGCCGTCTGAAGGGTGAAACAAGACCTTTGGTGCATGAGCTGGACCGTGCGCGTGTACTGGCAGCGCTGGCCTGCGTAGATGCGGTAGTACTGTTTGATCAGGATACTCCGACCGAGCTGATTGAAAAAATTCGTCCCGACATTCTCGTCAAGGGCGGTGATTACAAGCCTGAGGAGGTTGCCGGACGTGAATACGCCGGTGAAGTGCGCATTATAGAATTTGAAGACGGTTATTCCACAACCGGTGTGGTGGAAAAAATTGCCAAAATGGTTAAGGAGGGCAAATTATGATTATCGTAACTGGTGGTGCCGGTTTTATCGGCAGTAATATTGTTAAAGGCTTAAATGACCGTGGTATTGATGACATTCTTGTTGTCGATAACCTGACCAACATGGTTAAATTCAAAAATATCCAAGGCCTGAAGGTTAAGGATTATATGGATAAGTATGCTTTCATGGATGCACTGAAGGCAGGCAAATTCAATCATGAAAAAATCGACGTTATCTTCCATGAGGGCGCTTGCTCCGATACAATGGAATATAACGGCAAATACATGATGGAAAACAACTTTGAGTATACCAAAAACGTGCTGCATTTCTGCCTCGACAGAAAGATTCAGATGATGTATGCTTCTTCTGCTTCTACCTATGGCAGCGGTGCTCATGGCTTTCGTGAAGAGCCTGCCTGTGAGGAAGCACTGAATGTATATGCTTTCTCCAAGCTGTTCTTCGACAACTATCTGCGCCGTCTGCTGCCGCAGGCACAAAGCCAGGTAGTAGGCCTGCGTTATTTTAACGTATACGGTCCGCAGGAGAATCATAAGGGCAAAATGGCTTCTATGATTTATCAAATGTATAACCAATGGAAAGCAGAACATAAAGTTCGCCTGTTCGGTGAGTACGCCGGTTATGGACCGGGCGAGCATACTCGTGACTTTGTGTATGTAAAAGACGTTGTTAAGGTAAACTTCTACTTCTGGGATCATCCGGAAATCAGCGGTATTTTCAACTGCGGTACCGGCCATGCGCATCAGTTCAATACTCTTGCTAAGGCTGTGCTGAACCACTTTGGTAGCGGCGAGCTGGAATATGTACCGTTCCCTGAAGTACTGAAGGGCAAATACCAGAGCTTTACCGAAGCAGATGACACTAACCTTTTGGCAGCAGGCTATGACGGAGGCTTTACTCCGATTGAAGAAGCTGCAGAGGAATATTGCCAGCTTCTCGACAAGACCGGCGGTTATTACGTTTATGAAGGCTAAGGCGGTATTTTTTGACAGAGATGGCGTGCTCAATGTTGATGTAGCCTATCTCTACAAAATTGAGGACCTGCGCTGGATTGACGGTGCACGCGAGGCTGTGGCGTATCTGACGCAGCTTGGCTATACAATTTTTGTTGTAACAAACCAGAGCGGTATTGCGCGTGGTTATTATACGGTAGAGCAGATGAATGAGCTGCATGCTTATATGCAGCGTGAAATTGCTGCGGCAGGCGGCAAAATAGAAAAAATCTACTACTGCCCGCATCATCCAGAGGGCAGCGTGCCGGAATATACCGGTGTGTGCGATTGTCGCAAACCCAAACCGGGCATGCTGCTGCAGGCGCTGGCAGACTATGATATCGACAAGGAGCAGAGCTTCTTGGTCGGTGACAGTAAGCGCGATGTGGAAGCAGCGGAGGCTGCTGGTGTCAAAGGCTATCTTTACACAGGAGGCAATCTGCTGGATTTCGTAAAAAATATTGTAAGCGAGAGATGATAATGGAGTATCGGAATATCCTGTTAATCAAAATGAGTTCTTTAGGTGATATCCTGCACACTTTGCCCTTTGCGGCAGCACTGCGCAAGCATTATCCCAAGGCGAAAATCACCTGGCTGGTACATCCGCAGTTTGCCGGCTTTGTACCGGATCCGCCGGTGATTGACGAGGTGCTTTATTTTGATAAGGTAAAATTTAATAAGCTGGGCTTCAGTGATAAGCTGAAATATTTTTGCGAAATGCGCTCTTTGCTGCACAGCAAGCATTTTGACCTGGTGATAGATATGCAGGGCCTTTTCAAAAGCGCGGTACTGGCTGCTATCAGCGGTTGCGATAACCGCATCGGCTATTGCGAAATGCGCGAGGGCAGCGGCTTTATCAGCAAGGCGATTGGCGGAAGTCATAGCAAGGACCATGTTATTGAGCGTTATCTTGACGTGGCGCGTTATCTTGGTGCCAAGGTAGAGTCATTGGATGATGTGGAATTCCCGATGCCGGATTTAAGCACGGAAACCGCTTCTGTGCAGCATAAACTGCAGGAGGCCGGCTGGCAGGGCGGCGATTACGTTGTTATTGTTCCCGGTGCACGCTGGTGGACGAAGGAATGGCCGGTCGAGCATTATATCGAGCTGGCGAAAAAGCTTACGGCTGACGGTACTGCCGTGGTGCTGGCAGGTGGTCCCGATGATGCAGTCAAGGGACAGAAGATTGCCGAAGGCACAGCAAGCTCGCTGGTTATCAATTTGACGGGACAGACAAGCCTGCGTGAGCTGGCGGCGCTGATTAAGGGCTGCAGCTTCTATATAAGTGCGGATACCGGCCCGCTGCATTTTGCGGCGGCACTTAAAAAGCCGCTTGTGGCGATGTACGGACCGACGAAGGCTGACCGCACTGGACCATACGGCAGCAAAAATTCCACGGTATTGCTTTCACCGGCAAAGTGTGCAGGCTGCTTGAAGAAAAAATGCGATAACTGGCATTGTATGCATGATATAACGCCGGAAATGGTTTATAAAATTTATCAGGAAAAGGTGGCAGAGGGCTGATGGCACAAGCTGTAGAATTAAATGGCAAAAAAATATTGGTAACATTTTTGATGCATCTGGGAGACCTGACGCTGACTACGCCTTTTATCCATGCGCTGCGTAAGGCAGCACCGGATGCACACATTACCTTTTTGGCGGATGAGAAGCTGAAGGATGTAGTGCTGCACAATCCGTATTTAGATGAGGTTATCACGATTGATAAGAAGGGCAAGGACAATAGCCTGCTGGCGTTGATGGCCTGCGCCCGCCGTCTGAGCAAGATGGATTTTGATGTGCTGATTAATCTGCATCCGAATGAGCGTTGCAGCTTTATTGATGCTTTTACCAAAGTGAAATTGCGTTGCGGTACAACACACACCATGTTCAAACCGCTTTGGGATGTGTTTACACCGCTCAACCGCACAATTCATGCGGCTGATATGTATCTTGATGTACTTACACAACTTGGTGTGCAGAAGCTGGAGCATAACGGTCTGGAGATTTTCCCGAGCGAGGAATATCAGCAGCATGCAGAGGAATTCTGGCGTGAGCACGGCGTGTTCGCTTCGGATAAGCTGGTGGGCTTTAACATCGGCAGTGCTGTTGTTACCAAGCGTTGGGCGCCGGAGCGCTTTGCCAAGGTAGCTGATATTCTTGCGGAAAAGGGCTATAAGCCTGTATTCTTCGGCGGTACGATGGACGAAGAAATGGTGCAGGAGGCCGTAAGCTTTATGAAGACGACACCTGTGGTAGCAACCGGCAGCTTCCGTATTGGCGAGCTGGCGGCGGCAATGCGTCGCTGCAGCCTGATTATCACCAACGACAGCGGCCCGATGCACGTAGCAATCAGCCAGAAGGTGCCTATCGTAGCGATGTACGGTCCGTCCAGTCCGAAGCTGTACGGCCCTTATACCAAGGATGCAACTATTGTGACAGCGTTGCCGCCTTGCCCAGGCTGTGCGGATGGCATGAAGCATAAATGTGACGATATGCAATGTATGACACGTCTGACGGTGGAGCAGGTAGTGCAGGCTGCCGAGCAGATGTTGGAACAAAAGGAGAAATAAATTGAGTAAGCAAAGCATTATTACCGGTGAGGTTTTATTGCTGTGTGAAAGATTGGAGATGGCGCAGTTTATGCATGCCTATCTCCGGCATTTATTTAAGCAGGGAATCAGCTTGCCTAACATGCAGATTGTAAATTATCAGAGTATCGATAAGTTAGACTTGCTGACTAAACGCCTTATACAGCTGGAAGGCAGAGAAATAGTGCGCAAAGCAGTATTCTTTGCCGACGCGGCTGATGAGCGCGAACGCCGAATGCAGAAATTTTTTGCAGTGCGTGACAATACTTTCTTTAGAGAAGTGGAGTATTGCACGCACTTTTTCTTTCCCGGCAAAAAAGCTACTAAACGTTGGCAAAAAGGCTATCTTGAGGATATGCTGCTGCAATCGCTGCGGCAGGAAAGCTCCGAATGCAGCGATTACTATAATCTTTATAATGTGAGTGCGGAATATCTGCAGACTGTAAATTGCTGCCGTGGGCGTGAGAACGGATTAATGAACTACAGCAGGCATTTATTGTATACATATTTCGCAGGAACAGAAAGGTATGTGGGCATGCGCTTGGGCGAGGCGGCTCTGGCAGGAGCCTTTGATTTGGAGCATCCGTGCTATGCGAGTCTTAAGGAATGCTTGCAAGGCTTAAACTAGAGCAGCAGAATGCGAGGTTATCAAAATCACTTAATTGATTTATTATATTGTGCAAAAGTGTTAGCTTTGTTAGCTGTCGTCCTTTCTGAATTTTGGAAAAGCAAGTAAATATGTTATAATTAACAAACAAACTAAAAAAGGGGGAGCAACATTTATGTTCGGAGAAATTATTGGAGCAATCAGCAATTTTATGTATAGTTATTTGCTGATTATCATGCTCATCGGTGTAGGCCTGTACTACACTTTGCGTACTCGTCTGGTGCAGGTACGTATGTTTAAGGAAACTATTCGTGTTATTTTGGAGAAGCCTGTTGAATCCGGTGCGGTATCATCCTTCCAGGCTTTGATGGTATCTACTGCGTCCCGTGTAGGTACTGGTAATATTATCGGCATTTCCACAGCTATCTGCCTCGGCGGTTATGGTGCTGTGTTCTGGATGTGGGTTATTGCTGTTGTTGGCGGCGCTTCTGCTTTTATTGAAAGCACCCTGGCACAGATTTACAAGAAACGTGGTCCGCACGGCAGCTACGGCGGCCCTGCATACTATATCGAAGCTGCTTTGGGCAGCCGCGGTCTGGCAGTGCTTTTTGCTTTGGCCTTGATTGTAACCTATGGCTGCGGCTTTAATATGCTGTGCTCCTACAATCTGCAATCCACCTTTGCTGCTCTGAGCTTCTATAATCCGGATACAACTCCCTGGATTATCGGCGCAGTAGAAGCAGTACTCGTAGGCTATTGCCTGCTGGGCGGTGGCAAGCGCGTTATCAAAGCAACCTCTACTTTGGTTCCTTTGATGGGCGTTATCTACATTTCTGTAGCATTTATCCTTACTATTATGCATATCAATCTGGTTCCCGGAGTTGTAGGCAGAATTTTTGCTGAAGCATTTGACTTCACTGCAATTTTCGGTGGCTTTGCCGGCAGCTGCATGATGTTCGGTATCAAACGCGGTCTGTACAGCAACGAAGCAGGTGTTGGTTCTGCGCCGAACGCTGCTGCTGCAGCTGACGTTTCTCACCCGGTTAAGCAAGGCCTGGTTCAGATGCTGTCCGTATTTATTGATACTCTGCTGATTTGCACCGCTACCGCTTTCATGTGCCTGAGCTCCGGCATCGAGCCGACTAAGGAGCTTGCTGGTGCGCCTTATGTACAGGCAGCTCTGGCAGCAAGCATGGGCGATTATGCTAAGCTGTTTATCACTGTATCTATGGTACTGTTTGCCTTCACTACTCTGCTGGGCAACCTGTATTATGTAGATAATGCTTTTGCTTATGTTCTGAAGCATGTTCCGGGCAAAACCTTTACTCTGTGCTACCGCATTCTGGCTTGCGTACTGATTTTCATCGGTGCCGGCTCCAGCATGGGTACAATGTGGGATTTGGCAGATGTTACCATGGGCTGCATGGCAATTATCAACTTGCCTGTTATCTGCATTCTGGGCGGTCCTGCTCTGCGTGCGCTGGATGATTACACCGAGCAGCGCAATGCCGGTAAGAATCCTGAGTTTAAGGCCAGCAAGATTGGTCTGACTCAAAAGCTGGACTACTGGCAGGATTAAAATTTGTTTCTTTGAGCTGTTACGAGCTTTCGTAGCAGCTCTTTTTTGTTTATGATAAAAAAGAGATTATATATTCTAAATTGCAATAAGAAGTTGCACACTTTTTGAAAATTAAGATGCATAGATCTTATCCAACTCAAAGTCAAACAGTTCATCTGGAGTTTTATATCCCAGAATCTTCCTTGGAAGTGAATTACACCAATCAGCGATAAACATAATATCTTCGTAGCTATAATTGTCCATCCTCTTTCCTTTTCGGATGAATCTTCTGAGCAAACCATTATGGCGCTCATTACTGCCTCTTTCCCAAGAACTGTAAGGATGTGCGAAGTATATTTTTATAGAAGTGTCATTCTCTATTTGCGAGAGTTCTGCAAACTCGCTTCCATTATCGCTAGTAATTGTCTTAAACACCTGACTGAATTTAGTACCATAGTATTCCTTTAGGTAAGCAATGCCTTCGTTAACAGCAAAGGATGTTTTACTAGTTATTTTCAGTGCGATATACTTGCGTGTTATACGTTCCACAAGAGTCAACACCACGTTGTCACTCTTGCTTTTACTTCCTATAACAGTATCTATTTCCCAATGACCGAATTCATTGCGTTCATCCACATTAGAATCCCTCTCGTCTATGCTGCGACCCATATGCTTCAGATTTTTCTTTATGCTGCGGGTTGTTCTACGTCTTCTTACCTTTAATGGAAGGTCAATGTTGCGCAATCTAAGCAGCATGGAATCTACATAGTTATAGAGAGTCTTTACGCACACAATTTCTTTGAGAGGAAATAGATGATTGTCTAGGGCATAGCCATGGCAGGCATCCAAAGACCAGTGTTCTTGCAATACTTTTCGAACAGTCCAAGTAACAAAATTACTTGTAAGAAATCTTTTAGACTTGCAAATACTGTTGCTATGGCTAGCAATATAGGCACGTTGAGCACGAGCAGCTCCATATCTACCGGTATGAGGATGAGCACCACGCTTGAGTTCATTCCTGATAGTATTTGGAGCACAGTTAAAATACTTTGCCAGCTGACGAAGAGAATACTGTTTAGAGCTGTCAGACAGAATTCCTTGTAATTCCCTGCGGTCTCCTAAAGAAAAGTGTTTACCTTTTTGATGATTTGTGATATCTTTGGTGTAGTCCATTGTGATTACTCCTTAGTTAGTTTTTGTGTAGCAACTTAATCTTAACACAAAGGTATCACAATGGACTATTTTTTATTCAATTTTTCAGGTGTGCAATTTCATTATACAATGAGCCAAGAGATTATATATGATTCGCAATTCACATTCCGTTTCGTTCAGAGAAAAATTTTCCCGTGTCCGCAGGACACGACGCAACCAAGAAAATTTTTCTTTGCTACTAGCAGTATTTTCAGAATTAATGTAGAATAGATACGTAATAAAGCAATTTTTTGGTCAAGGTTGTTTTATGTCCTTTGCGAAGGAGGGAAAGACGATGATTTATAATTATTATCCTGGCTGCACGCTGTCAACGAAGGCGAAGCAGCTGGATATGGCAGCACGACGCTGTGCTGAGGTGCTGGGCTTTCCGCTGGTAGAGCTGCCGGAATGGCAGTGTTGCGGCGCGGTTTACCCGATGGCGCCTGATGCTATTGCCGAGCGTCTGAGTGCGGTGCGTGCGCTTGTGGCGGCGCGTGAAAACGGCGGCGTTCTGGTGACGCTGTGCAGTGCGTGCTACCATGTCATCAAACGTGTGAACCACGATATGGCGACGAATGCGGAGATTCGCCAAAAGGTGAATAATTATCTGCAATTGGAAGAGCCTTATGCCGGTGAAACACGGGTTTTGCATTACCTGGAGGTTTTGCGTGATGAAATCGGTTGGGAAAAGCTGGCGCAGCTTGTGAGCCATCCTTTAAAGGAACGCAGGGTTGGCGCTTATTATGGCTGTTTGCTGCTCAGACCGGGAGCAGTTTTGGCCCTCGATGACGTAGAGAGTCCAACTGTTATGGAAGCCTTTATTAAAGCGCTGGGTGCGGAGCCTGTTATTTATAGCATGCGCAACGAATGCTGCGGCGGTTATCTGGCGCTGAAGGATAAGGCGCAGTGCGAGCAGCTTGTCAGCGAAATTAAAAATAATGCTGCAAGCTGTGGTGCGCAGGAGCTTGTTACTGCATGCCCGCTGTGTGCATATAACCTGACGGCCAATGGTGCCGCAGGCAGCCTGCAGACGCGCTACTTTACGGAGCTTCTTGCAGAAGCACTTGGTGTTGCGGAGAGCGAAGGAGGTGCGGAATAATGGCTGTTGATGAAAAGCAATTGACAGAGGATATTTTGCGCCTTGCTGTTACCGACGTGCGTCGCTGCATGCAATGCGGCCGCTGCAGTGCGAACTGTGAAGCTGCGTCTAAAATGGATTTGCTGCCCCACCGCGTAGTTTGGGACTTAAACAGCGGTTATGCATCCGAGCTGCTGGAGGCTGATGCACCGTGGCAATGTCTGTCCTGCATGGCGTGCGAGGAGCGCTGCCCACGTGGCGTGAGTCCGGCGCGTATTATGGAGGCGTTGCGTCTGCTGCAGATTCGTCAGCAAGGAAACAACAAGCTGCCTGCGGAAAGTGTGGAGCATTATCCGAGCGATATGCCGCAGCAGCTTTTGGTTGCAGCCTTTAGAAAATATAATAAATAGGGGGAAGCTACGTGCAAAAGATTGGTGTTTTTGTTTGTTGGTGTGGCAGCAACATCGCCGGCACGGTAGATGTTGCCCAGGTGGTAGAGGCAGTGCGCCAAATTCCTGACGTTGCCTATGCCATCGATTATAAATATATGTGCTCCGAGCAGGGCCAGGAGCTGATTCGCAAGGCTGTGGCAGATTATAAGCTGGACAGACTTGTTGTCTGCAGCTGCTCGCCGCGTATGCACGAGGCAACCTTCCGCAAATGTGCGGAGGGCGTTGGCATCAATCCCTACATGGTAGAGATTGCCAATATCCGCGAGCAATGCTCCTGGGTGCTGAAGGATAAGGCCGAAGCGACAGCGAAGGCGATTAAATTAGCCAAGGCAGCAATTGCCAAGGTGCGCTTTAACGGAGCGCTGAAGCCCGGCGAAAGCCAGGTAGTGAAGCGCGCACTGGTTATAGGCGGCGGTATTGCCGGTATTCAGACGGCGCTGGATATTGCGGAAGCAGGCTACAAGGTTGATATTGTGGAGAAGGAGCCGACAATCGGCGGCCGTATGGCGCAGCTCGACAAAACCTTCCCGACACTCGACTGCTCTGCCTGCATCCTGACACCGAAGATGGTGGATGCAGCAAACCATGAAAATATTACGCTCTATACCTATAGCGAGGTAGAAAGCGTGAGCGGCTTCGTGGGCAATTTTGATGTGACAATCCGCAAAAAGGCACGCAGCGTGAAGGCTGATATGTGCAGCGGCTGCGGCATCTGTACCGAAAAATGTCCGTCCCGCAAAACTCCGAGTGAATTCGATATGGGACTGAAGAATCGCGGCGCAATCTATATTCCTTTTGCGCAGGCGATTCCCAAGGTGCCTGTTATCGACCGCGAGGCCTGCATTAAGTTCAAGACAGGTAAATGCGGTATCTGCTCCAAGGTTTGTCCGGCAGGAGCAATTGATTATACGCAGACCGATGAGCTGATCACGGAAAAATATGGTGCGATTGTGCTGGCAACAGGCTTTAAAACGTTGTCTCTCGACAAGTTCGGCGAATATGGCTACGGTGCCAGCAAGGACGTTATCACCTCGCTGGAGCTGGAGCGTCTGACGAACGCAGCAGGACCGACAGAAGGTCATCTCGTTTGTCCTTCTACCGGTAAGGAGCCGAAGAAGGTTATTATAGTTTCCTGCGTAGGCTCGCGTGATGTGAGCGGTCGTGGCAAGAGCTACTGCAGTAAAATTTGCTGCATGTATAATGCCAAGCATGCGATGTATATCCGCGAAAAATATCCTGATGTGGATGTAACTGTTTTTTATATAGATGTACGTACTCCGGGCAAGGGCTTTGACGAGTTCCAGCGCCGTGCGGTGGAAGAGTACGGCGTGCATTATGTACGCGGTCAGGTAGGCAAGGTTGTTGTTGATGGCGATGGCAAGCTGACGGTTTTTGCCAGTGATTTGAACAGCGGTCGCAAACTGATGCTGAATCCTGATTTAGTAGTACTGGCGACGGCTGTGCAGCCTTCTCCCGATGCACGCAAGCTGGCAACGATGCTGACTGCCAGCATTGATAACGATGACTTTTACGTAGAGGCGCATCCGAAGCTGCGTCCGGTTGAAAGTCCGACGGCAGGCATTTTCCTCAGCGGCATGTGCCAGGGACCGAAGGATATTCCGGAAACTGTTTCGCAGGCCGGTGCGGCGGCCGTTAAGGTTGTCGGCCTGCTGGCGAAGGATAAGCTGCTGACGAACCCCTGCACTGCGCAGTGCGATACAAGCATTTGCAGCGGCTGCCTGGCTTGCACGCATGTCTGCCCCTATGGTGCGATTACCGGCGAGAGCAAGCAGGTTATTACTAAGCTGGGCGTGCGCGAAACACGTACCGTTGCCGTGGTAAACAATGCGCTGTGCCAGGGCTGCGGTGCCTGCACGGTAGCCTGCCCCTGTGGTGCTATGGATTTGCAGGGCTTTACTAATCAACAAATTCTGGCAGAGGTGGATGCATTATGCTAGAGAAGAAAAATTTTGAACCGAAAATCGTGGCCTTCTGCTGTAACTGGTGCAGCTATGCCGGTGCTGACGGTGCCGGAACGGCCCGCAAGCATTATCCTGCTAATATCAAAATCATCAAGGTTCCCTGCTCCTGCAGAGTGAATCCGCTCTTTATCTTGCGCGCGTTTCAGCGTGGCGCGGACGGTGTCATCATGTGCGGCTGTCACCCCGGCGACTGCCATTATTCGACAGGCAACTATTATGCACGCCGTCGTATGACACTGCTGCTCAGTATGCTTGATTATCTGGGCGTGGCCGGTGAGCGCTTCCGTGTGGAATGGGTTAGTGCGGCCGAGGGCGCACGTTTTGCACAGGTGATGAATGATTTTGCCGAGCATATTGCGGCATTGGGTGAGAATGTAAAGTTGAGGGATTTGCGATGCAAAAAATAGAAAAGCTGCTGCAGAAGCGTGCAGCTGAGCTGTTGGCAGAGGGCACAGTAGAGCGTGTGCTAGCATGGCAGGCAGGCGAATTCTTTTACGATAACGCACCTGCTGCTGTTGGCAGCGCAGACGAATGCGACAAGCTCGTTTATAATGAGTTCTGCCCTGCCAATCTCTGCAAATATTTAATCGAAACAAGCCATGCAGGCAAGAAGACGGCTGTTTTCTTAAAGCCTTGCGATACATACGGAGTGAACCAGCTGCTGAAGGATAACCGCATTAAGCGTGAGCTTGTCTACGCCATCGGCACACCCTGCAGCGGTATGCTGGATATCAACAAGATTAAGGCTGCCGGTGCTAAGGGTATCATCAGCGTGAGCGTAGACGGTGATGAGGTTGTTGTCAACACCGCTTATGGTGAAAAGCGTCTGGCGAAGGCTGACGTGCTGCTGAACAAATGCCTGATGTGCAAGGGCGCTGCTTATAAAATTGCGGATGAGGAGTTGGCTGAGCCGTTGACTGTACCGCAGTTTACCGGTGATAAATTCGCCAAGGTCAAGGAGATTGAAGCGATGAGCGCCGAGGAGCGTTTTGCCTTCTGGCAAAGTGAGCTTTCCAAGTGTATCCGTTGCAATGCCTGCCGCGATATTTGCCCGGCGTGCAGCTGCGAGCAATGCGTTTTTGATAAGCCTGATACTCCGGTAGCAGGCAAGGCTTATGCCGACGAGGTTGAGGAGCAGATGTATCATATCATCCGTGCCTTCCACGTTGCCGGGCGCTGCACCGGCTGCGGCGAATGTGCGCGTGTTTGCCCGCAGGGAATTCATCTGGAGCTGCTGAATATGAAGTTTATGAAGGATATCAACAGCTTCTTCGGCCAGTATCAGGCCGGTGCGGATAGCGAAACGCCTGCACCGCAGGTAAGCTATAAGCAGAATGATCCCGAGGCCAACAGTGCGGTAGAAGGGAGGGAGCAGCATGTATAAGATAACAAAGGATAAGCTGCCAAAGTTATATGCAGCCCTGCAAAATATCGGTACGCTGCTGCTGCCCTGCAAGAACAAGAGCGGTCATGCGGACTTCGCACCGTATCGAGAGGATGTGGAGGTTGCATTGGATGCGCCGCTGACGAACCGCAGCGCGAAGGATGTTTTCTTCCCGCAGGTAGAAAATCTGCTGACCTTTAAGACGAGCGGCAAGGAGCTGGCGCTGGAGCAGAATGTTCCGCCTGCCGGCATGACGATTGTCATGGGCGTGCGTGCCTGCGATGCGCGCAGCTTTAAGATTTTAGATAAGGTGTTTTTAAAAGCACCTGTTGATACATATTACAAAACAAGACGCGAGCAATGCGTGCTCATCGGTTTAGGCTGCAGTGCTCCCGAAGAAACCTGCTTCTGCCATGCCTTTGGCATTGACGCAGGTGCTCCGGAGACGGATGTGCAGACCTGGCTGGCAGGCGAGGAGCTTTGCTGGCAGGCTGTGACTGCCAAGGGCGAGGAGCTGACAGCGAAGCTTGTCGATGGCGGTGTGCTGGCGGAGGCAACTGCAGATGCTGCGGCAGCGGTCAGCGATCAGCAGGAGCAGACGCAGAAAATTTTGAGCGTATTGCCTTTGCATGATTTCAAGGTAAATGACGAGCTGACTAAGGATGAGCTGAAGGTATTCAACAGCAAAATCTGGGAGCAGATGGCTGCAGGCTGCCTGTCCTGCTGTACTTGTACCTATGTGTGCCCTACCTGTCATTGCTACGATATCCGTGATTATCAGGAGACTGAGGAGCGCACGCAACGCTATCGCTGCTGGGACAGCTGCATGGCGAAGGATTTTACGCTGATGGCGCATGGCAGTCCGCGTAAGACGAAGGTGGAGCGCTTCCGTCAGCGTTATATGCATAAGCTGGTATATTTCCCGGAGAACAATGACGGTGAATATGCTTGCGTCGGCTGTGGACGCTGCCTGCAAAAGTGTCCGGTGCAGCTGAATATCGTCAAGGTAGCCAAGGCCTTGGAAAAAGCGGAGGTGAAGCAGGATGTGTAATTGTCAGGATACCTTGATTCCGCAGATTGGCGTGGTGACGGATATCTGCACGGAAACAGCTGATGTAAAAACCTTCCGCGTGGAGAAAATCGGCGGCGGTAAGCTGTTTGAGCATCTGCCGGGACAATGCGCTATTCTTTCCGTTCCCGGTAAGGGTGAGGCGATTTTTTCCATTACCTCCTCTCCGACGAACGAAAAATATATGGAGTTCAGCATTAAACGCTGCGGCTCGATTACGAACTTTTTGCATTTTGATATTGAACCGGGCCAGCAGATAGCAGTGCGCGGACCTTACGGCAATCATTTCCCTGTTGAGGATAAATTGAAGGGCAAGGATTTACTGTTTATTGCCGGTGGTATCGGTTTGGCGCCGCTGCGCAGTGTAATCAATTATATGCTGGATAAGCGTGACGATTACGGCAGCATTGATGTTGTTTACGGCGCACGCAGCAAGGAAGATTTTGTGCGTTATGACGAGCTGACGAATGTGTGGCCGGTGCAAAAGGATACGCGTGTGCATCTGACGATTGACCGTGCGCAGGAGGGCTGGACGGGCAATGTCGGCTTTGTGCCTAATTTCCTGAAGGACCTGAAGTTTACGCCGGATAAGACGGTGCTGCTGTGCGGTCCGCCGATTATGATTAAGCTGTGCCTGGCGGCGTTGATTGAGATGGGCTTTGAGAAGAAGCAGGTTTATACGACGCTGGAGCTACGCATGAAGTGCGGCGTTGGTAAGTGCGGTCGCTGTAATATCGGCAAGAAGTACGTGTGCAAGGATGGACCGGTGTTTACCTGCGATGAGCTGGACGAGATACCGGACGAATATTGATTATATTTTGCGTCGCCATAAATATATCGTTCCAGTCAGGAGCAATTTTCCTATGACTTAGGGCATAACGCAAATTTCGTGCGGAAGCAAGACGGAACTTCGGTAAAATTTGTCATATAGTAACAGTAAGTTACGTACCCTTGTTCCTGTGCTTCCAAGCACTCATTTGCTAAAATTGCTATTCCTTACACGATATATTGATGGCTCGTAACGAAGCTGTTTCGTTTATAGCGGATTTTAGCTTTGAGATTCTGAAATACGTTTTGGAGAAGAAAATATAAGGAGCAAAAATATGGAAGAAATGGTAACTGTTTACCTGCTGGGCAAAAAGTACAGTGTCCCGGCAACCCTGACCATTATGGATGCCATGGAATATGCAGGCTTTAAGCTGGTGCGCGGCTGCGGCTGCCGCAGCGGCTTTTGCGGAGCCTGTGCAGTAATTTATCGCCTGAAGGGCAGCACGGAGCTGAAGGTTGTGCTTTCCTGCCAGACGAAGGTTGAGGAAGGCATGTGCGTTGGCAAGATTGATTCCTTCCCGATTAACAAGCGCACCTTTAATATCGAAGAGATTAAGGCAAGCGATAATATTGTCGGTCAGCTGTATCCGGAAATCTTCAGCTGCATCGGCTGCAATGCCTGCACGAAGGGCTGTCCGCAGGGCCTGAATGTTATGCAGTATATTGCTTACGCTCAGCGCGGCGAATATGAGAAGGCAGCACATGCTTCCTTCGACTGCGTTGGCTGCAATATCTGTGCATCCCGCTGCCCGGCGCAAATCAGCCACAGCGCTGTCGGCCTGCTGTGCCGTCGCCTGACAGGCAAATATATTGCGCCGAAGTGCGAGCATCTGGCTCAGCGTGTTGCCGAAATTGAAAACGGCGATTATGTAACGCTGTTGGAAAAGCTCAAAAATATGCCTTTGGACGAAATCAAAGACCTGTATAACAAGCGTGAGATTGAAAAATAAGGAGGTGCGGCAAGGTGAGTGCATTTACTGAAGATATGTTAAAATCTATGGCTAAGGTTGAAGCTACCCGTGCCCAACGTCTGCACGCTTCTATCGAACGCTTTACGGCAGAGGAGAAGGACGAGCTGCTGAAGGAGTTCCATCCGGACTACAGCTCCAAGGGCTTCAAGGTGCTGGAGGTTGGTCCTAACAAGGGCCAGAAGGTGCCGGTAGAATTGGCACAGCTGTTGGAGGGCAAAAGCCGCCTGCAGGATGTAGAGCTTGATTTGGAAAAAGTGGACTATGACGTTGATGTGCTGGTTATCGGTGGCGGCGGTGCCGGTGCTTCCGCTGCGTTGGAAGCACATAACGGCGGTGCTAACGTCCTCGTAGTAACGAAGCTGCGTATGGGCGATGCCAACACGATGATGGCCGAGGGCGGTATTCAGGCTGCGGATAAGGGCAACGATTCCCCGGCGCAGCATTATCTGGATGCTTTTGGCGGCGGTCACTACAAAAATATTCCCGAGCTGTTGGAAGAACTGGTAACCAACGGACCTTTGGCGATTGACTGGCTGAGCAAGCTGGGCGTTATGTTCGACAAGGAGCAGGACGGCACTATGGTAACGACGCATGGCGGCGGCACGAGCCGTAAGCGTATGCATGCCTGCGCCGATTACACCGGTGCGGAGATCATGCGCGTGCTGCGTGACGAAGTGCAGAACCGCGGTATTCCGGTGCTGGAGTTTTCACCCGCAGTCGAGCTGCTGCTTGACGAGGAGGGTAAAACTGCCGGTGCGGTGCTGTGGGATTTTGATGCGCAGGAGTACAAGGTTGTACGTGCTAAATGCGTAATCATGGCAACCGGTGGTGCAGGACGCTTGCATTATCAGGGCTTCCCGACTTCTAACCATTATGGTGCGACTGCCGACGGCCTTGTTATGGCATACCGTGCCGGTGCGCCGCTGATTTATGCGGATGCTATTCAATATCATCCGACGGGTGTTGCTTATCCGGCGCAGATTTACGGTGCGCTGGTTACCGAAAAGGTGCGCTCGATTGGTGCGCAGCTCGTAAACAGCGAGGGCGAAATCTTTATGCATCCGCTGGAAACCCGTGATGTGGCGGCTGCGTCTATCATTCGCGAATGTACTGCCCGCGGCAAGGGCGTGAAGGCGCTCGATGGTGTAGCGCTGTGGCTCGATACGCCGCTGATTGAAATGCTGCATGGTGAAGGCACGATTGCCAAACGCATTCCGGGTATGCTGCGCATGTATGCTAAGTTTGGCATTGACCTGCGCAAGGAGCCGATTTTGATTTATCCGACGCTGCATTACCAAAACGGCGGTATCCTGATTGATAAGGATGCGGAAACAAAGCTGCCGGGCCTGTTTGTTGCCGGTGAAGCTGTTGGCGGCATTCACGGCACCAATCGTCTGATGGGCAACAGCCTGCTGGATATCATCGTCTTTGGCCGCATTGCCGGTACTAAGGCTGCCGAAGCAGCGAAGTCTGTTAAGCTGGGCAAGCTGAGCCTGGAGCATGTACGTCGCTACGCTGAGGAAGAAAAGGCTGCCGGAGTGCATGGTGAGTTGTCGCCGAAGCTGCTGCCGGTTTATACTCATGGCAGAGATGTAAGGTAAAAACAAGATATAAATAAAAAACATACAACGGCAAACTTCACAGTTTGTTCGTTGTATGTTTTTGTTTTATATGCTAAAATATGTTTTAAGACAACCGTTTACGGGGTGGCATTGCCGAAATTCTCTAAGAGAATCGAGGTGATGTCTATGAGGAACGATGATTCCAAAGACCTGATGGCTTTTGGCATGTTCATTCTGGCATTGCTGACTTTTATCTTTCAGTACAGCAGATAGTCTAGACATAGAAAAACCGCCTCTGTAATTTGCGAGCTAGAGACGGTTTTTCAAACCTAATTTAAGCGGCAACCCACCTTTGCGGGTGCATCCAAGAAGCAAGTCCGTAGGACGCTGCTGATTGGTTTATGCACGCCATGCAATAGTGCCCCAAGAGGCGTAAGCCGATTGGAATGGCACGAACTGCTTGGGCGGTTGTCTTCTTTATCTATAATATAACATGAAGCAGAGTTTTTTTCAAGGAATTACTTGTGAACTTTTGGGAGTTTCACATAATTAAAGATATCACACCAATCCCATGCTGACTTTTGCTCAACCGATACAGCCGGAGGGCTGGATAACAAGAAAAGGCGGTATGCGCCCCGTGGAGGGGTAGCGTACCGCCTTTTCTTGTGGGGGTTTCCAAAGGGGGCAAAGCCCCCATTTGGCACACGACTTTGCGAAGCAAAGTGTAGTGTGTTATACCTGCTGGCGTGGCTGACGGGGGAAACGGGGTGCGGTGCTTTTTGCGCCCCGTTTGCTCCGGCAGGAAAACAGGCTGAATTTTTGTGAATGGGAATGAACAAAAAATCGGGCTGGTTTCAGAGAACGGCGGCAGGTATATGAAAGCCCCGTCCCTCGTCCTACGCTCCGACTTGTGGACAAAATGTCCCGAAGCTGTGGCCACACTCCCGGAAAAGTAGCAGGACAGCGGGCAACCGTCAAGGCTGAAATGAACGGTTTTATACCCGGCCTTGACCGCCGCCCTCCGTCCCGCTGAACGGGCAGACAAGGCGGCCAATCCCTCAAAGTGCTTGGCCGCACTTTTTTTAATTTGGGAGCGTTCTCCCTTGCAAAATTGAAATGGGCGGGAAGCCATTTTGTGGCTTTCCCGCCTTGATTACCTTTTGCAAAGACGGGCGGGGCTGTCAACGGCGGCGCATGAAATGCGCCGTTCATCTTGACCGTTGACTGGCTCGGCTGGCTTTGCTATTCGGTAGCCAGACGAATGCTTTTGGTCGCCATGTTATTTCTAAAAGCAAGATCATGTTCTACGAAGATCATGGTAGGAGAAAATTCTCTAATCAGATTTTCAATTTGCATTCGAGAATAGATGTCAATATAGTTAAGAGGTTCATCCCACACATACAGATGCGCTTGTTCACAAAGGCTTTTTGCTATCAACACTTTTTTCTTTTGTCCCGCCGAAAAATCTTCCATTTTCTTTTCAAACTGTATTCGTGAAAAATCCATTTTCCGTAAGATTGCCTTAAATAAACTTTCATCAACACGATTGGCTTCCGCAAACTCTGATAACGAACCGTTCAGCATAGAAGTATCTTGAGGTACATAGGACAATATCATGCCAGAACCTATTGCAACTGTCCCACGATGTTCTATTTGTTGCCCAACCAGTAGCTTTAGAAGGCTCGTTTTCCCAGAACCATTTTTTCCATAAAGGGCAATGCGTTCTCCCTGTTTTACTGTAAACGAGATTGGCTGGCAGACATTTTTGCCGTCAAAAATCGGTACAACATCAGAGAAAGTCACTAAGGTATCTGAAAAATAGAGAAGCGGAGCGATTTTCAAATCTTCTACGGTTTCCAAATTTTTGAGAAGGCCGGACTTTTCCTCGATTGCACGTTGCTGCCGCACTTCGATAGCCTTTGAGCGTTTCATCATTTTGGCAGATTTGTGACCAATATACCCTCGATCAACCGGGCCGTTCCCATATTTTGACGCTTCAATTCGGTCTGACCAGACAGAAGTTCTTTTAGCTGCCTTTTGCATATTATCAATGCTTTTTTTCAGCTTCACATTTTGAGCGAGTTCAAATTCTTGTTGACGCTGGAAGTTGGTAAACCAAGTAGAAAAATTTCCGCTTTGCACTTCGATGTTTGACCGATTGATCGACAGGATATGGTCAACACAGCCATCTAAAAAACAGCGATCATGAGAGACTAAAATGAATCCCTTTTTCCGTTTCAGGTATGCTGAAACGGTTTCTCTGGCTTCCATATCCAAATGGTTTGTCGGTTCATCAATCAGTAAAAAGTGTCCATCATTCAGAAAGAGGGTGGCAAGCAGCACCTTGGTCTGCTCCCCATTAGAAAGCGTAAAAAATGGTCTCCAAAGCACATCATCACGGACTTCCAGATAGGATAGTTCTCTCAACAGCTCCCATTCTTCCGCCAGCGGGCAGACTTCCGAGAGAATGTCCGCAGTTAATCTGTTTTTATTGCTAACAGGGTATGGAAAGTAATCAAATTGCACAGAGGCTTGTATTTTTCCATGGTATTCGTACTTTCCAAGCAGAAGATTTAGAAAAGTTGTTTTACCTCTGCCATTTCTACCAATGAACCCAAGTTTCCAATCTGTATCAATTTGAAAATTGACATTTTCAAAAATGTTATCATAGCTGGATGGATAGGCAAAGGTAAGGTTCTCGACTCGGATCATCGACATATCGCATTCCTCCTTTATTCCGGGGATAAAGAACATAAAATAAGAGCTGCAAGAAAGTCAATTCTTGCAGCTCGTCACAGCATAATAGTACCACCCCTATCAAGAGTGATACGCCTACGATATATCGAGTGAATAGACTTTTAACTTTCTTGCAATGGGTACAATGGTACTGTAAAACACAGTATCACTGTATATTCCAATTTATTTGCAAGAAAAGTTAATCATCTTTCCACCTCACCTCTAATTTTATGTATGTTAGTATATCACAAAGACACAAGCAAGTCAAGGAAAAGGGCAATGATGATAATGAGTATAAGGCAGGGTACTTTCTGTTTTTGCTTCTCTGCGAGATATGAGATTTCGTAAAATCCGATTTAGATGTTAAGGCTCATGTATAAAAGCGGATAAGGATTGCCCTGTTCGTCAAGGTCTGTCCTTTTATAAACCTGAAAGCCCATGTGTTCATAAAAGCCCTTGGCCTGTGGGTTTTGCTCATTCACAGCCACCCGCTCTACGGCATAGGTTTTAATCCCATATTGGAGCAGGCGCTTTCCGAGCCCCTTTCCTCTTTCTTCCGGGGAAATGAACAGCATTTCCAAGGTGCCGTCCTTGATCCCCATAAAAGCCCCGGGGCAGCCCCTATCATCTTCTGCAATCATCAAATGCGCAATTCCAGCGAGCGCCTGCGGTACATATTCTTTTATCTTTTTGATTTCACTGTCCGACAGAAACAGGTGTGTCGCTCTTACAGAACTTTCCCATACCGTCAGCAGCCGATTTATGAAATCCGCCGTCCTGTTTTTGGTTTCTACTTCAATGAATCTCATTTTTCCTTTTTGCATATCTAATTTCTCATTTTCTTCCCCGCTGCGGGTTTGGATTTTTCAGCAAGTCCGACTTCTGTGCAATCCTTTTCAGCCATTTCTTTTCCTCCTCCGACAGCTTCCCATAGTTCAGTTTGAGCCGCTTGCAGATAAAGGCCATCGCAGCCTGTTCCGGGTCGCTGTTTGGGCTGGCGGCTTCTTCGGCGGTCTGCAAGAAATCTTCCAGAGGATTGTCCTCCGGGACACTGAAAAAATCGTCCTTGTGGGCTTCCCGCAGGTCAAGGGCTATCTTGTTTATGTCCTGCTGTATCACATAGCGGCAAAAGCTGTCGTCGTCAATGTGGGCGGCGATAAGCTGTCGCAGCTGCGGGTCAGTCAAGCCGGGATTGTGTTGTTTCATAATCGTTGCACTCACAGCGTCCACAATGGCGTTTGCCCCCTGTACCTGCTTTGCCGCTATGCCGTTTACATAGATTTCAAGGTCAGCCATGAGCCGGGGAAAATCCGGGTGCGTCGCCAGTTCACACAGGAGGGCATTATCCACCAGCCTGCTTTTCAAAAATTCAATCATATCATCACTCAAACGCAGGTCTGCAGGATCGGCGTTTGGGTGATTTTTTGTTTCAGAACGGCACAGCAGATAATCAACGGACACTTCGTAAAACTTTGCCAGCTGGATAAGGGCATAGTGGCTGATGTCCTTGAACTTGTCCCCCTCATAGCTGCCTAACGCAGACTTGGAGAGATGGGTTTCTTCCGCAAGCTGCTCCAGCGTCAGGCCACGCTCCACACGCAGGTCTTTCAGGCGTTCTTGTATGGATAGTTCCATGTTCTCCCTCCTTGTCTGCTCGACAAACTGGAATTGCCTAAAGCAGTAAAGCAGTACCCCTTACAATTTTTTCTTTTACTGCTGATACAGTATCTTTGACTGAGTGCGTAGTTGTATCAATAACATTTGATTCATAGATTCCTAAATTGGAAAATTGTTCCCACATCGTTTCAACTAATTCAATATTTGTTTCTCTGTCTAACTTTGAGCGTTTGATAGCTCTCTTCATAGTTTCTTCTTTACTTGCTCTTAAAACGATATAGTGTACTTCATAATGCTCTTGAACAATGTTGAGCCACGGCTCTAAAAACCACGGTCCTACAATACCATCTACAATTACATCATATCCACCACGAGCATATCGCTTCGCGGCTTCTAAAAATGCTTCAATGACAATCAAATTTTGCTCATTTGATTCTGGCAAATATGGTGGTATTGCCCCTTTACTCAAATAATGATAAAAGTCATCTGTGTGCATATGCACAGATTTTTCCAAATCCGATTCTTTTGCAACAGTAGATGCCGTTGTAGTTTTCCCCGTCCCCGGCGAACCTGTGATTACAATAATTCTACCTTGATCCATCTATGTGTTACCTCCACAACTTCAAATTTACTGTTCAGTTTCTTCCATTCTACCACAATTCCGAGAGCGTGGAAATGGGGGGATTTTCAGGCAGATTTCCCACCTTTCGGATATACGGGACGGGCGGTCATTTCGGTGTAGACTTAGGTTAGTTCATCGATGGACAGCACCTTGAAAACCGAATGACCGTCCGAAAAGGAATACCCCCGGCTGGGGAAGCACCGCAAGGAGCCGACTTCTGGACACTTTGTCCAGAGGTCACTTTGGGACAAGTTGTCCCGAAGTTATGGGGAGCGTGCCAACGCCGGAACACGCCGCAGGAATGGGGCAGGAAGCCTTTTCGGGGAGAACGGCAGCGGAAAGCAAAACGGAGGGAACGCATGAAAAATAATCCCTACAAAGACTTGCCGCCGCTGGAATGCAGGCCGGACGGTTCCCTTTACCGCATGACCCCGGCGCAGCGGAAACGGGCAAGCGCCCTGATACGCCGGGAGTGCTGTTGCTGTGAGGACGGCAACTGCATTGCCCTTGACGATGGGGACACCTGCACCTGCCCGCAGACGGTTTCTTTCTCGGTCTGCTGCAAGTGGTTCCGCTGGGCAGTCTTGCCGCTGGACGGGGCGTTGGAAGCAGAGATTTTCCGGGATAAGGACTTGAAACGCTGTGCAGTCTGCGGCGGCGTGTTCGTCCCCAAATCCAACCAGGCTAAATACTGCCCCGGCTGTGCCGCCAGAGTTCACAGGCGGCAGAAAACAGAAAGTGAACGGAAAAGGAGGTCTTGTGTGGACAGTTAGGAGCGAAAAAAGCCTTGATTTATCAGGCTTCGCAAGCCCCAAACCGGGGCGGGTGGTATAAATTATCGCCCACCCCGGAAAACAGGCTTCTAACCGTCCACAAAACACGCTATGACAAACACGATTTACATTCATCAGCCGGAACAGGCGTTCAGCTTCACCCGGCTCCCCAATTTCCTCTTTGAAGCACCTACATTCAAGCCCCTGTCCAATGAGACAAAGCTGCTGTATGCCTTTATCCTGCGCCGGACGGAGTTATCCCGGGAAAATGGGTGGGCGGACGAGTATGGGCGGATTTATCTGTATTATCCCATTTGCGAGGTGGTTGACCTGCTCCGCTGTGGGCGGCAAAAGGCGGTGAATACCCTGCGGGAACTGCAATACGCCGGGCTGATAGAGATCCAGAAGCAGGGCTGTGGAAAACCCAATCGCATTTACCCAAAATCCTATGAAGCGGTTCCAAACACCGACTTCAAGAAATCCGGTTATGGTACGCCGGAGGGCTGAAAACCGTACCCATGAAGTACGGAAATCACCCGTGAGAAGTACGGAAACCGGACGGTATATAGAAATACAAAGATTAAAAGATTGATTTAGATTCTATCCATTCCAATCTTATCCGAGCTATTTCCGGCGGGATTTTCCCTGTGGAAAACCCCGGATGGGAAAGGAATGGGGAAAGGAGTTTCATGGCACAACACGCAATCTTGCGTTTTGAGAAGCACAAGGGCAACCCGGCAAGGCCGCTGGAAGCCCATCACGAACGCCAGAAAGAACAGTACGCCAGCAACCCCGACATTGACACAGCCAAAAGCAAGTACAACTTCCATATCGTCAAGCCGGAGGGACGCTATTACCACTTCATTCAGAGCCGTATCGAGCAGGCCGGGTGCCGGACGAGAAAAGACAGCACCCGGTTTGTCGATACCCTGATAACTGCCAGCCCGGAGTTTTTCAAGGGGAAATCCCCAAAGGAAATACAGACATTTTTCCAGCGGGCGGCGGATTTCCTCATTGACCGGGTAGGCCGGGAAAATATCGTGTCGGCGGTGGTACACATGGACGAGAAAACGCCCCACCTGCATTTGACCTTTGTGCCGCTGACAAAGGACAACCGCCTGTGCGCCAAAGAAATCATTGGCAACCGGGCAAACCTGACGAAGTGGCAGGACGATTTTCACGCTTACATGGTGGAAAAATACCCGGATTTGGAGCGTGGGGAGAGCGCCAGCAAGACAGGCCGGAAGCACATTCCCACCCGGCTGTTCAAACAGGCGGTTTCCCTCTCCAAACAGGCCAGAGCCATTGAAGCCGCCCTTGACGGCATAAACCCGCTGAACGCCGGAAAGAAAAAAGAAGAAGCCCTCTCCATGCTGAAAAAATGGTTTCCGCAGATGGAGAACTTCTCCGGGCAGCTGAAAAAATACAAGGTCACGATCAAAGACCTTTTGGAAGAAAATCAAAAGCTGGAATCAAGGGCAAAGGCCAGTGAAAGCGGCAAGATGAAAGACCGCATGGAACGGGCAAAGCTGGAAAGCGAACTGGAAAATATGCAAAGGCTGGTTGGCCGTATCCCGCCGGAAGTGCTGGCGGAGCTGAAACGGCAGCAGCGAACAAGAGGGAGGTAAACGCTATGAACAGAAATTCAAGCTGCATGATGAAAAATAATCATACGGAGGACACTGGATGGTAAAAAGCGAAAGCGACATTATTGATACAATACACACCGGGCAGGTCATTACTGACGAGAACGGCACACAGTATTTTGTATGTGGGAAAAACCGTATCAAAATCTCCGAACATTTTGCCGCTGGCGGTCGTCCGATTGGCGATCTGATTGTGGATGTCGTCCGGCACACGGCGGCAAGGGCAGCTTCTTCGTGACCCATCGTTGATACACGCCCACGCTTATGATATAATTGCCATGGAGCAAAAGTATTGTAAGCGTGGGTTGTTTCTTTAGAAGGAGGATTTTTACGGTGAAACAACCTTACAATACTACCATTTACAACACGGCTCTTTATATGCGGTTAAGCCGTGACGATGAAAGCTATGGTGACAGCGTAAGCATTGAAACGCAGCGGACAATCCTGCAACAGTACGCAAGGGAGCAGGGGCTTCATGTGGTCGGAGAATATGTGGACGATGGGTGGAGTGGGACAAACTTCGAGCGTCCGAGTTTCCAGCGCATGATGGACGATGTGGAAGCCGGAAAAGTAAACTGCATTGTCACCAAAGACCTGTCCCGTTTCGGGCGGGAGCATGTGATGATGGACTACTATCTGGAATTTCTGTTCCCGGAAAAACGGGTGCGGTACATCGCCGTTGCGGAGAATGAGGACACAGAAAAGGGACTGTCCGATTTTGTGCCATTCAAAAACCTGTTCAACGAATGGTTCGCAAAGGACACCAGCCGCAAGGTAAAAACTGCTTTCAAGGCAAAGTTTGCCGCCGGACAGCGTATCAGCGCCTATGCTCCCCTCGGGTACAAGAAGCACCCGGAAATCAAGAACAAGCTGATAATCGACGAGGAAACCCGCTGGATCGTGGAGAAGATTTTTGACCTTGCTATTCACGGCAAAGGGGCGGCCAGCATTACAAGGATATTGATTGCGGAAAAAGTACCGACGCCGGGATTTATCAACTTCCAGCGTGACGGGACTTTCGCCAATATCTATGCTGGCGCACCAGAGGAAAAAGGCTACGCATGGACGATAGCGCAGGTCAAAAGCATTATGAAAGATGAAACCTACATCGGCCATACCATCCACTACCGGGAGACCAATATTTCCTTTAAGAACAAGCGGAGGATACGCAAGCCCCAAAGCGAATGGGTGCGGGTGGAGAACACGCAGGAGCCGATTATCAGCGAACAGGTTTTCCGGCAGGTACAGGAGCAGATCGCAAGCCGCCGGAGGGAGCGCAAGAATGGCACGACACAGATTTTTGCGGGGCTGATAAAGTGTGCGGACTGCGGCTGGTCGCTGGCCTACGGGGAGAACAGACAGAACAGCAAGCCCTATGGCTACTACCATTGTAGCAAGAACGGGCAAGGCACACGCCAATGCTCCATGCACTACATCCGCTATGATGTGCTTTACGCCTATGTCCTCTCCCGTCTGCAATACTGGTCGGCGCTGGTACAGCACGATGAAGAACAGCTTTTGAAACGGCTGCTGAACGCCAATGACAAAGGACAGGCCGCCGCAAGAAAAAAACAGGCTGCTGAACTGAAAAAAGCGGAGAAGCGGAAAGCCGAGGTCGATACCCTGTTTGCCCGGATGTATGAGGACTGGGCGGCGGGGCGTATCACAGAATACAACTTCAATATGCTGTCCGGGAAGTACCAAAGCGAACAGGCGGAACTGGAAGAAAAGATTGAACAGCTTCAATCTGCTATTGCCGCTGAAAGCCAGAGTGCCGCAGACGCAGAAAAATGGATTGCCTTGATGAAAGAGTGCGTCAATCCCACGGAACTCACCGCTGAACTCTTGAACACGCTGATTGAAAAAATCCTTGTCCATGAGGCGGTCAAGAACGAAGACGGAAGCCGGGAACAGGAGGTAGAAATCTTCTACCGCTTCATCGGCAAAATTGATTGAATGACACCAATATCTTTAAGTATGTGATACCGGGGCGGCGTATCATGATATGGTGCGCCGATTTTTTGTATATGATATAATGAAAAGAAAACGAAAGGAGCATACTTATGCAAAAACTTTTAGCGTTCTTACTGGCGATGCTGCTCAGCGTCAGCGTAATTGCCGGCTGCGGCAGTAACAGTCCCAAGACCAACGATAAGCAGACAACCCAGACAACAAATGTTAATACAACCAAGAGCAACAATGGCCAGAACACTGCGGCCAACGTCAAGGCCAACAGCGGCAAAATCAAAATCAGCGAAAGCGCTGCCTACACCGATAAGGAGCATGTTGCTGCCTACATCAACGAATATAAGCGATTGCCGCACAACTATATCACGAAAAACGAGGCCAAAAAGCTGGGCTGGCAGACAAAAGGCACCCTCGACAAGGTTGCACCCGGTAAATCCATCGGCGGCGACCGCTACGGCAATTACGAGGGTAAGCTGCCGAAGAAAAACGGCCGTAACTGGAAGGAATGTGACATTGATTATGTGAAGGGTAATCGTAACGCGAAGCGCATTGTCTTTTCCAACGATGGTCTGATTTACTATACCGGTGATCACTACAAGTCCTTCAGCAAGCTTTACGGAAAATAAGGAGATTATTATGAGAACAATCACATTAGACCTTGAGCGCATGACCTCTGTGCCTGCGCTGCATAAATATCTGCGCAGCGCACTGGCATTGCCTGCGCATTACGGTGCCAATTTAGACGCGTTGTATGATTGCCTGACAGAAATTGCCGAGCCGACGCAGATTATTGTGCCTGCTGATATTACCGACAATGAAAAGCTGGGCTGGTATGGCGAGCAGCTGCTGCAGGTTTTGCAGGACGCAGCAGAGGAAAACGAAAATTTACAGGTAACAGTGAATTAGCAATACGAAGGGCGAGCCTTAGCGGTTCGTCCTTTTTACTTTTATCCGCAGGCGTGTTATAATTTTAGAGTGTAAATGTTTCACAGGGAGATAAGTAAAATGATTTTAAGTGCAGAGGATTTGTCGTACAGCTATGGCGACAGATTGTTGTTTGAAAATATTACATTTAACGTAGAAGAGGGTGACAAGTACGGTATTATCGGTGTTAATGGCACCGGTAAAAGTACCTTGCTGCGCATGATTGCCCATCATGAGGCCGGTGACGGCAAGCTGACGATTCCCGGCGGCGTGGTGATGGAATATCTGCCGCAGGACCCGCCGTTTGAGGCAGATGCAACTGTATTGGAGCAGGTTTTTAAAGGCGATTCGCCGCTGATGGTGCTGTTGCGTGATTACGAAACTGCGGTGGAGCAGGCTGCAGCGGAGCCTGATAACAAAAAGCTGCAAAAGCATTTGCTTGATTTGCAGCAGCAGATGGATGATAAATATGCCTGGCAGCTGGAAAGCGAAGCGAAGGCAGTGCTTACGCAGCTTGGCATTACTAATCTGCAGCAGCAGATGGGCGAGCTGAGCGGCGGCCAGCGCAAGCGTGTGGCCTTGGCCGGTGTGCTGGTGCGTCCGTCGGATCTGCTGATTTTGGACGAGCCTACCAACCATATGGATAACGCCACTGTTGCCTGGCTGGAGCAAAAGCTGTTGGCGCGCAAGGGTGCGCTGCTGATGGTAACCCATGACCGTTATTTCTTTGACCGTGTTGTTAACCGCACTTTAGAGATAGATGGCGGCAAGGGCTATGTTTATGTAGGCAACTACAGCCTCTTTCTGCAAAAGCGTGAGGAACGCCGTATTGCGGAGGCCTCTGCTGCGCAAAAGCTGCGTAACATCTATCGCCGTGAGCTGGCGTGGATTAGCCGTGGTGCGGAAGCACGCCGTACCAAAAAGAAGGACCGCGTGGAGCGCTTTGCTCAGATTGAAGCGGAAGTGAAGAACGTCAAGACGGAAGCAAATCTGGAAATGTCCTCCGTCAGCAGTCGTCTTGGCAAAACAATCATCGAGCTGGAAGACATCGGCATGGTGTGGGACGGTAAGGATTATATCAAGGATTTCAGCTATATCCTGCTGCGTAATGACCGCATCGGTATCGTCGGTCCTAATGGCGCAGGCAAATCAACGCTGATGGATATCATTGCCGGTAAGCTGCAGCCTACGAGCGGCGAAATGCGCGTAGGCCAGACTGTGAAGATTGGCTATTTTGCACAGCACAGCGAATTCCCGGACAGCAATATGCGTGTGCTGGAATATATCAAGGAAGCGAATAATTACATTGAAACGGCCGACGGCCAACGCATCAGCGCAGCGCAGATGCTGGAACGCTTCCTCTTCCCGCCGGAGCTGCAATGGGTGCCGGTGTCCAAGCTCAGTGGCGGTGAAAAACGCCGCTTGTATCTGTTGCGTGTGCTGATGACGGCACCGAACGTGCTGCTTTTGGACGAACCGACAAATGATTTGGATATCCCGACACTTTCTGTTTTGGAGGATTATCTCGACAGCTTCGCCGGTGCGGTTATCGCCGTTTCCCATGACCGTTACTTCCTCGACCGCTTTGCGCAAAAGATTTTCGCATTGGAGCAGGATGGCAGCATTAAGCCGTATATCGGCGGCTACAGCGATTATGCAGAAGCTCTGCAGGAGGAAAGTGCGCAGCAGGCGCAGCCTATTAAGGCTAAGCCGGTGGCTGCAGCAAAGCCTGCCGAAGAGCCTGCGAAGAAGAAAATGACTTATGGCGAGCGCCTGGAGCTGGAGCGTTTGGACCAGGAGATTGCGCGCAGTGAGGCAGAGCTGAAAATGTTGGGCGCAGAAATCAACCAATGCGGCAGTGACTTCACCCGTCTGGCAGCTTTAACTAAGCAGCAGGAGGCTGTGCAGCAAAAGCTGGATGAGATGGTGGACCGTTGGGCTTATCTTTCCGAATTGGCAGAAGCAGAAGACTGAGCTTGACAAGCAGGCTGCTTATTGTTAAAATTAAATCTGAAAAATTGTTGTGGATTTTTTCTGATTCAATAGTCATCTTTTCGCCACACGACTGTGTTTGCAGCCGTGTGGCTTTTGTTATATTAGGGAAAATGGGAGTAATGATATGCTAAAAATTTTACACAAGGATTATAAGGATAAGGTTAAGCGTTTGCTGAGCGTTATGTTGCCGATTATCGGCACGCAGATTGCGATTATGGGCATGAACTTTTTTGATGCCAGTATGTCCGGGCAGGCTGGCGATGCGGATTTGGCCGGCGCTGCCATCGGCGGTAATATCTGGATGCCGGTACAGACCTGCTTTGCAGGCATTTTGCTGGCGGCGATGCCTTTGATTGCCAACCTGTTGGGGGCAGGCGAAAAGGAAAAAATCTCTACGGTAGTACGACATGGCATGCTGTTGGCTGTAGCCTTTTCTGTGCTGATAATTGTCGGTGGCGTTATCTTTCTGCCGCCGTTTTTGCAGGGCATGAGCTTGGCACCGGAGGTTTATCACATTGCGCTGTGGTATATGGCCGGTCTTGGCATAGGCGTGCTGCCGTTCTTCCTTATCACACCGCTGCGCAGCCTTGTAGATACTTTGGGTTATACCAAGCTGTCGATGAAGATTTATCTTTTGGCGCTGCCTGTCAACGCCTTCCTGAACTATGTGCTGATTTTCGGCAAGCTGGGCTTACCGCGCCTGGGCGGCATTGGCGCCGGCGTAGCAACGGGCATCACCTTTTGGCTGCTTTTGGTGATGTTCGCAGTGGTGGTGACGAAGCTGCAACCGTTCAAGCAGTATGATGTGCTGGGCTTTGTGCGCCCAGTAAAGCATCTGGTGGCAGAATATCTGCGCATTGGTGTGCCTATGGGTGTGGCTATTTTTATGGAAACAAGCATCTTTGGCGTTGTGGCGCTTTTCATTGCCAAATTCGGCACAGAGGTGATTGCTGCGCATCAGGCGGCACTTAACTTCTCCTCGCTTATTTATATGTTCCCCATGAGCTTCTCGCTGGCGCTGACGATCGTGGTGGGCGTTGAATATGGTGCGAAAAACTATCAGGGGGCGCGCGATTACACGGCATTGGGCTTGGAGATGAGCCTTTTTATTGCTATGGGTTACATGGCGCTGGAGCTGGTGGCGCGTGAGTATATTGCGCTCATTTATACAACGAATCCGCACGTCATTGAGCTGGTGAAGGTGTTTATTATCTACGCTATTATGTGGCAGGGAGGCGACGCAGTCGCGGCGCCGATACAGGGAATTTTGCGTGGCTACAAGGACGTTAATGCTACATTTTGGTGCAGCATGCTGGCTTATTGGGCAATTTGCCTGCCGGTGGGTCTGCTTTTGGATTACAAGTTCAATAATGGTGCCTTTGCTTATTGGCAGAGCCTGGATATCGGCGTAATCTGCAGTGCTGTTGTTTTGTCGTTGCGTCTTGTTTTGCTGCAGCGCAGGATAAAGAAAGATGAAGAATAGATAGGGAGCGGCTTAAGCTGCTCCTTATTTTGCACTTTAAATGTAGTTGTATAGTAGAATAATGTACGCGTATGATATTCGTTAGGGAAAATGATAGAATATTAAACAATGCCAATAGTTTAGAGTTTGGGTGAAAAACGCCTAAAGGCACTTCCAGTAGCAGCTAAAAAAACAAATTTTAGGTTTTATATGCCGTTTTCAGTAAAATATTTTCTAAAACAGGCTTATAAAATTGATTTTTGGCGTTTTTAATGTTACAATGAGCATGAAAGGAGTTGATTTCATGCTCTGTCAATTTTCATTTAAAAATTTCAAATCATATAAAGATGAAACAGTTTTTGATATGCTGGCAGCTAATCTGCCTGAGTTTGCCGAAAATATTATTTACTGCAAGCCAGCGAGTAATCTTTTACCTGTAGCAGCTATCTATGGACCTAACGGCGGCGGTAAAACAAATATGCTGCAGGCTTTAACCTGCCTTATCTCCACCGTGGTAAAACCTATCTACGATATGGAAAAAACTCGTACTAAGCTTATAGTACAGCAAAAAGTATCTTGCACGCCTTTCCTGTTTGATGAAAAAACCTCTAATGAGCCTACAGAATTCCTGCTTTACTTCCGTACTAATGGCTATGAGTACCGCTATTACCTTTCTATGCTTCATGATGAAATCATTGCCGAAGCACTGGACAGAAAAAAAATAGGCGGCAAACGCACCGCCCATATTTTTGACCGAGAAGAAAAAGTTATTACTCTAGGCTCCAGTATAAATAAAGCATCAATAAATAGAGATATAAATCCAAAGATGCCCTACTTATCGTTCTTGGCAATCAACTATGATATCCCTGCTGTCAATGACGCTCAAAAATGGTTTGAAAGCTGCATTATCCGCAGCTATGCTAATCCTGAAGCTGAATTACAGATAATGCTGTCTGATAACAAAACCATACGCCGGCAAATTATAAGTGCTTTAAATGATATGGGTATTGATATCAACGGCTATCGCTACGACAACGATAGCAAACAACTCATCATGCAAAGAACACTGCATGGAAAAACCTACGAGTTATCCTATAAAGATGAATCAGATGGTACTAAAAAGCTCATTGCAGCATTGCCGATACTACTGATTGCTTTAGCAGAAGGACGGCTGGCTGTTATTGACGAATTAGATGCCAAGCTTCATCCGAAGCTGCTGCGTTACATCATAGCTCTGTTTAAAAATCCTAAGCTAAATACGCATGGAGCGCAACTAATCTTCACCTCTCACGATATAGCAACTATGAAAAACACTGTTTACCGCCGTGACGAGATTTGGTTTGCCGCTGAAGGAGATAACCACAGCAGCGAGCTGTACTCGCTCTATGAAATCCGCAAAGAAAACAACGAGCGTATCAACAATACCGCAGCTTATGACAAGCAGTATCTTGAAGGACGTTACGGAGCAGACCCATACTTGCAGAATATGCTGAAGGATGGTGAATGGCAATGAGCTTAAAACCTCCGACTGTATTATCCCCTTGGCATTGATTTGTCAGGGGGATTTTTAGTACGATTGGCATTGGAGAGAGGTAAACGGAGAGATTTAGTAGTGATTAAATTTATTTCTTAATGAAAATATCTGTTTTGACGATTGGTAGTTAATTTTCCGAATGCATTATTTTTACATTCAGAATATAGTTGTAGAATAGAACAATATGCGCACATAATATTCGTTAGGAAAAAGTGCAATAAATTACATTTTTCTTGACGAATGGGTGGACCGATGCAACTTTTTCACTTGTAGTAGTTCTTAATATTTGATTGGAAAAAACGAAAAGTGATTTTTTTGTAATCGTTTTTTCGGATGCAGTTTCTTGATAATTACTAAATAGAGTTTTTATAATCATAGTCAACTTGTGAATGAAAAGTATGGTATAATATACCTACTAGCGTGAGTGTTTAACAGGAAGATTGCTATTTGCTGATATGAGATATTTAGATAAAAAATCCAATATGAGGAAAATAAAAATGAGTAAAGTTACTGTAGTAGTTTTAACAAAAAATGAAGAAAAAAATATAGTCGCTGTTGTGCAGAATGCCAAGAAAGTTGCAGCAGAGGTGCTGATTGTCGATTCCGGTAGTACGGATAAAACAGTTCAATTAGCAGAAGAAAATGGTGCGAAGGTTGTTTACCGTGCTTGGGATAATGACTTTGCGGCGCAGCGCAATTTTGCGTTACAGCATGTAAAAACCGAATGGGTGCTGTATCTTGATGCAGATGAAAGAATGACTGATGATCTTTGCTGTGCTGTAGAAAAAGCAATGGCAACAAAAGCACAAAAGCAGTACAGCATTATGCGTAAAATACATGCCTTTGGTTTTACCTATAAGCATGGCATTTTTAAACCGGATGAAGTGTTGCGCCTTTTCCCTGTAAATAAGGTGCATTGGGAAAATAAAGTGCATGAAAGACCGGTATGCGATTTGCCGAAAGAAAAGCTGGCAGGCTATATCGAACATTATACATATGATTCCTGGCAACAATGGTGGGATAAGGCAGGGCATTATACTACTATTTGGGCAGAGGATAATTTTGCAAAGGGAAAGCGGACCTCACTTGCAGCATGCTTTGCGCATTCGGCTTATGGCTTTCTGCGGGCTTATATACTGCAGCTTGGTTTTATTGATGGCTGGAGCGGTTTATATTCCAGTCTGCAGCATTTTATTTATACTATGATGAAGTATTTGAAGCTGTATGAGTTGCAGAAAGCAAAAAGTAAATAGGCTGATATTTTATTGTGTAAATATAAGTAAAGAAGAAAACGCGAAGCGGTTAGCTTTTTATACTAACGTTTCGCGTTTGTCAGGTTATCCTTCCGGATCATCGATAATATGTAATTTTCCTAGGTCGGTTAGCAGCATATCTCTGGTATATTTATACTGAGTGGATGCTAAGCTGTTTGCTTCGTCATAATGATTGGATTTGATATCTAAAATACCGCAAATTAGCTCATAGGCTAAATCGTTAGTCCAATATTTATCCTGATTAGATTTAAGTGCTGAATATACTTGAGGATGGCTTTCAATATACTCATCAGAAAAATAAGTAAACAGAGGGATGCGCACTGTTGCAAACCCGCCAAAATTTGGTGAACGTCGTTTATCAGGCATTGTAGCGTGATCTGAGAAGTACACCATAGCTTGTAAATTTAAATGCTTAGCAGCGTATTCCTGAATCTGCTGCAAAACATAGTCAGTATAGGCAATTGAATCAATATAGTTTGGAATAAGGTCATAGGTATCTGGTTTACTGAATTTAGCAAATTTCTGAGGATAGCGGTTAATGAAATTAAAATGACTGCCTTTGAGATGAAAAACAAGAAAGTTATTTTCATTAGCGTCAATCTGTTTCAAATAACCCAATAGGCTTTCGTCGTATTGTACCTGATTGAGGTGCAGCTTAGTCCATTCTGCAGTATCAGCAGTATTTGCTACCAGCGTTACCGCAGTATCGGCAGCACCGATATGGCTTTGATTACTGAACCATGAAATCTTAAAGCCTGCTTTGCGGGCTATATCAACAAAGGAGCAGGATTCATAAAACTTTTTGTCATTATATTGGTTAACTTCAGTAAAAGCTCGCTCTAAAGAAGGGACGGTTTGCCCGCGGCTGGAATAGGCTTTGGGGAATAACAGATAATTTCTTTCAAGCTTCTTTGCATTTAACCAAGGCGTGGTATCCTGCGGATAATTACAGAAGGCACTCATGTAGTCACGGGATTCCGATTCGCCTATTACCAAAATGAACGTAGCCGGTTTTTTGCAGAACGGTGTAGTTTGTGTTACATTGAGGTTAGCTACGCGTTTGGCAAGGTTTGTTTTATATGATTTGGTTTGCTCAAGATAGTCTTTAACATCCAAGACTAATTCAATAAGACCGGTACGGATGAAAACACCTTTTTTAGTATTCCATAAATAATAGGTTAAAAATAGAGTTAAAGCAATGATTATTGCCAAATTCGGCAACAGCGGAGCGGTGATTGATGCTTCCGATGTCAGATTGAAATAAAAGAAGCCTGCCAACAGAGCGATGTTAAGTATCGGAGTTCCGATGCGTACGGCTAACGGCATAGATTTAAAATATTCTATAACCTCATTAGTATAGGTTTCAAAAATCATAGTTACTGCACCGGTGCTTACACAGGTTCCGTAAAGGAGATAGTAGGAAGCCTGAAATAATGGCAGTGCCAGCAATACGTATTCCATAAGAGAGATAAGTGACAAGGTGATTGCCGGGAAAATGTTAAAGGCTTGTACAAGCAGCTTTAAGGAAATAAGCCAGCCGATAATGTATAAGCCGAATACTGTATCTAGATGAAAGCCGAAATCCGAGGATATTTTGTGGTAGGTAAGATAATAAAACAGCGGATATGCTGTTATCCAGGATACACCTACCAAAAAGCTAAGCAGATACTGGGGCGAGAGTAAAGACTCATTTACCAGATACATAGGTAACACAGCTAAAATGGCGCAGGGAATAAATCTGCGCAGCTGCAGGTATTCTGCTTTGTGGCCAAGACCGTGGGAAAATGTAACATAAAACGCATAAGAAGCGATGTAAAGACAGATGCCTGCTATAATATAAATAGACATGTATTCGGTTACTTCCTTTCTGTTTATAAAATCATCTAAAAATTATTATAATATAGTCTGGCCGGCAATGCAAATAAGTTGTGGCTTAGTGATTGAGAAAAAGTCAGCATAATAATGCTATTTATAGTATAATAAATAAAAAATACTAGGAGATTCGTTATGAAAACGATAAATATTGCATTAGCAGCAGATAATAATTATGCGCAGCATGTAGCTGTAGTCATGGAGTCAATCTTAGAGAATACTGAAGAAACAAACAAAGTGCGTTTTTTCTTGTTGAGTGACGGTATTACTGCTGAAAAAATTACAGGTTTACAACAGACAATTGATGGTAAGAACGCAGAACTGGTTGTTTGCGATTTGTCGACATACAAGGGCTTTGAAAAGCTGTATACAAGCGGACATATCAGCAAGGCTGCATATTTCAGATTATATATGGCCAATATATTGCCTGAGAATGTGCAAAAGGTAATTTATCTGGATGTAGATTTGCTGGTTCTGCAGGATATAGCTGTTTTATGGAACATTGATATGCAGGGGAAGGCTATAGCTGCTGTGCCGGATTATGGCATTATGGCTTCCAAGCGATTGATGCAGCAGAAGCATGAGGTTATTGGCTTGCCTTTAGATAAAAAGTACTTTAATTCCGGAGTTGTTATAATGGATTTACAGCAGTGGCGTGCTAATGATTATTCCGGTAAAGTAATTGAGCTTGCTGCAACAGGCAATTTCCCGCACCATGATCAGGATGCTTTGAACAAGCTCTTTATGTATAATTGGAAGGAATTGCCGTTATCGTGGAATGTAATTCCGCCTATTTTTGATTTATTGCCGAAGGTTTTGCTTAATAATAGGTTTAGAGCTTCAGCTATTAAAGCAAGAAACGATATTGCTATTTTACATTATGCAGGACGCTATAAGCCTTGGGAATTTGTCTTAAAGCCGGGCTTTAATGATAAGTACTACAAATATCTAAAAAATACTGCCTTTGCTGATGTAGATATGCCTCAGCCGGGAAAAAACATGCAGGGAAAATCACTGGGCAGACAGATGCTTAGAATACATATAGCTGACTTTATCAGTCATTTTTAATGTTGTTAAGGGTGCAAAATCACAAATATGAGGTTTTTATCTAAATCCAAAACATTTTTTGTTAGTTTAGCTTTAACATATATAGTCTTAGTAGGCGTTTATTATTTTACTTCCGTTGGCATTCGTCCGACTACATTGTTTTTACAAATGCGTCGCTATCTTCCGTGTGCTTTGGCGGTAGCTATAGCTGTTTCTACGTGGAAACATGCCGGGTTGAATTTAAATAAATTGTTGCCTCATGCAATAGTTGGCGTTGCATGGGTTCTAGTGTATCCTATCTGCTATTGGCTGACTTATCATAGTACGTTAACCTTTATTGATAAGCATTATGATGAGTCGTTCGGTGCATATTTCTTCGCTTTTATTGTATGCTTACGCCTGCTTTTAATTAAATGGCAAGATAGCAGGATAATAGCATTTGGCTTTGGTTTGGCAGATACAATTGCAGCTTTAATACCGTGTCTGCAGTTAGTTTACTTTGCTAACTATCAGTATCCTATTACTGAAGCTGCTTCTATTGCGTTATTGCAGACCAATCCTGAAGAAGCCAAGGAATATTTACTGCTAAATCTGGGATATTTTGGAATTATGGCAGCAGTTGTAGTTTTAGCTTTAATGTTGCTGTATTTTGTGCATTTAAACAATTTTTATACTAACAACACAGTAAAACTAAGCAAGAAGTATGTTGCTGCAGCGATGCTTATATGTTTAGCTACCGTTGTTTATGGAAGCAAGATGTTTTTCAATACTGGCGTCATGCAGACATATGTATTTGCTAAAGAGTATTTTGAAGGTGCTAATAGGTTTAAAACTTATCATGAGCAAAATTTTGCGGATTTAACTGTATCGCCGTCTAAGCCTGCATTCTCCAAACCTTCCACGGTGATTATGGTTATTGGTGAATCAGCTTCTGCTTATTATATGAGTGCGTATAGTGATGTAAAAAATGATAATTCACCTTGGCTGAAATCTATGCGTGGTAATTATAATTTTATCCTGTTCAACCATGCCTATACAAGCAGGTGCCAGACAGTGCCGGCATTAGAGCGTGCTCTGACGGAGAAAAATCAGTATAATAATAAAGAATTCAATCAAAGTGTTACCGTAATTGATATTGCTAAAAAGGCCGGTTATGAAACCTATTGGTTCAGCAACAAAGGCTATATCAGTGATGCAGATACTCCTATTACTATGGTGGCTAAAACTGCGGACCATGCGGAATGGCTTAGCGAGGATAAAAATTTAAGGGGCAAGTATCAATATGATGGCGACTTGCTTAATTGCTTGAAAAAGGTTGATCCGACGAAGAATAACTTTGTTGTTTTGCATTTTATGGGTAGTCATGAGGATTGCATTAACCGTTATCCGCAAAGCTTTGCCAAATTCAGCCAACCCGGTCAATTTGATATGGTTTTGAACTATGATGACAGCATTGCTTATACAGATTATGTTTTGAGTGAAGTTTATAAGTATGCCAATGCAAATTTGAATTTACAGGCTATGCTGTATTTTAGCGATCATGGTGCTGATCCCTATCGTAAGCGTAATCCTGATGCTGCTGGCTTTAAAGCATTGCAGATTCCCATGTTTATTTATGTATCTGATGAATACAAGCAGCTATTCAGTGACAGTGTTGCTGTATTTAAGGAACACAGAAACGCTTACTTTACGAATGATTTGATGTATGAGGCTGTTTGCAATTTGCTGCAGATAAAATCTAATCGTTACAATGAGGATGAAAGCTTATTGAACAGTTCGTATAAGTATAAAAGGGAGAATTTGACAACAGAGCTTGGAAAAATGAGATTGGTCGATGATAAAGAGCCACGAAAGGCTGAATAAAGTATAATGCATAGATGATGAGAAGTTAATTTGTCAGAAGTGAGCGAAGGTCTTGATATCACTATGCATTAATGTCTAATTTGGGCAAAAATATGCAGTTTAAGCTTGCAATAAGGCAGTGCTGAGATTGAAACGTATTGGTTTTGGGTGTAAAATATTTTAATAGAAAAAGATGATTTTATAGGAGTAGAGGGTATGATAAATAATAATAAAACATTGATACTTGGCTGGCCTGTAAAGCCGCCGCAAAAGTGGTTACAAAGATATCCGGATATTGAAGTAACGCGTATTTATAGGGAAAACGTTAATTGGTGTGAAAAAAAATTCAAGGATTTGTCTTTTCATATGCCCAAAAGCATGCAAGTATTTGACTGTATTAAGCCAAGTACCTGGTATGGTGATTGGAAAGAGCGGATCAAGGGATTTGACACAGTAATTCTTATAGATGAAATTCGTGGAAGAGATGTTTTTGAATATATTCTGGAAAAGAATCCTCAATGCAACTTAAATGTTTTTATCGATTCACCAATAAAAGAAGGCTCGAAAAAAGAACCATTTTTGTACAAGGATTTGCCGGTAAGATTTTTTACCTGCGACAGAAGAATTGCAGAAAGATATCACATTGAATTTGCACCATACTTTTATATTTTTTCACCATACTATTTTGATGAGTATCTTAATGACAGTTGGCTTGAAAACAATAGAGAGGTCTTTTTTGTTGGGGAGGAAAAAGGGGATCGTGCGCAAAGAATTGCGCAAATTAAAGAAATCCTTTCTAAGGCAGGACTGACGCATGATATTCACCTTGTACCGCAAAACAGGCGTGGCAAGAAGAAAGCTGCATACATGACATATAGTGATGTCATTGAACATGTTAAGCAAAGCAAGGCTATATTAGAGCTGATTTCTGACGGACAGACCGGTATTACTCAAAGGCCTTATGAAGCACTTTTCTTTAAAAAGAAGCTTATTACGACGAGTGCTGAAATCAAAAATTATGATTTCTACTGCGAGCAAAATGTGTTTGTTTTAGGAGAACGAGAGGTTGCAGAACTGCCGGAGTTTTTGAATGCGCCTTTTAAAGAAATTGACAAGGAGATTGTTGACGAATATACGCTGAAAAGCTGGGTGGAGAGGTTTAAAAAGTAAAGATATTATTGGGGGATTTAGTTAATGTCTAAAGATAATAATAGGAACAAATTAAAGTATGTTATAGTTTCTCCTAGAAATAATGGTGGTGGAGCTATAGTATTACATGCATTATGTAAATATCTTAATGATTTAGGGTATGAAGCAGAGATGTTTTATTCTGGTTATTTTAGTAAACCTGGTAGCTTCTTTTTCTGGTATAAGTGGATAATGTTTACGGTTAAAGACTTATGGAAATTGGCTTCAGCACCGTTATTGGCAAAAATGTTTAAAAGGTATTACTTTAATTATATCGATGTACCAATCAGGGGCTTGCCAAGAAAATATTTGCCTTGGGTTGATGATAATACAATAGTGGTATATCCAGAGATAGCTAAAGGAAACTTTTTAAAGGCTAAGAATGTTGTAAGATGGCTATTATACCATCATACATACAAGGATGGAGAATATAACAAGGAAAAGGATCTGTTTGTATGTTATAGACATGTATTTAATGATCATAAGCTTAATCCAAAAGAAATTACGCTTTGCTGTCCATATTTTAATCTTGATTTATACAAACGAACGAATTTTGGAGAGAGGAGTGCAACCTGTTATATCGTAAGAAAAGGTCGCAATAGAAGCGATTTGCCTGCATCGCTTGATGGAATTATAATTGATGATCTGCTGGAGCAAGAAAAGGTTGAGGTATTTAATAAATGTAAGTACTGTATTAGTTTTGATACAGAGACGGCTTATTCGAGGATTGCTGCATTGTGTGGCTGTATATCAATAATTGTTCCTGAACCAGGAAAAAGTGTATCCTATTATCGCAATGAGTATAATAAAAGATATGGCATTGCCATAGGATTTACTGATACAGAAATTGATTATGCAAAAAGTACCATTGGATTATTGCAAAAAGAGCACGAAAAAATGAATGAAACGTCTAAAAATAGTGTCAAGGATTTTACGGAATATTGTTGTAAACATTTTGATAATAAATTAGGAAAAGATTAATAAAGGTGATTATTATGAAGAAAATCTTACTTTTAGGTGGCTCCGCGCAGCAGGTTATAGCTATAAAAACTGCCAAGCGTTTAGGGTATTACACAGTATTGTGCGATTATCTTCCGGATAATCCCGGTCAATACGCAGCAGACAAATACTACAATGTCAGCACAACGGATGTTGAGGCTGTGTATAAGGTTGCCATGGATGAAAAGGTGGATGGCATACTTGCTTACGCTTCTGATCCTGCAGCTTTGCCAGCGGCTATAGTTGCAGAACGTCTTGGCTTACCCTCGAATCCGTCTGCATCTGTTGCTGTTTTGGGTGTAAAGCATAATTTTAGAAAGTTTTTGAGTGAGAACGCCTTTGCTTGTCCTAGAAATTTTACCTTTAATGTTGGTGCGGATATCGAAGAAGTAAAAGAAAAAATTCAAGAGCTGGATTTCCCGATTGTTGTAAAGCCAACAGATTCATCTGGATCTAAAGGCGTTACTGTTTTAAAGTCCGCTGAAGGACTTAATGCTGCAATAGCATGGGCTGAAAGCTATTCTCGCAATAAGATTCTTATTGTGGAAGAATTTATTGAAAGTAACTTCCCCGCTGTAATTGGCGGCGATATTTTTGTTTGGGATGGTCAGATAATTTTATATGGTGAAATGAGCTGTTTACGTGGTAATCATGGTAATGGTTTAGTACCAATAGGCGAAAGATATCCAGGTGGTATGAATGAGAAGCAGATAAATAATATACATACTGAACTGCAGCGTCTTATCACAGCTTTAGATATAAGATTTGGAGAATTGAATATAGAAATTCTCTTGG
Source organism: Phascolarctobacterium succinatutens (assembly GCF_023497905.1). NCBI lineage: Bacteria > Bacillati > Bacillota > Negativicutes > Acidaminococcales > Acidaminococcaceae > Phascolarctobacterium > Phascolarctobacterium succinatutens. The sequence goes on along the minus strand of NZ_CP097284.1, from coordinate 1,918,586 downwards.
ATAAAGAAGATAACGTACACTTCTTGGAAGTTGGCCCTCGTGCTGGTGGCAATATGATACCGATTCAATTATCAGATATTTTTGGTATTGATTTAGTAGAAGCTAATGTTTTGGCTGCTATGGGTAAAAAACCTTCGATAAATCAACAAAAGAAAAAAGGATATTTCGTTACCTATGTGCTTCATAGTTATCAGAATGGTAAATTTGATGGGGTTTTTATTTCTGATTTAATTATAGATAATGTTTATCGTAAAGAAATTTATAAAGAAAAAGGGGATTTGGTTGAGACTTTTGATGGGGCAGGAAAGGCTATTGGCATATTGTTTTTACGTTTTGATACAGAAATGGAATTAAATTTGTTTTGCGCTAATACAGAAAAGCTGGTATCGATTTCTTTGATGTAGAGGAGGTACGAAAATGACATTAAGAAGAATTTATACTAATTATTTGAAGATACGTTGGAAAATGAAAAGGGATGGAGCTAGACTACTTAGTGAAGAGTTTTTGCAAGACTACAAAAATCATATTGGTTCATTTTTTTCTGTTATGAAAATACATAATAAAGGTTTTTCTTGGGAAGATTGGAATATAAATGATTTTGGTAGAAAAAAATATGATAAGTATTTAAAAACTACGGAATACTACGCTATGCATCCATTGAATGGCCAATATAGTCATTGGATTGATGATAAGTTGATTTTGAAATATTTATGCGTTGGAACAAGCCTTGACAAATATATGCCTAAATATTACTTCCAGATAGATTCTTTTGGTAATGTATTGGGTTTATCTGATTATCAAGAGAAAGGAAAGCTTTCGATTGATGAACTTATAACCTTCTTAGAAAATACTGGGGAGTTAGCATTTAAGCGAGTAGCTGGTTCTTTAGGCGAAGGATTCTACAAAGGTGTGTATGTGGGGGGGGACATACATGCTTAACGATAAGGTTTTGACTAGAAAAGAATTAAAGCTTGAGCTGCAGAAGTTTCGTGATTATTTAATTACGGAGTATCTGCATCCACATAAAGATATGGTGCCATTTTGTTCTGATACGGTGAATACTATAAGGTATTTAGTTGGCAAGAAGTCAAACGGAGAGATAAGCTTGATAAAGAGCTTTATTCGTTTTGGTACTATAAAGTCAGGCTTCGTTGAAAACTACAATGCTGGTGGTGTTCTTTGTTATATAAATGATAACGGTGTTTTCGAAAAAGGAAACTTATATGATTTTGAGCTGATGAAAAATATAATAATTACTCATCATCCAGATACAGGAACGGAATTAAAAGGGATAATACCTCTTTGGAATGGAATACAAAAAGCTTCTGCAGATTTTTGTGAGCACTTTCCTCAATTAAATTACTTGGGATTTGATTTTGTAGTTACAAGTAAAAATGAAGTGAAAATTTTAGAAAGGCTATGTCACAACAAACAGTTGATAAATAGCCATTTTTATAGGGGAGTATCAGAACTCCCCTACAAACTGTTATTTGCAGTTATCTATACTCATTTGGAATTTCGATATGAAGTGTCTCACACAATAACTTCACATCATGTGCATCATTTTCATCAAACTCGTATCCCAGATGGAACATTACTTGACTATATGGTTCAATACAGGAAACCTCTATTTCCTCAATTCTTCCTTTACCCGAAAAAGTTTCTACCGGAAAACAATCCCCATCATAAAGAATTTCACCTTCGTCCGTATATTCAAAACAATGCAAATCAATAATTCTGTTTTTCAAATCTTCCCATACAGTATGGTTCAATGTTGTATATTCCATCTTAATCTCATAAAAGCCATTAGCTTTCATTATTTCTATAAAGTTCTGATAATCGTTCTTTTCTACAAAAATGTCAATATCATTATGGGCTCTTGACTGATATCCAAGAAGAGCATCTACACCCCATCCACCATCAAGAAAGACTTTAATCTCCGCATCTATTGCAAATTGAAGAATCTGTTTTACATCTGTTATATTGACCATCTTATCATCTCCACAAATTCTAATTAGGCGACCAGAGGAACTGCTGGTCTGTTTGATAAATCTCTGCATTTAGCAGTTTTCAATGTTGCCAAAACAAAAGTTAAGAAGATGTTCCTTTTCTCCATGTCGCTTTCTTTGGCGTAATTTACAAGGTTATTCCACACAAGATAGTTGTTCAGATACTTGGTAGAAACACCGTTAAAGCCACGCATAAACCTCTTTAGCTGGCTATGGTAGCTATTGATATGTTGGATATTATAAATGCCTTTCTTGGCTTTGCCAGTCTTTAACTGCACAAGGTCAATGCCATTGGCATTTGTAAATCTCACATAGGAGTTCATCTTGTCCGTAACAAGAGTGGAATTGGTCTTAATCCTACCATCATAAATATGATGTAAATCTCTTGTAGAAACTCTACCAGTATTCGTAATCTTGGAGATAGACAAGCCATTCCTATTAACCGCACAAGGAACACATACCTTTTCTTGGGACAAGCCTCTGATATGTGTAGAATGACCACGCTTATGAGCCTTGCGTGGCATAGCAAATGTCTTACTCTTGCTATGATTGCCCTTGTACGAGATGGCGAAAAAAGTTTCGTCAGCCTCAATAATGCCGTCAAGGGTAACATCGTCTGCCATATTCTGAAGTGCATCCAAAATCTTGTGTCTCCAAAGGAATGCGGTGTTTCTGTGAATCCCACAAGCAACAGCAGTCTTACGAATGGATAAGCCATTCATCATACAATCAATGTACTGCTCCCACACGGACAAGTCTTTTCTTGTACCAGACACAATGGAGTTCGTAGCAATCACGAAGGACTTGCCACAATCCTTACATACATATCGCTGTGTGCCATCTTTACGATGACCATTGCGAACCACATGGATACAGCCACAAAGAGGGCATACACGACCATTTGCAAAGCGTTCCTTTGCTACGAAATCTTCAATATTCAAAGACTTTACAAAGGCAGGACTTAAAAGCATTGTTTTAAGGCTTTCCTGCTCTGCGACAGTCAACTTACCGATAATATCTAATGCGTCTTTGATAGTAGGCATATCCAATTACCTCCTTCGGTGGTACTGTTTCTTACTATTATTATACGCTATTTCTCGTCAAAAATCAACCATTTGTTGTGACAGAGCCTTTAGAAATTAACTCTTTGACATCATTAGATTCTCTACAGTTAGCAGGCTCTATTTTGGATAGTAAAAATGGAAGCTTTTACAAGGATAGGATGAAAGAAAGGCTTGTGAATGCTGATGCGTGAATATGGTGGATACATAGAGTTTGAATTATTTCATGGGGTCTTGCTGCATGAAAAAGCAATAGCCTTGAACTGTGGACGCAGTGCGTTGGCATATCTTTGCGAAGCAAAGCATATCAAAAAGCTGTATATACCATACTTTCTTTGTTCTTCTGTGATGGATTTATGTGACAGAGTTGGTGTTAAGTATGAGTATTACCATATTACTGAGAGCTTTATGCCAATTTTTGAGCAAAAGCTTGCTGAAGATGAATACCTCTATATCGTAAATTTTTATGGACAGCTAAGTAATGAAGCTATTAGTGAATTAAAGCAGGTACATGACAGAATAATTGTTGACAATGCACAGAGCTATTATCAAATGCCTGTAGAGAATGTTGATACGCTTTATACATGCCGTAAATTTTTTGGCGTTGCTGATGGCGCATTTCTTTATACAGACACCTTTCTTGAACGAGAACTCCCTTTAGATGAATCGTTCGAACGAATGAATTTTTTACTGGGACGTTATGAACGCAGTGCAAATGAGTTTTATGGCGAGTATGTAGCGAATAACAAGTTATTTGCGCATGAGCCTGTAAAGCGAATGTCTAAATTGACGCATAACCTCTTACGTGGAATAGATTACGATGCTGTTGCTAAGAAGAGAGAAGCCAACTTTAAATTTTTGCGAGATGCTTTTAGTGATGTCAATAAGTTAAAGTTAACTGTTCCGTATGGTGCTTTTATGTATCCCTTGCTGATTAATAATGGTATGAGGATACGTAAGCAATTACAGCAGATGAAAATTTATATTCCGACTTTATGGCCTAACGTTTTGGATGAGTGTGAGTCTGATACATTGGAATATCAATTTGCAGAAGATATTTTGCCTATACCTGTTGACCAGAGATATGGTGTTGAGGATATGGAGTATTTAGTAGAGAAGATACAAATGGAGGGCAATTATGGGAGCAACTATTAAAATAGCCATTATAGGAGCCGGCTATATGGCGAGAATTTTTTCAGACAATGCTCATCAACTAGGTATTGAGACGCATTGTTTTGCATGGGAAAAGGGAGCAGTTGCAGCAGATTTTGTAGACTATTTTTATCCAATATCTATATTTGAGAAAGATCAAATATTAGAACTATGTAAGGAAATAGAAATAACTGGCGTTGTTGCAACGACCGAATTAACAATACCAATTGCAGCATATATCGCTGAAAAATTAAATTTAAATGGTATCTCTTATGATGATGCTCAAAAGATAACTAATAAGTATCGAAACCGAATGTGTACTTTAGATGTTCAGAATTTAAACCAGCCGAGATTTGCGTTAGTATCTACTAAAAATGATATATTTAAATTAAATTTCAAATTACCTTTTGTATTAAAGCCAAGTAATTTGGGGGGGGAAAAGAGGCGTTTCAGTTGTTAATAATTTAGATGAATTAGATTTAGCAATGGAATATACATTTCAAAATGTAAATGATAGCACATGTTTAATCGAAGAATATTTGGATGGTGGGATTGAATATTCTGTAGAGAGTTTAACATATCGTGGAACAAGTTATATAATACAAATTACTGAAAAAATTAGTTCTGGACCTCCGCATTGTGTGGAATTAGGACATAGTCAACCAGCTTGTATTTCTAAAGTTTTAAAGAAGAAAATTATAGAAACGATTAGTGAAGCTTTAGAGAAAATAGGGGTTGTTAATGGACCTTGCCATACGGAAATTAAAATTATAAAAGATGAAATTTATTTAATTGAGTTTAATGCTAGACCAGGTGGAGATCATATAGCGTGGCCATTGGTAGATTTAAGTACAGGTTTTCATTATATACAAGCAGCAATAAAAATAGCTTGTAATGATTTTACTGGAGTTGATTATAAAAAATTAAAGCAAAGATATGCTGGGGTAAGATTTGTTACTGAGCAAACTTCATATCTTAAGCCATTGTTCGATGTTTGCGAAAAATTTGAATGGTGCTATAAGAAGAATGAAATAAATGAAGATTTGACTTGCTTAAAAAATAATAATGGCTATAATACTAACTATTTTATATATGCTTCAGATAAACCAGTTGATATAGATAAAATAAATGATGATATTAGTTGATAATATGAGGTGAAATGATTGTGGCAACCAATATTCTCGTAACTCGTTCTTCAATGCCTAGTCTTGAAGAATACGTAAATGAAATAAAAGACATTTGGCAGTCGCATTGGCTGACCAACATGGGCGTAAAGCATCAGCAACTGCAGAAGAATTTAATTGACTACATGGGCGTAGAAAAGTTGGATCTTGTGGTTAATGGTCACTTGGCATTGGAGCTTTCTTTGCAGGCATTAAACCTGCAGGGCGAGGTTATCACTACCCCGTTCACCTTCGCTTCGACAACGCATGCTATCGTGCGCAATGGACTGAAGCCTGTGTTTTGCGATATTGATCCTGTGACCTATTGCATGGATGCAACAAAAATCGAAGCGCTGATTAATGACCATACCTGTGCAATTATGCCAGTGCATGTCTACGGTCATATCTGCGATGTAGAAGAGATTGAGCGCATTGCCAACAAGTATGGCTTGAAGGTTATTTATGACGCAGCGCATGCCTTTGGTGTGAAGTACAATGGCCGCGGTATTGGCAGCTATGGTGATGTTTCCTGCTACAGCTTCCATGCTACAAAGGTGTTCAACTCTATAGAGGGCGGTTGCGTATGTCATCATGATGATGAGTTTGGCAGAAAGTTGTACGAACTGAAAAATTTTGGTATTCATGGACCGGAAAGCGTTGAAGCAGTTGGCGCTAATGCGAAAATGAATGAGTTCTGTGCTGCAATGGGTTTATGTAATCTGCGTCACGTAGATGGTGAGATTGCCAAACGTAAGGCAGTAGTAGAACGCTATAGAAGTCATTTGGAAGACGTTGAAGGTTTGCAGCTTAGTCCCATACAAGAGGGTGTACAGCCTAACTATGCTTATTTCCCTGTTATTTTTGATGAAAAGGTATTTTGCGCAAGCCGTAATGAAGTATTCGATGCTTTGGCAAAGATTGGTGTAGGCGCGCGCAAGTATTTCTATCCGCTGACCAGCAGTTTTGACTGTTTCCATGGCCAATTTGATGTTATGGAAACTCCTGTTGCCGTGCATATCAGCAAACGTGTTCTGACGTTGCCGCTGTATGCTGATTTGGCGCTGGAGGATGTTGACAGAATTTGTGAAGTTGTCTTGAGATGTGGAAATAAATAATATTGATATACAAACGATGTAGCTTTTTAATTTTAGGTAAGTAACGCAGTAATCGTATGACTAGATAGAAGGAGAGGAACAAACATGAAAGGAATAATTCTCGCCGGAGGTTCCGGCACACGTTTATATCCAATTACCATGGTAACAAGCAAGCAGCTGTTGCCTATCTATGACAAGCCGATGATTTTTTATCCGCTGTCTACATTGATGCTTGCAGGCATCAAAGATATCTTGATCATCTCAACGCCGCAGGATCTGCCGAATTTTGAACGCCTTTTAGGCGATGGCAGCAGATACGGTATTAATCTTAGCTATAAGGTTCAGCCTTCTCCAGATGGTTTGGCGCAGGCTTTTATCTTGGGTGAAGAATTCATTGCAGGCGATAAGTGCGCGATGATTTTGGGTGACAATATTTTCTATGGTGCAGGTATGACGCAACATTTGAAAAAGGCTGTTGCCAATGCTGAAGGTGCAACTGTTTTCGGTTACTATGTTAATGATCCTGAACGCTTTGGTGTTGTAGAGTTTGATGCTGATGGTAAGGCTATTTCGCTTGAAGAAAAACCTGCGCAGCCTAAGAGCAATTATGCTGTTACAGGCTTATATTTCTATGATGAAAAGGTTTGCGAATATGCAAAGAGCTTAAAACCTTCTGCTCGTGGAGAGTTGGAAATAACAGATTTAAACAGAATCTATCTGGAAAATGATAAACTTTCAGTTGTAACCTTAGGTAGAGGATATGCTTGGCTTGATACCGGTACTGTAGCAAGTCTTAATGAGGCTGCAGAGTTTGTTAAGGCTGTGCAGGAAAATGCCGGTATACCTATTGCTGTATTAGAGGAGATTTCTTACCAAAACGGTTGGATTAATAAAGAGCAATTACTCGAAGCGGCAAAGGCTTATGGTAAATCTCCGTATGGACAGTATTTGCAGAAGGTTGCAGACGGTAAGATTATTTATTAAGAAAGTGTGAAGCATATGCAATTTGAAAAAACTAAGTTAGACGGCGTTGTTATTATTACACCGGATGTTTTTGGTGATAACCGAGGCTTTTTTATGGAAAGCTGGAGCCAGAGGAAAATGGAAGAGGCTGGTTTGTTTTATAATTTCGTGCAGGATAACCACTCCTTGAGCAGTAAAAAAGGTGTTTTGCGTGGTATTCACTTCCAAAAGGGAAATAAAGCACAGGCCAAGCTTGTGCGTTGTGTGCGTGGCGCTGTACTTGATGTAGCGGTTGATTTGCGTCATGAAAGTCCAACCTATAAGCAATGGGTAGCGGTAGAACTGAGTGCTGAGAATAAAAAACAGCTTATGATTCCGCGTGGCTTTGGTCATGGCTTTGTAACCTTAACTGATGAAGTAGAATTTTTATATAAAGCAGATAATTATTATGCGCCTGAAGCTGATGGCGGTATTCGTTGGAATGACCCTGAAATCGGCGTTGATTGGGGCATTGATAATCCTATTCTTTCTGAGAAGGATAAAAAAAATCCTTTTTTGAAGGAATTAGGCGAAGTATTTTAAGAAAAGAGTAGTTGATTTGTAATCAGCAGGTCGTATAATGAGGTTGATGTAATGAAGGTTTTTGTAACAGGGGTTGGCGGTCAGCTTGGCTATGATGTAATGAATGAATTAGTTAAGCGTAATTACGAGGTCATAGGTAGCGATATACTGGAGAAAGAAAATATCTCTTTACCCTATACATATATTCAATTAGATATAACTGACAAAGATGCTGTAGTGAACGTCATAAAATATGTTCAGCCAGATGCAGTTATCCATTGTGCTGCATGGACTGCAGTTGATGTTGCCGAAGAAGAGCAAAACAAAGCAAAAGTATTTGCTATTAATGTAGATGGTACAAGAAATATAGCAGAAGCATGTAAAAAGTTTGATTGCAAAATGATTTATATTAGTACTGACTATGTCTTTAATGGTCAGGGAGAAGAGCCATGGCAAGCAGACTGCAAAGATTATGCACCGTTGAATGTTTATGGAGAAAGCAAGCTGCAGGGTGAATTAGCGGTAGCAGAACTATTGAAGAAGTATTTTATTGTACGTATTGCTTGGGTGTTTGGTAAAAACGGTAATAACTTTATCAAAACGATGCTCAATGTTGGCAAAAAATATGACACTTTAAGAGTAGTTAATGATCAGATTGGTACCCCTACATACACCTTTGATTTAGCGCGCTTATTAGTTGATATGATAGAAACTGATAAATATGGTTATTATCATGCAACTAATGAAGGCGGATATATATCATGGTATGATTTCGCTTGTGAAATTTTTAAGCAGGCTGGATATGCAACTAAGGTTATTCCTGTAACTACTGAAGAATATGGCTTGAGTAAAGCGCAAAGACCTTTTAATAGCAGATTAGATAAGAGTAAGTTAATTAGTAAAAATTTTAATCCATTGCCTGAGTGGACGGATGCTTTAGCAAGATATTTAAAAGAAATCGAGGTATAAATACATGAACATTATCGTAACTGGTGGCGCCGGCTTTATTGGCAGCAACTTTATCTTTCATATGCTGAAAAAATATCCAGATTATCGCATTATTTGTCTGGATAAGCTGACCTATGCAGGTAATCTTTCAACATTAGAGCCTGTAATGGATAATCCCAACTTCCGCTTTGTCAAGGCTGACATCTGCGACAGAGCTGCTGTGAATAAGCTTTTCGAAGAAGAGACGCCTGATATCGTGGTAAACTTTGCTGCGGAGTCGCATGTTGACCGCTCTATTGAAGATCCCGGCATCTTTTTACAGACGAACATTATGGGCACAGCAACCTTGATGGATGCATGCCGTAAGTATGGTATAAAGCGCTATCATCAGGTTTCTACAGATGAGGTGTACGGTGATTTGCCTCTTGACATACCTGACCTGTTCTTTACGGAAGAAACTCCTATTCATACCAGCAGTCCGTACTCTTCTTCTAAAGCTGGCGCAGACCTGCTCGTAATGGCTTATCACAGAACCTACGGCCTGCCAGTGACTATCTCTCGCTGTAGTAATAACTACGGTCCGTATCACTTCCCTGAAAAGCTGATTCCGCTGATGATTGCGAACGCTTTGGCAGATAAACCGCTGCCGGTGTATGGTGAAGGCCTGAATGTACGCGATTGGCTTTATGTTGAAGATCACTGCAAGGCTATTGACTTGATTATTCATAAGGGCAGAGTAGGCGAGGTATATAATATCGGCGGTCATAATGAGATGCGCAATATTGATATCGTGAAGCTGATTTGTAAAGAATTAGGCAAGCCGGAGAGCTTGATTACACATGTAACCGACCGCAAAGGCCATGATATGCGTTATGCAATCGATCCGACGAAGATTCATAATGAACTAGGCTGGTTGCCGGAGACAAAGTTTGCTGATGGCATTAAAAAGACCATTAAATGGTATCTTGAGAACCAGAAGTGGTGGAAGGATATCATTAATGGCGAGTATCAGAATTATTATGAGAAGATGTATGGGAATAGGTAAAAAAGAGGCCAGCATAGCTGACCTCCTTGCTTGTTATATTTTCGATTGTCCACAATTAGTTCTTAAATCTTCACGGTTATACTTAAATTTTTCGGATGCAAGGGAATTGGCTTCGTCAAAACGATTCGATTTAATATCAAATATGCTGCATAGTAGCTCATAGGCTAAGTCATTAGTCCAATAAAGGTTTGCGTGTTTCTTTAGAGTATCATATACTTCTTTGTGCTGTGCTATATATTCGTCTGCAAAATAAGTGAAAAACGGGATTCTTACGCTTGCCAGACCTTCAAAGTTTGGCGAGCGTCTTTTGTCTGGAACAGTAGCATGATCAGAAAAATAGACCATTGCCTGCAAGTTCAGCTTATCCTTAGCATAGTTAAAAATTTGCTCAAGCACATAGTCTGTATAAGCTATAGAGTCAGCATAATTAACTTCTAACTCATATTTACCGGGAGTGCCAAACTTGGTGAAGCTTTCAGGGAAGCGGTTAAGGAAATTGAAATGATTACCTTTTAAATGTACAATGAGGAAATTATTTTTCTCCGGATCCAATTCATCAAGGTAAGGCAGAAGAGATTCGTCATATTGAACCTGGTTAAGCTCCTGCTTAGTCCATTTGGCAACATCTGCTGTATTGGCAATTAAAGTAACAGGTGTATCAGCGCAACCAAGATGTCCCTGATTGCTATACCAATGAACTTTATATCCTGCCGCATGGGCTATATCAATAATAGAGCAGGATTCATAAAACTTTTTATCATTATATTGGTTTATTTCTGTCATAGCATTAGAAACTGCAGTAACAGTATGTGGCAAAATGGAGAATGCATTAGGAAAAAGAATAAAATTTTTGCTTTGCGCCATCTTGTTGAGCCAGGGCGTAGTATCAAATTTGTAATCTTTGTTGAAGGCCTTCATATAGTCGCGTGATGCAGATTCGCCGATAACCAAAAGAATAGTGTGCGGTTTATCAGTCTTGTTCAATAATGTAACCTGTAATTCACTGATGCGTTCCTGCATATTTTGGCTATATTGAAGATTAGTGGCCAGATATTCCTTGACATCTAAATAAAATTCTACAATAGCTGTGCGAATAAAAACGCCATGCTTTTTCTTCCAAAGATAGGTAGATAAAAAGATTGCTATAGCAGCAATTATTGCCAGATTAATGATGGGAGTATCTTTGGTGATTAGCATTTCGTGATAATTTACGAAGAGTGTAGCGGCTGTGACAAAAATGCTGCTCAAGCAAGTAATGAGGTTAAGCATGATAGGCATGGATTTAATATATTCGATAATTTCGTTATAGTGAGTTTCCTGAATCATTTCCATACCGTTTTCGTTGATACAGGCTTTGTAAAGACCATAGTAAATTAGTTGTGCTACAGTAATAGAAAGCATAATTAATTCTGCAACAGTAATAAGGATAGTGGCAGGAATAGCAAGCCAGCTAATCTGTTGCATGATAATTCCCAAAGAAGAAATCCAGGCGATGAAATAAAGGCCGAAGACTGCTTCAAAGTGAAATTCAAAGTCAGAAGATACCTTGTGATTGCTGATGAAGTAAAGAGTTGGGTATGTAACAATCCAAAGAATAGCTATAATCGTTGGGATGACGAATAAAGGTGAGGTTAAGGGTAAGCCGGCTAAAGCAGCAGGCAGCACCGATAAAATGGCACAGGGGATAAAACGTCGCAGTTGCAGATATGTAGCTTTATTGCCTAATCCGTGTGAAATCTTAAGATAGTAAATATAGGAAAACAGGTAAAAGATGACAGCGGTTATAATATATGTTGCATCAATGTAGCTCATAATATCAAGACTCCTTTACAGACCAATATTCGTTTAGTTTGAAATATACTTATCATAGCAGAAAACTACTAGTGAGTCAATTTTCATAAGATCTATGCTAATATAGATGTGCTTAGATTTGTCGAAATGCTTGAGTATTGTTCACGCTATGCAATTATGTAAGAATACTATTGAAAATCTATAAGGCACAAGAAGAACTTTGAGGCTTTGATTTACTCAAAGCCTGCTTAATGTTATAATATAAGCAGTTTGAAAGTAGTATGGTGCATTTTATGTTTATAAAGGCTTTAAACTGGCATTTAGCAATACCATGTAAAGTTGATTTTAGGAGTGAATAAGATATGATGACAATGTATAAGTGGGATAGTCCTGCTTTGAAGCAAATTTGGCAAAAATTGTATGCGGATAATCCCTACTTATTTCCGTATTCTTCATGGGAATATAATGAGCAGATATACAAGTATATGAAAGTAAAGCCATCTTCTATGTTTCAAAAGAACTTTTTTTGCGTATATGAAGAAGAGAAAAAGCCTTTGGTGTTGTTCCCATTATATTTGAAGAAAAATAAGCTACGTCTTTTTGGCGAAAATATAAGTGGTGCAGGCCATCTTGATTTGTTATATGATGCAGCAATTACGACAAAGCAATTTGAGAATGCTTTTTCCGAATTGAAGAGCATGTTTCCCGGCAAAACGTTGGAATTACGTATGATTTTTTTAATTTTTTAAAAGGTATGGCTGAAGCCGGTGCAGCTGCTGTTTTCCCGGTAAAAGCAGAGGAAGAGCGTGTATGCGTAAAAGTTCCTTTCAATGATAATTATGAAGAATATGAAAAAGGTTTATCACGCAACGCGCGTTCTAACCTACATAAAGCATATAGCAAGGTTCGTAGGAATGAGCTTGATATGAGTCTTAAGGTTATCCAAGGACCGTTTACAGATAAAGCGTTATTGTCTGAGGCTATGAAGATATATACAAAACGTGAGTCGGAACGAAAAAATCGCCGTATGGATTTTATTCCATATATTAAGCATCGCTATTTCTCCGCTTTAGTATGGGCTATGAAAAATATGGCTTCACATTATACGTTTTGTTTCTTCTTAAATAACAGATTAGTAGCATTTATGACAGGCTTTGCTACAAACTACAATGAAATAGTTTTTCCTTATGTAGCTATTGATAGCAAATATGGATCCTATGCTCCTGGAAAATTGATGATTGGTGAAAGTATAAAATATTTACAGGAGCATACATTGATTAGAGGACTTGATTTATCGCGTGGAGATGAGCGATATAAATTAGAAATGGGTGGTGTACGTCATTACAATTATAGATTTGAAATCCAATTGTAATAACTTTTGATTTTATACGAAACCTAATTACTTAAGGTAACAAGGAAATAGTAGACAGAAAAAGCGCTTGCCGGATGGCAGGCGCTTTTTTGGTAGCAAGAGCCTACAGCTCCTTAGCTAACAGATCCTTAAAGTATTGACGTTCTTCGGGTGGAGTTTGATAACGTATAATAAGTTGCGCAAATTCAATTCAAAAAGATAGACATAGAGACTACCTTTGCTTACAATTAAGTTACCACACAAAACATGAAAGAAGGTAGAATCTATGTCTGGTAACATTATACAATTAAACGAGCAATTTATCCACAACGAATTGAAAACTATTGTAAAAAATAGTGTAGAAGAAACTCTCAATGCTCTTTTGGATGCAGAAGCTGACAAACTTGTACAAGCTGAACGCTACGCACGTGAGCAAACAAGAAAAGGTTATCGCGCCGGTCATTACGAAAGATCATTCTCTACTCAAGCTGGTGACGTTACTTTAAAAGTGCCTAAATTAAAAGGTCTTACTTTTGAGTCTGCTATTATTCAGCGCTACCAAAGACGTGAATGCTCCGTAGAAGAAGCCTTGGTAGAAATGTATCTTGCCGGCGTTTCTATGCGTCGTGTTGAAAGTATTACAGAGATTCTCTGGGGACAGAAGGTTTCAGCCGGAACCATTAGCAATCTGAATCAAAAATGCTTTGCTCAAATTGAAGAATGGCGCTCCAGGAAGCTTACAGAAAAGTACCCCTATGTCTTTGTAGACGGTATTTTCCTAAAAAGATGTTGGGGAGGTTCCTTTGAAAACGCCTCTGTATTAGTTGCTATTGGCGTCACAGAAGACGGATACAGAGAAGTTATAGGTACAGCCGAGGGCCTCAAAGAAGATACTGAAAGCTGGAAAAATTTCTTTGTATGGCTGAAAAGCCGTGGCTTAGATGGCGTAAAACTTATAATTGGCGATAAAAATTTAGGCATGGTAGAAAGCATAGGTGAAGTGTTTCCAAATGCCAGATACCAACGCTGCACGGTGCATATGTACCGTAATATATTCTCTGTAGTACCACGTAAAACTGTCAAGGAAGTTGCCAAGATGCTCAAAGCAATTCATGCTCAGGAGAATAAAGCAGCAGCTAAAGAAAAGGCAAAATCAGTAATTTCCAGATTACGTGAGATGAAACTTAACAAGGCTGCAGACAAACTAGAAAATGGTTTAGAGGAAACCTTGACCTATATGGATTTTCCGTCAGAGCATTGGCTACGTATACGTACCAATAACGTTATTGAACGTGTAAACAGAGAAATAAAGCGTCGCACAAGAGTGATTGGCACGTTTCCTGATGGTGAATCAGCATTGATGCTTGTATGTGCAAGATTGCGTTATATAGCCAGCAATGATTGGGGCAAAAAACGTTACTTGAACATGAAACATCTAACAGATATGCTTGCCGAAGAACTGTATTGTGAAGCAAAAATATCTTAAAAACAGCTAACTTAATAAGCAAAGGTATCTAAAGCAGAAGCTAGTTGATATTTAACGGTGAAGTGCACTAACCGTTAAACTTATATAACTAAACTTCTGCTAGGATGTCTGAAGAAATTTGCGCAAAACTATTGACAGTACCTGGAGTTTTTAAATTATCCATAGTTGTGAGTCCCTCTTTTAGTGGTACGGCAGATGCCAGTGCTTTTTACTGCGTTGGTTGAAACTATACTGGCACGCTATTGTAATAAAGCTCGTCAGGACAAATATCCTGACCGTCAGGCCAGATGACAGTAAATCCGTCTGCCTTTGCTAAAGAAAAATAAGAAAAATCCTTGAGCCTGCTATACCATGAACCTTTGATATAAGGCTTTACGTCGAATATTTTAGTTTCACCATTATTGAAAATAACTTTTAGAGTATAATCCTTTTGTACAGTTACGCTGATAGCGGTTGGTCTAAGCATAATTTTCACCTCTAATAATAGTTAACGTAATGGTTCAATTTTAAAATAACCGTCACCGGCAGATAACAAAATCCAATTTGCGTTTAACTTATCTCTTACATGAGAAATTTTAAGTAGCAGCTTAAATAACCTGCAAAGGAAGGCTGCACTCGTATAAATATTCCGGTGCAATATCAATTTCATCGCTCCAGGCTACGGAGCCACAATCAGCTTTAGCTGTCAGGAAAAAACTGAGATTGTTCAATGGCTTGTAGATTGCTTTTGCAAGAAGTGGGCGAGCATCAAAAAGTTTTTTTTCGCCGCTGGCAAAGGTTAAAATCAGCGTATAATCCTTTTGCGGTTGTACGTTGGTAACTACCCATACTGGCGTTTTCATAATCGTGGTCACTCCTTTTAACGCAATGGTTCGATTTTGTATAAGGGTTCTTCGTTAATAGCCAGTTCCCAATTGGCTATTAGCTCATCTTTGTGAATTTCTGTCCAGGCTGCTATAAATTTAATCTGTCTTTTTGGCATATCTCCTTCAATTAGCTCACCATCAAAATTGAAGGTAGCATAATATCCTTGATATGATGCATGGAAATGAGGCGGATTGTGTTCACTGTTGTTGTACATCTTGATAATAATACCATAAAACATTGAAATGGCCGGCATACTGATTTCTCTCCTTTAATTATAATATTTGCTCCAGCAAAATACAACATAAGCTGCCAAACAAAAAAGCAGTACACATAGCATCCGAAAGTCCGGATACCATAAGTACTGCTAAATTACTACCGACGTAAGCCGATAGGCACTGCTTATTTTGTTGTAAATGTGAAGCTAAGCTAAGTATAAAGAAAAGGAAAAAACAAAGTCAAGAGAAAATTCTGAAAACAATAATAATGCTTATCATACAGGTGATACTGTGTGTGCTGAATTTTTGTGTACTGCAGTAAGCTTTCAATCTGCCGTATATGAAAAAAATCAGGACCGGATAGCGGTCCTGGTATAAAAATATAAGCTACAGCCAACTAATGGATTTTCTGGCGTCAGCAAATCGACATTGTCCTTTTGTGACAGGCCTGTTTTTTAGGTAGGCGGAGCCTACTGCTCCTTAGCTAACAGGTCCTTAAAGTACTGACGTTCTTCGGGCGGAGTTTTTAAAATATCCATGGCTTGGTCAATGGAGACATTCATTGTAGACATAAGATTTTTGATGCTTTCAGCTTTGCCTTCAGCCAAACCTTCAGCTCTTCCATCATTAATGCCAGCTTCATAAATTTGCTTGCTGAAATTATCCATAGTTGTGAGTCCCTCCTTTGTGGTTTTGAGATTATTAATGCATTGTGAAAGTTTTCCCTGGCTAAAATCATCTGCGGCGGCGGTAGAAAAATATTGCATAAGTTGTGCAATATCGCTGCTATCGTTAACCTCTGCGTTGATATAGCACATATGCAGGCCATCGTTGTAAGGAGTAGTGGTATCGCCTAAAAACTTTAAAATAGGGTAGCAGGTTTTACCAAGCTTCCAGATATCTGTCTGGCTGATATAAAAAATGTGCAGTTCGGGTACAGATGCATAAGTTTGATCACCTTTAAAAAAGTATTCATTGATGATAGTTGATGCGTAATAAAGCATCCGTTTTTCGTGTGCAATACCACCATCTGCCTTCTGAATTTCAATTTCATAAAGCTTGTTGTTGGCATCTTCAGCGAGTACATCCATAATGATGTTGTGCGAGGAGAGCTTGCTGATGACATATTGCGTTTTGTTCTTTTTGATTACCAGTGTTTTGATACCGGTAAGGATACGCAGAATGTGCTCACAGGCCTCTTTGTCCTCTAAAACAGCTCTGGCAAGCAAGTCGTTGAACAAGGTCATGCCTAAGATGTGCTTTTGCAGCTCTTCCTGTGTCAGCAGGAGACTGCTTTCGGATAGTTTTTTGGTCATAGTTTCCTCCTTTAATTATAATATTTGCTCCGGCAAAATACAACATAAGCTGCCAAACAAAAAAGCAGTACACATAGCATCCGAAAGTTCGGATACCATAGGTACTGCTAAATTACTACCGACGTAAGCCGATAGGCACTGCTTATTTTGTTGTAAATTTGAAGCTAAGCTAAGTATAAAGAAAAGGGAAAACAAAGTCAAGAGAAAATTCTAAAAATAACAAAAATAAAATCGGCCATACAATTGCTACTGTAGATGTCGGTGCTTTTTGCTACTACCAACATTTTCCTGCAATTTCTGTAACCTGCTTTACAAAATATACTCTATCTCCTTTTTTTACGAGAAAACTGCAACTTTTTGTTGACAATTACAAAGAATTACTGTATTATCATGTACATAACTTAATAACGGGCAATGAAGAGAAGAGTAAATGTACGAGCCTGGCAAAGAGAGCCTTCGTGATGGTGCAAGAGGGAGCAGGTGGTGACATTGAAGATGGTCTTGGAGCCGATGGGCTGAGATGCATGCATTTAGGCCGTCCGGGTGCACCCGTTACAGTGCTGGAGTATTAAAGGGTAAACAATCCCTGCGTACTTGATGAGGTCCGTGTGGTGACATATGGATGAATTAGGGTGGTATCACGAAGCAACGCTTTCGTCCCTGTATTTTTACAGGAACGGAAGCTTTTTTATTGCTCATCCTCCTGTAACAAGTCGAAAATCTAAGTTAGGAAATGTAGGAGGAACAAACAATGCCGATTAAAATCAATGACCATTTATCCGCTATCTGCCAACTGCAGGAGGAAGGAATTTTTACCATGACAGAGCAGCGTGCGACAACGCAGCGTATTCGTCCGCTGAAGGTGTGCGTGCTGAACCTGATGCCGCTGAAGAAGCCGACGGAAATTCAGCTGCTGCGCCTTTTGGGCAATTCTCCGCTGCAGATAGAGGTTGATTTCTGCCGTACTGTGAGCCGTGAAACTACGCATACCGATAATTCGTATCTTGACCGCGCTTATCTGGAATTTGACGATATCAAGGACCGCTATTACGATGCCTTCCTGATGACAGGTGCGCCTGTAGAAACCATTCCCTTTGAGGCTGTTGATTACTGGAAGGAAATCGAAGCTTATCTGGATTGGGCAGAATATCACTGCTATTCTACGATGACACTTTGTTGGGGCGCGCAGGCTGCCTTGTACCATTATTATGGTGTTAACAAGACGATTTTGCCGGCGAAAATGTTTGGCATCTTCCCCTATGGCCTGACAGTGAAGAATCATCCGCTGCTGCGTGGCTTTGATGACAGATACTTTATTCCGCAGTCACGCCATACTGCTGTTGATGATGATGCGATTGATGCCTGCAAGGCTCTGCAGGTGCTGTCCCGTTCGGTAGAAAACGGTATCAACATCTGTGCTACCAAAGATTTGCGCCGCATTTTCGTTTTAGGCCATTTTGAGTATGATCGCTATACCTTGGCTAATGAATATTTCCGCGATAAGAAAAAGAATTTGCCGATTGATTTGCCGGAGTTCTACTTCCCAGATGGCGATACAACGCAGGAACCGGTTTTTAAATGGCGCAGTTACGCGCATCTGTTCTATATGAACTGGCTGAACATTGTTTACCAGGATACGCCGTATGATTTGCAAGAGCTGGCACCGGCGAGCGGTAATAAGTTGGATAAGGCTTTGGGCGAATATAACAAAATTCTTTTGCAGCTGCAGCGCATGGGTGCAGCAATTCCTGCCAATCAATAATACAATGATAAATTGTTAAAGGAGCGATAGAAAATGAGTGATTTTAAAATCAATACCAAATGTTTAATAGGTGGTTATAAACCGGGCAACGGCGAACCGCGCCAGATTCCTATTATCCAATCCACTACATTTAAGTACGATACAAGCGAGGCGATGGGCAAGCTGTTCGACCTGGAGGCTACAGGCTATTTTTACTCCCGCCTGCAAAACCCGACCTGCGATTTCGTAGCAGCTAAGATTGCGGAGCTGGAGGGCGGCGCTGCAGCAATGCTCACTTCCTCCGGACAGGCAGCGAACTTCTTTGCCCTGTTCAACATCTGCGAGGCGGGCAGCCATATTGTTGCTTCTTCTTCGATTTACGGCGGCAGCTATAATCTGATTGATGTAACATTGGCAAAGATGGGTGTAACAGCGACCTTTGTTTCGCCCGATGCTACGGACGAGGAGCTGGACGCTGCTTTTCAGGACAACACCAAGGCAGTGTTTGGCGAAATTATTGCTAATCCTGCGCTGACGGTGCTGGATATTGAAAAATTTGCCAATGCAGCGCATCGTCATGGTGTGCCTTTGATCGTGGACAACACCTTCCCGACACCGATTAACTGCCGTCCGCTGGAATGGGGCGCAGACATCGTAACGCATTCGACCACGAAGTATATGGATGGACATGCTGCCTGCCTTGGCGGTGCGATTATCGACGGCGGCAAGTTCGACTGGCTGGCGCATGCCGACAAGTTCCCCGGTCTGTGCGCACCGGATGAATCCTATCACGGAATTACCTACGCCGAAAAGTTTGGCAAGGAGGGTGCGTTTATTACGAAGGCAACGGCGCAGCTGATGCGTGATTTCGGCGCTGTGCAATCACCGCAAAGCGCGTTCATTCTGAATCTTGGCCTGGAATCGCTGCATGTGCGTATGCCGCGCCATGTAGAAAACGCTCAGGCTATAGCGGAATTTTTGGAGCAGCAGCCGCAGGTGGAATATGTCAACTACCCCGGACTTCCATCCAATAAATACTATGCTTTGGCGCAAAAATATCTTGGCAACGGCGGCTGCGGCGTAGTTTCCTTCAACCTGAAGGGAGGACGCAAGGCGGCGGAAGAATTCATGAAGCGCTTGCAGCTTGCGGCAATCGAAACACATGTTGCCGACGCGCGTACCTGCTGCCTGAACCCGGCAACTACAACGCATCGTCAGATGACGGATGAGCAGCTGGCGGTGGCCGGTATTCCTGCAGGCTTGGTTCGTCTGTCCTGCGGTTTGGAGGATAAGGAAGATTTGCTGGCGGATTTGCAGCAGGCTTTGGCCGGCATTGCGGGTTAAAGCATGCAGCTTTTATAGTGAAGTTTGAAGGCTGGTCCTGTGGGCCGGTCTTCTTTTTTACATAGTTATGCTATACTATTTATTTACATCTTGCGTATTAAAGTGTACAATAAATGTAATCAAGTCTGGCAAAAAACAGATATTTTGCTTAGATAAAAGCTGTAATAAATGGAGGAAGGGGCTATGTGTATGGATTTGTATAATGTACAAAAGCTGCTGCAGGCCAAGGTTCTGACCGGCAGCGAGCTGATGCACCGCCAAATTGAGTCCTGCTGCGGCAGTGACATGATGAGCGATGTTCTGGCCTTTACCAAAAGCAATACCTTGCTGTGCACGGGACTGACTAATATGCAGGTAGTGCGCAC
This sequence comes from Phascolarctobacterium succinatutens, assembly GCF_023497905.1. NCBI lineage: Bacteria > Bacillati > Bacillota > Negativicutes > Acidaminococcales > Acidaminococcaceae > Phascolarctobacterium > Phascolarctobacterium succinatutens. The sequence goes on along the minus strand of NZ_CP097284.1, from coordinate 1,898,114 downwards.
CGCCGATATGACGGAGCTGAGCGCGCTGGTATTTGTGCGTGGAAAGGTGCCTGATGCTGATATTGTGGCAGCGGCGGCGGAAAACAATCTGCCGGTTCTGGCTACCGATTATACCTTATTTGAAGCCTGCGGCATTCTTTACGGAGCAGGTATCCGTGGCTGCAGCAAAAAGGAGTAAAGCAAAATGACAGACAGTAAATCAGTAAAATTAGCCTTTGACTGCGTTGGCGGAGATTTTGAGCGCGCAGGCGAAGCTTCTTCTAAAATAAAAAAGATGCTGCAGCGCCTGGGCATTCCGGCAGATATTGTGCGCCGTATTGCTATCGGCACCTATGAAGCGGAGATGAATGTTATCATTCACGCCGGCGGCGGCAATGTAGCGGCCGAGGTTTTCCCGGATGCTACGGTTATTACGGTAACCGACCACGGCCCCGGAATCCCTGATATCAATAAGGCCTTGCAGGAGGGCTGGTCTACTGCGCCTGATTATGTGCGTCAGATGGGCTTTGGCGCCGGCATGGGCCTGCCTAATATGGTAAAGTGCTCCGATAAGTTCGATATTCAGTCCAAGGTAGGTGAAGGAACCTGCATCACGATGCAGTTCAAGCACCAGAGCGAGGATTTGTAAGAGATTTTAGGAAACGAGGTGATACGCAATGGCTCCTCAACCAACAACATATTTCCATTCGGTGGAATTGCAGCGGAATAAATGTCAGGGCTGCGTATCCTGCGTCAAGCTGTGTCCGACAGAGGCCATCCGCGTACGCAACGGCAAGGCGGAGATTTTGGGAGACCGCTGCATTGACTGCGGTGCCTGTGCTGCAGGCTGTCCCTATCATGCCTTTAACGTAAAAACCGACACGCTGGAGGGCTTGGCAGATTATGCTTATAATATTGTGCTGCCTGCGCCTTCACTGTATGCGCAGTTCCCGGATAATATTCCGCTGGAAAGCATCTGGCAGGGCCTGCATAATATAGGCTTTGATGAAATTTTTGATGTTTCACTGGCTTCGGAGTATATCGCTCTGGAAATAGAAGAATATGTAAAAAAGAACAGCAACGGACGCAAGCCGTTGATTTCATCTACCTGCCCCGCAGTTATGCGCCTGATTCAGGTAAAGTTCCCTGAGCTGATTAAGCAGGTGGTGCCTGTACTGCCACCGGCAGAGGCTGCTGCGATTTACGTAAAGCATGAAGCGGCGGCGCGCAAGCAGCTGCCGAAGGAGCTGATAGGCGTATGGTTTATCTCGCCCTGTCCTTCCAAGGAAACTAATATCCGCCAGTCAGTAGATGTGCATCATACAGAGCTTACCGGCAGCTTCAGCCTGTCGGAGATTTACGGACTGCTGCTGAAGAATCTTGGCGGCACGCATGAGCTGAATGTGCGTACCGGTTCCTCTTACGGCATGGCCTGGGGAACCTACGGCGGCGAAATTGAAAGCGCCGGAATTACCAACGGTTTGGCAATTCACGGCATTGATAATGTGTATGACCTGTTGGAGCAGGTTTCTATGAATAAAATGCCGCAGCTTGATTATGTGGAATGCAGTGCCTGCAAAGGAGGCTGCCTTGGCGGTCTTTTGGCAGCAGAAAACAAGTTCGTGGCCGAATGTAACCTGCGCAGGCGTATCGCAAGCCTGCGGGAGCAGGAGCCGGCGGACAGGCGTGAGGCGATGGCGTGCACAATGGTGCTGGAGGATTTCCCTCATTCGGAGGCTTACCGCAAGAAGCTGGTGGCGCGTCCGATGATGCAGCTTGATGATGATATCATGGAAGCGATGAAAAAATTTGAGCGCATGGAAGAAGTGCTCTGTTCCTTGCCCGGTCTGGACTGCGGTGCCTGCGGCGCACCCAGCTGCCAGGGCTTGGCGGAGGATATCGTGCAGGGCAAGGCGCACGAGATAGATTGTATTTTTAAATTGCGTGCCAGTGTACATAAATTGTCACAGGGCATGCTGGAGCTGGCTAAGCAGATACCTATTTATCATGAGCCGGCAGAAATAAATAAAACGGAGGCAGACAACGATGAAGGTTAAAGAGATGATTGAGAAGCTTGATTTGAAGCTTCTGACTAAGGATGTAAGCGAGGACGCTTTATATGCAGAGGTAGAAGGCGGTTATGCTTCCGATTTACTGAGTAATGCTATGGGCCAGGGCCAGACCGGTATGGTTTGGGTAACTATGCAGGGACATCAGAATGTTGCTGCTGTTGCTTCACTGATTGGCTTTGCGGCAGTTATCGTAGCAGGCGACGGTCCGGTTGCGGAGGATACGCTGCATAAGGCAAATCTGAATGATGTTGTTGTTGCGGCAACCGAGGAGCCTGCTTTTGAGGTTATCGGCAAGCTGTATGAATTGGGTGTTGGCAAGAAGGACTAAGCAATGCGGACAGTTCTGGCGGATTTACATGTACATACGCTGCTTTCGCCCTGTGCTGAGGTAGAAATGACACCGCATCATATTGTGATGCGTGCCGCCGAGTATGGCATTGGCGCTGTTGCTATTACCGACCATAACGCCAGTGCCAACGTGCCGGCTGCGCTGGAGGCAGCGCAGCGCTACGGCGTGAAGGTATTTCCCGGTATGGAAGTGGAAAGCAGTGAAGAGGCGCATATTGTGGCGCTGTTTGATACGCTGGAGCAGCTGCAGAGATGGCAGCTGCTGGTTGATGAGCATATGAACGGTATGCTGAATGATGTCGAAAGTTTCGGCGCCCAGTATGTAGTAGATGCCGAGGACGAGTTTGTGCGTGAGGAGCAGCGTTTGCTGCACGCACCGCTGTCGTTGACAGCGGCGCAGATTGTGCAGCAGGTTACAGCTTTGGGCGGCCTTACCATTGCCGCTCACATTGACCGTCCTTCCTACAGCATTCTGGGACAGCTTGGTTTTATTGAGCCGGACTTCGGCTTTGCTGCTGCCGAAATTTCTGCAGCAGGCTGGCGTCGCAAGATGCAGTCGAAGCTGCAGCGTTTGGCAGGTTATCTGCCGTTTGTTACGAATTCCGATGCACATAATATTTATGATTTTGTACAGGGACCGAAAAATTTACTACAGGTGGAGGAATTAACGATAGCAGAGCTGAAATTGGCCTTGGCAGGTAAAGGGATGCGAGCTGTCCTTGCAGGACAATTTTCAGACTTTTGCAAAGAATAATATAAATAGAGTATGCTATATGACGAAATTTACGCAAATAGTATTGTGCAATTATCTGTTAAATGGTATACTGAGTGAGTAAGTTTACAAAAAATCCTTTAGAGGAGGGGTAGTATGAACAATAGTGAAAACCGTCTTGAGCGTAAATGCAGCTGCTGCGGCGGCGATAATCCGGAAAAGCAGCGCATAGATGCCATTCTGGAAAAATACGCAGATGTTAAAGGACCGTTGATTCCTATTCTGCAGGAAGTGCAGAACCTGTACAACTATTTGCCTAAGGATGTACTGGAGTATATTGCCGATAAAACAGGTACGCCGATTTCCGAAATTTACGGCGTAGTAACCTTTTATTCATTGTTCCATCTTAATCCGCGCGGACGCAATGTTATTCGCGTCTGCCAAGGTACTGCCTGCCATGTGCGTGGCGGCAAAACAATTCTGCAGGCTTTGGAAAAGCAGCTGGGTATTAAGGCCGGACATACGACCGATGACCTGCGCTTTACTCTGGAAACTGTAGCCTGCATCGGTGCCTGCGGGTTGGCGCCGGTTATGCAGATTAACGATGATACGCATGGACGCCTGACTACCGATAAGCTGGCAGGCATTTTGGCAAGGTATAAATAAAATGCGGGAGCTGGCATTACACATCTTGGATATAGCCCAAAATTCTGTGGCTGCCGGTGCCCGTCACATCTGGCTGACTGTCAGCGAAAATGAACAGGGGTACTTTGTTTTCAGCGTTCGCGATGACGGCAAGGGTATGGACAGCGAGATGCTGCAGCGGGTGCGCGACCCCTTTGTTACCAGCCGTACTACCAGAAAGGTAGGCATGGGGATTCCCTTTATCGATATGGTTACGCAGCAATGCGGCGGACATTTGGAGCTGCAGTCTGCGCCCGGAAAGGGAACCGAGCTGACTGCATATTTTGTGGCAGATAATATTGACCGGCCACCGCTGGGAGATATTGTGAGCAGCGTGCAGGTGCTGTTGGCAGGGGCGCCACAGCTGGAGCTGGAATTTGCCTATAACGGTGCCAACGGCTCGCTGGTGTTCAGAACGCAGGAGGTCAGAGAAATATTAGGCGAAGCGTGTGACTTTGCCAATCCTGAAATATATGCCTGGCTGGGTGCTTATTTAAAGGAACAGCTGGCACAGGTGCAGGGTAAGGAGGTATAAACGAATGAAAAGCTTAGCGGATTTACACGCTTTGAGAGATAAGCTGAAAGCAGATATCAAGCTGCGTCAGAGTTCCGGAACTAAAATTATTGTAGGCATGGGTACCTGCGGTATTGCTGCCGGTGCGCGCGAGGTTATGAGCGCTATCCTGCAGGAGCTGAACAAGCGTCATTTATTTGATGTGCAGGTGCAGCAGACAGGCTGTATCGGCATGTGCGAAAAAGAGGTGCTCGTGGATGTAGTGCGTCCGGGTGAAGCACGCATTACCTATGGCAAGGTAACCCCGGAGGATGTTCCCCAAATTATCGCAGAGCATGTGGTAAACGGTCATATTGTGGAAGAACTTGTCGTAGGCAGGCTGGATCAGGAATAAGCCGCAGGCAGGGTACACAACAGTTGGAGAAGCTGATGTATCATGGCTTGTAAACAAAACAGGTGGAGGAAAATATTATGCAGCATATAAGAGCTCACGTTTTAGTGTGTGGCGGTACGGGCTGTAAGGCTAACGGCTCGAAGGAAATCCAGCTGACTTTTGCCAGAGAGCTGCAAAAGTTCGGCCTGCAGGATGAGGTTATGGTTGTTGAAACAGGCTGCCATGGCTTCTGCGAGCACGGACCGCTGGTTATCGTTTATCCGGAAGGTACCTTCTATTGCAGTGTAAAGCCGGAGGACGTTAAAACCATTGTTGAAGAACATTTATATAAAGGACGCATCGTACAGCGTCTGCTTTATCGTGAACCCATAAATCAGGAGCAGGTTCCGCGTTATTCGGAAATCGGCTTCTACAAAAAGCAGCATCGCCTGGTATTGGCTAATTGCGGCGCTATCAATCCGGAAGCTATTGAAGAATATATCGCCGTAGGCGGTTATGAGGCATTGGCTAAGGCTGTTACGCAGATGACTCCGCAGGAGGTTGTGGACGAGGTTAAAAAATCCGGCCTGCGCGGTCGTGGCGGCGGCGGCTTCCCGACCGGTATGAAATGGCAGTTTGCCAAAAACTCCGAGAGCGATAAAAAGTATGTTATCTGTAATGCGGACGAGGGCGACCCGGGCGCATTTATGGACCGCAGCGTATTGGAGGGTGACCCGCACCGTGTATTGGAAGGCATGGCTATCTGTGGTTATGCTATGGGTGCGGATGAAGGCTATATCTATGTACGTGCGGAATATCCGCTTGCTATCAAACGCTTGCGTACCGCAATTGCTCAGGCTGAAGAAATGGGCCTGCTAGGCGAGCATATTTTTGAAAGCGATTTCAGCTTTACTATTCATATTAAAGAGGGTGCAGGTGCCTTCGTCTGCGGCGAAGAAACTGCACTGATGGCTTCTATCGAAGGCAAGCGCGGCATGCCGCGTCCGCGTCCGCCTTTCCCTGCGGTCAGCGGCCTGTGGGGCAAGCCGACGAATATCAACAACGTAGAAACCTTTGCCAACGTGGCGCAGATTATTGTTAACGGTGCAGACTGGTACTGCCGGCTTGGTACCGAAAAATCAAAGGGCACCAAGGTTTTCGCTTTGACCGGCAAAATCAATAATACCGGTCTGGCAGAGGTGCCTATGGGTATTAGCATGCGCGAAATTATCTATGATATCGGCGGCGGTATTACCAACGGTAAAAAGTTTAAGGCTGTACAGATCGGTGGCCCGTCCGGCGGCTGTCTGCCTGAAAGCATGCTGGATTTGCCTGTTGATTATGATTCCCTGATTGCTGCCGGTGCTATGATGGGCAGCGGCGGTCTGGTTGTTATGGATGAGGATACCTGCATGGTTGACGTTGCCAAGTTCTTCCTGAACTTTACGCAGTCGGAATCCTGCGGCAAATGTACTCCCTGCCGCGAAGGCACGAAGCGTATGCTGGAAATCCTTACCCGTATTACGGAGGGCCAGGGACGCGAGGGCGATATCGAGCTGCTGGAAAACCTTGCCAAGAATATCAAGGAAACAGCTCTTTGCGGCTTGGGACAAACCGCTCCCAACCCTGTTTTGAGCACCCTGAAATATTTCAGAGATGAATACGAAGCGCATATCAAAGAGAAGCGCTGTCCTGCAGGCGTCTGCGAAAAGATGCTGCATTACGAAATCAGCGATGTCTGCCGCGGCTGCGGGCTGTGCGCACGTCAGTGCCCGGTACACGCTATCAGCGGTTCGCCGAAAACAAAACATGTTATTGACCAGAACAAATGCATTAAATGCGGTGCCTGCATGACGGCGTGCCCGTTTAAGGCTATCAGCAAGGCATAAGGAGGGGACTGATGATGCAGATGGTTAATTTGACAATTGATGGAAAACAGATTCAGGCCCCCGCAGGCTCCAGTGTCCTGGAGGCTGCACGCAGCGCGGGTATTTATATTCCTACGCTGTGCTATCATCCGGACCTGCGTCCGGAGGGTGCCTGCCGCCTGTGCATGGTAGAAGCCAGCGGTGCACGCACTCTGGTTGCTTCCTGCGTATATCCCGTAAGCGAGGGTATGGTAGTAAAAACTAATACCTCCAAGGTACGCGAAGCACGCAAAACAGTGCTGGAGCTGCTTTTGACCAATCATCCGAAGGATTGCCTGTGCTGTCAGAAGAACGGTGACTGCGAGCTGCAGAAAATTGCCGCTGATTTGGGCGTGCGTAAGCTGCGCTTCGAGGGTGGCGAAACAAGAGCGCGTACTATTGATAACAGCAATCCGTCACTGGTACGCGATCAGGAAAAATGCATTCTCTGCGGCCGTTGTATCCGTGTCTGCCGTGATGTGCAGGGTATGAGCGTTTACAGCTTTGCCGGCCGTGGCTTCAACACCATGGTATCTACAGCCTTTGAGCATGATTTGCTCAACAGTGCCTGCACCTACTGCGGCCAGTGTGCCGATGTCTGCCCGACAGGCGCTATCGTGGAAAAGGATGATACAGACAAGGTTTGGGCTGCAATCAATAATCCTGAGAAGGTTGTTGTAGTACAAACTGCTCCGTCAGTGCGCGTAGCCCTGGGCGAAGAGCTGGGCATTCCGGCAGGTCAGGTTGTTACCGGCAAAATGGTGGCGGCATTGCGTCATTTAGGCTTTGACAAGGTTTTTGATACAAACTTCTCTGCCGACCTTACTATTATGGAGGAAGGGCACGAGTTCCTGCAGCGCTTGCAGAACGGTGGCGTGTTGCCGATGATTACCTCTTGCAGCCCCGGCTGGGTAAATATGATTGAGCTGAAATATCCTGAGCTGCTGCCGCATCTGTCTACTGCCAAATCTCCGCAGCAGATGTTCGGCGCTGTTGCCAAAACCTACTTTGCGGAACGTGCAGGCATTGACCCGGCTAAAATCGTCAGTGTATCCGTAATGCCCTGTACTGCGAAAAAGGCTGAGGCTGCACGCGAGGAAATGTGCGCCAGCGGTTATCGCGACGTAGATGTAGTTATCACTACACGTGAGCTGGGACGTATGATCCGCGAGGCGGGCATTGACTTTAATGCGCTGGAAGAAGCAGAATTTGATTCACCTCTGGGAACCGGCACCGGTGCCGCAGTTATCTTCGGCACAACCGGCGGCGTAATGGAAGCGGCTCTGCGTACTGTGGCCGAAGTTGTTGCCGGCAAGGAACTGCCGAAGCTTGAATATAATGAGGTGCGCGGCATGGAGCAGACACGTGAAGCTGTTATTGATGTAGCAGGTGTATCCGTGAAGGTTGCCGTAGTACATACGCTTAAATCTGCTAAAATGATGTTGGAACGCATTAAAGCAGGTACAGCGGATTATCAGTTTATTGAGGTTATGGCCTGCCCGGGCGGCTGCATCGGCGGCGGCGGTCAGCCGGTTCCGGTAGATGCTTCTATCAGGCAAAAACGCCGTGAAGCTATTTTTAATTGCGACCGTACAAGCGAATTACGAAAATCGCACGAAAACCCGGAAATAAAAACACTTTATGATACTTGGTTAGGTAAACCTCTTTCCGAGAGGGCGCATAGTCTATTACACACACACTACCACGCGCAAAACCGTTAATTGTTCTATCTGGATAATACAACACCCCCTTTTTTTCCTTGAAAAGTGATATGTACCCCCAATACTGGACACCCAGTATTGGGGGTATTTTAATGAAATACAGCTATAAGTTCAAAAGACAGTGTGTAGAATTATATCGACAAGGTAAATGGCCTGAAACGCCTAAAGATATAACAGAAAAAAATTTCCACAATACAATCCGAGTTTGGGTTCGGATAGAAGATAAATGTGGTCCAGAAGCATTAAGACATAAAAATCAGAGAAAAACTTGGTCAGCAGAAGAGAAATATGAACTTGTAGCCAAAGTATTAGCTGGTGCGTCAAATAAGGAAACAGCTATTTCTGCAGGAATTAACGCTGGACTCTTGTATCAGTGGGTTAGATGCTATAAAATTAAAGGGTATCAGGGATTGGTCGCACAACGAAAAGGACGACCACCCAAGGAGCCTGAAATGAAGAAAAAAATAGAGCCGGCAGAACTTACTCCATCAGAACGAGAAGAAATGATTCTGCTCAGAGCAGAAAATGAGCGCTTGAGAGCGGAGATTGCTATTGTAAAAAAAGAGATTGCCTTGAGAGAAGAGAGATGCGCAGCGCAACTCAAGGCGAAAAAGCTGCGCTCGTCCAAAAACTGCGTGAAGAAGGTTACAAACTGAATTATTTGCTGGATGCGATTGGACTGTCGCGTTCAACGTACTATTACGAGCTTAGCAAGACAGATAAAGTTAGCGAACGAAATGCCGACTTATCATCCGAAATTATTGTTATCTTCAACGAGAACAAAAAGCGATATGGTGTAAGGCGCGTACATAAGGAGCTTCTGAATCGAGGTTTTCGAGTAAATCACAAGCGTGTCCAACGAATCATGAATCAGCTTACCTTGTTTGGAAAATGTCCCAAGGAAAAATACCACTCCTATAAAGGCGATGTTGGCAAAGTTGCTGATAATATCATCAATCGAGATTTCAATACCGAAAAACCTTTGCAAAAGTGGACAACCGATGTATCGCAGTTCAATCTGCCTTGGGGCAAATGTTATCTTTCTCCGATTTTGGATATGAACAGCAATGAAATAATCTCTTACAATCTTTCTCTACATCCAGATATGGCGCAAATAAAGGACATGCTGAAAAAGGCATTTAAAGGTTTTCCTTCTGTAAAAGGTCTTATTATGCACTCAGATCAAGGATGGCAATATCAGCATGCATTTTATAGGAATGAATTGCAAAAGCACGGAATCATTCAATCAATGTCTAGGAAAGGTAACTGCTATGACAACTGTATTATGGAAACTTTCTTTGGCAGATTAAAAAACGAGATGTTCTACGGATTTGAAAAAGATTACCCTTCGTTTGAATCTTTTTCAAACGCTATAGCTGAGTACATCGATTATTATAACAACAAAAGAATTCAAGCTAAAACAAAATGGATGCCTCCCTCTAAATTCAGAGAAGCATCCATGATGTAAATATAATTATTCAAATTTTTAGCGGTGTCCAGAAAACTGGGTACATATCAAAGAAGGGGGTGTTTTGTAAATTTGTAAAGAAAAAGCTTGCAGTGTTACAATTTTATTGGTATTATATATATCGTTGAGTGCAATTTGCCTGCTATGTAAAACACAGGAAAAATTTGACAGAAAAAAGTGAAGTTTTTCTGAAAATGTGTTATAATTGTAGCAGATAGTAAAGAAGCCTTTGAAAAAATATTTATAGTACAAGCAGGAGTTTTCTCTTATATGTCGAAATGACTATATAGTCAAGTATGAAATATTTGTGAAGAGCTTGATATACGGTAATATCTTATTCGTAATGCCGCAAGGTATTGCTGATAAGTTATATGCAAAGGGGTAACACCCTTATAAAAACTCAATGTCCTAATTAAAAGGAGGAAGGTAAACATGATCGATATTAAAGATCGCATTTGTGACGTAGTAGCTGACAAAGTGATGAGCGCTGAAGCTGCTGCAGAATTCGTAAAAGATGGTGACAATTTAGGTGTCAGCGGTTTTACACCGTCTGGCTATCCGAAAGCTGTTCCTCTGGCTCTTGCTGAAAAGGGCAAAAAAACTCCTTTCAAAGTTAACGTTTGGACTGGCGCATCTGTTGGTCCTGAAATCGACCAAGCAATGGTTGAAGCTGGCATTATTGACCGTCGTCTGCCTTACCAGACCAACGGCACCATGCGTAAAGCTATCAACGCTGGTAAAGTAAAATACGCTGATATTCATCTGTCCCACATGGCTCAAATGGTTCGCTATGGCTTCATGGCTGGCCGTCCGACCGGTCCGGATGTTGCAATCGTTGAAGTTTGCAAAATCAACGACCTCGGCGATGGCAAGGTAGGCTTGATCCCGACCACTTCCATGGGCAACAGCTCCTCTTATGTAGCTGGCGCTAAAAAGGTTATCGTTGAAGTTAACACCACTCAACCGGTAGGTCTGGAAGGCATGCATGACTCCTATGTTCCTCTGGATCCTCCGTACCGCAAAGCTATTCCTATTGAAAAACCGGAAGACCGCATCGGTACCACCTACATTCCTTGCGAAGTAGATAAAATCGTTGCAGTTGTACCTTGTGACATTACTGATAAAGTTCGTCCGCTGGGCGAAATTGACGAAGACGCTAAACATATGGGCGCTAACCTCGTTAACTTCCTGAAAAATGAAGTTAAAGAAGGCCGTCTGCCGAAAAACCTGCTGCCGCTGCAATCCGGCGTAGGCTCCGTTGCTAACGCAGTTATCAATGGTCTGGTTAACTCCGATTTCGAAGACCTGACCGTTTACACTGAGGTTATTCAAGATGGTATGTTCGACCTGATCGACGCTGGTAAACTCCGCGTTGCTTCCGGTACCGCTCTGACTCCGTCTCCTGAGTGCCAAAAGAAATTCTACGAGAACGTAGAACACTACAAAAAATACTTGCTGCTCCGTCCGCAAGAAATCTCCAACAGTCCTGAAGTTGCTCGTCGTATCGGCGTAATCGCAATGAACACCGCTATTGAAGTTGATATCTATGGTAACGTAAACTCCACTCATGTTTGCGGCACCAAGCTGATGAACGGCGTTGGCGGTTCCGGCGACTTCGCTCGTAACGGCTACCTGACCGTATTCTTCACCAACTCCCTGGCAAAAGGCGGCAAGATTTCTTCCGTAGTTCCGTTCTGCAGCCATATCGACCATGCTACTCTGGACGTTGACGTTATCGTTTCCGAACGTGGCGTTGCTGACCTGCGTGGCCTGAGCCCGAAAGAGAAAGCTCCGATCATCATCGATCAGATCGCTAACCCGAAATATCAACCTTGGCTGTATGATTACTTCAAACGCGCTTGCGAAGCTTGCGGCAACAGCCAAACCCCGCACATCCTGTCAGAAGCATTCGATTGCTACAAACTGTTTGCTGAAACCGGTTCCATGGAAGGCATGGTTGAAGGTAAATAATTTTAAAAAAACTTTGCGAAACCCCTTGTTAAGTTTTGCAAAATAGGTTAAACTATGTAATGTGCTTGCCGGTGGGTGAGATTCCCGCCGGCAGGTATACATAGACAAAGCTTTACCCAAGGCTTTGTCAAATAAACTTAGTTGACGAAGTCTCACCCTAGACTTTGCCATATATAGCCGTCATAGACGGAACACTCTCACCATCATTTCGGAACCGTCCAATCCGAAATATGAAACACAAATATTTTAAGGAGGATTTGAGAATGGCATTTGAAGAAATTAAAGCCGGTTTAGAGAAATATCATGCTGAAGTTGAAGCTAAACTGGTAAAAAACCCTGAACGCGCAAACCTGGTTCCTAACAGACTGTACACCCCGGTAGATCTTGGTGAAAACTTTGACTACATGACTAAACTGGGCTTCCCCGGTGAATATCCTTACACCCGTGGTGTTCAACCGACCATGTATCGTGGCCGTTTCTGGACCATGCGTATGTATGCTGGTTTCTCCACCGCTGAAGAATCCAACAAACGTTATCGTTACCTGCTGGCTAACGGTGGTTCCGGCCTGTCCTGCGCATTCGACCTGCCGACCCAGATCGGTTATGATTCCACCGATCCGATGGCTGAAGGCGAAGTTGGTAAAGTAGGCGTAGCTATCGACTCCCTGGCTGACATGGAAATCCTGTTCGACCAAATTTCCCTGGATAAAGTATCCACTTCTATGACCATCAACGCTCCTGCTTCCGTACTGTTGGCTATGTACATTGCAGTAGCTGAGAAACAAGGCGTTTCCGCTGACAAACTGCGTGGCACCATTCAGAACGATATTCTGAAAGAGTATGCTGCTCGCGGCACTTACATTTTCCCGCCGAAACCGTCCATGCGTTTGATCACCAACATTTTTGAATATTGCTCCAAGAACGTACCGCTGTGGAACACCATTTCCATCTCCGGTTACCATATCCGTGAAGCTGGTTCCACCGCTTCTCAGGAAATCGCATTCACCATTGCTGATGGTATCGCTTATGTAGAAGCTGCTATCAAAGCTGGTCTGGACGTTGACGCATTTGCAGGTCGTCTGTCCTTCTTCTGGAATGCTCATAACAACGTACTCGAAGAAGTTGCTAAATTCCGTGCTTCCCGTCGTGTATGGGCCAAAGTTATGAAAGAGCGTTTCGGTGCTAAAAAACCGAAATCCATGATGCTGCGTGTACATACCCAAACCGCTGGCTCCATGCTGACCGCTCAACAACCGAACAACAACATCGTTCGTGTTGCTCTGCAAACTGCTGCTGCTGTAATGGGTGGTACTCAATCCCTGCACACCAACTCCAAAGACGAAGCTTTGGCACTGCCGACCACTGAGTCTGTAACCATCGCTCTGCGTACCCAACAAATCGTTGCTTACGAATCCGGCCTGGCTGACACCGTTGATCCGTTGGGCGGCTCCTACTATGTAGAAGCTCTGACCGACAAGATCGAAGCTGAAGCTTGGGAATACATTAAGAAAATTGACGAAATCGGTGGCGCTCCTGAAGCTATCGCTAAAGGCTACATCCAAAAAGAAATCCAAGACTCTGCTTACAAATGGCAGATGGAAATCGAAAAAGGCGACCGTATCATCGTTGGCGTTAACAAATTCACTCAAGAAGAAGAAGCTCCGAAAAACCTGCTGCGCGTAGACGGTTCTGTAGGCAAGCTGCAAGCTGAAAAGATTGCTGCTCTGAAAGCTCGCCGTGACAACGCTGCTGTAGAAGCTGCTCTGAAAGCTCTGGAAGCTGGATGCGCAGATGAAAATGTAAACCTGATGCCTCTGATTCTGGATGCAGTTCGTGCATACGCAACCGAAGGCGAAATCTGCGGCGTTATGAGAAAAGTATTCGGTGAATACCAACCTCATACCACTCTCTAATTTGTAAACACAACCAATATACGGAGGTAAACTATAATGGCTAACGTTAAAGTTTTAGTTGCTAAACCGGGTCTGGATGGCCATGACCGCGGTGCTAAAGTTGTAGCTCGTGCTCTGCGCGACGCTGGTTTTGAAGTTATCTACACCGGTATCCGTCTGACTCCGGAACAAATCGCTGAAGCTGCTCTGCAAGACGACGTAAACGTTGTTGCACTGTCCCTGCTGTCCGGCGCTCACAACACCCTTTTCCCGAAAGTAGTTGAACTGCTGAAAGAAAAAGGCCTGAACGACGTTCTGGTTATCGGCGGCGGCGTTATTCCTGACGCTGACATCCCTGGCCTGAAAGCTGCTGGCATTGCTGAAGTATTCACTCCTGGCACCCCGACCAGCAAAATTGTTGATTTCATCAACGCTAACGTTAAATAATTTTATCCCTTAAAGCAAGCCGGGTTTGTCCCGGCTTGCCTTATAAAATATTCACTATCCAAAAACAAGGCGGTGTGAATTATGGAAATAGTAGATAAATTATTAAATCATTCTCGTCTTGCATTATCTAAAGCAATCACTGCTGTTGAAAATGAATACGATGATGCTGTCAAAATTATGACAGAGATTTATCCTCATACTGGTAATGCTTATGTAATTGGTATCACTGGCCCTCCGGGTGCAGGTAAAAGTACTCTGACTGATAAATTGGCTAAAGAATACCGTAAACGCGGCAAGACCGTAGGTATCGTAGCAATTGACCCCACTAGCCCGTATTCTGGCGGCGCAATCTTAGGCGACCGTATCAGAATGATGGATCTGACCGCAGACGAAGGTATCTTCGTACGCTCTATGGCAACACGCGGCAGTCTTGGCGGCCTGTCCCAGAAAGCAGGCGACGCTGTTAAATTAATGGATGCTTTCGGCATGGATGTTATTATCGTTGAAACCGTAGGCGTAGGACAATCTGAGGTTGATATTGTTAAGACCGCAGATACTACTATGGTAGTAGTAATTCCTGGCATGGGCGACGATATCCAAGCTATTAAAGCAGGTATACTTGAAATCGGTGACCTGTTCACGATTAACAAAGCTGATCGTGAAGGTACAGACAAGCTCAACATTGAGATTGAGATGATGCTCGAATTAAATCCCGAACATGTTGGCTGGCGTCCTCCGATTAACAGGACCATTGCCAGCAAGGGTGAAGGTATAGAGGCTGTTGTGGACTCTATTGAGGCACACAAGGCATATTTGATTGAGAGTGGTAAATTAAACGATATCCGTAAAGCTCGTATTAAAAACGAGGTTACCGCTATGCTTAATGACCATGTAAATCGCTACATCGACAAGAACGTCATTCAAACGGATGAATTTGACAACCTGGTTGTTAAAATGCAGTCCCGCGAGATTGAGCCGTACTCTGTCGTTGATGATATTGTTGGCAAGGTTTTAAAATAAACCGCCAAAAAAACAATTTTAGGAGGAATTTATTATGGCATTCAAAACTATTTGTGTTGACCATGTAGGTATCGCTTGCGCTGGTACCTTGGAAGAAGCTGCAAAAATTTACACTGAGGTACTGGGCCTGAAAGCTACCGGTACTGAAGAAGTTAAAGAACAAGGTGTTGCTACCGTATTTGTTCCCTGCGGCGAGACCCTGATTGAGCTCCTTGTTGATATCACTGAAAACAACGATGGTCCTATTGGCAAATACATTGCTAAAAACGGCCCTGGCATCCAACATATGGCTCTGCGCGTTGACGACATCAAAGCAGCTATCGCTGACCTGACCGAAGCTGGCGTTCGCATGATCGACAAAGCTCCTCGTAACGGTGCTGGCCAAATGAAAATTGCTTTCATTCATCCGAAATCTGCTGGCCTGCTGCTCGAGCTGTGCCAACCGGCTGCAACCTACAAAGACTAATTTATTAGCTGCGTAGATTCAGGGCGATTTAAGGTCCCATAATTTAAGCTACATAATGCTGAAGATATACAAGTGATATATCTTCAGCATCTGTGTATAAATTTGTTCTCCCAATAATGATGGAGGTGTAAGATTTGTCTACTCAAGAAAAAATTGAGAAAATGCTCAAAAAAGCCGAAGTAATTCTGGCTGCTGGTGGCGAAAAACGTGTTGCTAAACAACATGAATCCGGCAAAATGACTGCTCGTGAAAGAATCGCTGCTCTCCTCGACGAAGGTTCCTTCGTAGAACTCGACCGTTTTGTACGTCATCGTTGCTACAACTTCGGTCAAGAAAAGAAAGAACTGCCTGGTGAAGGCGTAACCACCGGTTACGGCACCATCGATGGCCGTCTGGTTTATGTATTCGCACAGGACTTCACCGTTGAAGGTGGCTCCCTCGGCGAAATGCATGCTGCTAAAATCGTTAAAGTACAACGCTTGGCACTGAAAATGGGTGCTCCGCTGGTTGGCCTGAACGATTCCGGCGGTGCTCGTATCCAAGAAGCTATCGACGCTCTGGCTGGCTATGGTAAAATCTTCTTCGAGAACACCATTGCTTCCGGCGTAGTTCCTCAGATTTCTGCAATTATGGGTCCTTCCGCTGGCGGCGCTGTATACAGCCCGGCACTGACTGACTTCATCTACATGGTAAAGAACACTTCCAAAATGTTCATTACCGGCCCTGCAGTAGTTAAATCCGTTACCGGTGAAGATGTAACCCAAGAACAACTGGGTGGCGCTATGACCCACAACAGCACTTCTGGTGTTGCTCACTTCGCTGCTGAAAACGACGAAGACTGCCTGCAACAAATCCGTTACCTGCTCTCCTTCCTGCCTTCCAACAACGTTGAAGGTGCTCCGATCGTAGAGACTGGTGATGACCCGATGCGTACCGACGACAGCCTGAACACTCTGCTGCCGGACAACTCCAACCAAGCTTACGATATGTATGATGTAATCAAATCTATCGTAGATAACGGCGAATTCTATGAAAACCAAAAATACTGGGCAACCAACATCATCACTTGCTTCGCTCGTATGGATGGTCAAACCGTAGGTATCATTGCTAACCAACCGAAAGTTATGGCTGGCTGCCTGGATATCAACGCTTCCGATAAATCCGCTCGTTTCATCCGCTTCTGCGACGCTTTCGGCATTCCTCTGCTGAATCTGGTTGACGTTCCTGGCTTCCTGCCTGGCTGCAACCAAGAATACGGCGGCATTATCCGTCACGGCGCTAAGATGCTGTATGCTTACTCTGAAGCAACTGTTCCTAAAATCACTCTGGTTACCCGTAAAGCTTACGGCGGTTCCTACCTGGCAATGTGCTCTCAAGACCTGGGCGCTGACCAAGTTATCGCATGGCCGACCGCTGAAATCGCAGTTATGGGTCCTGCTGGTGCTGCTAACATCATCTTCCGTAAAGATCCTGATGTTGAAGCTAAGACTAAAGAGTACATCGACAACTTTGCTACTCCGTACCAAGCAGCAATGCGCGGCATGGTTGACATGGTTATCGAACCGAAAAATACTCGTCCCACCATCATCAACGCTCTGCAAATGCTGGAAAGCAAACGCGAAACCCGTCCGGCAAAACGCCACGGCAACATTCCTTTGTAATTCACAAGCAGTTGCTTAGTGCTTAAACAACCTATTTTAAGATAAGATGAGGTGAAATAAATGGGTCCTGTTACTACTAATCCTTGGTTGATTGCTTTAATCAATATGACCATCGTATTCGGCGTACTGATCGCTCTGGGCGTATTGATGAACTTACTCCAAGTTATCGATCCGACTAAAAAAAAAGTTGCTAAACCGGCAGTAGCTCCTACACCGGCAGCAGCTCCCGCTGCAGCTCCGGTTGCAGCAGCTCAAGATGATAGCGAAATTATCGCTGTTATCGCTGCAGCAGTAGCAGCTTGCGGCGTTAGCGCAGATCAAATCGCTTGCGTACGTCGTATTGATGCTAAATCTGCATGGACTGTAAGCAGTCGTGTTGAAGCTATTAGCGTTCGTAAAGAATGCTTCTAATGCATATAGTTTGCAATTTTAATTAAAAAACGAGATTTTAAGGAGGATTATATCCATGAAAAAGTATACTATCACCGTAAATGGTACCGCATACGAAGTTGAAGTTGAAGAAGCAGGCGTTGTTGCTTCCGCTCCGAAAGCTGCTCCGGCTCCGGCTGCTGCTCCGGCTCCGAAAGCTGCTCCGGCTCCGGCTCCGAAAGCTGCTGCTCCGGTTGCTGCTGGTGCAACCACCGTTTCCGCTCCTATGCCGGGCAAAGTTCTGTCCATTAACGTAAAAGCTGGCGACGCTGTTAAATCCGGCGACGTTCTGCTGATTCTGGAAGCTATGAAAATGCAAAACGAAATCATGGCTCCGGCTGATGGCACTGTTTCCGACGTTCGCGTTTCCGCAGGTCAAACTGTTGCTACCGGCGACGTTATGATCGTTCTCTAATTCTTACTCGATAGTTCGCAATATCAGTAAGTCTTAAATACCCTTGATCTTTGGAAGGGGCTTTTCGCAGAGCCCCTTCCACAAATTGAAAATTGGGAGGATATTAAATGGAAGCATTTATCGTTGCTTTGTCTTCCGTATGGGCAGATTCCGGTTTCTCCGCTTTGACCAGCGGTCACGTAATCATGATCTGCGTTGGTCTGGTTCTGCTTTATATGGCTATTGGTAAAGGTTTCGAACCTTTGCTGCTGTCCCCGATCGCATTCGGTTGTATTCTTGCTAACATTCCTAAAAACGGTTTCGAAGAACCTGGTGTTATGTCCGTTATCATGTATGGTATTCACCACGAAGTATTCCCGCCGTTGATCTTCTTGGGCGTAGGCGCTATGACCGACTTCGGTCCTCTGCTGGCTAACCCGAAAACCCTGCTCCTGGGTGCTGCTGCACAGGGCGGTGTATTCGTAGCTCTGCTGGGCGCTATGCTCCTCGGCTTCACCGTACAAGAAGCTGCTGCTATCGGCATCATCGGTGGTGCTGACGGCCCGACTTCCATCTACCTGGCTGCTAAAATGGCTCCTCAGCTGTTAGGCGCAATCGCAGTTGCTGCTTACTCCTACATGTCTCTGGTTCCGCTGATTCAGCCTCCTATCATGAAACTGTTCACCACTGAAGCAGATCGTAAGATTGTTATGCAACAGCTCCGTCCGGTTTCTCACTTTGAAAAGGTTGCTTTCCCGATCATGTGCACCATCGTTATTTCTCTGCTGTTACCTTCCGTAACTGCTCTGATTGGTATGCTGATGCTTGGTAACCTGTTCAAAGAAGCTGGCTGCCTGGATCGTCTGTCCGACACCGCACAAAACGCTCTGATGAACACCGTAACCATTATGCTGGCTACCGGTACCGGTCTGACCATGAGCGCAGAGTCTTTCCTGAACGCTAAGACTCTGCTGATCATCGTTCTGGGCCTGGTTGCATTCGTAGCTGGTACTGCTATGGGCGTTATCTTCGGTAAGCTGATGTGCATGGTAGACGGTGGCAAGACCAACCCGTTGATTGGTTCCGCTGGCGTTTCCGCAGTTCCTATGGCTGCTCGTGTATCTCAAAAAGTTGGTCAGAAAGCTAACCCGGCTAACTTCCTGCTGATGCACGCTATGGGTCCTAACGTAGCAGGCGTTATCGGTACTGCAGTTGCTGCAGGTACCATGCTGGCTATGATTGGTCCTGTTGGCAAATAATCATTAGCTAACTTCAAGAGCTCACACATTAGTGTGAGCTCTTTTTTGTATCTAAAATGTAAATTTTATTGCTGGCGATACTCTAAGACTAATATTTATAGTATAATAAAAAAGAACTGTTCAAGAATTGAATAGCATTTCTATACAAGAGGAGTCTTGAGTATATGCAACGTTTTAATTTAACCAGACAGTTTTTTAGGGATGTCTGGTATCTTACGAAAAGCTATTGGCAATCAGAAGAGAAGAAAAAGGCTTTCTTTTTATTAGGCTGTATTATAGCGCTGACACTCGGCGTGGTTTATATGCTTGTTCTGCTTAACCAGTGGAACAACAGCTTTTACAGTGCATTACAAAACTATGATGCAAAGAAGATTTTTGACGAGCTTATTCATTTTTCGTGGCTAGCTGCCATTTATATCTTATTGGCAGTATACTCATATTATTTACAGCAGACGCTTATTTTAAATTGGCGTCGCTGGCTGACGACACGCTTTATTGACATCTGGCTGCAAAACAAAACCTATTATAATTTGCAGATGTTCGGTAAGGATACTGATAACCCTGACCAACGTATCAGTGAGGATGTGCGTCAGTTTGTCGAAATGACTTTAAGCTTTGGCATAGGTATCCTCAAGGCATTTTGTACGTTTGCATCCTTTGTTGTCATTTTATACAATCTTTCCGGCAGTCTTAGCTTTACCTTTATGGGTAAAACGTGGACGATTAACGGCCACATGCTGTGGGCATCGTTGCTTTATTCTGTAATCGGTACCTATATTACCCACATTGTCGGTCGTAAGCTGGTAAAAATCAATTTCATCCAACAGAAATATGAAGCAGATTTCCGTTTCAGTATGATTCGCCTGCGTGAAAGTGCGGAAAGCGTTGCCTTCTACCGTGGTGAAGCACAGGAAGGCAGTGTATTCAAACAACGCTTTAAAATGCTTTTGGATAACTTCTGGAAGCTGGTTAATAAACAGAAGCAGCTTGTCTTTTTAAATTCCGGTTATTCGCAAATCGCTATAATTTTTCCTTTTGTTGTAGCCATGAACCGTTATCTTACGAAAGAAGTAACACTTGGCGGACTGATGCAGGTTGCCAGTGCCTTTGGCCGCGTGCAGGATTCGCTTTCGTATTTTGTCGATATGTACAGCAGCATCGCTCAATGGCAGGCTGTTGTAATGCGTTTAACTTGCTTCGGCCATCATATGCATGATGTTTATCAGCAGGCGGAACGCTTTCATGTGGAACGCTTTGCTGCTGCCGATGTTGTTGAGGTCGACAATATGCAGATTAATTTGCCGGACGGAAAGCCACTCCTGGAAAATATCAGCTTTACACTGCATCCGGGGCATAATGTTTTGATTAAGGGTGTCAGCGGCAGCGGTAAAAGTACCTTGCTGCGTGCTATCTCCGGTATCTGGCCATTCGTCGACGGCAAAATCTTTTTGCCGGAGCGTGATAAGCTGATGTTTATTCCGCAGAAGTCTTATCTGCCTTTAGGCACTCTGCGTGCTGCACTTAATTACCCGGGAAATAAACCTATAGATGATACTGAATTGATTTATCTGATGGATTTGTGCCAGATTGGTTATCTTAAGGATAAGCTTGATTTGGAAGCTGATTGGAGCCATGTGCTTTCAGTCGGTGAGCAGCAGCGTTTGGCCTTTGTACGTGCTCATATCCAGCAGCCACAGTGGCTTTTCCTGGATGAAGCAACCTCTGCTTTGGATGAAGATACTGAGGCGAATATGTACAGCCTGCTACAGGAGCGTTTACAGCAGACTACTGTTGTAAGTGTCGGTCATCGTAGTACGCTGAATAAATATCACGAGCTTGTTTTACGCTTAAATAAATCAACTCGTCAGGTTACTCTTGAAAAATTGTAAGGAGGTTTTCTTATGTTCCCATTACAAATTGCAGAAAACATTTATGACGTTGGTGTTCAGGATTGGGCTGTGCGTGATTTTCACGGCTACAAAACAGAGAGAGGTGCAACCTATAACTCTTATCTGATTATGGATGAAAAGATCACCTTGATTGATACGGTTAAAGCGCCTTTTACCGAAGAGCTGCTTGCCAATATCAGCAAGGTAACACCGTTGGATTCCATTGACTATATTGTCATCAACCATGTTGAGCCTGACCATTCCGGTGCTATGCCTGTGTTAGCCAAGGCTTGCCCCAAAGCAAAGTTCTATATTACGATGCAAGGCAAAAAAGAGGCTATTCAGCATTACGGAGATATTTTTGCTTTTGAGGTTGTTAAGGACGGAGCAACCTTAAATATCGGCAAGCGCACCTTGACCTTCGCTTCTATGGCAATGCTCCATTGGCCTGACAGTATGGCTACCTATAGTGAGCATGATAAAATTCTTTTTTCCAATGATGCCTTTGGTCAGCATTACGCTACCAGCAAGCGCTTTGATTCTGAAGTAAATCAGGACGAGTTATTCTACGAAGCAAAAAAATACTTTGCCAATATTCTCTGGCCTTATGCAAAGCTGATTGGCAATGCGCTGAAAAAGCTTGGCGGTCTTGATATTAAAATGATTGCGCCTTCCCATGGTGTAATCTGGACCGAGCATATTGCCGATATCCTGCGCTGCTACAGCGAATGGGGCAGCGGCGTACAGGACGGCAGCCTTGTTATTGCTTATGACAGCATGTGGGGCGGTACGGAAAAGCTGGCGCGGGCAATTGCGCGCGGTGCAGCTAATGCCGGCATTGTTGTTAAAGTATTTAAAATGGGTGCTACACCCAACAGTACGGTAGCAGCAGAGCTTTTTACCGCCTCCGGTTTTTTGGCAGGATCTTCAACGCTCAATTGCAGCATGCTGCCGAATATGGGCTCTTTGCTGATTTATCTTAAAGGACTTGGCGCTAAAGGTAAAAAGGCTGCAGCCTTCGGTACCTTTGGTTGGGCAGGTGGTGCGCAGAAGGATATGGAAGAGCTTCTCGCAAAAAGCTGCTTTGATGCAGTAGAACCCGGATTTAATTGCAAGTGGACACCGCAGCAGGCTGAAATTGAGGCTGCGGAAAAGTATGGTTATGATTTTGCGCTCAAATTAAAGGCCGAATAAGCTGTGAATTTTATGTAAAGAAAACATATTTACTAATAAAAAAAGTACGCACATAGTGATAATAGTGTATAATAGTATTATAACGATGAAAGCGAGGTCTTATGATGAATAAGAAAGCTGAAGTGTATCAAAAGTTCCTTGAGGAAAATAAAATTAACTGGAGCGATGTTTTCGAAGTTCCGAAAGCAGACGAGGTTCCGGAAGAATCCTTCATGCATCCTGTTGTTTTCCGTTCCGCTATCGGCATCCAAGGTCAAAATCTGCCGACCATGTTAGTAATTGATGACAGCATTTATGTAATGCTGCAGGTTCGCGTAGGCGCAGGCTTGGTTAAAGAAGCTAATAAAGCTGCAGTTCTGGAACACTTGAACGCTCTGAACGAAAACTACAAGGTATTCAAATATTATGCTGATGAAGCAGGCAACATCATCATTGAAAGCTGCATTCCTTCTACCGATGATCAATTCGTACCGCAAATGATTCATGCAGTAATCGATGTTATTGTTGACCACCTCAACTCTGAATATCCTAAGCTGATGAAAGCTGTTTGGGCTGAATAAGCTGAATAAAAAAATATGGTACTTTCTTAAATAAGGGGAGTAGCCGGCACAAGCTTTAGGGCTGGTGTTTACACTGCCGTCAGTACGATTCGGAAGAATCCGGCTTTGTAATTAAGTGGCGAGACTTTGTTGTAAAATATTTTTATTTTACAGCATTGTCTCGCCCTTTTTTAATATATAATATAAGGTGAAGAGTGTACTTGCACGATTTACCGCAATTTTCGACAAGTAGCAGACGTAAAGTCAAAGGAGGAAGAAAATGAGTAAATATGGCTTAAGCAAGGAGCAGATTGAAGAGTCACGGCGCAAGTACGGTGATAATACGTTGACGCAGCCGCCGCGGGAAACATTTTGGAGCAAGCTGCTGGGTAATTTTCAGGATCCTATTATCCGCATACTGGTAGTAGCGTTGCTGGTAAATGCTTTTTTCGTGTATCTTGGTCATGGCGATTGGATTGAAACAATAGGTATTTTTCTGGCAATTATTTTGGCAACCTTTGTTTCTACCTGGTCCGAATACAGCAATGAGAATGCCTTTCAAAAGCTGCAGGAGGAGGCCAGCCGTATCCGCTGCAAGGTATGGCGTGACGGCGAGCCACATGAAATTGCTATTGATGATGTTGTAGTCGGTGATGCAATTATTTTAGAGGCCGGCGATAAAATACCGGCAGACGGTATTTTGCTGGAAGGAACCCTGAAGCTGGATCAGGCAGCGTTGAACGGTGAAAGTGAGGAAGCTAAAAAAACTGTTGCACCTGCTGAGTTCCAATGGGATGACGGTAAAATTGATTTTCTGGATGAACATAAGCTGTTCCGTGGCAGCGTTGTGGTAGAAGGCACCGCTGTGATGCAGGCTGTGAAGATCGGTGATAATTCCGTTTACGGCCAGCTGACGCAGGAGCTGAAGGATGAAGAACGTGACAGTCCGCTGAAGCTTAAACTGAAAGGACTGGCAGAGCAGATAAGTAAATTCGGTTATGCCGGCGGTGTACTGATAGCCGTTGCGGTAATACTGCATAAGATATATCTGGCAGGAAGCTTTGGAGCTTATTTTGCCGATATGACAACAGTAATTGCCGATTTGGTGCAGGCTGTAATCTTGGCGATTATTATTATTGTTATGGCGGTACCGGAAGGCCTGCCGCTGATGATTGCGATAGTTTCTTCGCTCAATATGCGCAAAATGCTGCATGACCATGTATTGGTGCGTAAGCTTGTCGGCATTGAAACTGCAGGCAGCTTAAACCTGCTGTTTACCGATAAGACAGGCACGATTACTAAAGGACAGCTGGAGGTAGTACGCTTCTTAACCGGCGATTTACAGGAAATTACTGATTTTACATCATTGCCTGCACGTCTTAAGGAGCTGACTTGTCAGCAGGTTCTGATCAATACATCATCTACTGTTACCGACGGCAAGATTGTCGGCGGTAATATGACAGAAGCAGCATTAAATAATTATGTCGGTGCTTATCGTTTACCGCAGCTGCCGCAGCGCCAACGCTTTATTCCGTTCAACAGCGCCAATAAATATTCCTGGGCGCAGGTTGCTCCCGCTGATGGCGGCGCAGCATATTGCCTCATTAAGGGCGCACCGGAAAAGCTGCTGCAGGCTACCGATTGGTATTGGTCAAAAGATGGCTACCGTTTGCTGTTGACTGATGAGATGAAAGCAGCTCTGGATAACAGAATGCTGAAGCTTGCAGGACAGGCGATAAGAATGCTGGCCTTGTGTACGTATGAGGGAGTACCTGCTGATAACCTGCCGGATAAAGGACTGACGCTTGCCGGTGTTGTTGCCATCCGTGACGACGTGCGTCCGGAAGCAGTGGAGGCTATTAAGGCTGTACAGCAGGCCGGTGTGCAGGTAGTAATGATTACCGGTGACCGTAAAGAAACAGCGGTTGCCATTGCTAAGGATGCAGGCCTGCTGCAAAGTGCGGAGGATGTAGTCTGGACCTCCGACGAGCTGGCACAGATGAGCGATGATGAGGTCAAAGCTAAGCTGACGCATCTGCGTGTAGTGGCACGTGCTCTGCCGATGGATAAATCGCGTTTGGTGCGTTTGGCGCAGGATTTGAATCTTGTAACCGGTATGACCGGTGATGGCGTAAACGATTCTCCGGCACTGAAAAAGGCTGATGTAGGCTTTGCTATGGGCAGCGGTACAGAGGTAGCCAAGGAAGCAGGCGATATCGTTATCATGGACGATAACTTCCTGAGCATCAAACAGGCGATTTTGTACGGAAGAACGATTTACAATTCTATCTGCAAATTTATTGTTTTCCAGCTGACGATTAACTTCTCAGCTGTGGCTATTAACTTTATTGCTCCCTTTATCAATATCGATGAGCCGTTGACGATTACGCAGATTCTGTGGATTAATCTGGTAATGGATACCCTAGCTGCGCTCGCCTTCGGTGGTGAACCGGCACTGGCGCAGTATCTGCGCGAGGCGCCGAAACGCCGCAGTGCGCCGCTTGTCAGCAAAAAGATGCTTACGAGCGTTATTATCAGCGGCCTGTATATGACTATTGTCGGTATTGCCTTTTACAAGAGCGCGTGGGTCGACCATCTGTTCCGTGATGCTGATAACCATATCTATACCTACACGGGCTTCTTCTGCGCCTACATTTTTATGGCAGTAGCCAATGGCTTTAATGTGCGTACTGACGGTTTGAACCTGTTAAAGAATATCAGCCTGAACAAGGGCTTCTTACAGGTAATGGCGCTGATTGTTGCAATTCAGGTGCTGCTAACCTTTGTTGGTGGGCGCGTACTGCGTACAACACCACTGAATGCGCATGAATGGGGCGTTGTTATCCTGTTTGGCACTTCAATCATTGTTGTTGATTTACTTCGTAAGCTTATCAGCAGCAGGTAAAGTTATGCACAGTTGTTGATAACTCTGTTGATAATCTGTGGGTAAAACACATAAGCTGTGGATAAGTTCTTATGGATAGAAGCACACTAAACGCTGTTACATTGTTTACAATATTGTTGTTAAAAAATTAATTTTAGAAATAGTGTTGACAATTAAAAGCGGAATGCGTATAATAGCATTCAACGAATCAAATATCGTCCCTAAAAAAACGGTGAAGGGAAGAAGATATGACCGGATGGGCTAAGAGAGTCGCTGGCTGGTGTAAAGCGATGTCAATGGTTATATGCATACTGATCCCGGAGTTGCCTTTCCGATATGTAGGGAAGGACGTGTGGTCACGTTACAGGCAAAGGCCTTGTTGGAGGCTGAGAGGACAGCATTGCTGAAGTGCTGTTGAAATAGGGTGGTACAGCGTGGAATTGTTCCCCGCCCCTAATTGTGTTATAAAAAACACAGGTTAGGGACGGGGATTTTTGTTTATAATCGCTAAGAAAAGCTAGGGGGAAATTAATCATGCAGCAGGAGAAAAAATATATTCCGTTTGAACAAATAAAAATTACCGACCGTCAATGGCCTGATAAAACGATTACTAAAGCACCTGTATGGTGCAGTGTTGATTTGCGCGACGGCAACCAGGCATTGGTAACACCGATGGGTATTCCGGAAAAAATTCGCTTTTTCCACACTTTGGTAGATTGCGGCTTTAAGGAAATCGAGGTTGGCTTTCCTTCCGCCTCGGAAACAGAGTACGAAATTCTGCGTACCCTGATTGAAGGCGGACATATTCCTGATGACGTAACCGTACAGGTTCTGGTGCAGGCGCGTGAAGAGCTTATCCGCAAAACCTTTGAGGCAGTACGCGGTGCTAAGAATGTTATCATCCATTTTTATAACTCTACTTCAACACTGCAGCGTAAAATTGTTTTTGGCAAGGATATGGACGGTATCACCGATATTGCTGTGCAGGGCGCACGCCTTATCCGCCAGCTGACGGAAGAAGAGGTTGCCCGCAGCGGTATGAATATCCGCTATGAATATTCTCCGGAAAGCTTTTCCGGTACGGAAATAGATTTCTCTGTGGCAATTTGCGAGGCTGTAATGCAGGAAATGGGCTCGACAAAAGAAAACCCGATTATCCTCAACCTGCCCTCTACTGTTGAAATGTGTACGCCGAATACATATGCCGATCAGATTGAATACTTCTGCCGTCATATTAAAAACCGTGAAGCAGCAATAGTCAGCGTGCATCCGCATAATGACCGTGGTACGGGCGTTGCCTGCGCCGAGCTGGCACTTTTGGCCGGTGCGGACCGTATCGAAGGTACGCTGTTCGGTAACGGCGAGCGTACCGGTAACCTGGATATCGTAACTGTAGCCCTCAACATGTTTACGCAAAATGTTGATCCCGAGCTGGATTTCTCGCATATTCTTGACATCAAAAAGGTTTATGAGGAATGCACAAAAATGCATGTACCTGAGCGTCAGCCGTACGCCGGTGAGCTGGCCTTCACCGCCTTCAGCGGTTCGCATCAGGATGCTATCCGCAAGGGTTATGAATACATGAAAAACAGCGGTACAGAATATTGGGAGGTACCGTATCTGCCGATTAACCCGGCGGATATCCATCGTGAATACGAGCCTGTTATCCGCATTAACAGCCAGTCCGGTAAGGGCGGCGCTGCCTTCGTGCTGCAGCATACCGTCGGCTACAATCTGCCTAAGGAAATGCATCCTGAATTTGGCAATATCGTGAAGGCTGCTGCTGACGAATACGGCGACGAGCTTTCCAGCGAGCAGATTGTGCAGCTCTTCCGCAAGGAATACATCGACTTTGCCGGCAAATATCAGCTGCTGCGTCATCGTTTCACCGAGCTTAATGAAGCTGACGGCAGCATCCACAGCCGTTTTGAAGGTGAAATTTCGGTTGCTGGCGAAAAAAAGAGTGTAGTTGGTGTAGGTAACGGTCCTATCGATGCCTTCTTCCAGGCACTCAACGGTGTCGGAATTAATGGCTACGAATTCGTCAACTATCATGAGCATGCAATTTCCAAGGGTTCTGATGCGAAGGGTATTTGCTACATTGAGCTGAAGCAGAAAAACAATGGCCATATCTTCGGTGTAGGCATTCACTCCAACATCAACGTGGCAGCGCTGCGTGGCATCATCTGCGCTATCAACCGCGCGGAGAAGTGATTAGTGATTAATAGTTATCAGTGAATAGTGTTTAGTGGTTAGTAAACAGTTGGCAGTACGGGGTAAAGAGAAAATATATTAGAAAATCGCCCCTGTATATATTATTTTGCTAAGGGCCGGCGCCAGAAAAACAGATAAGCCGGCTTTGATAACCTCCAAAATAAGGGAAAGATTTTTTGGAAAAATAAGGGAAAGAACTAAAAATAAGGGAAAGAAGCAAGCGCCGTCGGCCGTAAGGCAGGCGGCGATTTGCGCATTACAGAACAATATTTCCTTAAATAAAATTGTGGAGCAGGCTTTGCAGCGTTTTTTGATGCTGGAAAATTAAATATATAAAAAATTTTTATAGCTGTATGATAGCTGGCGAGCTATATTACGTCAGAGCAAGAATATAGTTGTAGGTTAGTTGACGTGTAATCACAATATAATAATGCTTTGAACATTAGGGACTTCGTTTTAAAATTACGGAGTCCTTTATTTGTGTACAGAGAGAGCTCTTTGTACACTTTTTTCTTGACGTTTTTGTGAATAACGTGCTATAATACTAACTGTAAACTGTTTTGTAATTAAAGTAAACTCAAAATAGTAAAAAAACAAATATACATAATTAATAATTTGCTAATTTTTATCTGTCAGTATCTTAAATTACGAAGAGCTGAATATACAATAGCGTATAACAGATAGAAATTTAAGAACCTAACGAGAGAAAAAGAGAATAAAAGCGTATCAGGTGTATTTATACTTAATAGGTAAACAGGTGCAAAACCTGTGCTGTCCCGCAGCTGTAATGTGGAGCTGGCCTTATATAGTCACTGGGAAACCGGGAAGACAAGGCTGGCAGTGAAGCAGAGCCAGAAGAACTGCCTGATATAGGGCCTTTCAAACAACCTGCGATGTACAGGATTGCGCTTTCCCAGGGATAAGTGCGTCTTGCTGTCACAGTACGGCAAGGCGCTTTTATTTTGACTGCAATATTTGTATGAAGTGTATTTATTATTCTTGCATATTAACATCTGACAAGCGGAACAAGGATAGCTTGGTCAGATGCTTTTATGAAAATAAATTTTTTCCCAGTATGCTCAAGAATTACGAGAGAAAGGAGGAGCTATGAAAAGGATATTTATGCTGCTGACCTTAATTTTGGCCCTGATGTGTCCAGCACTTGCCGGTGCGGAGGTATCGAGTGACAAAATGATTTTGGATTGGACAACTTCCAAAGTATGGGTTAACGGCGGCGAACTGTGTGTAACAGGCACTTTTGTCAACAAGCGTAATGACGTAGCTATCACTAAGCTGAACGACTTTATTATGCGTGTTACCTACACAGATAAAAATGGCGAGCGTAAGCAATTTCTTGGTAGACCGGTAAAGTTCCCGATATGCAAGATTCCAGCTAAAGCTTCACGCAAGCTGAATCTTAATTTTGGCCCGTTTGCTGATGATAGTGTCAGTAACTGGGTAACGGCGCAGACCTATACGTTTACGTATATTAACGGTGCGCGGTTCTGATAATGTTTTTTTATGAGTATTAGGCGTTGAGTTTGCAAGAAACTCAAATTTTACAGAAAGAAGTGTATGAGTAACATGAAGAGAAGATATACAGCTGCGGCTGCTATGATGATGGTAATGGGCCTGTGTGCAAGCGCAAGTGCAGCAACTACTGTTGACAAAACCTTGGATAATTATACTTTGGATGGTTTAATTGTTGAGGCTGATGCTGTCAGAAATCAATTTGGTGATATTAATACTGACTCAAACTTCGCACACGGAAAACATCCCGTATGCCTTGATAAATCAGCTTGAACTGAATGTCGAAAGCCATTCACGCACACTTCTGTGCACGCAGACGACTCATCCAAAGAGCGGGCAGATCGTTCAGGAATCGTTCCAAGAGCGATTCGACCAGCAAGACTTCTGACGGATATTCTGCCCGAAGCTGCTCCGCAAACTCCTGCAACACGAGGCGAAGCGCTTCCATGTACTTCAAGTCCGGAAGCTCATCAAGCCCCAGATAGAAGAGCTCGCCGAGGCTTCGCCCATCCGTGTTCTCACGTTCCTCGACAGCCAGGAGCATATATCGTGTGCAGACGACGGCGACATGCGCCGTCATCGCATCGTAGGAGACGGAACGACAATCCTTGCCGAGCCGCAGGTAGGACTTGCACGCTTTGAAGAACACCTCGATGCCCCAGCGCTTCCCGTAGAGCTGGATGACTTCTTCCTCCGAAAGCGAGAGGTCTGTCGTGACGAGGACGAGATAATCCTTCCGCTTGTTGCGGTTCCGCACGAAGACCAATCGCACAGGCACGAGGGATTCTCCCTGTTTCGTCGCGACAGCATCGACGGACAGGAGGTAACGCGAGCGTCCGCGGCGTTTCTTGTGTTCCTTGTAGATGGCCTTGACGTTCGAGATCTTCCCTTCGCAGGGGTAGCGCACCTTCTTGCTCTTCTTTGCCATAGCGGTGACGTCATAGCCGAGGTCATGGATGGCTTTCAGCGACGACGGCGAGCAGAACCATGTGTCGAAGAGGACGTACTGCGCGGGGATTCCTGTCGCCTTGACCTCCTGCAACAAATTGAGGACGACGGCTGGCGCTTCCATCTGCGCGAGCTTGCGCTGCTTTCCGCCGTTGCTTCTTGCATCGACGGATGCGCTGGCCTCATTGAGCCGGTTCTTTTCCTTCGAGGTTGAAAGAAGGCAGAACGTGAGTGGCAGGAACGTGTTCCCGTCCGTCCAGCCGAGGACGAGCAGGCGGAAGCCCTTCGTATAGCGGCGGCTCACATGGTCGTAGACGTTCGCCAAGAGTTCCACGCGCTTGGAACGCGAGCGGCTGAAGAGCGAATCGTCGACGACGATGGCACAACGCCGGCCGGCATCCGTCAGCGGCTTGATGGTTTCGTTGATGATCCGCGCCGCAAGAAGCAGCGTGAACTTGCGCCAGTTCGTGTGGCAGGAGTTCAAGAAGCGGTAAGCCGTGTCCTTGCCGAACGGCAGCGAATCCTCGTGAAGTCGGCGCTGCATATAGAGCGAGCGGTTCTCGAAGATGATGCTTACGAGCACGAGGAAAACGAGAATGGA
This sequence comes from Phascolarctobacterium succinatutens, assembly GCF_023497905.1. NCBI lineage: Bacteria > Bacillati > Bacillota > Negativicutes > Acidaminococcales > Acidaminococcaceae > Phascolarctobacterium > Phascolarctobacterium succinatutens. Next base: position 1,866,998 of record NZ_CP097284.1, on the reverse strand, counting down.
GGAAAATCCTTTGAGCTTGCAAGCGTTGGCCGCGCGCAGAATCTGGCCGACATGATAACGACGGAAGAACGCCGAAGTTTTCTTCGAGATGGATTCCATCTGCTGGGTGGTTTGTGATATACTTTTCATAGCATGAGCCTCCGGTGCTTGGTATGTTTTTGAGCCAACATAATTATACCAAACTGGCAAGACTCATGCTATTTTTCTGTTTACAAAGCCTGGACTTTCAAGGGGTGCAGGGGATTTTTACCTGCGAAGTTTGAGATACTGAGCAATCTTACTATCGTACTGGTGGTGACGTTAATGTAATTACCAGCCAAACTTTAGAGAAACGTCATTATCAGCAATTAGGTGATGCTTTAAAAACTATTCCCGGTGTACAGATACAATCTCCTGGCGGCTATAGAGGCGCCGAATATGGTAATACCCAAACCCATACTATTGTAAGCATTAATGGTGATGCCAGAGTAGTAGTATTGATTGACGGACGTCGTCTGGATAACACAGCTGGTGGTACAGTTGCAGGCAATTCTGCTTCCAGTTCTAAGGCAATGGTAGATATTAACCAGATTACCAGCATGGATAATATCGATAAAATCGAAGTAATTAAAGGACCTGGTGCTTCTATTTATGGTGCAGATGCTACAGGTGGTGTTATCAATATCATTACTAAAAAAGGTGGACAGAAAACAACCGGTTCTATAGATTATTCTGCTGGTTCTTGGAATAAACGTAACTATGGAATGTCTGTGTCCGGTGGTAGCGATGACGGAAAGTTAAAGGTATTCATGTCTGGACGCCGTGAAACCGGCGGTAACTCTCATTACAAAGATGGCTTAACCGGTGTAAATCATACATGGGCACAAACCGCTTATAAAGAAGATTCTATCAACGCACGTGTTGACTATGATTTTGATGATACGCACAGATTGACTGTAGCTTACAGTCATTTGCAGGGTGACGATGATTATCCGTTTACAGCACCTTATTATAAATATTTGACTCCTACCGAGTGGGAAAGAATTAAACAATATTATCACAACGACCGTTATGGCAATATTAATAATCCTGGTTACAGAAACTTATGGCTTATGTGGACTGGTGCATATAACGCATACAACAAGAATAACTATGATGTAACCTATTCCTTCAATAAGGAAAATGGTATGGAAAGCTTTATCAGATATTACAAACAAAATGAAAGATATTGGGGATCTTTCGGTGGTGGTGACGGAGACCTGAAAGCACCGTTGCCGTTTACTAAGGAATGGGATGAATGGGTAAAAACTAATTACGTAGGAAGAAACTATAGATCTTATTACAATGAGCTGAAAAATGACGGCGTTCAGCTCCAGCTTGCAAAATCTGTCGGCATTCATGATTTGCTGACAACCTGGACTTATGATAAATCCAAATACTTAGGCTTCTCTACCAGAACAAATCAGAAATCTGTAGTTGAAAGAGACAGCGTTTTGGGCTATATTCAGGATAAAATTCACATCAATGATCATTGGGATATTACACCGTCTGTAAGATATTCTTATTACAGTGATTTTTCACGAACTGACAGAGATGGTACAAAGTGGAATTCTGCTGAATCTACAACTACCATTACTCCGACCTTAAATACACAGTATGCCTTTGATGATACAGCAAGCATGTATTTGGGCTATACTAAAGTATACAGACCTTTGCGTGTTTCTGACTATGATAGAACTAATGGTAGTGCTCCTGCTGGACTGGAAGATGAAAAAGGTGATGTTTGGACAGTTGGCGTAAGAAAGGATTTCTCTGACAAAACCTCTGTTTCCATGCATTACGATTACACCAAAATGAGCAACGCTATTGCAAGATTTAGTGTCTGGGATAAGGATGTTAAAGATTTCAAAATGAAATATGTAAATGCTAAGGAAGATAAAAAATCCTTTAACTTCACTATTTCTCAAAAATTTAATGAGCATTTGGGACTGAATTTGAACTATTCTCATGCATGTGACGAATGGAAAGCAAAAGATGGTATGCAATTTGATCCGGATTTGACATGGACAAATGGTAACGTCAATACTGCAATCAACAAACTGCGTCCGCAGAATATTTATACTGCAGATTTGACCTATGACAATGACAAACTGAGCGTTTCCCTGTTTGGTAACTACTATACAGGCTTAAACACTGAAGCATTTACAAGCAACAGATTCTTCGTGCTTGACTTGGCTGCTAACTACGAATTTAAGAAAAATTGGATTCTCTATGGTACAGTAAGCAACCTGACAAATCAGGCTTGGGAAAATACTTATACCTACTATAACGGTATTGGTTCTTGGCCGCAACCCGGTCGTTCCTTCATGCTTGGCGTTAAGTACAAATTCTAATTTTTAGCAATTGATTATGCAAAACAAGCTGAGGTTTTCATCCTTGGCTTGTTTTTGCATCTTTTAGGATATAAAAATGAAAAATTTATTTTTTTTAGCAGCGATACTGGGAACAATATTTATAGGCGCGTTTTTTGTAAATGGCGAGGAATATATACCTAATGCTGGCGGCAATAGTGCAGATATTGGTAAATATACTCCTGTTACTATAGATACCTATGATTCGAACAGGAATAAAATTCAAATGACGTTTACTCATAGGCCACAGCGCGTTGTTGTAGATGAATTAAACACAATGGAAACTCTGTTGGCTTTAGGATTAGGTGATTCAATTGTAGAAACCTCTGTATCGCCCAGTAGCAGGAGTTATAAAAGACTGTTGCAAGAATACCCGGAAGAAATGGCAAAGATAAAGAAAAAAACAGTACATTCCCTTAATACAGAGACAGTATTGTCAGCTAATCCAGATTTAATTTTGGGCTGGAAATCCACATTTACGTCTATTCTCAGAAGACCAACCCAATGGTGGAATGCCAGAGGAATCAAAACTTATGTAGTAGCTACTTCGAATCATATATTGAATTACGGAACTATAAAGGATGAGCTGCAATTTCTGGCTGATATGGGAAAAATATTTCGTGTAGAACCGAAAACCGATAGGTTGATTCGTGAAATTCAAGATGAATTAAAGCGTACCCAAGAAAGTGTCAAAGGACAATCTCCGCAGAGGGTTATGGTTATAGAGGTTAGCGGTCGAGGTGCCTTTATGAATTATGACGAAGGCTGGCTGGTTGGCGATATGGTCAGGTCATTAGGCGGATGTATGCCTGTCAAAGAAAAAAGAGTAGGGGTTGAAGGTCTTATTGAAGAAAACCCTGATGTGATTTTTGTGGTATATTTTAGCGATTCCCAGAAGGATATTATCAGGAATATATTTCAGCAGCCTGAATACAGCTCCTTAAAAGCTGTTAAAAAAAATCGCATATGCTTGTTACCTTTTGATTGTATGTATACGTCTGCTATAAAAACAATCCAGGGAATACGGCTGATAAAAAATGGGCTTTATCCAGAATTAAGTGATTCTGGTAAAAGGAGTTAAGTATGAGAAATCGTTCAAGAGAAATTAGCGTTGCTTTGATCATGCTTCTTTTAGCAGTGCTTTTGGTGCTTGCTTTTTTATGGGCTCTCAGCATAGGTACGGTAAAGCTGTCATTAGTACAGATTTATGAGGGGGTAGTAACCCAGTTTACAAGCGGACTGGCAATTGAAACCGCAGGACAGGGACCGGTGCATGATATTGTCTGGCTGCTGCGCCTGCCGCGTCTGGTACTGGCTGCCTTAGTCGGTATGGGTCTTTCTGTCTGCGGCGTTATCATGCAGGCTGTAGTAAAGAACCCCTTGGCTGACCCATATATTCTGGGCATTTCCTCCGGCGCTTCGCTGGGTGCAACGGCAGCAATTCTGCTGGGTATCGGTGTGGCGCTGGGTGAAAACTTTGTCGGTATTGCGGCCTTTATCGGTGCCTTCGCTATGTCGCTGGGCGTACTGTTTATCTCTAACCTGGGCGGACGCAGCAATTCCGTTAAGCTGCTTTTGGCAGGCATGGCGCTGAGCGCAGTCTGCGGTGCTTTTTCCAGCTTTATCGTTTACTTTGCCAATAATAAGGAAGGCATGCAGACCATAGCTTACTGGATGATGGGCAGCTTTGCCGGTGCCAAATGGGAAACACTGGCAGTTATCGGACCAATCGTAGTATTGGCAGTAATGTTCTTCTGGACGCAGAGCCGTATGCTCAACCTGATGCTTTTAGGTGATGAATCTGCGTTGACCTTGGGAACTGATTTACATATTTACAGACAGATTTATCTGCTTGTAAGCTCTCTTATCGTAGGCTTTGTAGTATACGCTGCAGGTATGGTTGGCTTTGTCGGCTTGGTAGTACCGCACGTTATCCGTATGCTGGTAGGGACCGACCATAAAAAACTGATACCTGTTTCCGCTTTAACCGGTGCTGTATTTTTGGTAATTGCGGACGGTCTGTGCCGTGTAATTATTCCGCGCACCGAGCTGCCAATCGGTATTTTGATTTCGCTTATCGGCGCGCCCTGCTTCGTTTACCTGATGATTAAGAAAACCTATGGCTTTGGAGGTAACTGATAATGGAGATTTTAGCAGAAGCAGTAAAAATGGCCTTCGGACCAAAGGAAATTCTTAAGGGAATAGATTTCAGCCTGCATAATAAGGAATTTGTGGGTATTATCGGGCCTAACGGCAGCGGTAAAAGTACCTTTCTGAAATGCGTTTACCGTGTGCAGAAGCCTACGGATGGTAAAATTACCTTTAATGGAACGCCGTTGGATGAGCTATCCTATCGTGAATCGGCACTGCAGCTGGCGGTAGTAGCACAGCATAATGTTTACAGCTTTGATTTTTCGGTGTTGGAGGTTGTGCTGATGGGACGTTCGCCGCACAAGAAAATGCTGGAGCGTGATAATCTCAACGATTATCGCATCGCACGCGAAGCGTTGGCGACTGTAGGTCTGGCGGACTTTGAAGAACGCAGCTTTGCTACATTGAGTGGCGGCGAGCAGCAGCGTGTAATTTTGGCGCGGGCACTGACGCAGCAGACGGAATGCCTGGTGCTGGATGAGCCGACAAACCATCTGGATATCAAGTACCAGCTGCAGATTATGGATATTGTAAAATCACTTGATTTGACCGTTGTGGCAGCAGTACATGATCTGAATATCGCAGCGATGTACTGTGACCGTCTGGTTGCGATTAAGGACGGACAGATTGTGGGCATGGGAACTCCGCGTGAGCTGCTGACGGAAAAGTTTATTTATGATATGTATGAGGTGCGCTGCAGAGTGGATGAGGAAAAGTCTACGGGACGTATAAATATTGTGTATCTGCCACAACATTGGATGTAGGACGGCGGCGAATAAGGCGCCATCTGCGGCTTCACCGCTCCTCGACGTACTTCTAGTACGCCGTCGTCGAGCTTTAACCACATATGCCACCTTCTGCGCCACCTAGCGTGAAAATAAGGTTTGAATAGAACGGCGGCGGATAAGTCGCCATCTGCACTATAATATTTTTTTGTTCAAGGAGGGTAAAAAATGAAAAAGCTATTATTGATTCCGGCGTTCATGACAATGTTCTTTGTCGGCACCGTCGCAGTTTCTGCTGCCTTCGCTGCTCAGCCTGCACCGCCGCAGAAAAGCAAAATGATGCTGCTGCCGCCCAAAGACGGCAAGCATCCGCCGATGCCACCGCGTATGCGCCGGCCACAGCTTTCCAATGCAGAGGCTGCGGAAAAACTGCAGTCCGCATACGGCTACCGTTATTCTGATATGCTGCGACTGTTGAATATCGGCCATAGCTATGGCGATATGAACACAGCCTGCTTGTATGCGTATCTGTCCGGTGAGCCGGTAGAAAAGGTGCTGCAGCTGCGTCAGCCTGCAACCTGGGGCAGGGTGCGTGCGCAGCTAGGGCTGACGCCTAAGCTGTATGCCGAAAAATATATGGAGTATCAGGCAAGCTATCTGCCTGCCGACAGCCTGGTAGACAGAGAAACGGCGCTGAAATATCTGCGACAGGGTTATCCGCTGGGCGATATTCAGCAGGCTGCCAAGCTGGCCAAGGAGAGCGGCAAAACTTTGGCACAGGTATTGCCTATGCGCACTGTTACCTGTGATTGGCAGCAGGTTAAGGAAAAGCTGGGCTTGCAGCAGGAACAAAAACAGGACCAGCCTTTCGCCTTCAGAGGACGCGGCCAGCGTAGCGGCGCAGGCTTTGCCGGCTTGCATACACGCAACATGACAGCAGAAAGAGCTGTAAAGATTTTCCACGCTGATTATCTTTTTGATGAAGCAGAGCTGCTGCCGCTATATGAAAAGTATGGCTTTGAAGGCTTGGAGGATATCTGCCTGCATGCCTACATGAGTAAAAAGACACTGCAGGAAATTATTGACCTGCGCGATAAATATTCTTGGGAGCGTATGAAGTATGTGCTTGGCTTGACACCGCAGGTATATTTTGACCGCTGCGTGGATTATCAGGCACGACGTCTGGCAGAACGCATGGATATCCCGCAGAAGGTAACGAAGAAGTATATGCATATGGGCTACGCAATGCATCATATCAACAGTTCTTATCTGCTTGCACAAAAGGCCGGTCTGGATATTAAGGATGTTATTGATTTGAAGACGCCGAAGAATTCCTGGCAGGATGTGGCGCTGAAAATCGGTCTGACTGTTGAAGATTGCCGAGAGGTTAAGAACAAAATCAGTAAGGACTTTGGGAGGCATGAATGAAACGTATAGTAATTTTACGTTGCCTGCGTTCCAATAATGTATGTACCGGTGCAGCCTGCATGCGTGCTTTTAATACAAAAAGCGGTGCCTTCGCCAGATATGGCGAGGAACCGCTGGAGCTGGAGGCTTATTGGAGCTGCAACGGCTGCGGTGACTGCCGTTTTGAGCATCAGGCCGGCATTGAAGAAAAGCTGGAGCGTATCATCGGCCTTAAGCCGGATGCTGTGCATGTTGGCGTTTGTGTTAAGCACCGCACGCAGGATGGCCAGGTTGTTACCTGCAAAACTATTGAAGAAATTTGCGAGCGCTTGGAGGCTGCGGGACTGACAATTGTGGAAGGTACGCACTGATGGATGTACTTAGATTTGCAGAATACAAGACCTACAATGAAGCCGAAATTATGGCGTTATATAGTAGTGTTGGCTGGAGTAATTATACCAATAATCCGGCAATGCTAAGAAAAGCTTATAAGAATTCACTTTATGTTTTAGCTGCTTATGCTGATGGAAAGCTTGTGGGGATACTCCGTGCTGTCGGTGATGGTGCTTCTGTGGTTTTTCTGCAGGATTTAATAGTGCTGCCGGAATTTCAGCGTCATGGCATTGGTTCACAGCTTATGCGGAAGGTTATGGAAAAGTATGCCGATGTCTATCAACTGCAGCTCCTTACAGAAGCAAGTGAAAAAAATATTGCTTTTTATGAATTCCTTGGGTTAAAAAGAGTCGAAAAGTATGGTTGCTGCGCTTTTATAAGATGAGGATGTTAACATCGGTTATAAGCTGTAATCAATATAACACTATTGCAACAAATCTAAGCAAATTAGATAATTTTTGCAAACTTTAGCAGGAGTTTTCGTTCCTATAGCGAAATATAAAAGCAAAGGGATAAAGCCCGAGCCCTTGATAGAAAAATGGTAGCACCGAAGCAATTTGGCGACATACCAAAGGAGGCATTGATTATGAGTGTAAACGTAAAAGGCAGAAACATTGATGTGACCCCGGCTCTGAAAGAGTATGTGGAGAAAAAAATTACCAAGGTTACTAAGCAGTTTAAGACTGTTGGTGACATTTCTGCAGTACTGAAGGTTGAGAAAGGTAACCATATTGTAGAAATTACGGTTCCTGCAAGCGGCATTTTGCTGAGAGCACAGGAAACCACGAAAGATATGTATTCATCTATTGATTTGGTTGTAGAGAAAATTGAACGTCAGATTCACAAATATAAAACTCGTCTGATGAAGAGAAAATACAGCAACTTTGCTGATGCCGCTGTTCCTGCTCCGGCACCTGCTGCGGAAGCTGCTGACGATGGCGAATTCGAAATCATTAAGAATAAACGCTTCATCATGCATCCGATGACTCCGGAAGAAGCAATCCTGCAAATGAATCTGTTGAATCACGATTTCTTCGTATTCTACGATCCCGATCTGGGTGCTACCAATGTAGTTTACCGCCGTAAGGATGGCAAATACGGCTTGCTGAGCCCGGAACTGAAATAAGTGAATATTTTAACCTAAACTTCACAAAAAAGCACAGGATTTGCTCCTGTGCTTTTTGCTTTTTAAGAGAGATTCTGTTATAATTTAAAATTAGGTGTATAGTCTTTTCAAACACCATAATTTTAAGGAGTGATCGTGTTGCTCGAAGGCATTTTAAAGAAAATTTTTGGTGACCCCAACGAAAAAGAAATCAAGAATATTCGTGTAATCGTAGATAAGATTAATAGTCTTGAAAAGGATATGGAAAGTCTTAGCTCTGCCAATTTGGCAGCCAAGACCAGCGAATTTAAAGTACGTTTGCAAAAGGGCGAAACTCTGGACGATATCCTTCCGGAAGCATTTGCCGTTGTCCGTGAAGCTTCCAGACGTGTTACCGGCATGCGTCATTTTGATGTGCAGTTAATCGGTGGCGTAGTGCTCCATCGCGGCAAAATTGCCGAGATGCGTACCGGCGAAGGTAAAACTCTGGTAGCTACTGCGCCTGTATATCTGAACGCACTGACCGGCAAGGGCGTGCATGTTGTAACTGTTAATGATTATCTGGCACGCCGTGACAGCGAGGATATGGGCCGTATTTACAAGTTCCTCGGTCTGTCTGTAGGTCTGATTGTGCATGATATGGATTTCCCAGATCGTAAGGCTGCTTATGCTGCAGATATTACTTACGGTACCAATAACGAATTCGGCTTTGACTATCTGCGTGATAACATGGTAGTTGATGAAAATCAAATGGTTCAGCGTGAGCTGAATTACTGTATTGTCGATGAGGTCGACAGTATCCTGATTGACGAAGCGCGTACCCCGCTGATTATCTCCGGCCCCGGTGAAAAATCCACCGAGCTGTATCAGGTTCTGGCCCGTGTTGTTGCCAACATGGAAGAGGGCGAGGATTACACTGTTGATGAAAAACAAAAACAGGTAGCACCTACCGAAAAGGGTATTGCCAAGGCAGAAAAAATGCTGGGCATCGGCAACCTGTATGACAATGAGCATGGTGTGGACTACTCTCACCAGATTATGTGCGCTCTGAAGGCTAAGGCTTTGATGCACCGCGACCGCGATTATGTGGTTAAGGATGGTCAGGTTATCATCGTTGATGAATTTACCGGCCGTCTGATGTTCGGCCGTCGTTTCTCCGAAGGCCTGCATCAGGCTATCGAAGCTAAGGAAGGCGTAAAGGTAGAACGCGAAAGCCAGACACTGGCAACTATTACCTTCCAGAACTACTTCCGTATGTACAAAAAGCTCGCCGGCATGACCGGTACCGCTAAGACCGAGGAGCAGGAGTTCCAGAAAATTTATAATCTGCCGGTTGTTGTTGTACCTACCAATAAGCCGATGATCCGTATTGACTATCCTGATGTTATCTATAAAACACGTATTGCCAAATACAAGGCAGCAGTCAACGAGATTGAAGAATGCCATAAGTCCGGCCGTCCGGTACTGGTTGGTACTACTTCCATCGCTCAATCCGAAGAGCTGAGCGCTATGCTTAAACGCCGCAACATTCCGCATAACGTGCTGAATGCGAAGTACCATGAAAAAGAGGCTGAGATTATTTCTCATGCAGGCCAATACGGTGCTGTAACCATTGCTACCAACATGGCAGGCCGTGGTACCGATATTACCTTGGGTGAAGGCGTTCCTGAATTGGGTGGTCTGCATATCATCGGTACCGAGCGTCATGAAAGCCGTCGTATCGATAACCAGCTGCGTGGCCGTTGCGCCCGTCAGGGTGACCCCGGTTCTTCCAAGTTCTTCCTGAGCCTGGAGGATGATCTGATGCGTTTGTTCGGCAGTGATAATATTGCCGGCATTATGGACAAGCTGGGCATGGAGGACGATGAGCCGATTGAACACAGCCTTGTTACCAAGTCCATTGAAAATGCGCAGAAGAAGGTTGAAGCACGTAACTTCAGCATTCGTAAGCACGTTCTCGAATATGACGATGTTATGAATCAGCAGCGTGAGGTTATTTACTCTCAGCGTCATAAAATCCTGCATCAGGAAAATCTTAAGGATACCATCAAGGAAATGGTTGATGAAACCGTTGAACGTACTATGACCATGTACGCACCGCCTGAGGTTTACTCTGAGGATTGGGATCTGCAGGCTCTGATTAACTACGCTGAGGATTTCTATGCTCCGCGTGGTCTGCTGACCGTAGATTATCTGCAAAACCTCAGCCGTGAAGAGCTGGCTGAATATCTGCAGAAGGTTGCTGATGACAACTACCAGGCACGTGAGGACGCAATTGGTCCTGAGCTGATGCGCGAGCTGGAAAACCTGGTTATGCTGAAGGTTGTAGACAACCACTGGATGGAGCATCTGGATGCTATGGATATGCTGCGTGAGGGCGTTGGCCTACGTGCATATGGCCAGAAGGATCCGCTGGTTGAGTACAAATTTGAAGCCTACGATATGTTTGAAGCCATGATGGAGGCTATCAAGGAAGACGTTGTTCGTTACATTTACCGCGTCAATGTTATTACCCAGCCGCAGGTTGAAGACCCGCTGGAAAATGCTTCCACCAATAACCCGACTCCCGAGGGTGACGAGGGTAATTTGAAAGCTGAACCCAAGAAATAATTTTTAAGTCAGCAGCCTTGGCTGCTGACTTACTTAGCCTTGTTTGCAAGAACTCGGCAAAACGGCTGAGGCCGTAAATAACTAATATTTGCTACACGAAAGGTTGTGAGGAATTTTGTTGATTGAAGAATATAAGCCTGAAATTACAAATCTGCAAGCAAAATTAGAGGAAATGAGGGGATCTCTTTGACATCGCTGTCAAAGAAGATCGTATTGCAGAATTAGAACATAAAATGGGTGATCCAACTTTTTGGGATGATCCGGAAAAGGCACAAAAAACTGCGCAGGATGTTAACAGCTTAAAGGAAGAGGTTGACGGTTTCCATAAATTAAGCGCAGGTGTTGATGATTTGGAAGCTTTGCAGGAGATGGCTGCCGAAGAAAATGATGAAAGCCTGCTTCCTGAAATGGATGAGCTGCTGGCAAAATGCCGCAGCGAGCTGGAGCATTTGGAATTAGGTATGCTGCTCAGCGGTGAATATGATGCCAATAATGCTATCCTGACACTGCATGCAGGTGCCGGCGGCACCGAAGCGCAGGATTGGACCAGCATGCTGCTGCGTATGTTTACCCGCTTTGCGGAGCAAAACGGTTTTGCGTTGGAAATGCTCGACTATCAGCCGGGTGATGAGGCCGGTGTAAAAAGTGCTACTATCCAGGTTAACGGCCATAATGCTTATGGCTTCTTGCGCTCTGAAAAGGGTGTACACCGCCTGGTGCGCATTTCTCCGTTTGATGCCAATGCCCGTCGTCACACCTCCTTTGCTGCGGTAGACGTAATGCCGGAGCTGGATGATACTGTTGATGTAAATATTAATATGGATGAGGTGCGCGTCGATGTTTACCGTTCCAGCGGTGCCGGCGGTCAGCACGTCAATAAAACCTCCTCTGCTGTACGTATGACACATGAACCGACGGGTATCGTTGTTCAATGTCAGAATGAGCGTTCCCAAATTCAGAACCGTGAGCGCTGCCTGCAGATGCTGCGTGCAAAATTATATGAATACGAAAAGGCTAAGCAGGATGCTCTTGTCAGCGATATTGCCGGTGATTACCAGAATATCGAATGGGGCAGCCAGATCCGTTCCTATGTATTCCAACCCTATACTATGGTTAAGGACCATCGTACCGGCTGCGAAACCGGTAACATTCAGGCTGTTATGGATGGCGATCTGATGCCGTTCGTAGAAGCATATCTGCGCAGTCAGCAGAAAAAGGTTTAATAAAGCGAGGTCTGGATAGGTGAATTTTATGAAAAGCCGATATAATCCTTTGCTTTTGGCAGTAATCGTAATCGGTCTGGTTTGTGCCTTATGGCTGAACGTTGTCCGTCACGATGTTGAACAAAAAAACAATACTGTAGAAATGGCTATGGAGTACGAGGGCTTACGTAAGCTGGCCGCTTTGCAGGGCCTGCTGGAGGAGGATGTACTGCGTCAGTTTAAGGATGCAGGCATCAACTCGCTGATGATTTTCGATACTACGTTGGAGCGCCTGACTAAAAACGGCGAAATCCAGACGGTAACAGGCGGTGAGCTGCGTCAGGCAGCTGCGCTTGGTTCCGGCATGGGTGTTTTCGCTAATGTGGGAGCCGGCGATATTGAAGAAAATGCTGCTTACGTTGCTGCTACTGACAAGCAGTCTGTCTTAGATGATGTAGAGCAGGATTTGTGCCTGCGCTACGGTGCTGACCGTGTAAAGGTTGTAAGTGAAAATCCGCGTATTATCAAAATCAAGGGCAGCACTACACCTCTGCCTGAGGGCAAATACGATGAGCCTCAGGGACTGCTGCAGGCTCCTTTAGGCTTGCCGGTGCAGGATATGCGTAAGGTTGCTGCTTTGGGCTTCAAAATTATCGTACGTCCGCAAAATTATGTGGATGTAACTGATGAGCAGATTGACGGCATTTTTGCCCGCATTAAAGAAGCCGGTGTACCGGTTGATGCCCTGATGCCATGCGGTACAGAGGTTGTAGGTTATCCTAACAAAATGCAGCATTTGGGCGAGCGCATGAAGGAAAACAATATGACGCTGGTAATGCTGGAGCATTACACCCAGCTGCAGTTTGCCAAAATCGACGGCCTGTTGCCGTTGGCTGAGTTCAATGACTACAAGGCTGCCCGTTCCTATGTTATCGACCCTACCGAGCAAAAGAAAATCAGCGTGGGCGAGGCTTTGCGCCGTTGGGCGCTGACGGACGAGGAGCGCAATATCCGTGTGAACTACATCCGTCCCTTCCTGATGCCTGAGGGTGGTCAGGATATTATGAAGACTAACCTGAAATATGTGCGTGATATCAAGGCCAGCGTTGAAGCGCGTGGTTACACTATCGGCGAAGCAGGTGTTTTCAGTGCCGAAAACAAAGATGGCTTTGCACCGTATTTCCCCGCTAAGGTAAGCTTTATTCCTATTGTATTGGCGATTGCCGCCGGTGTAGTGCTGTATCTTGCGCTGCTCTTTAACCTGGGCGGTAAGCAGCAAATAGCACTGTGGGCTGTTTTTTCTGCCGGAGCTTTGGCACTGCTGTTTATCGGCCGCGGCCTGTTTACGCGTCAGCTGCTGGCTTTGGCGGCAGCAAGTGTTTTCCCGGTGCTTTCAATGAATGTTATCTTTAACATTTGGGATAAAAATACGAGTGATAAGCACAGCCTGCTTGCTATCTGCTGGAACGGTATCTGGCAGCTGGCGTTGGCTATTGCTTTATCTTTGGTGGGTGCAGCCTTCCTGTCGGCTATTTTGACAGACAGCCGCTTCCTGCTGGAGATTGATATCTACCGCGGAGTAAAATTAACCTTTATTTTGCCGGTTATGCTGACAGCTGTTCTCTTTATGAAACGCTATGACCTGCTGCAGGTTGTGGGCAAGGGATTGAAAACTCTATGGGAGCGTCTTAACGGTCTGCTGGATACAGGGATTACCTTCCGCCATGTAGCAGTGCTTGCGGTACTGCTGTTTATTGCTTATTATTTTGTCGGCCGCAGCGGTCACACAGGTGGTGTGCCTGTACCGGCAATTGAATTGAAGATGCGTGCTTTCTTAGAGCAGCTGATGTATGCACGTCCGCGCGAAAAAGAATTTATGATCGGGCATCCGGCATTTTTCGTGGCAGTGCTTGCTGTTTACCGTTGCGCACCGCGTTGGTGGCAGTTTGTACTGACCTGTGCTGCCGTTATCGGACAGGGCAGTCTGGTGCAGACCTTCTGTCATATGCGTACACCTGTTGTTATGAGCTTTGTACGTGCTCTCGACGGCTATGCTGTTGGCGTTGTATTCGGCGTAATCGCTGTACTGGTGCTTGGCATGCTGTTGCCTTTAGTTGTTAAGTTTAGAAGGAGATACCTTGAAGAATGAGTAAGATCGTGATTTCCGGATACTATGGATTTGCTAATGCCGGAGATGAAGCTATGCTGACCGCGATCATTAAGGCTTTGCGCAGTACGGAAAAGACCGTGGAGCTGACGGTTATCTCAGGCAATCCGCCCGCTACTGCCGCAAGACACAAGGTGAATTCTCTTCATCGTTTCAGCTTTTGCAAAATTTTTGCTGCCCTCATGGACTGCGACCTGCTGCTCAGCGGCGGTGGCAGTCTTCTGCAGGATATTACCAGCAAGCGCAGTCTGTTATATTATCTGTTTATCCTGGCTTTGGGCCTGCTGCTCAAAAAAAAGGTTATGCTTTTCGGCCAGGGTATAGGTCCTATCCATAACAGACTTATGCGCAGGCTGACTAAATTTATCTGCAGCCGGGTGGATTTAATTACCGTGCGTGACCAGGATTCTTTGTATGAACTGCGTCGCATCGGTGTACCAGCGGAAAAGGTGCAGCTGACAGCCGATTCTGTGTTGACCTTGCCGCAGGAGAGTAAAGAAAAAGGACTAGAGCTGCTGCAGCAGTTTGGTGTACCGCAAGATAAAATGCTGATAGCTATAAGTGTACGTAAATGGCAGGAGGATGACAAGTACCTGCTGGAGCTGGCTAAGGCTGCGGATATTCTGGCTAAGGAATATAAGGCACATATTGTGCTGCTGCCGCTGCAATATCCTGTGGATGTTGCTGCCTGCAACAGATTGCAGCACTTTATGAGGCGCAAGGCAGACAGTACTGTTTTGGAAACCGGCTGTGATACCGAGCAGTTTTTGTCGCTGATGGGTAACTTTAATCTGCTTATCGGTATGCGTCTGCATGCACTGATTTTTGCTGCAGTTATGGAGCTGCCTTTTGTGGCTGTATCCTATGATCCCAAAATTGACGGCTTTGTCAAAGACATTAACGGCATCAGCGCAGGAGCTGTGGAAACACTGCAGGCTGCGCAGGTAGTTTCTTCTGCGCGTAAGGCGCTGGCCTCTGCCAATGCTGCTCATGGACTTTTGGATACATTGAGAGCGAAAGCTTTTTTAAATGCAAAGGAAGCCTTTGATTTATTAAATTGAGAGGAGATTGAAGGTAGTGCTGAAAATGACTGATGTAAGCAAGGTATATCCCGGTGGGTCTGTTGCCTTGCAGAACGTCGATATTCATATTGAACCAGGCGAATTCGTCTTTGTTGTAGGACCTAGCGGCGCTGGTAAGTCTACCTTTATCAAAATGCTGTTCCGTGAGGTTCTGCCGACCACGGGCAGCATTTTTGTTAATGGTGTGGATATTTTATCGCTGACACCCAATGAGATTCCGTATATGAGGCGTCAGCTGGGCATAATTTTCCAGGATTACCGTCTGCTTCCGGACCGTACTGTTTATGAAAACGTAGCTTTTGCTATGGAGGTAATAGAAACACCGCGCCGCAAGATTAAGCGCAGAGTGTTGAACGTATTGGATCTTGTCGGCCTGCGTCACCGTGCCAATGCTTATCCTAATGAGCTGAGCGGCGGCGAGCAGCAGCGTATCGCTATTGCCCGTGCTATTGTCAATGATCCTATTATGGTAATTGCCGACGAACCTACAGGTAACCTGGACCCGGAAACAAGCTGGGATATTATGGAAATCTTTAAGGAAATTAATGCTGAAGGAACTACGATTGTCATGGCAACTCACGATAAAGAAATAGTTGATGCCATGGGCAAGCGCGTTATAGCCATAGAGGACGGGCATATCGTACGTGATGAAGCAAGCGGGGTATATGGCTATGAGCTTTAGTACAAAAGAATATTTTGTTAAGGAAACCTATAAATCTATCAGGCGTAACGGCTTTATGAGCTTTGCTTCTATTTCGACTGTTGCGGTTTCGCTGTTAGTGCTGGGAATGTTTCTGCTGATTTTTCTAAACACCAACAATTTGGCACAGTATCTGGAAAGTCAGGTACAGGTGTCGGTCTATATGCAGGATAATGCTTCTGCGGAGGAGCTGAAAGCAGTAGAGGCGAAGCTGAAGAAGATGCCCGGTGTAGTTAAAGTAACACCGGTAAGCAAGCAGCAGGCTCTGGCACGCTTCAAGGAGCGTCTTGGCGATCAGGAGCAGCTGCTCAACAGTTTGGGTAAGGACAATCCTTTCCCAAATTCCTTTGAGGTGCAGGTGGATAATCCGGAGCGCATCAAGGTTATCACGCCTTCTATCGGACAGCTGCCTAAGGTAGAAACAGCTAAATTCGGTCAGGAGGTTGTGGAGCACCTGTTTTCTCTGACTAAAATATTGCGCTTCGGCGGCATTGTGCTCGTTATATTTTTAGCTATGGCAACGCTGTTTATTATTTCCAATACTATCCGTCTGACGGTTTTTGCCCGCCGTAAGGAAGTTGTCATTATGAAATATGTAGGTGCAACCGACTGGTTTATCCGCTGGCCGTTTTTGCTGGAAGGAATGACCTTAGGCTTTTTCGGCGCTGTGATTGCATCTGTCTGCATTAACAGCCTTTACGCCGGGCTGTTGGAAAGAATCCATGCTACTCTGGCCTTTCTGCCGTTACTGCCCACATCTCCCTTATTGTTTTATGTAACAATATTTTTACTGGCGGCAGGTACCGGTATCGGCGCTTTGGGCAGTTATATCTCCTTGCGTAAGTTCTTGCGCGTTTAAGGGAGGCAGAAGTGATGGAGAAAAAGAAGCTGGGCGGTCTGCTGCTGGCATTATGGCTGGCGGTGCTGCCGCTTTACGGAGCCATGTGCTTTGCCGATACTGCTGATGACAAGCGTGCCGAACTGAATGATGTACGTCAGCGTATGGAGCGGATGCAGACCCGCAAGGAGCAGGCGCGCAGGAAGGCTGAAAGCGCCAGCGCGGAGCTTAGCGAGGTTATGGGCAGCCTTAACGAACTGCAGGCACAGGCTAATAATCTGCAGAAAAAAAGCGATGCTTTGCAGGGAAAAATAAATGATAACCAGGCTAAGCTGGAGAAAAAGCAACAGGAAATGCAGGAGCGGATGCTGATTTATCGCAAGCGTCTGCGTGATATTTATATCAACGGCCAGATAAATTATCTGGATGTGCTTTTGGGTGCCAAGGATTTCAGTGATTTTTCCTCGCGCATGTATTTGCTGCAAAAAATCATCAGCCGCGACCTGGAGCTGTTGGAAAAGCTGAAGCAGGATGCTGCGGAAATCAACAGCCGCAAGGAGCAGCTGGCAGCTGAAATGAAGGAAATCAAGGCTACCCAGACAGAGCTGGAAGCAAAAAAAGCTAAAGTAAATAAGCTGCGTGAGCAGCGTGCCTATATGCTTTACAAGGCACAGGAGGAAGAGCAGTCCAGCCAGGAGGAATATGAGCGTCTGCTGGCTATTTCGGAAAATATCGCCTCTATGCTGCGTAATATGGAAAACGCAGGCGGCGGTGCTCCTGCAGGACAAGGCGGTACAGGTCAGTTTATGTGGCCTTGTAACGGTCCGATTACCTCCTACTATGGTTGGAGAACGCATCCGATTTTCGGTACAACCAAGTACCATAGCGGTATGGATATTGCGGTTGATTCGGGAACGCCGATTCACGCTGCTGACAGCGGCACGATTGTTTACAGCGGTTGGCTTGGAGGCTACGGCAACTGCGTAATGATTGACCATGGCGGCGGTCTGGTAACGCTTTATGCACATAATTCGGCGTTAAATGTTGGTGAGGGGCAATATGTAAGCAAGGGCACGGTAGTTGCCTATGCCGGCAGTACCGGTTATTCTACCGGACCGCACTGTCACTTTGAGGTGCGTCTGCATGGCGAGCTTACGGAGCCGTTAAATTATTTACCGTGACAGATATAAACGGAGGCAAGAAAAGTGTTTAGAAAAAGAAGATGGCAGCTTGCAGCCTGCTGCCTGCTTACAGCGCTGGTGACTATCGCAGCGGTAGTGGGAACAGAAGCTGTGCTGTTAAACAGGTTAACGGGCAGTGCCTCTGAATCGGTGCGTTTTTTGCGTACTATGAATCTTTTAAAGCGTAACTATAATGGTGAAGTAGACAATCACCAGCTGTTTGACGGCGCAATAAAAGGTATGGTAGAAGCTGCAGGCGATCCTTATACAGTTTATCTTAACAGCAAGGATTTTCAGCAGCTGAGTGAAATGACAGGGGGCAGCTTTGGCGGTATCGGTATTGTTTTTGGCAAACGCGGTAATGACTATGTAGTTATTTCTGCTTTGGAGGATAATCCCGGCGCAAAGGCCGGTATTAAGAGCGGTGATATTATTACTGCGATTGACGGCAACCCGACGCGTGATATGAACATGGAGCAGGTAGCCAACAAAATCCGCGGCAAGCATGGCACCGTCGTCAAGCTGGAGCTCAAGGGCAAGGATGGCAAGCTGCGTACTGTGAGCGTTGAGCGTTGCGAAATCAAAAATCCGTCTGTTGGCGGTCAGCTTTTGCCTGATACAAAAATCGGTTATATCAGAATAGCCGTATTTAATGAAAATACCGGTGATGACTTTGCAAAAAAATATGCAGAGTTGGAAAAGCAGGGCATGCAGGCCCTTGTGCTTGATTTGCGCGGCAATCCCGGAGGTGTTTTTGATGCAGGTGTTGCCGTCGCCGGTATGCTGGTGCCTAAGGGACCTATTGTTTCTGTTGTAGATAAAAATGGCAACAAGTATGAAGAAACTTCCAGTCTGGAGAAGGTGAAATATCCTTTGGCTGTGCTTGTTGATCATGGCAGTGCCAGCGCTGCGGAAATTGTTGCCGGTGCGATTAAGGATACCAAAAGCGGTAAGCTTTTCGGTACCAAAACCTTCGGTAAAGGCAGTGTGCAATCGGTATACCGCCTGGACAGCAATACGGCAGTGAAAATTACGGTAGCCAAATATTATACACCGTCCGGTGTTTCTATTCATAATGTAGGTATTGAGCCTGATGTGAAGGTAGAGCTGCCGGAGGATGCTACTGTTGATGTTCAGCTGAAGGCAGCGGAGGACTATCTGCTGCAGCAGCTGCAGTAAGGAGGTATAAAAATGTTATTTATCTGTTACCCAAAATGTTCTACCTGCAAAAAGGCAGAGCAGTATCTGCAGGCTAAAGGCCTGAGCTTTACTGTGCGTGATATCAAGACTGATAATCCGACAGCTGACGAGCTGCGTACCTGGTATGCAGCCAGCGGTTTGCCGCTGAAACGCTTCTTCAACACCAGCGGTAATCTGTATAAGCAGCTGGGACTGAAGGATAAACTGCCGACAATGAGCGAGGACGAGCAGCTTGAGCTGCTTGCAAGCGATGGTATGCTTGTTAAACGTCCGTTGGTAATTTATGACGGCGGCGTGTTGGTTGGCTTTAAAAAGGCTGAATATGACGAGAAGCTCTGATATATTAATTTAAAATAACTTTGAAAAAACAGGCAGAACTTTGATATGTACCCCCAATACTGGACACCCAGTATTGGGGGTATTTTAATGAAATACAGCTATAAGTTCAAAAGACAGTGTGTAGAATTATATCGACAAGGTAAATGGCCTGAAACGCCTAAAGATATAACAGAAAAAAATTTCCACAATACAATCCGAGTTTGGGTTCGGATAGAAGATAAATGTGGTCCAGAAGCATTAAGACATAAAAATCAGAGAAAAACTTGGTCAGCAGAAGAGAAATATGAACTTGTAGCCAAAGTATTAGCTGGTGCGTCAAATAAGGAAACAGCTATTTCTGCAGGAATTAACGCTGGACTCTTGTATCAGTGGGTTAGATGCTATAAAATTAAAGGGTATCAGGGATTGGTCGCACAACGAAAAGGACGACCACCCAAGGAGCCTGAAATGAAGAAAAAAATAGAGCCGGCAGAACTTACTCCATCAGAACGAGAAGAAATGATTCTGCTCAGAGCAGAAAATGAGCGCTTGAGAGCGGAGATTGCTATTGTAAAAAAAGAGATTGCCTTGAGAGAAGAGAGATGCGCAGCGCAACTCAAGGCGAAAAAGCTGCGCTCGTCCAAAAACTGCGTGAAGAAGGTTACAAACTGAATTATTTGCTGGATGCGATTGGACTGTCGCGTTCAACGTACTATTACGAGCTTAGCAAGACAGATAAAGTTAGCGAACGAAATGCCGACTTATCATCCGAAATTATTGTTATCTTCAACGAGAACAAAAAGCGATATGGTGTAAGGCGCGTACATAAGGAGCTTCTGAATCGAGGTTTTCGAGTAAATCACAAGCGTGTCCAACGAATCATGAATCAGCTTACCTTGTTTGGAAAATGTCCCAAGGAAAAATACCACTCCTATAAAGGCGATGTTGGCAAAGTTGCTGATAATATCATCAATCGAGATTTCAATACCGAAAAACCTTTGCAAAAGTGGACAACCGATGTATCGCAGTTCAATCTGCCTTGGGGCAAATGTTATCTTTCTCCGATTTTGGATATGAACAGCAATGAAATAATCTCTTACAATCTTTCTCTACATCCAGATATGGCGCAAATAAAGGACATGCTGAAAAAGGCATTTAAAGGTTTTCCTTCTGTAAAAGGTCTTATTATGCACTCAGATCAAGGATGGCAATATCAGCATGCATTTTATAGGAATGAATTGCAAAAGCACGGAATCATTCAATCAATGTCTAGGAAAGGTAACTGCTATGACAACTGTATTATGGAAACTTTCTTTGGCAGATTAAAAAACGAGATGTTCTACGGATTTGAAAAAGATTACCCTTCGTTTGAATCTTTTTCAAACGCTATAGCTGAGTACATCGATTATTATAACAACAAAAGAATTCAAGCTAAAACAAAATGGATGCCTCCCTCTAAATTCAGAGAAGCATCCATGATGTAAATATAATTATTCAAATTTTTAGCGGTGTCCAGAAAACTGGGTACATATCACTTATGCGACAGGTCTGTCTGTTTTTTCTCTTTCGGAAGAACAGCTTACTTTATCGTCACGGAAACGGCAAATGTGCTAAAATATACTTAGAATTATTTTTGGGAGGGGTTTAATGAAAAAGTTGTTATGCATATTATGCAGTTTATTGATAGTGCTGTTTGCAGCAACAAGCTTTGCGGCAGCCGGGGAAAAAAGAGTTGTATTAGGTATTGAACGCATTGATGAGCCGTTTGCTAAGCAGCTGCTTGCAGGGAAAAGGCTGGGACTTTTTACTAATCAGTCCGGCGTGGACAGCAAGCTTCGCAGCAGCACAGAGCTGCTGCAGAAGAGCTATAATCTGACGGCACTGTTTGTGCCTGAGCATGGATTGTTCGGCGCTGTGGCGGCAGGCGAAACCTTTGAGAGTCACACCTATAAGGATATACCTGTACACAGTCTGTATGGAGAAGATCGCAGGCCTACGGCAAAAATGCTGGATGAGATTGACACTATGGTGGTTGATATTCAGGATGTCGGCATTCGTCACTATACATATTTTTCTTCGCTTGCTTATATAATGGAAGAATGTGCCAAAGCGAAAAAGCAGGTTGTTGTTTTGGACCGCCCTAATCCTTTAGGCGGTGCTATGCAGGGACCGGTTCTCAAGCCGGAATATAAAACTTTTATCGGGCTTTACGAGCTGCCGTTGCGTCATGGTCTTACTATAGGTGAATTTGCAAGCTATATCAACGCTACGCAGCATATCGGCTGTGAGCTGGCGGTGGTGTCTATGAAGGGATGGTCACGCAGAGAGCTGTGGCAGGATACAGGCCTGCCATGGGTACAGACATCTCCGCTGATTCCTACGGCGGCGACCGCTTTCCTGTATGGCGCTACCGGTGTAAGCGGTGACAGTAATCTTTCCGTGGGTGTCGGGACAGCTAAACCGTTTTATTTTCTGGGAGCACCTTTTGCTGATGCGGATGCCGTAAAGGCAGCCTTAGATGAAAAGCAGCTTGCTGGCGTGGCTTTTAGAGCAGCACGCTTTACACCGCGTTACGGCACCTATAGCGGTGAGCTGGTGCAGGGCGTAGAAATTTATCTTACGGATTTACGTAAGGTTAATCTGCCTGAGCTGGATTATATTTTGTTTACTACATTTAAAGAATTATATCCGGAGCAGGTAAAAACGCCGGAGCGCGGTTATGGCAGCAAAGGCTATAAGCTGGATATTGCGCTTGGAGAAAGCAGCTTGCGTGAAGGTGAAGCGCCAAAAACAGCTTTTGCGCGTTGGCATCAGGAGTGCGCGGCCTTTGAGCAGCAGGTAAAGCCTTATCTGCTGTACAAGTAAAGCTGCAGAGAAATTAACATTTTTGTTGCATTTTCCGGCAGGATAATAACGGCGCAGGCAAGAATAAAATTAATACAGCGTAACAGCGTAAAATTTTATTTCATTAACGATAAGGAGCTGACATATAATGAATGCAGAATTACAGGCTTTAAAGGAACGCAGAAGCGTTCGCAAATATAAGGCAGACATGGTGCCGCAGGAGCTGATTGACCAGGTTATCGATGCCGGTCTTTATGCTGCCAGCGGTCATGGTACGCAGGAAGTAATTATTGTTGCGGTAACCAATAAAGAGGTTCGCGACAAACTGGCGCAGATGAACCGTGAAATTTTGGGCACAAGCATCGACAGTTTTTATGGCGCACCTGTGGTTCTTGTTGTTTTGGGACCTAAAAGCAATAAGCTTACTCCCTATGACGGCAGCCTGGTAATGGGCAACCTGATGCAGGCGGCTCATGCCGTAGGTCTTGGCAGCTGCTGGATTAACCGTGCTAAGGAAGAGTTTGCTTCCGAAGAAGGCAAACAGTTGCTGAAAGAATGGGGTATTGAAGGAGAGTATGAGGGCGTAGGCCACTGCATCCTCGGTTATGCTGACGGACCTGTGCCTCAGGCTGCTCCGCGTAAAGCAAACCGTGTATTTTACGTAAAATAAAAGCGTCCTTAACGAAAGGGGGAAGAGGAATGCTGAAAAAAACTGTTCTTTGCTTAAGTCTGCTGCTGATTGCTGCATTTCCCTGTATCGCGGGAGCTGCTACTCCTATCAACAGCGCAGGCTACTATAAAAATATCAAGCTGTGCGGTAAAGTGAAAATTGTTGACAGTTTTCCTGATATTAAGGTAAAGGTTGTCGACAGCTTCCCTGATTTAAAAGTAAAGGTTGTCCAAAGCTTTCCCAATAATATAGGCGAGTGGCAATTTGTAGAGTACGGTGAAGATTTCAGAGTTCGGTTTGTTGATAGTTTTCCGGATATAAAAATCAAATACGTTTCTTCCTTCCCGGGCGTGGCAAAATAATATACATATGAGCTGTCAGAAGTGTTGGCAGCTCTTTTTTTATGCGATATTTAAGGTGAAAGCTCTGTTGAAAAAGTACTCCTTGGGTGTACTTTATGTATGAAGAAATAGTCAATGAAACACTTGGATACGTGTAAAGAAAGAAGCGCATTAACACGGCAAAAAGCGCTACTAAATTTTTTAAAAAAGTTGCTAAAAAGTGTTGACAGCTTGTGCATGAGATGTTACAATATACAAGTATCGCGGGAGAGCTATGCGCTCGATGAAGGAGGTAACATGATGGCACTTGAAGCTTTAAAGCAAGCTGAAAAGCATACTGTAGGCGTTAAGCAGACAGAAAAAGCTGTAGCAAGACAAGTTGCCGCTGTCGTCTATATCGCAAGTGATGCGGACGAGAGAGTTACCGGCAGGCTGATGCAACTGTGTCGGGAAAATTCAGTACCGGTTGAAAACACAGAAACGATGCTGGAAATCGGCAGAGCCTGCGGCATAAACGTCAAAGCAGCAGCGGCTGCGATACTTAAAGCCGATAAGGGCTTGGCGTGAGCTGAGTTTTTATAATCATTAAAATCTAATTGTTTGGAAAGGAGGTGCCGATATGCCCACAATTAACCAATTGGTTCGCAAAGGTAGAGAGGTTCTGAAAAGCAAATCTACTGCACCGGCATTGAAAGAATGCCCGCAAAAACGTGGCGTCTGCACTCGTGTTTACACCACTACCCCGAAGAAACCTAACTCTGCACTTCGTAAAGTAGCTCGTGTACGTTTGACCAACGGCATCGAAGTTACTGCTTATATCCCGGGTATCGGCCATAATCTTCAGGAACACAGTGTTGTTCTGATCAGAGGCGGAAGAGTCAAGGACCTTCCTGGTGTGCGTTACCATATCATTCGTGGTGCTCTTGATACTGCAGGCGTTGCTAACCGCAACCAATCTCGCTCCAAGTACGGTGCAAAACGTGCTAAAGCAAAGAAATAATTTCAAGAAAACATTAAGAATGATTTAATCCTAAGGAGGGAAACACATGCCGAGAAAAGGCCCTGTAACTAAAAGAGACGTACTGCCGGATCCGGTGTACGGTTCTAAGCTTTTAACTAGATTTATCAATAAAATTATGCTCGACGGCAAAAAAGGCGTTGCAGAACGTATTGTATACGATGCATTCGACCTGGTTCGTGCAAAGACTGGCAAAGATCCTTTGGAAGTGTTCGATGCTGCTATGCAGAACGTAATGCCGCTGCTGGAAGTTCGTGCCCGTCGTGTTGGTGGTGCAAACTACCAAGTACCTGTTGAAGTACGTGCTGACCGCAAAACCACCCTGGGTATCCGTTGGCTGGTAAACTACTCTCGTCTGCGTGGTGAGCGCACCATGTACGAGCGTGTAGCTGGTGAGATCATGGACGCTTCCAATGGCACTGGCGCAGCTGTTAAGAAACGCGAAGATACCCACAAGATGGCAGAAGCAAACAAAGCATTTGCTCATTACCGCTGGTAATGACCTGTCTCAGTTAATTTGAGGAGGATAAAGAAGTGGGCAGATTAATTCCGCTTGAGAGAACTAGAAATATCGGCATCATGGCTCACATCGATGCTGGTAAAACCACCACAACCGAACGTATTCTGTTCTATACCGGCAGAGTACATAAGATTGGTGAAACCCATGAAGGTGCTGCTACCATGGACTGGATGGTTCAGGAACAAGAGCGTGGTATTACCATCACCTCTGCTGCAACCACCTGCTACTGGGAAGGTTCCGAGCACCAATTCGATAAACATCGTATCAATATCATTGATACCCCGGGTCACGTTGACTTTACTGTAGAAGTTGAACGTTCCCTGCGTGTACTTGATGGTTCCGTTGCAGTTTTCTGTGCTAAGGGCGGTGTTGAGCCTCAGTCCGAAACCGTATGGCGTCAGGCTGACAAATACCATGTACCCCGTATGGCATATGTAAATAAAATGGATATTACCGGTGCAGACTTCTATCGTGTAATTGACATGATGAAGACCCGTCTGAATGCCAATGCAGTACCTATTCAACTGCCTATCGGCTTTGAAGATACTTTCGAAGGCATGATCGACCTGATCAAAATGAGAGCAATCGTTTATGATGATGCACTCGGTAAAGAAGAAGAGTTCGTAGAAATCCCGGCTGACATGAAAGAAAAAGCTGAGGAATACCGTGCAGCATTGGTTGAAGCTGTTGCTGAATCCGATGACGAGCTGATGATGAAATATTTGGAAGGCGAAGAGCTGACCGAAGAAGAAATCCTGGCTGGTATCCGTAAAGCAACTATCGCTTGCAAAATGACTCCGGTTTGCTGCGGTTCTTCCTACAAAAACAAAGGCGTTCAACCGATGCTGGACGCTGTAATCCAATTCATGCCTGCACCGACAGATGTTCCTAACATCAAAGGTGTAAACCCTGAAACCGGCGAAGAAGATGAGCGTCCGTCCAGCGACGAAGCTCCGTTCTCTGCACTGGCATTCAAGATTGCTACCGACCCGTTTGTTGGTAAGCTGGCATTCTTCCGTGTATACTCCGGTACCTTGACTGCTGGTTCTTATGTATATAACTCCACTAAAGGTAAACGCGAGCGTATCGGTCGTATCCTGCAAATGCATGCTAACCACCGCGAAGAAATTGAACAAGTTTACTCCGGTGATATCGCAGCTGCTGTAGGTCTGAAAGACACCACTACCGGTGATACTCTCTGCGATGAGAAAAACGAGATCATCCTCGAATCTATGGTATTCCCTGATCCTGTAATCTCCGTTGCAGTTGAACCTAAAACTAAAGCTGACCAGGAAAAAATGGGCATCGCCCTGCAAAAACTGGCAGAAGAAGATCCGACCTTCCGTGTTCACACTGATCCTGAAACCTCCCAAACCATTATTTCCGGTATGGGCGAGCTTCACCTGGACATCATTGTTGACCGTCTGCTGCGCGAATTCAAAGTAGGCTGCACTGTTGGTAACCCGCAGGTTGCTTATCGCGAAACCATTCGCAAAGCTGTTAAATCCGAAGGTAAATTTGTTCGTCAGTCCGGTGGTAAAGGCCAATATGGTCATTGCTGGCTGGAAATCACTCCGCGTGAACCTGGCGAAGGCTTCCTGTTTGAAAACAAAGTTGTTGGCGGCGCTATTCCTAAGGAATACATCGCTCCTATCGAAGCAGGCGTTAAAGAAGCTATGGAAAACGGCGTAGTTGCTGGTTATCCGATGGTTGATATCGCAGTTACTGTTTATGATGGTTCTTACCATGAAGTCGATTCTTCTGAAATGGCATTTAAGATTGCCGGTTCTATGGGCTTCAAGTCCGGTGCTGAAAAAGCTAACCCGGTTATCCTTGAGCCTTACATGAAAGTAGAAATTACTGTTCCTGAAGAATACATGGGCGACGTAATCGGCGACATCAACTCCCGCCGTGGCCGCATCGAAGGCATGGAAGCTCGTAACGGTGCACAAGTAATCAATGCATTCGTTCCGCTGGCTGAAATGTTTGGTTATGCTACCGACCTGCGCAGCAAAACCCAAGGCCGTGGTAACTACTCCATGGAAGTAGACCACTACGAAGACGTTCCCAGAAACATTGCTGAGGCAATTATTGCTAAAAACAAAGGCACCAACTAAGCCTAGTTTTAACAAACAACCTTAAGGAGGAAATTCACAATGGCAAAAGCTAAATATGAAAGAACTAAACCGCATCTGAATATCGGCACCATCGGTCACGTTGACCATGGCAAGACTACTCTGACTGCTGCTATCACCAAAGTACTGGCTGAAAAAGGCGGCGCTGAATTCATGGACTACTCCATGATCGATAAAGCTCCGGAAGAACGTGAACGTGGTATTACCATCAATACCTCTCACGTTGAATATGAAACCGCAACCCGTCACTATGCACACGTTGACTGCCCGGGCCATGCTGACTATGTAAAGAACATGATCACCGGCGCTGCTCAGATGGACGGCGCAATCCTGGTAGTATCCGCTGCTGACGGCCCGATGCCTCAGACTCGTGAGCACATCCTGCTGGCTCGCCAAGTAGGCGTACCTGCAATGGTAGTATTCCTGAACAAAGTAGATATGGTTGACGACGAAGAGCTGCTGGAACTGGTAGAAATGGAAGTTCGCGAACTGCTGAGCTCCTATGACTTCCCCGGCGATGACATTCCTGTTGTTGCAGGTTCCGCTCTGAAAGCTCTGGAAGGCGACCCGAAATACGAAGCAAAAATCATGGAACTGATGGACGCAGTTGACAGCTACATTCCGCTGCCGGAACGTGCAACCGACAAACCGTTCCTGATGCCTGTCGAGGACGTATTCACCATCACCGGTCGTGGTACCGTTGCTACCGGCCGTGTAGAGCGTGGTACTGTTAAAGTTGGCGATACTGTAGAAATCGTTGGTATGAAAGACGAGAAAAAATCTACCGTAGTAACTGGCGTTGAAATGTTCCGCAAACTGTTGGACGAAGCAGTAGCCGGCGATAACATCGGCTGCCTGCTGCGTGGTGTTGACCGTAAAGAAATCGAGCGTGGCCAAGTACTGTCCAAACCGGGCAGCATTCATCCGCACACCAAATTCAAAGGTGAAGTTTATGTACTGACCAAAGAAGAAGGCGGCCGTCACACTCCGTTCTTCAACGGCTACCGTCCGCAATTCTATTTCCGTACTACCGACGTAACCGGCGTAACCGAACTGCCGGAGGGCGTAGAAATGGTAATGCCTGGCGATAACGTAACCATGGAAGTAGAACTGATCACCCCGATCGCTATCGAAAAAGGTCTGCGCTTCGCTATCCGTGAAGGCGGCCGTACCGTTGGCGCTGGCGTTGTTTCCGAAGTAGAAGAGAAATAATTTTAGTTAGATCCCTGGAAGAATATGAGGGGGGTTAACCTCCCCTCTATTCTTATGTTTGTTGGTATGGCCCTGCGATGATGTGAAAGGTTGCTTGCCTGTTAGACAGGGAGATTTTCACGGAGTATGTCCGTTCATAGAAACTGGGCGAATTTAGGAGGATATTTTTTAATGGCTAAGTCTCAAAAGATTAGAATACGCCTGAAAGCGTATGATCATAAAGCACTTGACCAAAGTGCTTCTAAGATTGTAGAAACTGCAAAACGTACCGGTGCACAAGTTTCCGGTCCGATTCCCCTTCCTACAGAAAAAAACATTTACACTATTCTGCGTTCTCCGCATGTTAACAAAGATTCCCGTGAGCAATTCGAAATGCGTACTCACAAACGTCTTGTAGACATTCTGGAACCCACCGGTAAGACTGTTGACGCTCTGATGCGTCTTGACCTGCCCGCTGGCGTAGATATTGAAATTAAACTGTAAGGAGGAGGTGCAATAATGGCTAAAGGTATCTTAGGCAAAAAACTGGGCATGACCCAAATTTTTGAAGCTGATGGCAGACTGATTCCTGTTACTGTTGTAGAAGCAGGACCCTGCGTTGTACTTCAAAACAAAACCGAAGAAACAGACGGTTATAATGCTGTTCAACTTGGTTTTGGTGAAATTAAAGAAAAACATACCACCAAACCGATGAAAGGCCATTTTGACAAAGCTGGTGTAACACCGGTCAAATTTGTCAGAGAGCTGCGTCTGGCTGCTCCTTCCGAATATGCGGTAGGCGATAAAATCGCTGCTGATATTTTTGCTGCAGGCGAATTGATTGACGCAAGCGGCGTTTCCCGCGGCAAAGGTTTTGCAGGCACTATTAAGCGCCACAATTTCTCTCGCGGACCTATGAAACATGGTTCTAAGTCTCATCGTGAGCCTGGTTCTATGGGCCCCATGCATTCCGGTCCTGGCGGCCGTGTAATCAAAGGCAAAAAACTGCCTGGCCGTATGGGTAATGCAAATGTAACTGTTCAACGTCTGACCGTTGTTAAGGTTGACGCAGAACGTAATCTTATTCTGGTTAAGGGTGCTATTCCGGGTGCTACTGGTTCTTACGTAGTACTGAAGGAAACCGTAAAACCTAACAAATAATAAGATAAGCGAAAGAAAGGAGGATGCTTCTAATGCCGAAGTTATCAGTATATGATCTTTCCGGTGCACAAACCGGTGAAATAGAATTAAATGATTCCGTATTTGGCGCTGAGTTCAATGAAGCTGTAGTACATCAAGCAGTTGTAATGCAGCTGGCAAACCAACGTCAAGGAACTTCCGCTACTAAAACCCGTGCTATGGTACGCGGTGGCGGTCGTAAACCCTGGAAACAAAAAGGTACTGGCCGCGCTCGTTGCGGTTCCAACCGTTCTCCCGTATGGGTTGGCGGTGGTACCACTTTTGGTCCCCAACCCCGCAGCTATGCAAAGAAAATGCCTCGTAAAGCACGTCGCTTAGCTCTGTGCTGCGCACTGTCTGCTAAAGTAGCAGCTGGTGAACTGGTAGTTGTTGAAGGTCTGGCTTTTGACGCTCCGAAAACTAAACAAGTAGCTTCTCTGCTGAAAGCTTTTGAAGCTGTTGACACTAAAGCTCTGTTGATTACCGATGGTTCCAACGAAAACGTTGCTCTTTCCGCACGTAACATGCCGAAAGTAACCACCATCACCAACATGGGTCTGAACTGCTTTGATATCCTGAACAGCAAAAAGGTATTCCTTGCTAAAGATGCTGTAGAAAAAATTGAGGAGGTGCTCGCATAATGGCTGCTAATCCTCGCGATATACTGATTCGTCCCATCATCACTGAAAAGACTTCTCAGATGATGCAGGAGAACAAATACACCTTCCAGGTTCCCCTGGATGCTAACAAAGTGGAGATTCGCCAAGCTGTAGAGGCGATTTTCAAAGTTAAAGTATTGAATGTAAATACCATCCGCGTACTGGGCAAAACCAAACGCATGGGTAAATATGTTGGCAAACGTTCCGATTATAAGAAAGCTATCGTGAAGCTTGCTGAAGGCAATACGATTCCCCTTTTCGAAGGAATGTAATTAACGTATAGGAGGTAAATTAAATGGCTATTAAAAGCTTTAATCCGTATTCTCCTTCCAGACGCTTTATTACTGTGTCTGCCTTCGAAGAGATTACGACTGACAAGCCTTACCGCCCGCTTGTTGAAAAACTTGGTAAACATGCAGGCCGTAATAATACCGGTAAAATGACTGTTCGTCATCAAGGCGGCGGTCATAAAAAACAATATCGTATCATTGATTTCAAGCGTACCAAAGACGGCATTCCGGCTAAGGTTGCTACCATTGAATACGATCCTAACCGTAACGCTCGTATCGCTCTGATCAACTATGTTGACGGCGAAAAACGTTACATCATCGCTCCGCTTGATTTGAAAGTTGGCGATATCGTAGTAAGCGGTCCTGACGCAGATATCAAAACCGGTAACTGCCTGCCGCTGAAAAACATTCCGCTTGGTACTACCGTACACAACGTGGAAATGAAAATTGGTAAAGGCGGCCAAATGGCTCGTAGTGCTGGTACCAGCGCACAGCTGATGGCTAAAGAGGGCGACTACGCTCTGCTCCGTCTTCCTTCTGGCGAAATCCGTAAAGTACATATCAACTGCCGTGCAACCATCGGTCAAGTTGGTAACATTGATGCTGAAAACATCTGCATCGGTAAAGCTGGCCGCAGCCGTTGGCTGGGTATCCGTCCTGCTAACCGCGGTGTTGTTATGAATCCTAACGACCATCCGCATGGTGGTGGTGAAGGTCACTCCCCCGTTGGTCGTAAACGTCCTGTTACTCCTTGGGGTAAATGTGCATTCGGTACTCGTACTCGCAGAGAGAAGAAAGCTTCTACTAAGTTAATTCTGAAACGTAGAACTAAATAATAAAACAGGATAAGGAAAGGAGGCTAACCTAGTGTCCAGATCAGTTAAAAAAGGACCTTTTGTCCATGCAAGTCTTTTGAAAAAGATTGACGTGCTTAATGCCGCTAATGATAAAAAAGTTGTTAAGACCTGGTCTCGCAGCTCTACTATTCTTCCGTCTTTCGTTGGTCACACCATTGCGGTTCATGACGGACGCAAACATGTTCCGGTATTCATTACCGAGGATATGGTAGGCCACAAATTAGGAGAATTCGCTCCTACTCGTACTTACAAAGGTCACGCAGATAAGAGCACCGGCTTAAAATAAGGGGAAAGGGGGACCAAACAATGGAAGCAAAGGCAATTGCAAAATATATCCGTATTGCGCCGCGCAAACTGCGCATCGTAATCAATCTCATCCGCGGCAAATCCGTTGGTGAAGCATTCGCGATCCTCAAATATACCCCGAAGGTTGGTTCTGAGGTAATCGAGAAAGTTCTGCGCAGTGCAGTAGCAAACGCAGAGCACAATTTTGACATGAACGTGGATAACCTGATCGTATCCTACTGTGCAGTAGATCAAGGTCCGACCATGAAACGTATTCATCCTCGTTCCCGTGGACAGGCTTTCAAAATTCTGAAACGTTCTAGCCACGTAACTGTAGCAGTTAAAGAAAAATAATATCCCGTCAGAAGGAGGGAAAAGATAGTGGGTCAAAAAGTTAATCCGCATGGTCTCCGTGTTGGCGTTATCAAAGGCTGGGATTCCAAATGGTACGCTGGCAAAGACTATGAGAAATTCTTGTTAGAAGACATTAAAATCCGTGAGTTCATCAAAGAAAAACTGTTCCTGTCCGGTATATCTAAAGTAGAAATCGAACGCGCATCTAATAAAGCCCGCATTTCCATCCATACTGCAAAACCTGGTATGGTAATCGGTCGTCAAGGCAGCAACATCGAACTGCTGAAATCCGACCTGAAGAAAATGACTGAGAGCGCTATCGAAATCAACATCGTAGAAGTTAAAACCCCGGATATGGACGCAACCTTGGTTGCAGAGAACATTGCAGCACAGCTGGAACGCCGTATCGCTTTCCGTCGTGCTATGAAACAATGCGTTGGCCGTACCATGCGTATGGGTGCTAAAGGTATCAAAATTACCTGCGGCGGTCGTCTTGGCGGTGCTGAAATTGCACGCAGCGAATCCTATCGTGAAGGCAGCATTCCTCTGCACACCCTGCGTGCTGACATCGATTATGGCACTGCAGAAGCACATACCACTTATGGCCGTATCGGCATTAAGGTATGGATTTACAAAGGTGAAGTTCTTCCTGAAAGCAAAGAAGCAGCTAAAGTTGCTCCGGCAAAGGAGGCATAATCAGACATGTTATTACCGAAGAGAGTTAAACATCGTAAACAACATAGAGGTCGTATGACTGGCCGTGCTATGCGCGGTAATAGAATCGCTCATGGCGATTTCGGTCTGGTAGCATTGGAGCCCGCTTGGATTACCAACCGCCAGATTGAGGCAGCCCGTATCGCAATGACACGTTATATCAAACGTGGCGGTCAAGTTTGGATTCAAATTTTCCCGGATAAACCGATTACTGCAAAACCTGCTGAAACTCGTATGGGTTCTGGTAAAGGTTCTCCGGAGTACTGGGTAGCAGTAGTTAAACCTGGTCGCGTTCTGTTCGAAATGAACGGTGTTAGCGAAGAAGTTGCTAAAGAAGCAATGCGTCTTGCTAGCCACAAATTGCCTATCAAATGCAAATTTGTAACTCGCGCTCAACAGGAAGCTGAAGCTGCCGCACAAGAAAAGGGTGGTGAAGCTTAATGAAAACAACAGAAATTCGTGAATTGTCTGCTGCTGAGTTAGACACCAAGTTGGCAGATTTGAAAGAGGAACTCTTCAATCTGCGTTTTCAAATGGCAACCGGTCAATGTGAAAATCCGATGAAAATTCGTGACGTTAAGAAATCCATTGCCCGTATCAAAACAATCCAGCGTGAACGTGAGCTCAAGGCTTAACTGTTTTGAAGTATAACAAGGAGGAAACAGTCGTGACCGAAGAAAGAAACGCACGTGTTACCCGTATTGGTAAAGTTGTCAGCGATAAAATGCAGAAAACTGTCGTAGTTGCAGTAGAACGTTTCGTTCAGCATCCGCTGTACAAAAAAGGCGTACAACATACTATTAAATTTAAAGCTCATGATGAAAATAACGAAGCACATGTTGGCGACGTAGTTGAAATTATGCAAACTCGTCCGCTGTCTAAAGATAAATGCTGGCGCGTTATTGAAATCTTAGAGCGTGCTAAATAATTTTGCCGAAGAGTTAGTCCGGCAAGGGAGGGAAATCCATGATACAACAACAAACTATCCTTAATGTTGGTGACAACACTGGCGCTAAGAAGGTTATGTGTATCCGTGTATTAGGCGGTTCTTACCGTAAATATGCTAATATCGGTGACGTTATCGTATGTGCTGTTAAAGATGCATCACCCGGTGGCGTTGTAAAAAAAGGCGACGTAGTTAAAGCAGTTGTTGTTCGTTCCGTTAAAGGTGTTCGCCGTGCAGACGGTTCCTACATCCGTTTTGATGAGAACGCAGCAGTTGTAATTAAAGACGACAAGAGCCCGCGCGGCACTCGTATTTTTGGGCCTGTTGCCCGCGAACTTCGCGAAAAAGACTTCATGAAAATCATTTCTCTGGCACCGGAAGTGCTGTAAGAAATTAGATAACGCACTGTAAGGAGGTGTTCTTGACATGGCAAATGCTGTAAAGCTGCATGTTAAAAAAGGCGATACCGTTCTTGTACTGTCCGGTAAGGATAAAGGCAAGCAAGGTAAGATCGTTGAAGCTCTGCCTAAGAAAGCCAAAGTGGTTGTTGAAGGCGTGAATAAAGTAAAACGTCATACCAAACCGTCTCAGGCAAATCCTCAAGGCGGCATCATTACTAAAGAAGCTCCGCTCGCTTCTTCCAAAGTAATGCTGGTATGCCCGGTTTGCAAACAAGCTACCCGTATTAAAAAGACCGAAGTTGCCGGTGCTTTCGTAAGAACCTGCAAAAAATGCGGTGAAGTAATCGATAAATAATTTTCCGGGAAAGGAGGAAATAACTGAATGGCAAAGACCAGATTGCAAGAAAAATATTTGTCTGAAGTAGCTAAGGCTATGCATGACAAATTCCAATATAAAAACGTAATGGAAATCCCTAAAATTGAGAAAGTTGTAATCAACATGGGTGTTGGCGAGGCTGTAGGCAACAGCAAAGCTCTGGAAAGCGCAGTTGCTGATATGACTCAGATCGCAGGTCAGAAACCTGTTATCACCAAAGCTAAGAAATCCATCGCAGCTTTCAAAGTACGTCAAGGTATGCCTCTGGGTGCTAAAGTAACCCTGCGTGGCGACCGTATGTACTATTTCCTTGATAAACTGATGAATCTCGCTCTTCCGCGCGTACGTGACTTCCGTGGCGTAAATGCTTCCGCATTTGACGGCCGTGGCAACTACGCACTGGGTCTGAAAGAACAATTGATTTTCCCGGAAATCGAATATGATAAGATCGATAAAGTTCGTGGCATGGATATCATCATTGTGACTACCGCTAAGACAGACGAGGAAGCTAGAGAGCTGCTCAAACTCCTCGGAATGCCGTTCGGCGCATAAGTGAGGAGGGAACACATTGGCTAAAAAAGCCCTGATCGAAAAATGGAAAGGCGAACCGAAATTCGAAGTTCGTCATTATAACCGCTGCAAAGTTTGCGGCAGACCTCATGGCTATATGCGTAAATTTGGCCTCTGCCGTATCTGCTTCCGTGAATATGCTTATAAAGGAGCTATTCCGGGCGTAACCAAAGCAAGCTGGTAAGACAGACAACAAGGAAGGAGGGTATTTAAGTATGGTAATGACTGACCCGATTGCTGATATGCTTACCCGTATTCGTAACGCAAATTCAGTTCATCATGATAAAGTTGAAATCCCCGGCAGCAAGATTAAGCTGGCTATTGCTGAAATCCTGAAAGCCGAAGGTTTCATTAAAGATTTCGAAGTTATTGCTGACAGCAAACAAAATGTTATCCGCGTCAGCCTGAAATACGGTGCTAATAAAGAGAAGGTTATCTCCGGTATTAAACGTATTTCCAAACCTGGTCTGAGAGTTTACTCTCAAAAAGACCAACTGCCTAGAGTCCTCGGAGGTCTGGGTATTGCATTAATTTCTACTTCCCAAGGCTTGATGACCGACAAAGCTGCTCGTAAAGCAGGCTTGGGCGGCGAAGTTCTTGCATACGTATGGTAATACTAAAAAGATAGGAGGTGCTCGTACGTGTCTAGAATTGGTAAGATGCCAATTACTGTTCCCGCTGGTGTAACAGTTACTATTGAAGATAATCACGTGACCGTTAAAGGTCCTAAAGGCGAATTAGCTCGCCAAATCAATAAAAACATGAAGCTGACCATGGACAATGGTGTAATCACCGTTGAACGTCCGGACGATGAAAAAGAAAACCGTTCTCTGCATGGTCTGTCCCGCACCCTGATCAACAACATGATCATCGGTGTAACCCAAGGCTTCAGCAAAACTCTGGAAATTAATGGTGTTGGTTACCGTGCTGCTAAGCAAGGCCAAAACATTAACTTTACTCTGGGTTTCTCTCACCCGGTTGTAAAAGAGCCGCCTGCAGGTATTACTTTTGAAGTTCCCGCTCCGAACAAGATCGTTGTTAGCGGTGCTGATAAAGAAGTTGTAGGTGCAGTTGCTGCAGATATCCGTACTTTGCGTCCGCCTGAACCTTACAAAGGTAAAGGTATCCGTTACGAAGGCGAACATGTTCGTCGTAAGATTGGTAAAGCCGGCGCTAAAGGCAAGAAATAATTTCTAAAAGAAGGGAGTGAAACTCTTGCTTAACAGAGTTGATAAAAACGAGAAACGTCAAAAACGTCATCTCCGTTCTCGTAGATATATTATCGGTACTGCTGAAAAACCTCGTCTGAACGTATACCGTTCCCTGTCCAACATTTATGCACAGGTTATTAACGATGAGACCGGCGAAACTATCGCTGCTGCCAGCACCGTTGAAAAAGATCTGAAAGAAAACTACGGCGGCAACATTGAGGCTGCTAAAGCTGTAGGCAAAGCAATCGCTGAAAAAGCGCTGGCTAAGGGTGTAAAAGAAGTTGTATTCGATCGTGGTGGCTATCTGTACCACGGACGTGTAGCTGCCCTGGCTGAAGCTGCTCGCGAAGCTGGCCTGGTATTCTAAGAGAAGGAGGAAATAAAGTGGCGAACTTCGAAAATAAAGAAAACGAATTACAAGAAAAAGTCGTTTTCATCAACCGTGTTGCTAAGGTTGTTAAAGGCGGACGTCGTTTCTCCTTCGCTGCACTTGTTGTTGTAGGTGATGAAAATGGTCATGTAGGCATGGGCCTGGGTAAAGCTGCAGAGGTTCCTGAAGCTATTCGTAAAGGCGTTGAAGACGCTAAGAAAAACCTGGTTACTGTACCGCTGGTTGGTACTACCATTCCTCATGAAAACATCGGTGTATTCGGCGCAGGCCGCGTATTCCTGAAACCGGCTGCAGAAGGTACCGGCGTTATCGCTGGCGGCCCTGTACGTGCCGTACTGGAACTGGCTGGCGTTCGTGATATTCTTACTAAATCTCAAGGCTCTTCCAACCCGAACAACATGGTTCGTGCAACCATTGAAGGTCTGAAATCCTTGAAGAGTGCTGAAGCTGTTGCAGCTCTGCGTGGTAAAACCGTAGAAGAATTGTTGGGCTAAGGAGGACTTTGTCATGGCACAAATTAAAATCACCCTGACCCGCAGCCTGATCGGTTACCCCAAAGATCAGCGTGCAACCGTTAAAGCTCTGGGCTTAGGTAAAATCAATACTAGCGTTGTTAAAGAAGATACTCCGACTATTCGCGGCATGATTCACAAGGTTGAACATCTCGTGAAGGTTGAAGAAGCGTAAGACAAGGAGGTGTACTGAAGATGAATTTACATGAATTGTCTCCCGCTCCGGGATCTAAACGTGTAGCAGTTCGCGTAGGTCGTGGCCTGGGCAGTGGCTTGGGCAAGACTTCCGGCAAAGGCCAGAAAGGTCAGAAATCCCGTTCCGGCGGTGTTAAGCGCCCTGGATTTGAAGGTGGTCAAAGACCTCTGTACCTGCGTCTTCCTAAACGCGGTTTCTACAATAAATTTGGTAAAGATTATGTTGAAATCAACGTTTCCGTACTCAATCGTTTTGAGGACGGCACCGTTGTTGAACCCGTAATGCTCATTGAAGAAGGTGTTGTTAAGAACATTCGCGACGGCATCCGTATTCTTGGCAATGGCGAATTAACCAAAAAGCTTACTGTACAAGCTATGGGCTTCAGCAAATCCGCTGAAGAGAAAATCGTTGCAGCTGGCGGTAAGATTGAGGTGATCTAAAGTGTTAGCAGCCCTTGCAAACATATTTAGAATAACAGAACTCAGGCAAAAAGTTTTATTTACTCTCGCCATGTTCATCGTATTCAGGGCTGGAACACATATACCTGTTCCTGGCGTAAACGCTTCTGTCATTGAACAGCTTTTCCGCAGCGGTAATCTCTTCGGACTGCTTGATATGTTCAGTGGCGGCGCCTTGAGCAAATTCTCTATTTTTGCTATGAGTATTACCCCATATATCAATGCTTCAATTATTTTACAGTTATTGAAGGTAGTTGTACCGACCTTGGAACAATGGTCCAAGGAAGGTGAGGAAGGCTTCAAGAAAACGACAAAGCTTACACGTATGCTGACGGTGGCTTTGGCGTTTGTCCAAGCCTGCGGTATGGCCTACGGCCTGAAGATGGCGATTAATAACCCCGGGATTTTCTCAATCCTGCTTATTGCTATCACACTTACTGCAGGAACTGTTTTCCTTATGTGGATAGGCGAGCAGATTACAGCTCGCGGCGTCGGCAATGGTATTTCCCTGATAATCTTTGCCGGTATCGTATCCAGACTGCCGGATGGACTTAAGGTAATTTTCCAATATCTGCAGGCTGGCACGGTAAGCTTATTGAACGTTATTTTGTTCGCGGCTATAGCCCTGGCGATGGTAGTTTTCGTAATTATCATTTCTGAGGGTATTCGCAAAATCCCCGTTCAGTATGCTAAGCGTGTAGTAGGCAAAAAGGCTTATGGCGGTCATACAAGCTATATCCCTCTGAAGGTCAACCAGGCAGGCGTTATTCCGATCATCTTCGCTTCTTCGGTGCTGATGTTCCCGGTAACAATTGCTCAGTTCGTTGATGTTCCCTGGGTTAAAGCAATGGGTAAGCTCTTTCAGTGGGGCAGCCCGCTGCAGACCACATTATATGTTCTGATGATTTTGTTCTTCACTTACTTCTATACAGCAGTAAGCCTGAACATCGGAGATCTTTCCGATAATATTAAAAAGAACGGTGGCTTTATTCCCGGTTTAAGACCCGGTAATCCTACTACAGAATATCTTGACAAGGTGATGTCCAGAATAACTTTGGCCGGTGCGATTTTCCTCTCATTAATTGCGCTGATGCCTCATGTTATCGGATGGGTAACCCGCATTGAAGGTGTGTACTTCGGCGGTACCGCTTTGTTGATCGTTGTTGGTGTTGCATTACAAACTATGAAGCAAATAGAGTCCATGGTTCTGATGCGTCATTATCATGGCTTTATGAAATAGGAGGAGTTCAGAATGTACATTCTTTTAATGGGACCTCCGGGTGCTGGTAAAGGCACTCAAGCAGAAAAACTCATTGATGAATTTAAAATCCCTCATATCTCCACAGGAGACATGTTCCGTGCAGCAGTAAGCGCAGGCACCGAACTTGGTAAAGAGGCAAAAAAATATATGGACGCTGGCGGACTTGTCCCCGACGTCGTAACCATCGGCATTGTTCGTGAAGGCTTGTCCAAACCCGAATGTGCAAATGGTTTCATCTTAGATGGCTTCCCGAGAACTGAGGAGCAAGCAGTTGCTCTCGACGGAATCCTCAAAGACCTGGGCATTAAATTGACCGGTGTTGTTAATATCTCTGTTCCTGACTCCGAGCTGGTTGCGCGTGTAGTTGGCCGCCGTATCTGCAAAGCTTGCGGTGCTACCTATCATGTAAGCTTTAACCCCAGCAAGGTAGAAAATGTTTGCGACAAATGCGGTGGTAACCTTTATCAACGTAACGACGATAAAGAAGAAACCGTTGTAAATCGTCTGCATGCATATCATGAACAAACAGAACCGTTAATTGAGTACTACAAAAAACAAGGCCTGTACAAAGAAATCGATGGCTTGCAGCCTATCGATAAAGTATATGCCGACGTTAAAGTTAGTCTCGGATGTAGCAAATAAGGAGGTACAACAGTGTCCAAACAGGATGTTATTGAGGTTGAAGGTACAATCTTAGAAGCACTTCCCAATGCTATGTTCCAAGTTCAACTGGTTAACGGCCATACAATTTTAGCACATATATCCGGTAAGATTCGTATGAACTTCATCAAGATTTTGCCTGGTGATAAGGTTACCGTGGAGCTTACTCCGTACGACCTCAATCGTGGAAGAATTACTTATCGGTATAAATAATCCAACAGGCAAAGAGGAGGTTTAAATTATGAAAGTAAGACCGTCTGTTAAGCCAATATGTGAAAAATGCAAAGTCATTAAACGTAAAGGCCATGTAATGGTAATTTGCGAAAACCCGAAACATAAACAAAAACAAGGATAAGAAGGAGGTGCACATTAATGGCACGTATTTCTGGTGTCGATTTACCGAGAGATAAACGTATTGAGTATGCTCTGCCGTACATCTACGGCATCGGCCTGACTCTCTCTCGTGAAATTTTAGCTAAAACCGGTATTAACCCGGACACTCGCGTTCGCGACCTGACTGAAGAAGAAGTTGCTAAGATCCGTGAAACTCTGGATCAGGACTATAAAGTTGAAGGTGACCTCCGCCGTGAGGAATCCCTGAACATTAAACGTCTGATTGAAATTGGCAGCTATCGTGGCAGAAGACATCGTATGGGTCTGCCTGTTCGTGGTCAAAACACTAAAAACAATGCCCGCACCCGTAAAGGTCCGAAACGTACTATTGCAGGCAAGAAGAAATAATTAGCGAGGGAGGGATAAACCAGTGGCTGGCAAGAAAGTTGTTCGCAACAAGAAAAAAGTTAGCAAAAACGTAATCAACGGTGTAGCACATATCCGCTCCACCTTCAATAATACTATCGTTACCATCGCTGATACCGAAGGTAATGTTCTGAGCTGGGCCTCCGCAGGCGGCCTCGGTTTCCGTGGCAGCCGTAAGAGCACTCCGTTTGCTGCACAAATGGCTGCTGAAGAAGCAACCAAAGCTGCTATGGAGCATGGCTTGAAACAAGTAGAAGTATATGTAAAAGGTCCTGGCGCTGGCCGTGAAGCAGCAATCCGTGCACTTCAGGCTGCAGGTCTGGAAGTTAACTCTATTAAAGACGTTACTCCGATCCCGCATAACGGCTGCCGTCCGCCGAAACGTAGAAGAGTATAATTGGGGGTGTAAATAGATGGCAATTGATAGAACTCCTGTCCTGAAAAGATGCAGATCTTTGGGCTTAGCTCCCGCATTCATGGGCATTAGCAAGGAATCTAAACGCCAAGTTCGCCGCCAAAACAGAAAAAAGAGCGAATATGGCATTCAGTTAACTGAAAAACAAAAAGCTAAATTTATCTATGGCGTACTGGAAAAACAATTCCGTGGCTACTATGATAAAGCTAAAAAGATGGAAGGTATCACCGGTGAAAACCTGCTGATCCTCCTCGAAAGAAGAATCGACAACGTAGTTTTCCGCCTCGGCTTGGCTAACACCCGCCGTCAGGCTCGCCAAATCGTAAGACATGGCCACATTGCTGTTAACGGCAAACGTCTGGACATTCCTTCCGCATTGGTAAGAGTTGGCGATGTTGTAACCGTTATGGAAAACAGCCGTGCTAAAGAATACTTCAAAGGCATGGACGAAACTCTGGCTACCAAAGCAGTTCCGGCTTGGCTGGTACTGGACGCTGCTAACGTTAGCGGTAAGGTAGACCGTTTCCCGACTCGTGAGGAAATTGATGTTCCTATTGAAGAGCACTTCATCGTAGAGTTGTACTCCAAATAATTAGTGAATATCTTGTGCCACCCACTTATGAGACGTATTGTGGTAATACGCGATAGAAGGAGGCTTTCCGAATGATTGAAATTGAAAAACCTAAGATGGTTACATCTGATGTCAGCGAAGATGGTCGTTATGGCAAATTCGTTTGGGAGCCGCTCGAGAGAGGCTACGGCATCACGCTGGGCAACAGCCTGCGTCGTGTGCTGCTGTCCTCCCTGCCGGGTGCTGCAGTAACCTACGTCAAGATTGACGGTGTTCTGCATGAGTTTGCTACCATTCCTGGTGTTCGTGAGGATGTTGCTGATATCATCCTGAACATTAAGGCTTTGTGCCTTAAAATGGAAGGTGAAGGGGAAAAGATTCTGCGTATCGAATGTTCCGGTGAACAGGAAGTTACTGCTGCAAATATCATTGCTGATAGCGATGTTGAAATCCTGAACCCTGAGCTGCATATTGCGACTTTAGATAAAGACGCAGTTTTCAATATGGAAATCCATATTGATAAAGGCCGTGGCTATGTACCTGCGGACAAAAATAAACAGCCTGATCAGCCTATCGGCGTTATTCCGGTAGACTCCATTTACTCTCCGATTACCAGAGTAAAATTTGCTGTTAACGATACCCGCGTAGGTAATGTTACCAACTATGACAAGCTTACTTTGGAAGTTTGGACAGATGGCAGCATAAAGCCTGATGAAGCTGTTGATATGGCTTCCACCATCCTGATTGACTATCTCAAGCTTTTCCAGACCAGTGATGGCAAAGGTTCTGTGATCACTGTAGCTGGCGGTTCTGAGCCTGAAGCTCCCGAACCGAGCAAGCAAGAGGGTCAAAACACAATGTCTATCGACGATTTGGATTTGTCCGTCCGCAGCAATAACTGCCTGAGACGTGCAGGTATCAATACTGTCGAAGAATTGATCCAGAAAACAGAAGCTGATATGATTAAAGTTCGTAACTTGGGTAGTAAATCTCTGGAAGAGATTAAAAAGAAACTTGAGGATATGGGCTTGCATTTTCGCAAAAACGATGAAGAATAATTAAGGGGGTCAGAAGTACATGGCATACAGAAAACTGGGTCGTAACTCCAGCAACCGTAAGGCTCTGTTTCGCAGCATTTTAACTTCCTTCTTCAAATATGGTAAGATCGAAACCACCGTTACCAAAGCTAAAGAAGTTGCTAAGCATTCCGCTCAACTGATTACTTTGGCAAAACGTAATGACCTGCATGCTCGTCGTCAGGTTATGGCAGTTCTGGTTGACGAAACCATTACCAAAAAACTGTTTGAAGAAATTGCTCCGAAATATGAAGGCAGACAAGGCGGCTTTACTCGCATTTACAGAGTAGGTCCTCGCCGTGGCGATGCAGCTGAAATGGCTATCATCGAACTCATCTAATTTAGAGCTGTAAAAAGCAGGAACTTCGGTTCCTGCTTTTTTGCGTTCTGGGGATTGTATGTGTATAATAATATTATGCTAATCCTATTTCCGGATATATGATCCGAAAATACTATGGCTTTAGCATGATACAAACTATCAATATTCCAAGAGGAGAAAGATATAATGCGTTTTTATACAGTAGAGATAGCGGGACGTGAGGAAATTCTTGTTGGCTTTCGTGAGAATGAAGCCGTTTACAGACTGAATTTATTGGCAAGACTTGTGCCTGAGCTGGCAGTTGCGGATATGAATGAATTAATATGCCGTTATACGCCTGAGGTTAAGGAAAAGCTGGAGCACTTGGCTGATAATGAGGACGTTCTGCAGGGCGCTGCAGTCAAGCTTCCGGAAGTAAAGCTGCTGGCACCGATTGTTCATCCGCGTCAGGATGTAGTCTGCCTTGGTATTAACTATGATGCACATGCTCAGGAAGCAGGACGCTTTTCCAGTGAAGCTTTCGGCGGTGAACGCCCCTACACAATTTATTTTTCCAAGCGTGTGAACAGAGCAACGGCAAGCGGTGAAAGTGTTCCGCGTTATGAAGGATTGGTAGACAGCCTTGATTACGAAGCAGAGCTGGGAGTAATCCTGGGACGCGATGCCAAGGGTGTCAGCAAAGAAAACGCCAGAGATTATATTTTTGGTTATACAATTATTAATGATATCAGTGCACGTAATCTGCAGACGCGTCATAAGCAATGGTATCTGGGAAAAAGTCTTGACGGCTTTACGCCTATGGGACCGTGTATTGTTACGGCAGATGAAATTGGCGATGAGCAGGCACTTGATATCAGCTGTACGGTTAACGGAGAGCTGCGCCAGAGCAGTAATACCCGTTATATGATTCAGACTGTCTCTGGTGCAATTGCAGAGCTGTCAGAGGGCATGAAATTAGCTGCAGGTACAATTATTGCTACCGGTACTCCGGCCGGCGTCGGCATGGGGATGAAACCGCCGACATTCTTACAGCACGGTGATAAAATTGTCTGCTCTATTGAAAAAATCGGTTCATTGAAGAATGTTATCGATTAAAAAT
This sequence comes from Phascolarctobacterium succinatutens, assembly GCF_023497905.1. NCBI lineage: Bacteria > Bacillati > Bacillota > Negativicutes > Acidaminococcales > Acidaminococcaceae > Phascolarctobacterium > Phascolarctobacterium succinatutens. Next base: position 1,823,251 of record NZ_CP097284.1, on the reverse strand, counting down.
TGCTAAATTGTGTAGTTTAAATAAAAATACTTGTGTTTTTAGTGCTGATGGCATAAAATAAACATATAGACCATACTAAATTTAAAGGAGGCTACAAAATGGGTAAATTCGTAATTTCTCAGGCAAAAAATGGCGTTAAATTTAATTTAAAAGCTGCAAATGGTGAAGTCATTGCCAGCTCCCAGGTTTATAAGGATGAGAAGTACTGTCGAAAGGGTATTGCCAGTGTTATCAACAATGCTCCTGTTGCTCCGATAGAGGACCAGACGGTAGAAGGCTTTACCCCTTGTAAGCATCCGAAATTTGAAGTTTATAAAGACAAGGCCGGAGAATTCCGCTTCCGTTTGAAGGCAACCAACGGACAGATTATTGCTACCGGTGAAGGCTACAAGGCAATGGCAGGATGCAAACGCGGCATTGAGTCCATTAAGAAAAATGTTGTTGATGCCAAAATAATTGTTGAAGCACCTAAAGAAGCAAAAGCTGAATAATGTCAATCAAAAGGACCACTACGCTATAAACACGCAGTGGTCCTATTTTTTTGTAACACAACAGATTATATTAGTCTGCTGTGTATTTTTTTGGAAAGCTTTATCCGGCAGAAGTTATTTTCCCCGCAGCTCCAATACAACCATTTCCGGTGCTATCTCCGTGCGAACCGGAGGTCCCCAAAAGCCGTAGCCGTTATTGGTGATTGCGGTCAGATTGCCAAAGTTTGTACGGCCGTAATCCAGCTTGTACATTTTTTTCGTTACCAGACGGTTGGGAAAAAGCTGGCCTGTATGCGTATGGCCGGCCAGATAAAGATCATAACCCGCAGCAGCCGCAGCATCCATACGGCGAGGCTGATGATCGAGCAGAATACTGTAGTAGTCTTCATTTTGGGAGGAAAGGTTTATAAGCTGGTTGTTGGTACGGTTTTTGCTGTAATCATCTATACCGGTTATTTTGATTTTGTTGTCGATAATGGTATCGGTATTGCGCAGGATGTAGAAGCCCTTGTCTGTGAGCATTTGTTGCCAGCGCAATGGTTCGTCAAGATAATCATGGTTGCCGAAGGCCATGTAGACAGGCGCTTTGATTTGAGCCAGAGCAGAAAGCGTATCCTCCTCTTCTACATAAAAAATGCGCTCATCAAGCATATCGCCGCTGACTACAACAAAGTCCGGCTTTTGCTCGTTGATGCGTGCTGCCAGACGTTCTGCGTAGTCATGGCCGAGTATTCTTCCCATATGCAGGTCGGTGAGAAAGACAATTTTATAATGAGCATTCTGCGGCAGCTTTTCCGTTACCAGTGCTTCTGTGCGTACTGTCGGGTGAAAGGCGCGCCAGCTGCCCCAGGTAATGAAGCAGCAGATAAAGGCAAGGCCGATGATACTGATTTTTGCTGAAGGTAGCTGCCAACCGCCCAGCTTACTGAAAAGCAGGCAGAGAAGATGAATGATGGCCAACAGAAGTGTGTAGTAGCAAAAAGCAATCCAAAGTCCTTCTATCCACGCAGTGAGCTTGAGCAGAAAATGAGGCGTTCCCTGCGGCAGAATGACACTGATAGCTGTGCCGAGTGCCATCAGCAGATATATAAGCCCGAAGGTCAGTGTGCGGCCGAAGGGCAGATAATGGCGATAATACATATAACCGATGATACTCATGAGAGCATCAATCGTACCGACGAAAAGAAAAATGCGCATATTATTCATTAAGGCTCCTTTATATAATTCTTGCTTACATTATATATGTTAGAGTGTACTTTAAGTCAAGTGCTGCGCTAAAGAAAAAGGACTGCCGAGTGCGGCAGTCCGTGAGGTATAACATTATTTGTTCGGAATATCACCGACGCCGTTTAAGATGATAGACGGACGGTAGGAGAATTCCTTAATATTTTCCAACGTACTTACGCCGCTCAGAACAAGAGCTGTCATCAGACCGCTTTCCATACCGGCAACGATATCTGTATCCATACGGTCGCCGATCATAGCAGCATCCTCTGAATGAACATCCAGCAGACGCAAGCCTGTGCGCATCATCAAGGGGTTAGGTTTGCCGACAAAGTAAGCCTTTTTGCCGGTAGCAAGCTCAATAGGTGCGACCAGTGCACGGCAGGCGGGGATGATACCGAAATCAGAGGGGCCGGTAAGGTCGCTGTTTGTTGCAATCAGGCGTGCTCCTTGGTTAATCAGGCTTACTGCCTTGAGAATCATATTATAATTATAAGAATTTGTTTCGCCGACTACAACGTAATCGGGATTAACATCATTCATTGTGATGCCGGCATCATAAAGCGCATTGACAAGACCGGGGCCGCCGATAACGTAGGCACTGCAGCCGGGGGCCTGCGAATGGATAAATTTGGCAGTGGCGAGAGCACTGGTATAGAAATGACTTTCGTCAACCTCCAGTCCCAGACGTAAAAGCTTTTGCTGCAGTTCTTTGGGACTGCGTTCGCTGGCGTTAGTCAAAAATAAAAAGCTCTTTTTTTCTTCATAGAGCCAGTTTACGAATTCTCTTACTCCGGGCAATAGGTTATTTCCGTGGTAGATAACACCATCCATATCGCAGATAAAGCCTTCTTTTGCGCGAAGCTGTGTTAATAATAATTCATATTTTTCGTTGCTGTCCATAATTTTTACTTCCTTTACTGTTTTAGACACTTATATTATGCAAGAAAAAAATATCTTTTGCAAGAGCTTAACGGGGCAGCAGAAGCTGTAATTAGTTAACAGTTTGTAAAATATTATTCTTTTAAGTGTGGTTTTATCGCTAAATGTTAAAAGAATTCTGAAGATAGACCAACATCCTAGTTAAAGGTTGACATATTAGAAAGATAGTGGTAAAATAAAATACTTTTGACAATAAAGAAGGGGCGTGCTACAATGTATTTATCAGAATTATAATTTTAGGAGGGTTGAAGATGTTTGCGATGGGTGACAGAGTTGTATATCCACTTCATGGTGGAGCTATTATCAAGGATATAGAAGCACATATACAGGATGGCGAGACTGTGAAGTATTACATTTTACAAATGCTTTTTGACAATATGACAGTGTCGGTACCGGTAGAAAACGCCGAAAAATTAGGTTTACGTTATATTGGCGATGATGAAACTCTGGCAATAATTCAGAATACGCTGCATGAAGTACCGGATGTACAGACGGTGAAGGCGATTTCCTGGAATCGGCGCTTTCAGTTGTATATGCAGAAGATAAAAAGCGGCAGTGTTGCTGAGGTCGCAAGAATCTTTAAAATACTGACTATTTTAGAACGCAGAAAGAAAATTTCCGTAGGTGAGCGCAGATTGCTGCACAGTACGAAGCAGATTTTGCAAAGTGAAATAATGCTGATTAAGGATGTGGATGCAGAGAAAGCGGGCAACTGGTTAGAGCGTTGCTGTAATTAGGCAGAATATAAAGACCGTTTTAAGGCTGTTGAGTTAGAAACTGCTTTAAAACGGTTTTTTTTGCAAAATTTTTAGGCCTTTTTTTCATTAATGTCATATTTAAAAAAGTTATTTACTTGTTTTTTGCGGATTATAGCTGTATTATATAATTGATATAATAGTAGGATGAAATACTATGTATCAGAAATTCAGAGAAAGGAGAAATTGAAATGCTGAGAAAAATTATTAGCCTGAGCATATCGTTAATTATTATTGTAACCGGACTCATACTAACAAATTTATCTTTACCGTTTTTATCAAATTACTTGGGCTATGATTTACACGGCAATGGCTTAATGGGAATTACCTTTGCTACCATGATACTGACTTTACCAGGTCTTTTTATATCTTCCTGGCTTGGCCTAGTATTGGCACCGTTTATTACAAAATGGCTGTTCAATTACGCTGAACGTCTGACGGTTTCTCTCTCCGGCGTACCTACCAGTGATATTCTGGTAATGATTTTCGGTATCGGCATCGGTCTGATTTTAGCAAATCTGATAGGCAGTCCTTTTTCCAGACTGCCGGTTATCGGACCGTTTATTCCCATCGTACTAAGCCTTGTACTTTCGGTTGTCGGTGCTAAGCTGGCTTTGCGTAAGCATAATGATATTGTGGAGTTTTTTAACCGCATTCCTACGCGTAAGTCCGTAAAGCCTGTCGATGAAACAAAGAGCGTATTGGAGGGACCTTTGGGTGACCGTCTTTACAGCAGCAATAAATTGCTTGATACCAGCGTCATTATTGACGGACGTGTTATGGATATTATGGCTGCAGGCTTTTTGGACGGTCAGCTGGTGGTGCCGAATTTTGTGCTGGAGGAGCTGCAGAAGCTGGCGGATTCTTCGGATAATATGAAGCGTGCCAAAGGCCGTCGTGGTTTGGACCTGGTGCATGATTTGCAGATAAGCTACAAGAACCGTATTCTGGTCGTAGATAACGATTATGATGATTTGGAAGGCGTGGATGCTAAGCTTGTACGTTTGGCAAGACAGGCTAACGCTGACATTATTACCAATGATTATAACCTGAATAAGGTTGCAGGTATTCAGGGCGTTAAGGTGTTGAATATCAATGAGCTGGCGAACGCTATTAAAGCGGTAGTTGTTGCAGGCGAGGAAATGAACGTATTCCTGGTTAAGGAAGGCAAGGAGCAGGGACAGGCTGTTGCTTATCTTGATGACGGTACTATGATCGTTGTAGAAAACGGACGTCACTTCATCGGCCGCAGCGCAATTGTTGTTGTAACCAGCGTGCTGCAGACTTCTGCCGGAAGAATGATTTTCGCAAAAACAAAATAGGAGCTTTGAGATGGGCAAGGATGAACTTATTGTAATTGTTCCGGCTGCAGGCGCCGGTAAGCGTCTGGGGCTGGGGATTAATAAGGCCTTTGCTATGCTGAACGGTGCACCTCTTCTGGTGCACTGTCTGCATATGTTGGAGGCAACAGGTCTGGTTAAGCGTGCCGTTGTCGTGCTGGCGCCGCAGGAGGTTGTTGAAGGCCGTGAGCTTTTGGCAGGCTATCAGGAAGATTATTTCCGGACGCTGCCGTTTTGCGTAGTAGCCGGCGGGAAGGAGCGTCAGGACAGTGTTGCCAATGCGTTGGCCGCAGTAGAGGAAACAGATTGTTATATCGCTGTTCACGATGGTGCGCGTCCTTTTGCGGGACGCGCTGTTTTTGAACGCACATTGGCTGCCGCTAAGGTGCATGGCGCCGCAATTGCTGCCGTTCCGGTGAAAGATACCATCAAGGTTGTCGGCACCGACGGTATTGTAACTGCTACGCCTGAGCGCAGTACGCTGATGGCAGTGCAGACACCGCAGATTTTTACTGCGGAACTGCTGAAGCAGGCTTACGCACATTTGGCGGCACATCCCGCTGCTGTTACCGACGATGCTTCGGTAGTAGAGCTGATGGGCCATAAGGTAGCGACAGCGTTAGGACGCTACGAAAATATTAAAATTACTACGCCGGAGGATTTGCTTTTTGCAGAAAATCTGCTGGCGCAACAGGAGCAGGAAGATGGAAAATAAGATTGTAATGCCGCAATTTCGCATCGGCTGCGGCTATGATGTACATAAGCTGGGAGAAGAACGTAAATTAATTCTCTGCGGTGTTGAGGTGCCTTATGAAAAAGGCCTTTTGGGACACAGTGATGCAGATGTGGCGTTGCATGCGCTGATGGACGCGCTCTTGGGCGCGGCGGCCATGGGAGATATCGGCAAGCACTTCCCGGATACGGATGAACGCTTTAAGGGAGCTGACAGCATGCAGCTGACGCTGCATGTCAAAAAGCTCTTGCAGGAGGAAGGCTGGCAGGTTAATAACGTGGATGTAACCATTATTGCCCAACGCCCGAAGCTGGCAGGCTATATTGCCAAAATGCGTGCCAATGTTGCCAAGGTCTTGGATGTTGCTGAGTCCGTAGTAAATATTAAGGCAACAACAACAGAAAAGCTCGGTTTTACAGGCAGAGGTGAAGGTATTGCCGCTGAAGCTGTGGCGAGTATTGTCAAGATGTGATATAATAATTAGACTGATAAGTGTAATCTGTTTGGATATACCGGTGGAAGGAAATTTATTTTAGCCGGAGCCGGAGTGATTGTGCTTTTTTGGTAAATCTAATGTTAATAGATAAATTTGGAGGGATATATCAATGTGTAATGATGAAGTTAGAGTAAGATTTGCGCCGAGCCCGACCGGCCCGTTCCATATCGGTGGTGCGCGCAGTGCGCTGTTCAACTATCTGCTGGCCCGCAAAACCGGCGGTAAGCTGATTCTGCGTATCGAGGATACCGACCGTGAGCGTTCTACCCCGGAATCCGAGGAAAATATCAAGGCTGCTTTGAAGTGGCTGGGTATGGACTGGGATGAGGGCGTTGATGTTGGCGGCCCGAACGGACCGTATCATCAGATGGAACGTCTTGATATCTACAAAAAATATACTGACAAGCTGTTGGCTGAAGGCAAGGCTTACTATTGCTACTGCACCGATGAGGAGCTGGAGAAAGAACGCCAGAGCCTGATCAAAGAAGGCAAAATGCCGCGTTATATGGGCAAATGCCGTCATCTGACCGAAGAGCAGATTGCTCAGTTCAAAGCTGAAGGCCGCAAACCGACCGTTCGCTTCCGTGTTCCTGCCGACAAGCAGATTCTCGTTCGCGACATGGTTCGTGGCGATGTAGTTTTTGATTCCAATAATATCGGTGATTTCGTTATTGTTAAATCCGACGGTATTCCGACCTATAACTATGCTGTAGTTATCGATGATGCGCTGATGCACATTACTCATGTAATCCGCGCTGAAGAGCATCTGTCCAACACTCCGCGTCAATGCCTCGTTTATGATGCATTGGGCTTCAAACAACCGACCTTCGGTCACATTTCCCTGATTCTGGGCAAGGACCACACCAAAATGAGCAAGCGTCACGGCGCTACTAGTGTTGACCAATATCGTCAGCTGGGTTACCTGCCGGAAGCTATCAACAACTTCCTGGCACTTTTGGGTTGGGCTCCGAACAGTGAGCAGGAAATCTTCAGCATGGACGAGCTGATTCACGAATTCAGCATGGACCGTGTTGCCAAGAACCCTGCTGTTTTCGATATCGACAAGCTGAACTGGATTAACCAGCACTATATGCGTCAGCTGGATGCGGAAGCATTCTTTGAAGCTGCTAAACCGCACATGATTGCTGCAGGCTACATGACCGGCGAAGAAGAAGGCGAGAAGCTGGCTTGGCTGAAACGCGTTGTAGCAACCGCACAGGAGCACATTTCATATGCTGCCCAAATTCCTGAATGCGTAGAAATGTACTTCAATGATGAATTCGATTTTGAAAACGAGGAAGCAGAAGCAGTCCTGAAGGCTGAAACTGTGCCGACAGTTATCAATATGCTGCTGGAAGAGCTGCCGAAGGTAGAAAAACTGGACAATGATGCAGTTAAAGCTCTGTTCAAGCAGATTCAGAAAGCAACTAAGCTGAAGGGCAAGGATGTATTCATGCCGATTCGTGTCGCTCTGACCGGTAATCAGCATGGTCCTGAGCTGGCAGCAATGGTTCCGCTGCTGGGCGTTGAGCGTACTGCAAAACGTATTAAATCCAGCTTGGCAAAAACAGGCGTAAATCTTTGATTGATGACTGACGATAAGGCCTCATCTGCTTCGTAACGGCGTTGCTCGCATCCCAGGCCTTCTTGTCGCTCAGAGAATTTTTGCAAAGGAATAGTTATTATGAGCATTAAAGTATATAACACCTTAACCAAACAAAAAGAAGAATTCGTACCTATTCATCCGGGCAAAGCCAACATCTATGTTTGCGGTGTTACTCCGTACAACCATCCGCATGTTGGTAATGCGCGTCCGTTCGTAACCTGGGACGTTATCCGCCGCTTTCTGGAGCATGAAGGCTATGACGTAACCCATGTACAGAACTTTACCGATGTTGATGACAAGATTATCAACACTGCCAATAAAGAGGGCGTACAATGGTATGATATCTGCAACCGCTATATTGACTCCTACTTTGAAGTAATGGATAAACTCAATGTGCGCCGTGCGCATGTTTATCCGCGTGTATCCGAGCATATCGATGATATCATCAAAACCGTTCAATGCCTGATTGACAATGGCTATGGCTATGTTGTTGACGGCGATGTTTTCTACAGTGTAGAAAAATTTAAATACTATGGACAGCTTTCCGGCCGTAATATTGAGGATATGATGGCTGGTGCACGTGTAGACGTTGATGACCGCAAGCATAATCCGATGGATTTTGCGCTGTGGAAATCCGCTAAACCGGGCGAGCCTGCTTGGGAGAGCCCTTGGGGTCCCGGTCGTCCCGGCTGGCATATTGAATGCTCTACCATGAGCATGAAGTATCTGGGCGAAACCTTTGACTTCCATGGCGGCGGCAGCGATTTGATTTTCCCACATCATGAAAACGAGATTGCTCAATCCGAAGGCTGCACCGGCATTCATCCTTTCGTACATTACTGGCTGCACAACGGCTTTATTACCGTTAACGAAGAAAAAATGTCCAAATCTCTGGGCAACTTCTTCATGGTTATCGATATTTTAGAGCATTACGATCCGGAAACTCTGCGTTTCTTCATCGTTTCCACGCATTATCGCAGCCCGCTGGACTTCAGCGATGCACGTCTTACCGAAGCACAAAAGAGCCTTGCACGTCTGCGTCAGGCACAGGAAACTTTGGGTGAGCTGAGCGAAATGCTGAGCGCCGGCCCGACTGCCGAAAGCTTGGCACTGCGCGAGAAGGTTAAAGAGCTGCGTGAAGCATTTATGGAAGCTATGCGCGATGACTTCAATACTGCGCTGGCTATCAGCCATATGTTTGCTCTGGCTAAGGAAATCAACATTTACCATAAGGCAGTTGTTGATGCCGGCATTAAACCGGACGGCAAGCTGGTTGCTATGTTTAACGATGTCTTTGCAGAAACCTGCTCTATCATCGGTGTTCTGGAAAAAACTGCTGCTCCGGCTGCAGAAGAGGCAGGCGACAGCAAGGAAGCCGAGTTGGTGGAAATGCTTATCGCTATGCGTCAGGATGCACGTAAAAACAAAAATTACGCACTGGCAGATGAGCTGCGCAATAAGCTGAATGAAATCGGCATTGTGCTGCAGGATACTCCGCAAGGCGTAAAGTGGTCTAAGCAATAATGAAATTTGAACAATACAAAATGCTAAAGGAGCATGCCCTGGCAGCCTGTGCGGCTGCCGGTGCTCCTTTTCCTGCAACTAAGGAAATAAATCCGATTCTGCTGGCGTATATCGGCGACGTAGTTTTTTCTATGTATGTCCGTCTGCGCCTTTTGCCGACTTCCAAGCATGTAAGAATTGTACATGACATCGGTTCCAAGATGGTTTCTGCAGTGTGCCAATGTCAGGCAATGCAGCAGCTGGAGGCAGGCCTGAGCGAGGAGGAAAGCGTTATTTTCCGCCGCGGCCGTAATGCTAAGTCGATGGTGCCGAAAAGCGCCTCAGTGCATGAATACCGTATGGCAACAGCTTTTGAAGCACTTTTGGGCTGGTTGTTCCTTGAAGAACGCGAGGAGCGCCTGCAAGAGGTTATGGATCTTTCCTTTGATATTATCAGCAAATATATGCAGGAAAATCACAAAAAATAATACCCCTCTATTTGTCCGTTGAAAAGAGAGGAGATGATAAATATGATGGTAAAATTAGTACGTCATACGCCGGAGCCGGAGCGTACTGTGGCTATGAGCGCGCGTCTGTGCTATTCACCGATTGGTGCCGCTCAGCTGGAAGAAAAAATCAGTGATGAGCAGGCAGCAAATCTGGTACGCAAACTGGTAAGCATGGGGCACTTGTCCACCTTGGAGCATGTTACCTTTACCTTTGCTATCGAAGGCGTATCCCGTGTTTTGACACATCAGCTGGTGCGTCACCGTATTGCTTCTTATTCCCAGCAATCTCAGCGCTATGTGAAGGAGCATGATTTTGAAACAATTGTGCCTGCTTCCATTGCTTCTAAGCCCGAGGCTAAGGCTAAATTCGACAAGCTGATGACTGAGATTCAGGCAATGTATGACGAGTTTATCGCGCTTGATATTCCGGCTGAGGATGCCCGTTATATTCTGCCTAACGCAACAGAAACGAAGATTGTCTGCACGTTTAATGCACGCTCCTTGCTGAACTTCTTCAGCCTGCGCTGCTGCACCCGTGCACAATGGGAAATCCGTGCGCTGGCTAATGAGATGCTGCGCCAATGTCAGGCTGTAGCACCGGTTATTTTTGAAAATGCAGGTCCGACCTGTGTATCTGAGGGCGTTTGTCACGAGGGCGCTATGTCCTGCGGACGTCTGCAGGCAATTTTGGCGGCAAAAGCCAAGGCAGAGCAAAAGCAGTAAGGAGAAACTATGGCTGAGCAGAATAATGATTTAATAGCTGGACGTAATGCGGTTAGTGAAGCCTTGCGCAGTCAGCGTTCAATAAATAAAATACTTTTGCAGGAAGGCGCTCATGGCGGCAGTCTGGGCGAAATCATTGCTTTGGCAAAGCAAAAGGGTGTACCTGTAGAAACCGTAAAGGCCGAAAAGCTGGATAAGCTGGCTAAAGGTCTGCGTCATCAGGGTGTAGCTGCTTTAGCGGCACCGATTGCATTCCGTACTCTGGATGATGTTTTTGCCTGTGCGGCAGAAAAAAATGAAGAGCCGTTTATTTTGCTTTTGGATGAGCTGCAGGACCCGCAGAACGTGGGTGCTCTTATCCGCAGTGCCGATGCCGCAGGCGTGCATGGCGTGCTGATGCCGCGCCGCCGCAGCTGCCCGCTGAACGCTGTTGTTGCCAAGATTTCCGCAGGTGCGGTAGAATATGTACCCGTTGTGCAAATCGGCAATATCGCCCAGACTATCGAAGAGCTTAAGCAGCGCGGCTGCTGGGTTGTCGGGGCTGATATGGATGGCGTTGATTTTTATGCTGCCAATATGAGCGGTCCGATTGTACTGGTAATCGGCGCTGAAGGCAGAGGCTTAGGCCGACTTGTAAAACAAAAATGTGATGATGTTGTCAGCATTCCGATGAACGGCGGCGTTAATTCTTTGAACGCATCGGCTGCGGGTGCTGTCCTGATGTACGAGGTAGTACGTCAACGACATCAATTCTAAAGAGGTGAAGGCATGGGCGAATATCTGATAATTGATGGGTATAATGTAATTAACGCCTGGAAGGATTTTGCCCAGCTGCGTCAGGAAAACCTGGAGCATGCACGCGAGCTGCTGGTAGCGGGTGTGGCAGAATATGCTGCCTTTAAGGGCTATCGTGCTATCGTAGTTTTTGATGCTCAGGAGGTGGCAGGCGCTGCTGCTTCCGAAAAAATTCATGGCATTGACGTTGTATTTACCGATGAGGGAGAAACGGCAGATTCCTGGATTGAACGCAGAGCCTACGAGCTTAGACGTGTACAGGCAAAGGGTTTCGTTGTCACCAGTGACTACGCGGAGCAGATTAACATTTTGGGAGCAGGTGCATACCGCATTTCCTCCAGGGAATTCCGCGAGCAGTATTATAAGACAAAAAAGGAAATTGCCGAGCGTCTGCATGTCCCCAGACGAGCTTTAAACCGCAATGAGCTTGGTGGCAGAGTGAGCGGACATGTTCTGGCTCATCTGGAAAAATTGCGTCGGGAGAAAAGTTGACGGAAAACACCAGGCAGGATATAATAAAAACACTGATGCTTTTATTATGAAGATATTTGCGATAACTGTTTTGCAAGACAGTGGCAGATAGATGAACAGACGGAGGATATGCTATTGATGGCTACAGATACTGTAATGCAAAACGATCCCAATGACGCTTTTGCAAAAATGACTGATGAGGAAATCGTTTTAGAATCACAACAGCATGATAATGTTTTAGCGCAGGAATATCTGCTGCATAAATACAGAAACTTCGTCAGAGCCAAGGCTCGCAGCTATTTTTTAATAGGTGCCGAGCGAGAAGATATTATTCAGGAAGGCATGATCGGTCTTTATAAGGCTATCCGTGATTTCCGTGCCGATAAGCAGGCATCGTTCCGTGCGTTTGCCGAGCTGTGTGTAACAAGGCAGATTATTACGGCAATAAAGACTGCTACCAGACAGAAGCATATCCCTCTCAACTCCTATGTATCGCTTAACAAGCCTATTTATGAGGAGGACAGTGACCGCACGCTGCTGGATGTCATCAGCGGTGTGAAGGTTGCTAATCCGGAGGATATGATTATCAGCCGTGAGGAATTCAGCGATATTGAAAGCAAGATGAATGATATTCTCAGTGACCTGGAATGGAAGGTTCTGATGAGCTATCTTGATGGCAAATCCTATCAGGAAATTGCTGCTGAGCTGGGGCGTCATATCAAATCTATTGATAATGCGCTGCAGCGTGTAAAGCGTAAACTTGAAAAATATATCATCAGCAAAGGAGATATTACTGATCTGCGTACAGTTTACAGCGGACTGCTGGCTATTGATCCGTATGAGCGTTTCAAGAATAAAAATTCCTGAAAAAGCGGATAATTGATAAAACTGTAACAAAAATCTACATCATTTTGAAATTTTCAGAATGGTGTTTTTTTATTAAGAGGATTTTTGACAAGTATAGCGAATAGATATATTAACAAGTCAGTAAAGAAAAATTGACACTTCGGTGTTAGAGGAGGTTTTTCAAATGAATCAAGTTGAAGAATTAGTGAAGGTTGTAGCAGAGGCTCAGACCGACAAAGGAAATGTTGTTATTGTTACCGGTAAACCGGGCAGTGGCAAGAGCAAAGTTTTACGTGAAGCTGCAGAATCTCAAAAATGGACCTACGTTGACTGCCGCATGCTGATCAGTGAGGAATTCCTGGCAATTCCGGCTGCTGACAGAGGCTTGTATGCTCCTGATATGTTTGCAGATATTCTGGCAAGCTACAATGCAGATGTTATCATTCTTGACAGACTGCAGACCTTGTTTGTACCTGTATTCCACATCAATACCGACAGCCTGATGCGTAAACTGAGCAAAAAGTTTACTATCGTAACCGCATGGCCCGGATACATTGATAACGGTAACCTGTGCTATGACAAATTTGACGGTACCGAAGCTATCCGTATCAGCCCCGATGGCTTTAAGATCTGGAACGTAGAAGGTTAATAGTTAATAAGCGGAGGCTTGATATGGAGCAGAAAAAACGTCGCTTTGCTGTTTTGACCGGTGGAGGTGACTGCCCGGGATTAAATGCTGTAATCCGTGCGGTTGTAAAAACCTTCCTGCAGAACGATTGTGAGGTTTATGGCGTACTCAATGGCTTTAACGGCCTGATAAACGATAATCTTAAATTGATGGATTATGCTGCAGTATCGGGTATTTTACCGCGCGGCGGAACAATTTTAGGAACCACGAACCGTGATAATCCCTTCCATTTTGCTGTTGAAGAAAATGGTGAGCTTGTATATAAGGATATGCGCGAAAAGGTTATCGAAAACCTGCGTAAATACGATATAGAAGCCTTGGTTGTTATCGGCGGTGACGGTAGCCTGAATATTGGTGCCGAGCTGGCGCGTGAATGTGATATTAAGGTTGTTGGCGTACCTAAGACCATTGATAATGATTTGCCCTGCACAGAGCGGACATTCGGCTTTGATACTGCTATGGCTATGGCTACCGAAGCGCTTGACAGACTGCATACTACTGCCGAATCACATCACCGTGTTATGGTGTTGGAGGTTATGGGCCGTTATGCCGGCTGGATTGCTTTGCACAGTGGTATTGCCGGCGGTGCGGACGTTATTTTGCTACCGGAAATTCCTTACAAGCTGGAGCCGGTGATTGCTAAGATTCAGGCGCGAAAGGCTGCCGGAAAGAATTTTAGTATTGTTGTTGTTGCCGAAGGCGCACGCCCTGAGGGTGGCGAGATGTCAATCGCACGTATGGTTGAGGGCAGCTTTGAGCCGATCCGCCTTGGCGGTGCGGGCGAAAAGGTGGCGCAGGCCATTGAAGAGCAGACAGGCATCGAATCACGCTGTACCGTATTAGGTTATCTGCAGCGTGGCGGTTCGCCTACAGCGTTTGATCGTGTGCTGTCAACGCGTTACGGCGTGGCAGCAGCAGAGGCTTGCCTAAGACGTGAATATAATGTTATGGTTTCACTGTATCATGATCAGATTGTTACCGTCTTTATTCAAAAGGCAGCATCAAAACCGCGTCAGGTTCCTGTAGACAGCGAAATTATCCGTACAGGACGCCAGCTGGGATTGTGCTTTGGCGATTGATTTAAACTTGATTACTAGATTTAACCCCAGATTAAGATTATACACTTATATTACAGAGGGTGGTGCTTGCACCATCCTCTGTTTTTGTGTGCAGCTTTATGAACTGTGAAAAATTTAAAAAAATAGTGATATTTCATTGCAGTTAAGCGTGATTCAGAGTATAATAAAAAGGCTTAGTGTTTGCGAAAGGGAGTAAATCATGGACTTAAATTTAATTGCCGTTATTGTGGGTATTGTCGAAGGTCTGACAGAATTTTTACCGGTTTCTTCTACCGGACATATGATTATTGTCGGTCACGTGTTGGGCTTTGAAGGCCAGCTGGCAGATGTTTTTGATGTCTTTGTACAGTTGGGCGCTATCCTGTCTGTAGTATTTATTTACAAAGAGCGTTTTGCCAGATTCTTTACCAAAGATGGCTGGGATATAAATAAGGGACTTTCTGTCTGGCATGTAGCTGCCGGTATCGTACCGGTTATGCTGGTAGCCTTCTTCCTGTATCACTATATCAAGGAGTATCTGTTTTCTCCTTTTACGGTAGCAATCGGTCTTTTCCTGGGCGGTCTGCTGCTGATGTTTGCGGAATATAGAACTAAAGGCCGCGAGGCTGAACTGGTGGATGATGTTGATAAAATTTCTATCCGTCAGGCAGTATGGGTTGGTATTTATCAATTTCTTTCCCTGTGGCCGGGTTTTTCCCGCAGCGGCAGTACTATTGCCGGAGGATTGCTTGTTGGCCTGACTCGCAGTGCTGCAGCAAACTATACATTTGTGATTGCTGTACCCTTGATGTTTGTGGCCTGTATTTATGATTTGCTCAGAAACCTCCAGTATCTTTCTGCCGGTGATATGCAGGTATTGGCAATAGGTTTTGTTGTATCCTTTATAGTTGCTTATATTTCGGTATTATGGTTCCTGAAATTTTTGCAGAATTCCAAGCTGACCAGCTTTGCGGTTTACAGGATACTGCTGGCCGGTGTAACCTACTGGTATTTTTACATGTAAGCTTGCTCTAAAATCTTTGCTTGTGAAAGTATTGACAAAACAGGCTTTATCCTTTATAATAATAAAAGAATTTTGTGCTGGCATAGCTCAATTGGCAGAGCAGCTGATTTGTAATCAGCAGGTTGTGGGTTCGATTCCTATTGCCAGCTCCAGTGAATTTTTCGCCGTTAGATGTTTATCTGACGGCGTTTTTGTTTTCCTGCAAAAAAATAACTGCTAATTCACAGCGAATTAGCAGTTATTTGCTTTATGGCTTATTCTTCTTCGGCAATTTTACCTTTGAGGTCATGGTCGGTCATTGCGCAAACGCAGGAGTCGGACCAAACGTTTTCTGCGGTTTCAACCATATCGATGATGGTGTAAATCGGCAGGATGATACCCATGATGCCGATAGGAGCGCCGATGCCGCTCATCAGAGACAGGGTGAGGAAGTAGCAGCCCATCGGTACGCCTGCGTTACCAACAGCAGCCAGTACGGATACCAGCAGCCATGTCAGCATGGTGGACATGGACAGCTCGAAGCCTGCGTTCTGCATTACGAAAATGGAGGTAATCAAGATGAAGGCAGCGCAGCCGTTCATGTTGATGGTGGTGCAGATAGGCAGTACAAAGCGGGAAACAGCTTTGTTAACCTTCAAGTTTTGTTCAGCGGAAGCCATGGTTACAGGCAGGGTGCCTGCGGAGCTCTTGGTGAACAGAGCAACAGCGACTGCCGGAGACATTTTCTTGAATACATCAATCGGGTTCAGGCCTCTTGCCAGCAGGAAGATAGGCAGAACGATGAAGAACTGAACACAGTTACTGGCCATGATAACCAGAGTGTATTTGCCCAGAGCGCCAACGATTACGCCGGCTTCAATCTGTGCGGAAAGCTGACCTGCGAATGCCAGAATACCGAGAGGCAGTATGAACAGCAGCGCTTTAATAAGAGTGAACAGCAGCTCCTGGAAGCCTAATACTGTTTTCAGCAGAGCTTCTCTGTTTTCGGTTTTAGGCATGAATGCCAGACCTAAGCCCATAGCAGCAGCAATCAGCATTACGGAAAGTACGTTGCCTGCGAGGAACGGCTGCAGCATGTTGTTAGGAATAACATTTAAAATGTGGTCGTAGTAGCTTAACTTGCCAAGATTTTGCGGTACATTGGACATGCCGCTGCCAATAATTTCTGCCGGCAGGTTGCCGGGAGCTACCCAAAGATAGATAGCAAGACCGATGCCTGCTGCACAAACAGTAGTCAAAAAGGTATAAACTACGGCGTGAGCAAAAATTTGGCCGGTTTCTTTTTTGCTTCCCAAAGCAGCCAATGTAGTGATTACGGCTAAAGCAATGGTCGGTACGGCGATAAATTGGAAGAGGCGTGTATAAACGGTAGCGATGAAATTGAATAATTCATTCAGGGGTTTAATTCCCATGTAACCGAGAATGGCACCGACTACCAATGCGCCCATCCATAGAATAAATTGACTTTTGTTGTTTTGTGATTTGTTTTGATTTATCACTTTTTGTGCTAAATCCTTCACATCTGCATTTTGCTGCATTATATCCCTCCTAAAATAGGTGCTGTCAGATTTTTTAGAATTTCTGTCAGCTAATACTCCCTAGGTAGCCTTGTGACATACCTAAAAAATATTATAGCATTTTCTGAAAGATTTGTAAATTTCAATTTAGCAGTCATTAATGATATTTGAATATGGGATGTTTGTGTTTAAGCTTACTGTTATTTATTGCAGCAAAGCACATTTTAAGAGCAGTAGGATGTATACTTCTGCCAAAACAAGACGTTATGACGCTGAAATAGCATTTTCATTGCATTTTCATGCCGTTTATGGTAATCTATAATATATTAAAAACGTATAATTTTTTACATAACTGCTATATAAGCAGCATGTTTATTTTTGAAGGAGAGTGAAGGATTGATGCAAAATAATGCACAAGAAATGGTGCTCGTAATTGACTTCGGCGGGCAGTATAACCAGTTAATCGCAAGACGCGTACGTGAAAGCGGTGTGTACTGCGAAATCGTATCCTATAAGCATAGCCTGGAAGCAATTAAGGCTAAAAATCCTAAGGGAATTATTTTTACCGGCGGTCCTAACAGTGCTTATCTGGAGGATTCTCCTACTATTGATCCGGAAATCTATACTTGGGGCGTACCTGTTCTGGGCATTTGCTACGGCAGCCAGCTGATGATGCATATGCTCGGCGGTCATGTATGCGTAGCTCCCGAGCGCGAATACGGAAAAACCGTTGTCGACCTCGACACCACCAGCCCGATGTTCGCCGGTCTTTCCGAGAAGAATGTTTGCTGGATGAGCCATAACGATTATATCGAAACCGCAGCTCCCGGCTTCAAGATTGTTGCCAGCACCCCGAACTGCCCGGTTGCTGCTGCTGAAGATGCAGCCCGTAAATTATACTGTGTACAATTCCATCCCGAGGTTCTGCATACCGAAAACGGCACCAAGATGCTGAGCAACTTTGTTTACAATGTTTGTGGCTGTGCAGGTACCTGGAAAATGGATTCCTTCGTAGAGCAGACTGTTGCTGAGCTGAAAGAAAGAATCGGTGACGGCAAGGTTCTGTGCGCACTCTCCGGCGGTGTTGATTCCAGCGTTTGTGCCGCTATGCTGGCTAAGGCTATCGGCAAACAACTGACCTGCGTATTTGTAGACCACGGTCTGCTGCGCAAAAACGAGCGTGAAGAGGTTTGCGCTGTTTTCGGTGAAGGCGGTCAGTTCGATATCAACTTCATCTGTGTTGATGCACGCGAGCGCTTCTACAGCAAGCTGGCAGGCGTAACTGCTCCGGAAGGAAAACGTAAAATTATCGGTGAAGAATTCATTCGCGTATTTGAAGAAGAAGCTAAGAAAATCGGTGCTGTTGACTATCTGGCACAGGGCACCATTTATCCTGACGTTGTAGAAAGCGGCCTCGGCGGCGAATCTGCAACCATTAAGAGCCATCATAATGTCGGCGGTCTGCCTGACTTTGTTGATTTTAAGGAAATCGTTGAGCCTCTGCGTGACCTGTTCAAGGATGAGGTTCGTCAATCCGGCCGTGAGCTTGGCCTGCCTGAAAATCTGGTAGCACGTCAGCCGTTCCCGGGCCCCGGTCTGGCAATCCGCATCATCGGCGATGTAACTCCGGAAAAGGTTGCTATCGTACAGGATGCCGATGCAATTTATCGTGAAGAGGTAGACAAGCTGCCGATGAGCGAGCGTCCGAGCCAGTACTTTGCAGCTCTGACCAATATGCGCAGTGTCGGCGTTATGGGCGACGAGCGTACCTATGATTATGCTATCGCTCTGCGTGCGGTAACTACTACCGACTTCATGACTGCAGAAGTAACTATGCTGCCGCCGGCAACTATTACTACTGCTGCTAACCGTATCGTCAATGAGGTTAAGCACATCAACCGTGTACTCTTTGACTATACCACCAAACCGCCTGCTACTATTGAGTTCGAATGATTTCTGATACACTATAACAGTAAAAATTAATCCCTTAGCTGTGGGGATAAAACTCATAGCTAAGGGATTTTTGCGTTTGTACATATTTATGCGCTGGCCATATCCTGCTTTTTGTTTTACAATAATATCAAGTGATGCATAATTATTGCTTAAGAGAAAAAAGTTTTCGAAGAAGCTACAGTTAAAATGATTATAAGCATGTGCAAAGCAAAGGAGGACGAAAAATGTCAGATAAAATGGAGGTTTATTATTTCAGTCCCACGGGAGGAACAAAAAAGGTAAGCGATATTTTTGCCGCTGCCGTAGGCAAAGATGCAGTATGGCATGATTTGAGAGATAAGCAAACGCCGACGAAGCAACCGCAGGGTGAGCTGATTATTGTTGCAGCGCCTGTATTTGCAGGACGAATTCCTTCTGTCGTGCGTGAAAAAATAAAAACGCTTGCCGGTGAGGGGAAGAAGGCCGTAACTATCGCTGTTTATGGTAACAGAGCTTATGAGGATGCATTGCTGGAGATGAATGACATTCTGATTCAAGGCGGCTTTACGGTAATAGCATCAGCTGCCTTTGTGGCGCAGCATTCTATTGTGCCGGAGGTTGGCGCCGGCAGACCTGATGCGGAGGATATAAAAGAAATCCGTGCATTTGCCGAAGCAGTGAAGAGCAGCACTTCCGCAGAAAATGTTCATGTTCCCGGTAATCGCCCCTATAAGCCGGAGATGAATGTGGCGGCAGCGCCGCTTTCTTTGCCAACGTGTACATCATGCGGAGCATGCGCAAAAATCTGCCCGACAGATGCTATATCAAATATGGACGGCAAGATGGCTACGGATGCAGCAAAATGTATTCTTTGCATGGCTTGCATCCATGCGTGTCCTAAGCAGGCAAGAATTCTTCCGCCTCCCTTGCAGGAGAAAACAGATAATATGCTTGCTGCATTCAAGGCTGCCAGAAATAAAAATGAAACCTTTTTCTAAGAGCTTTTGCCTATATGCGCTTTAATGGATTTTTAACATACAGAAATGCCGTTGCTTTTGCCAGCAGGCGTAATTTATGCTACAATATAATATCATGATTATTTAAGAGCGGAGAGTAGCGATGATAGCTAAAATAATTATAAGCGCCAACGAAGACGAAAACCGTATGGGGTTGCTGGAAAACGGAATATTGATGGAATATCTGGTAGAGCGCAAGGAAGAGCAGCATCTTGTAGGCAGTGTATTTAAGGGAAAGGTATGCAATGTAGTACGTGGCATTCAGGCTGCCTTTGTTGATATCGGTCTGGAGCAAAATGCTTTTCTGTATTTAGGTAATAAAAAGGACGTTACCGAAGGTCAAAGCCTGATAGTGCAGATATCTAAGGATGCACGCGGTACCAAAGGTCCTACTGCTACCCGCGAAATTACCTTGCCCGGACGCTATGTTGTACTGCTGCCGCAGGCAGATTATGTGGGTATTTCGCGTAAGATTACCGATAAGGAGGAGCGCGAGCGCCTGAATACGATTTGCGAGGGTGTACGTCCTGTCGGTATGGGGATTGTGGTGCGCACGGCGGCGACCGGTGTTGCGCGTGAGCTTCTGGAGCGCGACGTGCAGGAGCTGGCGGCTGACTGGAAGGTGCTGGCGGCGCGTGAGCGTGTAGCGAAGGCTCCCTGCCTGCTGAGGCGTGAGCTTGATCTGCCAATCCGTATTGTGCGCGATTATCTGCGTCCGGAGCTGACAGAAATCGTGATTGATAATCTGCCGATTTATAAGCGTGTAGAGGAGCTGTTGGCCGAGATGCCGCAGGCACAGGATATCAGGGTAACGCTGTATCAGGGCCTGGAGGATATCTTTGAATATCATAAGCAGGGAGAAGCGGTTGCCGGCATCAGCGACAGACAGGTGACTTTGCCGAGCGGCGGTTACCTTGTTATCGACCACACCGAGGCAATGACGGTTATTGATGTTAACAGCGGCAAGTTCAGCGGACGCGAAAATCTGGAAGAGACGATAATGCAGATTAACCGCGAAGCGGCGCTGGAGATTGCGCGTCAGCTGCGTTTGCGTGATATTGGCGGCATTATCGTAGTAGATTTTATTGATATGCATACCGACAATCACAAAAGAGAGATTATAAACTCTCTGCAGCAGGCGCTGAAGGGTGATAAAATGCATCCCAAGGTGCAGGATATCACGGTGCTGAATCTTGTAGAGATTACCAGAAAAAAATCGCGTCAGAATTTATCAAGCGTACTATACACTCCCTGCCCGGTATGCAACGGCAGCGGACGTGTGCAGAGCAGAGAAAATCTTTCTTTGGAAATTAAGCGTCGTCTGCGTACTTTGCTGAAGCGTCGCAGCAGCTCAAAGAATCTTTTGATTACAGCTAATCCCTGGCTGGCAGAGTGGCTGGTGAGCAAGGATTTGCGTGCCTGGGAAAGAGAATTGGCCTGCACTCTGAAGGTTGAGGCAGATGCTTCACTGCATGTAGAAAGTTTTATGATTTTAGATAACAGTGGTGTTGACAAATAGCAGACATTAAGGTAAAATATTCCAGTATGGACTGATTTGGTCCGTCCCCAACCGCGCAGAGAGGTTCTGAAAATCCCTGGCGTCAGGGTACCGTATTTGGCGAGTCTATCATTAAGGGAGGTGCAATAGATGTACGCAATTATCAAAACCGGTGGCAAACAATACCGCGTAAGCGAAGGCGAAACTCTGCAAGTTGAAAAACTGAACGCAGAAGTTGGCGCTGAAGTAGTTTTTGAAGAAGTTCTGACCGTTGTAAATGATGCTGATGTTAAGATTGGCAAGCCCGTAGTTGAAGGTGCAAAAGTTGTTGCTAAAGTTGTTGAACACGGCAAAGCAGACAAAATTTTCGTTTTCAAATACAAAGCTAAATCCAACTACCGTAAACGTCAAGGTCATCGTCAACCGTTCACTACTGTTGAAATCACCGCTATTAACGCATAATTTTTATGGTAAGTGTTGATTTATTCAGGAACAGGCAGGGTATGATTACCGGCTATAAGGTTAGTGGTCATGCTGGCTACAGTGAGGAAGGCTCAGACATTGTCTGCAGCGCGGTTTCCGCTCTGACACAGGCTCCCTTGCTTGGCTTGGAGAAACATTTGAAACTCAATCCGTCCTATGTAGTTAATCAGGAGGACGGAATCTTCGAGGTAGCATTGAACAGTGCTCCTACCGACCTGACAGAGGCTATATTGCAAACCATGATTTATGGAGTGGAATCAATAGCGCGTCAGTGTCCGCAATATGTTCGCATTCAAGAACATAGGAGGTGAAAGTAATGTTTGAAATTATTCTGCAATTACATGCACATAAAAAAGGTACTGGTAGCTCCCACAACGGTCGTGACTCTAACGCACAACGTCTGGGTACCAAAGCTCATGACACCCAGCTGGTAACCGCTGGCAGCATCATCGTTCGTCAACGTGGTACTAAATTCCATCCGGGCAACAATGTTGGCATGGGCAAGGACTACACTATTTATGCTAAGGTTGAAGGTCGCGTTAAATTTGAACGCAAAGGCCGCGACAAACGCCAAATCAGTGTATATCCTGTTGAAGAAGCAGCAATGTAATCTTCATAAAAATTACTCCGTAACTCTCGGGTTACGGAGTTTTTTGTGTTTCCGGCACTAGATGAAAAAATGCTTCCCCGCAAAGGGAAGCATTTTGATTTTAGTAACAGGTTATTTTGCCGCACGGTAGATATTTTCCATATCTCCGATAGTCAGAACTTTAAACTGGCCGATAGTGCGCGTATTCATAAAGCTGCATTTATATGCCAGCTCTTTGATTTCATCTTCTGTGAGGTCCTTGCCGATAAGCTCGTGAATGCTGGTGGGCATACCGATATGGTGAAAGAAGCTTTCCATTGCAGCAATGCCTTCTAAAGCTGTAGCCTCGGGATTACGGAAGTTATAGGGAATATGGAAAACATTGGTTGCCAGCTGTGCAAAGCGGCCGACATTTTCTTTATAGACATAGCGTGCCCAGCTGCCCCAGACTGCTGCCAGACCTGCGCCGTGAGCAACGCCGAACATGCTGCTCAGCTCGTGTTCTAGCTGGTGGCAGGACCAGTCACCGAAGGTGCGGTCACCGGTGGTTTCGTTGTGGGACAGGGTACCGCTCCACATGATTTCGGCGCGGGCATCGTAATTATCCGGTTCTTTGAGTGCAATTTTAGCATAGCGCATAACATTGCGCAGCAATGTTTCGGCAATACCGTCGATTAGTGCCAGCTGATGTGTGGCAGGAGCGGTAAAATAACGCTCCAAGGTATGTACCATGATATCAGTGCAGCCGCTGGCTGTCTGGTAGGCAGGCAGGGTATAGGTAAGCTCAGGGTTCATAATAGCGAATTTGCAGTAGCCGTAATCGGTAGAAAGACCGCGCTTGAGCATGCCGTCTTCGTTGGTGATAACGCTGCAGTTGCTCATTTCGCTGCCTGCTGCCGCAATAGTCAGCACTGCGCCGAGCGGAGCGCAGGCGGTAATCTCTTTTTTCTTAGCATAATAATCCCACACATCTCCGGGGTTGGCAAGACCGTAACCAATGCCCTTGGCGCTGTCGATAACACTGCCGCCGCCGACTGCGAGAATAAAATCAACGTTTTCCTCACGGCACAGTTCTACGCCCTTTTTAACCATGGAAAGCTGCGGATTAGGCACAACGCCTCCCAACAGTACGTATTCCAGGCCTGCGTCCTTCAGGCTGGCGCAGACGCGGTCCAGCAGACCGCTTTTCTTGGCGCTGTGGCCGCCGAAGTGTACAAGTACCTTGTGGGCACCATAATATTTACACCATTTACCTGCTTCGTTTTCGGTATTTTTACCGAAGATTATTTGTGTAGGTGCGTGAATCTGAAAATGATCCATAATATCAGCTCCTTGCCAGTAATAATTTCTCAATGGATAAAAGAATAACAAAAAGACTGCCTGAGGTAGCAGGCAGTCTCTCGCAAAACAAAATCCGGAGAGGACTGACATACAGCTATCAGGAATCTCTCTTACTTTGCTTATTATAGGAAATTATTTTTTCTTTGTCAATTTATTTTAAGTGTAAGGCTTAGCGCTTCTTTAATCCCAGTATTTCTTCCGGCAGCTGTGCCAGCGTAATAGCTGCAAATACCAGAGCACAGCCAAAGATTTCACGGCTGCTCATAGCCTGTCCCAAAATAAGCCAGCCGCTTACCAGTGCGAAGGCTGATTCCAGACTCATCAGCATGCAGGCAACCAGGGAGCTGACATGTTTTTGGCCGACAATCTGCAGCGTGTAGGCTACACCGCTGGACATGATACCGGCGTAGGCGATAGGTGCCCAGCCTGCAATAATATTGCTCATGGATGGTGTTTCGAAAATAAACATCAGCACACCGTTGACCACGGTGCAGGTCATAAATTGTATGAGTGACAGGCGCACGCCGTCAAGATTTTTAATGATATTTTCTATGGCGATAATCTGTGCGGCAAAGCAGAAAGCGCAGATGAGGGTGTATAAATCACCTTTGTTGATAGAGAAGCCTTCGTTGATGCAGATGAAGTACATGCCTACGGCTGCTACGACAACGCTGAGACCCTGCAGCAGGGAAACAGAGCGACGATAGAAGATATAGCTCAAAACAGGTACCAGAATGATATAGAGTGCTGTAATAAAGCCGCTTTTGCCTACGGTAGTGTACATTATGCCAAGCTGCTGGAAAAAACACGCGAGTGAGAGGAACAGGCCGCAGGTGATGCCGCCCTTAAGCAGACGTTCTTTATAAATAGGGTCATCACTGCCTAAAACAGTAAAGCGCTTACCTGCCGCTTTGTCGAACAATAGGCAGCAGCCGAACAAAAATATAGTAGCCAAAACACTGCGCGCGCAGTTGAAGGTTAACGGTTCGGCGTAATTGCCTCCGACGCTTTGCGCGATAAAGGCAGTGCCCCAGATAAAAGCACACAGCGTGAGCATGAGAACGCCGCGAGTACTATGATTATTTGCTGATGAATTATGCATAAACAACACCCCTATAACAAAACAATAAGATGAAAATTATTATACCATATTTTGCAGTGCGTGTACAAAGGTAACAGCTTGAAAAAACGCCGTCAGAGGGATAATTTTGAGTTGCTTTTCTGCGGAACATTTCCTCTTGCAGGACTTTTTTGTAAAGCAATTAGCTGAAAACAGAAAAAATAAAGCTAAGTGCTAAATTGGCGAAAAAATCGTCTACAAAGAATTTTATCAACATATTGATGAATTTATCTTTGACACCTACGATATATTGTGGTAGAATAAAGCTACAGAAAATGCTGCGCTTAACCGTAGCTGTTTTTTATGATAAAGACAAGGCTTTGACTGTTACGGTCAGAGCCTTGAATAACGTATAGGTGTATTTTAAGAATAACTTATGGAATTTTGTTCTTAGTTCTTATACGAAGATATGAATTTATAACTTTAATTTTTACAGGAAAGGATGCTGACAGGTTATGAAAGTTATTAAACGCGATGGCACAACAGTAGATTTTGATGCCGCAAAAATTGTCGTTGCTATTCAAAAAGCCAATGCTGCCGTGGAACCGGAATTTCGTATTGAGGAGGATAAAATCCAGGAAATTGCGGATAGCGTACAATCTCGTAACCGCATGCGTCTGCTTGTAGAGGATATTCAGGATATGGTAGAGCATAGCCTGATGGATGCCGGTAAGTTTGAATTGGCAAAGCAGTATATTATTTACCGTTATAAACGTGCTCTGGTGCGTAAGGCCAACACTACCGACGATTCTATTCTGTCCTTAATCCGTAACAGCAATAAGGACGTTATGGAAGAAAACAGTAATAAAAATGCAACGATGGCTGCTACTCAGCGTGACTTGATTGCCGGTGAGGTTTCCAAGGACCTGACGAAGCGTATTATGCTGCCGGCAAAGATTTCGAAGGCGCATGAAGAGGGCGTGCTGCATTTCCATGATGCCGACTATTTTATTCAGCCTATTTTCAACTGCTGCCTGATTAATATCGGCGATATGCTGGATAACGGCACGGTTATGAACGGCAAAATGATTGAAAGTCCTAAGAGCTTTCAGGTTGCCTGCACCGTTATGACACAGATTATTGCTTCTGTTGCTTCTAGCCAGTACGGCGGTCAGTCTGTTGATATCCGTCATCTGGGCAAATATCTGCGTAAGAGCTACGAAAAGTTCAAAAAGGGTATTATGGAGGCCGCTGAAGGCAACATTGATGAGGAAACTCTGGAGCGTCTGACAAACGAGCGCCTGCGCTACGAGCTGAAGGGCGGCGTACAGACTATTCAGTATCAGATTAATACCTTGATGACCACCAATGGTCAATCTCCGTTTGTTACCCTGTTTTTGAATCTGCAGAAGGATGATCCGTATCTGAAGGAAAACGCCATGATTGTGGAAGAAATTCTGCGTCAGCGTCTGCAGGGCATTAAAAATGACAAGGGCGTTTATGTAACCCCGGCCTTCCCGAAGCTGGTTTATGTTCTGGATGAGCATAACTGCCTGAAGGGCGGCAAGTACGATTACATTACACGTCTGGCAGTAAAATGCAGCGCTAAGCGTATGTATCCCGATTACATCAGCGCTAAGAAGATGCGTGAAAACTACGAAGGCAATGTTTTCTCCCCGATGGGCTGCCGCAGCTTCCTGTCTCCCTGGAAGGATGAAAACGGTAACTATAAATTTGAAGGTCGCTTCAATCAGGGCGTAGTTTCTCTGAACCTGCCGCAGATTGGCATTGTTGCCAAAGGCGATGAGCAGAAGTTCTGGAAGCTGTTGGATGAGCGTCTGGAGCTGTGCTTTGAAGCACTTATGTGCCGTCACAATGCGCTAAAGGGCATTAAGAGCGATGTCAGTCCTGTACATTGGCAGTACGGTGCTATTGCCCGTCTGGGTAAGGGTGAAACAATAGACAAGTATCTGGAAAACGGTTATTCTACTATCTCTCTTGGCTATATCGGCCTCTATGAGCTGACCAAGCTGATGAAGGGCGTAAGCCATACAGATCCTGCAGGCAAGGATTTTGCTCTGCGCGTTATGAACCGTCTGCGCGGTGCCTGCGATAAATGGAAGGCACAGACAGGTCTGGGCTTCGGTCTGTACGGTACACCGGCAGAAAGCCTTTGCTACCGCTTCGCACGTATCGACAAGGAACGTTTTGGCACGATTGAGGATGTTACCGATAAGGGTTACTACACTAACTCCTATCATGTTGACGTACGTGAGAAGATTGATGCTTTCAGCAAATTTAAATTTGAAAGCCAGTTCCAGAATATTTCCTCCGGCGGTGCGATTTCTTATGTAGAAATTCCTAATATGCGTCACAACACCGAAGCATTGGAAGAGGTTGTCAAATTCATTTATGACAACATCCAGTATGCGGAGTTTAATACTAAATCCGATTACTGCCATGTTTGCGGCTTTGACGGTGAAATTACCATTAATGATGATAATGAGTGGGAATGCCCCGCATGCCACAACAAGGATCACTCCAAGATGACGGTTATCCGCCGTACCTGCGGTTATCTGGGAGAGAACTTCTGGAATGTAGGCAAGACTAAGGAAATCAAAGCCAGAGTAATGCATCTGTAATTTGCGAGGTGAGGGCGTATGAATTACGCAGAAATAAAAAATCTGGATATTGCTAACGGACCGGGCTTGCGTGTATCGCTGTTTGTCAGCGGCTGTACGCATCATTGCAAGGGCTGCTTCAACCCGGAGTCCTGGAATTTTAATTACGGTCAGCCTTTTACGGAAGCAACGCAAGAGCATTTGCTGGAGCTGTTGGAGAACGAACATATCCGCGGCCTGTCGCTTTTGGGCGGTGAACCATTCGAGCCTGCCAATCAGGCAGCACTGCTGCCGTTCCTGCGCAAGGTAAGAGCACGCTTTCCCAAGAAGGATATCTGGTGCTACAGCGGCTATGATTTCGAAAAAGATATGCTGACAGGTAATCTCGGCGCTTGGGAAATCACTGAGGAAATGTTGTCCTACATTGACGTACTGGTAGACGGAGAATTTAAGCTTGAGCTGAAGAATCCTAATCTGCGCTTTCGCGGCAGCGAAAACCAACGCGTTATCCTAGTGCAGGAATCGCTGAAGGCAGACGGCATTGTACAATGGGATGACGGTGAAGGCTTGAGCATCTGATAAGCAGTGCGTTTACAAATTTATAAAAAATAAAGCATCCCGGCTCGCAGGAGCAGGGATGCCAGGAAAAAGAAATAGCATTGTCGGTCTTAGCAGGACTGACAATGCTATTTTAATTGTGTGCGCAAGGATTGCGGAATAACAGATTCGATAAAGGCTTTGACTATTGCCGGCTCAAAATCCAGACCGGCCTTATTCTGCAGCTCGATGATAGCGTCGGCGTGAGTTTTTTGCCAATGCTGGGTGCAGGGGTTAAGGTTGCGGTCATAATAATTGGCTACGGCGACTATGCGTGCACCGATAGGGATGTTCTGTCCCTTCAGGCGTTTGGGATAACCGGTGCCGTCCCATTTTTCATGGTGCGCGCGGATGATATCGCTGATGGTATCAAAGCCGGGAATGTTTTCCAGCATGCTGGCGCCTGCGATGCAGTGACGTTTATAAATAGACTGCTCGCGCGTAGAAAGAAACGGCAGCTTAGCCAAAATAATATTGGGTACGGAAAGCTGACCGATATCATGCAGCAGCGCTGCTGTTTTTATCTGCGAAACTTCGCTGGCAGGCAGACCGAGCTTAGCGGCAGTGCTGGCAGAATAATTGGCAACCTGCTGGCTGTGCAGATAAATTTCTCTATTTTTAATTTCCAACATTCTTAAATAGAACTCGCAGATATCCTTCGTCAGGCGAGCATCAGCAAAGTCCAGACATTGTGGTATAGCAATCATAAAGCTTATTTCCTTTTTCCGTTCAATATTGAGTACAAATAGTATAGCACTTTTTGAGAAAAGATAAAAGTATGCAGAGCGATTGACTTGCAAAAAAATTTTTTTCCCATTATAATAGATAGGACAACTCAGGTCTGTGGTTGCAAGTCGATGCCAGTTGCAGGCGAAACGATCCACGTAAGCAGCAAAATTTTGCTGTGAGCACGGTGCAGCTTAGAAGTAAGTCCTGCCGCAAAAAAATTATGGGCGAGAGAGGTAGTAGTGGGGAGCGGAATGCTTAGGAGCGAACCTTCCAGCAGGCGAGTGTGGGGGCGAAAACCAGGTCAGCTGAGTTGTTTTTTGTTACCTAAATTACAGTTTGCCGCAAAATGAAAAAAATGCGGCAAATTTTTATTTTTATACTATTTTTTTCATAAAAATACTTTACCTTGCGGGAATTTAGGTATATAATGTACCTATCTCAAAATTGGCTTACAATATCGAAGGGGGAAATGATGATGAAGAAGATTTTGTTTTTAGTTATGGCAGTTCTGACTGCTGCTTCTATGATGATTGCTGGCTGTGGCGGTGGCGATAAAAAAGCTGCTGAACCGGAAAAGGTACTGCGTGTAGGTACAGAGCCTACCTTTGCTCCTTTTGAATTCCAAAAAGAGGGCAGTAAAAGCTATGATGGTTTTGACATGGATCTGGCACGTGCTATCGGCAAGCAAATGGGCTACAAGGTTGAAATTGTCAGCATGGGCTTTGACGCTTTGATTCCGGCACTGAACTCCGGCAACATTGATGTTGTTGCTGCAGGCATGAGCATTAATGAAGAACGTCAAAAGGCTGTTACCTTCTCTGAACCTTATTATACTTCCGGCCTGATCGTTATGGTAAATAAGGACAACAACGAAGTTAAGAGCGTTAAAGATCTGGAAGGCAAACGTATTGCCTGCCAAATCGGTACTACCGGTGAAAAAAATGCCAGAAACGTTGCTAACGCTAAAGTAACTGCTTTCAATACTAATGATGAAGCTGTTATGGAACTGAAAAACAAAGGCGTTGATGCGATTATCAATGATAGTCCTGTAGTTGGTTATTACCTGGCACAGGGTGGTAACGCCAGCATGAAAACTGTTGGTGATATCATGGAAGCAGAGCAATACGGTCTGGCTGTTAAAAAAGGTAATGATAAGCTTGCGGGCGAAATCAACAAGGCTTTGGCTGAGTTGAAGAAAAATGGTGAATATGACAAGATTTACAAAACCTGGTTTGGTGAAGTAAAGAAATAATATTTTGTTCACTACGGAGCACGACAGGGTTTAATTGCCGGACGTGCTCCGTTTGATATTAAAAAAATAGAAAAGAAAAAATGAGGGGGACCAACAAATGAAAAAGGTATTAGTATTTTTGATGATGGCTATTATGGCCTGCAGCATGCTGCTGACCGGCTGCGGCGGTGAGGAAAAAAAGGCGGCTGACAGCGCAAAGGTTTTGCGTGTCGGCACTGAGCCTGTATTTGCACCGTTTGAATTTCCTAAAGAAGGCAGCAAGGATCTGACCGGCTTTGATATTGAACTGATTGAAGCTCTTGGCAAGAAAATGGGCTACAAGGTTGAAATGGTAAGCATGGGCTTTGATGCTCTGATTCCGGCGCTGAATTCCAACAATATTGATGTTGCTATTGCCGGTATGACCATTACTGACGAGCGTAAAAAGGTTGTTGATTTTACTGAATCCTATTATACCTCCGGTCTGATGATCATGGTACGTAAAGACAGTAATGTAAAATCCATCGATGATTTGAAGGGCAAAACTATTGCCTGCCAAATCGGTACTACCGGTGAAAACAAATCCAGAACTGTTGAAGGCGCTAAAGTAAAGGCATTCAATACTCAGGATGAAGCTTCTCTGGAGCTGAAAAACGGCGGTGCTGATGCTGTAATCGGTGATGCACCGGTTATTGAATACTATATGACCAAAGCTGGCAAGGACTTTGCTAAAACTGTTGGTGAAAGAATGGAAGCTGAGCCTTACGGTATTGCTGTTAAAAAAGGCAGCAAGCTGGCTGGTGATTTAAATAAAGCTTTAGCTGAATTGAAAAAGAGCGGCGAATATGATAAGCTTTATACTAAATGGTTTGGAGAGAAAAAATAAGCAGTAGTTATCTCCGGCCTGAAACTAAGAATTTAGAAGGGATTGGGAGAATATGAATTTTGAGCTTATGGCAAATTCGTTTCCGCTTTTGCTGGCCGGTGCCGCTATTACCGTAGAGATTACGGCGATGAGCGTTACCTTCGGTCTGCTGATTGGCTGCATGATTGGTATTGCGCGTTTGTGCAGCATTAAGCCGTTGCGTTATTTTGCCAATGTTTATGTAGATTTTATCCGCGGCACCCCGCTGCTGGTACAAATCTTCCTCGTGTATTTTGCGTTGCCTAATATTATCGGCAGCCGTGTTGATCCGTTTGTGGCAGCAATTTCCGCCTGCTCCATCAACAGCGGTGCGTATGTTGCCGAAATCTTCCGTGCCGGCATCCAGTCTATCGACAAGGGCCAGATGGAAGCAGGCCGCAGCCTTGGCATGACCTGGGCACAGACCATGCGCTATATTATCATGCCGCAGGCCTTCAAGCGCATCATTCCGCCTCTGGGCAATGAGTTTATCGCTATGCTGAAGGATTCCTCTCTGGTTTCCGTTATCGGTTTTGAAGAGCTGACACGTCGCGGTCAGCTGATTATTGCCCGTACCTACGCTTCCTTTGAAATCTGGATGGCTGTAGCTATTATTTATCTGATTATGACCTTTGCTGTTGCAAGGTTTACCGGTTATCTGGAGCGGAGGTTTGACACGAAATGAGCAAGGAAATGATTGTAATCAAAGATCTGAAGAAAAGCTTTGGTGATCTGCACGTACTCAAGGGTGTAAACCTGACGATTGCGGAAAAAGAGGTTGTTGTTATTATCGGCCCCAGCGGCAGCGGTAAGAGTACTCTGTTGCGTTGCATCAACTTTTTGGAGGAGCCTACCGGCGGCAGCATTGTTATCGATGGTATTCCTCTGAACGGTGAGGCTAATATTAACGAAATCCGCAAGGAAGTAGGCATGGTATTCCAGCGCTTTAATCTGTTTCCGCATATGACTGTTATGCAGAATCTGATGCTGGCACCGATGAAGGTGCGCGGCGTTTCTAAGGATGAAGCAGAAAAGACTGCACATATGTACCTGAAAAAGGTTGGCATGGAAGACAAAGCCAATAATTATCCCGATCAGCTCAGCGGCGGTCAGCAACAGCGTGTTGCTATTGCGCGAGCCCTGTGCATGAAGCCGAAGGCTCTGCTGTTTGACGAGCCTACCAGTGCTCTTGATCCGGAAATGGTTAACGAGGTTCTGGACGTTATGAAGCAGTTGGCTAACGAAGGTATGACCATGGCTGTTGTTACTCACGAAATGGGCTTTGCCCGTGAGGTTGGCGACCGTGTATGCTTCGTAGACGGCGGCAAAATTTTGGAAGAAGGAACTCCTGAGGAGATTTTTGGCAATCCGAAAGAAGAACGCACCAAAAACTTCCTGTCCAAGATTTTATAATTACTTGATTTTTATTAAAAGCACATCTGTAAAGGTGTGCTTTTTTCAACTAATCATCATTTATGGAGTGATAATTATGCAAATGCAATTCGACGGACAACAATATCCTTACGCTTCGCGCCGTCGCGTAGTTTATGGCAGACGCGGTATGGTCTGCACCTCGCAACCATTGGCATCTCAGGTCGGCCTGCAGATTTTGCAGCAGGGCGGGAATGCTATTGATGCAGCCATCGCAACAGCAATTTGTCAGACCGTAGTGGAGCCTACGAATAACGGTCTTGGCAGCGACTGCTTTGCGATTGTCTGGGTAAAGAATAAGCTTTATGGTATCAACGGCAGCGGTTATGCGCCGCAGAACCTGACGGCGGAGGCAGTGCGTGCTGCAGGACATACAGATAAAATGCCGTTTAGAGGCTGGCAGGCTGTGACTGTTCCGGGGGCGCCTTCAGCCTGGGCGGAGCTGCACAAGCGTTTCGGTCGTCTGCCCTTTGCGCAATTATTTGCCTCTGCTATTGATTATGCGGAAAACGGTTATCCTGTTTCACCGATAGTAGCACGCTTCTGGCAGGAGGGCATTGAGGCGCTGGCGCCGTATAAGGATAATCCTGCTGTTGCACCCTGGTTTGCAACCTTTGCGCCCAAAGGCGTGGCACCGCGCACAGGCGAGTTGGTACGTCTTCCAGACCATGCCAAAACCTTGCGTTTGTTGGCGGAAAGCTATTGTGAAAGCTATTATCGCGGTGAGCTTGCCGAAAAAATTGTCGACTTCAGCGAAAAGACCGGCGGTTATCTGACGTTGGCAGATTTGGCTGATTATCGTGCGGAATTTGTTGAACCTGTGCATATTAATTACCGTGGCTATGATGTGTGGGAAATGCCGCCTAACGGTCATGGTATTACAGCGCTGATGGCTTTGAATATATTGAAGGGCTTTGAATTCGACGGACGTGACAGCGTAGCAACACTGCATAAGCAGATAGAAGCTATGAAGTTGGCTTTTGCCGATGGCATGCAGTATATTGCTGACCAGCGCTATATGCGTACTAAGGTGGAAGCTATGCTGAGCGAGGAATATGCAGCCAAACGCCGTGCGCTTATTGGCGAGCAGGCCTTGCTGCCGGAAGCAGGCAAACCGTTCTGCGGCGGCACTGTTTATCTGTGTACTGCAGATAACGAAGGAAATATGGTTTCCTTTATCCAAAGCAACTACAAAGACTTTGGCAGTGGCGTTGTACTGCCGGGTTATGGCATCAACTTTAATGATAGGGGCTCAGGCTTCAGCTTGGACGAATCTTCGGATGATTTCCTGCTGCCGCGCAAAAAGCCGTATCATACAATTATCCCCGGCTTTTTGACTAAGGATGGCGAAGCAGTCGGACCGTTTGGTGTTATGGGTGCCTATATGCAGCCGCAAGGTCATGTGCAGGTGCTGATGAACACGATTGACTTCCTGCTGAATCCGCAGGCTGCGCTTGATGCGCCGCGCTGGCAGTGGATTGATGGACGCGAGGTGTGGCTGGAGGATCGCTTTGCGCCGGAGGTAGTGGAACAGCTGCGCAAGCAGGGGCATGACGTACGTGTAATGAGCGATTACACCAGCTTTGGCAGGGGCGAAATTATTTGGCGCTGCCCTGACGGCGTACTGGCGGGAGCAACGGAGCCGCGTGCTGACGGAACCGTTGCTGCCTGGTAATTTTATAAGTTTTTGTGTATTAATATGATATTCTCTACTGTGCGTAGTACGGACGTAATTATCATCAAGCTGAGGGCATACGCATGATACTACAATAGTAACCTTGCGGTAACTAGCGCACGTGAAAGTGCGTACTTTACAGGACTGCAATTTGGTACTATGATATGTACAGATGATGCGCAACGCATCACGAGGAGGTTAACAGATTATGACACAAGAAACGTTAGATTTTGTTAAAGAAAAAACTGTAGCTTTAATTGCTGCTCATAGCTGCAGCGCTGAAGCAAAGGCTGCTGCTGAAAAATGGCTTGCTGCTGTCGGTACTGCGAAAGAAGCAGAAGTAACCAAAGCTTATATTGCAGAGCTGGAATCAGATATCATGCCGATAGACGGGCTGATTGCTTTTGCCGGTTCCGAAGCAGGCGTTGGCGTTTTCGGTGCTGAGCTGGCAAAAAATATTTTGGCACATGCTAAGGAAATCAAGGCTGCCGGGGCTGCCTATTGCGATTGCCCGGCCTGCGCTGCCTGCAAAGCAATTCTGGATAAAAAGGCTGAGCTGCTGTAATTAATCTTCAAAAATAAAAATGACCGCCCGTGTCTCAGGTGAAGTGGAGATGCGGGCGGTTATAATTTTCTTTCAAAAAAATGCTGCTTGCGGTATAATATAAAAAATACTGAAGGAGGGAAAAGCATGGATAAGTATATAATCATGAATAAAAATATTCCTTTGGTTAAGACAACGATGTCCGCTGCAGGCTATATAACCGAAGTCCTGCAGATATACAATTCAGAAGCCTTTCCTGTAGGTATTTTTACTGATGATTTCAATAAGCTCACAGACAAATTAAATCAATGGTGGCGTAGCCGTATTATTCCTGCAAGTCGCGACGGATTGCGCTATATCCTGCATTTGTATGATGTCGAATCTCCAGCGGTTTTGAGCAAGCGCAGCTTGGGGTTGAGTCTGTCCGATCAATATTGGCTGAAGCCTGTCGGCAGTGAGCTGACATGGCAGGAGGTAAACTTTTTCACCAACGATTTTTCCAAGGAGTTAGGGGAAGCGTTTTTTCAAAAGGAGTCCTCCAGGCCTGCAATAAATCCGTTCACGCCTGATGCTTCAAGCAATGGCTGGTTAAAGAAAAAGTGGGTGAAAATCAACGGCGTTACGTATCTTGCCAAAGCAGGCTCGGTACCGCTGTTGCAGCAGCCGTATAATGAAATTGCTGCCGCCAATGTAGCGGAGGCTCTGACGATTAAGCATGTTCCCTATGAACTGATTATAGAGGATAATCGTCCGCTGTGTCTGTGTCCTAATTTTATTACTACGGAAACAGAATTTGTTCCTGCTTATTATGTTAAGGATATTCTTACCAAGTCGAATAACGATTCTGCTTACGGACACTTCCTCAGGTGTTGCGAGCAGTTGCAAATTCCTGATGTGGCAGGCTATTTACAGCAGATGCTTTGCCTTGATTACCTGATAGAGAACAGCGACAGGCATTATGGCAATTTTGGCTTTATCCGTGATGTTAATTCTTTGAAGTTCCTAGGTCCTGCACCGTTGTTTGATAATGGTACAAGCCTGTGGTGCGAATCATTAAATAGCGAAATAGGAACAGAATTATCTGCTATGCCATTTAAAGATACGCAGAAAAAGCAGCTTGCCTTAGTTAAAGAGTGCCTTATTGATATTAATGGAATTGATGCTTGCGCTGAGATAGTGCAGAATACCTTGTTGACAAGTCCGTATCTGGATAAAGAGCGCGTCACACGTATCAGCGAAGCTGTTGCTAACCGTGCGCGTGGCCTGAAAAATTATTTGAGCAAGCTAAACTGAAAGTGAGCATCAAAAAACCGCTAAAGCCTTCAAAAAGCCTTAGCGGTACTTTTCTTTTTGGTGCGCCTGAGAGGAATCGAACCTCCGCACACGGTTCCGGAGACCATTGCTCTATCCACTGAGCTACAGGCGCAAAAACTACAATGGAATTATACCACAGATGTGAAACTTATGCAAAGAAAAGCCTTCTTTTTTGTCTTGTGCGCTCTTATATGTTACAATAATATTATTAATTTAATGAGCATGTATTACCTTGGACATGCGCTTTGAATAGAGGTTGCTTATGAAAGAAAGAAATCCTTATTGTCTGCTGGCCTTTGCAATTGTACTTATCTGGGCGTTGTGGAATTACAATGTCAGCCTAAAACTGCTGGCTGGTATATATGATGTTTTGCTGCCGTTTGTCATTGGCGGTTGTATGGCTTTTATCGTCAACGTTCTGATGAAAAAACTGGAGCAATATTGGCGCAGAATTTTTAAGCAGAGCGTAGTAACGCGTTTTGAGCGTCCTGTGTGTCTGCTTCTGAGCCTTGCAATCATTATCGGCTTTTTGGCCTTCTTTGTGCTGACGATTGTGCCCGAGCTGCACGCCAGTATGAAAATGCTCGTCAAGATGCTGCCGCCGGCGTTAGCCAAGCTGAATATTTATCTGCAGCAGAAGGCGCAGGAGCTTTCCTTCTCGGCAGACGAGCTGGCTGTAGTACAGGCGCAGGCTAAGGAAGTTTATCAGACGATGCTCAATTATCTGCAGAACAACAAGCGTCTTTTGCTGGAGCAGACATTTTTGGCAACAGCCTCACTCGTTGAGGTGCTAGCCAACTGTGTTATCGGTTTTGTTGTAGCGATTTATTGTCTGCTGGAAAAGCATCGTCTGGTGCGCAATTTTAAACGGGTAATTTTTGCCTTCTGCTCGAAGGAGCGCGCTGCCTATATCCTGCATGTTTTGCAGACGGCGGAGCAGATTTTCCGCGGCTTTGTGGGCGGACAGCTGGTAGTAGCGCTGCTTTTGGGCGTGATGTATTTCGTCAGCATGAAGCTTTGCAGCTTTCCCTATGCGACGGTAATTTCGCTGCTGGTGGCAGTGCTGAGCCTGATACCGATTCTCGGTACATTAATCAGTGCTCTTATCGGCTGCTTTTTAATATTGGTGGCAGCACCGGAGAAAATTTGGTATTTTATTATATTATACATTGTACTGCAGCGCATTGAGGCTGACTTGCTTTATCCTAAGATTGTGGGTAAGGCTGTAGGTCTTTCGGAGCTGTGGGTGCTGGCGGCGGTGACGATTGGCGCGAGCCTTGGCGGTGTTGCCGGTATGATTGTCTGCGTACCGCTGTTTTCCGTACTTTATGCTTTGCTGGCTGAAAAGGTTAAGCGTTTGCTGGCAGAGAAAAATTTATCTAATTTATAAGATTTGTTAGGCACTTGGCGCTAAAAGTGCTATAATAATAAATTGATTGTAAGCCTGTTATCTGCAGGAAGCCTTGAATATGCAAAGGAGATTTTATGATTACAATACGAGATAAGGTGCGTTTTGTTGAAACTGATATGATGGGTGTTGTGCATCATGCCAACTATCTGCGTTGGTTTGAAATGGGACGTGTAGCATATCTGCGTGCCTGCGGTATTTCCTTGGGCGAGCTGATGGCTGACGGCGTTATTTTCCCGATTACCGAGGTGCGCGCCAAGTATAAAAATTCCTGTACCTTTGATGATGATTTTGAAGTACAGGTAAAAATGAGTGCCTTTAATAAAGCAAAAATGGAATTTGATTATACTGTTATCCGTCTGCGCGACGGCGCTGTGGCGGTTGAAGGCTATACGCGCAATGTGTTTACCGATAATGAAGGCCACATTGTTCGTTTGAAGCCTGAATGGTATGATAAAATTCAGAAGGTATATGCAGCGGATAAGGCTGCGGAGGAGATGTGAGAGTATGGAAAAGTATAAGATTGTTCCTGTGCCGACAAGAATTTTGACTCATCACGATGATATCTGTGATGCTATTCTGGAATATGCCAAGGATAAAATCGGCCCCAATGATGTTGTCTGCACTGCCGAAAGCGTAGTAGCTATTACTCAAGGTAGAGCAATGCGCTGCGAGGAGTTCCATCCGGGACCGCTGGCTAAGGTGCTGTCGCATCTGTTTCCGGCCAAGGGCAGTATCAGCAGCTGGTACAGCATGCAGTCCCTAATTGACGCAGAGGGCGGTGCACGTGTTCTGTGGGCAGTAATTTGCGGCTTTGCTGCTAAATGTGTAGGCGTAAGCGGTACCTTCTACCGTATGGCAGGCAAACAGGCTCGCCTGATTGACGATGTTACCGGCACAATGCCTCCGTATGACAAGCATATTGTTTATGGTCCGGCAGAACCGGAAAAGGTTGCCGAAGCAATTACCAAGGCTTGCGGCTGCTATGGCGCTGCTATTGCCGACGTTAACGATTTGAAGCGCTCTGCAGTGCTTGGCTGGTCTAAAGGTGTTGATCCGGATAAGGTTGCGGAAATCCTTATTGATAATCCTTTTGGCAACGGCAGTGAAAAAACACCAATCTGCATTATCAAGGATTATCATAAGGCGTAAGGGGGAAGCAAGATGCTGATGACGATTGTGGGAGTCCTTGTAGGACTGTTTATTTTAGGCGTTATAATTGTAGGTGTATATATTTCTATTCAGGGTGATGCTGTAATGCGTTTGTTGGTAAAACAGCGCACTAAGGCTGTTTTGGATAAGGTATATGCCGACAGAATTGATTTTTCCTTAGAGGTACCTTTTGA
The DNA here is from genome assembly GCF_023497905.1 of Phascolarctobacterium succinatutens. Classification (NCBI taxonomy): domain Bacteria; kingdom Bacillati; phylum Bacillota; class Negativicutes; order Acidaminococcales; family Acidaminococcaceae; genus Phascolarctobacterium; species Phascolarctobacterium succinatutens. The sequence goes on along the minus strand of NZ_CP097284.1, from coordinate 1,784,811 downwards.
TAACGTAGGCAAGCAGGAAGGTACTATTCTGGATGCTTATATGCGTATTTATCTGCCGCAGGAGCAGTATAGTGATGTGCTGCTGCGCGGTAAGGTTAACCGTGAGGGTTATCTGCGCGAGGATGATTATTTTGAAGCAATGCTGGTTCCGGCAGGTACCGGCGAAAAATTTGTCCTGCGATTTGAGGCTTATGCCAAAAACGGCAAGAGCGTAGAGGAAGCAATAGAAAATATTCCTGATGTTGATGTTGCTTTGTTTGCAGATTGCCGCGGTCGCCGTGAGCTCTATACCGTAAAGGAATACTTTACTCTGACTGCGGATGAAATGCGTGCTTTGGTAAAATAAGCTGACGCTTTTATGCACACTGTTTTTAAAACTATACAAACAATTCTTCATGTAGATGCTTCTCCAAATTGGGAGAGGCATCTGCTTTTTTATTGCTTTGAAAGAAGCTGAAGATAATCTGCAAAAAAATCAAAAAAATGCAGATTCTTGCTCAAAAATGATTGATTTTGCGTGAAAATGATTATATAATATCTGCAAGAGGAGAGATGCTCATGCTAACACAAGAAAGATTTGAAGAAATTGTTCGCATTGTCACGCGTGACGGTGCGGCGACAGTACCGGAGCTGGCAAGGCTTCTGGAAACCTCTGAGTCCACTATCCGCCGTGATTTGGTGCAGTTGGACAGCTTGGGCAAGGTACGCAAGGTGCATGGCGGTGCGACTGCCGTGCGCGAGGCGGAGCCTGTGCAGGAGCGCAATATGCAGGAAAAATACAGTCGTAACATTGAAGATAAGCGTACAATTGCTGCGTATGCGGCAACGCTGGTGCGTCCCAACGATTTTATTTTTCTTGATGCGGGCTCGACAACCGAGCAGCTGGCAACCTACCTGACGGAAAAGGATGCTGTTTATGTAACGAACGGTATTACGCTGGCACAGAAGCTGGCGCAGCGCGGCCTGAAAACACTGCTTATAGCAGGGCGTGTGAAGGCGACAACTGATGCGGTAATCGGTACGGAAGCGGTTGCTTCCCTGCAGCATTATCATTTCAGCAAGGGCTTTTTCGGAACTAACGGTATTACGGTAGAAGAGGGCTTCACAACTCCTGATATAGAGGAGGCCATGAATAAGCGTGTGGCGATGGAGCATTGCCGTAAATGCTATGTATTGGCGGATGCCAGCAAGTTTGAGGCGCTGTCGAACGTGTCCTTCGGCCCGTTGTCCAAGGGCGTGATTATTACAGCTGCGCAGGAGGGCTTGAACGTTAGGTCCTACAAGCAGCATACGGAGGTGATTGTACTTTGATTTATACTGTAACCTTTAACCCTTCCTTGGATTATGTGGTAAAGGTTGATAATTTTGCAGTAGGCGAGATTAACCGCACCCAAGTAGAAAATATATATCCGGGTGGCAAGGGAATCAATGTTTCGCTGGTGCTGCAAAATCTGGGGCTGCAATCGGTAGCCTTGGGCTTTACGGCCGGCTTTAGCGGTGCAGAGATAGAACGCCTGCTGCAGGAGGCAGGCTGCCGCTGTGATTTTATTCAGGCCGGTCAAGGCTGCTCGCGCATTAATACGAAGATTATTTCGGACTCGGAAACGGCGCTGAATGGTCAGGGACCGCAGCTGAGCAAGGAAGAGCTGCAAAAGCTTTTCACCAAGCTGCAGGGTCTGACGCAGGATGATATTTTGGTGCTGGCAGGAAGTATACCCGCTTCACTGCCGGATGATATTTATGAGCAGATTCTGGAGCTGCTGCAGCCTGCTTGCACACGGGTTGTGGTAGATGCTACTGGCGATTTGCTGCTCAAGGTGCTGAAATATAAGCCGTTTTTAATCAAACCAAACCATGAGGAATTAGGAGAGTTCTTTGGCCGGGGACCGTTGCTGAATGAGGAGGATATTCTTGCTGCTGCACTGAAGCTGCAGCAGCAGGGAGCACGTAATGTGCTGGTTTCGCGTGGAGCGGACGGAGCTGTACTGTTGGACGAAAATGGCAGGCAGCATATGATGGCTTCACCGAAGGGTAAACTGGTAAACTCTGTTGGTGCCGGTGACAGTATGGTGGCCGGCTTTTTGGCTGGCTATCTTAAAACGCAGGATTATGAGGAGGCGCTGCGCCTTGGCGTAGCCGCAGGCAGCGCAAGCGCGTTTAAGGATTGGCTGGCAACAAGTGATGATATTGATAAAATTATTTTACAGGGCGTGACTAATAAATAAAAAAGAAGGGGCAAAAATAAGATGAAAATAGTTGATTTGCTGAAGGTAGAAAGCATTGATCTTAAAGCGCAGCCTAAGGATAAGGCAGCAGCGCTGGAGCATTTGATTACGCTGATGGAGAGCGGCGGTAATCTGCTTGATAAGGACGAATACAGAGCCTGCGTGTTGCGTCGTGAAGAGGAGGGTAGCACGGGTATAGGTGAAGGCATTGCCATTCCGCATGCCAAGACAAGTGCTGTAAAGGCACCGGGACTGGCAGCTATGCTGGTAAAGGACGGCGTTGACTTCGACAGTCTGGACGGCGAGCCTGCGAAGCTGTTCTTCCTGATTGCTGCACCTGATACGAAGGATAATGTGCATCTTGATGTGCTGAGCCATCTGAGCATGCTGCTGATGAACGATAATTTCCGCAGCGAGCTGCTGAATGCCGGTAGCGCCAAGGACTTTTTGGCAGTTATCGACAAATACGAAAATGAAAAGTTTGAGGATGAGGAAGAAGAGGCACCGGCAGCAGAGCCTGCTAAGCAGCGCAAGGTGCTGGCTGTTACTGCCTGCCCGACAGGTATTGCACATACCTATATGGCAGCAGAGGCTTTGCAGGAGATGGCCGGTAAGATGGGCGTTGCAATGAAGGTTGAAACCAATGGCAGCGGCGGCGTAAAAAATAAGCTGACGGCGGCAGAGATAGAAGAAGCCGAAGGCATTATTGTGGCTGCAGACAAGAACGTGCCTGTGGAGCGCTTTGCAGGCAAGCCGGTTATCTTCGTTAAGGTAGCTGACGGTATCAACAAGCCGAAGGAGCTTATCGAGGAGATTTTGAGCGGTAATGTTTCTGCTTACGCAGGCAAGGGCGGCAGCGAGGCGACAAGTGACGTGGCAGATGCTGAGGAAAGTCTGGGGAGACAAATTTATAAGCATCTGATGAATGGCGTTTCGCACATGTTGCCGTTTGTAATCGGCGGTGGTATTCTTATCGCGCTGGCATTTATGTTCGATATGGAATTTGCCGGCACGGCTAAGTTTGGCAGCGGCACGCCGCTAGCAGCCTTCTTTAAGAATATCGGCGGTTTGGCGTTCAGCATGATGATGCCGATTTTGGCAGGCTATATCGCAATGAGTATCGGCGAGCGTCCGGCACTGATGCTTGGTATCGTAGGCGGCTTTTTGGCAGCCTCCGGCGGCAGCGGCTTCTTCGGCGCGCTGTTTGCAGGCTTCATTGGCGGTTATCTGATCCTGGCATTGCGCAAGGTGTTCAGTGTACTGCCTGACAGCTTGGAAGGTCTGAAGCCGATTCTGCTGTATCCTGTTATCGGCCTGCTGCTTATGGGCATCTTGATGACCTACGTTATCAACCCGCCGACTGCAGCCTTCAACCAATGGCTGGCAGGTGCGCTGGCAAGCATGAGCACAACAAGCAAAGTGCTGATGGGCTTTGTGTTGGGTGCTATGATGTCCATTGACTTCGGCGGTCCTCTGAACAAGGCAGCCTATGTTTTCGGTACTGCTTCTTTGGCTGCAGCTGACGGCAGCGCTGTAAGCAGCGAGATTATGGCTGCGGTTATGATTGGCGGTATGGTGCCGCCGCTGGCGATTGCACTGTGTACTATGCTGTTTAAGAGTAAATTTACTTCTAAGGAGCGTCAGTCCGGCGTGACCAACTTTATCATGGGTCTGTCCTTTATTACCGAAGGCGCTATTCCCTTTGCAGCAAGTGACCCGTTGCGTGTAATTCCGACCTGCGCTTTGAGCAGCGGTGTAGCCGGTGCTTTGTCCATGGCCTTTGGCTGCAGCGTTCCGGCACCGCATGGCGGTGTATTTGTTTTCGGCGTAGTGCAGAACTGGCCGATGTATTTTGCAGCTCTGGCAGCAGGCAGTGTGCTGGCAGCTGTGCTTATGGGGTTTGTTAAAAAGAACGTGAACGAATAACAGATAGAGAAAAAAGATAAAAACAAAAATAGGATTTTAAGGATTTAGCGGCAGAATATTGTTATTAGCGAAACGGAGGAAATAAAAAATGAAACAATTTACTTATGTTATTACTGATGAAGCAGGCATCCATGCACGTCCGGCAGGACTGCTCGTTAAAGAGGCTGCCAAATTTGCCAGCAGTACCACCATTGCCAAAGGTGCTAAAAAAGGTGATTTGAAGCGTATCTTCGGCGTTATGGCCCTGGGCGTTAAAAAGGGTGAAGAGATTACTGTTACCTGCGAGGGTGCTGATGAGGATGCAGCAGCAGCAGCTTTGGAGGCTTTCTTCAAGGCTAACCTGTAAGTTCGCAGTAAGAGAGATTTTTCGCGAGGTGATAAAATGCTTTCATTAAAGGGTAAGGGCGTTTGCGGTGGCGTAACGCTGGGAACCTTGGCTGTACTGCGTCGTAATGCAGCAGCAGTTAAACGTCGTAAGGTGCAGAATGCCGAGGCTGAGGTTGCACGCTTTCAGACAGCGCGTCAGGGTGCTATAGATAAGCTGGCAGAGCTTTATGAAAAGGCTGTTGCAGATGTAGGCAAGGATAATGCCGCTATTTTTGAAATTCACCAGATGATGCTGGAGGACCTTGATTATATAGAGTCTGTTGAAGGCATTATCCGCACACAGCAGGTTAATGCGGAATATGCGGTGCAGACTATCGCAGCTAATTTTGCAGAAATTTTTTCTTCGATGGAAGATGATTATATGCGTGCACGCGCTGCCGACGTCAAGGATATTTCCAACAAGGTGCTTGGCTGCCTGGGTGATGTAGGCAGCAGCTGGGAAAGCGGCAGTGGCAGTTACATTCTGGCAGCGGATGACCTGGCACCCAGCGAAACCGTACAACTTGATAAATCGCGTGTGCAGGGCTTTGTGACGGCGGCAGGCAGTGTAAATTCGCATACGGCAATTTTGGCGCGCACGATCGGTATTCCTGCGGTTGTCAGCACCGGCAGCAGCATCGGTGAAGAATATGACGGCAAGCTGATAGCGGTTGATGGCTATACCGGCGAGGTTTTCGTTGATCCTGATGAAGCAACGCTGGAGCGTATCAAGGCGAAGATGGAGCAGGATGCACAGCATAAAAAGCTCTTGGAGGAGCTCAAGGGCAAAAAGAGCATTACCGGCGGCGGCCAGCAGGTGCATGTATATGCCAACATCGGCGGCACCGGTGATTTGGCCAGCGTGCTGGCGAACGATGCAGAGGGCATCGGACTTTTCCGCAGTGAGTTCATTTATCTGGAAAGCAAGGATTATCCGACAGAGGAGCAGCAGTTTGAAAAGTATAAGCTGGCAGCGGAGGCAATGGCCGGCAAGCGTGTTATTATCCGTACGCTTGATATCGGCGCTGATAAGCAGGCTGATTACTTCGAGCTGCTGCAGGAGGAAAATCCGGCGCTTGGCTATCGCGCAATCCGTATCTGTCTGGAAAGACCGGAGCTGTTTGCTACGCAGCTGCGCGCTATCTGCCGCGCTTCCGCCTATGGCAAGCTGGCTGTGATGTTCCCGATGATTATCAGTGTAGAAGAGGTGCGCAAGGCGCGTAAAATTCTGCGCGAAGTACAGGCAGAGCTGAAGTATGCAGGTGTATCATTCGACCCGAAGATGGAGGTCGGCATTATGATTGAAACGCCGGCAGCAGCACTGATCAGTGCGGAGCTGGCTAAGGAAGTTGATTTCTTCAGCATCGGTACAAACGATTTGAGTCAGTATACGTTGGCTATAGACCGCCAAAACCAGCAGCTGGAGCCGTTCTTTGATGCACATCATCCTGCAATCCTGCGTCTGATTGAAATGACGGTGCAGGGAGCGCATGCAGCAGGCATCTGGTGCGGCGTCTGCGGCGAGCTGGGCGCTGATTTGAGCTTGACGAAGGAGTTTGTACGCATGAGCATGGATGAGCTTTCTGTGAGCCCGGCAAGCATTCTGCCGCTGCGCAAAAAAATCCGCAGCCTGTAATTTTTACTCATACACATATTTCTATATAACGCATGAAAATACCCCTGATAATGCGCAAGCAGTATCAGGGGCAGCTTTCGGCGTCAATGCTTTATATTCTTTTATGCAGAACCGGTTTTAGTGACCGGTTCTTTTTTCTTAGAAAAGATTATTTTAATCAGAAAAACAAAAACACCGCAATCTCTTGCGATGTCAATTTCAAAATGGTGACCTCGGCAGGACTCGAACCTGCGACCTTTTGATTCGTAGTCAAACGCTCTATCCAGCTGAGCTACGAGGCCAACAACAATATTTATTTTAACTGCAAGAGGCTATTTTGTCAATACTTTTTTGTGAAAAAATCTTGACTGTTTTTTCCTGGCGGGATATAATTTAGCTAATATATATGTGGCTGCTTTGCAAGGAAGCATCAGGAGGCGTATATTTGGTCTGCATTGGGATGCTTGCCGGTATGGGCGATGGGGAATTGTAATGACAGCACAAATGGTTTTTGTATTATATGTTGTTGAAGTCTGCACGATTAGGTCTGATGTGAGGCAGTATAGGGATACTGCCAGCGATGACGTTGTATTTCTTTAACAGGCATGTATAATTTAAAGGAGGATTTTTTGTGCCTGTTTCTTTATTCATCTTAATATTGTACATTGTTGCTTTGTTCGCTATCAGCTGGTACGCTAAAAAACGTAGTGAAGGAAACAACGAAAACTTTGCTCTTGCGGGACGCAGACTTTCTGCGCCTCTGATTTGTGTTACTATTATCGGACTGGCTGTCGGCGGTGCGTCGACTATCGGCGTTTCCGAGCATGCCTTCCGTGTTGGTCTGAGTGCCGGTTGGTATACGATTGCCTGGGCTTTGGGCGCGATTGTTATGGGGTTGTTCATGGCTAAAAAGTACCGTGAACAGAACATTACGACTATCACTGAGCTTATCGAACGCCATCATACCAAGGGCGCGGTAATCTTGGGCGTTTTCTGCCAGATTGTTATTCAGTTGGTAATCATCAGTCTGCAATATATTGCGGGTGGCAGTATTCTGCACGCTATCCTGCCGGATATCTTTGATTTCCACACAGGTATGATTGTCAGCGCTATCACTTTTATCGGTATTACCTTTATCGGTGGTATGTGGTCTGCATCCTTATCTAATGTATTGAATATTATTCTGATTTACGTTGGCATTTTGGCGGCAACTATTATTCAGTTCAAAAAAATTGGCAGCATGGATCATCTGGCTGCTGCTTTGCCGGCTAATGTGCCCTGGTTCAGCTTTATTGACGGTGTTGGCCCTGTAACCATCACCAGCTGGGTTGTAACTTTGATTACCGTAAATCTTTCTCTGCAAAGTATTCTGCAGATTTCTCTGGGCGCTAAGGACGCTGCAACTGCTAAGAAGGGCTTCGTCTGGGGCGGCATTCTGATGCTGCCGGTAGGCGTTCTGGCTGCCTTCCTTGGTTTGGTTGCTAAGGCTATGTATCCTGATGCGCAGGCTGCACTTGCTTTGCCGCAGGTTATCGTAGGCCTGCAGCCGGTGTTGGCAGGTATCACTCTGGCAGCTCTGTGGGCTGCGGATGTATCTACTGCTTGTAACCTGCTGCTTAGCGCCGGTACACTGTTCTCCAGTGATATTTACAAGCGCTTCATCAATCCGCAGTGTGACCAGGCGCGTCAGCTGCTGATGACACGTGCCTGCATCATTATCAGCGGTATTCTTACCTTGGGACTTGCTATGAGCGTATCCAGTATTTTGGGTACGATTATGATTGGTCTGTCTTTGACTGCTGCCTTCAGCGTTATCGTAATCGTAGCGCTGTTCTTCCCGCAGTATGCTTCTAAAGCCGCAGGCTTCTGGACTTTGCTGGCAGGCCTGGTGCTGCTGGTGCTGTGGCAGCTTACCCCGGCAGTACGCATTTTCCCGAATGTAATCTACATGGAATGGCTGGTATGTATTGCTGCTTATGCTATTGCAGCTATTATTTGCCCTGCTAAAAAAGCCGTTGCTGCCGAAAGCAACTAAATAAAAAGTATATTTGAAGCTGAAAAGCCATCTCCGTTGTTCTTGAGGAATACGGAGATGGCTTTTTTGATTATGAGATTAAGTGTTTGCTGTAAGCAAAAATCCCGTTCACAGACTTGCGCCGTGCAACGGGATTTTTTTGCACTATTAATGAAGCGTGACCTGATTAAAAATTTTTACGCATTTCTTAATCAGAGGACATTGTCAGGCTTCTGTTTTTGATAATTAAACGATTTGCTCGCCGTGGTAGCGTTCGCCGTCATTATCAGGCAGCAGGCCGTAGCGTTCGGTCCACAATGTTTTGTATTTCAGTGCCTGGGCATGGATTGCAGCTATACCTTTTTCGTCCAATGTTTTGATAACCTTGGCAGGAATGCCGGCAACCAGGGAATTCGGCGGTACGATGGTGCCTTTGGTTACAACGGCACCGGCAGCAACGATAGAGCCGTGGCCGATTACAGCGCCGTCAAGTACGGTAGAATGCATGCCGATGAGGCAGTGGTCTTCAACGGTGCAGGCATGCAGCAGAGCGCAGTGGCCTACAGTTACATAATCACCGACGATGCAGGCGTAGTTATCAGCAACGTGCAGCACGCTGTTGTCCTGGATATTGCTGTAGCGGCCAACCTCGATGCGGTTAACGTCGCCGCGGATAGTAACGCCTGGCCAAACGCTGGCGTACTCTTTAAGCTCAACCTTGCCAATCAGGGTGGCAGTATTAAAGGCATAGGCCTTTTCATCAATTTTGGGGGCTTGCGCTTCAAATTTAAAAATCATGGTATCACCGCTTTCTGTAAATTGGCTGCCTTCGCGGCAGTCTTGAAAGATAAACAATTTCTTCTCACACTATTATTATCATATGAGCAGATAATAAAGTCAAGGCGTTCACATTTATTTTGCAGATGTGAAGGATTATTCCTTACTGTTGAACAAGGGGGTTAAGCCTAAATCCTGCAGCATAATGTTGGCTTCTACAGCAGATTGATAGAGGTTGAGTAAAATCCCGGTTTCTGCAGCTCAATCTTGTTTTTGCACCACTTGCACCAGTTGTACCACTTTTTTCAGCATTTTTGCTAAAAAATGAGGGGTTCGAAGATTTTAATATAATATAAATAAAAGAGCCTTAAAATAGCTGTAAATAACATAAAATAAAGGTTTTGAACCCTTACGAAGACTTTACTTACAGGGATATATATTATGGTTAGTGGCGCATTTTTTCTTTTTGCACCAAATGAAGTGGTTCAAGTGGTTCAAGTGGTGCAGTGACGGCCTTTTTACATTTACCAAACTATTTGGCAATACTGCTTGCGCAACGTCCTCTAAACGCCGTATAATAGATGAGAGTTTGAAAATCAGAGGTTTATATGAAGAAAAAATATCTATATTTATTTTTGCGCGTGCTGGGTTATCTGCTGGTGCTGGGAGCAATTTTGTATGGCTTGTATGAATCACCGTATAATCCGCATCCGCACAGTGCCGAGGATATCCGCCGCTGGGTTGTGGGCTTTGGCGTGTGGGCGCCGTTGATTTATGTGGTGGTGTATACGATTCGCCCGTTGCTTTTGTTCCCGACGCTGCTTTTGAATTTAAGCGCAGGCGTGCTGTTCGGACCGTGGTGGGGAATATTATTTCTGCTTTTGGGTGGCTTTGGCTGTGCAAGCTTTTGTTATCTTTTGGGACGTTTCGGCGGCGGCAGCTGGCTGCTGCGCAACTTCGGCGGCAGCTGGGGTGAACGGCTGACACATTATCTTGTAGGCAGCGGCAGCTTTAAGAAGATGATTATTTTGCGCACGGTGCCGATTTTTCCATATGATCCGGTGAGTATTATTGCCGGCAGTGTGCGCCTGCCGTTTAAAATTTATGCGGCAGCAACGGTTCTCGGTATGCTTCCGGGGGCTATTGCCTATAACTTTTTGGCAGATGCTTTCGGTACGCCGCGTTTTTATGCAGCGTTGGCTGTAACGCTGCTGGCCTTTGGTATACCGTTGGTGTGGTGGCAGAAAAATTCGGCATCGCAGGCGTTGGGCAGTTTAAAAAATTTCGGTAAAGGCAGTGATAATAATGGTAAAGAATACAGAGATTGAATTAAAGCTTTTGCTCAGCAGAGAAGGCTTGGAGAAAATGCTGCAGCTGGATTTTATGCAGCAGGCCATGCGTCCGGACAGCTACAAAAAGCGCCGTCTGGTAAGCACCTATTACGATACTGCGGATATGGCGCTGACGCAGCATGGTATTGCTTACCGTGTACGCGACAAAGGCGATTGCAGCTTTGAAGCGACCGTAAAGACCTCCAAACAAAGCAAGGATGGTCTGAGCGAACGTCTGGAGCTGAATCTGCCGCTGGCAGAAGCAAAGCCTGAGCTGAACGGCTTTGCAGCTCTTGGCCTGGGTTACGAGCTTAGCGAATTGGCTCCTGCCGGAGTCAGAGCTTTGTTTACGGTTGATGTAGAACGCATAACCTATATTCTGGATTATGCCGGTGCTGTAATTGAGCTGGCGATAGATAAGGGCGCAATTCATTGCGGTGAAAAAAGCGACAGCATTGATGAGGTTGAATTTGAGCTTATGAGCGGTACTGTGGATGTGCTGCTGGAGCTTAGGGAAAGAATAGCGTCACAGGTGGAGCTGCGTGCGGAAGAACGCAGCAAGTTTGCACGCGGACTGGCGCTTTTGCAGGCAAAATAAGGAGCGGGACGATGGCTGAATTAATACATTATCTGCATCAACAGAAGGAAGACAATCTTTCCGTTGTTAATCATTATGGCTATGAGCAGGCGGAGAAGGTGTGCCGTTTTCATAGCAGCTTTCCCGAATATACCGTTACGCCTTTAGTGCGTCTGGAAAACCTGGCCAAGCTTTTCGGTGTTAAGGATATTTATGTTAAGGATGAAAGCTATCGCTTCGGCCTGAATGCCTTCAAGGTTTTGGGTGGCAGCTACGCGATTGCCTGCGAGCTTGCTAAGCGTCTGCAGCTTCCTGTGGAGGAGCTTACCTATGACAAGCTTATGGCACCTGAGGTAAAACAAAAGCTGGGCGAGCTGACCTTTGTTACTGCTACCGACGGCAATCATGGCAGAGGCGTTGCCTGGACTGCCAGCCGTCTGCAGCAGAAGGCTATCGTGCTGATGCCTAAGGGAACAGAGCTTGCGCGTCTGGAGGCAATCAGGGATTTCGAAGCCGAAGCATATATTACGGATGTCAACTATGACGATACTGTGCGTATGGCAAGAAAAATAGCTGCTGAATGCGGCGGCATCATGGTACAGGATACATCTTGGGAAGGCTATGAGGATGTGCCTCTACATATTATGCAGGGCTACACTACTATGGGTTATGAAATAGTGCAGCAGCTGCAGGGAGTGCGTCCGACGCATGTCTTTCTGCAGGCCGGAGTGGGCGCTATGGCCGGTGCTGTAGCAGCTTTTTTGGCTGACTATTATAAAGCAGACAAACCGATTATCACTATAGTAGAGCCTGAAAAGGCGGACTGCATTTTCAAAACGGCCAAGGCTGATGATGGAAGGCTTCATAATGTAACAGGTGCTTTGGATTCGATTATGGCCGGTCTGTGCTGCGGTGAGCCCTGCAGTCTTGCCTGGGATATGCTTCGGCGCTATGCAGATAATTTTGCTTCTATGCCGGATGAATTTGCTGCCTATGGCATGCGCGTGTTGGGTAATCCATTAAGTGGTGATACTGCCATTGTTTCAGGTGAAAGCGGCGCAGCAGGGCTGGGCTTTGCCTTGCTGGGCCGTAGTGACGTACATGCCAACTCTCTTCTGCAGCTTGATGAAAGCTCTGTTGTGCTGTGTATTTCTACTGAAGGTGATACAGCGCCGGCAAAATACAGAAGCATTGTCTGGTCCGGAGAATATAGCCTGGATAAGCTTTCCAGTGTCGAAAAATAGCTTAGCGATGCGGCTTACATCTGTTTTTAAAAATAATGCAAATAAATTTATGAAAAGCTGTTGACAAACGGGCCTAAATCCTGTATAATTCTTCTTGTCGCAAACGGATGGGTTCCCGAGTGGTTAAAGGGAGCAGACTGTAAATCTGCCGCGTTTCGCTTCGTTGGTTCGAATCCAACCCCATCCACCAACTTTCATCGCGGGGTGGAGCAGTTGGTAGCTCGTCGGGCTCATAACCCGAAGGTCGGTGGTTCAAGTCCGCCCCCCGCAACCAACTAAATATTGCTGATGTAGCTCAGTCGGCAGAGCGTATCCTTGGTAAGGATAAGGTCACCAGTTCAATCCTGGTCATCAGCTCCAAATGGCGGCGTAGCTCAGTTGGCTAGAGCATGCGGTTCATACCCGCAGTGTCCGCGGTTCAAATCCGTGCGCCGCCACCAATTAGCCACCAAACCTCATTAATAAAATGAGGTTTTTTATTTTATTTGCCGAAAGCAGCAGGATTTTACTGTGCAAGGGCGAATATTATAAGATAGGTCTAGTGTACCTGCTATTTTTAAGTTGATGTATTGATTGGAGGAATTTCAAAAATGGCAAAAGCTAAATATGAAAGAACTAAACCGCATCTGAATATCGGCACCATCGGTCACGTTGACCATGGCAAGACTACTCTGACTGCTGCTATCACCAAAGTACTGGCTGAAAAAGGCGGCGCTGAATTCATGGACTACTCCATGATCGATAAAGCTCCGGAAGAACGTGAACGTGGTATTACCATCAATACCTCTCACGTTGAATATGAAACCGCAACCCGTCACTATGCACACGTTGACTGCCCGGGCCATGCTGACTATGTAAAGAACATGATCACCGGCGCTGCTCAGATGGACGGCGCAATCCTGGTAGTATCCGCTGCTGACGGCCCGATGCCTCAGACTCGTGAGCACATCCTGCTGGCTCGCCAAGTAGGCGTACCTGCAATGGTAGTATTCCTGAACAAAGTAGATATGGTTGACGACGAAGAGCTGCTGGAACTGGTAGAAATGGAAGTTCGCGAACTGCTGAGCTCCTATGACTTCCCCGGCGATGACATTCCTGTTGTTGCAGGTTCCGCTCTGAAAGCTCTGGAAGGCGACCCGAAATACGAAGCAAAAATCATGGAACTGATGGACGCAGTTGACAGCTACATTCCGCTGCCGGAACGTGCAACCGACAAACCGTTCCTGATGCCTGTCGAGGACGTATTCACCATCACCGGTCGTGGTACCGTTGCTACCGGCCGTGTAGAGCGTGGTACTGTTAAAGTTGGCGATACCGTAGAAATCGTTGGTATGAAAGACGAGAAAAAATCTACCGTAGTAACTGGCGTTGAAATGTTCCGCAAACTGTTGGACGAAGCAGTAGCCGGCGATAACATCGGCTGCCTGCTGCGTGGTGTTGACCGTAAAGAAATCGAGCGTGGCCAAGTACTGTCCAAACCGGGCAGCATTCATCCGCACACCAAATTCAAAGGTGAAGTTTATGTACTGACCAAAGAAGAAGGCGGCCGTCACACTCCGTTCTTCAACGGCTACCGTCCGCAATTCTATTTCCGTACTACCGACGTAACCGGCGTAACCGAACTGCCGGAGGGCGTAGAAATGGTAATGCCTGGCGATAACGTAACCATGGAAGTAGAACTGATCACCCCGATCGCTATCGAAAAAGGTCTGCGTTTCGCTATCCGTGAAGGCGGCCGTACCGTTGGCGCTGGCGTTGTTTCCGAAGTAGAAGAGAAATAATTTTTCCGGCATAGTAATGCAAAATACAAGACCGGTCAGCTTATGGCCGGTCTTGATTTTTTAAGACTGATTGCCAAAGAAACGCTTTAGAGTAATTAAGCACTGTTTGGACAGAAAAAATTTGCGTCAGACGGATATTTATAGTTGACATAAAGTGTTAACTGTGTTACTCTATATTAGCGACAATTTGTGATTGGTTTTATTATTATGTACGTAAGCGAGGTGTAACTAAATGCGTAACCTGATTACTTTGGCTTGCACTGAGTGCAAACAGAGAAATTACCAAACCAACAAAAACAAAAAGAACGATCCTGATCGTATCGAGCTCAATAAATATTGCAAGTTCTGCAAAAAACACACTCTGCACAAAGAAACCAAATAATATTGGCTTGTGCGTAACCGGGTAGTAATAGCAAGGATGTGACAAGATGGCCGTTCCGGAAACTACAGACACTGAGAATAAGGGATTCAGCATTACAACCTTTCTTAGTGAAACTAAAGTAGAATTAAAAAAGGTTACCTGGCCTACCAAACAAGAGCTTATTGCTAACACTATAGTGGTAATTATTGCAGTTGTTTTGTGCGCAGCTCTAATCTGGATTATTGATTCCATCTTTAGTATGTTATTCCGCATGATTTTGCAATAATGAGCTGTAAGGCTTAAGTAAGGAGGGAAGGGGAAGCGTTGCTTTCCGTTTATTCATGGAAGAAGAAAAGCAAGGAAAACATTGGTATGTAATCCATACCTATTCTGGCTACGAAAATAAAGTGCGCGCAAACCTGGAACGAAAAGTTCATTCCTTGGGTATGGAAAATGAAATTTTCCGTATTGAAATACCTACGGAAAAAGAGGTTGAAATCACTTCGGATGGCAAGAAAAAAGTTGTTGAGCATAAAGTTTTCCCAGGCTATGTACTGGTGGAAATGATTGTAAATGAGCGCAACTGGTATGCTGTCCGCAATACTGCAGGTGTAACTGGTTTCGTCGGTTCTGATTCTACCCATCCGACTCCGCTTACAGCTGAAGAAGTAAGGCAGATTATGCCTTCGATGGGTATGGAAGTTGAAGAAACTGTCAAACCCGCAAAAATTGATTTTCAGTTACATCAGAGAGTCCGCATCAAGACTGCGCCCTTCATGGATTTTGAAGGCACAATCAGTGAAATCAACGAAGAAAAGGGTAAACTGAAGGTACTCGTTGATATCATGGGACGCGAAACTCCTGTTGAAATTGACTTTACACAAGTTGAAGAAATTGAGTAAGGAGGTGTAATTAAATGCCGAAAAAAGTCGTTAAAATGGTAAAATTACAGGTACCGGCTGCTAAAGCTACTCCGGCTCCTCCGGTAGGTCCTGCACTTGGCCAGGCTGGTGTTAACATCATGGCCTTCGTTAAGGAATTTAACGCACGTACCGAGAAACAAGTTGGCCTCATCATTCCTGTTGAGATCACTGTATTCGAAGATCGTTCCTTTACTTTCGTAACCAAAACCCCTCCGGCTGCAGTTCTGCTGAAAAAAGCTGCTGGTCTGGAAAAGGCTTCTGGTGAACCTAACAAAAAGAAAGTTGCTAAACTGGGTCGTGACAAAGTTCGCGAAATCGCAGAAAGCAAAATGCAAGACCTCAATGCTGCAAACGTTGAAGCTGCTATGAGAATGGTAGAAGGCACTGCACGTAGCATGGGTATTGTAATCGAAGACTAATTTTAAGTAGTCTTCTCAATTTAGTGGGAGGCAAAAGCCGCTTGTACCACATAGGAGGATTTTATAACAATGGGCAAAAAGTATGATGACGCTTTGAAATTAATCGAAGCTGACAAATTCTACTCTCCGAAAGAAGCAGTAGCTCTGGTTAAGAAAACCGCTGCTACCAAATTCGACAGCACTGTTGAAGTTGCTTTCCGTCTGGGTGTTAACCCTAAATACCCTGATCAGCAAGTTCGTGGTGCACTGGTTCTGCCGAACGGCACTGGTAAATCCAAGACTGTTATGGTTTTTGCTAAAGGCCCCAAAGTTGCAGAAGCAGAAGCTGCCGGCGCAGATTTCGTTGGCGGTGAAGAATATGTTGATAAAATCAAGAACGGCTGGATGGCATTTGACGTGTGCATCGCAACCCCTGATATGATGGGTCTTGTTGGTCGTCTTGGTAAAATCCTTGGCCCTCGTGGTTTAATGCCTAACCCGAAGGTTGGTACCGTTACCATGGACGTAACCCGTGCCGTTAAGGAATCCAAAGCTGGTAAAATCGAGTATCGTACCGATAAATCCGGCAACGTACAAGCTCCTATCGGTAAAGCATCCTTTACTGAAGAGCAACTGTTACAAAACTACATGACTTTGGCTGATACCCTGGTTAAGGTTAAACCGGCTGGTGCTAAAGGTCAGTACATGAGAACTATCACCATGTCCTGCACCATGGGCCCTGGCGTTAAAGTTGATGTCCTGAAAGCTAACAGCGACAAATAATTGTAGTTTTACTTAATTTTACTAAATCAGAAGATAATCGGGCCATAGACAGCAGGTGCCACGTGCGTAAGTTTTAACTACGCCTGCCGAGGCTGGAGCGTGAAGATATATTAGACCTTCCGACCTCCGGCTACGGCCGAGAGGTCTTTTTGATTTAATAAAAACATCAAAAAAAGGAGGTGCAATCTAAATGGCAGTTATTAGACCTGAAAAAGTAGCTAAAGTTGCTGAAATTCAAGAGTTGCTTTCTAACTCCAAATGCACTATTTTAGTTGACTTCTGCGGTTTAACTGTTGCTCAGGATACCGAGCTGCGTCGCAAAATGCGTGAAGCTGGCGTTCACTACAATGTAGTTAAGAACACTCTGCTGCGTATTGCTGCAGAACAAGCTGGTATTGAAGGTCTGGAACCTTCTCTGGAGAAAAACACCGCTATCGCTGTTTCCCCGGAAGATCCTGTTGCAGTTGCAAAAATCGTTTGCGAATTCGCAAAAGAAAACAAAGAACTGAAAGTTAAAGTTGGCGTTCTTGATGGCAAAGTTATCGGTGCTGACGAAATCAAAGCACTGGCTTCTCTGCCGCCGAAAGAAGTTCTTATTGCCAAGATGCTGGGCAGCATGAATGCTCCTATCAGCGGTTTTGTCAATGTACTTCAAGGTACTATCCGCAATGTCGTATACGCTCTGGAAGCTGTACGCAAACAAAAAGAGTCCGCTTAATTTGCGGCATGCTGCATAAGGCAGCTTAAAAAATAAAAACTTACTTATTATTGGAGGTAACTATAATGAATAAAGATCAAATCATCGAAGCTATTGAATCCATGACCGTACTCGAGCTGTCCGAACTGGTTAAAGCTCTGGAAGAAAAATTCGGCGTATCCGCAGCTGCTCCGGTAGCTGTTGCTGCTGCTCCGGCTGCTGGCGGCGAAGCTGCTGCAGCTGAAAAAACTGAATTCGACGTAATCCTGACTTCCGCTGGCGCTTCCAAAATCGGCGTAATCAAAGCTGTTCGCGAAGCTACTGGCCTGGGCCTGAAAGAAGCTAAAGAGCTGGTTGACGGCGCTCCGAAAGCTATCAAAGAAAAAATCTCCAAAGCTGACGCTGACGCTCTGAAAGAGAAACTGGAAGCTGCTGGCGCAACTGTAGAAGTTAAATAATCTTGTTTGCTACGATAGTAGCACAATAGATTGTTGATTCGTCTGCAATCCGACTCCCGATGCACTTAGGTGTATCGGGAGTTTTTTTGATTTTCTGCCTCAAAGAATATATAATATTTGCAACGGAACCAAGAGGCGAGTAGAGGATGAAAGTCAATTATCAAGGCAATCGCGATGCAAAAATAGTCTTGCTGCAAATAATAGGAGAACACGAGTTGCCGTTTATTGAAGAGGAGCTTTCACATATAAAAGCTATAACGCAGAGTACAGATTTTTTGTTTATTACAGTGCAGGTTGATAGCTGGAATGACGACCTTTCGCCATGGATGGCAGAGCCGATTTTTGGAGATGCTGCCTTTGCTGGCAATGCGGAAAAACTTCTAACACGTATAAAAAATGAAGTAATTGTTCCGTTATTAAGTGAGCATCAAGATATAAAGATTTTTGCTGGTGGCTATTCCTTAGCCGGATTATTTGTATTGTGGGCGGCTTATCAAACAAATTTATTAGAAGGTATAGCAGCAGTATCTCCGTCTGTGTGGTTTCCTAAATTTGTTGATTTTGTACATAACAACAAAATATTAAACAATAGAGTCTATTTAAGTCTTGGCGATAAGGAAGCAAAGACACGCAACCAAATTCTGTCACAGGTGGCAAATGATATTTATGATGTGTATTGCTCATTAAGAGATCATAGGTTGAGCAGTATTCTTGTTTGGAATGAGGGAAGTCATTTTAAGGAACCTGCTTTGCGTATGGCAAAAGGATTTGCATGGTTGATGAACAATGAAAAGATTCACTCATAAGAACACCCATAGATTGTTGATTCGTCTGCAATCCGCTTCCCGATGCACTTAGGTGTGTCGGGAGTTTTTTGATTTTGTGAATGAAGCATAGTCATAGTGCAATTCAGCTGCTTCTTATGCTATAATATGAAAGATGACCTACTATATTGCTGTGTAAAAATGATAGAGATTTTTTATAAAGGAGTTTCATATGCTTACAGATGAAAAACGTAAAAAGCTTTTGGCCGGTGCGCTGGCGGTAGTTATGCTGACAGGTGTTGCAGGCTGTGGTAACGATAAAGACAGTGAGTGGAAGAATGATAACTCTGCTCAGAATAATCAAGATGAAAAGAAGGATGAAGATAACGGCGGAGACTTTTTTCATGGCTTCTTTCCCTGGTACTTCATCGGCCGTACCTTTGGTGTAGGCCCGATGGCAGGTGTGCGAACTGCGCCTGCAGCTAACCAGAAGCAGAATACTGCACCCGCAGGCTCGTCTACTAATCCTAAACCAAACGCTAACACCGCCAACGGCTCTACTGTGCAGCAGGGAACTGCAGGAAGCACGCAAAATTCCAAGCTCGGCAGTACGGGAAGCACAGGCAAAAGCGGCATCGGCAGTGGCATGAGCCGCTCCAGCGGCAGCGCAATTTCCTGAGGTGATGAAGATGTATAAATACCGTAAGCCTGATACATGGCTTGATAAAATTGATTTGAATATGATGCCGTATTTGGATGCGCCGGAGTGGGAAAACCGTTATCCTACTATCAGCGCGCTGCTGATGAGCAATGCCAATAAGCGGGAGCTGCAGCGCATCAGTGCCGGCCTTACAGCAGCACTGTCACGCCTGGCAGAGGCTTTGCGTACCAATAATAATGGCGCAATGCCCTTTAATCTGTTTAATATGACGGATAAGCTCACACCGTATATCCTTGCGGATAACTCGGACCATGTGAGCTATATCAGCCGTCTTGACTTTGTAAAGAATACCGACGGCTGCTATAAGCTGGTAGAAATTAATTCGGATACACCCTGCGCCTTGCCGGAAACCTTTTATGCCAACAAGGTAGCGGAAGCATATTTTGCTAAGGAGTACGGCCTGCATTTGCAGCCGCGTTCAGATGGTGAGGAGCTGGCAGAGCCCTTTTTAAAGCTGTTGGAACAGCCTAAATATGCAGATAAGGATGTAGTGCGCATTGCTTTTGCTGCTGATAAAGGCTACAGTGAGGATTGGGCTAACGCCAAATTTTTATTTGAGCGTGTGCAAGAGGTGTTGCGTGAACGCATTTTGAGCAAGCAGCCATTCGTTTGTCGCCTTGTCGGTTTAGATGAGCTTATAGTACATGATGACGGAGTGTACATTCCTAATGAAATATTCCATAAGGAAGATAGAATTGATATACTGTATCGTCTGCATCCGCTGGAGCTTTTGATGGATGATGAAAGCGAAGACGGCTATCCTGTAGGCTTAAAACTTATGGAGCTGGCAAATTTCGGGGCTGTGGATCTGGTTAACCCTGTAAAATCCATTGTACTGCAGAATAAAGCGCTGTTGGCACTGGCATGGTATCTATATCAGCATCGTCTTTTCTGGACACCGCAGGAGGAAGAACTGTTGGCTGCGCATTTAACGCCGACCTATTTGGACAGCAAGCCGCTGGCAGGTCAGCGTTATATTAAGAAGCCTATTTTTGGGCGTGAGGGTGCAGGCATTGCTATTGTAGAGCCTGATGGTGCAACGAGCTACGAGGCAGAGGAATGCGATGACTGCGATTTGATTTACCAGCAGTTTGTTCCTTCAGCAGATGTACAGCAGGAAACAGATAACGGTGAGGCAACCGGCAAGTACACTTATTCCTGCTTTGTAATCAACGGTAAAGCGTCGGAAACCTTTGTGCGTTTGCAGCCGGGAGAAATTACCGGCGTGGAAGCATATTTTGTACCTGTTCTCGATGAAATATAAGAATTTGAGGAATATCCGAAATGAATATCCAAGTATATCAATCTTTTTTGACTGTTGTACAGTGCCGCAGCTTTACGCAGGCTGCAAAATATCTTAATTTTACCCAGCCTACAATCAGCAATCATATCAACGCTTTGGAAGAAGAATACGGCGTTATTCTTTTTACCCGAGATGGCAAGAATGTTTATCTGACGCAGGCAGGTAAAAACTTTGTGCCGATAGCACAGCAGCTGATGGCTGATTATCAGAAAAGCCAGGAGGTAATGCGCCAGTTTCAAAAGAAGAATTACAGTCTGAAAATAGGCGTTTCTACTCAGGGCATAAACTTTTATCTTTTGCCTGTGCTGCTGAAGCTCAAAAAGGAATTTCCCAAGCTGGATATAGAGGTCAACCGCTGTATGACGGTAGAATCGACAATAAATGATGCTTTTGTACAAAAGCTGTATGATTTTGCCTTTGTGCATATTGATGTGCAGCCGCTTTATACCAAGCGTGTACAGCTTTGGAATCAGCCGATGGTTTTTGTAGCCTCCAAAGAACTGTATGAACAGATGGGAGAAAACAATAATATTTATGATTATCCCTTTGTTTCCTATCCTGCAAGCGAGGTATACTATAAGCATCTGAAATCTAAGGTTGATTTCACGCGTCTGCAAAGTATATTGACCTTCAGTGATTCGGAATCCGTGCTGATGGCAGTTGAGCAGAATCTTGGTATAGCCTTGACACCGCGGGTAAAGGTAAGGAAGGAACTGGAGCAGGGGACATTAGTCGAATTCCCTGTCAAGTATTCGGGAAATATGCCTATATCGGTTCTTTATGATTATGAATTTAACTTTACCTTGCCTACAAAACGCTTTTTGGAGCTTTTAAAAGAGTCGCAGGAAAAGATAAAGGGTTAATTTACTTTCTGTTCTTTATATAAGAATAATTTATCAAAATACTATAACAGGGAAAATAATCTTATTGATTTTTTAATTTAGGGCTTCTTCAGCATGTTTGAAGAAGTCCTAAATTTTTAGTATAAAAAAGCGCATGGTTAAGAAAATGTCCACGAATTATAGTACAAATTTTGTATACAAAATACAGAACGGCGAATAAATTGCTTATGTATACAAGAAAAATTCCAATAAGTATAGATAAAGAAAACTGTTGAGATAATTAAGCTATAATGATAAAATTTTTATAGATAGCGTTGCTTGCGCAAAATTAAGCCGGCTGGATGACTGGCAGAAACGAGGGTATTATGTCAAAGGATATGCAAAAAACTGAAGAAAAAACAAATAGGCGTATGCCAACCTTTACGGAATCCGTTATTCCTATTATTGCCATGATGGTTATTCTGACTGTCGGCAAAGGTTATCTGGGTTACGCAACCGAGCCGCTGCTGCTTTTGGTAGCTGCTATTGCCGGCCTGATTGCTTACCGCGTTGGTGTTACCTGGGATGAAATGATGGACGAAATCTGCCAGAAGATTGCTAAGGGCATGCCGGCAATCCTGATTCTGACCTGCGTTGGTGCGCTGGTTGGTACCTGGATGGCTTCTGGTACTATCCCGATGATGATTTATTATGGTGTACAGATTGTAAACCCGACCTTCATGCTGGTAACCGCGTTTCTGATTACCGCAGTAGTATCTATCGTAACCGGCACCTCCTGGGGCTCCGTTGCTACTATGGGTGTTGCACTGATGGGTATTGCAAGCACTCTGGGTGTAAACCTGGCAGCTACTGCAGGTGCTGTAATCGCCGGTTCCTATTTCGGTGATAAAATCTCCCCGCTGTCCGATACCACTAACCTGGCACCGGTTGCAGCTGGTTCTACTCTTTATGAGCACATTGCTCACATGTTCTGGACTACTGTTCCGGCAACTATTATTTCCCTGGTTGTTTACGCTTTCGTAGGCTTAAAGGGCAATATCGGCGGCGATGTTTCTTCCGAAGCAGTAAGCACTATGCTGACTCAGCTAGATGGCATGTATAACTTTAACATTCTGCTGATTCTGCCTGTACTGCTGATTCTGGCAGGCTCTATCTTTAAGAAACCGACTCTGCCGGTTATGATGGCTTCCACTGTTCTGGCTGGCGCAGAAGCATTGATTTTCCAAAACATCAACCTGAAAAACCTGCTGCTGGCTACTGTAAAAGGCTTTAAAATTTCTATGCTGACCACTCCCGGCTTTGACCCCGCTACTGCTGCTCCTCAGATTATCAAACTTCTGAACCGCGGTGGTATGGCTGAAATCATGGGTACCACTCTGCTGGTATTCTGCGCATTCTGCTTTGCCGGTATCATGAGCAAGGCCGGCTGCCTGGAAGTAGTTCTGCAAAAAATCCTGACCTTTGCTAAGAGCACCGGCGATCTGATTGCTTCCACCGTTGCTTCCTGCATTACCATGGGCCTGTGCACCGGTAACTCCTACCTGTCCATTCTGATTCCCGGTGAAATGTTCCGTGATGCTTATAAAGCAAGAGGTCTTGCTGCGAAGAACCTGTCCCGTACATTGGAAGATGCAGGTACCGTATTTGTCCCGTTGGTACCCTGGTCTGCAGCAGGTGCTTATATGGCCGCCTGCACCGGTATTGAAACTCTGGATTATGCTCCGTGGGCAATTCTCTGCTACACCGGTTTCATTATCGCTCTGTTCTACGGCTACACCGGTATCGGTATCGCTAAGCTGGAAGACGAAAAGAAATAAGCCGGCTGCGCAAGCATGTCGGCAGTACTGAGCCGTTGCTTGGTACGCAATGAAAGGAAAAGTGACAATTTTGATTAAACTTATTAGAAACGCTGATGTTTACGCACCTGCTCATCTTGGCAAAAAGGATGTGCTGGTTATTGCAGATAAGGTAGTGCGTATTGCTGATAAAATTGAAGGCTACGAAGGCATGCCTGAAGTAGAGGTATTTGATTTCAGCGGCAAAAAGCTGCTGCCCGGTTACATTGATATGCATATGCACATCACCGGCGGCGGCGGTGAGCAGGGTCCTGCTTCCCGCGTACCTGAAGCAATGCTGAGCCAGATTACCAGCTGCGGTATTACAACCGTTCTGGGCCTGCTGGGTACGGACGGCGTAACAAGAAGCGTAGAAAACCTGGTGGCTAAGGCACGCGCACTGACGGAAGAAGGCATTACTGCCTACTGCCTGACCGGTGCTTACGGAATTCCTTCGCCGACCATTACAGGTTCTATCGAAAAAGATATTATGATGGTTCCGCCTATTATCGGTACCAAGATTGCTGTCAGCGATCATCGCAGCTCTAATCCTCAGGGACCTGAGCTGATTGAGGTTGCTACCGCAACCCGTCGCGGTGGCCTGCTGGCTAACGTTGCCGGCCTGGTAACCATGCACATGGGCTCCGGTATCGGCAAGCTGGACCCGCTGTTCTACGCATTGGACCATGCCGATGTTCCTGCAAAGAACTTCCTGCCTACTCATATGCTGCGTACTCGCGAGCTGATGGAAGAGGGCGCAAAGCTGATACGTCGCGGCGGTTATTTCGATATGACTGCCGGCAGCACTGACGAGGATATGGAAATCGGCGCAGAGCAGATTATGGAAATTCTGAGCTGGGAGGGTATGAGCACCGACCACCTGACGATGAGCAGTGACGCTTTCGGTTCTCAACCTAAGTTCAACGAAAACGGTGACTGCATCGGTCTGACCTACTGCTCTCCTAAATATCTGCATCTGACTATCAAGAGTCTGGTACGCCGCGGTCTGCCGTTGGAAGAGGCTATCAAGCTGCTGACCTCTACACCTGCCGAGCTGCTCGGCAAAACCGGTGTCAAAGGCTGCGTTGCAGTCGGCGCAGATGCTGACCTGCTGGTTCTGGACGAAAACCTGGATATCGACGCATTGTTTGCTAAAGGCCAGGTTGCCCTGCTGGATAAAGAGATTGTTCTTAAAGGCCGCTTTGAATAAGCTGCGCCTATGCGAATACAGACACACCGAAGATGCTGTGTCTGTATTTTTTTTGACAAAAATCTTGACAACTTGCGTAATTTATGATAACATATCATACTACATCATTATTATTTTTGCAGGTGTAAATTTTGACAACAAATACTGCCGGGTCAGTGGTTGAACGGCGTATCTTGCTTATAATGAAAGATGAGGCAGATCATCGAAGACAACTGACAAGGTCCTTGTGGTAAGAACCTTGTTGTTTTTTTTGTCACGCATGATTCGCCGAGTTTAGTGTGCTGATAATACAAGAAGGGGTGAGGAATTACATGTTTAAACCGGTTCCAGTAGGTGATAGGACTCGGTATAGTTATGCAAGAATCAATGAAATTTTGGCAATGCCTCATTTGATTGATATCCAGAGAAAATCCTACGAATGGTTCGTTCAAAAGGGCCTCATGGAGATTCTGCATGACATTTCTCCTATTAAAGACTTTGCAGGTAATCTGGAGCTTTCCTTTGAAAGCTTTGAATTAGGAACTCCGAAATACAGCGTTGAAGAGTGCAAGGAGAGAGATGAATCCTATTCTGCACCGATGAACGTTAAAGCACGCCTGATTTTCAAAGACAAGGAAAAAGGCGAAATTAAGGAATCCTCTGTATTTATGGGCGACTTCCCGCTGATGACCGATACCGGTACCTTTGTTATCAACGGTGCTGAACGTGTTATCGTCAGCCAGCTGGTGCGTTCTCCCGGCGTTTACTATAGTGTAACTATGGATCCCAGCGGTAAGAAGATTTACGGTACTACTGTAATTCCTAACCGTGGCGCTTGGATTGAATATGAAACTGACATTAATGATATTATTTCTGCTCGTGTAGACCGTACCCGTAAGGTTCCGGCAACCGTGCTGCTGCGTGCTCTGGGCTTGTCTTCCAATGATGAGATCCTGGCTTGCTTCGGCAATCATCCTGCGCTGCTGGCAACTCTGGAAAAGGATACTACCACTAACAGAGATGAAGCTATGCTGGAGCTTTACAAGAAGCTGCGTCCGGGCGAGCCTGTTATTCTGGAAAACGCCGTACAGCTGATTGAAAACACCTTCTTCGACAGCAAGCGTTATGACCTGGCTAATGTTGGCCGTTATAAGCTCAACAAAAAGCTTGGCTGGCGCAACCGCCTGAGCGGTACCGTACTGGCTGAGGCTATTGCTGATGAAGAAACCGGCGAAATCATCCTGCCGGCAGGCACTAAGATGACCGATGAAAATCTTGATAAGATTGCAGAAAGCGGCATTTATAACGAACGCGGTCTGCGTGCTGTCAAGATTCAGAACCATGAAGAAGAAATGCTTCTGATGTTCACCACCGGTATCGATGAAAAAATGCATACCGTTACCAATGAGGATGTATTTGCTTCCTTCAACTATTTGCTGAACCTGATGGATGGTCATGGCATCGGCGATGATATTGACCATTTGGGCAACCGTCGTGTACGCTGCGTTGGCGAATTGCTGCAAAACCAGTTCCGTATCGGTCTTTCCCGTATGGAGCGTGTAGTAAAAGAGCGTATGACCATTCAGGACAACGAGGTTATTACCCCGCAGGCTCTGATCAACATCCGTCCTGTTGTTGCCGCTATTAAGGAATTCTTCGGCAGCAGCCAGTTGTCCCAGTTCATGGACCAGAATAACCCTCTGGCAGAGCTGACTCATAAACGTCGTCTGTCTGCCCTCGGCCCCGGCGGTCTGTCCCGTGAGCGCGCAGGCTATGAAGTCCGCGACGTACACAACTCCCACTATGGCCGTATGTGTCCTATCGAGACGCCTGAAGGTCCTAACATCGGTTTGATCGGTTCTTTGTCCACCTATGCTGTTATCAATGAATACGGCTTTATGGAAACTCCGTACCGTGTTGTTGATAAAGAAAATAAACGTGTAACTGAAGAAATCAGATACATGACTGCGGACGAAGAAGATAAATATATCGTAGCACAGGCCAACGAACCGTTGGATGATGACGGCTACTTCCTGGGCGAACGTGTTACCGCCCGTGCTAAGGATGATGTCCTCTCCATTACTCCGGATAAGGTTGACCTGATGGACGTTTCTCCTAAACAGGTAGTATCTATCGCAACCGCGCTGATTCCTTTCCTGGAGAACGATGACGCTAACCGTGCTCTGATGGGTGCGAACATGCAGCGTCAGGCTGTACCTCTGCTCTGCACTCAGGCTCCGATTATCGGTACCGGTATGGAATACAAGGTTGCTGCCGACTCCGGTGTCTGCGTTCTGGCTAAACGTGCCGGCGAAGTTATCCGCGTAGTAGGCAACGAAATCCGTGTACGTGCAGAAAACGGTGAAGTGGATGTATATCCGCTGCTGAAATTCAAACGTTCCAACCAAGGTACCTGTGTTAACCAGCGTCCTATCGTTTTCAAAGGCGACAAGGTTACCGAAAAGCAGATTCTGGCTGACGGCCCTGCTACCGATCATGGCGAGCTGGCTTTAGGTCACAACGTAATCGTTGCTTATATGCCTTGGGAAGGCTATAACTACGAGGATGCTGTTCTGCTGAACGAGGATCTGGTAAAGGCTGATATCTTTACCTCTATCCATATTGAAGAATATGATTGTGATGCCCGCGATACCAAGCTTGGTAAAGAAGAAATTACCCGCGAGATTCCTAACGTATCCGACGAAGCTCTGAAGGATCTGGATGAACGCGGTATTATCCGTATCGGTGCCGAAGTACGCCCCGGCGATATTCTGGTAGGTAAGGTTACTCCGAAAGGCGAAACCGAGCTGACTGCAGAAGAACGTCTGCTGCGTGCAATCTTCGGTGAAAAAGCGCGTGAAGTACGTGACAGCTCCCTGCGTGTACCGCACGGCGAAGCAGGTAAGATTGTCAGCGTTAAGGTATTCAGCCGTGAAAACGGCGATGATCTGCCGCCGGGAGTAAACGAACAGGTTCGTGTACATATTGCCCAGAAACGTAAGATTTCCGAAGGCGATAAGATGGCAGGCCGTCACGGTAACAAGGGTGTCGTTTCCCGTATTATGGCACGTGAGGACATGCCTTTCCTGCCGACCGGCGAACCGGTACATATCGTACTGAATCCGTTGGGCGTACCTTCCCGTATGAACATCGGACAGGTACTGGAGAACCATCTTGGCTGGGCAGCACGTGCGCTGGGTATGGAAATTGATACTACCAACCTGGCAGCTAAGCTGAATGCCGTTGAAAAAACCGGCGCAGCAGAAGGTACTCCGGAATTTGAAGCAGCCTTCAAGGAAGAGCTGGCTAATTCTGAAACCGCTAAGAAATTAGAGCATTACGGCTACGATTATGAAAAATATGGTATGCCGGAAACTGTTGAAATTGATAAATTCGGTGGCAAGAGCGTAAAAGCAGTACAGATTTCCGTACCTGTATTCGACGGCGCGCATGAGCAGGATATTGCTGATGCACTGGAGCTTGCAGGCATTGATAAAACTGCTAAGACCACTCTGTATGACGGTCGTACCGGTGAACCCTTCGATAACCCTGTTACCGTTGGTCTGACCTATTACCTCAAGCTTCACCATTTGGTTGATGATAAGATCCATGCCCGCAGCACCGGCCCGTACTCCTTAGTTACCCAGCAGCCGTTGGGTGGTAAAGCACAGTTCGGCGGCCAGAGATTCGGTGAGATGGAAGTTTGGGCGCTGGAAGCATACGGCGCTGCTTACACTCTGCAGGAAATCCTGACTGTTAAGTCCGATGACGTTGTTGGCCGTGTTAAGACCTACGAAGCAATCGTTAAGGGCGAAAATGTACCTGATCCTGGTATTCCTGAATCCTTCAAGGTACTGGTTAAGGAATTGCAGTCCATCGGTCTGGATATCAAGGTTCTCAACGAGGACGAGGAAGAGGTTTCCTTGCGCGACGATGAGGATGACGATATTGCAACCACCGCTCGCGAGGTTGATTTAGACATCAACGGCCAGGTTGTTGAAAATGCACCTGAAAAGCCTGTTGATGATTATGCTGATAATGACGCTACCGAGGATGATAGTGATTCTGGGGACATCATTGCCGATATGGGTAATTTCACTATTACCGATAATCCCGATGGTGACTTAGATGATCCGACTAATATGTAAGAGAAGGGAGCGAATGATTCTTGATCGACGTAAATAATTTTGTGTCTATGCGTATCGGTTTGGCTTCTCCGGACCAGATTAGAGCCTGGTCCTACGGCGAGGTAAAAAAACCCGAAACCATCAATTACAGAACCCTGAAGCCGGAACGGGATGGCCTGTTCTGCGAAAGAATCTTTGGCCCTACTAAGGATTGGGAATGTCATTGCGGCAAATATAAACGCATCCGTTATAAGGGTATTATCTGCGACAAGTGCGGCGTTGAAGTTACCCGCAGCAAGGTTCGTCGTGACCGTATGGGTCACATCGAACTGGCTGCGCCGGTTTCCCATATCTGGTACTTTAAGGGTATCCCCAGCCGTATGGGCTTGATTCTGGATATTTCTCCGCGTAGCCTGGAAAAGGTTTTGTATTTTGCAAGCTTCATCGTACTTGACCCGGGTGAAGGCACTGACCTGGTTAAAGGCCAGCTGCTGACCGAGCCTGAGTACATGGAAAAACGTGATAAATATCCTGAAGCAGGCATCCGTGTAGGTATGGGTGCACAGGCTATTAAAGAGCTGTTGGAAGCTATTGATCTGGAAGCTTTGACAGAGCAGCTGCGTCATGAAATGAAGGAGCTGAGCGGTCAGCGCCGTGTGCGCGCTATTCGCCGTCTGGAAGTAGCCGAAGCATTCCTGAAATCCGGCAACCGTCCTGAATGGATGATTATGGATGTAGTTCCGGTAATTCCGCCTGAACTGCGTCCTATGGTACAGCTGGATGGCGGTCGTTTCGCAACCTCCGACCTGAACGATCTGTATCGCCGTGTTATTAACCGTAACAACCGTCTGAAACGTCTGCTGGAGCTGCATGCGCCTGATATCATTGTCCGCAATGAAAAACGTATGCTGCAGGAAGCAGTAGATGCTTTGATTGATAACGGCCGTCGCGGCCGTCCGGTTACCGGTCCCGGCAACCGTCCTCTGAAATCCTTGTCCGACATGCTCAAGGGTAAACAAGGCCGTTTCCGTCAGAACCTGTTAGGTAAACGTGTTGACTATTCCGGCCGTTCCGTAATCGTTGTAGGTCCTGAGCTGAAAATGCATCAGTGCGGCCTGCCGAAGGAAATGGCTCTGGAGCTGTTCAAACCCTTCGTTATGAAGCGTTTGGTAAACAGCGGTGAAGCAACTAACATTAAGAGTGCTAAGCGCATGGTAGAGCGTGCTACCAACGCTGTATGGGACGTTCTGGAAGAGGTAATCAAGGAACATCCTGTACTGTTGAACCGTGCACCGACTCTGCACAGACTGGGCATTCAGGCTTTCGAGCCTATTCTGTCCGAAGGCCGTGCTATTAAGCTGCATCCTCTGGTATGTACCGCTTATAACGCCGACTTTGACGGTGACCAGATGGCTGTCCATCTGCCGCTTTCCGTTGAGGCTCAGGCTGAAGCACGTATGCTGATGATGTCCGTAAACAACATCCTGGCACCGAAAGACGGCAAGCCTGTTGCTGTTCCTACACAGGATATGGTTTTGGGCTCCTACTATCTGACTATTGAAAAGACCAGCAAGGATGACCCGAACGTTAAGGGTGAAGGAACCCGCTACAGCAGCGTAGATGAAGCTCAGCTGGCTTACTTCCACCATGCGGTAGATCTGCAAGTACCTATCGAGGTTTATATTCCCAACAGCGAAATCTATGATGAAGAAAAGGGTGCAGCTGTCGGTGAAACCGGTATGTCCCTAGTAGTTACAACTGTAGGTAACACTATTTTCAATGGCGAGCTGCCTCTGGAAATGCGTTACTATCATAAAGAAAAAGATCAGGTTGTTGAAAAGCGTCTGGATGCTTCCGGCAATGTTGTTGAAACAACCGTTGAAGTTGAACGTTGGCATCTCGGCAAGCTGATTGACAAGAAAGAATTGGGCAGACTCGTTGCTAAGGCTCACAAGCTGTACGGCAACCTGCGTACTGCCGAGATTCTGGATATTGTTAAGAAAATGGGTTACGATAATGCTTGTAAATCCGGTATTTCTATCGCAACCTCCGATATTCAGATTCCTGCTGAAAAAGAAGTTATTCTGGAAGCAACAGAGCATGAGGTTGATAAGGTTGAACGCCTCTTCCGCCGTGGTTTGATGAGCGATGACGAACGTTATCGTAAGGTAATTGACCTGTGGAACGAAGCAACCGATAAGGTTACCGATAAACTGATGAAATCTACCATGAACAAGTTCAATCCTGTATCCATGATGGCTGACTCCGGTGCCCGCGGTAACAAACAGCAGATTCGTCAGCTGGCCGGTATGCGTGGTTTGATGGCCGATCCTTCCGGTCGTATCATTGACCGTCCTATCAAATCTAACTTCCGTGAAGGCCTGACTATTTTGGAATACTTCATTTCTTCTCATGGTGCTCGTAAAGGCTTGGCCGATACCGCACTGCGTACCGCTGACTCCGGTTACCTGACTCGTCGTCTGGTTGACGTTGCACAGGACGTAATTGTCCGTGAGGATGATTGCGATATCGTTGGTATGAACCTGGTTAAGGAACGCAGCCGTCTGAGCAAGGCTGTTCTTGGCGCAAGCCAGAACAAAATCCGCGAAAAGGTTATGGGTCGTACTCTGGCTTCCGGCGTACTTGATGAAGAAGGCAACCTGATTGCTGAAGCAGATACCAACATCACCGAAGAGCTTTTTGCTAAGCTCAATGATGCAGGTGTTGAAGAAATCAATCTCTATTCCGACGAAGATATGAACGGTGAGGATATCGAAAATGTCCGCATCAACATCAGCGATACCTTTGCTCATAATGTGCTGAAGGAAGCAATGATGCATAACTTCAACGGCAAAGAAGTGGCAGCAGATATTGTTAACGGTGCAGGCGAAGTGCTGGCACATACCGGCGAAACTATGACCGAAGACATTATCAACGCTGTTCTGGCTGACGGTACCGTTAAGGAGCTGCGTATCCGCAATAACGAAATTGCCGGCATTGAGGTTGAGGCAATTACCGAAGGAAAAAAAGAGAAAACCATCATTGAAACCCTGCATGACCGTATCATTGGCCGTAACCTGGCTGAGGATATTCTGGATGAAAATGGTGAAATTCTTTATCATATCAATGAATATGTTACCGAGCCTATGGCAGAACGTATCTGCCAGCTGCGTGAAAAGGTTAAAATCCGCAGCGTACTTACCTGTAAGGCTAAGTTCGGCGTTTGCCGCAAGTGCTATGGCCGTAACCTGGCAACCGGCAAGAACGTCGATGTTGGTGAGGCAGTCGGCACTATCGCTGCACAGTCCATCGGCGAACCTGGTACTCAGCTGACCATGCGTACGTTCCATACCGGCGGCGTTGCTGGTGCAGACGATATTACCCAAGGTCTGCCTCGTGTCGAGGAGCTGTTCGAAGCACGTAAACCGAAACATCCGGGCATTCTGTCCGAGGTTGCAGGTCACGTACATATTACCCAGGAAGGCAACAGCCGCAAGGTAACCGTAATGGCACTGGATGGCGAAAACCAGGAATATCAGATTCCTTACGGCGCTAAGCTGTCTGTTGTTGAGGGCGAGGAAATCGCTAAGGGCGACCGTCTGACCGAAGGTTCTCTTAACCCGCATGACGTACTGCGTATCAGCGGCGTGAAGGCTACCCAGAACTATCTGGTATCTCAGGTAGTAGGCGTTTATAAGTCTCAGGGCGTAGATATCAACAGTAAGCATATCGAGGTTATGGTTCGTCAGATGATGCGCAAAATCCGCATCGAGGAATCCGGTGACACCACAATGCTGCCGGGTGAAGACGTTGATGTGGCAGAATTTGAAGAGCAGAATACCGAGATGCTGGAAGCAGGCAAGGCTCCTGCAGAAGGCCGTGCTATCCTGCTGGGTATCACCAAAGCTTCTTTGGCTACCGACTCCTTCCTGTCTGCTGCTTCCTTCCAGGAAACCACCCGCGTACTCACCGATGCCGCTATTAAAGGCAAAGTTGACCCGCTGCTGGGCCTGAAAGAAAACGTTATCATCGGTAAGCTGATTCCGGCAGGTACCGGTATGAGCCGTTATCGTGATATCAAAGTTAAATATAATGTTCCGATGCCCGAAGTTGCAACTGCTGAAACTGTAGCAGAAGAAACTCCCGATAAGGAATAACGTATAAGCAATCGCGCCTCAAAGCCTTAAGCTCTGAGGCGCTTTGCTCTCTAAGGAGAACGAATTTATGCTGATAAAAAAATTTCCTGTTCCCTGCCGCGTGGATTATGTTCCTTCTCCCTATGAGCCGGATGAGGACGGCGTGCAGGATGTCGGCTATTATAACGGTAAGCTGAGCGACGGCCGTGCCTATCGCCTGGAATGCTGGCGTATGGACGATATGCTGATGCTGACAGTAATGTTTTCCGACCGCTGTCTTGAGGGCTACAGACGTGAGGATATGGCGCTTTTGCTGGAGCTGGAAGATATCATATGTTTTACAGGTACCAACCGTAAGCTGCAGGCTACACGCACGGAGGATGACCGCGGACAGACTGTATGGGCCATTAATATTATGCTGGCCAATAAAAAAGGCACCTATGCGGAAATTGTGCCGTCATTGAACAGATATATCATGTAAGACAATCGCTGCTGCAGGCAAAGCCTCGGCAGCGATTTTTCAGTTGAAATTAATTTTACATGCCTATACTGCATTGTGATACAATAGCTGTAACGGAGGCGGAAGCAATGAAAATTTTGTTAGCTGAGGATGATATAAATTTAGGTAAGCTTTTGAGCATGCTGCTGAAAAAGCAAAATATAACTGTGAACTGGGTGCAGGATGGCGAGGCTGCCTACGATGCTGTATATGCCGACGGCTATGATGTGCTGGTGTTGGACTGGATGATGCCGCTTCTGAGCGGACTTGACCTGTGCAAGCGTTTGCGTGAGGAGGATTATCAGGGAAAAATATTGCTGCTGACGGCCAAGGATACGTTGGCGGATAAGGTGCAGGGCTTAAACAGCGGTGCCGATGACTATCTGGTAAAGCCTTTCGAGCTGGAGGAGCTGGTGGCGCGTCTGAACGCTCTTTGCCGTCGCCAAGGACAGTACAGCGCGGAAAAGCTGCGTTACGGTGCTTATACTTTGGAAAGCTCTACATATTGCCTGGCATACGACGAGCGTCGTGTAGAGCTGCGTCCGCGTGAATTTAAGCTGCTGGAGCTGCTTTTGCGTAACCGTGGGCAGGTTATGCCGCGTGCGGTGCTGCAGGACCGCATCTGGGGCATTGACAGCGATGTGACGGAGAACAATCTTGATGTGCATATCCGTCTGCTGCGTAAAAAAATTATGGAGCTGAACGGAGAAGAACTGATTAAAACGATGCGGGGCGTGGGCTATTATGTGGAATAAGCCTTTTGAAAAGCTGCGCCGGCGTATGACCTGCTTATATGCGGCAATCTTCGGTGCTTTGATTTTAGTTATTGTAGCTGCTGCCTATACCTTTATCTGGTGGGAAATATTGGCGCATGAAAAGGAAAATCTTGTAGCGCAAATTTACCATGAGGGCGAAGAATGGGTAGAATCAGAGGAGGCTCCCTGCTCCGAAGCAGCTATCCGCAGCGGGAAGATGCTTGCATACTTTGTGAATGCAGATGGCTCGAAGGTAATTTTAAACCAGCTTGGAACAGGTGAGGCAGGGCAGGAGCTGATGAGTCATAAAGATGATTGGCCGAAGAAGCTGAATACATCGCGTCTTTTGCGGATGCAGAGTGCAAATGGTGCGCGTTATAGATATCTTGCCGCTGTTGCTCCCGTTATTGACGGTGATAAGCAGATTGGCAGGCTGTATATGTTCAAAAATATGCAGTTTTATTATCATGCGGCCTATAAAACACTGTTTATGCTTTTGTGTATGGCATTGATACTCTATTTTGCTGCCTGTTATTTCGGTTATTGGCTGGCAGAACGCAATATCCGTCCTATAAGCAACATGTATGCCAAGCAGCAGCAGTTCACAGCGGATGCTTCGCATGAAATGCGCACGCCGCTTGCCGTTATGAAGCTGGCTGTGCAGGGACTGCAGGAGGATGAGGACAGCAGGCTGAGCGATTTTGCCAAAGAGTCGGTAAACATGCTGCAAAGCGAGTCGGAAAGACTTAGCCGTCTTACGGAAAATCTTATGACGCTGGCGCGCAGCGATGAGGATATTCTTCCCGTGTATACGGCGCAGGTGGATATAACGGCGCTGTGTAAAAAGGTTGCATCGCAGATGTCGCTTTTGACAGCAGAAAAAAAGCTGCAGCTGAAGCAGGAAATCCAGGATAACTTGGTAATGCAGGGTGATGAAATAGCTTTATCGCGCTTGCTGATTATTCTGTTGGATAACGCTATGAAGTATTCACCGGAGCAGACGCAAATTACTCTGCGTGCAGCCAAGGTGAAAACGCATCTGGTACTGGAGGTACGTGATGAGGGCTTTGGCATCAGTGACGAAGATAAGCAGAAGATTTTTGACCGCTTCTTCCGCGTGGACAAGGCGCGCAGCCGTAGTCATGGGGGCTTGGGCTTAGGCTTGTCGCTGGCGCTGGCTATTGTGCGGCAGCATGGCGGCAGCATCAAGGTTCTCGACAACAAGCCTCGGGGAACTGTCATGTATGTGAAGCTGCCGACGGCTGCAAAGTAATTATTAGGCTTTCTTATAAGCTGAATTTAAGATGAATACCCCTTTCAGTAATCATTAAGTGAAGGAGTTTATACTGTGCTTAATGAAAGGCGGAGTGTAAAAGCTCTGCTGCTGAAGGGGGATTTTTTATGCCACGAAAATATTGGCTGCTGCTTTTTGCAGCTGCCGCAGCATTGCTTTTTGCGGGTAATGGCAGCCTGCTGATTACAGACAGCGTAGAATCTAATGGCTCATTGTATAATGAAATTGCACACCTGAAAAATTGAATAAAAATAGTCCATTGTGA
Source organism: Phascolarctobacterium succinatutens (assembly GCF_023497905.1). Classification (NCBI taxonomy): domain Bacteria; kingdom Bacillati; phylum Bacillota; class Negativicutes; order Acidaminococcales; family Acidaminococcaceae; genus Phascolarctobacterium; species Phascolarctobacterium succinatutens. The sequence goes on along the minus strand of NZ_CP097284.1, from coordinate 1,749,605 downwards.
TACCTTTGTGTTAAGATTAAGTTTCTACACAAAAACTAACTAAGGAGTAATCACAATGGACTACACCAAAGATATCACAAATCATCAAAAAGGTAAACACTTTTCTTTAGGAGACCGCAGGGAATTACAAGGAATTCTGTCTGACAGCTCTAAACAGTATTCTCTTCGTCAGCTGGCAAAGTATTTTAACTGTGCTCCAAATACTATCAGGAATGAACTCAAGCGTGGTGCTCATCCTCATACCGGTAGATATGGAGCTGCTCGTGCTCAACGTGCCTATATTGCTAGCCATAGCAACAGTATTTGCAAGTCTAAAAGATTTCTTACAAGTAATTTTGTTACTTGGACTGTTCGAAAAGTATTGCAAGAACACTGGTCTTTGGATGCCTGCCATGGCTATGCCCTAGACAATCATCTATTTCCTCTCAAAGAAATTGTGTGCGTAAAGACTCTCTATAACTATGTAGATTCCATGCTGCTTAGATTGCGCAACATTGACCTTCCATTAAAGGTAAGAAGACGTAGAACAACCCGCAGCATAAAGAAAAATCTGAAGCATATGGGTCGCAGCATAGACGAGAGGGATTCTAATGTGGATGAACGCAATGAATTCGGTCATTGGGAAATAGATACTGTTATAGGAAGTAAAAGCAAGAGTGACAACGTGGTGTTGACTCTTGTGGAACGTATAACACGCAAGTATATCGCACTGAAAATAACTAGTAAAACATCCTTTGCTGTTAACGAAGGCATTGCTTACCTAAAGGAATACTATGGTACTAAATTCAGTCAGGTGTTTAAGACAATTACTAGCGATAATGGAAGCGAGTTTGCAGAACTCTCGCAAATAGAGAATGACACTTCTATAAAAATATACTTCGCACATCCTTACAGTTCTTGGGAAAGAGGCAGTAATGAGCGCCATAATGGTTTGCTCAGAAGATTCATCCGAAAAGGAAAGAGGATGGACAATTATAGCTACGAAGATATTATGTTTATCGCTGATTGGTGTAATTCACTTCCAAGGAAGATTCTGGGATATAAAACTCCAGATGAACTGTTTGACTTTGAGTTGGATAAGATCTATGCATCTTAATTTTCAAAAAGTGTGCAACTTCTTATTGCAATTTAGAGCGTAGAATCTAATTATGCCTTGACGGCGAAGGAAATGGTACTGAGCGGCGATTGGCTGTCACCGCAGATTTACGGTCATTACTGGTATGATAAGCCGATTTTCTTTTATTGGATGACGGCGCTGGCTTATAAAATGTTTGGCTTTACGGAATTTGCTTCACGCTTCTTCCCGGCATTGTTCGGTTTAGGCAGCGTGGCATTATTGGCGTGGGGCGGCAGCAAGCTGGAAAATGCGCGCAGCGGTTTTATCAGTGCATTGGTACTGCTGAGCAGTGTAGAATTTTTTCTGATCAGCAAGTCGGTAATTACAGATGCTGTATTGTTCTTTTTCTTCAGTGCGACATTGCTGTTTTTCTATCTTGGCTATCGTGACGGCAGGGCGCGCTATTGGTACATTATGTATGCTGCAGCAGGCTTTGCGGTTTTGACTAAGGGACCGATTGGCGTGCTGCTGCCGGGATTGATTATTACGTTATTCCTGTTGTGGCAGCGTGATTGGCACGTACTGAAGCGCATGCATCTTGTAAGCGGCACATTGCTTTGTGCGGCGGTTGTCGTTCCCTGGTATGCTGTAATGTACAGCCTGCACGGAAGCGACTTCATCAATACCTTCTTCGGCACGCATAACTTCCTGCGCGCAACGGTATCGGAGCATCCGCGTGACGATGTGATTTACTATTATACGCTGGTAAATCTGCTGGCGCTGTTTCCGTGGAGCGGACTTGTTCCCAGGGCTGCTTATAAATGGTGGCGGCAGGGACATCGTAGCCTGGAAGAACAGCAAAAATTTTTACTGCTGTGGGCACTTGTTGTTTTCATTTTCTTTCAATGTATGGCAACGAAATACATCACCTATACTTATCCGCTGCTCTTCCCGGCCAGCCTTTTGCTGGGAAGCATGCTGGCGAAACATACGGACTGTGTGGATGGCGGTTATATGATATTTGTCGGCGGAGGCTTTGGCCTGCTGCTTGTGGGAGCATGGTTTGCGGTAAGTCATCAGCTTATAGCATCTGAGCTGCTGTTCTTGCTGCCGTTGGCGCTGATTATCGGCGTGATGCTTGATTATATACTGCGCTTAGTGACGGGAGAGCGTGTCTGCAGTATTGCGGCTATGTCGGCAGTATTTTATATTGCGCTTATTTTCAGCCTTGCTATACCATTCAGTGAGCAGCGCAGTGCGAAGAATTTGGGTGAGATGCTGACGGAAAATGATGTACATGAGGTAGGCTTATATGGCAAATATCCTACTTCTGCAGTTTTTTACAGCAGCAGTAAAATTGTCAAGCTGATGCATGAGCGTGAGGTTGCAGGCTATGTTCCCAAGGATTTTTCCTGGACAAGCAAGAACGTTATGCCTTACGCAACACTGGAGCGGAATCCGTATCGTTTTGTTGTTGTTACGACTAAAAGCTATGATAGATTTATTGCTCAGCAGAATAAAAAATGGCAGGTTATTGATGCCGATAATAGTTGGATTATGCTGAGAATGAAGCATATATGATTACAAAGCGAGATTTAGTATGTATTTTTTACAATAAGTAGTATTTTAGCATGCTTTAAGCAATCTGTTTTGCTTCAAAAGTTACACTCCCTTATGTATTCGTGTATACATAAAAAATTGTTAAAAAAAGACTTGCGTTCTTCAAAAAGTGTGTTATAATAGCGTACATAAGTAAATAACGAGTGGATGATGTATATGGGAGAAGGCACTGCCTACCGAAGGAGCAAAACTCTCAGGTGCTTAATTTTAAGCAGGAACCGTATGCTGACACAACTCTGGAGAGTCCCTTAAATGGGCGCCGAAGGTGCAAAGATGTCTTCTGAAATTCAGAAACGTCCTTATCTCTCAGGCCAGTGGACAGAGCAAAGCTTATGTGATGGCGCTATTGCCTATCATATGTCATTGACTTTTACCGGAGTATTTTTTGTATACTCCGGTTTTTTATTTGCTTGTAAATAATTAATGGGAATTTAAAGGGAGATGTTTGAATCATGTTGGAAATTTTGAATGAAATTGATGCGTTTGTCTGGGGTCCGCCGCTTCTGGTACTTTTGGTTGGTACCGGTATTCTGCTGACCTTCCGTCTGAAGCTGCTACAGGTTTTCAAGCTGCCGCAGGCTTTGGGCTTGATCTTCAGTGCCAAGAACGATGGCAGTGGTGACGTAAACAGCTTTAAAGCATTGTGTACCGCACTGGCTGCAACTGTTGGTACCGGTAACATCGTTGGTGTTGCAACTGCAATTAAAGCAGGTGGGCCGGGCGCTTTGTTCTGGATGTGGATGGCAGCCTTCTTCGGAATGGCAACCAAATATTCCGAATGTCTGCTGGCTGTAAAATATCGTACTGTCGATGCTAACGGCAATATTTCCGGTGGCCCGATGTACTACATTGAAAATGGTCTTGGCAAAAAATACAAACCGCTGGCTGTTATGTTTGCTATATTCGGTGTTCTGTGCGCATACTTTGGTATCGGTACCTTTGCTCAGGTAAACTCCATTGTTGAAATTACCCAGATTTCTGCAGGTATTCCGGTTGTTTACACCGGTATTGCTCTGACTGTAGTTGTTGCTGCTGTAACCATCGGCGGTCTGAAATCCATTGCAACTGTTGCTGCAAAGGTAGTTCCTGCTATGGCTCTGCTGTACTTCCTGACTACTGTCGGTATCATGATTGTGTTTGCAGATCAGGTTCCTGCTGCAATCGCAACTGTACTGAATTCTGCTTTCACTCCGACTGCTGCTCAAGGCGGTTTCCTCGGTGCTACCGTTATGCTGGCAATGCGCAGTGGTGTTGCTCGTGGCGTATTCTCCAACGAATCCGGTTTAGGTTCTGCTCCTATCGTTGCTGCTGCTGCTAAAACCAAATGGGCTGCAGAGCAAGGCTTGATTTCTATGACCGGTACTTTTATTGATACTATTATCATTTGTACTCTGACCGGCTTGTCCCTGGTTGTCAGCGGTGTATGGTGCGGACCTCTGAACGGTGCTGCAATGACTGAATCTGCCTTCACCATGGCTTTCCCTGCATTTGGCAGCATGCTGCTTTTGGTTGGTCTTGTACTCTTTGCTTTCACCACCATCCTTGGCTGGAACTACTACGGCGAACGCTGTGTAGAATATCTGATGGGCGTAAAGGCAATTCTGCCGTACCGCATCATCTTCATATGCCTGATTGCCTGCGGTCCTTTCCTGAAGCTGGAAGAGATTTGGGTTTTGGCGGATATCGTTAACGGCCTGATGGCTATTCCTAACTTAATTGCTTTGATTGCTTTGTCCGGTGTAGTTGTTGCCGAAACTAAGGCTTATCAGAAGCATCTGGCTGAAGAAAATAATAAATAAGTAAGCCTAATATTTCATCTTTATATAGCAAAGCGGCGTTGTGCGACTCTCCCCAGAGTTCCCACAGCGCCGTTTTGTTATTAAAAAAATCAATAAACATACTTTAGTTTACAGTTTTGTATGTATGCGTGTATACATTGCTGTAAGATCTTGAATTTTGTTTTACATGTGTTATAATCAGATACATAAGTAAATAGTGAGTGGATGAAGTACATAGGAGAAGGCAATGCCTACCGAAGGAGCAAAAACTCTCAGGTGCTTATAAAAAGCAAGAACCGTGTACAGACACAACTCTGGAGAGTCCCTTGAATGGGCGCCGAAGGTGCAAAGATGTGAATATTTACATCCTTATCTCTCAGGCCAGTGGACGGAGCAAAATAACAATGATAGCACAGCTATCATGGCCGCTGACAAACCGGAGTATCAGGTAATTATACTCCGGCTTTTTATTTACTTAGGGAACTTTGAAAATGAGAGGGGAAATCATCATGTTGGAAACATTGAATGCAATTGATTCGTTTGTCTGGGGTCCGCCACTACTGGTATTGCTTGTAGGTACCGGCATTATGCTGACCATTCGTTTAGGCTTGTTGCAGGTATTGAAGCTGCCGCAAGCATTGAAGCTTATCTTCTGTGCCAAGAATGATGGTCACGGTGACGTAAACAGCTTTAAAGCATTGTGTACCGCTCTTGCTGCAACTGTTGGTACCGGTAATATTGTCGGTGTTGCTACCGCAATTAAGGCCGGTGGTCCCGGTGCATTGTTCTGGATGTGGCTGGCTGCCTTCTTCGGTATGGCAACCAAATATGCAGAATGCCTGCTGGCTGTAAAATATCGTACTGTCGACGCTAACGGCAATATCTCCGGCGGTCCGATGTATTACATTCAAAACGGCCTTGGCAAGCAATATAAACCCTTGGCTACTATGTTCTGCGTTTTCGGTATCATGTGCGCATACTTCGGCGTAGGTACCTTCGCTCAGGTAAACTCCATCGTTGAGATTACCAAAATCTCTGCAGGCATCCCGGTTCTTTATACCGGCATTGCGCTGACAATTCTTGTTGCTGCCGTAACCATAGGCGGTCTGAAATCCATCGCTACTGTTTCTTCTAAGGTTGTTCCCGGTATGGCAGTAATTTACTTCCTGACTACCTTAGGTATTTTGATAGCTTTCGCTGATCAGGTGCCGGCAGCTGTAGCACTGGTTATTGAAAGTGCCTTCACTACTACTGCTGCACAGGGCGGCTTCCTTGGTGCAACTGTTATGCTGGCAATGCGCAGCGGTGTTGCCCGCGGCGTATTCTCCAACGAATCCGGCTTAGGCTCTGCTCCTATCGTAGCGGCTGCTGCTAAAACTAATTGGCCTGCTGAACAAGGTCTGGTTTCCATGACCGGTACCTTTATCGATACCATCATCATCTGCACCATGACCGGTTTGTCCTTGATTGTTACCGGCGTTTGGAACGGTGAACTCAACGGTGCTGCAATGACTAATGCAGCCTTCACTTCCGCCTTCCCTGCTTTCGGCAGCTGGCTGCTGTTGGTTGGCCTGGTGCTCTTCGCCTTCACTACCATCCTCGGCTGGAACTATTACGGCGAACGTTGCGTAGAATACCTGATGGGTGTTAAAGCAATTCTTCCGTACCGCATCGGTTTCATCATTCTTGTTGCCTGCGGTCCGTTCCTGAAACTGGAAGAAATCTGGGTTATGTCCGATATCGTTAACGGTCTGATGGCTTTGCCTAACCTGATTGCTCTGGTTGCTCTTTCCGGCGTAGTTGTTGCTGAAACAAAAGCTTATCAGCAGCATCTCAAGGAAGAGGCTGAGTTGGTTCCGGTAAAATTAGCCGAAGAAACCAATCATTAAGTTATCCCATTTAATTTAATATAGTGCAGCGGCACCGTGAGACTCTCCCCAGAGTTCCCACAGTGCCGCTTGCCTTTGCGCTTGCGCAAAAGTTTGCGGTATGCTAAACTAGCCTTAGAGAGATTACTTACAATCTTTTAAATCAAATGTATCAGTAACCAACTACGTGTATATTTTTTCGCTGTGCCGGTTGGTTTGTCGGTAGATGAAAGGAAGTGCGCAATGAGCATTATCGGTAATATTATCTGGTTTTTATTTGGCGGTATTTTAGCAGGCATTATCTGGTATCTGGTAGGCCTGTTATGGTGTTTGACGATTATCGGTATTCCGGTAGGACTGCAGTGCTTTAAGCTGGGACGGTTGAGCTTCTTCCCATTTGGCAAGGATGTAGCTTTGAGCGGTGAAACAACCTCGTTGCTGTTAAATATTTTTTGGCTGATTTTTGGCGGTATCGAGCTGGCAATTACGCATGCAGTTTTTGCTGTAATTTTGTGCTGTACGATTATCGGCATTCCCTTCGGCATGCAGCATTTTAAGCTGGCTAAGCTGGCACTGTTGCCGTTTGGAGCACAGATTACGGATAAGTAATAATTAAATTTGAATGCAAGCGCAGTTCATGCAGGAATTTTATTCACGATTTCTTCAAAACTTTGCCCTTGCTATGTCACAGCAATATAGTATACTATGAGTGTAGCAAGAAGTTGCTACACCCTTCCCATCAAATTCATCATAAACAGCTTTCCTAAGAGAAACAGCCTGCAATATCCCCTGCAGGCTGTTTTCTCGTTTTCTAAAGCTCGTGTTGCTTTGCTGGCATTAAAATTGAACGTTTTGATTTATAAAAATAAGCCGTAAACGTGCTTTAGCGTTTATGGTTTACTCTTTTAGCATTATGGTTAACCTTATGATAAAAGAAGGTTGACTAATCTTTTTATCACGTATATAATTATTAAGTACACGAATTTATGATGGAGGCACTGTTGTGATTAGTATAAAAAATTTGAAGCATTACTATACAGATGCTGATGGCAATGAGGTAAGGGCACTGGACGGCGTAAGCCTTGAGATTAAGCAGGGTGAATTTGTTGCTGTTATCGGCGCTAACGGCAGCGGTAAATCTACGCTGGCACGTCACTTGAACGCTTTACTGCTGCCGACTGACGGCACTGTGCTGGTAGATGGCATGGACACTGAAGATGAAAGCAAAATGTGGGATATCCGCCAAAAGGTGGGCATGGTGTTCCAAAATCCCGACAACCAGATAGTTGCTGCGATTGTCGAAGAGGATGTGGCCTTCGGTCCGGAAAATATCGGCGTACCTGGTCCGGAAATACCGCAGCGTGTAGCAGATTCGTTGGCTGCTGTAGGCATGACGGAATATGCCAAACATGCACCGCATCTTTTGAGCGGCGGCCAGAAGCAGCGTGTGGCTATAGCAGGTATTCTGGCGCTGCAGCCGGAATGCATTGTGCTGGACGAGCCTACAGCGATGCTTGACCCGCAGGGACGCAAGGAAATCGTGGGCACTGTACGTAAGCTCAATGAAGAAAAAAATATGACTATAGTTTATATTACGCATTACATGGTTGAGGCACTGGCTGCTGACCGCGTAGTTGTTATGGAAAAAGGTCATATCAGATTTATGGGTACTCCGCGTGAGGTTTTCAGCAGAGTGGATGAGCTGGAGGCCTTGGGACTGGAGGCTCCGCTGGCAGCGAAGGTAGCCAGCGAGCTGCGCAAAAGCGGTGTAAAGCTGCCGCAGGATATTATTACAGATGAGGAGCTGGCGCAGGCATTATGTCAATAAAACTTTCTAATATATATCATACATATTCCAAAGGCACGCCGTTTGAACGCCTGGCGCTCAATGATGTATCGCTGGAGATTTCCAAGGGCGAAATAGTTGCTATTATAGGACACACAGGCAGCGGTAAGTCTACCTTAGTACAGCATTTAAACGGCTTGCTGAAGCCGGATAAGGGCAGCGCAAGCATTGATGACATTAATATTACTGCTAAGAGTGCAGAGGCCAAGACTGCACGCCAGCAGGTTGGCATGGTATTTCAGTATCCAGAGCATCAGCTGTTTGCGGAAACTGTTTTTGAGGATATCGCCTTCGGCCCGCGCAATAAAGGCTTTGCCGAGGATGAGGTAGAAAAGCAGGTGCGTGAGGCTATGGCCTTCGTCGGCCTGGATTATGATACCTATGCGCAGCGCTCTCCCTTTCAGCTGAGCGGCGGCCAGATGCGCCGTGTAGCTATTGCCGGTGTGGTTGCGATGAACCCGGATTATCTGGTTTTGGACGAGCCTTCCGCAGGCTTGGACCCGCGCAGCCGTAATGCAGTATTTAAGGAAATCATGTCACTGCACAAGAGCCGTGGCATTGCTATTGTGCTGGTAACGCACAGCATGGAGGAGGCAGTAAAATATGCTGATCGCCTGCTGGTTATCAACACCGGCAAGGTGCTGTTCGACGGTACTCCCGCAGATATTTTCAAGCAGCATGCCGATGAGCTGGTCAAGGTTGGCGTAGATGTTCCGCAGGTTTACAAGCTGGCGGATTTGCTGCGTAAAAACGGCCTGGCAGTGAAAGAGAATATTAAAGACGATATGAGCCTGGTTAAGGCGATTAAGCAAGCAAAGGGGTGGAAATAATGCTGACAGATATAACCTTAGGACAATATTTCCCCGGTAAATCCTTTATCCATAAGCTTGATCCGCGTACTAAGCTGTTGGCCACCTTGATTTATATCATTGCTATTTTCTTTGCGGTAACGCCGTTGGCTTATGGCATTCTGACTGCCTTTGCCGCTGTAGTAATTCTTATTTCAAGAGTACCGTGGATGCTGGTCTTCAAATCCTTGAAGCCTATTTGGATTATCGTTATTCTGACGATGCTGATTCATATGTTTACCGCTCCCGGTGAGCATATTGTTTTTACCTGGAAGTTTTTGAGCGTAACTGCCGAAGGTATCGACATGGGCGTAAAGATGGCAGTTCGCCTGATTCTGCTGCTGCTGTTTTCTTCGGTGCTGACCTTTACGACATCACCGATTGTACTGACAGACGGTATTGAAAATCTGCTGCGTCCGTTCAAAAAGCTGGGTGTTCCTGCGCATGAGCTGGCTATGATGATGACCATTGCTTTGCGCTTTATTCCTACATTATTGGATGAAACAGACCGCATTATGAAGGCACAGACCTCTCGCGGAGCTGATTTTGCCAGCGGCAATATCTTCCAGAGAATGAAAAATATGCTGCCTTTGCTGGTACCGCTGTTTATCAGTGCCTTCCGTCGTGCCGATGAACTGGCTGTTGCAATGGAAGCACGCTGCTATCGCGGCGGTGAAGGACGTACACGCATGCACGAGCTGGTATATGCCGGCCGCGATTATCTGGCCTTTGCTTTGATTATTATACTGGCGGTTGGCCTGGCAGTATTGCGCTGGGGGAATATATGCGTACAATAAAGCTGGTCGTAGCCTATGACGGCAGTGCCTATCATGGCTTTCAGAAGCAGAAAAACGTGCAGACGGTGCAAAATGTTTTGGAAGAAGCGTTGACTATGCTGTGCGGCGAAAAAGTAGTAACCGCAGGCAGTGGGCGCACGGATACAGGCGTGCATGCTTTGGCACAGACGGTGACCTTTACTACGAACGGACGCATTCCCTGTGCTAATCTGGTGCGTGCGGCGGCAAGCCTGTTGCCGGAGGATATCGTGGTTGTGAGCGCCGAGGAGATGCCGGAAGGCTTTCACGCACGCTTCAGCGCACAGTGGAAGACGTATCATTACAAGCTGCTTGTCAATGAGCACGTCAATCCCTTTATGGTGCGTTATGCCTGGCAGCTGCGTCAGCAGCTTGAGGTGAAGGCCATGAACGAAGCGGCGGAGCTGCTGCTGGGAACGCATGATTTCAGTGCCTTCCGCAGTAGCGGCAGTGTTGATACTTCGCCGATAAAAACAATTTTTGCTGCCAAGTGGCAGCAGCAGGGAGAAGAGATTCTTTTCCGCATCAGCGGTGACGGCTTTTTATATCACATGGTACGCAACATAGTCTGGTCCCTGGTACAGGTGGGAATGGGCAAGCGCACGGTGCAGGATTTTGCCGCTGAGCTGACGGCACAGCGCTGTGAATTTCTGAACGAGCCTGCTCCGGCACAGGGTTTATACCTGGCAGAGGTAGGTTATCGGGAGTATCCGCAGCTTTAAGGGAAAAACTCTTGGAAAATGCTAAAATTTTAACAAAAATACTTGACTTAAACTCTTAAGTTGCGTATAATATATCTACGTGATTTTCCGCTTGATTTCACTAGCCCCGAAATACGGTGAGAAGATCGCAACGAACTGTATATTTGGAAAATATCTAGGAGGGACACAAGCGATGAAATCTTTTATGGCTAATCCGTCTAACATCGAACACAAATGGTACGTTGTTGACGCAGCTGATAAAACTCTGGGCCGCCTGGCTGCAGAGGTTGCAAAAGTCCTGCGCGGTAAACACAAACCGACCTTTACCCCGCACATGGACACCGGTGATCACGTAATCATTATCAATGCAGATAAGGTTGTTCTGACCGGCAAAAAACTGACTCACAAAATTTATTTCCGTCATTCCGGTTATCTCGGCGGCGACAGCTATGTAAAAGCTGGCGACATGCTGAAGAAAAACCCTGTAAAAATGGTAGAGCTCGCTGTTAAAGGCATGATTCCGCACAACAGCCTCGGCGCTCAAATTTTCTCCAAACTTCATGTATATGCTGGCAGCGAACATCCGCATGCAGCTCAAAAACCTGAAGTAATGGAAATCAACGTTAGATAATATCCGGGAGGGAACAAATAAATGGCAGTAGTTACTTATAACGCAACTGGTCGTCGTAAATCTTCTGTTGCTCGCGTTCGCCTGGTTCCGGGTGAAGGCAACATCGTTATCAACGACCGTGAATTGAACAAATACTTTGGTCTGAAAACCTTAGAGCTGATTGTTAACCAACCGCTCGAAGTTACCGAAACCAAAGGCAAATATGACGTACTCGTTAACGTAAACGGCGGCGGTATTTCCGGCCAAGCTGGTGCTATCCGTCACGGCATTGCTCGCGCTCTGCTGAAAGTTGACGCTGAATTCCGTCCTGCTCTGAAAAAAGCAGGCTTCCTGACTCGCGACCCGCGCGAAAAAGAACGTCGTAAATACGGCTTGAAGAAAGCTCGTAAAGCTAGCCAGTTCTCCAAACGTTAATTTTTGGTTGGCTCTGTCACAACAAATGGTTGATTTTTGACGAGAAATAGCGTATAATAATAGTAAGAAACAGTACCACCGATGATATGTACCCAGTTTTCTGGACACCGCTAAAAATTTGAATAATTATATTTACATCATGGATGCTTCTCTGAATTTAGAGGGAGGCATCCATTTTGTTTTAGCTTGAATTCTTTTGTTGTTATAATAATCGATGTACTCAGCTATAGCGTTTGAAAAAGATTCAAACGAAGGGTAATCTTTTTCAAATCCGTAGAACATCTCGTTTTTTAATCTGCCAAAGAAAGTTTCCATAATACAGTTGTCATAGCAGTTACCTTTCCTAGACATTGATTGAATGATTCCGTGCTTTTGCAATTCATTCCTATAAAATGCATGCTGATATTGCCATCCTTGATCTGAGTGCATAATAAGACCTTTTACAGAAGGAAAACCTTTAAATGCCTTTTTCAGCATGTCCTTTATTTGCGCCATATCTGGATGTAGAGAAAGATTGTAAGAGATTATTTCATTGCTGTTCATATCCAAAATCGGAGAAAGATAACATTTGCCCCAAGGCAGATTGAACTGCGATACATCGGTTGTCCACTTTTGCAAAGGTTTTTCGGTATTGAAATCTCGATTGATGATATTATCAGCAACTTTGCCAACATCGCCTTTATAGGAGTGGTATTTTTCCTTGGGACATTTTCCAAACAAGGTAAGCTGATTCATGATTCGTTGGACACGCTTGTGATTTACTCGAAAACCTCGATTCAGAAGCTCCTTATGTACGCGCCTTACACCATATCGCTTTTTGTTCTCGTTGAAGATAACAATAATTTCGGATGATAAGTCGGCATTTCGTTCGCTAACTTTATCTGTCTTGCTAAGCTCGTAATAGTACGTTGAACGCGACAGTCCAATCGCATCCAGCAAATAATTCAGTTTGTAACCTTCTTCACGCAGTTTTTGGACGAGCGCAGCTTTTTCGCCTTGAGTTGCGCTGCGCATCTCTCTTCTCTCAAGGCAATCTCTTTTTTTACAATAGCAATCTCCGCTCTCAAGCGCTCATTTTCTGCTCTGAGCAGAATCATTTCTTCTCGTTCTGATGGAGTAAGTTCTGCCGGCTCTATTTTTTTCTTCATTTCAGGCTCCTTGGGTGGTCGTCCTTTTCGTTGTGCGACCAATCCCTGATACCCTTTAATTTTATAGCATCTAACCCACTGATACAAGAGTCCAGCGTTAATTCCTGCAGAAATAGCTGTTTCCTTATTTGACGCACCAGCTAATACTTTGGCTACAAGTTCATATTTCTCTTCTGCTGACCAAGTTTTTCTCTGATTTTTATGTCTTAATGCTTCTGGACCACATTTATCTTCTATCCGAACCCAAACTCGGATTGTATTGTGGAAATTTTTTTCTGTTATATCTTTAGGCGTTTCAGGCCATTTACCTTGTCGATATAATTCTACACACTGTCTTTTGAACTTATAGCTGTATTTCATTAAAATACCCCCAATACTGGGTGTCCAGTATTGGGGGTACATATCACCGAAGGAGGTAATTGGATATGCCTACTATCAAAGACGCATTAGATATTATCGGTAAGTTGACTGTCGCAGAGCAGGAAAGCCTTAAAACAATGCTTTTAAGTCCTGCCTTTGTAAAGTCTTTGAATATTGAAGATTTCGTAGCAAAGGAACGCTTTGCAAATGGTCGTGTATGCCCTCTTTGTGGCTGTATCCATGTGGTTCGCAATGGTCATCGTAAAGATGGCACACAGCGATATGTATGTAAGGATTGTGGCAAGTCCTTCGTGATTGCTACGAACTCCATTGTGTCTGGTACAAGAAAAGACTTGTCCGTGTGGGAGCAGTACATTGATTGTATGATGAATGGCTTATCCATTCGTAAGACTGCTGTTGCTTGTGGGATTCACAGAAACACCGCATTCCTTTGGAGACACAAGATTTTGGATGCACTTCAGAATATGGCAGACGATGTTACCCTTGACGGCATTATTGAGGCTGACGAAACTTTTTTCGCCATCTCGTACAAGGGCAATCATAGCAAGAGTAAGACATTTGCTATGCCACGCAAGGCTCATAAGCGTGGTCATTCTACACATATCAGAGGCTTGTCCCAAGAAAAGGTATGTGTTCCTTGTGCGGTTAATAGGAATGGCTTGTCTATCTCCAAGATTACGAATACTGGTAGAGTTTCTACAAGAGATTTACATCATATTTATGATGGTAGGATTAAGACCAATTCCACTCTTGTTACGGACAAGATGAACTCCTATGTGAGATTTACAAATGCCAATGGCATTGACCTTGTGCAGTTAAAGACTGGCAAAGCCAAGAAAGGCATTTATAATATCCAACATATCAATAGCTACCATAGCCAGCTAAAGAGGTTTATGCGTGGCTTTAACGGTGTTTCTACCAAGTATCTGAACAACTATCTTGTGTGGAATAACCTTGTAAATTACGCCAAAGAAAGCGACATGGAGAAAAGGAACATCTTCTTAACTTTTGTTTTGGCAACATTGAAAACTGCTAAATGCAGAGATTTATCAAACAGACCAGCAGTTCCTCTGGTCGCCTAATTAGAATTTGTGGAGATGATAAGATGGTCAATATAACAGATGTAAAACAGATTCTTCAATTTGCAATAGATGCGGAGATTAAAGTCTTTCTTGATGGTGGATGGGGTGTAGATGCTCTTCTTGGATATCAGTCAAGAGCCCATAATGATATTGACATTTTTGTAGAAAAGAACGATTATCAGAACTTTATAGAAATAATGAAAGCTAATGGCTTTTATGAGATTAAGATGGAATATACAACATTGAACCATACTGTATGGGAAGATTTGAAAAACAGAATTATTGATTTGCATTGTTTTGAATATACGGACGAAGGTGAAATTCTTTATGATGGGGATTGTTTTCCGGTAGAAACTTTTTCGGGTAAAGGAAGAATTGAGGAAATAGAGGTTTCCTGTATTGAACCATATAGTCAAGTAATGTTCCATCTGGGATACGAGTTTGATGAAAATGATGCACATGATGTGAAGTTATTGTGTGAGACACTTCATATCGAAATTCCAAATGAGTATAGATAACTGCAAATAACAGTTTGTAGGGGAGTTCTGATACTCCCCTATAAAAATGGCTATTTATCAACTGTTTGTTGTGACATAGCCTTTTGGTTTACTGTCAAGCACCAATCACAAATACAAATCGCACAAATTACTCCGCAACTGTTTTGGTTGCGGAGTTTTTGTATTGTCTGTGTTGTTTGGAATATATATGGAAAATTTTTTAAAGTGTCTTTAATGCATGGAATTTAAGGTACGTATGTAACAGGTATGTAGCGAGTATGTAACGCATATGCAACAAACTATATTGAATTTATAGCTTCTAATAGCTGTTCCAATGTCTTATGAGTGTAAATCCTTTATGTCATACCAGAGTAGTAGTGTCAAATAATCAGCTTCTAAATTTTTAAATTTACATACTTGTTATCAGGTTTGTGTTGTGGTTGCTGTGAAATAAATGAACTATGATGAAGTTATTATTAATAGTATATTTTAGGTATACATGGTAGTGCGTAGAAATCAGGGCGCAGTGTATGCGTAAATTATTCTTTGCAAATATACAAGTATCTTTGTATTTGTTTTTTACGTTAAATAAGTACGATTTTTATTTTCTTTTTCTTGATTTTTATGTTAGTAAAAAGTGTTTAATGATTTGGCAAAAGCAATAGTAGATTACACATAAATCTATGTTTTGCAAATTTAGCTATTTATAATAGTTTAGGACTAGCAACATTCTCCTTAATTTGATATAAATTCGTTAGGATAAGACCGTTACAGTTTATTAGAATAATGTCATAAGTTTTAATGTATTACTTTCTTTCTAGTATTTGAAAACAGCATTCCCACTTATAATTTAAGCGAGAATGCTGTTTATTCATTAAGCGTTTCGTTCACGGTCATATTTTTCAAGAACATTTAATATATACATAAGCCCCATATGGGTTGGTGTGCCCTGATAAACTGGTTGCCAGTTAGCGTTAGGACGGAGGGTATCTTCCATCAGTTCCTTTGTTGATATTTTTCTTACAACAGTCCTGGTGCATCTAGATTTTCCCATGTACACGTTATACTCAATATTGTTACTAATTACTCTATCATTTTGGTTGTCCCATTTCCATATTGTATAGTCAATCGTTTCTTTCTCTGTTGCTAAAACAATACTTTGAGTATCAATAAAAATTTTTTGATTATAAAATTCTCCTATATCTACAAATCTATTACCAGCAAGAACTGTCGAAGAAAAAATTAGTGCAATCAGAGTTAATATTAAAATTATTATTTTTTTCATTCTATCAACCTCTTATCTATAAAGAATATCAAGTTCCAATTCGTCTACTTTTTTCTTTAGAAAAAATAAGTCAGCACGCAAAGCTTCTATTTCGTTTGGTCCGCTTGGACATTCTATATCTTCAAGGCGTCTTTCTATGCTATCTAATCTCTTGGTAATATCTGCTGTGTCTGATATATTCTGCTTTATACTAGATATATCAGAACAAGCTTCGCTGGCTTCATATCTGGCTTTGTTTACTTCACTCATTAGATAAAAAATCATTCCGAATTGCACAATAGCGATAAGCAATAATCCAATAATTAGGTTTGTTTGATATTTTGTTATAACTTCTTTCACCATCAAATCCTCCTTATAATATCATTTATTTTCAGCGATTTAGTAATTTCATATTTTTTAATTCATCTCTGTGGACTTCCGCGTAGCATGTCTAGTACTCCTATCGGTAATTTTGATTCGGGAAAAGCAATAATAGTTACCGTATAAGCGTAGGCTATTATTTTTTTGTTTGAAAATATCATCACGTAAAGCCAGGTACATTTCCGTTACTGTCATATGTTTAGTATCATCGGAAGTCTTTCCTTTGAATATCGCAAGTAAGATAAATAGAACGTAGAAAAGAGTAATACTCCATACAGTAAAGTAAGCAACAGGACTTATAATTTTAATTATAATTACAAATGGAATCAAGGATAATACAAATAAATATAAATAAATATAAATTATCTACATTCCTGTATAGATAACTTACAAATTTAATTGTAGCAACTGCTATTACGCCTTGCACAACGGCCATATAACCGGAGCCAAAGCATGAGCCGAACGCAAATACAAAGCAATAAAAGTAAAAAAGTTCCGAGCATCTTCCTAGCACAATCTATCTTCCTCCTATATATGTATTAATAGTAAAAATTGAGCATTTATTATACTATAATTGTCACGTCTTGTGCCAATGGCATGGTAAAGATTGTTTAGTAGATCTTTTTGTATTGCATGCTCATACTGTCACTGCCAACTGTGATAACAACTAAGTTTTCTATTTAAATTAATTAAATAATAGCACATTCTGTTGAAACGCGCAATTTCAATAGTTGTTTTTTTCATTTTATGGTGTGTTGACATTAATGGTGTAGTGTCAGAAGGGCCTAATTTGAAATATAGGATGAACTGTAATTTTTGGTTTACTGTCAAGCACCAATCACAAACACAAATCGCACAAATTACTCCGCAACTGTTTTGGTTGCGGAGTTTTTGTATTTCCCGGCTAAGCTGATTCGGATTGAAAATGTAATTTTAACTAAGCGCTTTGTTTCAGTAGTCGTAGTAAACGAAAATAGCATACCTCATAATGCTTTCGGTATTTCAAAGGAATTTACGGTTTATGCATACTATTTGTCTTCCCAAACACTATAATCAGATATTTTAGAAGGTACTGTCAATAGTTTTGCGCAAATTTCTTCAGACATCCTAGCAGAAGTTTAGTTATATAAGTTTAACGGTTAGTGCACTTCACCGTTAAATATCAACTAGCTTCTGCTTTAGATACCTTTGCTTATTAAGTTAGCTGTTTTTAAGATATTTTTGCTTCACAATACAGTTCTTCGGCAAGCATATCTGTTAGATGTTTCATGTTCAAGTAACGTTTTTTGCCCCAATCATTGCTGGCTATATAACGCAATCTTGCACATACAAGCATCAATGCTGATTCACCATCAGGAAACGTGCCAATCACTCTTGTGCGACGCTTTATTTCTCTGTTTACACGTTCAATAACGTTATTGGTACGTATACGTAGCCAATGCTCTGACGGAAAATCCATATAGGTCAAGGTTTCCTCTAAACCATTTTCTAGTTTGTCTGCAGCCTTGTTAAGTTTCATCTCACGTAATCTGGAAATTACTGATTTTGCCTTTTCTTTAGCTGCTGCTTTATTCTCCTGAGCATGAATTGCTTTGAGCATCTTGGCAACTTCCTTGACAGTTTTACGTGGTACTACAGAGAATATATTACGGTACATATGCACCGTGCAGCGTTGGTATCTGGCATTTGGAAACACTTCACCTATGCTTTCTACCATGCCTAAATTTTTATCGCCAATTATAAGTTTTACGCCATCTAAGCCACGGCTTTTCAGCCATACAAAGAAATTTTTCCAGCTTTCAGTATCTTCTTTGAGGCCCTCGGCTGTACCTATAACTTCTCTGTATCCGTCTTCTGTGACGCCAATAGCAACTAATACAGAGGCGTTTTCAAAGGAACCTCCCCAACATCTTTTTAGAAAAATACCGTCTACAAAGACATAGGGGTACTTTTCTGTAAGCTTCCTGGAGCGCCATTCTTCAATTTGAGCAAAGCATTTTTGATTCAGATTGCTAATGGTTCCGGCTGAAACCTTCTGTCCCCAGAGAATCTCTGTAATACTTTCAACACGACGCATAGAAACGCCGGCAAGATACATTTCTATCAAGGCTTCTTCTACGGAGCATTCACGTCTTTGGTAGCGCTGAATAATAGCAGACTCAAAAGTAAGACCTTTTAATTTAGGCACTTTTAAAGTAACATCACCAGCTTGAGTAGAGAATGATCTTTCGTAATGACCGGCGCGATAACCTTTTCTTGTTTGCTCACGTGCGTAGCGTTCAGCTTGTACAAGTTTGTCAGCTTCTGCATCCAAAAGAGCATTGAGAGTTTCTTCTACACTATTTTTTACAATAGTTCTCAATTCGTTGTGGATAAATTGCTCGTTTAATTGTATAATGTTACCAGACATAGATTCTACCTTCTTTCATGTTTTGTGTGGTAACTTAATTGTAAGCAAAGGTAGTCTCTATGTCTATCTTTTTGAATTGAATTTGCGCAACTTATTATACGTTATCTAGAATTACAACAATAATCATAACGTCTTGTCATATTAATGAACACATAATAAGTTACTATAAAATAAAAAAGATACACATATTATAAAATAATCAATGTGTATCTTTTTATGTCAACTATTGATTTGTTATTATATACGTCCAAAATTGATTATTGTCAAGAAACCGAAAAACATAATTGCGTAGGCTGTATAATTTGCAATTTTCCCGTATTTTAATGCAGAAAACGTTTGATGAGTATATGGTAATGAGCTATCATATCCAAATACATGCTTTATTGCATAACCTAAAGATATAATGGCCATTGTTTCTGATACTACATTATACATAATGATAGGTAGAGTAATTAGGTAAATTAACTTTACTATAACATCTAAACTACTTCTGCCAAAAAAATTTTTTAATACACTTTTTATTATAGATTGTATAGCTAAAGCAAAGCATGCTGTTGCAAGACTATAAAACATTTTTACATATACTCCTTTAAATTATTAATAATGATGTATTTTTTTCAGTTCACCAATCAGAACGATATTCGGAAATAATATTTTTCCGAATTTTAGACCATTCTGTCTTATCAATTGGTTTGACTTTTGATAACCATTGCTTTCGGATTTCTACAGATGATATACTAATTGATAAATAAGAACTGAGATTAGGCTCTTTGTAACTTCCATTTAAGTTGATGGTTGTTGTTGTACCTTTCCAACAGTAGTTAAAATTATAATATGAGGTAGAAAGACCAGGGATAAATTCGTCAATATTGTTGCCACTACTTTCGTTAATTTCCCCATATATCATTGACATTCTGTTTAATAAAAATTTTTGCTTATTTAGTGTTTCGTAATTATCTTTACCTGTAAATGTAACTAAAAC
The DNA here is from genome assembly GCF_023497905.1 of Phascolarctobacterium succinatutens. Classification (NCBI taxonomy): domain Bacteria; kingdom Bacillati; phylum Bacillota; class Negativicutes; order Acidaminococcales; family Acidaminococcaceae; genus Phascolarctobacterium; species Phascolarctobacterium succinatutens. The sequence continues at coordinate 1,729,882 of NZ_CP097284.1, read as the reverse complement.
TGATTCCAATTTATTATTATAAAAAGAATACCTAAAAGGGGAAGTTATGGTAATACCGCTTAACTTACTTTCATTAATTGGAACAATATATGTTATGATGTTAGCAGGGTTATATTCTCCCGGTTGTTGTTTTTGCAAAGTTGCATTAGGATAAACGTTCTTGAATTCCTCTATACTTGTTCCCCACTTTAATCCTTTGAATCCGTCTGGTTCATTATCATAAGCTAATGCGGTTGAACAAATCAAAAGAAATAATGATGTTAGACTAAATAATAGCTTCATTTTTACCTTCTTTTAAAATCAATTTATTTTTTAGTAAGTTTAATAATAAAGTATAATTAATTATGACATGGAGATTCCATCTGAAGCACTGTTGCTTTAGCAATAATTTGTATAGGACTTCATTAAATAAATCATGAAATTATATTATAGTTAGGGTAGTATAGATACCTTAAAGTTTTCTTAGTGTAACAAAGACAAGTCCTAGCTCAAATTTTAACCTCTTTCTTATCATTTTGCAATATCTTTGTGAAAATCAAAAATAAAAAAAGGATTTTGGATATACTTGCAAGAATTAATAATAGTTACGAAGCTGTGTGAAGGAGTGAAAGCAAATGATAGTAGGCATAGGCTGTGATATTATCGAAATAGAACGTATTGCCCGGGCAATAAAGCGCGAATCTTTTATCCGGCGAGTGTTTACTGCTGAGGAAGCTGCCTATTGTCAAAGAAGAGGACAGCAGGCGGCGGCAAGCTTTGCAGCACGCTTTGCTGCTAAAGAAGCGGTGCTGAAAGCATTGGGAACCGGTCTGCGCGAAGGCTCGCTGCAGGAAATAGCCGTAGACAACGATGTTCTGGGAAAGCCTTTGGTGCAGCTTAGCGGTCACTTTGCAATGCTGGCAAAACAGCTTGGAGTAAAAAATATACAAATCAGCTTAAGCCATAGCAGAGAGCTGGCTACGGCGTATGTGATAATGGAGGATGAAAAATGAAATTAGTAAACGTACAGGAAATGAAACAGCTTGATCAACTGGCGACAGCGGAATATGCTGTACCGGGAATCTTATTGATGGATAATGCAGCGCAGGCGGTTGCCGATGCTGTTAATGATAGCTTAGATGAGCTGGATGGCGAAAGCGTAGTTGTTTTTTGCGGTGGCGGCAATAATGGCGGCGATGGCTTCGGTGCTGCCCGCTGGCTGCAAAATTACGGTGCAAGAGTGCGCGTTTTTGTCGTAGGCAAGGAACTCGAGGCTGTGACAGGTGATGCTGCGGCAGAGCTTGCGATGTTGCAAAAAACTGATGCTAAGGTAGAGGCTATTGCCGGCGAGGATGACTGGGTAGTAGCTGAGCTTGCTGCTGCGAAGGCTGATATTTTGGTTGATGCTTTAGCAGGAACCGGCTTTCATGGCGAGCTTGAGGGCGATTTGCTGCGTGCCTGCAGATTACTGAATGACAGCGAAAAATATATTGTAGCAGTTGACGTACCGACAGGTGTAAATGCAGACAATGGTGCTGTTTCTGAAAATGCTGTACGTGCGGATAAAACCGTGACGATGGCTTTGTTAAAAACCGGTCTTTTGCTCTATCCCGGCCGTGAGTATTGCGGTGATATTGAGCTGGCAGATATAGGTATGCCTGCAAAAATGGTAGAGGAATGTGCCAGCAAAAAATATCGTCTGACAGACGATATTGTGCGTGAGCTGCTGCCGCTGCGTAAAGCTGATGCGCATAAGGGCGATGCAGGACGCGCTGTTATCTGTGCCGGCAGCCCCGGCTTCGCCGGTGCCGCTGCTTTGAGCAGCTACGCCGCAGTAAAGGCTGGTGCAGGCCTTGTAGCGCTTTATACTCCGCTCAGCAGCCGTGATGTGCTGGCAGGCAAGCTTACAGAGGTTATGGTGCACGGACTGCTGGAGCGTATGCCCGGTATTCTTGGCGGCGGCGCAACAGGCGATGTAGTGAAAAATGCTAATGCTGCCGATGTACTGGCAATCGGCCCAGGCTTGGGTACAAGTGAAAGTACACAGCAGGTAGTGCGTGATATCCTGCTGCAGGTGCAGGTACCTGTTGTTATTGATGCGGATGCATTGACAGCATTACAGGGACATACGGAAATTCTTGCACAGATGCAGGCAGCTAAGGTGCTGACTCCGCATCCGGGTGAAATGGCACGTCTTATCGGTAAAGAAATCAGCGAAATTAATGCTGACCGTATCAATATTGCTGCGCAATATGCTCAGGAATGGAATGCTGTGCTGGTGCTCAAGGGAGCACCGACCGTTATTGCCTGCCCAGATGGCACTGTTTATGTCAACAGCACCGGCTCCAGTGCTTTGGCTACAGGTGGCAGCGGTGATGTGCTGACAGGTATCATTGCCGGTCTGGCAGCGCAGGAGATTACTCTGCAGGAGGCTGCTTTGTGCGGGGTTTACCTGCACGGAAAGGCTGCGGATATCAGCGGTATTGATATCGGGCTGGCAGCAGGCGAGCTGGCGCAGTTTTTGCCGGAGGCCCGTCATGAGGTTCTGAAGGGCAATTAATGCTTTAACGGTAATTTTGTTTACAGACTTATGTAATTAGTGTTAAAATAAACTGTTGAAGTAAAATCTTTAGTAAGAGTATGTAAGTTTGCGAGGTGGAACTATTGCGCAAGATTTTCCTGCTGACGCTGCTGGCCTGCTGTATGCTTTTAGGCGCGGTTGCTCAGGCGGCGCAGATAACAGATGTAAAATGGGGTGTCAATAAAGCAGACGTTCTGCGTATTGTTGTTGATGTAACGGATACTGCAGGCTATGCTGTTGATATGGAAGGCGATACGCTGAATCTGACGGTGAATGCCGATAAGGGAGCGCAGGTGCCGCATAGTAAGGCTGTAAAAAGCTCTTTGGCTGATTCCTTGAAAATTGTGGATAAAGGCAGCTATACGGTGGTGCGTGTACCGCTGAAACAGCGTCTGCTGGAAAAAAGCTATAAGGCTTTCGTCTTAAAGAAGGATCCTGCAACAGGCCGTCCCTTCCGTGTAGTGCTTGATGTTATGCCGCGCCAGGCTTCCTACAGTGGTTCCGGTGCTGCAACCACCGTTGTAAGCAACAGACCGGTAGTAAGCAACCGTCCGACAAAAAATAACAGCAGTATCAAGAAAAATATCGTTATAAAAACAAGTACCGCAGCGGATAAGAAAGCGGATAAAAAGAAGAGCAGCAGTAAAAATAAAAACGATAATAAGAAAAATACTGCTGCTGCCAAAACGGAAACAAAAGTAAATAAATCTGACGCTGATAAGCTTGCGGTAATCAAAGGAAACGGCAGGTTCCGCACAAGCGGCGGTCTTGACGGTAAAATTATTACCTTAGATGCAGGCCATGGCGGCAGCGATCCGGGAGCTATAGGCAGTGATGGTACGAAGGAAAAAAATATTACTCTGCCAATTGCCAAAATGCTTAAGGAAATCCTGGAAGATAAAGGTGCCAAGGTCTATATGACGCGCACTACCGATGTTGATGTATTCGGACCTAATGCCAGTGATGCAGAGGAACTGCAGGCGCGTGTAAACGTTGGCGAAAAATATAATTCGGATATGTTTGTCAGCCTGCATGTCAATTCTTCGGTCAATAAAAATGTTGGTGGTTTTTCTACATACTACTATCCGAAAACCGATAATGATTTGCGCTTAGCTAAAAATATCCAAAATAAGCTGGCTGCTAATTTTGGTGTAGATGATTTGGGTGTACGTCAGGCAAACTTTTATGTTATCAAGCGTATCAGTATGCCGGCAGTTTTAGTAGAAATGTGCTTCATCAGCAATGAAAAGGAGCTGACCTTGATGAAGGGACAATGGTTCCAAAAGAAAACAGCTCGTCTGATTGCTGAAGGCATTGAAAAATATTTTGCATAATACGGAGGCGGCAAGTAATGAGAAAGCTAATTTTATTGATGCTGCTTTTGTGTGCAGTAATAGCAAGCGGTTGCAGTGAAAATGTTCCGCCGAAAGAGGATGCCAAGAATGCAGCAACAGCTGCGGTACAGGAAAAAAAGGATATCAGCTTTATTGTTTATCGTGCAGCTTCCGATGGCAGCGAAAAGCTGTTGCCGGAAAAAATTACGATGAAGGATAACGGCAAAAGTTTGCCGGAAAATGCTTTGATTGCCTTGGTAACTACTAAGCCGCAGGATGCAAAGATGGATGATGTTGTACCCATCGGTACTAAGGTGCGCAGTCTGAAAATAGAGCAGGACGGCACCGCCTACGCTGATTTTACGCGCGAGCTGGCAAAGAAGGGACAAGGATCCTATGGTGAGATGATGCTTTGCTATGCTATCACTAATACTCTGACAGAGTTTCCGGAGATTAAGCGCGTGCAGATTCTGATAGAGGGCAAAAAGGTTATTACCTTGAGTGGTCATATGGATATTGAGGATCCGCTGACGCGTAATACGACTTTATTGTAAAAACAAAGAAGCGGTACTGGTAAGTCTGGTGCCGCTTTTTAAAATTATTGATTACTATGGCAGGGGATTTCTTTCTTGCCAAATGTGAGGAGAGTTGGTTATGGAATTTTATTTGCAGGACAGCGCTGCAACGGAAGCCTTGGGAAGGCTTTTGGGAAAGCATGCAGCAAGCGGTGACGTTTTCTGCCTGAGCGGTGACCTTGGCGCAGGCAAAACGCTGCTCAGCCGCGGTGTTGCTGTAGCCTTGGGGGCTGGGGCCGAAGATGTTAACAGTCCGACCTTTGCCATCATGAATGTTTATCAGGGGCGTGAGCTGGAAATAAGGCATTTTGATTTATATCGCCTCAACCGTCCGGAGGAGCTGGAGGACATCGGCTTTGAGGAATATGCCGGAGGCGATGGCGTAACATTGATTGAATGGGCTGAACTGTTCAAGGATGAGCTGCCGGAGGAATATCTGCAGATTACTTTGCTGCATGATGGTGAAGGCCGTCGTGCTGTGCTGCAGGCTCAGGGTGAAAGATATGAAAAACTGCTGCGGGAGGTAGAAAAAGATGCTGACTTTGGCAATTGATACGGCTACTAAGGTGTGCACGATTGCATTATGCCGTGATAAGGAAATTTTAGCTGAATATACGATAAATATGGGGATGACACACAGCGAAGGCTTGCTGCCGCAATTAGACCAGCTGCTGCAGCGTACCGGTGTACAAAAGCAGGACATCGAGCTTTTGGCTGTAAGCATGGGACCTGGTTCCTTTACCGGCCTGCGTATCGGTCTGGCAACGGCAGAGGCTATGGCCTATAGCTGGCAGTGCTGCCTGCACGGTGTTGATACTTTAAAGGCTTTGGCTTATAATATCCAGCTTGAGGGCAGGGTGCTGTCACCGGTGCTGGATGCGCAAAAGGGTAATTTTTATCAGGCCTTGTACGAATGGCGCAACGGTGAGCTTGTGGAGCTGGCACCTGTTGAGGTTGTCAGTGCGGAAAAAGCATTAGAAAGAATTGCGCTGCAGGGAACCCCTGCGTTGCTTTTGGGCGAGTGCAGCAAGCTTGCGAAAAACGGTCTGCCTGATTTTATCAGCGTGGCACCGGAAGCATTGCGTATGCCTAAAGGCAGCTCTGTAGCATTGGCTGCCTTGGCAGAATTTGATGCAGAAAACGATAAGAAAATTTTTGGCCTGGAGCCATACTATATCAGAAGATCGGAGGCTGAGGAATTGTGGGAGAAGAAGCACAAGCAACAATAAGCTTCAGAGCAATGACGGAAGCGGATATTCCGGCTTTGGTTGCCATAGAAGCACAATCCTTTTATGATGCCTGGAATGAAAATATGCTGCGTAATGAAATAGCCAACGAGCTGACTACCTATCTGGTAATGGAATGTGCCGGCAAGCTTGTCGGTTATGCGGGCTTCTGGCTGGCAGCCGGCGAAGCGCAGATTACCCGTGTGGCTGTTGCTGATGAAGAACGCGGCCAGGGTTATGGCACACGTCTGACGGCAGCGTTGGTCAACAAGGCCTGGGAGCTTGGCGCTACGGCTATTACGCTAGAGGTGCGCGAGGGAAATATTGCCGCGCAGAAGGTTTATCTGACCTGTGGCTTTGCCAGCGAAGGCATTCGTCCGAATTATTACGAAGACAATCATGAAAATGCAGTTATAATGTGGCTGTATAAAGAAGGAGCAGGCCATGAATAAAGAGCAGAAGGATGTATATATTTTAGGTATTGAAAGCAGCTGTGATGAAACTGCGGCTGCTGTAGTAAAGAACGGGCGTGAGGTACTGAGCAACATTATCTCCTCCCAAATTGTTATTCACCGTAAATTCGGCGGCGTTGTGCCGGAAATTGCTTCCCGTAAGCATATAGAAAATATTATGCCTGTTATCGACGAGGCTTTGTCACAGGCAGGCGTCGGCATGGAGCAGATAGATGCTGTTGCCGTTACCTACGGACCTGGTCTGGTCGGCGCGCTGCTTGTCGGTCTTTCGGCTGCCAAGGCGCTGGCCTGGGCAACGGACAAACCGTTGATAGGTGTCAACCATCTTGAAGGCCATGTATTTGCCAACTTTTTGGCAGACAGCGAGCTGAAGCCGCCGTTCATGGCGTTGGTTGTCAGCGGCGGACACACGGCCCTGCTGAAGGTTACCGGCTATAACAGTTTTGAGCTTTTGGGACAGACGCGTGATGATGCGGCAGGCGAAGCCTTCGACAAGATTGCCCGTGTTATGGGGCTGCCTTATCCCGGAGGTCCGGAAATTGAGCGCTTGGCATTGGGCGGCAATGACCATGCTATTGATTTTCCGGTAGCACGTTTGGACAAGCCTTATGAATTCAGCTTCAGCGGTTTGAAATCTGCCGTAATCAATTATCTGCACAATCAGCAGCAGGCAGGCCGTGAGGTGAACCGCAGCGATGTTGCGGCATCCTTCCAGCGTGCGGTTGTTGATGCACTTGTTAAGGAAGCGGTGCATGCTATGCAGCATACCGGCTACAATAAAATTGTGTTGGCCGGCGGCGTTTCTGCCAATAAAACCTTGCAAAACACACTGGCAAAGGCTATGGAGGAGATTGGTGCCCAACTGGTGCATCCGACACCGATTTTGTGTACCGATAATGCTGTAATGATTGCCTGCCGCGGTTATTTTATGTATCAGGCCGGCAGCTTCAGTCCATTGGATTTAAACGCTAATCCATCTTTGAAATTAGGCTAAACAAGTGTCTTTTATAGTGCATAAGCCTGTGGATATTGTGGATAAGCGGGCAATATCCACATATAAGCGCATTACTGTTGTGGAAAAGCCTGTGGATATAGTGGATAAAATAGTGGATTAATCAGATAAAGCTGTGGAAAGGACAACAGCAGGAAGAAGAGGGGAAACATGCTGAGCAATTTAACAGCAGAACAAAGAAACAGTTTACAAGCTATGCCACAGGTACTCGGTCTGGCGGCAGATATAGCACATGCTGCTGTGACGATTTATCTGCCGGGAGAGAATAAAAAGTTTTTTAATGTTTATAAGCAGGAGCAGCCGATGACACAGGTCGGCAATGTGCGCCCGGATATGACGGGTCGGCGTGTACGTGCGGTTGAAGAGCCGCTCGTTGCGCGTGTGCTGCAAAAAAATGTGCCTGTTAACGGCAAGCGTGAATGGGCTTTGGGCATGTTCAACAGTCTGAAGGTTTTTCCGCTGCGTGACAGCCGCGGACATTGCTACGGTGCCGTCAGCTTTGAAAGTGCTGCTCCCGATGATATTATTATTGCTCAGTCACTGGAGCTTTTGTGCAATCTGCGCCAGGATTTGAGCAATAACAGCAACTATCAGCGGCTGCGGCCTTCTGACGGCATTATGGTGGTAGATGCCAACAGAGTGATTGTTGCTGCCAACAACCGTGCACGTCATATGTTTGATGTTATGGATATTTCTCATCTTGTCGGCTGCCGTACCAACGATGTTGCTATAAATTGGCCGCTGGTCGGTATGGTTATGGAAACAGGCACGGCGGAAAGCAAGGAATTTACGATGCATGGCATTTTGCTTTCCATACGTATTCTGCCGGTAATTCCCAGGCCTAAGGCCGGTTGTGCTATTGTTATTTTGCAAGATATTACCGAGCTGCGCAAAAAGGACGAGGAGCTGCTGATAAAATCTGTTGTAATTAAAGAGATTCATCACCGCGTAAAGAACAATCTGCAGACCATCGCCAGTCTGCTGCGCCTGCAGGAGCGTCGCGCGCAGTGTGACGAAACCAAAATAGTTCTACGTGACTGCGTCAACAGAGTCAACAGCATTGCTATTGTGCATGAGTATCTTTCGCAGCAGGATACCGGTCTGATTGATGTCGGTAAGGTGGCCAAGGGAATTTATCAGGCGATTATCAGCAGCATGCTGCATCCGGAATTTATCCTGCATGCCGATTTCAAAGCAGATCCTGTACAGCTGCCGTCAGATAAAGCAACAAGTATCGCTTTGATTCTCAACGAATTATTGCAGAATACTATAGAACATGCTTACGAAGGCCGGATGAGCGGCAGCCTTAAGGTGCGCTTTGCGGAAGAAAGCAAGCGTTATGTTTTGTCAATTGCCGATGACGGTGTAGGCCTTCCGGAAGGCTTTTCATTAAACAGCAACCGTCAAAGCTTAGGACTGAAAATTATCAAGACTATGGCGGAAGCTGACCTGCAGGGAAGCTTTAGCTTGACGAATCGTGAGGATGGCGGTACACTTGCATTAGTAACAATTCCAAAGGGGGGGCTGGAAGATGTTAAATAAACTGAGAATATTATTGGCAGATGATGAAGCTATTTTGCGTCTTGATTTGCGCGAAATGCTGGCGGATGCCGGTCATAAAATAGTAGGCGAGACTGCCAACGGACAGGAAGCAGTAAAGCTGGCTAAAGAGTTAAAGCCTGATTTTATTATCATGGACGTAAAAATGCCGATTATGGACGGTATTACCGCAGCAAAAATTATTGCTGCCGATAATATTGCTCCGGTATTGCTGCTGACAGCTTACAGTCAGCAGGATATTGTCGAGAAAGCATCGGATGCAGGCGTTATCGCTTATCTGGTTAAACCTGTACGCGAGGAACAGCTTTTCCCGGCAATGGAGATTGCGGCCAAACGCTTTCAGGAAATGCATAAGCTTAATCTGGAGCTTGATAAGCTGAAGGAAAGCTTGGAGACACGTAAGCTGCTGGACCGTGCCAAGGGTATCCTGATGGCAGCGCACGGAATGACGGAGCAGGAAGCATACCGTAAGATGCAGCAGTTCAGTATGGCCAAACGTATCAGTCTGAAGGAGCTGGCGGAAAGCATTATTGCAGCTGCGGCCAAAAGACAACAATGAGCTGAAAGGGCAGTGTGAACTGCTCTTTTTTTGTGTTCAAGCAAAAATTTGGGCCTGAGAAGCAAAAAAACAGGACGCTGAAGCCGATTTTTGAGGGCGTGAAGCAGAATTGCGACAATTTTGTAAAAAACAGCGAAAAAGTACTTGCAATTTTTCCTAATATGGATATAATAAGAATTGTGGTTAGCACTCGGAACAAATGAGTGCTAATAACCAAGAAGCAAATTGCTCTCACGTAAGTAAGAATACTCGAAAGGGGTTATAAAAATGTTAAAACCATTAGCTGATCACGTAATTGTAGAGGTTGTAGAAGTAGAAGAAAAAACTGCCAGCGGCATTTTCCTGCCGGATACCGCAGTAAAAGAAAAACCGCAACAGGGCAAGGTTCTGGCTGTAGGCAGAGGCAAATACAGCGACAACGGCACTCTGATTAAACCCGAAGTAAATGTTGGCGACGAAGTTATCTTCGCAAAATACAGCGGAACTCCTGTTAAACATCAAGGTAAGGATTACCTGATTCTTAGCGAACGCGATATCTTAGCAACCATTGAGAAGTAACATAAAAACTGTAATTAATTTTTAATTGAATTTTCAAAGGAGCGATATAAAATGGCTAAACAAATTCTGTTTAATGAAGAAGCTCGTCGTAGCCTGGAGCGTGGCGTAAATGCTCTGGCTGACGCTGTAAAAGTAACCCTCGGTCCTAAAGGCCGTAACGTTGTACTGGAAAAGAAATTCGGCGCACCGACCATCACCAATGACGGTGTAACCATTGCCCGCGACATCGAACTGGAAGATCCGTTTGAAAACATGGGCGCACAGCTGGTTAAAGAAGTATCCATCAAAACCAACGATGTTGCCGGTGACGGCACTACCACTGCTACCGTTCTGGCACAGGCTATGATTAACGAAGGTATGCGCAACGTTGCTGCCGGCGCTAACCCGATGGTTCTGAAAAAAGGTATCAAAAAAGCAGTTGATGTACTGGTTGACGAACTGAAAAATGTTTCCCAAAAGGTTGAAACCAAGGCTGCAAAAGCACAAGTTGCTTCTATTTCCGCAGCTGATGATGAAATCGGTAACCTGATTGCCGATGCTATGGAAAAAGTTGGCGACGACGGTGTTATCACTGTTGAAGAATCCAAGACCATGGAAACTCATCTGGAAACCGTTGAAGGCATGCAGTTTGACCGTGGCTACATTTCCCCGTACATGGCAACCGATGCTGATAAAATGGAAGCTGTACTGAGCAATCCGTACGTATTCATTACCGATAGAAAAATCACCATGATTGCTGACATTATGCCGGTTCTGGAAAAAGTTGTTCAAAACGGCGGCGAACTCTTAATCATCGCTGAAGATGTTGAAGGCGAAGCACTGGCAACCTTGGTTGTCAACAAACTGCGTGGCACCTTCAAAGCTGTTGCTGTTAAAGCTCCTGGCTTCGGTGACCGTCGTAAAGCAATGCTGCAAGATATCGCTACTCTGACCGGTGCAACCGTTATCAGTGAAGAAGTTGGCCGTAAGCTGGACAGCGCAAGCATGGCAGATCTTGGCCGCGCAGGTCAGGTTCGCGTAACCAAAGAATTGACTACTATCGTTGACGGCTTGGGCGATAAAGACGCTATTGCTGCACGTGTTGCTCAAATCCGTGCACAAATTCCGGAAACCACTTCTGATTTCGATAAAGAAAAACTGCAAGAACGTCTGGCTAAACTGGCCGGTGGCGTAGCTGTTATCAAAGTAGGCGCTGCTACCGAAGTTGAGCTGAAAGATAAAAAACTGCGCATTGAAGATGCTCTGAACGCTACACGCGCTGCTGTTGCCGAAGGTATTGTTGCCGGCGGCGGTACTGCTCTGCTGCAAGTACAGCCTGCTCTGGCAAAAATCAAAGCTACCGGCGATGAGAAGACCGGCGTAGAAATCGTTAAACGCGCTATTGAAGAGCCTGTTCGTCAAATCGCTTACAACGCTGGCCTGGAAGGCGCTGTTATCGTTGATACCATTAAACGCAGCCGCAAAGGCTATGGCTTCAACGCTCTGACTGAAGAGTATGTTGACATGATCGAAGCCGGTATCGTTGACCCGACTAAGGTTACCAGAAGCGCACTGCAAAATGCTGCAAGCATCGCTTCTATGGTTCTGACTACCGAATCCATCGTAGCCGACAAACCTGCTAAGGAAGGCGCTGCTATGCCGGCAATGCCTCCGATGGGCGGCGGCATGCCCGGTATGATGTAATCTGCAGGCCGGATGTCAAAACTGTATAATATAGCTTGAGTAGGCTATAGATAGCACACTCTGTTACTGATTTGGTAGCAGGGTGTGCTTTTTTGTTACAAAAAACCGCGGCTGAAAAAATTTTAGCTATTAGTGCAGCCTAATTATGTTTTTTGCTGGCAAATATGCTATAATAATTTCATTCTATGGACAGAAGGAGCTGTTGATAATGGGTGAAGCTGCAGCCGAAAAAGATTTTTACTGGAAGCTGTTCAAATCAACCTTTATAATTAGTGCCTTTACTATCGGCGGTGGTTTTGTAATCATTCCGCTGTTGAAGGCCAAATTTGTTGATGAGTATAAATGGATGGATGATAAGGAAGCGCTGAACCTTGTGGCGATTGCGCAGTCTGCGCCGGGTGTTGTGGCAGCCAATGCGGCAATTAGCATGGGCTACAAGCTTGGCGGTATCCGCGGTACGCTTACTGCTTTGCTGGCAACTATTTTGCCGCCGCTGATTACCTTGAGCATTATTTCCTACGCTTATGATGCCTTTGCACATAACCAGTATATTCAGCTGGTTTTGAAGGGCATGCAGTGCGGCGCGACGGCTATTATTATTAACGTTGCGATTGACCTGCTCAAAAAAGAGCTGAAGAAAAAATTGGCACTGCCGCTTTTGATTATTGTCGGTACCTTTATTGCCAATTATTTCTTTAATGTAAATCTGATGTATGCAGTCGTTGTGGATGCTGTTATCGGCTTCTTCCTGCTGCGTGACAAGAAGTACGCGTAAGGAGGCGGCGAGATGTATATTTATTGGGAGCTTTTCTGGAGCTTTGTCAAGGTTGGTGCCTTTTGCGTCGGCGGTGGTTATGCTTCGATGCCGCTGATTCAGGCGGAGGTTATTGAAAATCATGCATGGATGACTATGCCGCAGTTTATTGATATTTTTACGATTTCGCAGATGACGCCGGGTCCTATTGGTATCAATGCGGCGACGTTCGTCGGTACGAAGGTTGCAGGCTTGCCCGGTGCTGTTGCGGCAACTGTGGGCTTTGTTTTCCCTTCTGTATTTATCGTGCTGGCACTCGCAAAATTATTCTTCAAATATGGTGATATCGGTCCGATTCGCGGTATTCTGAACGGTCTGCGTCCTGCGGTTGTGGCACTCATCTGCTCTGCCGGACTGAGCTTTGTAATGTTGGCGCTGTGGAATACGGAAACCTTGCCGAAGGATTTTACCAAGGTTGATTTGCTTGGCTGCATTGTGCTGCCGATTTCCCTGTGGTGTATCCGTCATAAGATGAGTGTTATCCGTACACTGTGCATGAGCGGTGTTTTGGGCTTGATTTTGGGTATTGCGGGTATTCGCTGATATTTAATGCAATAGCGCGCTGCGTTGTGAGCTTTGGCTTGCGGCATGGCGCGCTTTTTATTATGTTGAAGTTAACTCCTGGAAATTAACGGTTGACGCAAGCGGAATTCTGCTATATAATAGATACAGTTAACCAACGAATAGCGTCGGTTAACTACTAAGGTTAGGGATGTGAATTACAATGCAAAAAATTATTACACTGGCCGAGAAGGTTTTAAACGGTCAGGATATTACTAAAGAAGAAGCTGAATTTTTGATTAACGTGAGCGATGACGACACCATGCTGCTTTTGGCCATGGCTGACAAGATTCGCCAAAAATATGCCGGCGATGCTGTTGACTGCTGTGCAATCATCAACGGCCGCAGCGGTAAATGCAGCGAGAACTGCAAGTTCTGCGCACAATCCGCACATTATCATACCGGTGTTAAGGAATACGGTCTGCTGAGCGAAGAGGAAATCTTCAATGCAGCTAAAAAAGCTAAGGAAGCAGGCGCTGTACGCTTCTCCATCGTTACCAGCGGTCGCGGACAGAGCAAAGCCGATGACTTTGAAAATATCTGCCGTACACTGAAACGTATTAAAGAAGAACTGCACATTGAAGTTTGCGCTTCTTTGGGCATTTTGACTGTAGAGCAGGCAAAAGAGCTGCGCAAAGCCGGTGTAACCCGCTATCATTCCAATCTGGAAACCGCAGGCAGCAATTTCCCGAATATCTGCAGCACTCATACCTATGCTGATAAATTTGTTACCATCAAAAATGCACAGGCTGCCGGCCTGCGTGTTTGCAGCGGTGGTATTTTAGGCCTTGGTGAAACACGTGAGCAGCGTGTTGAATGGGCCTTCACTCTGAAGGAACTTGGCATTGACAGTGTACCTCTGAATATGCTGACTCCGATTCCGGGCACTCCGTTTGAAAACAACAAACCGCTGCCGCCGCTGGAAATTCTGCGTGCGTTCGCTGTTTTCCGTTTTGTTCTACCGAAGGCACAAATCCGTACGGCAGGCGGTCGCGAAGTAAATCTGCGTGACCTGCAGGCATTGGCACTCAATGGCGGTGCAAGCGGCATTATGATCGGCGGTTATCTGACGACTGCCGGCCGTGGTACTGACCGCGATATGCAGATGCTCAAGGATCTTGATCGTCCGCGCAGCATGCCGAATCTTGATTAATTAGTTTTCCATGAATTTTTAATACAAATCTTACACCTTAAAATCTCAAAAAGATAAGCAGACTGTAGTTGCGAGCAGTCTGCTTATTTTTTATATGTGCGTGATAACGCACTATCTTCTGCATCATCAATCCCTCGACGTATGAAAAATACGCCGTCGGGATTGCTTCTTTGAATCCGGTACGTTCTGACGCACATATTTATTTGATAACGCACCTTCTTCCGCATCATCAATCCACATAACCAATCCATCATTTATTTACGGACGCACTGCCCTCTACGGCAAAATTTATGATATAATATAATTTGCTAATGACTTTAAAGAGGTGAAGCAAAATGCAGTCACACTTTCTTATTATTACCGGTATGTCCGGTGCAGGCAAAACGCAGGTTGTGCGTACCCTGGAGGATTTAAATTTCTTTTGCATTGACAATTTGCCGGCGACCTTGATTCCTAAGTTTGCGGAGCTTTGCCGTCAGACTTCGGAGGAAAAGGTAGCTCTTGTTGTTGATATCCGTGGCGGACGCTTTTTTGATAAGCTGCTGCAGGTTTTGGATGAGATGGAGGCCAGCGGCCAAAAATACGAGCTGCTGTTTTTGGATGCTTCCGATGCGACTTTGGTGCGCCGTTACAAGGAAACGCGTCGTCGTCATCCCTTGGGTGAGCGCAATACCTTGCTGAAGAATATTACCTGTGAGCGTGAATTGCTTGATCCGTTGCGCGAAAAGGCTACGCATATTATTGATACCTCGACGCTGACTACAGCGCAGCTGAAGGCTAAGGTAACGGAAATGTTTGGCGAGGGCTCTTCTAAAGAGCGTATGGGCATTGTTGTGCGTTCGTTCGGCTTCAAGCATGGTCTGCCGCTGGACAGCGATCTGGTTCTGGATGTGCGTTTTTTGCCGAATCCGTTTTATGTGGAGGAGCTGCGCAATATGACTGGCAACGACCGCCCGGTAGCGGATTTTATCTGCCGCTATCCGCAGACCTTCCAGTATCTTAAGCTGGAGGAGCAGCTGCTTGATTTTCTTGTACCGCAATATATTAACGAAGGCAAGGCACAGCTTGTTATCAGCGTAGGCTGCACAGGCGGACAGCACCGCAGCGTTTTTATTGCCAATAAATTGTACGAATATCTGCGTGAAAAGGGTTACAGCGTTGATGTGACGCATCGTGATATTCCTCACAGAAAGTAAGGGAGGGGCCTAATGGGTTGGATTAGTTGGCTTTGTCCCGGCATTAATTTGAAGCGCTGGCTGCTGCTTTTTGCGGTAGGTGTACTTTTATGTGCTTTGGGACTGGCTTTGTTTTTTAATTATCAGCTGATGGGCAAGGCGGAAGAACTGCTCTTCCAGATGACCTATCTGACAACAGGACGCTATTCAAACGGCCTGATTATGACGATGGGCGTGGGCTTTCTTATCGTGGGCTTTGCTATTATGGTGTACGGAACACGCCGCTTAATCAGTTCGGTAGTATCTGTTGTAGTGCCAGACAAAAACGGTTCATTGATGGAAACGATTTTTATGCAGCGCAAGCTGACACGTGGCCCTGCTATCACCGTTGTCGGCGGAGGTACCGGTTTGTCGACGCTGCTGCGCGGCATGAAGTATATCACCAATAATTGTACGGCCGTAGTAACAACTGCTGATGACGGCGGTTCCTCCGGACGTCTGCGTAAGGAGCTGGGTATTATTCCTCCCGGTGATTTGCGTAACTGCCTGACAGCTCTTGCTGACCGTGAGCCGCTGATGGAACGTTTGATGCAGTATCGCTTTCAGGGCGATTCCCCGCTTGCAGGGCATTGCTTCGGCAATCTGTTTATTGCGGCGATGGCGCAGGCCGAGGGCGGCATGGAGGCCGGACTCAATGCTACGAGTCAGATTCTGAAGGTGCGCGGCAGGGTTATTCCGTCTACGCTGGAGGATATCCGCCTGCAGGCACGGATGACTGACGGCAGCATTGTGACAGGCGAATCCGAGATTCCCAAGGTGCGCAAGCATATTAAGAAGATGATGATGCTGCCGGCGGATGCACAGGCGGCAAACGGAGCTATCGATGCAATTTTAAATGCCGATGTGCTTATTTTCGGACCGGGAAGCCTGTATACCAGTGTTATTCCTAACCTTTTGGTTGAGGGAATCCGTGATGCTGTTGTACGGTCGAAGGCAATCAAAATTTACATCTGCAATGTTATGACACAGCCCGGCGAAACCGACGGCTACGGTGCTTATGACCATGTGCAGGCGTTGATTGATCATGTCGGTACACCGTTTTTGGATTACGCTATTGTCAATTCCCAGGATGTCACTTCGGAGCAGCTGCGTCAGTATGATGCTGAAGGCTCGCGTCCTATAACGCCGGATATTGATAAAATCCGCAGTCTGGGGATTACGGTTGTGCCGGCGCGCTTGATAAGCAAGGATGATCTGGTGCGCCATGATCCGCGTAAGTTGGCGCGTGTGCTTATTGCTTTAATTTATCGTCTGCGTCTTTTTGGACGCGGCATGCAGTTTTTCGATTACTTCTTTATGCGTGCGGGCATGAAGAAGCTGTATAAACAAAAATAAAACCAGACGCTGCAGCCTTGTCGGCTGAGAAGGGAGGAGTCTGCTTGTCTTTTTCCAATGATGTAAAAAATGAATTATCTCGTATAGAAACTAACGATGCGACCGGTGACAAGGCAGAGCTGCTCGGTCTTTTGCGTATGAGCGGTGCGATTGTCATCCGCGGTATGAATATAGGTATTCACTTTTCTACTGAAAATGCTGCTTTGGCCAGACGTGTACTGCAGCTGTTGAAAAGCAATTATCAGGTGCAGACGGAGGTAGTTATTACCCGTTCACGCCGTTTGAAGAAGAATAACCGTTATCAGGTACATGTAGTGCCGGCACCTCAGGTAAGCAAGGCGCTGAACGAGCTGCAGCTGTTGAGCGTAGAGGGCGATTTGAAAAATCCGCTGCTCTCGCATCACGAGGGCAAGCGCACCTTTTTGCGCGGAGCTTTTTTGGGCGGCGGCAGTATCAGCCGTCCGGCCAGTGATTACCATCTGGAGATGGTGACAGGCAACGAGGATTTTGCGCAGACAATTATTAAGGTTATGCAGAGCTTTTCCTTGAAGGCCAAGCTGACCGACAGAAAAAACGAGTACATTGTTTATCTGAAGGATGGCGAAAGCATTATCAGCTTTTTGAGCGTTATCGGTGCGCATAATGCGATGATGGAGCTGGAAAATGTCCGTATTGTCAAAGAAATGCGCAACAATGTCAACAGAGCGGTAAATTGCGAAACTGCGAACCTGAACAAGGTGGTTAAGGCTGCCGTGCGTCAGGTAAGCTGCATCCATTATATTGATGAGCATATGGGCTTGAGCGAGCTGCCTCAGGGATTGCAGGATACGGCGCGTCTGCGTCTGCAATATCCGGATGTGTCGTTAAATGATTTGGTAGAATACTCCGGTGGTTTGGGCAAATCCGGCATCAACCATCGTTTGAAAAAGCTGCAGGATATTGCAGTAGGTTTAGGTATGGAATTGGAGAAAGCAGATAAATGATTAAGAAAGTATGCTTAGTATTCCTGGCGCTGGTTGTCGTACTTTTGGCGGCTGCTGGTGTTGCATGGAAGCTTAACGGCGAGCGTTGGCAGCAGGAATATGCGGCCTTCAGAAAAACCGGTGCACCGGTACTGATGTATCACGCTGTCGGTCCGGAAGAAGGCGCAGACTGGCCTAAAACGCTGATTATGAAGCCGGAGCTGTTTGAATCGCATTTGCAGTACCTGAAGGAGCAGGGCTATACGATTGTGACGGTAGCAGAGCTGGCAGAGCGTTTGCAGCAGGGAAAAAGTGTAGATAAGTATGTTGCCTTGAGCTTTGATGATGGCTATAAGAATAATCATAGCGTGGTGCTGCCGTTACTAAAGAAGTATGATGCCAAAGGTTCTTTCTTTGTCATCAACAAGGATATCGGCGATGAGCTGCATATGAATGAGCAGGAAATTAAGGAGCTGATTGCTGCCGGCATGGAGCTTGGCTCGCATACCTACAGCCATAATCCGCTGGCTGCCATTGACGAAAAATATCTGGTTTGGGAAACAGATACGTCGCGTTATTGGCTGAAGAAAAAATTTGACGGCTATATCGTGCGTACTCTGGCTTATCCTAACGGCAGCTATAACGAAAGGGTTATTGCTGCGGCGAAAAAATACGGCTTTTACAGGGCGCTGACTGGGCATGTAGGTGTCAATACGGCGGCTACCTATCAAAAGGCACCTTTCGAAATGTACCGCGTAACAGTTGCTGATGACGGTAACGGACTTGAAGGCTTCAAGAAACGCCTGGAACAGGCATATTTCTTTGGCTTTTTGCAGACTAAGGGCATTGATATCAATATTGTGCGCGACATATTTGTGCGCTAAGTAAAATTTAGGGAGGCGGTTGTCTCCCTTTTCTTTTGTAAGTAATGTTAACTGTAAAAATAAAATAGGTTGACAATAAATAAAAACTGGCGTATCCTATAAACTATGAACTGTAACAGAGGTTACAGAAGCTTTGGAGGCGTAAAATATGCATTTGAGTACGAAGGAACTGATTTTATGCGCATTGTTTATTGCGCTTATTACTGTGGGAACGTTTATTAAAATTCCGGTAGGCACCGATGTCTATACACTGCAGTTTTTGTTTACTTTGCTGGCCGGTCTGCTGCTCGGACCGCGTCTGGGCGCGATTGCTGTCGGCACTTATGTTGTCATGGGCCTGGTCGGAATTCCTGTTTTTGCATCAGGCGGCGGCCCCGGTTATATTGCACAGCCGACGTTCGGTTATCTGCTGGGCTTTATCGTGCAGGCATGGGTAAACGGTGCCTGGGCGCGCAAGGCTAAGCAAATTAATTTCCGTAGCCTGTTGGAAGCAAATCTTGTTGGTATGGTAATTGTTTATCTGTTTGGACTCGTATGGTTCTATGTAGTATCCAATTATATAATCAATGCACCGATTTCCGTGTGGGCAGTTATCTGGTACTGCGGTATTCTGCAGGTTATTCCTGATGTTGTGCTCTGCATTGGTGCGGCGATGCTGGGTGTGCGCGGTTATAAGGCCAGCATTTGGCTGAAGGCATAAAAAAGCAGTCCTTGCAATCTTATAAAAAGGTTGCGGGACTGCTTTTAGCTTTTTAGAAGGCCTTCTGCAGGAAGGCATCCAGGGAAGATTCGTTCATGCTGCCGACGATACGTGCAACTATATGGCCGTCGGCGCTGATGATGTAGGATGCAGGAATAGCGTCAATGCCGTAGGCTCGTCCAAGTGCCTGGTGGTCGCCGTAGGCAGCGGGGAAGGAGTAGCCTTTGCTTTTGATGAAGCGTGCAGGATCCTGTTCGTTATCATCTACGCTTAGAATAACAAAATGCATTTTATCTTTATATTCGGCGTATTTCTTTTCAATATGCGGCAGCTCGCCTACACAGGGAGGGCACCAGGTAGCCCAAAAATTGATGAAAACAGGCTTGCCCTTCAAGTCACTCAGGCGCATGGTTTTGCCGCTGCCTAACTCCTTGTAGCTGAAATCGGGTGCGGCTTCGGCAGCTGAGGCAGCAGCGGTGTTCATCTGCGGTTTGCTGTCGGCAGTTTTATCGGGAAAAGGACAGCTGCAGCCTGCGGTAAATAATAGCAGCGCAGTCATAGATAAGGTGAGCAGAATTTTTTTCATGTTGACCTCCTTATAAGAATAAAAGAAAAATGGTATATATAAATTAAAACTTTTTGCCGAGAGAAATTGCCTTTACCGGGCAGACCTTGCGGCATTCACCACAGGCGATACATTCGCTGTCACCTACATGCCGGCAATCCATTTTGCAATGCTCCATACAACGGTCGCAGTTGATGCACTTTACGGCATTTACCTTCATGCCAAAGAGGGAGATTTTATTAAACAGTCCGTAAATAGCGCCTAAAGGGCAGATGAAGCGGCAGAAGGGGCGATAGATGAAGATGGCTGTCAGTACGGTAAGGCACAGCAGTGTTAGCTTCCAAATAAACAGCTGGCCCAAAAGCTCACGAATCTGCGGCTTGAAAAATGCCAAGGGCAGAGCAGCCTCCAAAGTACCTGCGGGGCAGATAAATTTACAGAAGGCAGGTACGCCGCTGCCGATGAAATGGTAAAAGGCTAAGGGCAAAAGCAGAAGAAAAATCAATGCAATAAAATATTTCAGATAGCTGAGCAGATAGGTAAAGCGGTTGCGCTGCAGCTTAGGCGTAGGAATTTTGTAGAGCAATTCCTGTACAAGGCCGAAGAGACAGCCCCAGCCGCAGATAAGACGTGCAAAGATTAACGCAAAGAACAGAATAAAGCCCAGCACATAGAAGGGAATGCGCAAAAATACACCGCTGAGTGAGCTTTGCAGCGAACCAAGCGGGCAGGCGCCCAAGGCTCCGGGGCAGGAATAGCAGTTTAACCCCGGCAGGCAGATATTCTTGCTGCTGCCATTCCAGATATTGCCATCGGTAAAGCCTGCAAAATTGCCGTTATATAGGAGGGCGGTGCAAATTTGTACAAGCTTACGTTTAACCAATGCCGATACACTCCAGACAAATTGTCGCTGCCTTGCGCCAAACGGCAAGATATTCTCTGTTGCAGATACCATACGTCAGCATGGCGGCAGCGCTCAGAAGGATTAAAATACGTGTTATTTTCATAGCAAGCAGACCTCCTATATAATTACTAAGAATATTCTAGCATATACGATGAAATTTTACTATGAATGCATGACTATACATTATTGAGGTTGGGTAGCAAATAGCAGAAAATAATATTAAATTATTTCTATCCGCGTGTTGCAATTATTTTCTGACAGGTGTTGTATGGATAAAAGCGTTTAAACAGGCTATAATAAAACAGATAATGCAATGGAAGAATATAGGTCGCGAAATAGTATTTGTAAATGAGCAATTTAAAAAAATCCTTGCAAAATAGGCAAAAACAAGGTAAAATAAAACAAGTAATAATATATTTTTTCGGAGGTAATCGTTATGCGTAAACACATCAAAACTGTTAATAAAGCAATGCTGAACAAAACTCTGCGTACCGGTGGCTGCGGCGAGTGCCCGGCTTCCTGCCAATCCGCTTGCAAAACTTCCTGCACCGTTGGCAACCAGGTTTGCGAACACTGCAAATAATATCTGAGCTTAATGCAGCTCCCTGTCTGGTGCAGGGGGCTGTTTTACTATCTATGCAAAAAAGAAAGGTTGGAATACATGCTGATACATAAAATGCGTCTTGATGACAATATGGCTGTGCTGGATATCAACAGCGGTGCCGTTCATCTTGTAGACGATGTTATTTACGATTTACTCGATTATTATGATGGCAGCAACGATGCTGAGGCTATGGCTGCTTTGAAGGATAAATACAGCGAAGAGGATTTGCGCGATGCATTGGAAGAAATGCACGGCCTGCAGGATGAAGGTCTGCTTTTCACCCCTTCCTTTGATGTACCGCCGACTTTTGCCGAAAAGCCGATTGTCAAATCCCTGTGCCTGCTTGTAACTCATGACTGCAATCTGCGCTGCGGTTATTGCTTTGCCGACACCGGTTCTTTCGGTGGCTGCCGTCAGCTCATGAGCAAGGAAACTGCGGAAAAGGCTATTGAGTTTGCTATTGAAGGCAGCAAGAAGCGCCATAATCTGGAACTGGATATGTTCGGCGGTGAACCGCTGATGAACTGGCCGGTTGTTGTACATATTACCGAATATGTACGCCGTCGCGAAAAAGAAACCGGTAAGAATATTAAGCTGACGCTTACTACCAACGGTACTCTTTTGAATGATGATAATATCAAATTCCTCAATGATAACCGTGTTATGCTGGTTCTGAGCCTGGATGGCAAGAAGGAAACTCATGATGCTATGCGTCCGTTCCCGAATAAAGCCGGCAGCTATGATGCAGCTGTACGCGGCTTCAAGAAGGTAATTGACAGCCGTGAGGGCAAAAACTACTATCTGCGCGGAACCTATACCCATTTCAGCACCCATTTCTGTGAGGATGTCCTTGATATGACTAAGGTTGGCAAGGAGATTTCCGTAGAGCCGGTAGTAGGCATTGATGAACCCTGGGTATTGACCGAGGAAGATCTGCCGGTAATTTTCGATGAATACGATAAGCTGGCACGCGCATATCTGGAGCGTCGTCACGAAGGAAATCCCTTTGACTTCTTCCATTTTAATGTAGCACTTGATAACGGTCCGTGCGTAGCTAAGCGCTTGGCAGGCTGCGGCGCCGGTCATGAATACTATTGCATTACCGCTGATGGCGATATTTATCCGTGCCACCAGTTTGTAGGCCGTGAACAATATAAGATGGGTACTCTGGATACCGGTATCGTTACACCTGAGATGGTGCAAAAGTTCCGTCATACCCATGTTCTTACTAAGCCGGAGTGCAGTAAATGCTGGGCACGCTTCTTCTGCAGCGGTGGCTGCCACGCCAATGCGGATTTAATTAACGGCGATATTACCAAGCCGTATGAGTATGGTTGTCGTCTGCAAAAGAAACGTCTGGAAAATGCTATCATTGTTCAGGCGGTTCTGTCTGCCGAAGCACAGGAAGGCGAGGACCTGCGTCCGCATATCAACAACTTCACTTACGAAAAATAACAGATGGTTTCTCGTGCCCTCTGCGAAAGCAGAGCGCATTTTTTGGGTTCTATAATAAGTGTTGGGGTATTGACTTGAATTAAGTCAATACTTCCAACACTTATTTTTTAGGCAAAAAAATAAAGCATAAAATGCTGGAATTGTAGTAAAATATCATCGACCAAAACAATACAATCTACAAAGGAGAGCAGACACCTTATGCTTCATGACAATTATACACAATCCATTCCTTTTTTTAAAGGGGTAAACACAAAATACTTTGAGGAAGATTAATCAACAGGATCATATAAAGCCTTTATAGAGATGCCTGTGAAAGAACATCGTTGTCCTCACTGCGGTAATAGTACTACTTATATTAAGGATTACAGACTTCAAACGGTTAGAGATTTAGTTGTTTTAGGCAAGCCGTTAATTGTCACAATAAGAAAAAGACATTATATTTGTAAAAACTGCAATACTACTTTTACTGAAGAAAATCCATATATAAAAAGATATTGCCATTTTCCAGACAGGCTTTATCTTGAATCAATCAAAGAAACTTTCTGCTTGCAGAGCTTTTCATCAATAGCTAAGAGATTTGGCGTATCTGTAACCAGTATAATAAGATGGTTCGACAATCTCAATTACCCTCATCCTAAGTTACCGGAATGCATATCAATAGATGAATTAAGAGGTAATGCCGGTGGTGAAAAATTCCAGTGCAATATTGCAGATCCTGTAAAACATCGAGTAATAGATATTCTGCCAAGTCGCAATATGGAGAATCTTTGTAAACATTTCTTGGAATATCCATATAAAGAACGTGCTGCGGTCAAGAAGATAATTATGGACTTAAGTACTTTGTTCAGGTCTGTTGCCAAGTCCATGTTTCCCGAAGCCAAGATAGTAGCAGATAAGTTTCATGTTATCAGAGCAGTTATAAACAGCCTGGAGAATGTTAGAAAACGCATCCAGAAAGAATTTCATGCAACAAAAAGAAAATGGTTCAAGCGAAGTCGTTATCTTTTGCTTAAGCCGGAATACAAGCTGACAGATGAAGATAAAATAGAGTTAGCTCGGATGCTTAACTCATCCTACGATCTAGAAAAAGCATATGTTTTGAAAGAACGTTTTTATGAAGTGTTCAGGAAACAAACAAGAACTGAAGCAAAAAAAGAACTGGGAAAGTGGTTATTGTTGGCTGCGGATTTATCACTTCCTGAATTTCAGCATTGCATTACGACTTTTAGTAATTGTAAGACTGAAATTGCAAATATAATTGGCGAAAGAGTTTCTAACGGGTTTATCGAAGGAAGCAATAATAAAATCAAAGTATTGAAGCGAATCAGCTATGGTGTGCAGAATTTCGATAGGTTTCGTAACAGAATACTGTATCTGCAATAAAATATTGTGAAAATGCATTAGGATAACTATGTCTTATTTTAGAAAAATAAAACCAGCCTCCAATATAAATATACTAGAGGCTAGTTGAATTGCAAAAATAATTATGTGTTGTCTAGGTCTATGATGTTAAAGTCTTGAATACCCCAAAACTTGACAAAGAACCCATTTTTTGATTTTTACGGATTGCTGTTAAAAAGTATAAAATAAAAAAGCTGTTCAAAGCAAAAAAATCTTGGAATTTTTTTTGAAGAAAAGGCATTTTTTTACGCAGATTTTGCAGTTTTTCGGTAGAAAATCTAACTTTTTTGAGATTTTTTTGAAGAAATTTTGATGCCGAAAAAGGCGATAATCAAGCATAGTTGCTTTCCCACGAATCCTAGTGTATCACGAAAAAATGTTAAAAAAGTAACAAAAAAGATGTTGACATAATGCGGGTCACATGGTATTATATACAAGTCGACGCGATACGGCAACAAAACAAAAGCCAAAGTCGCTAGGCACTGAACCTTGAAAACTGAACATTGAACCTAGAAAAAAGCGAATGTGCGGGTCGAGCGCGAAAGCGCAAGACCAAGTCAAATAACTTCTTTTTTAAATAATAAGAGCTAGATTAGTTCTTCAATAAACTTTATTGGAGAGTTTGATCCTGGCTCAGGACGAACGCTGGCGGCATGCCTAACACATGCAAGTCGAACGGAGAAAGTTCAACACCAAGTATTTCATCCGCTGAAGTGTAGCGGTAAAAATTGCGAAGCAATTTTTACTACGCATTAAAAGCATGAACTAACATGGTGGTTGAAGTATTAGGTGTTGAACTTTCTTAGTGGCGAACGGGTGAGTAACGCGTGGGCAACCTGCCCTCTAGATGGGGACAACATCCCGAAAGGGGTGCTAATACCGAATGTGACAGCAATCTCGCATGAGGATGCTGTGAAAGATGGCCTCTATTTATAAGCTATCGCTAGAGGATGGGCCTGCGTCTGATTAGCTAGTTGGTGGGGTAACGGCCTAGCAAGGCGATGATCAGTAGCCGGTCTGAGAGGATGAACGGCCACATTGGGACTGAGACACGGCCCAGACTCCTACGGGAGGCAGCAGTGGGGAATCTTCCGCAATGGGCGAAAGCCTGACGGAGCAATGCCGCGTGAGTGATGAAGGAATTCGTTCCGTAAAGCTCTTTTGTTTATGACGAATGTGCAGATTGTAAATAATGATCTGTAATGACGGTAGTAAACGAATAAGCCACGGCTAACTACGTGCCAGCAGCCGCGGTAATACGTAGGTGGCGAGCGTTGTCCGGAATTATTGGGCGTAAAGAGCATGTAGGCGGTTTTTTAAGTCTGGAGTGAAAATGCGGGGCTCAACCCCGTATGGCTCTGGATACTGGAAGACTTGAGTGCAGGAGAGGAAAGGGGAATTCCCAGTGTAGCGGTGAAATGCGTAGATATTGGGAGGAACACCAGTGGCGAAGGCGCCTTTCTGGACTGTGTCTGACGCTGAGATGCGAAAGCCAGGGTAGCGAACGGGATTAGATACCCCGGTAGTCCTGGCCGTAAACGATGGGTACTAGGTGTAGGAGGTATCGACCCCTTCTGTGCCGGAGTTAACGCAATAAGTACCCCGCCTGGGGAGTACGTCCGCAAGGATGAAACTCAAAGGAATTGACGGGGGCCCGCACAAGCGGTGGAGTATGTGGTTTAATTCGACGCAACGCGAAGAACCTTACCAAGGCTTGACATTGAATGACCGCTCCAGAGATGGAGCTTTCCCTTCGGGGACATGAAAACAGGTGGTGCATGGCTGTCGTCAGCTCGTGTCGTGAGATGTTGGGTTAAGTCCCGCAACGAGCGCAACCCCTATCCTATGTTACCAGCGGGTAATGCCGGGGACTCATAGGAGACTGCCAAGGACAACTTGGAGGAAGGCGGGGATGACGTCAAGTCATCATGCCCCTTATGTCTTGGGCTACACACGTACTACAATGGTCGGCAACAGAGGGAAGCGAAGCCGTGAGGCAGAGCAAACCCCAGAAACCCGATCCCAGTTCGGATTGCAGGCTGCAACTCGCCTGCATGAAGTCGGAATCGCTAGTAATCGCAGGTCAGCATACTGCGGTGAATACGTTCCCGGGCCTTGTACACACCGCCCGTCACACCACGAAAGTTGGTAACACCCGAAGCCGGTGGGGTAACCGTAAGGAGCCAGCCGTCTAAGGTGGGGCCGATGATTGGGGTGAAGTCGTAACAAGGTAGCCGTATCGGAAGGTGCGGCTGGATCACCTCCTTTCTATGGAGTACATGAACGGGGAAACTTGTTCGTACGACAAGTCGACGCACATTCGCTTAGGTTGATGTTTAGTTTTGAAGGTTCAAAAAACCTTCTATTGTACCTTGAAAACTTCAAACAGAAGAATAAAAGTCCTTGTTGTTGATGAGATGACAAGGCACCTCTAATCAATGCGAAAGCAAAGAGAATGAGTTAACGAGATCTAGGAACGCAAAGTTCTTAGTAAGCTGAAAAAGTCAAGCTACTAAGGGCATACGGCGGATGCCTAGGCGCCATCAGCCGATGAAGGACGCGGTAAGCTGCGAAAAGCTACGGGGAACTGCAAGCAAGTATTGATCCGTAGATGTCCGAATGGGGAAACCCACCTGCCGTCATGGGCAGGTATCCGAAAGGAAGGGAACCCGGGGAACTGAAACATCTAAGTACCCGGAGGAAGAGAAATCAAACGAGATGCCCACAGTAGCGGCGAGCGAAGAGGGCAGAGGGCAAACCGGTGAGCTACGGCTCGCCGGGGTTGAGGACTGCATTTAGTCTCAATGGTCTATCCGAACTACCTGGAAAGGTAGGCAATACAGTGTAAAAGCCACGTAGGTTAAAGACCGGAGAGATGAGCAGTATCCAGAGTACCACGAGGCACGAGGAATCTTGTGGGAAGCCGGGGGGACCACCCTCCAACCCTAAACACTGAATGGCGACCGATAGCGCATAGTACCGTGAGGGAAAGGTGAAAAGAACCCCGGGAGGGGAGTGAAAGAGAACCTGAAACCGTATGTCTACAAGCAGTCGGAGCGAAAGCGACGGCGTGCCTATTGAAGAATGAACCAACGAGTTACGTGCACTAGCGAGGTTAAGTGGAAGACACGGAGCCGAAGCGAAAGCGAGTCTTAAGAGGGCGGATAGTTAGTGTACGTAGACCCGAAACCGCAGTGATCTACCCATGTCCAGGTTGAAGCGCAGGTAAAATTGCGTGGAGGACCGAACCTGTGAGCGTTGAAAAGCTTTAGGATGAGATGTGGGTAGAGGTGAAATTCCAATCGAACGCGGAGATAGCTGGTTCTCCCCGAAATAGCTTTAGGGCTAGCCTCAAGTAGTAAGTATAGGCGGTAGAGCACTGATCGGGCTAGGGGCCATAAAGGTTACCGAACCCTGTCAAACTCCGAATGGTTATACTGTAGAGCTTGGGAGTCAGACTACGAGTGATAAGATCCGTGGTCAAAAGGGAAACAGCCCAGACCACCAGCTAAGGTCCCCAATGTCGTACTAAGTGGAAAAGGATGTGGGGTCTCTAAAACAACCAGGATGTTGGCTTAGAAGCAGCCACCATTTAAAGAGTGCGTAATAGCTCACTGGTCGAGAGACCCTGCGCCGAAGATTACCGGGGCTAAAGTACGAAACCGAAGCTGTGGCTACGACATATGTCGTGGGGTAGGGGAGCGTTCTGTGAGGGCTGAAGTCGTTCTGTAAGGAACGGTGGACTTCACAGAAGTGAGAATGTTGGTATGAGTAGCGAAAAGAATGGTGAGAATCCATTCCACCGAAAGCATAAGGATTCCTGGGCAACGATCGTCGTCCCAGGGTAAGTCGGGACCTAATCCGAGGCATGGAGCGTAGGAGATGGACAACTGGCAGATATTCCAGTACCGGTAATGATTGTTTGAGCGATGGAGTGACACAGGAGGGCAGGCAGGCAGGAGATTGGTTGTTCCTGTACAAGCGTGTAGGATGGGACGCAGGCAAATCCGCGTCCTGTGAGTCTGAGGCGTGATGTGGAGGTTCCGGAAACGGAACTGAAGCTGCTGACCCCACACTGTCGAGAAAAGCTTCTAGTTAGAGAATTACCGCCCGTACCGTAAACCGACACAGGTATGCGGGGAGAGAATCCTAAGGTGCGCGGGAGAACCCTCGTTAAGGAACTCGGCAAAATGTACCCGTAACTTCGGGATAAGGGTAGCCGCTGTTGTGAAGTCTGAACAGACGGAGCATGAGGCGGTCGCAGAGAAGAGGCCCAAGCGACTGTTTACCACAAACACAGGTGCCTGCTAAAGAGAAATCTGACGTATAGGTGCTGACACCTGCCCAGTGCCGGAAGGTTAAGGAAGGATGTCCGGAGCAATCCAAAGCATTCGACCGAAGCCCCGGTGAACGGCGGCCGTAACTATAACGGTCCTAAGGTAGCGAAATTCCTTGTCGGGTAAGTTCCGACCCGCACGAAAGGTGTAACGATTTGGGCACTGTCTCAACGAGGGACCCGGTGAAATTGAAGTACCTGTGAAGATGCAGGTTACCCGCGACTGGACAGAAAGACCCCATGGAGCTTTACTGTAACCTGACATTGGGTTCTGATACATCACGTACAGGATAGGTGGGAGGCATGGAAGCGAGGACGCTAGTCTTCGTGGAGCCGCCGTTGGGATACCACCCTTGATGTATCGGAATTCTAACCGTAGGAGTAACGAAACTCGGGACAGTGTCAGGCGGGCAGTTTGACTGGGGCGGTCGCCTCCCAAAGAGTAACGGAGGCGCCCAAAGGTTCCCTCAGCGCGGCCGGAAATCGCGCGAAGAGTGTAAAGGCAGAAGGGAGCTTGACTGAGAGCCAAACACGGCAATCAGGTACGAAAGTAGGGCTTAGTGATCCGGTGGCATCCAAGTGGAAGGGCCATCGCTCAACGGATAAAAGCTACCCTGGGGATAACAGGCTAATCTCTCCCAAGAGTCCATATCGACGGGGAGGTTTGGCACCTCGATGTCGGCTCATCACATCCTGGGGCTGAAGTCGGTCCCAAGGGTTGGGCTGTTCGCCCATTAAAGTGGTACGTGAGCTGGGTTCAGAACGTCGTGAGACAGTTCGGTCCCTATCCATCGCGGGCGCAAGAGATTTGAAGGGGGCTGCTCCTAGTACGAGAGGACCGGAGTGGACGAACCAATGGTGTACCAATTATCTCGCCAGAGGTATAGTTGGGTAGCTACGTTCGGAAAGGATAAACGCTGAAAGCATCTAAGCGTGAAACCAGCCTTAAGATGAGATCTCTCATAGAGCAATCTAGTAAGACACCTTGGAGAAGACGAGGTTGATAGGTCGGGAGTGTAAGTACAGTAATGTATTCAGCGGACCGATACTAATATGTCGAGGGCTTGACTTGAAGCAAAGACCCGATTTGTCGCAAGCAAAGCGAAGCGAGAAATCGAAAAGGTCGTGCAAACATCGAAAACAGCGACTGAATAAGGAGCGGTTTTCGATGAAGAAGTCAGCTTAAACAAAACGTTAAAAAGAACTTAACGGTTCATTCTTCTGTTGAAGTTTTGAGGGTACAAACCTCAAAATTAAATAATCCGGTGGTGATGGCTAAGGGGATCCACCTGTTCCCATCCCGAACACAGTAGTTAAGCCCTTATACGTCGAAAGTACTTGGCTGGAAGCGGCCTGGGAGGATAGATAGCTGCCGGTTAGAAAAAAGACATGTCATGTGACATGTCTTTTTTCTTTTACCGTCAGCTATCTTATGACCAGCAGCGGGCCTGCCTGCCCAGCCACCGCATTTGAAGAAGCAACGCGACGAGCAAATGCGATTGTGGCGAGGCGTATCGACGAGCTGATGTAATCAGCTTGTCGATTGAGGATAGAATCTACGATTATGCAGTAAAGTCGGTAGCGGCAACTTCTTAATGAAGTATTGCTGCAAGGAGTATTTTTGGAGGGATAGATAGCCATGCTTGAAGGAGCGAAGCGACGCGCAAGCATGTGTCAGGCTTACTACCGTACTTCTTATATTCGCGCGAGATATATCGTTTCGGTCAGCAGCAATTTCTTAATGCAAATTTCGTGTGGAATCAAGACGAAGTGTCGCAAAACTCGCGCTATGCAAAGAGATTTTATTATAGTAGATAGCTTAGCGCTCAGACAATGCAACACTTAGCGGTTCGTGTCAAACCAATCAGCTTCGATCTTCTAGCTTGCTTCTTGGGACACTATCGCATGGCGCGCATGACGCCCTGCGGACTCGCTTCTTGGATGCGCCCGCAGATGATTCCGGACACTCATTCGCTAAATTTGCTATTCCTTGCACGATATTACCTCTCGCTCGATTTACTTGCTTTCTTATCAATCAGCGTTGTTCTGCGGACGTGCTTCTTGGATTTACATTGCTGCAATATACTATTGCGACGCACCTGCTTCCCTTCCTTTCCATAAAAAATTCAAAAATCCTTATACACTGGACGAATATTCGCAAAAATTAAATGAACGAAAAATATTGACAGTTTTAAGAAGAAATAGTATCATTATTGTTAACTGTTCGACAGAATATATATATAAGAACAGAATTTGTTTTTTATGAAGGGAAAGAAAACTATGAAAATGACAAACTTCAGATGGAAGGTAGCGTGGCTGATCTTTGCTATCAGCTTTGTATCCTACATGGACCGCGTTAACCTTTCTGTTGCAACACCCGTAATCATGAAGGAATTTGGCTTTACTAAAATTGATATGGGCCTCATTCAATCCTTCTTCTTCGCTGGTTATGCTTTGATGCAGGTTCCCGGCGGTATGGTTGCCGAAAAATTCGGCCATCGCTTTACCGGTTCTATCGCCTGCGCCTGGTGGTCAATTTTTACTGCTTTAACTGCAGTAGCAAGCGGTAAGTACACCTTTGCAATTGTACGTTTGATGTTTGGCTTGGGCGAAGCACCGATTTATCCTGCGTTCGCTATGGCGGAACACAAATGGTTTAATAAAGACGAAAAGGGCAAGGCAAGCTCCTTTATTCTTAACGGCTGCTTCTTTGGTCCTGTAGTCGGTCCTGCTGTTGTAGTATGGCTGATGACAACCTTTGGCTGGCATCATGTATTCCTTAGCTTCGGTGTAGTCGGTCTGCTCTTGGCTTGGGCTTGGCATAAATATGTTACTGATGATCCGAAGGACAGTCCTTATGTTAATGAAGCAGAATTGGCTCACATCAACGAGGGCCGTGTGGACGCAACCGGTGAAAAACAGATTGCTCCGTGGGGCAAGCTGCTGCGTTCTTCCCAATTCTGGGCTTTGGGCATTCAGTTCCTGATTACCGATTACATTATGTACGTATTCTTGGCATGGCTGCCGATGTACCTCATGGAGGTGCACAAATTCTCCTTAGCTAAAATGGGTATTTGGGCTGCTGCTCCCTGGATTTCTCTGATGGCTGTGGTTACTCTTTGCGGTCACTATTCCGATAAACTGCTGCGCAACGGCATGTCTCAGAATATGGTTAAGACTGCAACCGGTGCTGCTGGCATTCTGCTGTGTGCAGGTGCACTGTACATTTCCACCCGTACTGCTGATCCGATGATGAATGTTCTCTGGCTTTCCGTATCCTTAGGCTCTCTTGGTCTGACCATGAGTGCTTCCTGGTCCAGTGTAATCACCATGGGCGGCAAATTTGCAGGCTCTGTATCCGGTTGGATGAACTTCTGGGGCAATATCGGCGGCGTACTGGCTCCGACCGTTACTGCCTGGTTTGCAACCAACTATGGCTGGCAGGCTGCTTTGGCAGCAACTGCTGTAACCGGTATCTGCGGTGCCATTGCCTGGTTCTTTGTAAAGCCTGATAAAGCAATTGTATAATAAGAGATAAGCTATAACGCTTTTAAGACAGACACCTCGACATGCTTTAAGTATATCGGCGGTGTCTGTTTTTGATTATGCTATTTTCTTATACTGGACAAATAGCGCGATATGCTGTATAATATCCTAGAAGTTCATAACAGACAGTTCGTAACCATCCTGTCTATAAATAAAACTACGGGCGATGTACTGGCGCCGGCCGGTATTTTTTATGTATGCAAGGATTTCGTCTGTAGATGACGGAATCCTTTTATATTTTGTGGACTTTGCCCGCTCGTTATCGGGAGGAAAAAATGAAGGTTTTAGTATTATTAAGCGGTGGCGTAGACAGCTCAACCTGTCTGGCACTGGCAAAAGAAAAATACGGTGATAATGTTCTGGCCTTGTCGATGTCCTATGGTCAGAAGCATGCCAAGGAGCTTGCAGCAGCGCAGGCTATTGCCGATTATTATCATGTGGAGCTGCTGCATATGGATTTGTCGAAGATTTTTGCACACAGCAAATGCTCTCTGCTCCAGGGCTCGGAGGAAAGCGTTCCGCACGCATCTTATGCAGAGCAGCTGAAGGAAAGCAAGGGTGAGCCTGTCAGCACTTATGTACCGTTCCGTAATGGCTTGTTCCTGTCTGCTGCGGCAAGCATTGCCTTGGAATATGAATGCAATGAGATTTACTACGGGCCCCATGCCGATGATGCTGCAGGCAACGCTTATCCTGATTGCAGCGTCGAATTTAACGAGTCGATGAATTTGGCAGTATATCTGGGAAGCGGCCGCAAGGTGCGTCTGGTTGCTCCCTTTGTCGACAAAACAAAGAAGGATATAGTTGCCGAGGGCTTGCGTCTTGGCGTTCCCTATGAGCTTACATGGAGCTGTTATGACGGTGACGAAAAGCCCTGTCATAAGTGCGGTACCTGTATTGACCGTGAAGCAGCCTTTGCTGCCAACGGTGTTGTTGATCCCTTAGCAGAGGCTTGAAGGAGGTAAGGATAATGAAGAGTTTAAGTAACCAAAAATTAGTATTTTCCGCATTATGCATTGCTTTATATATTGTTGTGATGATTTGCACCCAAAGCTTTGCTTTTGGTCAGTATCAGATTCGTATTGCTACTGTTCTGTATGGCTTGAGCGCTATTTTCCCGTTTTTGATTTTACCGTTTGGCTTGGCAAACGTTGTCAGCAACACGGTGATGGGCGGTCTTGGTCTGCCGGATATTATCGGCGGGTTCATTGTGGGTATCGTAACGACCAGCATTATTGTGTTTGCTAAGCGTCGTGGCTGCGGCAACTGGATTATCTGGGCTGCGGTTACCTTTGTACCGGGACTTGGTGTTCCTGTATGGTTGAGTGTACTGCTGGATATTCCCTATCTGGTGCTGGCAAGCAGTCTGCTGATTGGTCAGTGCATCTGCGGTATTGCCAGTGTAATGCTGGTTACCGCATTGGAACGTGTGGGAGCAGGTAAACTGTTTGCATTTGATGGAGGTAAACAATAATGACAAGTGGCAGAAGTAAAGAAGAATTACAGGGTGTAAGCCTGTTAGGCCATAAAACTGCTTATAAAAGCGATTATGCGCCGGAGGTTCTGGAATCTTTCCCGAATAAGCATCCGCAAAACGATTACTGGGTTAAATTTAACTGCCCGGAATTTACCAGCCTGTGTCCGATGACAGGACAACCTGATTTTGCGACTATCTATATTTCCTATGTTCCGGACGAACGTCTGGTAGAAAGCAAATCTCTGAAGCTGTATCTCTTCAGCTTCCGTAATCACGGTGATTTCCATGAGGATTGCGTAAACATCATTATGAAGGATCTTATTAAGCTGATGGAGCCTAAATATATTGAGGTTTGGGGCAAATTCCTGCCGCGCGGCGGTCTGTCCATCGATCCGTATGCCAACTACGGCAAGCCGGGAACCGAATGGGAGCAGGCTGCGAAGAAGCGTCTCTTTATGCATGATATGTATCCAGAAACAGTTAATAACAGATAAAAATTTGGAGCTGCTGCACAATGCGGCGGCTCTTTTTTTTTTGCGCTTTGTGAACAAATCAGCAGAAAAAAACTATTTTTAGACAGTTTAAGTTAGCGATAGCTAATCAAAGACTGATTTTAACAAAAATTTTTCGATAAACACTAATACAGCACTTTATTTCTTAATTAGAGTATGCTATAATGAGCTATAGACAAATAATTCACTTATTTGTATTGAATCTGTGGGACACGAAAAGTACCACGAGGGACAAAACACGTCAAGGGATGTAACTGGTTATGGATAGTATTATTAATCTGCAAAAGAAAATTGTACCGGAGCTGACTGATTTGCTCGTACAGCGTTACCAGATTTTGCGTCAGGTGAGTCACGAAGCGCCGATAGGCCGACGTGCGCTGGCTGCAAGACTGGGACTCAGCGAAAGAGTGCTGCGTGCTCAGGTTGATTTTCTCAAGAAAAGCGGCTTGCTGGATTTTTCTTCCAGCGGCATGAGCGTAACTGATGAGGGAGCGGATATTCTTAAGGAGCTGGCGGATTATGTACGCAAGCTGCAGGATATTTCGTTTTTGGAAAGCACTCTCAGTGATACGCTGAAGATTGGCAAGGTTGTCATTCTTCCCGGCGATTCCGATCAGGAGGATGTTGTCAAACGCGAAATCGGCCGTACTGCAGCGCATATTCTCAGCAAGCTGCTGAGCGATGGCAATAAGCATATAGTTGCTGTCAGCGGCGGTACTACTATGGCAGCGATGGCAGCTAATGTTTCCGGTTCCCAGCCTAATACGGTGGTTGTACCGGCTCGTGGCGGCTTGGGTGATAACGTGGAACTGCAGGCCAATACGATTGCAACTGTCCTGGCGCAAAAGCTCGGAGCATCCTACCGTCAGCTTTATGTTCCCGACTGTGTAAGCGAGGATATCTTAAACAGTATTCTTAAAGAGGATATCGGTGTACGTGCTGTCGTTGATATTATCAAGCAGGCGGATATTCTTGTCCACGGTGTAGGCCGTGCCAGTGTTATGGCAAGACACAGACGCTTAGGCAGCGAGGTAATTGCCAAGCTGGAGGCGGACGGTGCTGTAGGCGAGGCGTTCGGTCAGTATTGCGCTTTGGACGGCAGACAGGTTTATATGACTAATAATGCCGGCCTGATGCTGCAGGATTTGCAACACATCGGCACAATCATCGGTATTGCCGGAGGTAAATCGAAGGCTGCCGCAATTTTATCGGTTATTCGTGCTTCCAGACAGGATATTTTGATTACCGATGAGGCTGCAGCGCATGAGATTCTCAAAATGGCTAAAGAGCAATAAACAAGTGAAGCTCTTAAAGTATTAATTTGTTACTGAGCACATTTGTGCAAAATTTAGATTCTCTCAGAATTAAGGAGGAAATTATTATGACAAAAGTAGGTATTAATGGTTTTGGCCGTATCGGCCGCGAGGTTTTCCGTGTAGCATTCAACAATCCTGAAGTAGAGGTTGTTGCTGTCAACGATCCTGGCGACATCACCGCTTTGGCTCACCTGTTGAAATATGACTCTATCCATGGCACCTTCAATCATGAAGTCAGCATTGAAGGCAACTACATTATTGTTGACGACCGCAAAATCGAAGTATTCGCTTGCCTGGATCCTGCACAGATTCCTTGGGGCGAAGCCGGTGCTGAAATTGTTGTAGAATCCACCGGCCGTTTCACCGAAGCTGCAAAGGCTGGAGCTCATCTGCATGACACTGTTAAAAAGGTTATTATCTCCGCTCCTGCAAAAGGCGAAGATATTACCATCGTTATGGGTGTTAACGAAGACAAATATGATCCTGCAAAACACAACATCATTTCCAACGCTTCCTGCACCACCAACTGCCTGGCTCCGTTCACCAAAGTATTGCTGAACAAATTCGGTATCGAAAGCGGTCTGATGACCACTGTTCACTCCTACACCAATGACCAGAGAATCCTGGACCTGCCGCATAAAGACCTGCGCCGTGCTCGCGCTGCTGCTTGCTCCATCATCCCGACTACTACCGGTGCTGCAAAAGCAGTTGCTCTGGTTCTGCCGGAACTGAAGGGTAAACTGAACGGCTTCGCAATGCGCGTTCCGACTCCGAACGTTTCCATCACCGACCTGACTGTACTGCTGCAAAAAGACACCACTGCCGAAGAAATCAACGCAGTGCTGAAGGAAGCTGCTGAAGGCGAACTCAAAGGCATCATGGGCTACAGCGACGAACCGCTGGTATCCCGCGATTACAACGGCTGCCCGCTGAGCTCCATTATCGACGGCCTGTCCACCATGATGGTTGGTCCTCGCATGGCTAAGGTTGTAAGCTGGTACGACAACGAATGGGGTTATTCCAACCGCGTAGTTGACCTGGCTGCTTATATTGCTAAAAAAGGTCTGTAATAAAGGAGATTCTTATCCGTGGATAAAAAAACTGTACGTGACTTAGACGTTGCCGGTAAAAAAGTACTGGTACGCGTAGATTTTAACGTTCCTCTGAATGATAAAGGTGAGATTACCGATGATACCCGCATCACCGCATCTCTGCCGACCATTCAATATCTGTTGGAGCAAAAGGCTGCTGTTATTTTAATGGCACATCTCGGCCGTCCTAAAGGACAGGTTAAACCGGAATTGTCTTTGGCTCCCGTAGCTAAGCATTTGGGCAAGCTGCTGGGCAAAAAGATTCTGTTTGCTCCGGACTGCGTAGGCGAAGCTGCACAGGCTGCTGCCAGCAAGCTGAAACCGGGCCACATCCTGCTGTTGGAAAACCTGCGTTTCCATAAGGAAGAAGAAAAGAACGACATGGAATTTGCCGAGAAGCTGGCTTCTTTGGCAGACCTGTATGTCAATGACGGCTTCGGTGTATCTCACCGCGCACATGCTTCTGTAGAAGGCGTAACCCACTTCCTGCCTGCAGCTGCAGGCTTCCTGCTGGAAAAGGAAATCCAGTATGTAGGTCAGGCTGTAACCAATCCGCTGCATCCTTTCGTTGCTATTATCGGCGGTGCTAAGGTAAGCGACAAAATCGGCGTTATCAGCAACCTGCTCGATAAGGTTGATACCCTGCTTATCGGCGGCGGTATGGCTAACACCTTCCTGGCTGCACAAGGCTACAAAATGGGCAAGTCTTTAGTAGAAGAGGATAAGCTGGATCTGGCTAAAGAGCTTTTGGCTAAGGCTAAGAAAAATAAAGTAAATATGCTGCTGCCTACCGATCTGGTAATGGCTGCTGCATTTGCTCCCGACGCCGAGCATGTAACCGAAAAGGTGAAAAACCTGAATCAGGCTTATATGGCTCTGGATATCGGTGCGGAAACCAGCAAGGCTTATGCGGAAGCTCTGGCTGACGCTAAGATGATTGTATGGAACGGACCGATGGGCGTTTTTGAAATGGATGCATTCTGCAAGGGTACCGAGGCTGTAGCGAAGGCTGTAGCCAAGAGCCGTGCTACCAGCATTGTCGGCGGCGGCGACAGCGTTGCTGCTATCGAAAAGCTGGGTCTGGCTAAACGCATTACCCACATTTCCACCGGTGGCGGTGCTTCTCTGGAATATCTGGAAGGCAAGGTACTGCCCGGCGTTGCTGCGCTGGATGACCTGCGCCGCAAAATGATTGCCGGCAACTGGAAAATGCACAAAACCGTAAGCGAGGCTGTAGCGCTAGCTGAGGATATTGTTATGGAAACTAACGGTACCTTGAACGAGGTTGTTATTTTCCCGCCGTTCACCGCACTGGAAACTGTTGCGGATGCTATCGACGGCAAGCACGTAGGCTACGGCGCACAGGATTTGCATTGGGAAGACAAGGGTGCCTTCACCGGCGCTGTTTCCGGTGCGATGATTGCCGATATCTGCGCTGAATATGTTCTCGTTGGTCACAGCGAACGCCGTACCATTTTCGGTGAGAACGAAAAAATTGTTGCCAGCAAGATTATTGCCGCTTACCGCAACGGCCTGAAGCCGATGCTGTGCGTTGGTGAAAATCTGGCTGAGCGTGAAGCAGGCAAAACTGCCCGCAAAATCAATATGCAGCTGAAGAGCGCTCTGCGTGTAATTTCTGCAGAGGATGCAGAAAACCTTGTTGTTGCTTATGAGCCTATCTGGGCTATCGGCAGCGGTAAGGCTGCTACTCCGGAGGATGCTTTGGAAGTATGCACTCTGATTCGTGAAAAAATAGGCAAAATCTTTACACCTGATATTGCCCGCAAGGTTCGTATTCTTTACGGCGGCAGTGTTAATGAAAAGAACGCTGCTTCCTTCAACCTCAGCGGTATTGACGGTGTACTGGTAGGCGGTGCAAGCCTGAAGGCTGACACCTTTGCCGCAATCGTAAGAAGCTTTTAATAAGACCTCGGAGAAAGCACCTGTTGCTTTCTCCTTCGTCTTTAGGAATTTGATAATGAAAAAACCAGTTTTACTAATGATTCTAGATGGTTGGGGCATTGCTCCCGCAGACAAAACAAACGCTGCAGCGATGGCAAAAACTCCTAACCTGGACAGTTATTTTGCAAATTATCCTCATACAACCTTGGAAGCCAGCGGCAAGGCTGTCGGCCTGCCTGCAGGTCAGATCGGTAATTCCGAGGTAGGTCACCTGAATATCGGTGCCGGCCGCATTATCTACCAAAGCCTGACACGCATTGACAAGGCGATTGAGGATGGCGATTTGTATAAGAACAAAGAGCTCAGCAGGGTGATGGACGAAACGAAGCAGGCAGGCAAGGCGCTGCATCTTCTGGGACTGTTATCCGACGGCGGCGTACACAGCCACATTGAGCATCTTTTGGCACTTATCTGCATGGCTAAGGTTAAAGGCCTGACCAAGGTTTATGTGCATGCCTTCCTGGATGGACGTGATGTCGGTCCGAAAACAGCTTTGGAATATATCCATGAGCTGGAAGATGGCATGGCGCAGATTGGCGTAGGCAAGATTGCTACCGTCAGCGGACGCTATTACGCAATGGACCGCGACAAGCGCTGGGAGCGCGTGGAGCGTGCCTATAAAGCACTGGTGCTGGGCGATGGCGGCAAGGCTGCAAGCGCTGCTGCCGGCGTAGAAGCATCCTATGCCGCAGGTGTAACGGATGAGTTTGTTGAACCCTTCACTGTTGACGGCGTAGATGGCAAAATCACTGCCGGGGACGGTGTGATTTTCTTCAATTTCCGTCCTGACAGAGCACGTGAAATTACCCGTGCGCTGCATGATGAGGACTTCCCGTATTTTGCACGTCCCGAGGGCGCACGCCCTGTAAATTATGTGTGCATGACGCAGTATGATGCTACAATTACCGCACCGGTAGCCTTTCCTCCGGAGGAGATTAAGGATACATTGGGTGAGGTGTTGGCACAGCATGGACTGCACCAGCTGCGCATTGCGGAAACCGAAAAATATGCGCATGTAACCTTCTTCTTCAACGGTGGTGTGGAAGCTCCGAATGCTAATGAGGAGCGTATTCTGATTCCTTCGCCGAAGGTTTCAACCTATGATTTGCAGCCGGAAATGAGCGCCGAAGAGGTTACGCAGGCACTATTGGCAGAGCTGGATAAGGATAAATTTGATGCGATTATCCTGAACTTTGCAAATCCGGATATGGTTGGTCATACCGGTGTGCTCAGCGCTGCGATTACCGCTATGGAAAAGGTTGATGACTGTGCCGGACGCATTGTACGCAAGGTGCTGTCCCTTGGCGGCAGTGTGTGCATTACCGCGGACCACGGCAATTTGGAGAAGATGGCCGAAAGCGACGGTTCTCCGAACACCGCGCATACCACTAACCCTGTACCGTTTATTTTAGTAAGCAAGGAGCAGCACAAGCTGCATAACGGCATTTTGGCCGATATTGCACCGACGCTGCTGCAGCTGCTTAATATTAAACAGCCTGTCGCTATGACAGGTAAAACTTTGATAGACTAATCATGAGGTGATAAGAAATGGCAATGATTACCGAAGTTTACGCTCGCGAGATTCTGGATTCCCGCGGCAATCCGACCGTAGAAGTTGAAGTATGCCTGGAAGACGGCGCTATGGGACGCGCTGCTGTTCCTTCTGGCGCATCTACCGGCGTACACGAAGCTGTAGAGCTGCGTGACGGCGACAAAGAGCGTTACCTGGGCAAGGGCGTTACCAAAGCAGTTGATAATGTTAACGACATTATTGCCGAAGCAATTATCGGTCTGGACGCAACCCGCCAAACCGAAATTGACGAGCTGCTGGTTCGCCTGGACGGCACTCCGAACAAGGGCCGCCTCGGCGCTAACGCTATCCTCGGCGTTTCCATGGCTGTAGCTAAGGCTGCCGCTGCTTCCATAGGCCTGCCGCTGTACCTGTACTTAGGCGGT
This sequence comes from Phascolarctobacterium succinatutens, assembly GCF_023497905.1. Lineage (NCBI taxonomy): Bacteria > Bacillati > Bacillota > Negativicutes > Acidaminococcales > Acidaminococcaceae > Phascolarctobacterium > Phascolarctobacterium succinatutens. The sequence goes on along the minus strand of NZ_CP097284.1, from coordinate 1,689,573 downwards.
GTTGCTGCCAAAGAGCTGCCTGTTCCGATGATGAACATCTTAAACGGCGGCGAGCATGCAGACAACAACGTTGATATTCAGGAATTCATGATTATGCCGGTTGGCGCTAAATCCTTCAGCGAAGCACTGCGCATGAATGCTGAGATTTATCATAACCTGAAGGCACTGCTGAAGGAAAAAGGCCTGAGCACTGCTTTGGGTGATGAAGGCGGTTTTGCACCGAACCTGAAATGCAACGCAGATGCAATCGAGGTTATCCTCGAAGCAACCGAGCGAGCGGGCTACAAACCGGGTAAGGACATCGTTATGGCAATGGACGTTGCTTCTAGCGAATTCTATGTAGACGGCAAATACAAAATGACCGGCGAAGGCGTAGAAATGACCAGCGAAGAAATGGTAGATTATCTGGCAGGTCTGTGCGAGAAATATCCTATCATCTCCATCGAAGACGGTATGGCTGAAGATGACTGGGACGGATGGAAGAAGCTCACCAAAAAGCTGGGCAAAAAAGTTCAGCTGGTTGGCGATGACCTGTTCGTTACCAACGAAGAGCGTCTGGTTCAGGGCATTGAAAAGGGCGTAGCTAACGCTATTCTGATTAAGGTAAACCAAATCGGTACCTTAACCGAAACCTTCAACGCTATCGAAACCGCAAAACGCGCAGGCTACACCTGCATCATCTCTCACCGCAGCGGTGAAACCGAAGACACCACTCTGGCAGATATTGCTGTTGCTGTAAACGCTGGTCAGATTAAAACCGGTGCTCCGGCACGTACCGACCGTGTTGCCAAATACAACCAGCTGCTGCGTATCGAAGAGGATCTCGGCAAGGCTGCAAAATATAACGGCATGAAGGTTTTCTACAATATTAAATAAAATTTGACAAAGCAATACAATTGCGCTATAGTTAACTCGAAAAGAGATTGTGCAAATGTCATAGTTCGCACGCAAAAAGAAAAGCCCCGGGATTGCGCCTCGGGGTTTTTCATTTTAAGCTGACTGTGCGCTATTTTCGGTCTAACCATTTGCAAATATAATAGCTGATTATACCTGCCATATCAGAAAGAATAAGAGATTGAGCAAATTCTGCCATAATTTACCATTTTCCCGCTGGAAAGAGTCGCAGCAAATATAATATAAAATAATCTGTGAAAAAAATACTAGCTTTATAATTGGCTTTATGGTAAAATACTATGGTACAAAAATATGAGGAGGTAAGCTCTGTGATTGAAACTGTCTTGATGGTTCTTGAAGTTATCGTTTGCATAGCACTCATTGGCGCAGTTCTGCTGCAGTCCGGAAAAGGCGGCGGTATGGGCAGTACTTTCGGCGGCAGTGACGGTGCTTTTTTTGGCAAGGGCAATGATCTGGATACACTCATGGCGAAGGCCACGATTTATTTAGGTGTTGCATTTGCTGTTATTACATTGGCGCTGGCAAAAATCAACGCTTAAGGCTGACGGGGGTTCCTGTTTTCCGCACTCATCATGTTACCAAGAGTGCAACCGCACTCTTAAAATTTTAAATTTTTTTATAAAAAGAAAGGGGTTTGGGTCTTGAATTTCTTAATGATCTCCATTGTTGTCGGCCTCATTGCACTCGCAGTTGCACTGATGCTGAGCAGCGCAATCGGTAAGGCTCCTGCTGGTACAGCACGTATGCAGGAAATTGCCGGTTACATCCACGAGGGCGCTATGGCGTTCCTGTTCCGCGAATACAAAGCACTGTCTGCTTTCGTAATCGTTGTTGCTATCGTAATTTCTATGTTCTTATCTCCGCTTACTGCAGTATGCTTCGTTGCAGGTGCAGTATTCTCCGTATGTGCAGGCTACATTGGCATGACTGTTGCTACCAAAGCTAACGTTCGTACTGCTGCAGCTGCTCAACATGGCGGCATGCCGGAAGCTCTGAAAATTGCTTTCTCCGGCGGTGCTGTTATGGGTCTGGGCGTTGTTGGTCTGGGTATCGTTGGTGTTGCTGCTGCTTACATGCTGTTCGGCAACATTGATATCGTTACCGGCTTCGGTCTGGGCGCAAGCTCCATTGCATTGTTTGCTCGTGTTGGCGGCGGTATCTACACCAAAGCTGCTGACGTTGGCGCTGACCTGGTAGGTAAAGTAGAAGAAGGTCTGCCTGAAGATGACCCGCGTAACCCGGCTACCATCGCTGATAACGTAGGCGATAACGTAGGCGACGTTGCAGGCATGGGCGCTGACTTGTTCGAATCCTATGTAGGTGCTATCATCTCCGCTATTACCCTAGGTGCTGTTGCATATCCCGGCGGCGAAGGCATTATGTTCGTATTCGAGCTGGCTTTCGCTGGTATCATTGCTTCCCTGATCGGTGTATTCTATGCTCGCAGCAGCAAATCCACCAATCCGCAGGCTGCTCTGAACCATGGTACCTATGTTGGCGGCGTAATCGTAATTGCTGCTGCTTACTACCTGTCCACTTCCATCTTCGGTAACACTGCTGCATTCGTAGCTATTGCTTCCGGTCTGGTTGTTGGTCTGTTAATCGGTAAAATCACCGAAATCTACACCTCTGCTGATTATGCTTCCGTTAAGAAGATTGCTGAGCAATCCGAAACCGGTCCGGCAACCACCATCATCTCCGGTCTGGCTGTTGGCATGTATTCCACCTTCCTGCCGATGATCTTCATCTGCGTTGGTGTAATCCTGGCATTCTTCACCATGGGCGGTGCTAAAGATGCAGGCATGGGCCTGTTCGGTATCTCCCTGGCTGCAGTTGGTATGCTGTCCACCACCGGTCTGACCGTAGCAGTTGACGCTTATGGTCCTATCGCTGATAACGCCGGCGGTATCGCAGAAATGTCCGAGCTGCCTCCTGAAGTACGTGAAATCACCGATACCCTGGACTCCGTTGGCAACACCACCGCTGCTATCGGTAAAGGCTTCGCTATCGGTTCCGCTGCTCTGACTGCTCTGGCTCTGTTCTCTGCTTATGCACACACTGTAGGCCTGAAAGCAATCGACCTGCTGAACCCTGTAACCCTGATCGGTCTGTTTATCGGTGCAACCCTGCCGTTCGTATTCGGTGCTATGACCATGGAATCTGTTGGTAAAGCTGCTTACCAGATGATCGAGGAAGTTCGTCGTCAATTCCACGAAATCCCCGGCCTGCTGGAAGGCAAAGCTAAAGCTGACTACCAAAAATGCGTAGACATCTCCACTGCAGCTGCTCTGCACGAGATGATTATGCCTGGTGTTATCGCTATCGTTGCTCCTCTGCTGGTTGGCTTCCTGTTCGGTACTGAAGCTCTGGGCGGCCTGATTGGCGGCTCTCTGGCTTCCGGCGTACTGGTTGCAATCCTGATGGCTAACGCCGGCGGTGCATGGGATAACGCGAAGAAATTCGTAGAAGCTTCCGGCCGTAAACATACTCCGGTTCATGATGCAACCGTAGTAGGCGATACTGTAGGTGACCCGTTCAAAGATACTTCCGGACCTGCAATGAACATTCTGATCAAACTGATGACCATTGTATCCCTGGTATTTGCTCCTGTACTGGCAGCAAACGGCGGCATCCTGCTTGGCCTGTTAAAATAATTTTATAGTTAAGCTATAATCCACGCTGCTGCAGCATTAGCTGCAGCAGCTTTTTTGTTGCGTCTATGCTGTAATACAGCTTTCTTTGTGAAAAGTGTACGTTTGTAGGCAAATGCTTTTTGCTTTAAAATACAAGTGTAACAGTAAAGCAAAATTCAAGTAAAATCAATAACAGATTAACAGAAAAAGACTTGCGCTAAATGTTGATGCATGGTATAATGCAACTATCGATAAGAATTGAAAATACCATTTTTACTGATTACTATTGCTTTATAAATCATTGCTATGGAAAAACCGGCAAAGGATGACAGAGGAAACAAGGCAACTCTTGAGCGGAATTTGTTGGCGGCTCCGGAAGGTGATTTGTAAAAATACAATATTGGCAGTTTGATAATACTGCTACTTCCTGAGGAGGAAACAACAATGAAAAAATCCTTAGTACTCGCTATGGCTATGGCACTTGGCGTAACCGCTTCTGCTTATGCCGCAAATCCGTTCTCTGACGTTCCTGCTGGCCACTGGGCTTATGACAGCATCAACAAACTGGCTGCTGCTGGCGTAATCGAAGGCTACGGCGACTCCACCTTCGGTGGCGACAAACTGATGACCCGTTATGAAATGGCTCAAATCGTTGCTAAAGCAATGGCAAAAGGTGCTAACGTTGATAAACTGGCTGCTGAGTTCGCTGATGAACTGGACAACCTGGGCGTTCGCGTTGCTGCTCTGGAGAAAAAAGCTGACAACGTAAAAATCACCGGCCAAATCCGTTATGAATATGCTGACCGTGATGGCGCTTTTGGTGATAATGTTGCTAAAAATCGTCTGCGTACCCGTTTGTTTGTAAATGGTGCTATCAATGACGATTGGACCTATACTGCACGTCTGCAAAATGACCAAAACCTTGCTGATAATGCTGGTAACGAAAAAACTGATTTGAACCAAGCATATGTAACCGGTCGCGTAGGCGGTTTGGCAGTTGTTGCTGGTAAAGCACCTCTGACTTTGGTTGATGGTAACCTGTACGATGATACCGCTGAATTCGTTTCTGTATCCTATGGCAAAGACGTTAAGCTGACTGCATATGCAGGTCAACCGACCGACTATGGTTTTGATAACTTCTATGGTGCTTCCTTAGCTGGTAATGTTGGCAAGTTGGCTCTGAGTGCTGGCTATGATGCATTTAAAGATTCTTTAGATGCAGCTAAAGAAGGTATTACCGCTACTGCTAAAAACGCTAACGTTAAAGTAGGCGAAGATAACAATGTTTGGAATGTAACTGCAAAATATGCATTCGACAAAAATGTTGCTTTGAATGCTGCTTACCTGAATTCTGATGTTGCAAGTGATAATTTGATGAAAAAAGACGTTGATACTGACGGCTTTGTTGTAGGCTTGGATTACAAAGGTGCTAAAGCTAAAGAAGCTGGTTCCTGGGGCTTGAGCACTAAATATTTTGATCAAGGTGCTGGCACTTTCGTAGCACACACCATGAAGACTGCCGATTGGGATAAATACCTGACTGAAGGCTTCAAAGGCTATAATGTTGGTGCTTCCTATACCCTTGCTAAGAACATGGTTTACATGCTCGACTACTATGATTTCGATGGCAAAGAAACCGATAAAAACGATCGTGTAATCTGGAGCCGTCTGCAAATCAGCTTCTAATCTGACTTTACGTCAATCCGCTGAAAAGCAAAAAATCGCATATGCATAAATGAAAAGAGGACGGTGCGCACCGTCCTCTTTTTGCATGCGCAAGATAGCTTTTGACTTTTTTGCTGAAATACAGTACTATGTAAGTAGGATAATGTGTTTAGAAAGGTTGGTGTCTTATGAGTCAACAAAAATATATTTCTGACGAGCAGGTTGTAAAACGTGCTAATTGTGCCGTAAAAATTGCATTAGAAAAGAAACGTGCTATGGATGTGCCTATTTTTACATATGATAGAGAAACGCAGAGTATTTGTGTAATTGGCAGTGATGGTAGCAAAACTCAGGTATGTGGGAGATATAATCATGGACGCTACAGCGAAAGAGTCAAATAAAAAGCCGGAGATAATCGTTTTTGCTGGACCAAACGGTTCCGGTAAGAGTACTTTTACAGATTTATTAAAACCACCTGTTGACTATATTAATGCTGATGAAATCAAGAAAAATTTAAAATGCGATGATTTGACTGCAGCGCAAATTGCTGAAAAGCAGAGAGAGGATCATTTGAAAAATAGAGAGGACTTCTGTTTTGAAACAGTTATGTCTACACCTAGAAATTTAAATTTGTTGCAACGAGCTAAGGAAGCAGGTTATTTTATACGTTGTTACTATATTTTAACTGTTGACCCTTTTATTAATGTTTATCGAATAAAATCTCGTGTCGCAGAAGGTGGACATGATGTGCCGGTCGAGAAAATAATAGAACGCTATGATAAGGCTTTGGCTCAGGTTTGTGATGTTGTTCATGTTGCAGACGTTTGTCATATATATGACAACTCGACAGAGCAACCTTTTCGTATTTTCAAAAAACGCAAGAGTGAGGAATTCTTTGATGTTTGCGATGAGTGGCATCAAGAAGATATTAAGCTTTTAACTGGTAGCGAAAATATGCAGTATAAGAACTTAAATAAATGAAAAGAGGACGGTGCGCACCGTCCTCTTTTTATCTACATTCCGATGTATAAAACCTTTCAAAAACACCAATTTACATACATTGCAATGTATGTAGTTCGCAAAAAAACGCATTTTTCTACATCGCAATGTATGAAGTTCTTGCAAAATCAAAGCATGCTGTAATCAGTATGCTTTTTTTATGATATAAAATACAAAACAAAAGCGCCAGGACCTTGCAAATAGCATGATTCTGGCGTTTTTTGATTTTGTGGAATGAATTGCGGAACTGAAACGGAACTAAAACATTAAATTTAGTTATTTGAGGTTATTAAATTTTCTATTTTAGCCGCTATTTCCTCGTTTGTTGTGTGGTACAGGTGGCCGTATATGTTAAGCGTTGTTTTTATATCGTCATGGCCTAAACGTCGACTTATAGCAAGAATGTTTATGCCTAAATTTATTAATAGGCTGGCGTGAGAGTGGCGCAGATCATGCAGGCGTATTTTTTCTAGTCCGGCTTTTTCCGCTGCTGCCTTTAGTTGTTTTAGCAAAGTGGGTTTAGAAAAATACATGAATAGCGGTTCTTCTGCTTCTGGCTCATATAAAAGCTTTAAATATTCGTCAATCAATGCGCAGACGCTAGCCGGGATTGAAACTATACGTGTGCTTTGACTGTTTTTTGTCGGGCCGATATATTGAGCGCTGCCGATAGTTGAAAGAGATTTTGAAACGTTGATAGTCTTGGCCGCTGGGTTATAGTCCTGGATTGTCAGCGCCAGCAATTCGCCAACACGCAGGCCAGAATAAAACAGCAGCGTAAACGCTGCCTTAGCTGCTGGCGTTGTAAACTTCATAGCTAAATTAAATTGTTCGACAGTCCAGAATTTAGCGCGGTGTGCTTTTAATGTGCCGATACTGCCAGCAATGCGCGCCGGATTATTTTTCAAGCCGTAGAATTTTATTGCAAAGTTAAACAGCGCTGAAAGATTGCCGTGAATGATTCTTTGACTTGTTGGGGCGTAGTGCATAAGAATATCATTTTGCCAGCGCCGAACGTGAACCGGGTTTATTTCGCTGATCTTCATAGCATGGAAAAAGGGAAGGATAGCGTGTTCAAAAAAACTTTGCTTGTTGGTAACAGTTGTTTTTCTCAATCTTGCGGAACAGTCATTTATATATTTTTCGTAAACGTCCTGGAAAGTGTAATTCGGATTTGTTGCGTATTGTGCCAAAAATTCGCGTTCAGCTGCTTTTGCTTCACGCGCCAACGCAAAGCCGCGCCGCTTAGCCTGGTGCTTTTCGCCTTGCCAATCTGTGTAGTAGCATTTGAAATAATATTTTTTGGTGTTCTTGTCAAGATATACAGGCATTTTTTCACGTCCTTTTCGTCATTGGCTGATGTGGTGGCCGTTCATCTGCAGCAAACGGCCAACGGATATAGAAATATAAAGAGTGAGCAAAAAACAATAAATTTTACGCCTTAGAATGTTTTGAAACGTTTACAGGTATAAAGACCAGGGCAAGACAATAAAAATTAAATCTAGGGGCAATTACGTTCGTCTGAGGGGTATTTATAACTTAGAATAACAAGACTCTGAAACACTGAAAAGCGAAAAATGGTCGCGAGGTATAACAAGCGCTTGGGATGTGGCGGCGGTGTTGGCGCTGCAGCTGGCCGCGCTGATTGCGGCCGTTGTCCGGGCACTTCATCAGCGCCGGGAACGCCAACAGATAAAGAAAAAGCACTTGCCGGGCGTGGAAGTGCTGGAGAGCTGCCAGAGCGTGAAGGCTGGCAGTTATTTTTTTGTGTCGGGGTTTTCATAATTCCAATAGTCGCGGTGCATTTCCTGCATAAATTTTATATTTTCTCCGTTTGGTGTATAAAGATATTGCGTATATAAACACTGAAAAACTTGTGCTAACGGCTCGGCATCATACGATGCAAGGCCACGTTTTCGCAGCATATAGCAAATAATATTTGCTATGTTATCCATATTTTCACTTTTTGCACTAACAAAAACATAGTAAGCAGCATTAGAGAAGGACAGTTTTTCAGTTCCTGCAATTAGCTTTTCTAGTGTTTTTCTTTGCTCTACAGGTAAATTAAAACATAAATCTTCAAAAAGTGTGATTTTTCTTGTGTGGATATTGTCCATTTCGCTTTCTGGTAAAGCATCTAACATATCTTCGATTTTAAATTCATCTTCTGGCTTCGAGTCACTTAGGTTTAATTCGTTACTGTAAAGCAGTTTGCTTATAGGAATATCTAAAACAGCAGCTAGCTTTACACGCTTTTCGAAAGGTATCACTTTTACTTTTCCCTTTTCGTATGTAAAAACAGCATCCCTTGTAATATCAAGCTTTTCCGATAATTGTGCCTGGGTTAAATGTTTTTCTTTTCGTTTAGCTCGTATCAATTCGCCGATTTTTTTTTGTTCCGTTAGCATTTTATAGACCGCCTAATATAATAATATATTTTATTATAACATTCAAAAAGCGAATAAGCAACGCAAAAACAAGAAAAAAGAGCAAGAAAAGCGGTTGACATTCGTAAAAATGCGTGATAATATAGTAAATGCGAATGAGGTTCGCAAAAGTAAGAGAAAAAAGGGGGTGAAATAATGGATAGTGCGTTATTCAAATACTATGCCGCTAAAAATGGTGACAATATGCGTAGCGTTGCTACATTTCTAAACAGAGCGCCTTCTACAATTACAACATATCTTCACGGCGGAAAGACTGATTTTAGCCGTTCCGACATAGCAAAGCTGAAACAGCGTTGGCAGCTTACACCGGAACAGGTAGACAAGATTTTTTTCAATGACTAAAAGGGGGTTTTACCAATGACAGAACAGAAACATTTTGCACCGCTGGCCGTTGCGCCGGATGATTTTGACTTTGAAGAAGTTGATGATGAAGAACTTGATGAAGTCGAAATTTGCCCTGGCGTGTTTGCGTCGCGTAATATTCTGGAAGGCGAACAGCGCCGGGCGCTGAACCTGCTGGAAGATGCGGAAACAGTCAAGCCGCTTGTGCTGCAGGCAGCCAAAGAGGTTACACGCGACAACTACCAGCCGCGCGAGGAAGTGGAACAGGCAAGCCGTATCTTTATGGCCGTATATGACGGCACACTGAAAGCTGATGACTTAGCGCCGCATGATTCCAGAATAGCGCGCTTTTATAAGCAGCTGCAGCGTGACGAAATGAAGGCGTTCAAACAGCTTTTTGCAATGGCTATTGAATACGGCTATAAGCTGGCGCAGGAAGGCGCGCCGGGCGCTGATGCAGCTGCAGAGGGTAAAAAGTAATGGATAATGAAAGCGTGAATATTCAGACGATAAACTACGTTGATTCCCCGGAAACAGCGCCAGCAGCACCAAACGCTTCAGACCTGCAGGAGCAGCCGCTACAAGAACAAAAGCATTATTTGTTAAATGCCGATGAAGTGGCGGCACTTCTGAAAATCAAAAAGTGCATGGCTTACAAAATTATTCGTGATTGCAATTCAGAACTGCAGGCAGCCGGAAAGCTGGTTATTCGTGGCAAGGTGTTAAAAAAATACTTGCTGAAGAAAATAGAGGTGTAAAACATGAGAAGAACAAGAGTTATTAGGCGCTTTAATTATGCGAAAGCAGCCTTTTATGTATGGGCGTTGGCGTGTATTACGTTCGTGGCTACTAATGCGGTTGTGAAAGTAATGGCGGTTAAGGCGCTGGGGGTTAGATAATGTCAAAGCAGAATAAACAGGCGGATGAATTGCCAATAGTATTAGGGCAACGCTTGCACGATGTTTCGGAAGATTTTTCGCTAATGGCAAGGGATGCGGCTTCAACTTATTCTCATGGTATGCTTTATAGCTTAGCTAATACGGCGCTTGAAGTTTTTGCAATAGCAAGCGCAGACAGGGAACAGCAGGAGTGGAGCGGGCACGCTATACTTGTTACTTATTGGGCGGGGTTTTTGGAAGGTGTACGCACGCAGAAGCAGAAGCAGCGTAAAAAAAGGACAAAAGAAAAGCCGCTTAGCGATCCAGACGCTAGGCGGCAAGCATTAAAGATTTTAGCCAATGACGAACAGCAAAGTCTTTAATACTTGAATTATAACATACAAGGCCGCCAGCTTCAAGCCAGCGGCCTTTATAAACAGGTGAAAGAGGTGAAAAAGGTGAACGTATATGCAAAACTGTTGAAGGTGCAAACAGAGTTAAAAGCGCCGAAAAAAAGGCATAACGGATTTGCAGATTATAACTATAGGAGTTGCGAGGATATTTTAGAAAGTGCAAAGCCGCTGCTGAAGGAAGTCGGGGCGGTTATCCTGCTTAAAGACAGAGTAGAAGAGATTGCCGGGCGCTGGTATATCGTTGCAACGGCCGTTTTTGTTGATGCAGCCAACGGCGAACGCGTGGAAGCAGAAGCCAGCGCCAGAGAAACGGCCGCGCGGCCTAAATTTGACGATGCGCAATTAACAGGAGCTGCAAGCAGCTACGCCAGAAAGTACGCGCTTAGCGGTTTGCTAGGTGTTGATGACGGCGCAGACGTGGACGCGCTGCCAGATTCCGGAAACAATGGCCATACTTCTGGCGCTGGTAAAGCTGCAGCCGGGCCGAAAAAGTCACTTGACGCAAACGGACAAAAAAAGTCAAGTGCTGCAGCAGCGCCAAAAACAGCGCCAGCGCCACGGCCAGCAAAGCAGACGGCCGCCAATGCCGGCAGCAAAGGTCAGCAGGAGCTTATAAACGCGGTACAGGCGCAACTTTTGATAAAAGCCGCTGAAAGAAATGGTGTGCAGCTGGAAAGTATTCTGTGTAGTTTAGGCATTACCGATCTAATGCAGATGCCGGAAAAAAGCTACCGGGAAGAAATAACGAAACTGCAGCGCCGAACCAAAGAAGGCAGCGCAGGCGCTGAAGGTTCTGGCGCTGGCAAGTAGCCGGGCGGTGATGTAATGGCAGATGAACAGGAGAAGAAGGAACAGCAGGAGCAGCGCGGCACGCTATTGACATTCATCAACCCGGTGACAGGTGCAGGAACAGTCAAAAGCAATTTTACTAAAATACCGAATAGCATTATTTTTGATAAGAGCGTAAAGTCGCAGGACAAGGAGCTTTATGGTATTTTGCTGGCGCTGCCTTATCGAAAAAGAAAAAGCGGCCGGGAAGGTATACTGATCAATCATGATTATTTGTGTAGGTTGACAGGAGCGAAAAACAGGCAAACAATTCTTAGAAGCATAACTAGGTTGGAAAAAGCCGGGTACTGCAGGCGTGTAAAGATAAGCGGCAAACTTTCAGAGCTGCAAGTCATTATAAGGCCGTCAGTGAGTGAGGAAGAACAAAAGAAAATTGAGGAATTGATAAGCGACGTGTAAGCATGGAAAAGCGGCTTCACGTCGCTTTAAATTTATTCATGTAGATTAACAGCAGCTATTTTCAAGTAGTGTGTACAAAAATACACACTCAAAAAGTGGCGTAAACGCCGATGTGGCAAGGGTTTAGCCTTGTTTTTGGGTAGTGTGTACAAAAATACACACTACTTTTGGAAAGTCGACTCTTGAAACGCCGATGTGGCAAGGGTTTAGGGGGTAGTGTGTATTTTTTTACACCCCTATTCAATATCTTAGTAACTACTACTATAGTACTTAGGTAGTAGTATCTAGGCTATAACTACTAACTTACGCTTATTACCTAACAAGGGAATTAAGTAGTTAAGTATAAGGGCGGAAAAGCGGATAAGATTTATTAACACGCTGCAGGAGCTGGCGGCGCTGCCTTGCTATGTAGATAGCGTTATAAGCTGCATACTCAAATTAAGTATTTTGGTATATGGGCGGAAAAAATCAAGTATTTAAGGAGAGCCGGGAAGGGGGCATAGAGCTTCTGAAGGCAATAGATACATGATTTATATACAGGTGGTTTGTGGCGCTGCGAGAAGGCACGCTAGGAAAGCGCAGGAACAGAGAAAGGCAAGGAACGAATATAAGAGCATGGCCAGAAGCTGCAGGAATGGCGGTAGGTTCTTTCAGAAAAAGAAAAAGCTTGCGGGTCGACGAACTCCCGAAAAGAATTTAGCTGCAATTTTTCAAAAAACGATTTCCTTCCGCTGGTGTTGGTTAGAACGAAAAGTAACATTAAAGGCCAAAAACAGAAGTGGCGCAAAATGCGGAAATGAGCAAGAAGCTTAATTTCCGCAAAGCAAGGTACTTCCTAGGGGGTGGGCGGCTTGCGGTGGTCGGGCATTCCGCACCGGAACGGCTTTAAAAAAATATAAAATTTTGGGGTGGTAATGTAATAACTTGCGGCCGTTGGCCCGGCGCTTCATCCGCGCCGGGAACGCCAGCGCCAAAAAGAAAGAGCCGGGCGCTGCTGCTGAATTTTCGTGGTATTATTGAAATAAGCAAAAAACTGCATTTTAATATATTCAGAAAGAGGGGCGCGCCGTGGATAAAACAGAAATTAGAAGCAGGCTGGAAAGTTTGCGCTGGTACGATGAAGAAGAAAAAAGCCTTGCGGAACTTCTTGCCTGGGTAACAAGACTGAAAGCTAAAGAGCCTATATTGAGAAGCTGCCAAAGTATAGACAAGTGTATAACTTATATAGAGCAGGAAAAAGAAGCTTGCCAGCAAAGCCGGGGAAAGTGTATGCGCTTGCTAGACCTTGCAACCGATGATGCAGCGCGTAAAGTGCTTTATGTGCGTTATGAACAAGGCTACACGGCAGAACGCACGGCCGAACTTCTTTGCTATTCGTTAAGCAATGTATTTAAACTGCAGTGCAAATGTATTACTGAAATTAGCGCGGCGCTGACAGCGGCAAGCGCCCCCCGGGGGGAAAAATAATCGCAAGGCGCTTTTCGTGTAGACCGGACTGCTCCCCTCAAAACACAAATTTTTTTCTTTATTCATTTGGGAAAAGAAAAAGCCGGGGACTGCTGCCCTGGCTTCTGTGTTATGGATACGTGGAAAAGGTAAAAATAATATTTTACGTCCGATAATGTGCATTATGTTAAATATGCATACTCTACAAATAACTAAACTTGCGTAAATTATGTGATAATAGTATAATATAGACAAAGGAAAAAATCAAGGAAGGCAGGTGCTTTATAATGGCAAAAAAAGAAGGCCGTATCAATGCAGCGATAGACGCGGAACTCATGGAAAAAGGAAAGGCGCTGGCAGCGGCGCAAGGTATCAGCTTTAGCAGCTTGTTGTGTAAGTTGCTGGCTGCGTATGTAGAAAAGAACGCTGCTACACTAGCGAACTATGAGAAGGCAAAGAAAGAACTTGAAAAAAGCTTAGGTGATTTCTAGCCGGAACTAAAACGGAACTAAAATATCATAAAACAGATAAATGAAATTTTTTTTAGTCAAAAAAAGCCTATAAATACAACGATTTGAAGCCGCTTTTACTGCTTTAATTGCAAAACTGTTTTATGATATAATATAAATTAGTATAGAATAATTTTGAGGTGAAGCTTGTGCGGATAATTGAAGGTGCAGAATCATTTCTGCTGGAGGGAAAGAATAATAAGGCAGTGTTGCTCTTGCATGGTTACACCGGTGCGCCGTCGGAAATGCGTCCGCTGGGTGATTATCTGCATGCGCTTGGTTATACTGTGAGCTGTGTGCGCCTTCCCGGCCACGGCACGAGCATCAAAGACCTGGAGGCAACCACCGCGACGGATTGGTATGCTGCTGCTGAAGCGGAATGCCTGGAGCTGCTGGCGCGCTTTAACAGCGTTTATGTGGCAGGCCTGTCGATGGGTGGATTGCTGGCTATCAAGCTGGCAGCAAAGCTGCCGGTGAAGAAGGCTGCCTTTATTTCGGCACCTATTTTTGTGCAGGATAAGCGTGCGCCGCTGTTGGCGTTCTTGCGCTTTTTCATCCACTACCTGCCTAAGCATAAGAAGAATTATCAGGAGCTGCAGGAATATTGCATCTCCTATGCCAAAATGCCGACGAAGCCGTTGATGAGTCTTTTTAAGATGCTTAATGAATGCAAGAACCAGCTGCTGGCGGAAATCAAAATCCCCTGTTTGATTTTGCAGTCGAAAACAGAGCATACCGTGCAGCCGCGCAGTGCCGAATATATCTATAACAAATTAGCTGCGGCCAGCAGCAGAAGATTAGTCTGGTTTGAGCACAGCGGGCATATTCTGACACTGGACCGCGAGCATGAGGCAGTTTTTAAGGAAATCGCCGATTTTTTTGCTGAATAAAAGGATATTGAAGGGTAGACGAAGAAATATGGATAAGTCATTGTTGAATAATAACGAATACAGCTGGTGCTTTGCCTGTGGCAAGGATAATCCCAGCGGGTTACATATGCGTTTTGAAATTGACGACGACAAGTGCACAGCGTATTTTACGCCGCGCCGGGAGCACCAGAGCTATCCCGGACGTATGCACGGCGGACTGGTGGCAGTGTTGCTGGATGAGGTGACAGGCAATTATCTTTTTGCCAAGGAGGGCAAGCCTTCCTATACGGCGAAGATTGAAATCCGCTACCGTCAGCCGTTGGCGATAGGTGAAGAGGTTGTCTGCACCGGGCGCGAGCTGAAGCGCAAGGGGCGTATGGTTGAAATGCAGGGAACTATCTGCAAAAAGGATGGTACGCTGTTGGCGGAATGTCTGTCGAAGATGATGATTGTGGATGAAACGCCGCAACCGTCGCGCAAGCTCGCCGCAGGCGAGGGTGAAGAAGAATAGAGGTAAAATTATGCAGACGAAGGATATACGTGAAAAAATATTAAATTTTATGCGTGAAGAAAGCTATGCACCGATGACCTCGGAGGAGCTGGTGGATGCGCTGGGGCATGATGTTAATCCCAACAAGTTTTGGGATGAGCTGCTGGCGCTGGAGCAGAACGGCGAGATTATTAAAACACGCTTTGAAACATACGGCCTGCCGGAGAAAATGGGCCTGGTTGCCGGACGTTTTCAGCTGACGAGCAAGGGCTTTGGCTTTGTTATTCCGGATAACAAGGGCGACAGACCGGACGTGTTCATTCCGCCGCGCGCTTTGCATGGTGCGATGAACAATGACCGTGTGCTGGCGCGTGTGAATAATGCGGCGCAGGGCAAAAAGCCTGAGGGCGAAATCCTGCGTATCATCACGCATGCTAATAATAAGGTGGTAGGCGTATTTCACCAGACCGGTGATTTTGCCTTTGTAACGCCTGACGACAAGCGCATCGGTCAGGATGTATATGTTATGCGCAAGCACTTTAACGGTGCGAAGGACGGTCAGAAGGTAGTAGTAGAAATTACCGAATGGCCGCAGGAGCACCGCAAGGCCGAGGGCAAGGTTACCGAGGTTTTGGGCAACATCGGTGATGTGGGTTTGGAGATTCTGTCGATAATCAAGCAGAATGATCTGCCGCTGACCTTCCCGGATGAGGTGCTGGAGGCTTCGCGCAAGGTGCCGAAGTCTATTAAAAAGGGCGAGCTGGCAGGCCGCCGTGATCTGCGTGAACGCACTGTCGTAACCGTCGACGGCGAGGATGCTAAGGACTTGGATGATGCTGTTTATGTAGAGCAGATTAACGATAACGAATACCTGCTGGGCGTTTATATTGCGGATGTCAGCTATTATGTTACGGAGGACAGCGTGCTGGATAAGGAAGCAAGAGAGCGCGGCACAAGCGTTTATCTTGTCGACCGCGTACTGCCGATGCTGCCGGAGCGTCTGTCGAACGGTATCTGCAGCCTGAATGCCGGTGAGGACCGTTTGTCCATGGCCTGCGAGATGCATATCGACAAAATGGGCAAGGTGCTCAGCTACGAGATTTTCCCGGCGGTTATCAATGTACGTCACCGTTTGAGCTACAATATTGTGCGTGCAATTTTGGCAGGCGACAAGGAAATGTGCGACAAGTATGAGGACATTTTGCCGATGATTGCCCGCATGGATATTTTGCGCCAGATTTTGCATGACAAGCGTGCGCGCCGTGGCGCAGTAGACTTTGATTTGCCGGAGCAGAAGGTTATTCTGGACGAAAAGCTGCATCCGATTGAGATTGTGCAGCGCATTCACGGCAATGCGGAGTCGATTATCGAGGAGTTCATGCTGGCGGCCAACGAAACAGTTGCGCAGCACATGTTTAACCAGCACTGGCCGTTCATCTACCGCGTGCATGATATTCCAAGCGAGGAAAAGATGCAGGAGTTCGCCAAGCTGTTGGCAAACTTTAATATTAAATTTATTCCTAAGGAAGAAACGGAGCCGAAGGATATTCAGCAGGCCGTGAAGGAAATCGCCGGCCGTCCGGAAGAACGATTGGTAACTACGGTAGCGCTGCGCTCCATGAAGCAGGCAGTTTATCAGACGGATAATATCGGACACTTTGGCCTGGCGGCGAAGTATTATACGCACTTTACCTCGCCAATCCGCCGTTATCCGGACCTGATTGTGCATCGCCTGCTGCGCGCCTGGATGACAAAGCCCACACTGAAGGAAGCAGATGCCGAAAAGCTGGGCGATAAGCTGGACGTTATTGCCGATCATTCCTCTATTCGCGAGCGTGCGGCAGCGGATGCGGAGCGTGCAACCGTTGACCTCAAAATGTGCGAATATATGGCAGACCATATCGGCGAAGAATTTGACGGCGTTATTTCCGGCGTAACGGCCTTTGGTATGTTCGTTGAGCTGGAGAACGGCGTAGAGGGACTGGTGCATATTTCCAGCCTGATGGATGATTACTACGAATATTACGAGGAGCGTTATGCCCTCGTAGGCACGCACAGCGGTCACACCTATCGCCTGGGTGATAAGGTGCGCATTGAGGTGCTGCAGGTAAATATCAGCGATGTAAGCATCGACTTCATTATGGCAGGGGAAAACGCAGGCGTGCGCGAGCACATCCGCCAGCAGCTGCTGATGAAGCAGAAGCCGAGCAGCGGACGCAGCACGCAGAGCATCGCTCTGAGTGCGGAAACGCAGAAGAAAAAGCACAAGGGTGCGAAGAATAAAGAGGCCGGACGCCGCAGCGCCAAGCACGGCAAGCCTGCGCCGAAGAGCAGTTCTAAGGGTGGCAGCAAGTCCGGTAAAAAGAGCAGAAAAAAGAATAGGAAAAGCAGATAATTATGGCAGAACAAAAGATTAAAATTATAGCAGAAAATCGTAAGGCACGCCATGACTTTACCATTTACGAAACCTTTGAGGCAGGCATTGCGCTGACCGGTACGGAGGTAAAGTCCCTGCGTGCGGGCAAGGCGAACATGAAGGACAGCTATGCGCAGGTAACACGTCAGGCGGAGGTCTTTGTGTATAATCTGCACATCAGCCCCTACGACCATGGCAACATCTTTAACCATGATCCGCTGCGCAGCCGCCGCCTTTTGCTGCACCGTGCGGAGATTAACAAGCTCATCGGCAAGGTGAAGGAAAAGGGCTATGCGCTTGTACCGCTCAAGCTGTACTTTAAGCGTGGTCTGGTGAAGATGGAGCTGGCGCTGGCAGTAGGCAAGAAGCTGTACGATAAGCGTCAGGACATGGCCAAGCGCGACGCTAAGCGTGAGATGGAGCGCGCACTGAAGGACAGGAATCGCTGATAGACGGGTGAATTCACAAATTCTTCATGCACAGTCATTTGACTTTTTGACTAAAGCATAGTAAAATATCATTGTAGCGTATCGGCTCTTTCACCGATATATTCCAATTTGGGGATGTACTGGTTTCGACGGGGGTAGGTGCGGTATGATAAGCGAGCCGTGGTTCCATCTGCACGATAATCGGTGGGCACGTTTAAATATAAACGCTGAACAAGAATACGCTTTAGCAGCTTAATCTGCTAACTGTCTCTGAGCCTCCTCCCGCGGGTGAGGAATGACAGTCAATAGTGGGATACCTTAAGGCTGATTCCTATAGGCTTTAAGGGAACCTCTTTAGGATAGCAATGTGAAGGCCCGTCGTCAGGCAATCGCAGCGCGAAACAAAGTATGACGTCTGCGCTCGGAGAAAGTTGTATGGCAATATTTTCGGACAGGGGTTCGACTCCCCTCATCTCCACCAGAAGTAGTCCAATCGTGACATTTGATTGGTGGAATAAAAAGCAGAGGATAGTGTATAACAGCACTATTCTCTGTTTTTGTTTGAAAATGATTTTATATGCATGAGTGTCGGGATAGAATAGATAATTTCCAATGCTGTTTATTATTTACTGCAGTAGTCATTTGTGCTATAATTCTATTATAGAAGTAACGTGAAATGCGAGGATGTTAAAGCAGATGGGCAGATTTGTTAATCCTGATAACAGCGCTTTTCAAAATGCGGTTAACGGAGAAATATATATAGATAAGAGCAGATTGATAAATAAAAATTTTTAAAGCATAAAAAAAGCCTACTGGATTATATGGTCAGTAATTCAGTAGGCTTGATTTTTGGAACATGTCGGTGTTCAACCGATGAACAAAGTATAACATATAATAATGAGGTGATCGTGGAAAAAGGTGCGCGTCAGTCTTTTTTCGCTTGCAGCTGATAATTTGTGCCAAGTGTCCCGAATAATATATATAATTTAGGACACATGCTGCTCTTGTTGATGCCCTTGCTACTCATTATTCTAACCAATATGATTGACAATGACGATTAGAATGGTTAGAATATGGGTAGAATAGAACTGAGGAGTGAGCAGAATGAGATTCCGGGAAACAGAAACGGTTGAATTAAAGTCTATCGTGATGGATGATATCAAAAAAGAGATTATTGCTTTTGCCAACTGTGACGGAGGCACGATTTATGTAGGTGTGGCAGACGATGGCACAGTGTTGGGAATTGAAAATGCGGATAAATGTGCCTTGCAGATTTCCAATATGGTACGGGATGCCGTAAAGCCGGATGTTACTATGTTCATTCACTATGAAACGCTAGAATGTGATGGAAAAGCAGTTGTGGCCGTCAACATTCAGCGCGGCACAAACCGTCCCTATTATCTGGCAAAGAAAGGACTGCGGCCTGAGGGTGTCTATGTGCGGCAGGGATATTCTTCTGTACCGGCAACAGATACGGCTATTCGGCAGATGATCAAGGAAACCGATGGAGATAGCTTTGAGAATATGCGGTCTATCAATCAGGCATTGACCTTTGAGGCAACAAAAAAGGAATTTGAAAAACGCAATGTTGTATTTGGACAGCCGCAAATGCAGACTTTGAAAATCGTTTCCGCAGATGGCATTTATACGAATTTAGGGTTGCTCCTGTCTGAGCAGTGTCCCCACACAATCAAGGCGGCCGTGTTTGAAGGAATCAATCAGAATGTATTTAAGGATCGCCGGGAGTTTTCCGGCTCTCTGATGCAGCAACTCAATGAGGTCTACGACTATATTGATTTCCACAATCAGACACATGCGACATTTCGGAAGCTTTTGCGGATTGATACACGGGACTACCCGGAGGTCGCCGTCCGCGAGGCATTGCTGAACACGCTAGTACACCGAGATTATTCTTTCCGAGCCAGCACCTTGATCAGCATATACGATGATCGGATTGAATTCGTGTCCATCGGCGGGCTGCTTCCCGGTTTGGAACTTGACGATTTGATGATGGGTGTTTCTGTTTGCAGAAATCCACACCTTGCTAATGTTTTTTACCGCTTGCAGCTGATTGAAGCATATGGCACCGGCATGAAGAAAATCATGGGAGCTTATGCAAATGCTCTGGTGCAACCGAAGATCAAGACAACTAACAACGCTTTTAAAATCATTCTTCCTAATGTGAATTTCACTCCGAAAGCAGCAGAAGCACATAAGAAATTTGAAAATGCGGCAGCTCTGGACTTGGATTCAAATGAGGAAAAAGTTCTGCAATTTTTAAGGGAGCACCTGATGATTACCAGAAAAGAAACACAGACACTGTTGGAGGTTAGTCAGTCTACGGCTGGTCGTATTCTGAAAGCAATGGTAGATAGTGGTCAAATCAAACAGATTGGTGGAAGTCGTACCACACGGTATGAACTTAGAAAAGAGTAATTTATAACAGACAAACCACAAAGGTTTGACGCTGTTGATTTTGGTTTTTCGAGACAGGCTTGATACAGTATTTTTACGCAGGGTGAATATTGTCTGCGGCGGCGTAATCTTTTTTTACGGAGTGAAGTTGTTGCTAAACTTTTAGGAACTTGTATGAGGCTGTAATATAAGAATAGGGATGTGGCTGTTAGTTACCTATAAAACAGCACGAGGATAATGTACTTTCGCGGTACGTTATCCTCTTTTTTGCTTTCAGGATGAATTTAAGCATAGGTGATGTAAAATTTTTATTCTATAGCTTTTTTATGAGAGCAATGACAGTTTCTGTCCATGGTATCGTATATAATTTAGTTATAAGATTCCCTGGGCGATAAGTTTCAGGAGGCTTTGGCAAAGGTAAAGATTTGCGGCTAAATGTTATATATGCTGATTTTAGTTTATCTTGAACCGCTTGTGTTGGAAAACACATTTAGAAGAATTATTAACCTCGGAAGCACGTGGCATATAAGCTGTATTTTGTAGTATAATTATATAAACTCAAACTTCGCAGGTAAAAATCCCCTGCACCCCTTGAAAGTCCAGGCTTTGTAAACAGAAAAATAGCATGAGTCTTGCCAGTTTGGTATAATTATGTTGGCTCAAAAACATACCAAGCACCGGAGGCTCATGCTATGAAAAGTATATCACAAACCACCCAGCAGATGGAATCCATCTCGAAGAAAACTTCGGCGTTCTTCCGTCGTTATCATGTCGGCCAGATTCTGCGCGCGGCCAACGCTTGCAAGCTCAAAGGATTTTCCTCCATTCTCGTTTTCCTCGTGCTCGTAAGCATCATCTTCGAGAACCGCTCGCTCTATATGCAGCGCCGACTTCACGAGGATTCGCTGCCGTTCGGCAAGGACACGGCTTACCGCTTCTTGAACTCCTGCCACACGAACTGGCGCAAGTTCACGCTGCTTCTTGCGGCGCGGATCATCAACGAAACCATCAAGCCGCTGACGGATGCCGGCCGGCGTTGTGCCATCGTCGTCGACGATTCGCTCTTCAGCCGCTCGCGTTCCAAGCGCGTGGAACTCTTGGCGAACGTCTACGACCATGTGAGCCGCCGCTATACGAAGGGCTTCCGCTTGCTCGTCCTCGGCTGGACGGACGGGAACACGTTCCTGCCACTCACGTTCTGCCTTCTTTCAACCTCGAAGGAAAAGAACCGGCTCAATGAGGCCAGCGCATCCGTCGATGCAAGAAGCAACGGCGGAAAGCAGCGCAAGCTCGCGCAGATGGAAGCGCCAGCCGTCGTCCTCAATTTGTTGCAGGAGGTCAAGGCGACAGGAATCCCCGCGCAGTACGTCCTCTTCGACACATGGTTCTGCTCGCCGTCGTCGCTGAAAGCCATCCATGACCTCGGCTATGACGTCACCGCTATGGCAAAGAAGAGCAAGAAGGTGCGCTACCCCTGCGAAGGGAAGATCTCGAACGTCAAGGCCATCTACAAGGAACACAAGAAACGCCGCGGACGCTCGCGTTACCTCCTGTCCGTCGATGCTGTCGCGACGAAACAGGGAGAATCCCTCGTGCCTGTGCGATTGGTCTTCGTGCGGAACCGCAACAAGCGGAAGGATTATCTCGTCCTCGTCACGACAGACCTCTCGCTTTCGGAGGAAGAAGTCATCCAGCTCTACGGGAAGCGCTGGGGCATCGAGGTGTTCTTCAAAGCGTGCAAGTCCTACCTGCGGCTCGGCAAGGATTGTCGTTCCGTCTCCTACGATGCGATGACGGCGCATGTCGCCGTCGTCTGCACACGATATATGCTCCTGGCTGTCGAGGAACGTGAGAACACGGATGGGCGAAGCCTCGGCGAGCTCTTCTATCTGGGGCTTGATGAGCTTCCGGACTTGAAGTACATGGAAGCGCTTCGCCTCGTGTTGCAGGAGTTTGCGGAGCAGCTTCGGGCAGAATATCCGTCAGAAGTCTTGCTGGTCGAATCGCTCTTGGAACGATTCCTGAACGATCTGCCCGCTCTTTGGATGAGTCGTCTGCGTGCACAGAAGTGTGCGTGAATGGCTTTCGACATTCAGTTCAAGCTGATTTATCAAGGCATACGGGATGTTTTCCGTGTGCGAAGTTTGAGTTATATAAACAAAATACGGAGGTTAATACTATGACTAGAGAAATGCATATGGGCGACATTGTGCGCCATTTTAAAAGAGAAACTGTCGAAAATCCTACGACGGAATACTTATATAAAATACTGGCCTTTGCCGAGCACACGGAGACCGGCGAAAAGCTGGTGGTGTATCAGGCGCTGTATGCTCCGTTCAAAATTTGCGCCCGTCCTTACGCTATGTTTATGAGCGAGGTGGACCGCGAAAAATATCCTGCGATTAAGCAAAAGTACCGCTTTGAGGTTGTGCAGGAGTTCTGATTGCTTAGGCGATTATACCGGTGGTGCATATAATTTTATTTGCAGGAGAGAACGGAAATGCTTTATCCGATTTTAGAGCAATATGATGTTGACATAGAAAAAGCGCTGGCCTACGGTTTTGTGCGGGAGGGCGCAGGGCTGACACTGCGGAAGGCGCTGCCGGAAACAGAGTTTTACGCTGTCGTTATGCTTGCAGGCAAGGCCTTATCCGTAAATGTTTTGGAACGCGATACAGATGAGGAGTACCTGCCATTTAACGTTGCCGATAACATCAGCGGTTACGTTATGAGCGTGCGCGAGAAAGCAGAGGCTCTGCTGGAAGAAATAAAAACGCAGTGCCTGATTAAAAGCAATGTTAAGCTGCAGCTGATGGATTACTGCTCGCAGCGCTTCGGCACTGTACCCGACGCTCCGTGGCCGGAAACACCGGAGAATTTTACCTTTAAGACGGCGCGGAGAAATAAATGGTACGCTTTGTTTATGACGATTCCCTATAAAAGCCTGGGCTTAGCGAAGGCGGGGAAGGTTGATGTTTTGAATATTAAGCTGCCACCGGCAAAGATTGAGCAGCTGGTGGACAGGCAGCATTTTTATCCTGCGTATCATATGAACAAAAAGCATTGGCTGACGGTAATGCTGCAAAAGGATGCAGACATTTCGTTGGTGCAGGAGCTGTTGGCGGAAAGCTATCAGCTGGTTGAAAAATAGCAAAGGAGATTGAGCAAGTGTTACATATAGGTTGTCATTTATCCTCATCGAAGGGCTTTCTAGCGATGGGAAAGACGGCGCTGTCGATCGGTGCCGATACGTTTCAGTTTTTTACGCGCAATCCGCGTGGAGGCAAGGCGAAGGCTGTGAAGCCGGAGGACGCGGCGGCGCTGAACGCGTTGATGCAGGAGCACAATTTTGCGCCCATTCTGGCACACGCACCGTATACGATGAACCCATGTGCAGCAGACGAAAAGCTGCTGGAGTTTGCGCAGATGGTGATGGAGGGCGATTTGGCGATGCTGGAATATGTGCCGGGGAATATGTATAATTTTCATCCCGGCAGCCATGTGAAGCAGGGAGCTGAGGTTGGCATAGAAAAAATAGCGGCGCTGCTCAACAGTGTGCTGCACAAGGATTTGCATACCACGGTTCTATTGGAAACGATGGCCGGCAAGGGCACGGAGGTTGGCCGCAGCTTTGAGGAGCTGGCGGCGATTTTGAGCAAGGTGCAGCTTAACGAAAAGATGGGCGTCTGCCTTGATACCTGTCATATTTTTGACGGTGGCTATGATATCGTTAATGATTTGGACGGCGTACTGGCGCAGTTCGATAAAATTATCGGCTTGGAGCGCTTGAAGGCTGTGCATCTGAACGACAGCCTGAATATTTGCGGCAGCCACAAGGACAGGCATGCGTGCATCGGTGCAGGCAATATCGGCTTGGAGGCGCTGACGGCGGTGATTAACCATCCGGCGCTGCGCACACTGCCGTTTTACTTGGAAACACCTAACGAGCTGCCGGGCTACGCTGCGGAAATAAAGATGCTGCGTGAGCGCTTTAAAGAGTAATATACCAAGAATTTTTGCAAGAGGTGAAAGACAGAAATGGAAATGGCTTATACGGAGCTGAATGCGAAGCTGTGCGCTTTTTTGGATAAAACGCCCAACAGCTTTTTCGCCGTGAAAAATATTAAGGTGGAGCTGGCGGCTGCAGGCTTTACCGAGCTGCAGGAAAACAGCAGATGGCAGCTGCAGGAAGGCGGCAAATATTATGTCAGCCGTAACGGTTCGGCGCTGCTGGCCTTTGTGCTTCCCAAAAAGGCTTACCTGGGCTTTCAGGTTTACGCCTGCCACTGCGATTCGCCGGCGTTCAAGCTGAAGAATAATGCGGAAATTGTGGTAGACAAAAAGTATGTGAAGCTGAATGTGGAAAAGTATGGCGGCATGCTGCTGAACACCTGGCTTGACAGGCCGCTTTCCGTTGCCGGACGTGTGCTATGCAACGTTGACGGCCGCTTGGAAGCGCGTCTTGTTAATGTTGAGCAGGACCTGATGATGATTCCGAATCTGGCAATCCACATGAACAGGGAAGCCAACGAGGGCGTAAAGCTGAACGCGCAGACGGATATGCTGCCGCTTATCGGCAGTGCTGCGGCTAAGGACGGCCTGCAGAAGCTGTTGGCGGAGGCCTGCGGCGTTACCGCAGAGCAGATTGTGGATACGGAGCTTTTCCTGTACAACAGAATGCCGACGACTACAGTCGGGCTGGATCAGGAATATGTTGCCGGCGGCAGGCTGGATGATTTGCAGTGCGTGTTTGCCGGATTGCAGGGCTTTTTGGCGGCAGAAGCAGGCGAGAGTGTGCCGGTATTCTGCATGCTGGATAACGAAGAGGTTGGCAGCGGCACGAAGCAGGGCGCGGCGGCGACCTTCTTAAAGGATGCGCTGCAGCGCATCAACATGGCATTGGGCAGGGACGAGGAGGATTATCTGGTGTCCTTGGCCAACAGCCTGATGCTTTCGGCGGACAATGCGCATGCTGTGCATCCTAATCATACGGATAAGAACGACCTGACGAACAAGACCTATCCTAATGAGGGTGTGGTTGTCAAATACAGCGCTAACCAAAAATATACTACGGATGCGGTATCCGGCGCATTGGTGCAGCTGCTGGCTAAAAAGGCGAACGTGCCGCTGCAGCTTTTCTATAACCGTTCGGATATGGCAGGCGGTTCTACCTTAGGCAATATCTCTACCGCTCAGGTAGCAATCAAATCGGTGGATATCGGCCTGGCGCAGCTGGCGATGCATTCCGCCTACGAAATGGCCGGCGTTAAGGACACGGCGTATCTGGCGGAGCTGGCGCAGGCATTTTTTGCTGCCGCTGTGGCGGAGGCTGCCGACGGAACGTACTTCTTGAAGTAACAATTTAATATGTATAGATATAGGGGCATAGCAGATGCTGGTGACAGGTCTGCTGTGCCTTTGCTATTAGTTGCGGGCAGTTCGGCGTGGTGATATACTGAGCTTAGGAAGTTTTATAAGCGAAAGTGGTGATTATATGTTGCAGGCAATACGCAGATTATCTAAAACTCATTTGGCAATGGTAGTAGTCTGCCTGCTGGCAGTGGGCGGCGCTGTCTATTTCTTTTTGGCGCAGCGTGCCAGCCGTCATGCGGCGGAGCTTTTTAATTATTATATGGCAAAGCAGCAGGTGCTGACAGGCACGGTGACGGCCGAGGAGCTGCGCGCCGATATCTGGGGCAATGTATATTTTAAAAACCTGACCTGGGATTCGCCGGAGCATGAACGCCTGGTGGATGTGCCCGAGGGACGTATCAAAATCAAGCCGAAGGACATCATCCTGCGCATAGCGGGCATTGATACGGTGCAGGAGGTGGAGCTGAGCGGTGCTTATATTCATTTGGGCTTTGATGATAAAATGCGCCTGGATATCCTGCAGAATAAAAAGACGGCGGAGGAAAGTATCCTGCCGGACGAGGTGCCTATGGAAAAGCGTCATCTGCAGATTAAGGGCAGGCTGCCGAATATTAAGCTGATTTTGCATGATACGGTGCTGTCGGCAGAATATAAAAAGCGTCACTTTATTTTGAATGACGTGGACGGCACGGCGCAGATACATGAGCATCAAAGGCTGGAGCTGCACTTAGCTGCGGGACGCTACGGCGGCAGCATTGCAGGCAAGGGACTGAATATTGACGGCACCTGCGACCTGAAGGGGGAGCAGAAGACGAATATCAATATCTGCCTGTATGATGTTATTCCGGATTCGCTGGGCATGAAAAATGTTAAGGATGCGATGACGGTGACTGGGCAGATGACCGGCAGCCTGAAAAAACCTGTGATTGATGGTGCGCTGGCGCTGAAGGAGCTGCATCTGAACGATTTGTATTTTACGAATATCAATGGTACCTATCATTATGAAAATGCGCTGATAACCTTTCAGGATGTGACTGGCAGCATTTTCGGCGGTACCTTTGATGCGATAGGCTTGTATCATTTTGATAATCGCTATTACAAAATCGATGTTGACGGCAAGAATCTGATGGCTTCGCTGGCTGCCAAAAGCAGCAAGATAAATACGAGCGTAGCCTTGAAGATTAAGTTCCGCAATGAGGGACCGCATGGCAATAATTTGGTATACGGCAGCTTTTCTACGGGCAAGGGAACATATATGCTGGTGCCGTTTTTGAGCCTGCGTGGCAGCTTCAGCGACCAGAGCGGCGAGCTGGCGTTCAGTAATGTGGAGATTGAAACCAAGGTGGGCACGTTTGAAAGCGATGTCTTTAAGATTGTGGACGGCAGATTGCAGCTGGGCGAGATTTTTTTGGCGAACGGCGAGGGCAGGCGTATACGTGTGAGGTAGGGGGGAGAATTTTTATAATAAAAGAATATACAATATAGGTATTCCTTGTGGAATCAGAAAAGTCCAGTCTGTAATTTAAAAAAATTAATAGACTGGACTTTTGTGCAAATTCCTAAATTTTTTTCAAGGTAGCAAGTGACTTTTTCAATATAGACAAAAACTGTCTTTGTAGTGTGATACACTAAAGATAAATTAGCAGAAATGTAAAATAGAGATACATTTTAGTATCTCTATTTACATACATAAAAATATAATTTTTTCAATCCACATATACCGAAAGTATATGACTCTTTCATTGTACAATAACAATCTTCAGAAGACAAGGTAATTTTGCGTGCTTAGCAGAAATAATAATCCTTGACAATTGATTCTTTAAACATTAAAATATAATTGAAAGCAAAAAGTGAGGTGTTCAGTATGTATCCGGCGCATATAAGAAAAGAAATATCTTGTGATGGTAAAGTAACTTATTCATTTCAATCTGTTGCTGAGCATTGCCGTAATACAGCAAAATATGCTAGTGAAGCATTAAAGGCAGTAGGCTTAGAAAAGACTGCTTATCTTGCAGGCTTATTACATGATTGCGGCAAACATACGTTCAGATTTAAGCAGTATATTGAAGATGCAGTTGTCAATGAAAAAGAAGTTAAGCGTGGTACTGTTAATCATACTTTTGCAGGTGTAAAGCTGATTTTAGCGAAACATGCTAAATATGTTGGTGCAAATGACTTCCAAGATTTAACTATTGAATTGATAGCTTATGCAATCGGAGCACATCACGGCTTATTTGACTGTATAAAAGATAAGGATGAAAGTGCCTTTGCTTACAGATTAGAAAAAGAAAACATTGATTCTGAGGAGGCTATAGAAAACTTCTATAATGAATGTGCCAGTGAGGATGAAATTGAAAAATTGCTTCTGGAGGCAACAGATGAAATAAAAAATCTTGCTGATATAATAGTTAGTATAGATAGCACAGAGAATTATAAAGAACCTGAAATTCCGTTTTATTATTCATTGGTGTGTCGTTTACTGACATCGGCAGTTATAGATGCTGATAGAAAAGATACTATGGAATTTGAAAAAAATGAGGTAACTAAGCAGTTAGACTTAGATTGGAGTAGGATTTTAGCGAATTTTAATTCTTATATTGAAAATTTTAAGACAGAACGGGATATAGATTTAGCACGTAAGGCGATTTCTGCTGCATGTGCTGTTGCCGCGCAAAAACCTGAAGGAGTATACAGGTTAAATGTTCCGACTGGTGGTGGCAAAACTTTAAGTTCATTGCGTTATTCCTTGGAACACGCAAAAAAATATCATAAAAAAAGAATGTTTTTTGTCATGCCTTTACTGTCCATCATTGAACAAAATGCACAGGAAATAAGAAAAGCAGTACAGGATGATAGTATTCTTTTAGAGCATCATTCTAATGTCATTGATGATGAAAACAGTGATGTCGAGGAATTAAATAAGAGAGAGCTGCTTATACAGTCCTGGGATAATCCTATTGTGATAACAACATTAGTGCAACTTCTAAATACTATGTTTTTAGGAAAAACCAGTTCAGTCAGACGTTTTGCATCTCTGTGTAATAGTGTAATTGTTTTTGATGAGGTGCAGTCTTTGCCAAATACAATGCTCGCGCTGTTTAATTTAACGATAAATTTCCTTGTGAAAAAATGTCATGCAACTGTTATTTTGTGTTCTGCTACACAGCCTTCCTTTGAAAATGCTGAGCACAAATTATTAAGCGAGGTTAGTGACTTGATTACGTTGCCCTCTGAAACTTTAAAGGTTTTTGAACGTGTGGAATTAGTTGACAAGGGTTCTATGAGCATGGAAGAGTTATCTGATTTTGCTTTAGAAATAATAAGGAGCAAAAAAAGCCTTCTAGTTGTATGCAATACAAAACGAGAGGCTAAAGAGTTATTTGAGAGTTTACAGGCTGAAGTAAACGGCGTGATTCCAATGTATCATCTATCTGCTTCGATGTGTACAAAGCATAGAAAAATGATAGTAGAGTCAATGAAAATTGATTTGAGTTTACCAGATCCTAAACAAATAGTTTGCGTTGCAACTCAAGTAATTGAGGCTGGTGTGGATATTTCTTTTAACTGTGTTATTAGATTACAGGCTGGAATGGATAGTATTGTTCAGGCAGCAGGAAGATGCAATAGAAATGGCGAAAATAAATTAGAGTCGGTTTACATTGTAAATTTATTGGGAGAGAAACTTCATCGGCTTAAAGAGATTGAAACTGCTAAAAGAGCTACTGAAAGTTTATTACAGGAAGTTAAAATAAAAAAACATTATACTAGCTTGAACTCCGATGTAGCTATTTCCTTTTATTATAAAAAGCTATACTCTATGATGAACAAGGGTGAGCAAGATTTTTTTGTACCTAATTTACATAAGTCTTTATACGGATTGTTAAATCAACATGATGTTGCAGATGGTTACTTTTTGGCGCAACAGTTAAAGACAGCAGGAAAGTATTTTAATGTTTTTGATAATAATACCGTTGAAATGATAGTGCCTTATGGGAAGGGGCAAGATGTTATTAGCGAGTTGAATTCTGAGAAAGCTATGTATAATCTGGCGTATGCGGAAGAAGCTATAAAGCAAGCAACCGGATATACTGTTACATGTTATCAATATCAGATAGATATTTTAAAGAAAGATGCAGCAGTAATATATAATGATTGCTTTGGCATCTATATCTTGAATGATTCTGCTTACTATGATGATAAGCTTGGTTTAAATTTAGATGCTATAGGTGGCGAAGGAGTTTTTTATTAAGCAATGGAGGTGTCATATGCATTCTAATAATGTCGAATTTGAGGTTTATGGTAATTATGCACTTTTTAGTGATCCAATCATGCGTGTAGGTGGTGAGAAGTGTTCTTATCAGGTGCCTACATATGAAGCATTAAAAGGTATTTTAATGTCGGTGTATTGGAAGCCGACCATCATTTGGTACATTGACAAGGTGCGTGTAATGAATCAGATTCAAACAGAGGTTAAAGGCGTCCGTCCAATTAAATACACTGGTAATGGAAATGATTTGGCATATTATACATACCTGAAAAATTGCCGGTATCAAGTCCAGGCGCATTTTGAATGGAATAAGAACCGACCTGAGTTGGAAGGTGACCGAAATGAGAATAAACACCATAATATTGCAAAACGGATGATATTGAAAGGCGGCCGCCGAGATGTTTTTTTGGGAACACGCGAATGTCAGGCTTATGTAGAGCCTTGTAAATTTGGTGAAGGTTCTGGGGCCTATGATGATGTTAATGAATTGGCTTTTGGTGTTATGTATCATGGTATTACTTATCCGGATGAATTTTATTCTCCCGAAACTAAGGATTGCATGACTGTACGTTTTTGGCGACCAGTTATGAAAAAGGGTGTTATTGATTTCATACGTCCCCAAGAGTGTACTGCTACTAAGAAAATTCATCCGATGAAAATGAAAATTTTTGAAGATAAGAAGAATTTTAGTGGTTTAGATGAGTTCGAACATGAGGAAGGAGGAACAATAGATGAGTTTGTTTAATAAAGCCTATGAGACATATGAATACCATAAGTCATTAGTAGGAATGATTGAAGCCGGCAAATCGCCTTTGTTACCAATCTCTCATATTTTGAAAAATGTACAAATTGAAGCAAGCATTAATTTAAATGGCGAATTTGTAAGTGCAAGAGCATTGGATAAAAAAAGTAAAGATCCTAATGTGCCTTTTGAGCAGCCAACTATTATTCCTGTAACAATAGAATCCGGTAGTCGTTCCGGCAAGAATCCGGCAGCGCATCCATTAAGCGATAAATTAGATTATCTGATTCCTACAGAAAACAACAAGCATCAGGAATATATGAATTTGTTAGCAAATTGGGAAGCATCATCAGAATATGGCGATATAAAACTAAGTGCTATAAAAAAGTATCTTGATGGTGAAACGATTGTCAAGGATTTAGTAAGAGAACAACTTTTGGAATTGGATAAAAATAACAAAATAGCTGACAAAAAAATTAATGGTGTAGAACCATTGCAATGCATGGTGCGTTGGCGTGTTTTGGGAACAGACGTAGAAGAATGTTGGCGTGATAAACAGCTATTCCAAAAATGGGCTTCTTATTATGACACTCAGATGCAAAATAATGAGAAATTCATTATGGATCTTTGTATGATTTCTGGAGAACAAGAAATTCTTGCACCTATGGTTCCTAAAGGAATTGTAAATATGCAGGCAAATGCTAAATTGATTTCTTCTAATGATACTGCAAATTTTGTTTTTCGTGGACGCTTTACTGATGCCGAACAAGCAAGCAGTGTAGGATATTCAACCTTTCAGAAAGTGTTTGTAATTTTGCAGTGGTTGGCCAATAATTCCGAAACTAGCTTTTGCGTATCTGATAGAACTTTTTTGTGTTGGAATCCTAAAGGAAAACCTGTACCAAAGTTTAATAAGAGTATATTTGGCGATAAAAAGAAAACAATTTTTGTTCCTTCGGATTATCGCAAGGAATTAAATAATACCTTGGCAGGATTTAAAAATGATTTACCTAATGAAGAGGATGTAATTATTGCAGCTTTTGATGCAGCAACAACCGGACGATTATCATTGGTATATTATAATGAATTAAAGGCATCTGATTTTTTTGAAAGAATTAATAGCTGGTATAATAGCTGTTATTGGTATTTTTATCAAAATATCCAATCACCGTTGTTGTATGATATAGTGCGTTTTGCTTTCGGTGTTCAGAGGGGCAATGATGATAACAGCAAAGTTGAAGTTGATGATAAGCTTTTAAAACAACATATGCAGAGGCTGTTTAAGTGTCTTATTGAGAAACTACCTATACCTTATGATATAGTAATGGCATTAACTGCCAAGGCTTCAATGCCCAAAAGCTATAATAAGAAAAATCGTGAAAAGATACTTTCTGTAGCTTGTGCGGTCATAAGAAAGTATTATAATGATAAGGCCCAAAAGGAGGAATGGAATATGAGCCTTGATAAAAATAAGTTGAATCGTGATTATTTATATGGCAGATTATTAGCTGTATTTGAAAAGCTAGAGATTGATGCAATGAAGAGCCGGTACGGCTATACTGATAATGATATCAGGGAAACTCATGCTGATAAATTGTGGAATTTTTATTGTGCTAAGCCGGAAAGTGGTGCAGCGAATATTAATGGTGCTTTAAGACCTTATTTGAAATATTTGCCGGACACAAGAAAAAACTTCTATTTGGGCCTTATTGGCGAAATTATGGGAAAAATAGGTGAAACAGCTGATAAAATCCGCAATAAAAGTCTGGAACCCTGTTATTTGATGGGTTATTATGATCAGCGCAATGATTTATATATATCTAAAAAAGACAAACAAGAGGAGGATAAGTAAAATGGCAGAATTAAGCAACAAAATTGACTTTGTATTATTGGTAAGTGTAAAAATGGCAAATCCCAATGGTGATCCGCTGAATGGTAATCGCCCGCGTATTGATTATGGCAGCTATGGTGAAATTACAGCTGAATGTATTAAACGTAAAATTCGTAACCGTATGCAGGATTTGGGATATCCTATTTTTGTCCAGTCTAATGATCGCAGCGATGATGGCTTTACTTCTTTAAGTGATCGTGCATCGGCACTTATTGCTAAAAAGCTTGAAGAAAAACATTTAGCAGAAGATAAGAGCGATAAGAAAGTAAAGAAAGGTGACAAAGTTAGTCCGGAGCAGTATGCTGCCTGGACATGTGAAACTTGGCTTGATGTGCGTAGTTTTGGACAGGTATTCGCATTTAATAATAAAAAAGATAAAGAAGCAGCAGGTGTTTCAGTAGGTGTAAGAGGACCTATCTCGATTCATCAGGCAGTAAGCATTGATCCCGTTGAAGTATGCTCTTATCAAATTACCAAAAGTGTCAATGGCGAAAATAAAGATGGCAAAGAAGGAAAATCTTCTGATACAATGGGCATGAAGCACATGATAAAGTTTGGTATGTATGAAATTAAGGGTGCCATTAATGTTCAGCTTGCAACGAAAACTGGTTTTACAGATGAAGATGCTGAAGTTGTCAAAAAATGTTTATTAACTCTGTTTGAAAATGATGCTTCTTCGGCTCGTCCGGATGGCTCTATGGAAGTTGTTAAGTTGTATTGGTGGAAGCATAATTGCAAGGAAGGGCAGTACTCTTCTGCTAAGGTTCATCGTTCTGTTAAAGTAAAGCTTAAGGAAGGTATTGCAGAGGCACTGTCTGCAGATGATTATGATATTGTTGTCGATGAATTGAATGGTCTTGTTCCCGAAGTTAAAGAAGGAATGTAATATGCAGAAAGATTGGTATCAAGACTTAAATGAATATATTCGTTTGGGTGAACCCAAGCTGGAAGAAAAAACAGTTGCCTGGCAGACCGCAATTGGCTTACAGGCAGTAGATGGCCTTTCTACTTCTGATTACTTACTGGAAACGGCTAAAGAGAATATTGAAGGCAAAATCACTATTAGTGAAGCTAATGATAAAATCAGTAGTTATTATGAGGAATGCAACGATAGGAAAGCTATTGAAGCTGGAACGAAAGAAGCGGATGTTGTAGCAGGTAGGATTACTGCAATATTGGGAGAAAAAACATTTAGCTTTTCTCCTGCTTATTGGATTTCCATACATAAAAACCTTTTTGCGAATGTATTTGCTCATGCCGGAGAGGTCAGAACCTATAATATTAGTAAAAATGAATGGGTTTTGAATGGAAAAAGTGTTTTTTACGCATCCTATGATAGCATTTCTATGACACTCGACTATGATTTTAATACTGAAAAGAGATTTTCTTATAGAAATCTTAGCGAGAGTGAAATCGTTAAGCATATAGCAAAATTTACTTGTGATATATGGCAGATACATCCTTTTTGCGAAGGAAACACTCGCTCAACTGCTGTTTTTATCATAAAGTATTTGAATTCTTTAGGATATTCCATAGGTAATGAAGCTTTTGCTAAGGATTCCTGGTATTTCCGTAATGCTTTGGTTAGAGCAAACTATAATGATTTACAAAATGGAGTTCACGCTACTACGGTGTATTTAGAGAAATTCTTTGAGAATTTACTATATAACGGAAATAACGAATTAAAGAACCGCTATTTGCATATTGATTGGCATGAGTAAAAATAGTGCAGAATTATCCTGTGCGAAGTTATATGGAACATAAAATTTAACTTAGGTTCGCAACTTAAGCTAGAATGGGAAACTATAAGTTTTCTCACATCAAAATAAATTTTTGAGTATTTGAGTTGAGCTAGTTCGCAAAAAATGCTTGATTTAAATGAATAGAGAAGTAATTTGTTTTGATGCGTCGCTCCCGCGAGGGAGCGTGGATTGAAAAAAGCAGCGAGGACGCTTACAAAAAAGACAGTATGTCGCTCCCGCGAGGGAGCGTGGATTGAAAAGTGAGCCGCAAGCAGTTTAAAATTTTGCATTTGAGTCGCTCCCGCGAGGGAGCGTGGATTGAAAACACCGCCAGTACAAATCATTGCAGATAAGGAAAAGTCGCTCCCGCGAGGGAGCGTGGATTGAAAACATGTGGCCAGTGTTTAGGCTGCCGTTTGGATAAGTCGCTCCCGCGAGGGAGCGTGGATTGAAAATGAAAAAAGATTATCTGACCGCGGTAGAGTTAGGCTCGCTCCCGCGAGGGAGCGTGGATTGAAAATTAAATTTTGGCTATGCCAAAATGACTGTGCTAAGTCGCTCCCGCGAGGGAGCGTGGATTGAAAAAGCATTTGCAACACGCTCTTTAGAAAGTGTGCCGTATGGTCGCTCCCGCGAGGGAGCGTGGATTGAAAACAACCCGGCTATTACAAGCTGGCTAGGCGTGCCGGGTCGCTCCCGCGAGGGAGCGTGGATTGAAAACCTTTTTTAATAATCAAGGAGGAATAGTTAAAATGTCGCTCCCGCGAGGGAGCGTGGATTGAAAATTAAGACAACACATATCTGTGTGGTCTCAGTGCGCGTCGCTCCCGCGAGGGAGCGTGGATTGAAAAAGGAGCAGTTGGATACCATAGACAGTAGCAGAAGCGTCGCTCCCGCGAGGGAGCGTGGATTGAAAACGGTATCCTCGCCATCAAAGACTTCGGTGCTGCGGGTCGCTCCCGCGAGGGAGCGTGGATTGAAAAATTATTTCTTATTTGCTAAAGCTAGTGTATCTGAGTCGCTCCCGCGAGGGAGCGTGGATTGAAATTCTAACTCTTGCTCCAGTACAGTTTTGTTGATAAGTCGCTCCCGCGAGGGAGCGTGGATTGAAATCAGTCAAGGGCTCATCCGTCCACATGGCCGCATGTCGCTCCCGCGAGGGAGCGTGGATTGAAATTGCTGCGTCTGATTGTAATATGCATCGCTGCCCGAAGTCGCTCCCGCGAGGGAGCGTGGATTGAAATAAATCATTGCCCTGCTGCACCATACGGAATACACCGGGAGCGTGGATTGAAATATCCGCGGGCTGTGGCATCACAGTCGAGCGCCGCTGTCGCTCCCGCAAGGGAGCGTGGATTGAAATACATTTGTCGGTTATCCCGAGCTGGCCGCGGCCGTCGTCGCTCCCGCGAGGGAGCGTGGATTGAAATAACCTGGTTAAAAGGATATTGGCCTGGCAAATCGTCGCTCCCGCGAGGGAGCGTGGATTGAAATATTTATAATGCGATAGGGATAATTTCGCCGTTTATGTCGCTCCCGCGAGGGAGCGTGGATTGAAATGCCGCCGGGAATAGCTCTCAAAAGCTCATCGGCTGTCGCTCCCGCGAGGGAGCGTGGATTGAAATGGCGATGACAGAACGTGTATATGGCAGCGTAAGGGTCGCTCCCGCGAGGGAGCGTGGATTGAAATACCGCTATTCCATAACCTTTTAGCAATATGAGCTGTCGCTCCCGCGAGGGAGCGTGGATTGAAATAGACACCGACTGGCGCTTTACTGATTTTACAATTACGTCGCTCCCGCGAGGGAGCGTGGATTGAAATAAGAGAGCGGCGGCAATTATAACGCCAAGAATGGGTCGCTCCCGCGAGGGAGCGTGGATTGA
The DNA here is from genome assembly GCF_023497905.1 of Phascolarctobacterium succinatutens. Taxonomy (NCBI): domain Bacteria; kingdom Bacillati; phylum Bacillota; class Negativicutes; order Acidaminococcales; family Acidaminococcaceae; genus Phascolarctobacterium; species Phascolarctobacterium succinatutens. The sequence goes on along the minus strand of NZ_CP097284.1, from coordinate 1,653,561 downwards.
AATCAGACCGTCGACCAATACGAGCAGAAGCAGAAAGTCGCTCCCGCGAGGGAGCGTGGATTGAAATTCTCAAATTAAGATAAGCATCCCCGACATCCATGTCGCTCCCGCGAGGGAGCGTGGATTGAAATACCGCTATTCCATAACCTTTTAGCAATATGAGCTGTCGCTCCCGCGAGGGAGCGTGGATTGAAATAGACACCGACTGGCGCTTTACTGATTTTACAATTACGTCGCTCCCGCGAGGGAGCGTGGATTGAAATAAGAGAGCGGCGGCAATTATAACGCCAAGAATGGGTCGCTCCCGCGAGGGAGCGTGGATTGAAATCAGACCGTCGACCAATACGAGCAGAAGCAGAAAGTCGCTCCCGCGAGGGAGCGTGGATTGAAATTCTCAAATTAAGATAAGCATCCCCGACATCCATGTCGCTCCCGCGAGGGAGCGTGGATTGAAATAAGCCAACGCTGACAACATTACCAGCATTGTTACAGTCGCTCCCGCGAGGGAGCGTGGATTGAAATTATCACGTGCCTTGTCATCATAATCAAACAAGTTGTCGCTCCCGCGAGGGAGCGTGGATTGAAATGAGGCTGGGTTTGTGACAAACGATGTGTTTTTGGAGTCGCTCCCGCGAGGGAGCGTGGATTGAAATGCCGATTATGTCATTAAGCTGGGCAGGAGAAACGCGTCGCTCCCGCGAGGGAGCGTGGATTGAAATTGGCCATCCAGAAAAGTGACGTTAAGCTCAAGCAGGTCGCTCCCGCGAGGGAGCGTGGATTGAAATTTTAGGGAGTATTTAGCAACATAACGAGCACTCTCGTCGCTCCCGCGAGGGAGCGTGGATTGAAATGAGCCATAATATAAACTCCTTAATTTTATTAAAGTCGCTCCCGCGAGGGAGCGTGGATTGAAATTGATGACGGCTTGCCATGGAATACTCTTGGCCGTGCCGTCGCTCCCGCGAGGGAGCGTGGATTGAAATCTGCATATCCTCATGCATTTTCTACACCTCCTAACTGTCGCTCCCGCGAGGGAGCGTGGATTGAAATCCACACTTTAACATTTTCAGCTTTTGCCCACGCAGTCGCTCCCGCGAGGGAGCGTGGATTGAAATCGTATCTTCGGTGATGCATGGGAGCGCCATTGGGTCGCTCCCGCGAGGGAGCGTGGATTGAAATTGCGGAGTCCTCGTCCCAAATTACAGTGCTCTCACGTCGCTCCCGCGAGGGAGCGTGGATTGAAATAGTTGGCGGCTTACACCAACAATCTGCCCTAAAAGTCGCTCCCGCGAGGGAGCGTGGATTGAAATATATTCGTCCGTCATGATCTGCCCGGCTATCTCCGGTCGCTCCCGCGAGGGAGCGTGGATTGAAATTCCTGCAATGATGTTTGTCGATGTGACCGACACGTCGCTCCCGCGAGGGAGCGTGGATTGAAATTCTACGATACTCAGCAGCTCGGTGGCTGTCAGATAGTCGCTCCCGGATAACGTATAATAAGTTGCGCAAATTCAATTCAAAAAGATAGACATAGAGACTACCTTTGCTTACAATTAAGTTACCACACAAAACATGAAAGAAGGTAGAATCTATGTCTGGTAACATTATACAATTAAACGAGCAATTTATCCACAACGAATTGAAAACTATTGTAAAAAATAGTGTAGAAGAAACTCTCAATGCTCTTTTGGATGCAGAAGCTGACAAACTTGTACAAGCTGAACGCTACGCACGTGAGCAAACAAGAAAAGGTTATCGCGCCGGTCATTACGAAAGATCATTCTCTACTCAAGCTGGTGACGTTACTTTAAAAGTGCCTAAATTAAAAGGTCTTACTTTTGAGTCTGCTATTATTCAGCGCTACCAAAGACGTGAATGCTCCGTAGAAGAAGCCTTGGTAGAAATGTATCTTGCCGGCGTTTCTATGCGTCGTGTTGAAAGTATTACAGAGATTCTCTGGGGACAGAAGGTTTCAGCCGGAACCATTAGCAATCTGAATCAAAAATGCTTTTCTCAAATTGAAGAATGGCGCTCCAGGAAGCTTACAGAAAAGTACCCCTATGTCTTTGTAGACGGTATTTTTCTAAAAAGATGTTGGGGAGGTTCCTTTGAAAACGCCTCTGTATTAGTTGCTATTGGCGTCACAGAAGACGGATACAGAGAAGTTATAGGTACAGCCGAGGGCCTCAAAGAAGATACTGAAAGCTGGAAAAATTTCTTTGTATGGCTGAAAAGCCGTGGCTTAGATGGCGTAAAACTTATAATTGGCGATAAAAATTTAGGCATGGTAGAAAGCATAGGTGAAGTGTTTCCAAATGCCAGATACAAACGCTGCACGGTGCATATGTACCGTAATATATTCTCTGTAGTACCACGTAAAACTGTCAAGGAAGTTGCCAAGATGCTCAAAGCAATTCATGCTCAGGAGAATAAAGCAGCAGCTAAAGAAAAGGCAAAATCAGTAATTTCCAGATTACGTGAGATGAAACTTAACAAGGCTGCAGACAAACTAGAAAATGGTTTAGAGGAAACCTTGACCTATATGGATTTTCCGTCAGAGCATTGGCTACGTATACGTACCAATAACGTTATTGAACGTGTAAACAGAGAAATAAAGCGTCGCACAAGAGTGATTGGCACGTTTCCTGATGGTGAATCAGCATTGATGCTTGTATGTGCAAGATTGCGTTATATAGCCAGCAATGATTGGGGCAAAAAACGTTACTTGAACATGAAACATCTAACAGATATGCTTGCCGAAGAACTGTATTGTGAAGCAAAAATATCTTAAAAACAGCTAACTTAATAAGCAAAGGTATCTAAAGCAGAAGCTAGTTGATATTTAACGGTGAAGTGCACTAACCGTTAAACTTATATAACTAAACTTCTGCTAGGATGTCTGAAGAAATTTGCGCAAAACTATTGACAGTACCCGCTCCCGCGAGGGAGCGTGGATTGAAATATGTGGGGTATGCCTATGGAGATTGAGCAACATCGTCGCTCCCGCGAGGGAGCGTGGATTGAAATACTTATCTGGGTGCTAAAGACGTGGATATCAAAGGTCGCTCCCGTGAGGGAGCGTGGATTGAAATGGCAGTTGCGAGTCGTTAACATCGATAAACCTGCCGTCGCTCCCGTGAGGGAGCGTGGATTGAAATAGAAGCCTTAGGGCAGGAAGGTATCTTTATCCCCGTCGCTCCCGTGAGGGAGCGTGGATTGAAATGGCTTGCTTTGCCCAAAAGTTGGAAGCTCTCAAGTCGCTCCCGTGAGGGAGCGTGGATTGAAATACCGGCACAACAATGGTGCAGACGCTGACCGTCAGTCGCTCCCGTGAGGGAGCGTGGATTGAAATCTCGATAACAACGAGCTTGCCAAAACGCTCGCCAAGTCGCTCCCGTGAGGGAGCGTGGATTGAAATACGGAACACGGTTGGATTTTCGGTTTTGTTAACACAAATGACGTATTCTGATTAGCTAATAGGGAAAGGAGAATTCTTATGGAATATTGTGAAGATGAATTCTTACAATTATCAGGTATTCAGCATTTTTGCTTTTGCCGTCGACAATGGGCGTTGATTCATATAGAAAATCAATGGCAGGAAAATGTAAGAACAATTGAGGGTAACATAATCCATGAACGTTGTCATGATGATGGCTTTATAGAAAAACGCGGTAATCTGTTAATTACACGTTCCTTGAGTATCTTTTCAAGAAGATTAGGCGTTTCCGGACAATGTGATGTTGTCGAATTCAGTAAGACTGAAAACGGATGCACTTTATATGGACGTGAAGGATTGTGGCACCCTTATCCCATAGAGTATAAGCGCGGAAAGAGTAAGCTGATTGATGCTGACAGATTACAATTATGCTGTCAGGCTATGTGTTTGGAAGAAATGCTGCATGTTGATATACCTAAAGGTGCGTTATATTATAATGAAACACATCGTCGAGAAGAGATTGCTTTTACTGCTTCTATGCGTGAAAATGTAGAATCTATGTTGCGCGAAATGCATAACTATTATAGACAGGGCTATACACCGAATGTTAAGCCTAAAAAAGGCTGTAGCTTATGTTCTTTAAAGGATATTTGTTTGCCGGTTATATGCAGGAAGACAGTTGTAGCGGATTATTATGCAAAATTTTTAAATGAGGATGCATTATGAGACATTTACTGAATACTTTATTTGTGACAAGCGAAGATGTTTATTTATCGCTGGACAATGAAAACGTGGTAATAAACAGGAATGGTACTGCAATAAAAAAATTACCGTTGCGTATGTTTGAGCAGATTTTATATTTTGGCTATATGGGAGCGAGTCCGGCGTTATTGGGAAAATGTGCTGAGCATGGGATAGCCGTGTGTTTTTATAAACCAAGCGGAAGATTTCTGGCGCGAGTTATGGGGCATAATAACAGCAATGTATTGTTACGCAAAGAACAGTATCGGATTTCGGATTCAGAGGAGCTTAGCTGTAAAATAGCGCGTAATTTTATTGTTGGCAAACTGTATAATTCTCGTAGCGTTTTGGAGCGTGCCAAACGTGACCATGCTTTAACTGTTGATGTAGCTAATATTGAACAAGCCAGCCATGAAATTATGCGTTTAACAAGGCTTTCCAGAAAATGTACCGATTTAGCTGTACTGAGAGGATTGGAGGGCGATGCTGCCAGCTTGTATTTTGCTCAGTTTAATGAGCTTGTATTGCAAAATAAGGCTTATTTTAGATTTACTAATAGAAATAAAAGGCCTCCGACCGATCCTGTAAATGCTCTATTATCCTTTGCATATACTATTTTGGCTAACGATTGTGCTGCAGCACTTGAAGGAGCCGGCTTGGATCCGTATATTGGTTTCATGCATCGGGATAGACCGGGACGCTTGTCTTTAGCTCTTGATTTGATGGAAGAGTTTCGCAGCATTATAGCAGATAGATTTGTGCTTACGTTGATTAATAATCGTGTGATTAATGAAAAATCATTTAATAATCAGGAAAACGGCAGTGTATTATTAAATGACGATGGACGAAAGACATTTTTTGAAGCTTGGCAAAAACGTAAGCAAGACGTAATTATGCATCCATTTTTGCAAGAAAAAATACCATGGGGATTAGTGCCTTTTGTTCAGGCGCAGCTTTTAGCCAGATATATACGCGGAGATATAGATGAATATCCGAGCTATTTGTGGAAGTGAGGATAAAATGCTATGCTGATATTGGTAACATATGATGTTAATACTCAGGATGCCGCTGGCAGGAGAAGACTTAACAAGATTGCTAAAATGTGTTTGAAGTATGGGCAGCGGGTACAGAATTCGGTGTTTGAATGTTTGGTAGAACCACATGACTATGCTTTTTTACAAAATGAGCTCCTTAAGATTGCTGACCTGACGAAGGATAGCCTGCGTTTTTATAATTTGGGTGCTAAATATAATACGAAAATTGAACATTTTGGAACTAAAACCTCATATGATCCCGAAGGTGTTTTGATGTTTTGAGTATCCCATCTCCCATTTTCCTACCATTTCCCATATAATAGTTGATAATTAATTTCAATCGTGATATGATTATATTGGTTCCGAAGGAACTAATAATTGATTATTCTTACAAAAGAATGAAAAAGAGAGGTTTTTTAAATGACGACTGTTGCTGAAAAGTATTTACAAATTGCTAAGCTGGCAAAGGATCCTGCTAATGCTGAGGTTGTTATTGATGGTATTCTGACATTTTTCGGATTGGATTATTTTGACTTGGACCTGGGTGTTGAGTACCTGTATACTACCAAGGTGATTGACCATAAATTCAGAAGCGTGCTGCACAAGGCTGAAGACATGGACGCTATCATGGCATGGTTCAAAGAAAAAACCGGCGTTACCGATGAGGAAATCGTTGCTGCCGAAGCTAAAGAAAAAGAATATGTTGCAGGCTGCCTGATGCTTGCTAAACAATATCTGGGTATGGGCCACTGCATCAGCGGTAAAACCTATCTGGAGCTGGCTGCCGCTAAAGGCTCCGAGGAAGCAATCGCACAGCTGAAGGACATGGAATATGCACAAGATATGTATGACCTGGGCGAGCATTATCTGGCAATGGGCCATTGCATCTGCTCCAAGACCTACTTTGAGCTGGCTGCTGCCAAAGGCTGCCCGAAGGCTGCTGCTAAGCTGAAAGACATGGAATATGCAGAAGATATGTACAAGCTGGGCGAGCATTATCTGGGCATGGGCCACTGCATCTGCGGCAAAACCTACTTCGAACTGGCTGCTGCCAAAGGTTGCCCGAAGGCTGCCGCGAAGCTGAAGGACATGGAATATGCAGAAGATATGTACAAGCTGGGCGAGCAATATCTGGCTATGGGCCACAAAATCTGCTCCAAGACCTACTTCGAACTGGCTGCCGCAAAAGGCTGCCCGAAAGCTGCTGCAAAGTTAGCTGAATACGAAGCATAATATTGTATTTTCAGGAGGCTGTCACGTCAAGTGGCAGCCTTTTTCCTTTCCCTAAAAATCCGTTCCTCAAATAGACAATCTTTGACAGTCGCTTATGGTATAATAAGCATTATAAAGATTTGAGCAATATTACGCTAAAGGATAAACAGAAGGAGATTGTTATGGCAAAGTTGATTTATGTACCTCTCGGCTGCAGCCTGCGCTCGCAGCTGGCAGAGAAGCTTTCGCAACAGCCGTTGGGCGAAGGCGTGCTGGTGCTACCGAACCGCCTGCTGACGGACGATGTGCACCGCAATTATGCTAATGTGGAAACAATGGGCATGGATACTCTGGCAAGCAAGCTGATGAACCTTAACGGTGGCAGCGATTACAAGGAATTGAGCCGTCGCAGTCAGGAGCTGATTGTGCAGGACATCATCGACTATATGATGGAAAACAAGCAGCTTACCGGTATGACCACGCACAAGCAGCTGGAATATTTCGGCTCGCTGGCGCATAAAACAGGCTTTGTGAAGGCCATGACCTCGCTCGTAAGCCAGCTTTCACGCTGCGGTGCCACTAAGGAGGATATCTACGGCCAAATCCAAAAATCCTTTGAGGAGGATGAGCTGAAGGGCAAGGATTTGGGCGTCTGCAATTTTTATCTGCTTTATCGTCAATATCTGGAAAACAATAACTGGTATGACCTGGAGGGCAAGTATCGTCTGGCTATGGAAATGCTGCAGAAGCAGGATTGCAAAATCCCCTGGAAGCATATCTATATCTGCGATTTCTTCAGCCTTGACCAGGTGCAGATAAACTTTCTGCAGGCCTTGGCGAAGCATGTGGATGATCTGGTAATCAGCATGAGCTACGAAGGACGCAGAGTAAGCTCCGACGAAAAAGCCAAGTATGAATCAATTACCAAGTTTATGCGCGCGAGCACGAACACCGTCAACGCGCTGAAAATTCTTGGTGCGACGGTTGCAAGCCTTGCGGCAGAGGAATTGGGACAAGCTCCGGCAGGCGTTGCTATGCGGCAGCTGCGTCACTTGGGGCATGCGACCGCACCGGTGCCTGCGGAGGGTGTGGAAAGCTACTGCTTTGCCTCCGATGAGCAGGAGATGCGCTGGGTGCTGAAGCGTATCAAGCAGCAGCTGGCGCATGAAAAGTGTGCTGCCAATCGCATTGTTGTTGCCGTGCGCGACTTTTCTTTATACAGCGGCTTGCGCCAGCTGGCGGATGAATACGGTGTGCCGGTGAGCCTGCCGCAGACAACTGCGCTGGCAGCTCAGCCGTTGGCTGTTATGCTGCGCCTGCTGCTTACTGCCGCAGGCAGAGGACGTGAGGCGGCAGCGGCCTATCTGGAGCTGCTGAGCTGTGAGCTTTTGCGTCTGTTCTTTGATGTGGATGTGGAAACGGCGAGCAGCCTGCGCACGCAAACGTATTTCAAAACACGTCAGGAGGCTATGCAGAAGGCACACGAGCTGCTGGGTGATGCAACGGAGCTGTGGCAGCAGCTGGATGCTTTTATAGAAACCACTAAGGCGGAGGCTGCCATCAGCGAATATGCCGAGCAGCTGACGCAGCTTGTGCAATCGCTGCCATTGGAAGAGCGTCTGGGCAGCCTGCATAAGCAGGGCGTGCCGCTTGATTTTATGCTGGCCTGCCTGCGCAGCAAGGATGCTGTGCTGAAGGCTGTGCAGCAGCTTGTGCGTGATTACGAGGTTGCGAAAAACAGTGATTACAAGCTGACGCTTAGCCAATGGAACAGCCTGCTGCAGGAGGCCTTGGGGCAGGTGCAGCTTACTCTGCGCTTCGGCCGCAGGGACGGCGTACTCTTTACGGAGGTTGGCAACGTACAGGGCCTGAGCTTCGACAGCGTGTATATTATGGGCCTGCGCGAGGGCGAGTTTCCGCAGGCTAAAAACGAAAACTGGATTTATAACGATACGGAGCGCAAGCAGCTGGCGGACGCAGGCTACGATTTGCCCACGGTTGGCTCCTCCTTTGATGAGGATGCTTATTTCTTTGCTCAGGCTGTGTGTGCGGCGCAAAAGGAGCTCATCCTCACTTGGCATGAGGATGTAGGCGAAAGCCTGGCCAGCAGCTATCTGGAGGAAATCTGGAAGCTGTTTTTGCAGCCGGGAAGTGAGGACAAGCGTCTGGACAAGGACTATGTGAAGGCGCAGACGCTGCCTGATTTCGGCGTTGCTTCGGCGGAGGAGGCGTACAGCGACAAGCGCTTTGCTGCTGCGGATTTGCCGAAAATAGCAGAGCTCAGCGGGCAAAAGGCTCCCTCTGCGGAGCAGCAGCTGGCAGCCAAAGCGGATATTCTGCGTAAGGCACAGCAGCCGGAATATAATGGCGACTTGCAAAATTCCCTGCCGACGAAGCTGCTGCGTAAGCAAATCGGCAGCCGCTTCAGTGCGAGCAGGCTGGAGGCTTATGCTGCCTGCCCCTTCCGCTTTTTGGCGGAGAAGGTGTGGCTGGCGCAGGCGGCGGAGGAAGCGGATGATTTGCTGCAGCCGCGTGATGCCGGTGATATCCTGCACCAGACGCTGAAAAGCTTTGTCGAGCCTTATCTTGGCAGCAAAATTATCGGCGAAACTATGGCAGACCTGACGGAGGAGCTGGAGGCAGTCTTTGAGGATGTCTGCACCGCTGCGCGCAATGACGGCGGCAGTACCGTTGCTTCCGTAAACGAGGATATCTGGCAGGTAGAAAAGCAGCGCCTCTGGCGTATGCTGGTGCGCTGGCTGCGCTTTGAATATGCCGACCAGCAGCGTTGGGGCGGCTTTAGGCCGCAGGCTGTGGAATGGAATTTCAGCTCTAAAAACGGCAAGCCCTTGTACCTGACGCTCAGTGACGGCAGTGATGTATCGCTCATCGGCAGAGTTGACAGAATCGACAGCGACGGCGAGCATGCTTTTATCACGGACTATAAAAGTGGCACGCCTCCCACAGGCAGTGCTATGGAGCTGGGGCTCGACCTGCAGCTGCCGGTGTATCTGCTGGCGGTGGCGGCGCTTTCCAAGGAGCAGCTTGCAGTCAGCGGCGGCTGCTATTATTCGCTGAAGGAGGGCAAGCGCAAAAGTGCCTTTTTGCTGGAAAGCGTGGGCAACAGCGACTTGCCGTATAAAAAGCCGAAGAACGCCGCAGAGCTGACCTGGGATAGCTTTAAGCAGGAAAAAGAGCAGTTGCTGAAGGATTATATAGAAAGAATTTATGCAGGCGATTTTGCATTGGCAGGCTGCAGACGCTGCGATGTATATTGCCCGTTACACGATATTTGCCGTGTGCAGCTGGTGAATGGCGACGGCGGACAGGGAGGCGAGAGCGATGAGTAAGAACCCTACACCGGAGCAGGCTTTGGCGATAAATACGATTAAAAGCAATGTTTCGCTGCTCGCCGGTGCCGGAAGCGGTAAAACCTATGTACTGATGAAGCGCTTTGTGCAAATTCTGCGCTCGGATTTGAGCGTTAATCCCACGAATATTGTGGCGATAACCTTTACGCGCAAGGCTGCCGACGAAATCAAGGGGCGTGTGCGTCAGGCTGTCGGCGAATGTGTGGAGCAGGCGCAGACTGATTTGGAAAGACTGCGCTGGCAGGAGCATCTGCAGAAGGTGGAGAGCGCGCCGATAAGCACGATTCACAGCCTGTGCAGCCGTATTTTGAGAGATAACCCGGTAGAAACGCAGCTTGATCCGGAATTTACGATTTTAGAGGATTTTGAAGCGCAGGACTTTTTTAAAGAAACGCTGCAGCAGTTTTTACGCAAAAATATCAAGGAAAACGCTGCCCTGCGCAGGCTGGTGCAGACCTACGGCGTTAACAGCTTTGTTAATCAGGTTACGGCGCTGGGGGACAAGCTCTCGGAGCTGGTGCGTGAAGATAATCTGGCAGAGCCTTATCTTAAGGCGAAGGAAGAACTGCCGGCTCTGCAGCAGAAGCTGTTTGCTGCTGTGCGCGAGGTAATCGAAGCGCGCGAGGCTTTGGGGGCAAAGACCAAGGGACGCCAGACGTTGACGGAGGCCGCAGGACTGCTGGACGAAATGCAAAAGCAGCTGCTGGCGCCGGAGCCGGAGTGCTCCCTGCTGGATGCGTCGGGCGTTGTTAAGGTTAGTGGCAAGGCGTTGGCAGCGGAGCTGACTAATTTAAAAAATCTGCGTCAGGAGCTGAACCATGTACTTTTGAACGCCAAGGGCTGCGATTTGGTGCAGGATTGGCTTGCCGTGCTGCAGGAGTTTTATGCCTGCCTGAGCGCACGCAAGCAGGAAAATAATATCCTGTTTAATGATGATCTGGATTTGCTGGCCATCGAGCATTTGCAGAAGAATGAGGCGCTGCGGCAAAAGTATCAGGAGCGCTATAAATATATTATGGTAGACGAGTTCCAGGACACCAACGAACGCCAACGTCAGCTGATTTATCTGCTCTGCGGTAACAAGCTGGACGGCAAGAATAATCTTTTTATCGTCGGTGATGTGAAGCAGTCTATTTATCGTTTCCGTCATGCCGATGTCAGCGTTTTTAATAAGGTAAAAGAGGATATCGCGCAAAATGCGGGACAGAACCTGGGCATGAAAACCAACTTCCGCAGCACGCAGAGCATTGTCGAAAGCTGTAATACCGCCTTTTGTCAGCTGATGGATTTGCCGAAGGAGGAAATCTGTCTGGAGCATCACGAGGGTGCTAACACCGGCGGCGCTAAGGTTTGCCTGCTGCAGGTGCCGTATAAATCCAAGGATGATGACCTGGGCGCTAAAGAGGATAAATGGCAGAAGGAGGCAGAGGCAATCGCCGCCTATCTGCAGCAGGAGCTGCCCAAGGTTGAGCCGCAGCTCAGGCCGGGGGCAAGCAAGGCTATTTTGCTGCGCGCAATGACGCATTGCGAAATTTTGCGGCAGACGCTGCAGGGCTACGGCATAAATTGCGTAGTAGTTAAGGGCAAGGGCTTTTATGAGCAGCAGGAGGTTCTGGATATTCTGAATCTGCTGGCTGTGCTGCACAACCGTTACGAAAGCCTGGAGCTGGCAGGCGCTTTGCGCTCCAACTATTTCGGTTTGGATGATGCAACGCTGACGCAGCTTTTCTGGCAGACCGAAAATGATAAACCGTTATGGGATGTACTGCAGGCTGTCGGCAGCGGTGAGCTGCAGCTGAACCTGCAGCCGGAGCAGCAGGCGCTGGCTATGCAGGCTGCCGAACGCTTACGCAGCCTACGTCAGGCAGCAGCACTGATGGCATTGCCGGAGCTGTTCGCACAGCTTTGGGACGAGCTGAAGCCGGAATTCGTTCTGTCGCAGCAGGAAAACGGCCCGAGCAAGCTGGCCAATGTCAAAAAGCTGCGCCGCCTGGCACAGCAGTATTGCCAAACGAAGCAGGCTTCGCTGGCGGAATGGCTGCAAAACGTTAAGGATTTGCGCGCAAGCAGCAGCAAGGAGCCTGCCGCTACCGTACAGGCCGATGATGCACTGCAGATTATGACGATACATAATTCCAAAGGCTTGGAATTCGATCTTGTTATTTTACCGCATTTAGATAAATCAGTGAAGGGCGATACCGCATCCATTAAATATTTTTCGGGGAAGGAAGGCGAGCAGGGACTTTTGGGCATTAAGGTGCCCGATAAGGAAATGCAGCTGCAAAACAGCGGCGTGTACGAGCTGGCGAAGGCGCGCGATAGTGAGCTGGAAGAAGAAGAAAGCAGACGTCTGCTTTATGTTGCTATGACGCGTGCCAAAAAGCAGCTTTTAATGGTCGGTACGGTGGCGGAAGAAAAGCTGCCGGAGGCTGTTATCGCTCTGCCTGCCGCCAAGGGCTGGTGGCAGCAGCTGCAGGCAGTATACGAGGTGGATTGGGACAAGCAGGAAAGCAGCTGTCCTTGGGTACGCCTTTTGTGTGCCGATGCTTTAAGCCCGGCTGTTGTGCAGCAGGGCGTGCAGCAGCAGCTGGCGCTGGAGCCGTTGTCCTTGGCACCGCTGCCTGCCTACGCAGCCTGCGGCCGTACCTGCTTTACCGCAAGTGCACTGCAGACGTATCTGCATTGTCAGCGTCAATATTACTACCAGCAGGTTTTGGCAGTGCCTGAGCTGGAGCAGACAGTTGCCGGAGAGCAGGCGCACGAGCTGCCTGCTAGTGTAACCGGCAGTATTGTGCATAAAGCGCTGGAGCTGTATAATGGCTATAATGCGGAGGCTGTTTTTGCCATTGCACTGGATGAATTTGCTCCCGGCGCTGCGGCAACACAGGCCAAGAGTATGTTTGATGCTTATATCAGCAGCGATTTGTATAAATTATTGCCCAAAAAGCAGAAGCGTGAATTAGAATTTGTACAGCCTCTGCAGCAGGAGCTGGCGGCTGAGGGCGTAATTGATTTGCTGGCCTTTGACGAAGATGATAATATGATAATAGTGGACTATAAAACAGGTACGCCGCCGGAGCCTGACGAGGTGAAGCTGGGTTATGCTTATCAGCTGGCGCTGTATAAGGATGCTGCGGAAAAGCTGTACCCCGGCAAAAGAGTTGTGTGCGCCGAGCTGCACTTTCTGCAGAATATGAGCGTTTGGCAGCTGCCGTTGGATAAATCGTACCTGCAGGAGGCAATAGAGCTGTGCGAGGAAATCAGCGGTAAGGGCGAGGAGGACGATTTCGCCTGCAGCTGTAACGAAAGCTGTGCTTACTGTCACTATGCATATCTATGTCCGCAAAAAATAAAGAATAGGTGATATAATGGAGATTTTTGCTAAATTGGAAAGCTGGGATTATCTGGCGGCGGCTATGCTGCTGTTTTCCGCCTGGCTGCTGCTGGGCGGCATCGGCCGTCTGCAGAAAAGCGACCCGGAGCGCGTTGATGCGAAAAAGCTGCGAATCCGTGCCTGCGGTGGTTTGGTTGCGGGCGCTTTGTATCTGGCCTGCCGCTATCTGCAGCTGTAATATTGCCGGCAGTTAAACTTGCGCGCGGCTTTCATTAAGGTATATAATATGCTTATATCTTAAACTTTTACGAGGTGACCATAATGATAAACAAAACAAGATTGATTGATGAATTTATAGAGCTGGTAAGCGTTCCCTGCCCCAGTAAGGATGAAAAGCAGGAAGCAGAGCTGATTATGGCGAAGCTGCGCGAGCTTGGCCTGGAGCCTGAGATGGATAAGGCGCACGAGAAAACCGGCGGTACCTGCGGTAATGTGTGGGCCTATGTGAAGGGCACCGTGCCGAATGCTCCGAAGCTGCTGTTCGAAGCGCACATGGATTCCGTAGCACCGACAACCGGCACCAAGGTTGTCCGCAAGGACGGCGTGCTGTACAGCGACGGTACCACGACCTTGGGCGGTGACGACAAGGTTGGCGTTGCTGCCATGCTGGAGGCGGTGCGCGCACTGAAGGAGGATGGCGTAGCTCACGGCGACGTGCAGCTGTGCTTTACTGTAAGTGAGGAAATCGGCTGCCTTGGTGTAGTAAACATGGACCAGAGCTGGATTAAGGCTGATTACGGTTATTGCATGGATATCGGCGGCGCACCGGGCGAAATTACCTATGCTGCACCGAAGCTGTACGATATTTACGTAACCGTCAAGGGCAAGGCTGCCCATGCAGGCATTGCTCCGGAAGAAGGCGTCAATGCGATTATGCTGGCGGCGGATGCTTTGTCCAAGCTGCCTGCTTACGGTCGTCTGGACAGCGAAACTACCTTTAACATCGGCATGTTCAACGCAGGCGTTGGCACTAATATCGTTTGCCCGGAGGCTAAATTCGTCATTGATATGCGCTCTCTGAACGTACCGCGTCTGGAGGCGCTGAAGGATTCCACCATCGCTCTGATTAAAGAGGCTGTTGAGGCCGGTGGCGGTCAGGTTGAATTCGAAGTAGTGGAAGGCTGTCCTGCTGTGGAGCTGAACAAGGACCACGAATGCATTAAGCTGGCAGCACGCGCTGCGGAAACACTGGGCTTCCCGGTAGAGCTGAAAACCACCGGCGGCTGCAGTGACGGCAATTATCTTTGCGGCTACGGCCTGCCCTGCGGTCTGTTGGCAACCGGCATGAGCAATGTGCATACTACCGCGGAATATCTGAAGGAAGAGGATTTGTACAACACTGCACGCTGGACCTACGAAATTATTAAAGAGGCAGCGAAGTAAATCATAGTGTTCACGTATAGTTTTCTTGACTGGAAGAAAATTTGACGCTATAATAAAAATAACTTCATAATGTAACCTTTGGGGCAGGGTGCAATTCCCGATCGGCGGTAAAGTCCGCTAGCGCAGCAGCGCATGAACCGGTGCGATTCCGGTACCGACAGTATAGTCTGGATGATAAAAGGTGGCAAAACAGTTTTTTACCGCATATGGGCTCCTTAGGTCTTTATGCGGTTTTTTATATTACTGGAAGGTGATATTTTGGCAAGAATGACAGATGAAGCATATATGCAGCGGGCCCTGGAGCTGGCGCTGCAGGCAGAGGGCAATACCAGTCCCAATCCGATGGTTGGCTGCGTGATTGTGGATGCCGAAGGCAATATTGTGGGTGAGGGCTATCACCATAAGGCCGGCGAACCGCATGCCGAGGTCAATGCCTTGGCGGAGGCTAAGCAGATGGCTCAGGGTGCAACGGCCTATGTAACGTTGGAGCCCTGCGCACATTACGGACGCACCGGTCCCTGCTGCGTAGCCTTGGCGCGCGCGGGCATCGGCAAGGTTGTGGTTGCCTGCCTTGATCCTAACCCCAAGGTTGCAGGTCAGGGTTTGGAATATCTGCGCCTGCAGGGTATCGAGGTTGTTACCGGCGTGTGCGAAAAGGAGGCTAAGCGCCTAAATGAGCGCTTCTTTACCTGGATTACGAAGCAGCGTCCGTTTATTACTTTAAAATACGCTATGACATTGGATGGCAAAATCGCTACTGCTACCGGCGACAGCAAATGGATTACCGGCGAGGAGGCACGCACCTTCGCGCATCGTCTGCGTAAGCAGCATGACGCTGTGCTTGTCGGCATCGGCACAGTGCTGGAGGATGACCCGGAGCTGACCACCCGTCTGGTGCGCGGCAAAAATCCGGTGCGCGTGGTGCTCGACAGCAGCCTGAAGATTTCGCTGATGGCAGCAGTTTTGAATCCGCTGGCGGACACGATTATTTTTACCGGCTTGGATTCCGATATCGTTAAGGCGGAAGCGCTGGCTGCTCTGCCTAACGTAGAGGTGGTACGTCTGCCGCTGGCTGACGGCGTGCTGCCTGTGGCGCAGGTGGTGCAGGCCTTGGCTGAGCGCGGTATTGCCAGCCTTTTGGTAGAAGGAGGCAGTGCAATTCACGGTGCCTTCTTTGATGCAGGCCTTGCTGACAGAGTGTGCGCCTTTGTAGCGCCCAAGCTGATCGGCGGCGCTGCCGCTCTGCCGCCGGTAGGCGGTGCAGGCAGCAGCCTAGTAGAAACAGGTTGGCAGCTGACAGAGGTCGAGATGGAAAAATTGGGCAGTGATGTACTGATAACAGGTCTGGTGCCGGAGCTGGATAAGCAGGAACTGCCGAAGGAGGCGGAATAATGTTTACAGGATTGGTAGCCGAACTGGGCACGGTGCAGAAGCTGGCGCAGCAGGGTGAATCCTATCACCTGACAGTTGCTGCGGTGAAGGTACTGCAGAATTTGAAAATCGGTGATAGCGTTGCCGTCAACGGCGCCTGCCTTACGGTAGTAAGCATGGATGACACCGCCTTTACCGCCGACGTGATGCCGGAAACCGTGCGCCTGACCAATATCGGCAGCCTGCATGCCGGCGACAGAGTAAATCTGGAGCGCACGCTGCGCCTGTGCGACGGTCTTGACGGTCATATCGTCAGCGGACACGTGGAAGGACTGGGTGTAATTGCCGGCCGCAGACCGGAGGGCATTGCGATGGTGGTGACTATCAACACCCCGCCGGAGCTTTTGAAATATATCATCAAAAAGGGCAGTATTGCGATTGATGGTATCAGCCTGACGGTGACGCAGGTTACGGAAAGCAGCTTTTCCGTATCGCTGATTCCGCATACCGCCAAGGAAACAACGCTTGGCTTTAAGGATGTGGGCGACAGCGTAAATCTGGAAACGGATATTATCGGCAAATATGTAGAGCAAATGTTAAAATTTAACCCTAAGCAGACTCAGAAGCCTGCTTTAAATAAAAATATGCTGCTGGAGAATGGGTTTATCTGAGCAGCAACAAAGAGGTAGAAAATGGAAAAGTTTAAGTATAATACAATTGATGAAGCCATCGCTGCGATTAAAGCAGGTCAGATGGTATTGGTAACCGATGACGAGGACCGCGAAAACGAAGGCGACCTGATTATGGCAGCCGAGCTGTGCACTCCCGAGGCTATTAACTTTATGGCTAAGGAAGCACGCGGACTTATCTGCATGCCGGCAGACAGCGAGGTTATGGACAAGCTGCAGTTCGGCGCTATGGTAACGCATAACACCGACAATCACGAAACAGCCTTCTCTGTTTCTATTGACCATGTTGACACCACCACCGGTATTTCCGCTTATGAGCGCGCATATACCATGAAAAAATGCGCTGAGCCGGGCGCACAGCCGAGCGACTTCCGCCGTCCGGGTCACGTTTTCCCGCTGCGCGCACGCAAGGGCGGTGTACTGGTGCGTACCGGTCACACCGAAACTACTGTTGATTTGTGCAAGCTGGCAGGCCTGCAGCCCGTGGGCATCTGCTGCGAGATTATGAACGATGACGGCCATATGGCGCGCACTCCGGATTTAATCGAGTTCGCTAAAAAGCATAAGCTCGTTTTCATCACTGTTGCCGAGCTTGTTGCCTATCGCAAGGCACACGAAAAAATGGTGCATCGTGCCGCTGAGGCTGCGTTGCCGACTAAATACGGCAATTTCCGCATCATTGCATATGAAAACGATTTGGACAACCTTTGTCATGTTGCTATTGTCAAGGGCGATGTTGCCGGTAAAAAGGATGTGCTCGTGCGCGTACACAGCGAGTGCCTGACCGGTGATGCCTTCGGCAGCCTGCGCTGCGACTGCGGCGATCAGCTGGCAACCGCTCTGAAGATGATTGAAAAGGAAGGCTGCGGCGCTGTTGTTTACATGCGTCAGGAGGGCCGTGGTATTGGTTTGGCTAATAAAATCCGTGCTTACGCACTGCAGGATCAGGGCCTTGATACCGTTGAGGCGAACGTTCGCCTGGGCTTTGCTCCCGACCTGCGTGATTACGGCATGGGTGCACAAATTCTGGTTGACCTCGGACTCACCAGCATCCGCCTGATTACCAACAACCCCGCAAAACGCATCGGTCTCTCCGGTTATGGCATCACCATCACCGACCGCGTGCCCATCATCATGGAGCCTAACGAATACAACGAGCACTATCTCGACGTTAAAGAAGAGAAAATGGGACACAAGCTGCACGAAGGCTGTGGCTGCAACTGTGGAAAGTAAAAAAAGTATAAATTAACGTAAAACATAAAACCATTAGGAGGAACAAAACATGAAAACCTTAGAAGGAAAACTCACCGCCAAAAACATGAAAATCGCCATCGTCGTAGCCCGCTTCAACGAATTCATCACCAGCAAACTCCTCAGCGGCTGCATCGACTGCCTGATCCGCCACGAAGCAGCTGACGAAGATCTCACCGTAGCCTGGGTACCGGGCGCCTTCGAAATCCCCATGGCAGCAAAAAAACTCGCAGAAAGCGGCAAATATGACGCAGTAATCTGCTTAGGTGCCGTAATCCGCGGCGCAACCCCGCACTTTGACTATGTATGCGCCGAAGCCTCCAAAGGCATCGCTCAGGTAAGCATGCAAACCGGCGTACCCGTAGCCTTCGGCGTACTCACCACCGAAAACATTCAGCAGGCTGTAGAACGTGCAGGCACCAAGGCCGGCAACAAGGGCGTAGACTGCGCAATGACCGCAATGGAAATGGTAAATCTCTTCAAAGAAATGTAACATTTTCACCGCTTGCCTTTTTGACTATTATGATTTATAATTGACATTGTGGAAGAGCTGATAACAGGCTGTTCCCCATGCATGAAATTTGCAAGCCCGCTAGCAGTAGTTTAGTGGGCTTGTTTTATTAAGCAAGTAAAATTTTTGCCGTAAGGCAGGATTGTGAGGCAGATATTATGGAAGATGTTTTGACAAAGGCTACGGCCGACGGTGTACGTATTTATGCATTATGCACCACTAATCTGGTACAGGAAGCAGCTAAAAAGCACGGCTGCTCCCATCTGGCAAGCGCTGCTCTGGGACGTGCAATGAACGGCGCGCTGCTGCTGGCCGCAACAATGAAGGATAACGAGCGCATCAGCCTGCGTCTGAAGGGCGATGGCCCTTTGGGCGAGGTAGTAGCAGATGCCGAAGGCAGCACAGTGCGCGGTTATGTGGAAAACCCCGATGCATTTTTGCCCCTGAAAAATGGCAAGCTGGATGTCGGCGGCGGCATCGGCGAGGGTAATATTATCGTAACGCGTTATCTGCAGAATGCAGAGCCCTTCACCGGCTACTGCGAGCTGCAGGACGGCGAAATCGCCAGCGACCTGACCAAATACCTCTATGTTTCCGAACAGACACCGACAAGCGTTGCTCTGGGCGTACTGGTTGACAAGGACGGCAACGTAACCGCATCCGGCGGCTTCTTTATTCAGGCTATGCCGGGCTGCACCGACGAGGTTCTGGAAAAGCTGGAAAACAACGTTAACCTGACTCCGTATGTAACCCAGCTGCTGGAAATCGGTTATACTCCGCAAAAGATGATTGAAATTCTCGGCCGCGGTCTGGACGTTGATATTAAAGAAACCATTCCCCTGAGCTTCAAATGCCGCTGCAGCCGTGAGCGCATTCTGGCGGCTTTGGGCAACCTTGATGTAAAATCTCTGGAGGAGCTGGCGCAGGACAAAACTACGGAAGCACACTGCGAATTCTGCAACAGCACCTATGAATATACTCAGGATGAAATCAAGCACCTGTTGGAAGAAAAGGAAAAGCAGGCACAGCTGGAGGCTGCTAAACAGAATATCAAATAACAAAACTTTTCTTGACAAAAGAAACTTTTGTTTGTATAATAAAGGCAGTGAATTGATTAAATTTAAATTTATATATTAGGAGGCAGGCAGATGGACGCAGATAAAAAGAAAGCCTTAGACATGGCGATGCACCAGATTGAAAAGGATTTTGGCAAGGGCAGCATTATGATGCTGGGCGAAGCAAGTGCCAAAATGAATATAGAGGTTATCCCTACAGGCGCTTTATCACTGGATATTGCTCTTGGTGTCGGCGGTATTCCGCGCGGACGCGTTATTGAGATTTACGGTCCCGAATCTTCCGGTAAAACTACCGTTGCTTTGCATATGATTGCCGAAGCTCAGAAGATGGGCGGCTATGCAGCATTTATCGATGCGGAGCATGCACTGGATCCGGAATATGCCCGTCATCTGGGTGTAGATATTGACGATCTGCTGATTTCTCAGCCGGATAACGGCGAACAGGCTTTGGAAATTGCTGACGCACTGGTACGCAGCGGCGCTATTGATATTATCGTTATCGACTCCGTTGCAGCTTTGGTTCCGCGTGCCGAAATCGAAGGCGAAATGGGTGATTCCCACGTAGGCCTGCAGGCACGTCTGATGAGCCAGGCTCTGCGTAAGCTGACAGGTCTGATTTCCAAATCCAAGTGTGCTACTATTTTCATCAACCAGATCCGTGAAAAGGTCGGCGTTATGTTCGGTAATCCGGAAACCACTACCGGTGGCCGCGCACTGAAATTCTACTCTACCGTCCGTATGGATGTACGCCGTATCGACACGCTGAAAAACGGCAACGATGTTATCGGCAGCCGTACCCGCGTTAAGGTTGTCAAGAACAAGGTAGCACCTCCGTTCAGACAGGCTGAGTTCGATATTATGTATGGCAAAGGCATTTCTCATGAAGGCTGCCTTGTTGATCTGGGCGCAGACCTTGATATTATCAACAAGAGCGGTGCCTGGTATTCCTACGGTGATATCCGTTTAGGTCAGGGCAAGGAAAAGGTTAAAGACTTTTTGCGTGAGAATCCGGAAATTGCCCAAGAAATCGAAGCTAAAATCCGCGCAGTGACGATTGCCAAGAGCGATAATAAGGAAGCAGCTGAGGAGCCGTTGCAGGATGTGGAGTCGATCTTTAAGGAATAAGAAAAAGGAAGAAGGCTTTACCGGCGCGCAGCAGGTTTATGACTGCGCGCTGGATTTATTGTCTTACCGTGATTACAGCCATAAGGATATGGTGGAGCGCTTGCAGCGCAAGGGTGCAACTAAGGAGCAGGCGCTGGAGGCGGTGGCCAAGCTCGAGGATTACGGTCTGCTGAACGAGGAGCGTTACGCCAATAGGGTGTACGAAGCATGGCTGGCCAAACGCTATTACGGCAGACAGCATCTGCAGCTGGAGCTGACCAAGCGCGGCATACGCCCGGACGTGGTTGCGGAAATTATGGAACGCTTTACGCCTGACATTGAAGAAGGGCAGGCGGAGAACGCGGCACAGCTTTTCGTGCAGCGCAATCAGCGTAAGCTAACAGCAGAAACAGATAACAAAAAAATATATGCGGCTGCGGGGCGCTTTATGGCGGCTCGCGGCTTTTCATCAAGATATGTGCACATTATATTGGGTAAATTGCATTTTTCAGACAATATGTAGCGGTTAAACTTGACAATTTTGTTAAATATAATCTATAATGTAGTTATGCAATCGTGTTAATATCAACGATTTTCACGAGGCGACGCGTAAAGCGGTTGCCTTATTTTTTGCCCTATTTCAGAATAGATAATACATATTTTATTATAGATTCAACGGAATAAGGACATCTATAGCAGACGCAAACAGGCGCCTGCTGTTACTATGCAAAAAAATCTTGGAAAAATCTACATTTAGGAGGTGAGGACGATTTTAGAAATTATCGGTACAGCTGTTGTAGTTGGTCTGGCAGGCGGTGCGGTAGGTTATCTGGTTCGCAAAAATGTTGCTGAAGGTAAAATTGCTACTGCAGAAGAGCAGGCTATCCGTATTGTACAGGATGCTGAGCAGACCGGCGAAGCAAAACGCAAAGAAATTATGATGGAGGCTAAAGAAGAAATCCATCGTCTGCGTTCCGATATGGAGCGTGAAAATAAAGACAGACGTAATGACCTGCAGCGTCAGGAGCGTCGTCTGCTGCAAAAAGAAGAAAATCTGGACCGCAAAATCGAATCCTTCGAACGCAAGGAAGAAAAGCTAGCTTCTAAGGAGCAACGTTTAAATGCTGCTCAGGAGAAGGCTGATGCAATGCTGGAAAAACGTCAGGTTGAGCTGGAGCGTATTTCCGGACTGACCAGTGACGAAGCAAAGCAGGAGCTGCTGCAATCCCTCGAGGACGAGGTTAAGCACGAATCTGCTATGATGGTTAAGGATCTGGAGCAACAGGCTAAGGATGAGGCAGACCGCAAGGCAAGAGAAATTATTTCTCTGGCAATTCAGCGTTGTGCAGCAGACCATGTAGCGGAAACCACCGTTTCCGTAGTAGGCCTGCCTAACGATGAAATGAAGGGCCGCATCATCGGTCGTGAAGGCCGTAACATCCGCACTCTGGAAACCCTTACCGGCATCGATCTGATTATCGATGATACTCCGGAGGCTGTTATTATTTCCGGCTTCGATCCGGTACGCCGTGAGGTTGCCCGTATCGCTCTGGAAAAATTGATTAATGACGGCCGTATTCATCCGTCCCGCATTGAGGAAATGGTTGAAAAGGCACAAAAAGAGGTTGAGCAGAAAATTAAGGAAGCCGGCGAACAGGCTACCTTTGCTGTCGGTGTGCATGGCCTGCATCCCGAACTGATTAAGCTGCTGGGTCGCCTGAAATATCGTACCAGCTATGGTCAGAATGTCCTGAACCATTCTGTTGAGGTTGCTAACCTGGCAGGTGTAATGGCTTCTGAGCTCGGTGTTGACGTTGTTCTGGCTAAACGTGCCGGCCTGCTGCATGATATCGGCAAGGCTATTGACCATGAAATGGAAGGCTCTCACGTTGAAATCGGCGGCGAAATTGCCAAGAAGTTCCGTGAGTCCGACCTGATTGTCAATGCTATTTTGGCGCATCATGGTGACTGCGAGCCTAAGAGTGTTGAAGCTGTTCTGGTATCTGCCGCTGACGCAGTATCTGCTGCCCGTCCGGGTGCAAGACGCGAAACTCTGGAAAGCTACCTGAAGCGCTTAACTCGATTGGAAGAAATTTCTGAGTCCTTTGAGGGCGTTGAAAAATGCTATGCCGTACAGGCTGGCCGCGAAATCCGCATTATGGTTAAGCCGGATGTTATCGATGATGCTTCCGCTGTGCTTCTGGCACGAGATATCTCCAAGAAGATTGAAGATGAAATGGAATATCCCGGTCAGATTAAGGTTGTTATCATCCGCGAAACTCGTGCTGTTGATTACGCAAAATAACGAAATTCCTGAAAGAGCTGCTTAGGCAGCTCTTTTTTTGCGCCTTAGCAGGATTATAGGAATTGCTGTCGAATATATATACTTGGAATTTTTTTGACAGGTGCGCCGGTTGAGGCCGGTGCTGAAAAGGGAATGCCGGTGAGAATCCGGAGCAGTCCCGCTACTGTAAGCGGAGCCCAGGCAATTATGTCACTGACGCAAGTTGGGAAGGCGCTGAGGGCGATGAAGCTAAGCCAGGAGACCTGCCTGTTACGAAGCTTGGAGCCTACGGGAGATAGGCTGGCTTTGGTATGCGTAAATATAGAATTTTTGGATGCAGCTGCATTTTGTAAATCTCCCGCAAGGGAGCTTTTTTCATATATGTATAAAATGAAAAGCATGCAGCTTACAAAAACGAAGGGAGGTTGAAATATGCCTGGAAAAATTATTATGGTTACCGGCGGAGCCCGCAGCGGCAAAAGCGAATTTGCAGAACGCTATGTATTGCATTATTCTCCCAAATGCGATTACGTTGCTACGGCAGAAATCTTAGATGAGGAAATGGCGGAGCGCGTGCGTCTGCACCGTGAGCGTCGTGATGCACGTTGGATTAATCACGAAGCGCCTTATCATGCCGAGCGCACGCTTGAAGCGCTGTCAGCGGAAACAGGAGCGGTTCTGTTTGACTGCCTGACTGTTTATATGTGTAACCTGCTTTATGGCAAGGATGCGCCGGAGGGTGAATTCCTGGAGCGCTGTCAGGTAGTATTTGACGAAATTGACAAGGTGCTGGCAGCAGCACGTAATTGCGGTAAAATCGTTGTCTTTGTTACGAATGAGGTGGGCAGCGGTATTGTGCCGGATAATCAGATGGCGCGTGAATACCGTGACCTTGCCGGCTGGGTTAACCAGCGTGTGGCCAATGAGGCTGACCATGTTTATTATTGTGTGGCAGGTCAGGCTGTAGACGTAAAAAAATTGGCTTTTAAATTTGAGGATGAAGGAGAATAACGACTGATATGGAGAAAATCATAATACCTGCTCTGGATGAAGAACGTATGCAAGAAGTGCGGGCAGGCTACGCTAAGATAGACAAGCCGGCAGCTAATCTGGGCAAGCTGGAGGATATGGTTGTAGGCCTTGCAGGCATGATCGGCAAGGATTTACCGGATAAATTAAAGACGGCGATGGTTCTGATGTGCGGTGACCACGGTATTGCGAAATACGGTGTCAGCGCTTATCCGCAGGAGGTTACGCGCCAGATGATTAACGGCTATATGCGCGGTACTGCCGGAGCCACCGTGCTGGCACGTCATGCGCACGCCGATGTTTTCGTCTGCGATGTAGGCACTGCCTTTGATTTGAGCGATTTGCCCAAGGTTTATCAGAAAAAGGTAGCTTGGGGAACCGAAGACTTCACCCAAGGTCCAGCTATGACTCGTGAGCAGGCCGAAAAGGCTATTGCCGTTGGCATCGAAATGGCTGATATGTGCATCGACCAAGGCTATAATATTCTTTACACCGGTGAAATGGGTATCGGCAATACAACCTCTACCTCCGCTATTGCCAGCGCCTTTCTGGGCCTGGACCCGCAGCTGACTGTCGGTCGCGGTAGCGGTATAAATGACGAACGCATGAAGATTAAGCGTCAGGTTGTTATCGACGGCCTGGCTAAAAACATGCCGAAGCAGGGTGATGCGATGGACATTCTCTGTAAGGTCGGCGGCTATGACCACGCAGGTCTGGCCGGTGTAATTATCGGTGCAGCCCGTCGCCGCGTACCGGCAATGGTTGACGGTGTTAATGCTACGGCTGCAGCACTTTTGGCCTACGGCCTCTATCCGCAGTGCCGCGATTATATGCTTTGCTCGCATCTGAGCAGCGATATTTCTCATAAGAAAATGCTGGAGCTGATGCAGCTTTCGCCGATTGTGGATGCCGGTATGCGCCTGGGTGAGGGCACCGGTGCTTCTCTGGCTATTGTTGTGCTGCAGGCAGCAATGGATGTGTATAATCATTTAAGCAGGTGATGTGATGCGTGATTTTGTAACTTGTCTGGAATTTTTGACCAGAATCCGCTTTTCCAACCGCACGGACTGGCATGATGACGATTTCAGCCGCAGCGTGCCGTACTTCCCTTTGGTCGGCCTGGTAATGGGCGTTTTTATGGGTGCGGTAAATTACGGACTGTATTATCTGCACACCCCTGATCTGATGCGCGCAGTGATGCTGGTGCTGGCGGAGCTGATTATTATCGGCGCTTTGATGTATGACGGCTTTATGGATACCTCCGACGGTGTTTTCAGCGCCCGTGACCGTGAGCGTATGCTGGAAATCATGAAGGACAGCCACGTAGGCTCCAATGCCGTTATCGCGCTTGTCTGCCTCGTGCTGCTGAAGGTGGCTGCCTATACTACGCTGCCGCCGGTTAAGCTGTCGTTTGCGTTGGTTGCAGTTTTTGTAGCAACGCGCACCTTTATGGTTACCTACATCGTCAACTACAAGTATGCACGCAAAACCGGTATCGGTCATATGTTTAAGGCCTATGCCAAGCCGATGTACACCTATATTGCCTTTGTACTTTGTCTGGCGCTGGTGGCAGCCTGCGGCCTGCCGTATTTGTATACGGCAATAGCGGCCTTCGTTATCTGCCAGGGCATTGCGCATTTCCTCAGCGGTCAGCTGGGCGGCCTTACCGGTGATACCTACGGCTTTTTGACGGAATGCGGCGTTGTGGTTTACCTGATGCTCGCAACCTATATAATCTGATATATTTCCCCGGCAATATTTTGCCGAATTATAAAGAGACAGAAAGGAAAAATGCTATGCATATAGAAGAAATAATCCAAAAGATTGTGCCTGCCGACAGAGGCTGTATGAAGCTGGCGCAGACACGCTTTGATAATCTGATCAAGCCGGTCGGCAGTCTGGCCAAGCTGGAAGAAATGACCTCGCGCTATTGCGGTATCAAGGGTATTTATGAAAAAGAGGATTTAGATTATCCTAAACGCGATTTACTGGTATGGTGCGGTATCGAAGAGGCTGCTCAGGCCGAAAAAATTATGCACGCCAAATGGCCGGTGAATGTGCTGGCTGCAGAAACCGGTGCGAAGGCCGTGGCTCTGCTGGTAACCTCGGAGGAGGAGGCTGATGCTCTGGAGGAGGGCGCTGCCCTGGTGCAGGAGCTGGTACACGAGAAGGGACTGGAGCTTTTGGGCTTCGGCTGCCTTTCCAATCCTGATAATGAGATGGTACGCACCGCTATGGCCGGCGCTCTGCTGCAGGCTGCAGCTATGAAGGTGCCGGTAATGCTGGACGGCGTTGCTGTCTGCAAGGCTGCCAAAAAGGCGGCGGATATGGCACCTGCCGTGCTCGACTACTGCTTTGCCGGTCACGTTTCCGCAGAGCCGGGCGCAGAAGAATGCCTGCAGGAGCTGGGGCTTACGGCACCGCTGCGCCTGAATATTCCCGACGGCGCCGGTGAGGGCGCTGCTGTCTGCTTTACGCTGTTCAATGCCGGCATCAAGGCCTACAAAGAAATGGAAACCTTTGAGGAAGCAGGCGTGCATGCGGAGATGAAGGAATTTTCCCTGGCAGAGCAATCTAAAAAAGGGGCGAAGGCTTAATGGGTAAAATATATTTAATCCGTCACGGTGAAACGGACAGCAACAAGGGACATCGCTTTCAGGGACGCATCAACATGCCGCTGAACGCCAAAGGTCTGGAGCAGTCCGAGAAGCTGGCTGCGTATATGCAGCATCTGCCGGTTGACAAGATTTACTGCAGCTCAATGCTGCGTGCCTGCATGACGGCAGCACCGCTGGCTATGAGCAAAAATATGTCCTACCAGCCGTTGGATTTGCTGCAGGAGGTAAGCTTCGGTGCCTGGGAAGGCCTGGAATATGCGGAAATCAGCCGCCGCT
This sequence comes from Phascolarctobacterium succinatutens, assembly GCF_023497905.1. Classification (NCBI taxonomy): domain Bacteria; kingdom Bacillati; phylum Bacillota; class Negativicutes; order Acidaminococcales; family Acidaminococcaceae; genus Phascolarctobacterium; species Phascolarctobacterium succinatutens. The sequence continues at coordinate 1,626,781 of NZ_CP097284.1, read as the reverse complement.
GGCCTAAGGAGATGGATGATTTCCTGACGCGTCCGGGCGAATGGATTCCGCCGCAGGGCGAAAGCTTTCATGATGTAGCGCGTCGCTGTCAGGCGGCTTTTGACTATATCTTCGAGCGTGAAGGCCACGAGAAGAATATCGCGATTGTATCGCACGGCGGTATTATCCGCGTGCAGCTGTGCCTGCTTTTGGGCATCCCGCTGAACAATCTGTGGAAGCTGAGTGTGCATAATGTTTCTGTCAGCATGCTGAATGACTGGCAGGGCAATATCATTGCCGAAACCATCAATGATGCTCACTTTGCCAGAGAGCAGGGAAAATCTGTAAACTGGCTGCATAAATAAAAATTGAAGTTCGAAAACCGCGCAGACCTGAAAAGCTGTCGCGGTTTTTCTTTAAAGCGGCGAAAAAAAGACGGTCATAGTTTTTGCTGTAAACTTATCGGTGCCGCACCATTAATTTTACACGCAAGCTTTTCCTGTGAGCACTGTTAACAAGCGGATTTGAGCATATGTTGAGAAATGAAAAGTTTCTTACTCAAACTTCGCAGGTAAAAATCCCCTGCACCCCTTGAAAGTCCAGGCTTTGTAAACAGAAAAATAGCATGAGTCTTGCCAGTTTGGTATAATTATGTTGGCTCAAAAACATACCAAGCACCGGAGGCTCATGCTATGAAAAGTATATCACAAACCACCCAGCAGATGGAATCCATCTCGAAGAAAACTTCGGCGTTCTTCCGTCGTTATCATGTCGGCCAGATTCTGCGCGCGGCCAACGCTTGCAAGCTCAAAGGATTTTCCTCCATTCTCGTTTTCCTCGTGCTCGTAAGCATCATCTTCGAGAACCGCTCGCTCTATATGCAGCGCCGACTTCACGAGGATTCGCTGCCGTTCGGCAAGGACACGGCTTACCGCTTCTTGAACTCCTGCCACACGAACTGGCGCAAGTTCACGCTGCTTCTTGCGGCGCGGATCATCAACGAAACCATCAAGCCGCTGACGGATGCCGGCCGGCGTTGTGCCATCGTCGTCGACGATTCGCTCTTCAGCCGCTCGCGTTCCAAGCGCGTGGAACTCTTGGCGAACGTCTACGACCATGTGAGCCGCCGCTATACGAAGGGCTTCCGCTTGCTCGTCCTCGGCTGGACGGACGGGAACACGTTCCTGCCACTCACGTTCTGCCTTCTTTCAACCTCGAAGGAAAAGAACCGGCTCAATGAGGCCAGCGCATCCGTCGATGCAAGAAGCAACGGCGGAAAGCAGCGCAAGCTCGCGCAGATGGAAGCGCCAGCCGTCGTCCTCAATTTGTTGCAGGAGGTCAAGGCGACAGGAATCCCCGCGCAGTACGTCCTCTTCGACACATGGTTCTGCTCGCCGTCGTCGCTGAAAGCCATCCATGACCTCGGCTATGACGTCACCGCTATGGCAAAGAAGAGCAAGAAGGTGCGCTACCCCTGCGAAGGGAAGATCTCGAACGTCAAGGCCATCTACAAGGAACACAAGAAACGCCGCGGACGCTCGCGTTACCTCCTGTCCGTCGATGCTGTCGCGACGAAACAGGGAGAATCCCTCGTGCCTGTGCGATTGGTCTTCGTGCGGAACCGCAACAAGCGGAAGGATTATCTCGTCCTCGTCACGACAGACCTCTCGCTTTCGGAGGAAGAAGTCATCCAGCTCTACGGGAAGCGCTGGGGCATCGAGGTGTTCTTCAAAGCGTGCAAGTCCTACCTGCGGCTCGGCAAGGATTGTCGTTCCGTCTCCTACGATGCGATGACGGCGCATGTCGCCGTCGTCTGCACACGATATATGCTCCTGGCTGTCGAGGAACGTGAGAACACGGATGGGCGAAGCCTCGGCGAGCTCTTCTATCTGGGGCTTGATGAGCTTCCGGACTTGAAGTACATGGAAGCGCTTCGCCTCGTGTTGCAGGAGTTTGCGGAGCAGCTTCGGGCAGAATATCCGTCAGAAGTCTTGCTGGTCGAATCGCTCTTGGAACGATTCCTGAACGATCTGCCCGCTCTTTGGATGAGTCGTCTGCGTGCACAGAAGTGTGCGTGAATGGCTTTCGACATTCAGTTCAAGCTGATTTATCAAGGCATACGGGATGTTTTCCGTGTGCGAAGTTTGAGTTTCTTATTAAAGAATTTACGCATTTTTGATAAACTAAGATTGACTTTTACAGGCGCTTACTATATACTGTAAGAGGTGTATCTCAGTGGTCCGTTTAAGTTCCTAACTTCTTCTATCATAGATGAAATGGGGAAGCCAAGGTAAACATCTTAATGCGTTCTTTGGGGTATGTTCTATCTATGATTAGGAGTGATTAAACAATGAAAGAAGACAAGACTTTAACCTGCTGCGAGTGCGGCAACGAATTCGTATTCACCGCTTCCGAGCAAGAGTTCTACGCAGAAAAGGGCTTCACTAACGAACCGCGCCGTTGCCCGGCTTGCCGTCAAGCTCGCAAACAACGCATGGGCGTACAAAACGACCGTCCGCAACGCGAAATGTTCCCCGCAGTTTGCGCTGAATGCGGTAAAGAGACCATGGTACCGTTCAAACCCAGCGATCGTCCGGTTTACTGCCGCGAATGCTTCAACGCACGTAAACACTAATTAGACGCTTGAAGTAACAAATTCAGGTACAGCTTAGGCTGTACCTGTTTTTTATTAGCCGATTATAGAAAAAACGAAAGTTATTTTACATAAAAGTGCTTATATGCTATACTTTTTACAATATCAATTATTCGAAGCAAGGGAGCTTTATGGCACGTATTATAGACAGTGATTTTCTGCACCGCGCGCTGCAGCATTTTTATGGCTACAGCAGCTTTCGCACAGGGCAGGAAGAAATTATAAGTGAAATATTACACGGACAGCCTGTGCTGGCAGTGCTGCCTACGGGTGCAGGCAAGAGTATTTGCTTTCAGCTGCCTTCGCTGCTGCTGAAGGGCGTGACGCTGGTCATTTCGCCGCTGATATCGCTGATGAAGGACCAGGCGGAGGCACTGACGGCTCGCGGTATTCCGGCAGCTTATCTGGACAGCAGCATGAGCAGCAACGAGTACGGCAGAGTGCTGCATGCTGCGCTCAACAAGCAGTGCAAGTTTTTGTATGTGGCACCGGAGCGATTGGTCAACCAGCAGTTTATTGATTTCGCCCGCCAGGCTTATATTACGATGGTGGCGGTGGACGAGGCGCACTGCGTATCGCAGTGGGGACACAGCTTTCGTAAGGAATATTATAATATCCCCGATTTTATTCAGGCCTTGCCGACGAAGCCGCTGGTGGCAGCCTTTACTGCTACGGCTACACCGGATGTACGCCGTGATATTATCAAACGCCTAGGCATTCCGGAGGCAAAAATTGTGGTGACGGGCTTTGACAGGCCTAATCTGCATTTTGCCGTGCAGCGCACGCAGGATAAGGAGCGCTCGCTGTTGGAGTTTATGCGCAAGCATAAAAAGGATTGCGGCGTAGTTTACTGTGCTACGCGCAACAAGGTGGAAAGCGTGACGCAGCTTTTGCGGCGTCAGGGCTTCAGTGCCTTGCGCTATCACGCGGGATTGACGCCGGAGGAGCGGCGTGAGAATCAGAATGCTTTTGTAGGCGGCAGCGTGCCGCTGATTGTGGCAACAAATGCCTTCGGTATGGGCATTGATAAGCCGGATGTACGCTTTGTGGTGCATTATAATATGCCCAAGGATATCGAAAGCTACTATCAGGAGGCAGGACGCGCAGGGCGTGACGGCCTGCCTGCGGAATGTCTGCTGCTTTACGATAAGGCGGATATTGCGGTCAACACCTATCTTATCGGCCACGATCAGCCGGATCTGACCTGGAAGGAGCACGAGCTGCAGCTGCTGAGTAAAATGACCAATTATTGCAATACATCCATGTGCCTGCGCAAGGTACTGCTGGAATATTTCGGAGAAAAAACAACGTCGCAGTGCAACAATTGCGGCAACTGCGACGTGAATAAGAACGCTTCGTGGCGTAAGTTTTTGAAGTTTTAAATTTTAGTCGATATCAATAGTGTTGCCCGGTTTTACAATGAGCACCTTGCTGTCGGTTTCGTCCTCAACGGCGGCCTTGAAGGCTTCAACGTCCTGAGCGATGGGCGGCCAGGTGTTGTAATGTACGGGGATAACGTATTTTGCCTGCAGCAGCTTGCAGGCGATAAGTGCATCATTGGGGTCCATAGTGAAGTTGCCGCCGATAGGAAGCACTGCGTATTCAAAGGCGTCGAGCTTGGGCAGCAGCTGCATATCGCTAAACAGTGCGGTGTCACCGGCGAAGTACAGCTTAGTGCCGTAGAAATCAATGACGATGCCGCAGGCGTGACCGCCGGGAACGCCGCTGCCGTGGAAGGCCAGCGTCAGGCGTACCTTGCCGAAGGGAAACTTAAAGGTGCCGCCAAGATGCATAGCGTGCGCTTTGCAGCCGGCTTCCTGCGCCAGACCGCAGATTTCAGCAGTAGAGATGATGGTAGCGTCACAATTTTTGGCGATTTCAAAGGCACTGCCCAAATGGTCGAAGTGACCGTGGCTGACGAAAATATAATCAACCTTAATGTCTTTGGCGGTGAGTCCTTCCGAATTATCGTCCAGATACGGGTCGAAGATAATAGCGGAATTATTTTTTTCCAGCATAAAGCAGGCATGGTTGATGAAATGGAATTTTGCGGACATAATTTTCCCTCCTTAATTTAACAAGCTGATTGCTACTTGATGTTAAATAAGATAGCGCTTGGATGTTATCTTATAAATATTATAGCTTAAATCTACTTTTTTGTGAATTCCTCACTGCAGGGGTGGGAAAAACTTTACAATTTTGCCTCAAGTGCGGTAAAATTGATAGCGTGATATATATAGGAGTAATGCGCTATGAAATATAAAAAAATTACTTTTGCGTGTGTTCTGCTGGGTCTGTCGCTCTATGCCGGCGTGTGTGCGGCAACCGTGCGCGAGGTCGCTGATGAAGCACCGGCCTCCAAGCAGACGATTATCGCTGATAAAAAGGATAAGAAGCTGCTCAACAAAAAGCAGCGCGCTGTCCAAATAACTCAGGAAAAGGATAAAATTGTAGTATCTACCAAACCGGTGGCTAAACCGCCTGCCGGTACGATAAATGTTCCTGCCGCTCCGCGTCCGTCGCTGCTGCAGGAGAAGGACGGCAAGTTCTATTTTTCCGGTACTCAGCTACCGGATGATTACCGTAATATCGCTATTTACGGTGAGGCGATTGCCAGCAAGGCGCAGGCTGTTGCCTATATTTTGGCGGCTAACCCTGCTGTGAAGCTAGCCTGCCCGGTAGAGGAGCTGGTTGAGCTGTACTGGCAGGAGGCTAAGCGTGAAAACGTGCGTCCCGATCTTGCCCTGGCGCAATCGTTGGTTGAAACCGGTGCTTACCGTTATGGCGGTGATGTGCTGCATCATCAGAACAATTTCTGCGGTCTTGGTACTATCGGCGGCGGTGTGCGCGGTGCGTCCTTTGCTACGCCGCAGCTGGGAGTGCGTGCGCACATCCAGCATCTGCTGGCTTACACGCAGACGAAGCGTCCTTCAACGGATATTGTCGATCCGCGCTATGATCTGGCGCATAATATCCGCCTGGAGCGCGGTGTTGTCAACACCTGGTACGGTTTGAACGGTACCTGGGCGATGGGCTCGCTGTATTGCGAAAAGATTATGGCCACCTATCAGAAAATCCTGGCACAGCAGCCTGTTGAGCCGGAGATTAAGCCGGCACCGGCTGAACCGGTTAAGGAAAAGAATAAAAAGAAACGCAGTATGAAGCAGAGAGTTTCTGAAATACTGCAGGAGAAAAAATAAATTAACGACTGTGCAGCAGTCAGCTGAGGAGGCATTCAGTAAAATGCATATAGTTTTAGTTGAACCGGAAATTCCCGGCAATACCGGTAATATTGCACGTCTGTGCGCAGCAACCGGCTGCCACCTGCATTTGGTCCGTCCGCTTGGTTTTTCCGTGGAGGATAAATATTTGAAGCGTGCGGGTCTGGATTATTGGCATCTTGTTGATATCCATTATTATGACAGCGTTTATGAGGTGCTGGAAAAATATAAGGATAATCCTAAGTATTTCCTGACGACGAAGGCACACAGCTCTTATGCCGATGTTCAGTATGCTCAGGACAGCCTGCTGATTTTCGGCAAGGAAACTGCCGGCCTGCCGGAAACCTTGCTGCACGAATATCCCGAAAGCTGCATCCGTATTCCGATGATTGAGGATGCACGCTCTTTGAATTTGTCCAATTCCGTGGCGATTGTGGCTTATGAGGCACTGCGCCAAAACGGCTTTGCTGATTTAACCCTTTATGGAGGAGAATATAAATGATAATTATTAAGGAATTTGATTTTGACGCTGCGCATTATCTGCCTGCGTATAACGGCAAGTGCGAGCATTTGCACGGTCATACCTATAAGCTGGTGGTAAAGGTAGAGGGCACTCCCGACCACGAGGGTATGGTTATTGATTTTATCAAGTTGAAGAATCTGGTGAAGGAAGAGGTGCTGGCACATTTGGACCACGCCTGCCTGAATGATATTCTGCCGGTGCCTTCTGCGGAAAATATCAGCGTCTGGGTTTGGAATAAGCTGGTTGAGCTGCTTAAGAGCGACCATTATCATTTATATGAAGTAGAAGTTTGGGAAACTCGCACCAGTGGCTGCGTGTACAGAGGTGAATGACGTGAAGGATGTACAAAGCGAAAAGGATTTACGCAATATTTCTTTGAAGCATGTGGGAATAAAGGGCCTGCGCTGGCCGATTGAGCTGCGCGATAAAGCACGCGGTACGCAGCACAGCGTAGCAGAGGTAACACTGGCGGTTGATTTGCCGCATGATATGCGCGGTACGCACATGAGCCGTTTTGTGGAGTGTCTGCGTACTCTTGGTCCTGTGGGCCTTGCTGATGTGGAGGCAATTTTAGACCAGCTGAAGCAGCATCTGCAGGCTGAAAGAGCTTTTATCGAGCTGAAATTCCCGTATTTTGTAACGAAGAAGGCTCCTGTGAGCGGTATGGAAGCGCCGATGGATATCGATTGCGTGTATAAGGCCGAGAAGGGCGAGAAGCTGCGTTGGCGCATTACAGCTGTTGTGCCGGTGCAGACGCTGTGCCCCTGCTCCAAGGAAATCAGCGAATACGGTGCGCATAATCAGCGCGCCTGGGCGAAGCTGGAGGTTGAGGCGCAGGAAATGGTGTGGCTGGAGGAGCTGGTGGAATATGCCGAGGCTTCCGCAAGCACGCCGCTTTACGGTCTTTTGAAGCGCCCCGATGAAAAATATGTTACGGAGCATGCTTATGAAAATCCGCGTTTTGTAGAGGATGCTGTGCGTGAGGTTGCTTTGCGTCTGGAGGCGGATAAGCGTATTACCTGGTATCGTGCAGAGGTGGAGAGCATGGAAAGCATCCATAATCATAACGCTTTTGCTGTTGTGGAAAAAGGTGAGAATGAATGTTATTAAAGGTTAACCGTGAAGGCTTGGAGGCAGCGCTGGCAAGTATCGGCGCTCATGCCGACAGTCTGCCTATTTTTGCGCATAAGGCGGAGATTATTCCGTTCAAGCTGCTTGGTGTGCGTACGCCGGCAGCGAATATTATCAAGCAGGAGATGCTGGCGGTGGGCGGCGACGCCGTAACACCGGTGGGTGCTGTTACCTGTGCTGCGAAGTATGTTGATATCCTGCTTTTGGGTACGCTGAAGCATTATAAGGTGCTTTTGAAGAAGCTGGCACAGATGCCGTACTTTGGCATTCCGCAGGCTGCTATTGATTTGGAGATGGCGCTGACACCGCAAAAGCTGTGCACTACTCTGGCTGACGGCAGAGTGCTGACCTATGAGAAGATGTGCGTGATGGGTATTCTGAACGTTACGCCCGATTCCTTTTATGAGGGCAGCCGTGTTCCTGCTATGGAGGAGCTGGTGGAGCGTGCAGGCAGAATGCTTGCTGCGGGTGCCGGTGTGCTGGATATCGGCGGTGAGTCTGCCCGTCCGGGCAGCGACAGCGTTGATGGGGAGGAGGAGCGCCGCCGCGTAGTTCCGGCGATTGCTGCTTTGCGCAAGGCTTATCCCGATGCTGTTATTTCTATTGATACCTATCGTGCGGATACGGCGGAGGCAGCTATTGCTGCGGGTGCTGATATTATCAACGATATCAGTGCGATGGAGGCTGACCCGCGCATGGCTGACGTGGTTGTGGCAACTAAAGCGCCGATTATTCTTATGCATATGCGCGGTACGCCGAAGAATATGCAGCAGAACTGCGAGTACAAGGATGTTGTGCAGGAGGTTGCCGTTTATCTGGCGCAGAGAGCGCAGCTTTTGCGTGAGCGTGGTGTGAGTGCGGATAAGATTATTCTGGATCCGGGTATCGGCTTTGCCAAGAATGTGGAGCAGAATTTGCTGTTGATGCGTGACCTGAAGGCTTTGACGAGCTTTGGTTATCCTGTGCTGCTGGCGGCGTCGCGCAAGAGTACGCTTGGTGCTGTGCTGGGCGGTGTACCGGCAGAGCAGCGTTTGGAGGGAACGATTGCGACGAGTCTGCAGGCAATTTACGCAGGGGCACAGATGGTGCGCGTGCATGATGTTGAGGAGAACGTGCGGGCGATTCGCACACTAGAGGCTATTTTGCGCGGCAGTGCGGAGTAGGTTAGCTTAGAAAGAATTGTTTTAGCAATTATCTGTCACGCTGCGACGGAATAGTGACATAAGCAATTATTTATCGCGGTGGAAGCATAAAAATTTTAGGAAATAAGTGCTTGGAACAAAAGAAATTGCAATACTGTTTGAGCGCTAAGCTGACTTGTGTAGAAAAATGCTACGCATAGCGCGAGTTTATTGCAATTTCGTCTTTGTTCCGCGCGAAATTGCCGTTAAGAAATTTTTCGCTGTAACGCGATAGATAATTGCTGGAATATCATATCACATCAAAAGAACAGGAGTCTGAGATGGCTATTGCATATGTTGCCTTGGGCAGTAACCTGGGCGATAAGAAAAAGAATTTACAGCGCGCGCTGATGCTGCTGATGCAGCAGGGCGTGGATGTACTGCAGGTTTCCGGCTATTTTGCTACGGAGCCTTACGGTGTGACGGACCAGCCGCAGTTTTTGAATGCTGTGTGCAAGGTGCGCACTAATTTGGAGCCTGTGGCGCTTTTGCGTACACTTTTGGCAACGGAGCTGGCGATGGGACGTGTGCGCCTGCGTCATTGGGGCGAGCGCAATATTGATCTGGATTTGCTGCTTTACGAAAATGTCGTAATGCAGACACCGGAGCTTACGCTGCCGCATCCCGATATGCAGAACAGGGATTTTGTGCTGCTGCCGTTACTGGATATTGCGCCGGAGCTGGAGCATCCGCTGCTGCATAAGACTGTAAGGGAAATGGCAGCGGAACTGAACAAATAATGCTGCGGCACGAGCGATTTGTTTTACAGCAAATATGCGCTTGTGCTATAATTAAGAAAAAACATCTGGCAGGAGGTAGCTATGAGAATAGATGGTGCCGGCGGTTGCTTTGATAACCGTCTTTATGAAGTTGATATTGACGTAGCCTGGAATATTGCCTTGCTGTGCGTCAATGAGATGGGTGTAACTATTGATGAACAGGATGATGCTGCACATCAGCTGCACTTCCATAACAAGAAAAAAATTATGCAGCTGGCTATGCAGTCTTTGGATGAAGAAACCGTACAGGTTATCATGGACTCCACCAAGGAGCGTCTGCAGATTTATAACTGGAAGCGCGAGGACAAAGAGGTTAACCAGTTCTATGAGCTGTTCGAAAAGAAGCTCACTGAATACCGTGCCTTTATTTTGTGCCCGAACTGCTCCGCAAAAATCAGCTCTTTGGTTAAGTTCTGCCCCGAGTGCGGCTGCAAAGTAAAATAAGCGCAAAAAAAGAAACCAAATACCGATTGGTATTTGGCTTCTTTTTAAATCCGAACGGATTAGATTGCGCGGTTAACTTTACCGGAACGCAGGCAACGGGTGCAAACGTTCAAGCGTTTAACAGAACCTTCAACAACTGCTCTTACTTGTTGAATATTCGGGTTCCAAGCACGTTTGGTGTGTCTATTGGAGTGGCTGACGTTGTTGCCAGCGAGTTTTCCTTTACCGCAGATTTCGCAGATAGATGCCATTGTTTCCCACCTCCTTAAACGTGATAAGACATAAGGCACATTCAAATTTAACATGAGTATCATACCATAAAAAGCGCAGAAAAGCAAGGGAATTTTAAGATAAAGAGGGTATTTTTATAAATGTGGTGGAAAGAACCTGTAACAACACTAAAAGGTGTAGGCGTAAAAAAAGCAGCTGAGCTGGCTGCTCTTAATATTTTCAGCGTGGGTGATTTGCTGGAATTTTACCCGCGTCAGGGTGCTTATCTCGATTATACCAAGCTCAAAACGATTAAGGAGCTTGATGTAGACAACAGTAAGCAGATTTTTAAAGCGACCGTTTATCAGGTGAAAAACGGCTACGGTGCCAGCCGTCGCAGCTATACGTCCGTGACGGTGCGTGACGAAACAGGTTATGCCACGCTGTACTTTTTCGGCGGGCAGCGCTACAAGGCGCAGAAGCTGAAGCCGGATACCGTGCTGCAGATTACAGGCCGCGTAAGGCAGGGGCGCACTACGAAGTCCGTCAGCGAGGTTGATGTGCAGCCTTTGGAGCAGGACGAGGGCAAAACGCCGGGCATTGTGCCGGTGTATGCTTTGAGCGGCAACCTGACGCAGAAGAACCTGCGTACCTGGATAAGCGAGGCGCTGCGCTTGGCAGCAGAGGATTTGCCGGAAAGCCTGCCGGCGAAGGTTGTGAGTCAATGCAATTTGCCCGACCGCTATACGGCGCTGAAAAATATTCACTTCCCGGAAAGCTGGGAAGCGTTGCGACGTGCCAAGCAGCGCTTTGTTTTTGAGGAGCTGTTTTTGCTGCAGTGCGGCTTGCTGTATTATCGTCAGCAGAGCCATGACAACAGAGAGGGCATCAAGCACGCTGCAGACGGTGCGCTTGTTAAAGATGTAATGCAGGGACTGCCCTTTGAGCTGACGGCGGCACAGCAACAGGCATGGCGTGAGATTTCGCTGGATATGCAGGATAAAAAGCCTATGCACCGCATTCTGCAGGGCGATGTAGGCAGCGGCAAGACGGTTATCAGTGCGTTGGCGTTGGCTAAGGCGGTGGAAAACGGTTATCAGGGCTGTATTATGGTGCCTACGGAGATTTTGGCTGCGCAGCATTTTGAAACGCTGGAGCAATATCTGCAGCCTTACGGTGTGCGTATTGCTTTACTGACGGGCGGTATGCGTGCTAAGGCAAGGCGTGAGCTGCTGCTGAATCTGGAGCTTGGTCTTGTTGACGTGGTTGTGGGTACGCATGCGCTTTTGGAGGAGGATGTGCGCTTTGCCAATCTGTCGCTGACGGTGACGGACGAGCAGCACCGCTTCGGCGTAGAGCAGCGTGCGCGTCTGTCCAATAAATCGGCCAATGCTCCCGATGTACTGGTAATGACGGCAACGCCGATTCCGCGTACCTTGGCGCTTACTGTTTACGGCGATCTGGATATTTCCGTAATGAAGGGACGTCCGCCGCAGCGCAAGCCGGTGCGGACACTGTGCTATACGGACGAGCGCCGCCGTGAGGTGTACGCCGGCCTGGTACGTCAGGTGCAGGCAGGAAGGCAGGCTTATGTTGTCTGCCCGCTGATTGAGGAATCGGATGTTCTGGCTGTGCATAGCGCAGAAAGAGTATACGAAGAGCTGAAGCGTGATTTTCTGCAGGATATTCCCTGCGCTCTGCTGCATGGCAGGCTGAAGGGTGCGGAGAAGGATGCCATTATGAGCAGCTTTGCGGCAGGCGAACTTAAGGTGCTGGTGAGCACTACGGTTATCGAGGTAGGCGTGAACGTGCCCAATGCTACGCTGATGGTGATTGAAAATGCGGAGCGCTTCGGCTTGGCACAGCTGCACCAGCTGCGCGGACGTGTAGGTCGCGGCAGCGAGCAGTCCTACTGCGTGCTGCTGACGGCCGCCGATTCGCCGGAGGCACTGGCGCGTTTGAACGTACTGCATGAGAGCGAGGACGGCTTTTATCTTGCGGAAAAAGATATGGAGCAGCGCGGTGCAGGGCAGCTCTTCGGCTTAAAGCAGCATGGCTTGCCAGATTTGCGAATTGCTGATATAATGCGAGATGTTGACGTAATTGCGCAGGTTCGCCAACTGGCGCAGGCGCAGCTGCGTACGCCGGAGGACTGGGCGGAAATCCGTCGTCTGGTGGAAATGCAGTTTGGCGAACGCTTTAATATGATTTTCAATACTTAAAGAGGGTATAAATACATGAAAAAAGACTGGTTAAAAAATCCTGATGTTTGTGCTAAGGTGACGGCGGCACTTTTGCTGGTGGCCTTGTTTTTAGGTATTCACTTTTTTGCCGATGATTTCTTTAACAAAACCTTTACGCTGGCAATCAGCGGCAATGTCAACGGCCTGGTGGAATATCTGCGCTCCTTTGGACCGTGGGCGATTTTAATCAGTTTTGTGCTGGATGTGCTGATTAATGCCGGCAGCGTTTTCCCGTCGATTTTTCTTTCTACAGCCAACGGTCTGATTTTCGGCCTGCCACTGGGCATCACAATTTCCTGGCTGGCTGAAACAACCGGTGTGGTTATAAGCTTTTACCTGATGCGCTTCTTCTTCCGTGATACGGCGCAGAAGCTGATTGAAAAAAGCAACTCGCTGAAATCCATTGATGAGGCAAGCAGCAAGCACGGCCTGGAGTGGATGGCCTTCGCCAGGGCGCTGCCGTATTTTCCGTCAGGCATTTTGACGGCGGTGGGTGCTGTGAGCAGCATGAGTGCGCGTGATTACATTATTGCTAACCTTATCGGCAAATTTCCTTCTACGGCGTTGGAGGTTGTCATCGGTCATGATGTAGTTAATTTCCAGGAGCATAGCCAAAGATTAACGATTTTGATCTTGGTTGTGGGCGCTGTCTTTTTTGCGTATAAAAAATGGTTCTATAAAAAGGGAAAATAAATTTGCTTAGGCGTCGCTGCAGTAATTTCTGTGGCGGCGTTTTTTCAAGATACGGAGAGGATAAATGATGATGGAAAATAAAAATGTGCGGCCATGGAAGCAATATCAGGCGCTTTATCTGCATATACCGTTTTGCGTACAGAAATGCTTGTACTGCGATTTTGCTTCTTATGCCGGCTTTGGCGAGCAGGCAAAGCGTGATTATACCGATGCTGTGTGCAAAGAAATCGCCCTGCGTGCGGCTGAGGCGGCAAACATGGCGGCGAACGCCAGCATTTACTTTGGCGGCGGTACGCCGAGCGTGCTGCCTACGGAATGTATTGCTAAGCTGGTGAATGCATTGAAGCAGTACGGCTTTTGGCAGCAGCCCTGCGAGGCAACGATTGAGGTGAACCCCGGCACGGCGGATTTAGCCAAGCTGCAGACATTGCGCAGCCTTGGCTTTGACCGCATCAGCTTCGGCGTACAGTCGCTGCAGGATGACGAGCTGCGGGCGATAGGACGCATTCACAACGCACAGCAGGCACTGGAGGCGTTGGCATTGGCACGCAAAGCAGGCTTCGCACGCATCAGTGCGGATTTGATTTACGGCCTGCCGTCGCAGACGCTTACCAGCCTGCAGGATACGCTGGAGCGTTTGGCCGATACGGGCATAGAGCATATTTCTGTTTACGGCCTGATTGTGGAGGATGGCACGCCGTTGGCAAGCCTTGTGGACAAGGGCAGAATAACTTTGCCTGATGACGATACTGCGGCGGACATGTATGAGCTGGTGCAGAGTTTTTTGCGCGAGCGTGGCTTTGAGCGCTACGAAATTTCCAACTACGCGAAAAACGGACAGTATTCACGCCATAATACCGTTTACTGGGAATATCATCCCTACATGGCCTTCGGCGCTGCTGCCTGCGGCTTTGATGGGCAAAGACGGCGTACCGGGCTTATTACGGTAAAGGAATATATCGGGCAGCTGCAAAGCTTCGGCGGTGACGATTTACGTGCAAGTGCATTATATAATGTAGAAGAATTATCTTGCGCAGAGCTGTTGGAGGAGTTCATGTTCATGGGACTGCGCCGCAGCGAAGGTGCGAGCCTGGCGGAGGCACGCGAGCGCTTTGGCGTTGATGTGCTGCAGCGCTTTGCCTCCGAGCTGGCGCCGCTGTTTGAACAAAAGCTTATTGCGTATGATGCAAGCACGCAAAGACTGCGCCTGACAGAGCGTGGTATGGAGGTCGGCAATCAAATATTTGAAGTTTTTGTGATAACTTAAAAATAAATCAAAAAGGTGTTGACAATAAAGTAGGCTAGTGCTATCCTAGTATCAAGATGTTAGCACTCCTAATGAAAGAGTGCTAACAATCAAATGAGGTGGGAATATGTTAAACGAAAGAAAGAAAAAAATTCTCCAGCTCATAATTGAGGATTATATTTCAACTGCTGAGCCTGTAGGTTCAAGGACGATTGCCCGCAAATATGATTTGGGCCTCAGTCCAGCGACCATCCGTAACGAGATGAGTGACCTGGAGCTCCTGGGTTATCTGGAGCAGCCGCACACCTCGGCCGGACGTGTACCGTCGGCTCAGGCTTATCGTCTTTATGTTGACTCGCTTGTTGAGCCGGGCACTCTGACAGATAATGACAGAGCACTGATTAACGGCTGGTTCAGCGAAAGACGCAGAAGCATTGATGAAATCTTCCAGTCAACGGCTAAAATCCTTTCCCGGATGACGAAGAATGTTTCAATGGTGCTGGCTAACCGTGATGCCGGTGCGTGCTTCCGTTATATGAAGTTTTTACCTCTGGATGAGCACCATGCCATCCTGTGCATTGTAACAGATGACGGCAATGTGGCCAATTGCGTGGTAGAAATTCCTTTGGGAATGCGGCCGGAGGAGCTGGACTACATGGCAGGACGCGTCAGCAGACTGCTGGAGGGCAGAGCGCTGGCGAACATTACCGAGGACCTGCTGCAGGCGGTGCATACCAATATAGCAGATGATAAGCTGCTGTTCACATCGCTGGTACAGTCCATCCGCCAGATGCGTCAGAAATACCAGCAGCAAAAGGTTTTCCTGGGTGGCACCAAGCAGCTGCTTAACCAACCGGAATTCCGCGATGTGGAGCGTGTGAAGAATCTTCTGGGTATCCTTGAAGAGGAGCGCGTAGTACGCGATTTGCTGAGGGCAGGCGAGGACAGCGGACTGAAGATCACGATTGGCAGTGAAAACAAATTCACCGGCATTCAGGATTGCAGCATGGTACAGGCAACCTACCGTCTTAACGGTCAGATAGTCGGTACGATGGCAGTTCTTGGCCCGACGCGTATGGAATACGGCAAGGTAATTACCGTAATGGATTACCTGCATAAGTATTTGAAAACGATGTTCGAGCAAAAGCCCGACAATAAATAAAACTAAGGAGGAAGAGCCTTGCAGGATAATGAAATGAAAGAAAAACAGGCTGAGCAGGAGGCTGCGGAAGCGAAGGCTGCCGAACAGGAAACTGCGGAAGCTGCAGAAGCTGAAAAAGCTGAAGATGCAAAAAATGCGGAGGAAGCCGCTGAGCCTGAGGTTGACCCGAAGGATGCCAAAATCGAAGAGCTGCAAAATCGTTTATTGAGATTGCAGGCCGATTTTGAAAACTTCCGCCGTCGCACCAATATAGAAAAGGAACAGCTTTCCAACTTTGTAACAGCAAATGTGGTTGGCAAGTTCTTAAAGGTTTTAGATAATTTTGAGCGTGCTGAAGCAAGCGTCGAAAAGGGCGATAATGTGGATGCAGTTGTCGACGGTATGAAAAAAATCCGCCGTCAGTTTGAAGATGCCTTCAAGGATCTGAAGGTAGAAGAAATTGAAGCTCAAAATGCCAAGTTTGACCCGAATATCCACGAAGCTGTAATGCGCGGTCATAATCCGGAGCTGGATGATGAAATCGTAGATATGGTTTTCGAAAAAGGCTATAAGCTGGGTGACAAGGTTATCCGTCACAGTAAGGTAAGAGTAAACACCAACGAATAAAGCTGGCGTGCTCTTCACAATAAATTTAAAAAATATATCACATCGATTCGGTAAAAATGCGGCAGCTGCCGCATCACCGAAGGATAGTAATCAGGAGGATAAAAATCATGGCTAAAGTAATTGGTATTGACTTAGGTACTACTAATAGTGTTGTTGCAGTTATGGAAGGCGGCGAACCTACCGTCATCACTAACCAGGAAGGCAGCCGCTTAACCCCGTCTGTTGTAGGCTTTGCTAAAAACGGCGAGCGTCTTGTTGGTCAGCTGGCAAAACGTCAGGCAGTTTCCAACCCTGACAGAACCATCAGCTCCATCAAACGTCACATGGGCGAAGGCTCTTACAGAGTAACTGTCGATGACAAAAAATATTCCCCGGAAGAAATTTCCGCAATGATTCTGCAAAAACTGAAAGCTGATGCAGAGGCTTATCTGGGCGAAACCGTATCCCAGGCAGTTATCACTGTTCCGGCATACTTCAATGACAGCCAACGTCAGGCTACTAAAGACGCAGGCAAGATTGCAGGCCTCGATGTTCTGCGTATCGTCAACGAGCCTACCGCTGCTTCTCTGGCATACGGCATTGATAAAACCGACGACCATACCATCATGGTATACGACCTCGGCGGCGGCACCTTCGATGTATCTATTCTGGATGTCGGCGACGGCGTATTCGAAGTAAAAGCAACCAACGGTGATACTCATCTGGGCGGCGATGACTTCGATAAGAAAATCATGGACTGGATGGTTGACGAATTCAAGAAAGCTGAAGGCATTGACCTTTCTACCGACCGTATGGCTATGCAACGTCTGCGTGAGGCTGCTGAAAAAGCTAAAATCGAATTGTCCGGCGTTATGAGCACCAACATCAACCTGCCGTTCATTACTGCAGGTGCTGACGGCCCGAAACATCTGGATATGGACCTGACCCGTGCTAAATTCGAAGCTATGACTGCCGATCTGGTTGAACGCACCATGGGCCCTGTTCGTCAGGCCATGAGCGATGCAGGTCTTTCCACAAGCGATATCAGCAAAGTAATCCTGGTCGGCGGTTCTTCCCGTATCCCGGCTGTACAGGCTGCTATCAAAGCATTCATGGGCAAAGAGCCTTACAAAGGAGTTAACCCGGACGAATGCGTTGCAGTAGGTGCTGCTATCCAGGCTGGCGTTCTCTCCGGTGAAGAAGGTACCGGCAACGTACTGCTGCTGGATGTAACTCCGTTGTCCTTGGGTATTGAAACCCTCGGCGGTGTATTCACCAAGATTATCGACCGTAACACCACTATCCCGACCTCTAAGAAACAGGTATTCTCTACCGCTGCAGATAACCAGCCTTCCGTTGATATCCATGTTCTGCAAGGCGAACGTGAAATGGCTGCAGACAACAAAACTCTGGGCCGCTTCGAGCTGTCCGGCATCCCGGCTGCACCGCGTGGAATTCCTAAAATCGAAGTTTCCTTCGACATCGATGCTAACGGTATCGTTAACGTAAGCGCTAAAGATCTTGGCACCGGTAAAGAACAAAAGATTACCATTACCTCCTCCGGCACCCTTGATAAGGACGAAGTAGACAGAATGGTTAAAGAAGCAGAAGCTAACGCTGAAGCTGATAAGAAACGTAAGGAAGGCGTAGAAGTTCGCAACCAGGCCGACAACATGTGCTATCAGGCTGAAAAGACCATGAAAGACATGGAAGGCAAAGGCAAGGACGAATTAATCGCTAAGGTTAAAGCTGCAGTTGACACCCTGAAAGAAACCATGAAGGGTGACGATCTCGACAAGATTAAAGCTGATACCGAAGCTCTGACCAAACCGCTGTACGAGCTGAGCGCTGAGCTTTACAAAGAAACTCAGGCACAAGAGGGTGCTGCGGGCGCACAAGGCGCTGCAGGTGCTCAGGGTGCTAAAAAAGCCGATGACGATGTTGTTGACGCTGAAGTTGTTGACGACGACAAGAAATAATCCTGTCTATAAAGCACCGTCTGCGTTGTTAGGACTCCTCGACGTACTAAAAGTACGCCGTCGTCGTTTCGCCTAGCATCTGATACCTTCTCACCAGCCTTCGGGTTGGGTGAAAAGAACCATCTGTGTTATTGATGCAGACGTAAAAAAGTAATATAATATTAGTGCCCAGCTGCTGTGGCAACCGCCATCATGCATCTGGGCATTATATGCTTAAATAATATTCGTTAGAAAAGTTTTAGGAGGCGCCTGTTTTGGCTAAGAGAGATTATTATGAGGTACTGGGAGTAAGCAAAACAGCTTCCCAGGACGAAATAAAAAAAGCATTCCGTAAACTGGCCCTGAAATATCATCCTGACCGTAATAAGGGCAACGAAGAAGCCATGAACAAATTCAAGGAAGCCAATGAGGCTTACAGTGTCCTTTCCGATGAGCAGAAGCGCCAGCAGTATGACCAGCTTGGCCCTGATGCCTTCGAACAGGCGCAGACTGCCGGCGGCGCCGGCGGTAATCCGTTCGGCGGAGGCTTCGGTGGCTTTGGCGGCGGAGGCATGGATGATATTTTCGATATGTTCTTCGGCGGCCAGGGACGCGGTCGCGGCGGCCGCGAAGCGGGCCCGCAGCGCGGTGCGGATTTGCGCTTTGATATGGAAATTACCTTTGAAGAGGCAGCATTCGGCGTAGAAAAGGAAATCAATCTGTATCGCGACGAAACCTGCGACCATTGCCACGGTGATGGTGCAGAACCCGGCTCCAAGGTTGAAACCTGTCCTGAATGTCACGGCTCCGGCTATGTACGCTTCACCCAGAACACCATGTTCGGTCAGATGGTAAATGAGCGTCCGTGCTCCAAGTGCCACGGCGAAGGCAAGATTATTTCCAACCCTTGTAAGGAATGCCGCGGCAAGGGTACTGTGAAGAAGAATAAACGCCTGAAGGTAAAAATTCCTGCAGGTGTAGATAACGGCTCCCGTCTGCGCGTAAGCGGCGAGGGTGAGGCCGGTGCTAAGGGCGGTCAGAGCGGTGATCTTTACGTATATCTGTACGTGAAGCCACACAAGTTCTTTGAACGTGATGGCACTACTGTTCTGTGCGAGGTACCTGTCAATATCGTACAGGCAACCCTGGGCGCTGAGATCAAGGTTCCTACGCTGGATGGTCAGGTAACCGTTAAGGTTCCCGAAGGCACTCAGCCCGGTAAGGTGCTGCGCCTGAAGGGGAAGGGTATTCCCAGCCTGCGCGGCGGTCAGCGCGGTGATCAGCTGGTTCGCATTAAGGTAGTTGTGCCGACTAAGCTGAACGAAAAGCAGAAGGAAGCACTGCGCAGCTTCGGTGAAATCAGCAAGGATAATATCAGCCCCGAGGAAAAGAGCTTCTTCAATAAAATCAAAAATCTTTTTAAATAAAAACTGTAAATAGCTTGACACTTATCGGGCTATGTGTTATCATATTCTAGTAACAAAGCAGAAGCCACTCGCTTCTCACCTTGCGGCAAACGCTCGACAGGGTTGGATATGATATTCATGCGGGTGGAATTTGTTCTGCCCGCTTTTTTATTTTGCTTATATCTGATATGTTACAGATTTTATAAGCAGTAATTGCTTATCTGATGTTCATGGAGGTGAATTGTTATAAGTAAGGAAAGCTTGCGTATTAACGAAGAAATTCGTGCGCGTGAAGTGCGTGTTATTGCCAATGGGGGCGAACAGCTCGGCATTATGTCCAGCCGTGACGCTCTGAAGCTTGCATTAGAAAATCATCTGGACTTAGTCGAAATTGCTCCGACAGCAAAACCGCCTGTGTGCCGGATTATGGATTATGGCAAGTATCGTTACGAGCAGCAAAAACGCGAAAAAGAAGCTCGTAAGAAACAAAAGACCTTCGACATTAAAGAAGTTAAGTTGCGTCCCGGTATCGAGGACCACGACTTCAATGTTAAGTATAAGAATGCAGTACGTTTCCTGGAAGATGGCGATAAGGTAAAAGTTACCATCATGTTCCGTGGCCGCGAACTGTCTCATCCTGAGCTTGGCGAGGTGCTGCTGAATCGTATGGCACAGCAGTTGAAAGAAATTGCCGTCGTAGAAAGAGTTCCAAAATTAGAAGGCAAAAACATGATTATGATTGTTGCGCCAAAACCTGCTAAATAATAGAGGAGGAAATCACAATGCCGAAAATGAAAACCCGTAGAGCTGCTGCAAAGCGCTTCAAAAAAACCGCTTCTGGTGAATTCAAACATTTTAAAAACTTCAAGAGCCACATTCTCGAACATAAATCTCCTGCACGTAAGAGAAACCTGCGTAAAGCAGCTCTGGTGCACAAGACTGACAAAGAGCATGTAGCAAAAATGCTCCCGTACGCATAATTAAGGGATTTAAAGGAGGATACTAACAATGGCAAGAGTTAAAGTGGGCGTAACCGCTCATCGTCGTCATAAACACATTCTGAAACTGGCTAAAGGTTACTATGGTTCCCGCAGCAAACAATTCAAAAAAGCTAATGAGCTGGTAATGAAAGCTCTGTCCTATGCTCGTCGTGACCGTCGCGCTAAAAAACGCGAGTTCCGTCGTCTGTGGATCGCTCGTATCAACGCTGCTACCCGTGCTAACGGCCTGAGCTACAGCCGTTTCATCTGCGGCCTGACTAAAGCTGGCATCGAAATGAACCGCAAAGTTATGGCTGACATGGCTATCTATGACTCTGCTGCTTTCGCTAAGCTGGTAGAAGCTGCTAAAGCTGCTCTGTAAGAGAAAAGTAAATACTGACTGGTGCGTAGGCGCTGGTCTGAGCCTGCTCCTGTGTGTGCACGGGAGCAGGTTTTTTTGTAATTTGTGAGGGGTTTAGTTTTATGTTAGTAGTTTTAAGTAAAGCCCTGGCCTTTGTGCTCATCATACTTATAGGCTATATCTGCAAACGCCGCGGCTTTTTTTCACCGACCGACTATCAGGTCGTAAGCAAAATTGTTTTGAATATTACGCTGCCCTGTGCCGTAATCAACAGCTTTGCACATTTTGAGATGGATTTTTCGCTAATCGCTGCCGTCTTTTTAGGCTTATTCGGCAATCTGATGATGCTTTTTGTATCTCTGATGCTGACACGCGGTGATACGCCGGCTACCAAGATTTTCTATATCTTCAGCCTTGCGGGTTATAATGTAGGCTGCTTTACGTTGCCGTTTGCGCAGGCCTTTTTAACGCCCTTTGCTGTAGTCGGTCTGTGTATGTTCGACGTGGGCAATTCGATTATGTGTACAGGTATGACCTATGCGCTGACGGCCTCCTGCATCGGTTATGCGGACGGACGCAAGGACAAATTCAGCATGAAGAATATTACGGACAAGCTGCTGCATTCGGTGCCGTTTGTTGTTTATATCAGCATGCTGCTGCTGTCGCTGGCAGGCTTCCACTTCCCTAAGAGCGTGTATACGTTTACGGAGATTGTAGGCACAGGCAACCCGTTTTTGAGTATGCTGATGATTGGTATGATGTTTGAAATTAAGCTGGATAAGAAGGCGATGGGCTATGTCAAGGAGCTGTTCAGTGTGCGTTATGCAATATCGCTTTTATGCGCCGCTGCTTTTATTTATCTGGCGCCTTTCAAGCAGGAGATAAATTATGTGATTGCGCTGGCGTTTATGGCACCCTGCACGATTATCGGCCCGATTTTTGTAGAGAAGCTGGGAGCAAATGTACAGCTGGCCAGCCTGTTCAATTCATTGACAATCATTACCAGCGTCGTTCTTTTTACAGCTTTTTTCATTATAATAAATGGCTGATTGACGTTGGCTTAAATATATTAGTATAATAGTAGAAAAGTAATGTGACTACGTATAGAGGAGAAACAAGATGGAACTTACCGGATTGCAAAACCCAATGGTGAAGGCTGCAGCGGAGCTGAAGCAGAAGAAATATCGTCAGCAGCAGGGCCTGTTCTTGGCGGAGGGCCTGCGTACTGTGGAAGAAGCAGTGCGTTACGGCGCCGTGCAGAGCATTTTTTATACTGCGATTGAGGATGACCGCACCCGTGCTGTGCTAGAAGAGGCTGCGGCCAAGCAGATTAAGCTCGTCTGTGTGAGCGACAAGGTGCTGAAAAAAATTGCCGATACCGAAACGCCGCAGGGAATTATTGCTGTGTGTGAAATGCGCAGCAAGCGTCTGGATGAGTTTCTGGCATCCGGCAAAATGCTGCTTGTTCTGGACAGGGTTACGGACCCGGGAAATATCGGTACCATGCTGCGAACTGCGGATGCTGCCGGCGTAGGCGGCCTGCTGCTCTTGCAGGGCTGCGCTGATATTTATGCGCCGAAAACCGTGCGTGCTTCCATGGGCTCGCTATTCCACCTGCCGGTGCTGAGCGGTTTGAGCGAGGAGCTGTTGGTGCAGGCAGCACGTAAGGCCGGCTATGAGCTGCTGGTTACCTGCCTGGACGGTGCGGATAATTTGTACAAGTCTGATTTGCAGGGACGTCTGGCTTTCGTTATGGGCAATGAGGCCAACGGCGTGAGTCCTGCTTTGCTGGCGGCAGCAGACAAGCGCGTCTTTATCCCTATGCAAGGACGTGCGGAATCGCTGAACGTGGCTATGGCTGCCGGTATAGTTATGTTTGAGGCGCTGCGTCAGAAGCTTAAATAATTTTTTAGTTTTTGCTTGACAAAAGTATCTCACTATAATATAATATCTATGTTGCCTATGGATGGGTTCCCGAGTGGTTAAAGGGAGCAGACTGTAAATCTGCCGCGTTTCGCTTCGTTGGTTCGAATCCAACCCCATCCACCAACTTAACATCGCGGGGTGGAGCAGTTGGTAGCTCGTCGGGCTCATAACCCGAAGGTCGGTGGTTCAAGTCCGCCCCCCGCAACCAACTTTATATGCTGATGTAGCTCAGTCGGCAGAGCGTATCCTTGGTAAGGATAAGGTCACCAGTTCAATCCTGGTCATCAGCTCCAAATGGCGGCGTAGCTCAGTTGGCTAGAGCATGCGGTTCATACCCGCAGTGTCCGCGGTTCGAATCCGTGCGCCGCCACCAACTGCAATTCAAGGCTTCCAAGAAATTGGGAGTCTTTTTTGTTGTCTGCAACAGGTAAATGGAATAAAAAATATTCTGCTTCGTATCATGTAAAATTTTTTGTTGGTTTTAATATTTTTACGTAAAAATAAATTGCAACAGTTTTCATACTTTTCTTGACTCATTAGTCTTTAAATGATATACTTGTAAACAGTAATAGTTACGAAAACAGATAATAATACAAAAAAATACACATATTTGAATAAACATATGTAAAAATGACTGGTTTTGCCTATGGCGGACTTTGCCGAATTTTAATCTGTCATAGCTGTGATTGGTATATATTTTAAGGAGTGGTATGAGTATGCAGAAAAAAGATCTTTCCAAGTTAGTCCTGACAACCCTGTTGACCGGCAGCGTACTTTGGGGGGGGACAGCATTCGCTGCTGAAGAGAATTTACAAGAGTTTTCTTTGGACACCATGGTTGTTACCGCAACCAGAACGGCAATGACCGTTAAGGAAACCCCTTCGACCGTAGAGATTGTTGACAGCAAAAAGCTGGAGCAGACACAGGCTAAAACCTTGCATGATGCTTTAAAGGGCGCTTTGGGCGTTAATGTATTTAATGATTTCCAGGGACGCAGTAATGTCAGCATCCGCGGCAGTGAATCCCGTCACGTATTGATTATGGTTGACGGCAAGCGTTTAGGCGGCGAGGCTGCTTACAACTCTGCCAATGCCTGGGATGTAGACCGTATCCGCATGGAAGACGTTGAAAGAGTAGAAATTATCCGCGGACCTGCCGGCGCACTGTATGGCAGTGATGCAATGGGCGGTGTAATTAACGTTATTACCAAAACTCCGGACAAAACAACTGCTGATGTAAATTATGAATATGGCTGGTATGAGGACGGCAAGGGCGCAGGCTATAAAGGCAACCTGTATCTGCAAGGCGCTGAAGGCAACTATTCCTATAAAATCAACGCCGGCCTGAATAAAAACAGACCGTATTTGGATCCCAAAGGCAGCGGAGATTCCATGAATTTCTATGGCAAGCAACAGCCGCTTTCTTTGAATGTAGGCTATAAGTTCGATAATGGCAATGAATTAAGCGTAGATTTCAGTAAAATAAAGGAAGATAATCAAAAATCTACGACCAGCACAACTGTTATGGTGCCCGGTAAGGTATGGCAGGATAAGGTTCAGACGATTTATAACGATAATAAGCGTACTGACTATGCTATTACTTATAAGGGCTCCGATGATAAGCAGGACTGGATGTTCCGAGCTTATAAATCAGTATTCGATAAGAACTATAAGAACCAGAATAATACCCGTATGACCATGAGGGGCAAGCCCGGTAAGTGGACTCTGCAGGATCCGAAGATTGATACTGTTAAACGTACTCTGAGCGTTATTGAAGGCAAGGACACCTTCAATCTGAGCGATAAGAACAAGCTGACTGCCGGTTTTGAATATCGTAAGGATCAGAGCGAAGGCACCCGCTTAAAGAAACCGAATACATCTTTGGCAGACGGTAATGCTCATGATGCTTATGACAAGGCAGCTATCAACTATCTGGCAGCATACGTTCAGGATGAATTCAGACCTGATGATAAATGGCTGATTATTCCTTCCGTACGTTTCGACCACAGTGATCAGTTCAGCAACAAGCTGACCAGCAACCTGGCTGCAACCTATAATGCTGCCGATGATGTACGTATTAAGGCTGCAATTGGTCAGGGCTATAAAACTCCGACTGTAAACGATTTGTACATTTTCTGGGAAATGTATGCTGCAAATCCGGGTGGTAAAGGCCAATTCTATGTTGGTAACCCTGATCTGAAACCGGAGAAATCCTTAAGCTATGAATTATCCGTTGAGAAGGATTGGGGCGACAGATCTACCGTTCATCTGGGGGTATTTAGAAGTGAAGTTAAGGATTTGATTAGCACCTATTGGACCGGTAAGTTGACAGATGATGATCCAGATTTGTATCCCGGCGTTAAAGGCGACCAAGTTATGGCGTACAAGAATATTCCCGAAGCAACTCTGCAGGGCGTAGAGCTGTACGGTTCTCACAGACTGGGCAAGAATATTTATTTGAATGCCGGCTACACCTTCCTGGATGCTAAAGACAAAACTAATGGAACCCGTCTGAAAGACAGAGCTAAGCATCAGGTAACCTTCGGTGTTTCCTATCAGCCGGAAAATATTTATGCTTGGGACCTGAGCTTTGACCTTGTATCTAACATCGGCTACTACTTCAATAATGGCGATAAGAGCACCATGGGCAACTTTGTTTACGAAACCAAGGACTTCACCATTGCCAATATCATGGCTTCCAGACATCTCAACAAGGATACCAAGATTTATCTGGGCATTGACAACATCAGCAATCACCAGAACTTTGGCCCGTATTCTGACGGCAATCTCGGTCGCTTGTACAGAGTTGGTATGGAATATAAATTCTAAACATAGCGGTAAAGTAAAAGAACAAATAAAGCAGGCCCGATGGCCTGCTTTGTTTGCCTAACGAGGAAGTATTATGAGAAAAATTTTCAGTTTCATTTTTACAGTTCTTATGGTATGCTTATGTATAAGCGGTTGCTCACCGCTAACCGGCAGCTCCGGTTCAGGCTCCGCAATAAAAATCACCGATGATAACCAGCGTATTGTTACCTTGAAAAAGGTGCCCGAAAGAATTGTTGTTCTGTCACCGTCTTTTTTAGAGCTGGTGGAGGCAGTAGATGGCAAGGTTGTTGGCCGTGCCAAAACACAGGTAGGCAAGGTGCCCGCTTTTGCCAAGGATGCTGCCGAGGTAGGCTTTATCTTTAATATCAATGTAGAAAAAATCGTGGAGCTGAAGCCTGATCTGGTAATTGCTTACAAGGGCATGCACGAGCGTTATCTGCATACATTGGAATCCAACAATATTCCAGTTGTTGTTCTGAATCTGAAATCCTATGAGGATGTTAAGCACAGCATGCTCACCATTGGCAAAATAATGCGTAAGGATGACAAGGCACAGAAGGTTGTGGCAAATCTCGATAAGGATATCAATGCTACAGTAAGCAAGCTGCCTAAAAGCGAGCGCAGCGTAGCGATTCTGCACACCACCAGCATGGGCATTACTATGGAAAAGGAAACGAGCATTGCCGGCTGCTGTGCCAAAATGCTTAAACTGCGCAACGTAGTACAGGGAGAAACCAAGCCTGTCAGCGGACCGATGGGAACTCAGCCTGACAAGGCTCCCTACAGCTTAGAGGATTTGCTGGAGAAAAATCCGCAGGTAATTTTTATCACCTCTATGGGTGCGCCGCGTGATGCTGAGGGCAATCCCAAGCTGGAGATTATGAATAATGAAGCATGGCAATCTATCGACGCAGTAAAAAATAAGCAGGTATTTTTCCTGCCGGACGATTTGTTCCTGCTCAATCCGGGGTTAGAATATCCTAAGGCAGTGCGCTACATGGCAGCAAAAATGTATCCTGATGCAGTAAAGGAGTAGGCTGATGATTGATTACGCAAAAAATATTCAGGCGTTTTATGAGCGCGATGATTATAAGGCTCTTGCCGGCCAATCGGGGGCAACTGCTGTTGAAGCAAGCTTCAAGGACCTGATCTATGTTCCGCGCAAGACCAAACCGTTGCCGGGGATGATGGCCGGGACTATGCTGCAGGAGTTTGCTTTGCAGCCTGCGCAGCCTACGGCGCTGTATCTGCATATTCCGTTCTGCAATCTGCGCTGCTCCTACTGCAGCTTTTACCGCAATCCCTTTGAGGCGGAGCAGGTGGAAGAATATGTGCAGGCGCTTTTGGCAGAGCTGGATTTCCTGCAGCAGCAGGGTGTTTTTGCCAAGCAAAGACCGGAAGCTGTTTTCTTTGGCGGTGGCACACCGTCGGTGCTCAATCCGGCGCAAATCAGTGCGCTGCTGAATAAAATTCACAGTGTAGCAAAGCTGGCGGATGATTGTGAGGTAACCTTTGAAAGCAGTATCTATGATTTATCGGCGGATAAGCTCGCTGCCTGCATTGACGGCGGCGTGAACCGCTTCAGCTTCGGCGTTCAGGCCTTTGATACGCATTTGCGCCGCTCCTTAGGCAGGCTTAATGCCAAGGAAGAGGTAACGGGCAAGCTCGAAGAGGCGGCAGCTAAAGGCGTCAAGGTTATTATCGACCTGATTTACGGCCTGAACGGCCAGACGCAGGCCATGCTGCTGAACGATATCGGAACGGCGCTGGCCTGCGGCGTGAGCGGTATGGATTTGTACAAGCTGCAGATTATGCCTAAATCTCCCTTAGGTCAGGCGATTGCCAAGGGCAAGATCAAATACGAATATAACGACAGAATGCTGGCGGAAATGTTCGTTGCTGCCGATGCGTTGCTTGCAGAGCAGGGGGCCAAGGTGCTGAGCTGCTGCCATTGGGCAATGCGCGAGGATGAACGCAGCGGTTACAATACGCTAGTGAAGAGCGGTGCGAATATCATTACCTGCGGTGCGGCCTGCGGCGGTCACATGGGAATGTATAACTATATGAAGACTATGGAACGAAGCGACTATGTAAAAAAGGCTACGTCCGGGCAGTACGCCGTTATGGGCATGGGCAAGCATAACGAAAATTATCTGCTGCTGGAAAAGCTTTCCGGACAGTGTGATGCGGGCAAGCTTGATTTTGCTTTGCTGAAGCAGTATAGCGATGCGGATTGGGAAAGCCTGCTTGCGCCGCTTTTGGAGCAGTGGGAGCTTTTGGACCTGCTTTACGCAGTGGATGGCAAGTATTACTTTACGGCGAAGGGAAAATATTACTATCGTCAGATGGACAGAGTGCTGCTGACAGCTGCGGAGTGCGCACTTTACGGCAAACCGGGACTGATGGAGCAGGCAGGCCAGAAGATGATGGGCATTATGAAGAATATGAAATAAAAGGAGTGTACTACTATGCAGGACATTTTAATCGTTTATGACAGCAAAACCGGTAATACGGAAAAGGTTGCCAAGGCTTTGGCCGAAGCTGCAGGCGAACGCTGCGTGCTGGCGCAGGTTGACGCTGCTCCGGCTGCGGATGACTTCGCTGTTGTTGTGGCAGGATACTGGGTTGACAAGGGCGCACCGAATGCGAAGATGAAAAAATATTTGGAGAATTTGCACGGCAAAAAGGTAGTGCTGTTCCAAACCTTGGGTGCAGACCCGGCGAGCGACCACGCTGTAAGCTCCCTAGTAAATGCAGGCGTATTAATGAACAAGGACTGCAAGGTACTGGGTACTTTATCTATCCGCGGTGCGATTGACCCGGCGCTGATTGCCATGATGCGCAAGATGCCGGCAGGCAGCCCGCACAGCCCCAGTCCCGAGAGCGAAGCCCGTTGGGCTGCTGCAGCCAGCCATCCTGATGCAGCGGACTTGGCGAAGGCCAAGAGCTTTATGCAGGGCTTTTTGGCTATGTATGACAAGTTTTTGAAGATGATGTAAGAGCAGTCCTTTATATAAGAACAGTGTTTTATAATGCGCAGTCGCAGTTTGGCTGCGCATTTATTATTGTAAAAGCATTTTAGGGCAGATAAATTTAAACGATGAACTAAAAGTGTAGAACTATTGACAAAATTGTGTCTTGCGTAAAGTTCGCTCATAGTGTACAATGGATGTAGTCATTAAATGCAATTTTGAAAGGAAGGTGCATTATGAAAAAATTATTAGTGCTCATCATGGCAGCTTTGATGATTCTTGCTATGGCTGTTGCAGGCTGTGGCGGCGATGACAAAAAAGCTGACAACGGCAGTACTCCACACAAGGAGAAGCTGGTTATCGGTACCGATGCCGATATCAACAACCTTAACCTGCAAAAACAACAGGACGCTGCCAACAACGTTATTCTGAAGAACACTCACCAGACTCTGGTATTCTTCAATAACGGCTCTCAAGGCAAGGAGCGTTTCGGCCCCGGTCTGGCTACCGACTGGAAGTTCGTAGATGATACCCATATCATCATGAACCTGCGTAAGGATGTATACTTCAACGACGGTAAAAAGACTCCGATGACTGCAGATGACGTTAAATTCACCTTGGATATGGCAATGAAAAACGTTATCAAATCCGCTCTGGCAGGCTATGTAAAATCTACCGTTAAAGACAAATATCAGATTGAAATCGAAATCAGCTCCTATAACAACGAGTTCATTCAATCTCTGTCCTCCGTTCCTCTGTCCATCCAATCCAAAAAGGCTTATGATGACGGCGTAAAAGAGCCGTGGCTTATCGGCACCGGCCCTTACAAATATGACAAATGGGTTCAAGGCGAATACTGCCGTCTGACCAAGGTTAAGGATTATTGGGGCAACAACCTGCCTGCAACCGAAAACTTTGCTCCCGGCGTATCCGATATCATCGAATTCCGTCCGATGATCGAAGCTTCTGCTCGCGTAATGGCTCTGCAGGCCGGCGAAATCGATGTATGCGTAAATCCGCCTATCAGCGATCTGAAATTCTTGAAGGATGACAAGAATATCACTGTTTACGAACAACCCGGTACCCGTCTGTTCTACTTCGCATTCAATGTTGAAAAGAAACCGTGGGATAACCAAAAACTGCGTCAGGCTGTAGCTTGCGCAATCGACAAGAAATCCGTTCTGGACGCTGCTCTGAATGGCAAAGGCACTCTGCAAAAAACCATTCTGAACCGTGGTCTGTGGGGCTTCTATGATGAAATGCCCGGCTATGACTACAATCTGGAGCGTGCTAAACAGCTGATGAAGGAATCCGGCGTAACCGGTCCTATCAAAACCACTCTGACCTATGCAACCGGCGCTCCCTATGAGCAGATTGCAACTGTTATCCAAGCTAACCTGGCACAAATCGGTATTACCGTAGATCTGGTTCCGATGGAGCAAGCTGCTCTGAAGGCTGCCTGCAAGGACGGCAAACAAAGCCTGTTCCTGTGGCGTTGGAACGAAGACTCCAAGGTTGACTTTGTATATCGCGACCTGTTCTACACCGGTTCCGGCTCCAACTATCATCACTTCTCCGATCCGAAGGCTGACAAGCTGATTGATGATGTTGCAACCCTGAAGGATCAGAACAAACGTATGGAAGCCGGCGTTGAGCTGCAAAAATACCTGGTTGACGAATGCCCGCAGGTTCCTCTGTACATTGCTAACCTGGTAGTTGCCTACAATAAAGACCTGAAAGGTCAATATTTCTACGGCGGCGGCAACCACGATTGGCGTCATGCTTATATCGCTAAATAATTTTGCTGAAAAATTTACAAAGGCGTAAAACAAGGGAGGCGTAGTCCTCTCTTGTTTTATCATAGCACCTTTTATTTGAGTTCTACGGAAAGGAGCTTTGTTGAATGCTTAAATATGTTGTCAACAGACTCCTCAGTTTGATTCCGGTAATTTTAGTAACCTCTTTTCTGATTTACTGGGCAATGAGTCTTACTGAGGGCGACCCCGCAATGATGATTGCCGGCGACGGCGCTTCGAAGGAAATGATTGATCAGATCCGCCATGATCTTGGTCTGGACCAGCCTTTCCTGCTGCAATATTTTAACTATATGAGAGGTATGCTTGTAGGTGATATGGGCAAATCCTATGTAACCAACAAGGACGTATTCCATACCTTCTTCCAATATCTGCCGAACACCCTGTATCTGGGTGGCGCTGCTGTTATTATCGCTACTCTGGTATCTATTCCTCTGGGCATCTACACCGCTATCCACCAGAACACCTGGAAGGATACCGCAGGCATGATTTTCGCTTTGTTCGGTACCTCCATGCCTAACTTCTGGCTGGGACTGATGCTGATTATTATCTTTGCTCTGCATCTGAGATTATTCCCGACCGGCGGCAACTTCGGCTGGAAGAGCCTGGTTCTGCCTGCTGTAACCGTAGGCTTCGGTCTGGCAGCTTTGATTACCCGTATTACCCGTTCCTCCATGCTGGACGTTATGCGTCAGGATTATATGACAACCGCGCGTGCTAAAGGCTGCAGCGAGCATCGTGTAATCTACAAGCATGGTCTGAAAAACGCACTGATTCCTATTATCACTGCTATCGGTCTGCAAATGTCTTTGGTTATCACCGGCTCCGTACTGGCTGAAACCGTATTCAGCTGGCCCGGTATCGGCCGTCTGGTATACGAATCTATTACCAGACGTGATATTCCGATGGTAACAGGTTCTATTATTCTGTGTTCTATTTTGATGTGCCTGATTAACCTGGTTGTCGATCTGGTATACGCATTCTTTGATCCGCGTATCAAGGCACAGTACAGTAAGAAGGGGTGAGGAAGATGGCTGCAAAGAAAAGAACTAAAAGACGCACCATGTTCCAGGAAACCTGGCATCGTCTGCTGAAAAATAAGGGCGCTGTAATCGGCATGGCCTTTCTGGCACTGCTGTGCGTCATCGCTCTGGTAAGTCCCTTGGTATTCAACTATGAAACCGACGTTATCGGTCAGAACCTGGCTATTAAGCTGCAGCCTCCCAGCGGGGAGCACTGGTTCGGCACCGACGAATACGGCCGTGACCTGTTTGCACGTGTTATGTACGGCGCACGCTATTCCATGGCTATCGGTATCGGTTCCGTAGGCTTCGGTCTGATTGTAGGTACTATTTTAGGCTCTATTGCCGGCTTCTACGGCGGCAAGGCCGATGATATCATCATGCGCGGTATTGATATTTTCTACTCCATTCCTAACATTCTGAAGGCAGTAGTAATCGTATCTCTGCTGGGCACCAGCACCATCAACCTGATTATTGCTCTGGCAATTTCCTGCGCAACCAACTATGCGCGTATCGTGCGTGCTTCCGTTATGACAGTGCGCGATTTGGAATATGTTGAATCCTCTTATGCGATGGGCCTGCCCACCTGGAAGATTATTCTCAGACATATCCTGCCGAACTGCCTGTCTCCGATTATCGTACAGACTACTCTGCTGATCGGTACTACTATTATTTCCGCTTCCTCCCTGAGCTTTTTGGGTATCGGCGTACCGGCGCCTGCTCCCGAATGGGGTGCGCTGCTTTCCGGCGGCAGAGGTCATATTCGTGATGCCAGCTACATTTGTGTTATTCCCGGTTTAGCTATTATGTTTACCGTATTAGCCTTGAACCTGTTGGGCGATGGCCTGCGCGATGCGCTGGATCCTAAGCTGAAGAAATAAGGGGGCTGCATTATGGATTTATTATTAGATATTAAGGACCTTGTGGTCCATTACGAAACAGAAGACAGCGATGTACATGCTGTCAACGGCATTGACATCGCTATCGGCAAAAAACGTACTCTGGGCCTGGTAGGCGAAACCGGTGCGGGCAAAACTACTACCGCACTGTCTATCATGAACCTTGTTCCGGATCCTCCGGGAGTTATTAAAAGCGGTACGATTAAGCTCGAAGGCAAAAACGTACTCGAAATGAGCGAGCGTGAGCTGGAGGAAATGCGCGGTAACGACGTGGCAATGATTTTCCAGGACCCGATGACTGCGCTGAACCCTGTTATGACCGTAGGCGAGCAGATTGCCGAAAGTCTGGAGCTGCACCAGAACCTTACTCCGGAGCAATCTCTGGAAAAGGCTAAGGATATGCTGAAGCTTGTTGGTATTGCCGAGGCAAGAGCCAACGACTATCCGCATCAGTTCTCCGGCGGTATGAAGCAGCGTGTAGTTATTGCTATAGCGCTGGCCTGCAGTCCCAAGCTGCTGATTGCCGATGAACCGACCACCGCACTGGATGTAACCATTCAGGCGCAGGTGCTGGAGCTGATGAAGGACCTCATCAACAACCGCGATATGTCCATGCTGATGATTACGCACAGCCTGGGTATCGTTGCCGAGGTTTGCGACGATATGGCAGTTATGTATGCCGGCCGTATTGTGGAGAAGGGCACTGTTGACGATGTATTCAACAACATGCGCCATCCCTACACCGAGGGCCTGTTCAACAGCTTGCCTAACCTGAAGGAGCAGGGCGAAATGCTGGAGCCTATCAAAGGCCTGATGCCCGACCCGGCGGATTTGCCGCCCGGATGCACCTTTGCTCCGCGTTGTCCCTATGCTACCGAAGCATGCTCTGCCTCTGTGCCTGAGCTGCATTCCGTAGATGGCAGCAAAACTCATTTTGTAGCCTGCCACGCTTATTCCAGACCCGGATTTGCTTTAAGGAGGAACCAAAAATGAGTAATGCTCCGCTGTTAGTTATTGACAATCTGTCCAAATATTTTAATACCGCTGCAGGTCAGCTGCACGCTGTCGATGGTGTAAGCTTTACTCTGGAGGAAGGCAAAACTCTGGGTATCGTAGGTGAATCCGGCTGCGGTAAATCCACCACCGGACGCTGCATTCTGAAGCTGATTGAGCCCACCAGCGGCAAAATCATCTTTCAGGGCAACGATATCACCAAGCTGAGCCGTAAGGAAATGCGCCCGCTGCGCCAGAAGATGCAGATGGTATTCCAGGATCCGTTTTCCTCTCTGGATCCGCGTGAAACCGTTATGCAGCTTATCAGCGAGCCTATTATCGAGCATAAGCTGATTAAAGGCAGGGAAGCGATTGAAGAACGCACTCTGGAGCTGATGCGTACCGTTGGTCTGGCAGAGCGCTATGCCAATGTATATCCGCATGAGCTGGACGGCGGCCGCCGTCAGCGTATCGGCATTGCCCGTGCTTTGGCTATGAATCCTAAAATCATTGTTTGCGACGAGCCTGTTTCCGCGCTGGACGTTTCCATTCAGGCGCAGATTCTGAACCTGCTCAAGCAGCTGCAAAAGGATTTGGGACTTACCTATATCTTCATCACCCATGACTTGTCCGTTGTAAAATATTTCTCGGATGATATTGCGGTTATGTATATGGGCACCATGGTAGAAAAAGCACCCGCTAATCTGCTGTTCAAAAATCCGCTGCATCCTTATACTAAGGCACTGCTTTCGGCAATTCCTCTGCCTATCGTGGGCAAGGATAAGCCTAAGCGTCAGGTTATCAAGGGCGAAATTACCGCTCCTATCAACCTGCCGGATGCCTGCCGTTTCATGAAGCGCTGCGACTGCCCTGTTGCCGGCGTTTGTGATAAAGGCAATCCTGTACTGCGCGAGGTTGAGCCGCAGCATTTTGTGGCCTGCTCCTGCGTAAAATAATTTATATTGAAAAAATTAATCGCCCTCTGAAAAGCTGATTTCAGGGGGCGATTTTCCCTTATCCTATTGGTGATTCCCTTATTTTATGGTATAATTTAAGGAAATGGAAGGAGGAGTAAGGGAATGAGAAGCTTTAACTACTCAATAATTAGAGAACAAAAATGGGATTCAGAAATTTTGAGCTTGATAGCTGCAATTTATAAAGAGGCAGGTAAACAGGAGCTTTTTGTAAAGCAACGGCCGGAAGAGCTAAATAAGCTGGTAGAAATAGCAAAAATTCAAAGTACGGAAGCGTCTAATGCGATTGAGGGCATTGTTACGACTAGCACTAGAATACGTGAGCTTGTAAACGAGAAAACAACACCGAGAAATCGTGATGAGCAGGAAATTGCCGGCTATCGTGATGTATTAAATATAATACATGAGAATTTCGATGTTATCCCCATCTCCAAAAACTATATTTTACAGCTTCATAAAATTTTGTATGGACATATGAATAACCCGCTTGCAGGAAGAACAAAAAGCGTGCAAAATTATATCAGTGCTACTTACCCGGATGGTAGTACTAAGATTTTATTTACACCGCTTGCTCCTTACGAAACACCGGAAGCGCTTGAGCGTATCTGTGAAGAATATAATATGGTTATAGGCAATTCGGAGCTAGAACCGCTTATCGCTATACCTATTTTTATTCATGATTTTTTATGCATTCATCCCTTTAATGATGGCAATGGAAGAATGAGCCGCTTGCTGACAACCTTACTTTTGTATAGAAGTGGTTTTTATGTTGGAAAATATATTTCTTTGGAAGCTAAAGTTGCGCAGAATAAGGATTTATATTATGAAGCGTTGGCTGATTCGCAAATAGGCTGGCATGAGGGTAAGGAAGATGCTATACCATTTGTAAAATATATTTTGGGGACCATTCTTGCTGCTTATAAAGACTTTGAAGAACGTATGACTATCATTGAGCCTAAGCTTTCTGCGCTGGAAATGGTACGTAGAGCAAGTGAAAATAAAATTGGACGCTTTAATAAGCAGGATATTCGTGAACTTTGTTCTACGCTTAGCGACAGCTCTATTGAAGCTGCTCTGCGTAAGCTGGTGCTTTCCGGTGAATTGCAAAAAGAAGGCAAGGGGAAAAGCACTTGCTATTTTAGAGTTAAATGAGGGTATTAAAAATAGAGTAAAATTAACCGCCATATGAAAAGCTGATTTCAAGGGGCGGTTTTGTCCAATATTTGTTACTTTCGTCCAATTATATACCAATTTTGGACGAAAAGCAAATAGGCTGGATGAAAGGAGAAAATAATAAATCATTTTTCCCCTCTTTATCTTTTGCTCAAAAAGTGCTATAATAAACATCAAATTGAATCGACCCCTGATAACACGATGAACAAGCAAGTAGGCTTAAGGCTGTGTTTAAGAGAGCGAAGTCGCCGGCTGTAAGCTTCGCACACAAAATTATGCCGAAGTTCCCTTGGGAGTGTCCTGCCTGAAGGCCGCATGGCTGCGTAGGGTGGGCGTAAGGCTGCGTTAAAGCTTGCAAATGAAGGAACAAATTTGGGTGGTACCGCGAAAGTTTTTCGCCCCTGTAAACTTTTATCAGTTTTGCAGGGGCGTTTTCTTATTTTTAAAGACAGTTGATAAAGCATCATCTGCTGCGGTTATTCCGCATATCCGGTACTTTCTAAGCTGTCAAAGGAAGAAAGGATGAAATCAATGAAAGAAAAATTGGAAGCATTAAAAGCACAGGCTTTAGAAGAGCTTGCTGCCGTAACTTCTCTTGATGCGCTCAAGGACCTGCGCGTCAAATATCTGGGCAAAAAAGGCCCGATGACCGAAATCCTGCGCGGCATGGGCAAGCTGCCTGCCGAAGAGCGTCCGAAAATCGGCCAGATTGTTAACGAAATCAAGGCTGAGCTGGAAGGCAAAATCAACGAAGCAACTGCCATGCTGGAGAAAAAGGCGCTGGCTGACAAGCTCGCTAACGAGCAGGTTGATATTACTCTGCCGGGCCGCAAGCCGAAAACCGGTCATCTGCATCCCGTAACATTAACCATGCGTGAGATTAAGAAAATCTTCATGCGTATGGGCTTTGATGTTTGTGACGGTCCGGAAATTGAGGATGTATACCACAACTTCACCGCATTGAATCTGCCGCCTGATCATCCGGCACTGGATATGCAGGATTCCTTCTATATTACCGAAAATTATCTGCTGCGCACCCAAACCTCCGGCGTGCAGGCGCGTACTTTGGAAAGCAAGGAGCCTAACACTCCGATTCGCATGATTTGCCCCGGTACCGTTTACCGCTGCGATTACGACGCAACCCACTCCCCGATGTTCCATCAGGTAGAAGGCCTTGTTGTAGATAAAAACATCAGCCTGGCAGATTTGAAAGGCACTTTGGAGCTGTTCTGTAAGCAAATGTTCGGCGAGGATGTTAAGGTTCGCCTGCGTCCTTCCTACTTCCCGTTCACCGAGCCTTCTGTAGAAGTGGACGTATCCTGCCCGATTTGCCATGCTAAGGGCGGCGGCTGCCATGTCTGCAAGGACAGCGGCTGGCTGGAAATCCTTGGCGCCGGTGTTGTACATCCCAACGTACTGCGCATGAGCGGTTATGATCCCGAGAAAATGACCGGTTTTGCCTTTGGTCTGGGCGTTGAACGTATCGCTATGCTGAAATACGGCATTGACGATTTGCGCCTGTTCTTCGAAAACGACCAACGCTTCATCAGTCAGTTCAAATAAGGAGGATCAATCATGCTTGCATCTTTAGAATGGTTAAAACAATATGTAGATATTAACATCTCCGTTGCGGAGCTGTGCGATAAAATTACCCGTGTCGGCCTGGAGGTTGACACCGTAACCCAACTGGGCAAGGGCCTGGAGGGTGTTATCACCGGTAAGGTTATGGAAATTCACCGTCATCCCGACAGCGACCACCTGTGGGTTTGCATGCTGGATTACGGCCAAGGCGGCGAGCCGGTGCAGATTCTTACCGGCGCGCAAAACGTACATCAATATGACATTGTGCCTGTTGCCGTAGTTGGCAGCGTACTGCCTCCGAGCGAGCGCAACCCGCAAGGCCTGAAGCTGAAAAAAGCTAAAATGCGCGGCCTTGATTCCTTCGGTATGCTGTGCAGTGCCGATGAGCTGGGCATTGAATCCAAGCTGCTGCTGCCGGAGCAAAGAAACGGCATCTTCATTCTGCCGGAAAACACTCCGATTGGCGTAGACATCAAAACCGTTTTAGGCCTGGATGATACCGTTATCGATATCGACCTGACCAGCAACCGTGCCGACTGCTTCAGCATTATCGGTCTGGCGCGCGAAATCAGCGCTATTACCGGCTGCCCGCTGAAAATGCCCGCTATGGACGTTAAGGAAGCTGCTGCAGGCAAGGCCAGCGATTATGTAAACGTAAAAATTGACGCACCGGAGCTTTGCTCCCGCTTTGCTACCCGCGTGCTGAAGGATATCAAAATTATGCCTTCTCCCGAATGGATGCAGCGCCGTCTGCGTGCCTGCGGCGTGCGCCCCATCAGCAACGTAGTTGACGTTACCAACTATGTAATGCTGGAGCTGGGCCAGCCGATGCATGCTTATGATGCCGACAAGGTTGCAGGCCACACTCTGATTGTGCGCCGTGCAGAAGAGGGCGAAAAGCTTGTTACCCTCGACGGCAAGGAGCGTGAGCTGACCTCCGCTATGATTACCATCGGTGATGCCGAAAAGGCTGCCGGTCTTGGCGGTGTTATGGGCGGTCTTTTGACCGAGGTTACCGACGAAACCA
The DNA here is from genome assembly GCF_023497905.1 of Phascolarctobacterium succinatutens. Classification (NCBI taxonomy): domain Bacteria; kingdom Bacillati; phylum Bacillota; class Negativicutes; order Acidaminococcales; family Acidaminococcaceae; genus Phascolarctobacterium; species Phascolarctobacterium succinatutens. The sequence continues at coordinate 1,588,817 of NZ_CP097284.1, read as the reverse complement.
AGAACGTTATTCTGGAGGCTGCTTCCTTCCACGGTCCTTCCATTCGCCGCACCTCCCGTGCGCTGGGCTTGCGCAGTGAAGCCAGCGGTCGTTTTGAGCGTGGCGTAGATACCATCCGCGACCATGACGCACTGAACCGTGCTGCTCACTTGCTGGAGCAAATGGGTGCCTGCGAAACCTTCAGCGGTATCGTAGAGGCTTATCCGGAGGAGCTGAAGCCGGCGGTAATCACCACTACCGCAGCAAAGATTAACGGCCGCATCGGCGTAAACATCGCTGAGGACGAAATGGTTGCTATCCTTACTAAATTGGGCTTCGGTGTAGAAGCAAAGGACTGCGAGCTGCTGATTACCGCTCCTACCTGGCGCCGTGATATCGACTGCGATGCCGATATCAGCGAAGAAATTGCGCGTATGCATGGCTATGATTTCATCGAAAGCCATCAGCCGGAGCTGACCATCACCCAAGGCAGCCAGTCCGTGCTGGACGATGTTAAGGATGATGTACAGGATTACATGGTAGGCGCAGGCCTGAGCGAAATGATGACCTACAGCTTCATCAAGGCTAACGCTTACGATAAAATGCTGCTGCCGGCAGATGATGCACGCCGTAACTGCATCGAGCTGCTGAACCCGATTACCGACGCCTTCTCCGTAATGCGTACCACTATGGTTCCGAGCGCACTGCAGACTGCCTCCTTTAACCTGCGCAACCACAACAGCAGTGTTGCTCTGTTTGAAATCGGCCGTATCTTCCTGCCGAAGGCACTGCCGCTGACCGAGGATCCCGCAGAGCGTCAGCTGCTGACCGCAGTACTGAGCGGCAGCCGCAAAGCACTCAACTGGTGCGATGATAAGGGCAGCGTTGACTTCTATGATATGAAGGGCATCGTTGAAGGCCTGCTGGAAGCAATGCAGGTGAGCGATTACACCATGACTCGCAGCCAACAGCCGTACCTGCATCCGGGCAAGAGCTGTGATATCGTTGTCAATGGCGAGGTTATCGGCTCCTTTGGCGAGGTGCACCCGGTAGTTCAGGAAAACTTTGAGCTGGATCAGGTTACCTACGTGCTGGAAATGGCTGTAGAGCCGTTGGTAGCAAGCGCAACCGCTGTACCGCAATACAAGCATCTGCCCAAGTTCCCAAGCATGAGCCGCGATATTGCCGTTGTTGTTCCGGCCGAAGTAACCAATGCCGAGCTGGAGCAGGTTATCCGTGCGCATGCAGGCGAGCTGCTGCAGGGTGTGCGTGTATTCGATATCTACACCGGCAAGCAGGTTGCCGCAGGCTGCAAATCCATGGCCTTCAACCTGACCTATCAGGCTGCTGACCGCACCCTGACCGACGCTGAGGTTGATGCTTCTATGAAGAAGGTAATCGCTGAGGTTGCCGAAGCATATAAGGCTAAGCTGAGAGATTAATTAAGATATAATTATTACATATAAAAGGACTCGCTGCCGCTTTTTAGCGGTGGCGGGTCTTTTGCATTGGTACAAAAATTCCGTTGTTAAAATATCTGCTTTACAAATTCCTATCGATGTACTATGATAATAGTGAGGACCAATATTTTTTATTGAGGGGGTTTTCTTATGTACAAATTATGGAACATGTTAGCAGAAATGCAATCAGATGCTTATGAATGGGTGGAGCTTTCCCACTCCATGAACAATGACAGCCCGGTGTGGAGCGGTATTCCCGCAGGCTCGGTAGAGGTTAGCAAGACAGTTTTCGATTGGGGCAACCCGATGCTGGAATGTTTGATTCAGACCTTTAAATTCCCCGGCCAATACGGCACACATATTGACTTTCCCGGTCACTTTGTTAAGGATATGCCTTTATCCGAAGCGTTCGGCGCGCAGCAGATGCTGTTTCCCTTGTGCGTGATTGATATCACCGCCAAGGTAGCGGAGGATGTGCATTATGCCGTAACGGTGGAGGACATCAAGGCTTATGAGGCAGAATACGGAGCGATTCCCGACGGTGCCTTTGTGGCACTGCGCACCGACTGGTATAAAAACTGGCCGGATATGGATAAGCTGAGCGGTATTGCTGCCGACGGCAGCGAAAACTTCCCCGGCTGGTCTCTGCCGGCGCTGCAATATATTTATGAAGAGCGCAACGCTGCAGCCAACGGTCACGAAACACTGGATACAGATGCTTCGGCAGAGGCTGCCAAGGCAGGAGATTTGGCGTGCGAGCGCTATGTGCTGGGCAAGGGCAAGCTGCAGATTGAAGTGCTGCAGAACCTGGACCGCGTGGCACCTGCGGGAGCATTGCTTGTTGCTGCTTGGCCGCGCATTGAAGGAGCGACCGGCTTGCCGGCGCGTGTGTTGGCAATTACTCCGAAAAAATAAAAAATTTGCTTGCTTTAAGCTGACAGATCAAGAAAGAAGCGTACATACGGAGTGTGAGTATGTACGCTTTTTTATTGGCGTGATATAATAAATATATCAGCAAACGAAGCTGCTGATTTGCAAAAGAAAAGGGAAGTAAGATACACATGCGTAAATTAAAGTTTGTTTTTCAGATTATCATAGCCTTCATCGTGGCGCTGGCTGCGTACAGCGGCCTGTACCAGCCAAACGCCGAAAGCGTGCGTGCGGCGGTAAAAAATAACCTGCCGCAGAGCATGCAGCAGAAGCAGGACACAGGCACAGCGCAGGGCAGACTGCGCATCAGCGTGCTGGATGTGGGGCAGGCGGATGCGATTTTGCTGCAGGACGGCAAGCGTAACATTATGGTTGACGTGGGCAACGATGTTAAGGACAAGGTTGGCGACAGCGGTGGCAAGCAGGCGCTGATTAAGGCGCTGGATAAGGCCGGAGTCAATAGAATTAAGACTGTTTTCGTGACGCACCATCATCGTGACCATATGGGTAATATCATGTATGTGCGCGGCAAATACGGCGTCAGCAATATTTATGACAGTGGTTATGTGAACAACGGCTACAAAGCGTCCGTGGCGCTGAACAGTGATTTGCGCGCCGGCAGGTATAACGGACAGGCGCTGAAGGCCGGGGACAAGATTACGATTGACAAAAATTATTATATCGAGGTGCTGGCGCCGGGAGATTTCCTCAGCAAAAAGGACCTGAAGAATATGAATAACACCAGCCTGGTGCTGATGCTGCATTACGGCAGCTTTAAGATGCTGCTGACGGGTGATGCGGAGGCGCCGGTGGAGGATGCGCTGCAGCAAAAATACGGTACTGCGCTGCAGGCGGACGTGCTGAAGGTTGGCCATCACGGCAGCAAGACATCGTCCTATTGGCCGTTCATTAGCAAGGTTAAGCCTAAATATGCGCTTATCAGCTGCGGTGATTTTTCGATTTATAAACATCCGAACAAGAACGTGTTGGGCAGCTTAACGCATCTTGGCGCGAAGGTGCTGACGACGCACGATCACGGCACGCTGACGGTGACAACGGACGGCGAGATCTTTGATGTGCTGACGGAGCGGTAGAAGGTTGCCTAAAGAGCATAAGTGGGGTAGAATAGGGAATAGAAAGACGAAGCGGAGGTTGTAATGATGATTAAAAACAACAAAAACAACAAAAACAACAGAAATAATGCAAGTAACGGTAGTAACAATAATAATCACACTGTCAATAAATTTACGAAAGGTAATGATACTAACGTCAATAAGAAGAATAATGCTAACAATAAATTTACTCCGAGTCATGAAAGTGAAAAATCTAATAAAACGAGTAAAGAAAAACTGACAATATTAATAGATTTTAAGAAGAATAAGGGACTAAAAAAACCTAACAAAGAAATGCAAGGTGTATTTCAAGAAAATATTTATTCCCTGATAAAAGAAAAGGGGTTTAGTTCAGAAACTGTAAAGTTTATTATTGATGGGTACATGTTTAATAGTGTTGATGCTGTTGAAAAATATTTTGCTTCATCGCAATCTGCCAAATATGAAATGCAGGCTTTAATTAAATATATCAAGGCTGATGCCCTAAATGCCCAAATAGGTTTTAAGATTCTTGTCGCATTTATGGGCAAGTATTGTGATTATAATAAACCTGTAGCAAAACTTCTTATGCCTGAAATTATCAAAGCAATAAATGTCATGGCATTTAGTCGCGAAGATAAGAATAGGCTTAACAAAGGTAATGCTGCTGTTTTTAAGTCAAATTGCTTTGATTTAGTTTTAACTGGTGCTAATGAATTATCTCCACTCGATACTGAATCATTGGATGCAAATGATATTACAATATTTAAAGAGGTAATGGAACCTGTAATAGCTTATTATAGGGAATCACAGAATAAAAACGATAATATTAAGGCTGAGAAAATCATGAGATGGCTTGGGATACCGGTTGAAGAAAATAAAGAGGCGTCAACGGGTATTACTGAACCTGTTGCGCAAAAGCAACCAGATGAGCCTGCAGATAAAACTGTTACTGTACAAAACAATGAGGATAAACCATTTCTTCAAAATAAATCAATTGAGGAAATTTACTCACTTTTAAAGAATTTAGATAATTCCTTGAGCGAATTACAGGGACAAAATACTAAGGTTTTAGCAGAATGTAGCAGTTATCAAAATGAGATAGAAGCACTTAAGTCAAAAATTCAGAAGCAGGAGAATGCTTTAAGCAGTAAAGAAGAAATCTGCAATACCCTGAATAGTAATCTCAGTGTTTTGAAAGCTGAACTGGCACAGCAGAAATTAGCTAATGTGGAGTTAACAGAAAAATATAATAAGCTGGAAACAGAGTATAGCAAGCTTAATGAACTGTATAATATACAGGAAATTGAAGCAAATAAAAAACATCGTGAGTTTATTGTAAAATTAGGTAACAGCTTAAAGCTTTCCCATGAAGATTATGAAATGATATTACAGATGAAGAATGGTGAAAGCAAGGCTTCACAACTGCAGGAGACTGTTCAGGAGATTTTTGATATATTGAAAAAATATGATGTTAAAATAGGTGGCTAATATGAGTAATAATTTAAAAATTTCATTTGGCATTGATTTCGGAACAACAAAAAGTGGTGTAGCGTTCTACATACATGACAATGGTAAATTAGTACGCTGCGGTGATCTGGACGGAGCACCATTAACGTCTTCTGTTGCCATCAACAGAAGCACTGGAGAAGTAGTTGTAGGTTCTGCTGCTAAGACAAAAAGAATAGAGTGGGGAGAGCAGGCCAGCTATATACATTCAGTAAAAATGAAAATGGATAATAAGAATTGGTATATTGAAGTTTGCGGCGTGAAGAAATACGTGGAAGATATAGCTTCTGAAGTATTTTTAGCTTTGAAAAGAGAGGCAATGAGTCAATATAATTATGATATTGACAGTGCAATTGTTGCTATTCCTGTAGGATTTTCACCTGAAAAGCGTGAAAAAATCAGACAAGCAGCCAGAAAAGCAGGAATAGAAATTAAAACCTTTATCAGCGAGCCTACAGCAGCTTTTTTTGCTAATTATAAGGAACTGAAAAACGCTGAAACTGTAGCTGTCTTTGATTGGGGCGGAGGAACCCTGGATGTCTGTGTCTTGAGAAATGACCATGGTAAAGTAGCAGAGCTTGCCAGCAAAAGTCTTGCTCTTGCTGGTGACAATATAGATGAAAAGCTGGCTAAGATGATTCATAAGAATGTTGTTCCCGATATCAGATTTGAAGATATACCGGAAATAGACAGGATACACATTTTGGACAGAGCTGAAAGAACCAAATGTCTTTTCTTAAGTAAAAATGAGGCACAATGTCGTGTGCCAAGGTACATTTCTGATGATATAACTGTTTCGGAATTTATAAAATATGGTACTTTCAGTGCGTTGATTGAACCGGAGATAAAAGAGGCACTAAACTGCCTTAAAGAAACTATTGAAGAAAGTAAGCTGAACTTCACTAATATTGATAAAATTTTGCTTGTAGGCGGCAGCTGTAATTTAAGACCTTTGCAAGAGATTCTTGTCAAAGAATATGGTAAAGAGCTTGCAGAAAAAATCTTTTTCCCTGATGAGCCGGAATGGTGTGTTGCGGAAGGTGCTGCTATACTTGCAGATAAAGGCGGACGGTATTATACAAATCAGTCAGTAGGTGTTATTCTAGCTGATGGCAATTATTTTGAAATATTACCTAAAGATACGCCAATTGCTCAATGGAAAAATGAGGTTCGTTTTGCAGTTACTGATCAATCAGCAGAAGCAAGATTTATTTTTAGTGGCAGTGCGGATATAGATAAAATGTCTGAAAGATATAATTTGTTCAGAGTTGAAGCTTGTGGCTTTTTGCTTGAGCAGATTGTTCTTAATGCTATGATAGATAATGATTTGATATTCCGTGTGTCAGCATATAGTACATTTAAAAAAGCAATCAAATATGAAAACTGGTGGAAATATAGCAATTTAAAATATTATTATAAGATTTGACGAGAAGAGTGATATCATGAGTAAACCAGTGACAAACATAACTTTGAAAAGCAACGTTTATGTAGTCAGGAAGCTTAGACAGACAGACGATATAGATTATTTAAAATGCCTTTCTGATAAAGAGAGCCTTAGAAAGATTCAAGCTCGTAATTCTACTTATCGCTTGACATCATATCAACGAAAGCTGCTTGACAGCGTTGACTGTTTATATAACAGAGAGGAAGGTGTACTTTGGGGTCCGTATAAGCTTCCTGATGGTAGAGTAAAAGTTGTATGCAGATGCACTAAGCTTGACTGCAAGTACTTGCTGACGAGTTGCAGAAGGTATGAAACTAAGGAAAGCATAGAGAAAGAAATTGCTTTGCGACAAGAATTAAGACAGCAGGGTAGTATGACAAAAGAAATCCACGGAGAAGCCATTGATAGAACTGAATCCAAGGATGTTCCTGCTATTTCTGCAACTTCAGAACCTCCGAAAGGAACGGAACCAACAACTACTCCAGAACCTCCGGAAGGAATGGAATCCACAACTACTCCAGAACCTCTGAAAGGAACGGAATTCACAACTACTACAGAACCTCTGAAAGGAACGGAATCCACAACTACTCCAGAACCTCTGAAAGGAACAGAATCCACAACTACTCCAGAACCTCTGAAAGGAACGGAACCCACAACTACTCCAGAACCTCCGAAAGGAGCGGAATCTCAAACTTCTCCTGAACATCAGAAAGAACCGGAACCTCAAACTAAACCTGACCTTCCGAAAGGACAGGAACACCTTATTACTGGTGATAGCAGTGACGAACAGAAAGCAGTTATTACAGCAGATCATCGTAAAAGAATTCTTGTGAATGCAGGACCTGGTACAGGTAAAACCTGGACATTGATTGAACGAATCAAAGAGTTCTTGAATAATGAAGAAGTAGAACCTGAGAATATTGTTGTTTTGTGCTTTTCGAGAGCTGCAGTTCGTGTTATAACTGAAAGATTAAAGCTCGCAGATAAAAACAGAACTATAAATGCTAGATGGCGTAGCATTGATATACGTACCTTTGATTCCTTTGCTACCTGGCTTCTTGCAAATCTGAGAGATACTGAGGATGATGAATTAAAAGAGTTATTGCCAGATGATGATGACTTTGAAAATCTGAATTATGAACAGCGTATACTCCGGGCTAAAGCAATATTTGATAATGACAAGTATAAAATTCTGGCTGATTCGTGGCAGCATGTAATCGTTGATGAGGTGCAGGATTTGGTTGGGCCACGAGCAGAACTGGTACTTGCAATGCTTAACGATTTGCCGGATTCATGTGGCTTTACTTTATTAGGTGATAGCTGTCAGGCTATTTACGATTATATGTCAGAGGACGACAATAATGTAATCAGCTCTAGTGTTTTCAGGAAAAAGCTTTTAGAGAATCATAGTAATATAAGTCAGGTAGAACTGACGCATAATTATAGGCAAAATGATAGTCTGACTGCTTTTGCCAACCCATATAGACATGCTATATTGGAACAGAATGCAGATATTGAAGCGAATGAAGCAGAAGCAGTAAATCAGAAGATTGATTCTGCATTTTGGGACATGGATAATTTGGATCGTGATTCTTTTGAAAAACATTATGCCGGTAAAAAGACTGGTATTCTTACGCGTACTAATGCACAAGCATTATTGATTGCACAAAAGCTTTTAGGTAAAAATATTAAGCATTTGTTGCGTAGCCCCAACACTAATGTACCGCTTGCTTCTTGGATTTATCAGGTTCTGACGCAGTTGAGTACTGATGCAATAGCTACACAAGAGAGCTTTATTGCAACGTTCAGCAAGCTTTATCCAAAGCAGGCAGAAAATGCTCAGGCGTATTGGGATGCTGTTATCAGCACGCAGAACGATAATACGCTTACAGCTTATAGTGTAGAAAATCTTTTGAAAGGGATTTTGTATAAAGCTAAAGACATGTTACTTTTTCAGGAACCGGGAGATGCTGATTGTAATATTTTCGTAAGCAATGTGCATAGATCTAAAGGTCTTGAATATGATAATGTTGTTGTTTTAAGTGATCTTCTTACTAATGGAGCAGAAGAAAAGAATCACTTGGAACATAAAATTGCCTATGTTGCTATAACAAGAGCAAAAGATGAAATTACTAAAATCAGCATGCCAGAAAAGTATATTTATATTTTCAAGGATGATAGCCGACGTTGCTTTGAACAGGGATTATATTCTTTTGGAAAAATATACCTTGCTAATTTCGAAATACAGACAGGTGATATCAATCCGTTTATGTATGCAGTAAATAAAAAACGCCAGGAATATATTGAAAATAGCATACATATAGGTGACCAGATGGAGCTGAAGAAGCTTGGCGGTCCGGAGGAGGAAAATCCTTTATATGAGCTTAAGGATTATGATGCAGTTGTCATTGGGCAGACAACTGCTGATTTTGCAACCGCAGTAAGGACTGCAATTACCAGAATGTATAAAGGTAAATTTAAAAACAAGTATTTTACACGTACTTTTTCTGATATATATGTTGTAGGCAAAACTACCCATATTTCAGCTAATTGCCCGGAACTTGAAGGGGCTCATAAGTATGGAGATTATTATGTATGGCAAGGCTTGCGCCTTGGCGGATTTGCTTCAACTAAATGAGGTGATATTGTGCAAAATTATTCCCAATATTATAAAGCCAGGGATATTATCGAAGAATTTATGGTGAAGGATCTTATTGGTCCTGTAGCTGAAGATGAGGTTTTAGACGAATCTCCTTTAAATTATTATCTGATGGGCAAGCTGTATCCTCAGGCAGATATAGAATCAGATGCTATTACTCAGGAAGAAGGAGATATCAACCGTAATGCAATATTGGAGAATGAGCTTGACGGTTACGATACATCTATATCTTTGAGCAATGTGCGCAACCCATCGTCAATGGGAATAACTTGTGCAATAAATTCTGAAGTCAGAGAAATTACGATTTATGGCAGTTATGCTTTTTATGTACCTGTACAGGCAGAAAATAATACCAGTACCGGTATAAAAAAACAGAAAAAGCATGCTGCTACATCTTGGCAAAGAAAAGAAACAGCCTTTAGTGAAAACTTGATATTTACTGCTGCGAAAAGTTACATCTTCAGCTTGCCGGGGAAAATCTCATTAAAGGTTTATATCCATGATACAAATATTTCTGATGAGATAATTCTTACAGCTACTCTAGTTAATGAAAACGGTGCAGATGCTGATATAGATACCATAGCTGCTGGCTGTGTCTTTCAGGTACAGCTCAATATAACGGGTAAGGGCCAGGTATTTAATCCAATCAACCAACAGATTTGTTTGGCAGACGATACAGATAGCTTGGAACTGGAAATGTTATATTCTGATATTAAGTATTATGCTCAAGGTCATGGCTGTTCGGTCAAATGGCAGGAAAATGCTGAGGGAGATTTAATAATCAGCTCAGCATGGATGCCGGAATACGAGCTGCTGCAAATGATGCCGGGTATGCTTAAGAATGAGAATGCTTTATCAATGGAGTATCTGGTATCAGAATCTGACGAGTCAGTTATTCAGTCATTAAATAATTTCCTCTTGAAATATATCCAATGGATAAATGAGCAGGAAAAGAAAATATGCCTTTTAAATCCTAAGTTTCATGAAATAGCTGCACAGAACTTGCAAAAATGTAATGCTGCATATAAGCAAATGTCAAAAGCTGTTGATATGCTTAAACTTGATAAACATGCTATGCAGGCTTTTAAGATTGCCAATGAAGCAATGTTGCTGCAACGTGAGCAGACTCTTAGAAAAAGCGGGAAAAGAGTACAACGCTCAGAAATAACATGGTATCCTTTTCAGTTAGCCTTCGTTTTGCATGAATTACCATCTTTTATATGTCCTGGTGACGATTCAAGGAAGATGGTTGATTTGTTATGGTTTCCGACTGGCGGTGGTAAAACAGAGGCATATCTCGGTATTGCTGCTTTTGTAATTTTCCTAAGACGCCTTCGTAATCATAATGATGATGGTACAACTATCATTATGCGTTATACGCTTCGCTTACTAACCATACAGCAATTTGAACGTGCCAGTGCTTTAATCTGTGCTTGTGAAAAGCTTAGGAAAAAATATAATATTGATGGCAGCAGGATAACTATAGGCTTATGGGTCGGCGGGCAATTAACTCCTAATAAAATTGCAGACGCCAGAAGAGCTTTAAACAATCTTGCAGTTGGGCAGTTACCAGGAAATGATACTGACCCTTGTCAGGTCAAAAAATGTCCGTGGTGTGGTCAGGACCTGACATACAAAGATTACTGTATAGATACGGCAAGTAATCAAATGAATATCAAATGTCCCAATAGTGAATGTGATTTTCATAATGATGATAATTTGTTGCCATTGAACATTATTGATGAATCTATTTATGGCAATCCGCCAACGTTTATTGTTGCAACTGTAGATAAGTTTGCGCAGCTTCCTTTGAATGATAAGCCTGCAGCTCTTTTTGGCATTTCTAATCATAAGAATCCGCCGGATTTAATTATCCAGGATGAACTGCATTTGATTTCCGGGCCGTTGGGTACAATTACTGGTATTTATGAAGCTATAATAACCAAACTATGTGAAAAAGATGGTATTGGTGCTAAAGTTATTGCGTCTACTGCCACAATCCGTAATGCTGCAAAACAAATAAAAGCACTCTATGGGAAGGATTTTATACAATTTCCTCCACAGGGGTTGACAGTAAAAGATTCCTTCTTTGCTGTAGAGTCAACTGCCGATAAGCGTCCTGCAAGAAAATATCTTGGTGTATTGGGTTCAGGTACGACTGCTACTACCACCCTTATCAGAGTAAATGCTGCTTTACTGTTTGCTACCAGATATCTTACCAGACAAGGCTTCGAAGATAAGGTAATAGATAATTTTTGGACAATTACAGGGTATTTTAATAGCTTGCGTGAGCTTGGTGGTGCTAATACTCAGATTATAGATGACGTTCAAAGCCGTTTTGAGTATTTGGCTAAGAATAAATTTAAGTCTTATGCATTACCTGCTGATATGATAAAGAGGTATACCAATATTAAAGAACTGACCAGCAGGTTAGATAATAATGATATTACCAAACTTATCCAGGATACTTTAAAAACAGGTTATTCCAGTAATGCAGATGGCAGATATGTACTTGATTTTATTCTGGCTTCTAATATGATTTCTGTTGGCATTGATATTGACAGATTAGGAACTATGGTTATGGTAGGACAGCCTAAAACGAATGCAGAATATATTCAATCTTCTAGTCGTGTAGGACGTGCTAACCCTGGCCTGGTAGTGACTGTATATAATCAGGCACGTTCCAGAGACAGATCTCATTATGAGCAGTTTATAAAATATCATTCTGCAATGTACAGATATGTGGAAGCAACCAGTTTGACACCTTTTGCTGATAGAGCAAGAGACAGAGCCTTACATGCACTGTATGTTGCATTGTATAGATATTTGGTGCCCGGAAAGCTTGAGAATAAACAGGCTGCGAAATTTGAAGAAGCTGGTGCTCAGCAGGTTGAAAAAATAATTAGGGACTATGTTGAGCTGATTGATCCGGCAGAACTGAATAGTGTCCTTGATGAACTTCAGGAAATCCGCAGGGAATGGGATAAGAAATGTGATGGTGAGCTTGTATATAAAAAACATGGCGAGGAACGAGGTACATCACTTTTAAAATCTGATGTGGATTGTGACAGATTTGCTACCATGAACAGTATGAGAAATGTTGATGTTCAGACAGGTATATATTTATTAGGGGAGGACTGATTGTATGCCAAGATTAGGTACAAAAGGCAGCAATAAAAAAACTGTTGTCGGAGAATTACGTCGCACGCAAGTTATCACTACCTATGGTCCTGGTGCAATAGTTGATTTACCTGATATCTCTGTGATTATGGCAGCAACAGATTATTGGAATTCACGTAATAGCAGAGTTTTGCATGAGGCCAATTTACAAAAACTATTAGGTGTAAATTGCTTTAGGGAACCATGTGCGCATTCAAATGAAGGGTTTAATGAAAGCGGCACTACTCCTGATACGCCTGCATTCCGCTTTCCGGATTGGTGCTTTTGTCCTAAGTGTGGCAAATTGGCACACTATAAAGATTTTGGCAAGTCAAGAGGCAGGATAATATGCGAAGATTGTAAATGTAAGACTGTTCCTTCTCGTTTTGTGGCTGCCTGTATCAATGGACATTTAGAGGACTTTCCCTATAATTGGTGGGTTCATCAGCCTACGAAAATGCCATATGACAAAAATCACCGTTTAAAAATAAAGTTTACAAGTGAAAGTGGTGGTTTGGATAGCATAATTATAGAATGTGAAACTTGTGGTGCTAAGCGCAGTATGGAAGGTGCCTTAAACCGTGATGCGTTGAAGGGGCATAAATGTAGAGGATTGCGTCCATGGGTAGGCAAAAGAAAAGAAAAAAATGATCAGAAAGATTGTGATGCCTTACTGCGTGGTATTCAAAGAGGTGCCTCTAATTTATATTTTCCTATTACGAGCAGTGCTCTTACAATCCCGCCATGGAGTAAGAGAATATATCAGGATATTGAAAAGCATAGGGAACAGATAGATGTATTAATAAATCAGAATAATGATATTAATATGTTAAGACTTCTAATACAAGCTCTAATGAATAAAGAATTGGCTGATAATTTTTATTCTGTCGATGATGTTATCAAGATAATACAGAATGAAAATCGAACTGCTCATTCAACATATACTAAGCAGAATTTGCTGGAAGATGAGTATAAAGTTTTCATGCGTGGCAATTACGAAAACCCTGATGATATGCACTTTAAATTGAAAAAAACAAATATTGACAGCTTTTTTGGTGGATTGATTGATAATATTTTTGCTGTCAAAAGATTGAGGGAAATTTTAGCATTAAAGGGGTTTCGAAGAATCAAGCCTGAAGTACCAGAGACTAATGCTTCTGAAGATGAACAAAGAGACTTTATTGGCTATCGCCAAAATGATTGTACTCCCTTATCTGATGAAAAATTGGATTGGCTTCCTGCTGTTGAACTTTTAGGTGAGGGTATATTCATCAGCTTTAATGAAGAACGCTTGGAAGCATGGGAAAAATCTCAGGAGAAATATTATGCCAATCTTAAGAAACGATTAGCTGAAAGTATTATAGTTTGTGATAATTTTTCTCCAAGATATGTTTTGCTTCATACGCTGTCGCATTTACTGATTCGTCAATTGACTATGGAATGTGGCTATTCCGGCGCTTCTATAAAGGAAAGGATTTATAGTACATATCCGGAGTCAAACTGTAAGATGGCTGGCATTTTGTTATATACGGCATCTTCAGATACAGATGGTAGTCTTGGTGGATTAGTAAGAAATGCGGAACCTGATAATATAACACCTATCTTTAAAAAAATGCTTCAGGAGGCATCATGGTGTTCTTCTGATCCCGTATGTATGGATTCCAAGGGACAAGGTTTTGATTCACTGAATTATGCTGCCTGCCATGCTTGCGCCTTGTTACCGGAGACAAGCTGCGAAATGCGTAATTGTTTGTTAGACAGGGGAGCAGTTGTCGGAAGTATTCATGATAGGGGCAGAGGCTATTTTTCGAGTTTGCTGAAGTAGTTGCTGTATTGGATGATGGGTATATTTAGCGTGAAATATTAGCGTAAAATCAAGATTATTTTCCTCTAAAAAAGCTAAAAAGTTCACTTGATGCTTGAGAAAATTTGTTCACTGTGGTAGAATGGGATGAAATAGGTATAAGAAAATTCCCAGAGGGAGCAGTGAAATGAAACAAGTACATTTAAGATTAGAGGACAATCAGTATAAAGAAATTGCTGAATATGCAAAAGGAGCAGGTATGACTGTTCAAGATGCCATTTCAACAGCTTTATATGTAATGCTGAGTCGTCAGAAAAAGCAAAAGAAAAACAGGAAATTTACTTTTATTGATTTATTCGCCGGAATTGGCGGGATGAGATTGGCTTTTGATGAGGCTGGTGGAGAATGCGTTTATTCTAACGAATGGAATAAATTTAGTCAGCAAACTTATATGGCAAATTTTGGTGATATGCCTGATGGTGATATAACGCAGGTTAATGCTGCGGATATACCTGATCATGATATTCTTGTTGCAGGTTTTCCGTGCCAACCGTTTTCCATTGCAGGTGTATCTAAGAAAAACAGCTTAGGCAGAGCTACTGGTTTTGCAGATAAAACACAGGGAACTTTATTTTTTGATGTCTGTCGTATTTTGGAAGCTAAAAGACCAAAAGCTTTTATGCTGGAGAATGTAAAGAATCTTTGCAGTCATGACAGAGGCAGAACCTTCAAAGTAATAGTTGAGTCTTTAAATGAACTTGATTATGAAATTTTCTATAAAGTCATTGATGGACAAAGCTTTGTTCCGCAGCATAGAGAACGTATAATAATTGTTGGCTTTGACAGAAGAAGATATGGCAATTATTTTGATTTTGAGTTTGATATCACTCCCAAAGAACCTAAACCAGTAATTGCTGATATATTGGAGAAAGATGTTGATATCAAATATACGTTATCGGATAAGCTGTGGACGTATCTGCAGCAGTATGCAGCAAAACATAAGGCTGCGGGGAATGGTTTTGGTTTTGGTATTGCGCCGTTAGATGGTGTTTCGAGAACGTTAAGTGCTCGTTACTATAAAGATGGTTCGGAAGTATTGATTGAGCAGCCAGGGAAAAATCCTCGAAAACTGACGCCAAGAGAATGCGCCAGATTGCAAGGATTTCCTGACAGCTTTGTTATTCCTGTATCTGATACCCAGGCATATAAGCAGTTTGGAAATTCTGTAGTTGTTCCGTTGATGGCCAATGTTGCCAAACTGGTTGTTGCCAAGATTGAGCAATTGGAGGAATAGTTGCATGGGACTGGAAAATGGTTATTTGAAAAAGTATTTTAAAGGCATCATAGTAAAAAAACTTTCAGATGTTGAAACCATTCCTAAAAAAAGCAACCAGCATGAATACAATGCTACCACCAAAATGAAGGAAATCTTTGGCTTTGATGATAGAAAATTTGAGACAGATTTTCTTTATATTGATGACGAAACAAATATTACAGCGAAAAATTTTCTTACGTGGTATGATGCTCGTAGAAATCATCCGACAAGGTCAGAGTATAGACTGTACTATCCTTCTACCAAAGTATCGGAAATGGCAAAATCCGGTGATTCGCTTTTCATTTGTGTTAAACAGGATGATACTATTTTATGTATAGTAGCTGCTAAAGATGCAACTATAACAAGTCAGTTATATTGGCTTTTTGATATTACTGATAATAAAGCTGGCAAATTCACTCAAAATTCATTGTTGAATACAGACAGTGGGCAATTAGAATTCCTCGCAAGAACTATTCTTGAACAGATAGGTATTGCGTATGAGGAAGATGATAGCAAAGGGCTGTTAGCAGAGCTTATTGGTGAATTTGGTAACAGCTTCCCTAAAACAACTTTATTTTCTTCGTTTGCAAGGTCACTTGTTAAAGATGTTGATCCAATTAGCGAACCAGATGTAGCTTTATTGAAATGGTTTGATATGGATGAAAAGTTATTTTTCCTTATGGAAGAAAATATTGTTAAAGAGCGTTTGCAACAGGGATTTGTTGAAAATGGCGAAGTTAATGTGAAAATGTTTATCAATTTTTCGCTATCCGTACAAAACAGAAGAAAAAGCAGAGCAGGCTATTCGCTTGAAAATCATATTTGCGCACTTTTAGATGCTAATGGTATAGAGTATTCGCATACTCCTGTAACAGAAAACCGCTCAAAGCCTGATTTTCTGTTTCCTAATATTGAATGCTACCGTAATATGGATTTCAATGCAGAGAATTTAACTATGCTGGGTGCTAAGAGTACGTGTAAGGACAGATGGCGACAGGTGTTGGCTGAGGCTGACAGAATAGACAGAAAGCATCTTTTGACCCTGGAAGCAGCAATCAGTACATATCAAACTGATGAAATGCAGGATAAACATCTGCAGCTTGTTGTGCCGCAGCAAATACATTGTACTTATACAGAGAATCAGCGCCAATGGCTTTATTCAGTAGCAGATTTTCTTGACGAGATTAAGGAGAAGCAACGGAAAACACCATATGCTGCCATGCTTCGTCTTTGAGGAGTTTATGGTTATGGACGTTCTTACTAAGGAACAACGACATAAGAATATGGTAGCTATTCGCAGTAAAAATACTAAAATTGAGGTATGCCTGCGAAAAGCGTTATGGCATAAGGGGATTCACTATCGAAAAAATTATAAAGTCCTAAATTGCCACCCGGATATCGTAATCACAAAATATAAAATCGCCATCTTTTGTGATGGCGATTTTTGGCATGGGAAAACATTTGAAAAGTACGATGTTCATACTAATGCAAAATTTTGGCATGAAAAAATTAAGCGCAATGTTGAACGCG
This sequence comes from Phascolarctobacterium succinatutens, assembly GCF_023497905.1. Lineage (NCBI taxonomy): Bacteria > Bacillati > Bacillota > Negativicutes > Acidaminococcales > Acidaminococcaceae > Phascolarctobacterium > Phascolarctobacterium succinatutens. The sequence goes on along the minus strand of NZ_CP097284.1, from coordinate 1,571,937 downwards.
ATTTAGATAATACGATAACATTGCGTGATAATGGCTGGATAGTGTTACGGTTTTGGGAAACAGACATCAAAAAACATTTGGACGAATGCGTTGCTGAAGTTCTGAGGCAAATTGAGTTACGTAAGAATACTACTCCTGGAGGTACACCATGGAAAAACCAATAATTAAAGACGAAGCCTTTTTGGCACAAAAATCGCAGCCTGCAACCTTTATGGATATTGCAGTAGCGCAGGATTTATTAGATACGCTTGCAGCTCATGCGGACCGTTGCGTGGGCTTGGCAGCAAATATGATCGGCGTGCAGAAATGCGTTATCGCCGTCAATATCGGTCCTACGAATATTGCTATGCTGAACCCGGAGATTATCAAGCGCTCCGGCAAATATATGACGGAGGAGGGCTGCCTGTCGCTGGAGGGCGAGCGTGCTGCAGTGCGCTACGAAAAAATTACGGTTGCCTATCAGGATATGCAGTTTAAAAAGTGCAAGCAGAGCTTCAGTGGCTTTACGGCGCAGATTATCCAGCATGAGATTGACCATTGCCATGGTATTATAATTTAAGCGCAGAGATGGACCGAGAAACTGCAAAGTGCTTGTTTATTCAAAAAGAATGTTAGAAATTATCTTAGAAAATATCGTTACTGCTCCCGAAAGGCTTGGTCTGCCTGCAGCGTATGCAGAGTCCGACGTGCTGCTTTACAGGCAGTACGGGCGCTATGACACGGTTGCGGTGCAGCGCGAGGGCAGGCAATTACTCGAGCGTGTGGAAGCATTGCAGGCGGAGTATGACATCGCTGCATTGCCAAGGCTTGGCAAGCAATATGCTGAGTGGGGCAAAAAGCTGCAGCAGCTAAAGTTCAAACGCCTGCTGCATGGCGAGTTTGCTGCGGGCAAGGGTATTACGCTTTATGTGAATGCTATCAGGCAGGAATGTGCTGAGCATGGCTGGGATTATGCAGTCTATTATGATTCCGTGCTGGTGCATGAGCGTGTGCATCTGCTGCATTATCAGGCAGTGCTGGCGCACTTTGGCGCTGCCGGCGCAGCGGTGCAGAGTGCGGAGTACAAGCAGGCTCAGCGTTATTGGTACGGACGGCAGACGGAGGCGGCCCAGGCTGCCGTGGTCAAGGAAACGCTGGCGGAGTTTGCCCGTTGGCTGTGGTGCCTGCAGCAGGGGCATTTGGCGCTGGCGCAGGCGTTTTTGCAGACGCCCGAGGAGGCGCGGACGTGCATTCCGTACTATCCTTATGCAGGAGTGCGGGGACTGTGCGCGTTGTATGTAAGGTCGCCGCAGGCGGCAGTGCGGGCGTATAGCGAGCTGTGGCAGCTGTCGCTGACGAGCTGGCAGCAGGCATATGCACGGATAAAAGAGCTGTAGCGCAGCAAAATAGCAAAAAAAATAACAGCCCAATTCTCAAAGCATGAGTTTTGGGCTGTTTTCTTATGCAATTTTTTAGGCAAAGCCAAGCATTAAGCCGATTTGTCTTACGATAAACGCTACGCACCAGGCCACAACAAGCTCATAGCCCATAAGGCAGAGCGTGCTGGTATCCGAGTTCAGCTCGCGACGGATGGTAGCCAGCGCTGCGACGCAGGGCGGATAGAGCAGGCAGAACACCAGGAAGGTGTAGGCGGTGAGCGGCGAAAAGAGGCTTGACAGATCAGGCGCACCGCCGCTGCCGACTGCGAGCACGGAAAGCGTACTGATGACAACCTCTTTAGCGGTGATACCACAGATGAGCGAGGTTGTTGCCTGCCAGCTGCCGAAGCCTAGCGGCGCAAAAATAGGCGCTGCCAGCTTGCCGATGGAGGCGATAATGCTGTCGGAGGCATCTACCATGTAAAAGCGGATGTCAAAGTTCTGCAGGAACCAGACGATGATGCTGACGAGGAAGATAACCGTGAAGGCCTTATGCAGAAAGTCCTTGGCTTTTTCCCACATATGCATGATGATGTTGCGCGCCGTCGGCAGACGGTAGGCAGGCAGCTCCATGACAAAGGGGACCGGCTTGCCGCGGAACACCAGGCTGTTGAGCAAAAAGCCGGAGAGAATAGCTACGCAGATACCGGTGAGATAGAGCGAAAGCATGACCAGACCGCCACTGTGCGGGAAGAAGGCGGCAATGAACATACCGTAGATGGGGAGCTTGGCGCTGCAGCTCATGAACGGTGTGAGCATGATGGTCATTTTGCGGTCGCGCTCACTGGCGAGGGTGCGCGAGGCCATGATGGCCGGCACGCTGCAGCCGAAGCCGATGATCATCGGAACAAAGGACGAACCGGAGAGGCCGATTTTACGCAGCATCTTATCCATAACGAAGGCAACACGCGCCATGTAACCGCTGTCCTCGAGCATCGAAAGGAAGAAGAACAGGGTGACGATGGTCGGCAGGAAGGAAAGCACGGCACCGACGCCGGAGAAGATGCCGTCGATAATCAGCGAATGCATCGGCGGTGCGATATCCAGCACGGTGAGCGTGTTATCAACCGAAGCTGTTACAGCATCAATAACATTGCTGAGGATGTCGCTGAGAAAAGCTCCGATAACGTCAAAGGTGAGCCAGAAAACAAGGCCCATGATAAGCACGAAAATAGGGATAGCATAAAATTTATGCGTCAGATAATGGTCGATTTTGACGGAGCGCAGCTGTGCTTCCGTATGCTTGGGCTTCTGCACGGTCTGCGCGCAGAGGTCCTCGATATAGGCATAGCGCATATCTGCCAACGCCGCTTCCTTATCCGTTTTGAGGTTTTGCTCCATTTCGGTAACGAAGTGGCCGATGATATCGCATTCGTTTTCCGAAAGCTGCAGTGCCTTGGCGAAATCGCTGTCGCCCTCGATAAGCTTGGTGGCGGTAAAGCGCAGCGGCAGGTTCTGGCGACGTGCTTTGGTTTCGATTAAGTGGGCGATACTGTGAATAGCGGTATGCACAGGACCGCTGCAGAAGTCCAGGCGTTGTGGCAGCTGCTGGTTTTGCGCAACCTCTACGGCGCGGCGCAAAAGCTCGCCCACGCCTTCGCCGGAGTTGGCGGTTATGGGGACAACAGGCACGGTCAGCGAATCCTCCATTGCTTTGATGTCAATACTGCCGCCGCTGCCGGTGAGCTCGTCCATCATGTTGAGGGCGATGACCATCGGGATATTCAGCTCGATGAGCTGCAGCGAAAGATACAGGCTGCGTTCAATATTAGTTGCGTCAATGACGTTGATAATAGCGTCCGGCTTATTGTATAACAGCAGGTCACGCGTAACAATTTCTTCCGAGGTGTAGGGAGAAAGCGAGTAGATGCCGGGCAGGTCGATAACGCCTGCGTCCGGTACGGCGAGAATCGTACCTTCCTTTTTCTGGACGGTTACACCGGGAAAGTTGCCGACGTGCTGGTTACTGCCGGTGAGATAATTGAACAGCGTGCTTTTGCCGCAGTTCTGGTTGCCGACGAGGGCGAAATGCAGCTTCATGCTTCGCTCACCTCCGGCGTAACGGTGATTTTGGCGGCTTCCTCCGCACGCAGTGTCAGTTCGTAGCCACGCAGGGAGATTTCCAGCGGGTCACCGAGCGGTGCGCGCTTGCGTACCATAACGCGGGTGCGGGGCGTGAGCCCCATATCAAGCAGACGGCGACGCAGAATGCTGCCTTCGCCGCCGACCTTAGCGATGATAGCCTCCTGACCTAAGGGAAGCTTATCTAAAGTTGTAGTTTCCATGATTTTGACCTTCTTTGAGTGATTTTGCTTAAGCTTTAATTATATATATGAAGCATGAAGCGGTCAAGTAAAACAAAGCTTTTATCGATAAACTTTAATTAAAAAATATACAATGTAGATTTTGTTACAGCTTTACATGACGGTGCCGTTGGTGAGACGGATTTTTTCGGTCTTGGCTTCTGCCAGCTGGCCCTGATTAATCATACCATATTTATGCATAGCGGCCAGCACCAGCAGCTGACGTTTTTTGCAGCCCTCGGGGTTTTCCAGCGGATTGAGGCTGGTGGGCGCGTAGGGAAGTGAGGCGATGACGGCGGCCTCGGCCAGAGTCAGCGCCGAAGGTGCCTTGCCGAAGTATGTTCTGCTGGCCTGTTTAATACCGGTGGAGCCTGCGCCGAAGTAGGTGGTGTTCAGATAAAGCTCCAGAATTTCGTCCTTGCTGTAATTATCCTCCAGCATGAGCGAGAGCACGGCCTCTTCAATTTTACGCTCCATGCTTTGCTCGTGCGACAGAAAAACATTTTTGACAAACTGCTGTGTCAGCGTGCTGCCTCCCTGCACTACCTCGCCGGCGTTGATGTTGGCCAGTGCGGCGCGCAGAATGCCTTCCACGGCAATAGCGCCGTGATTATAAAAAGCGTGGTCCTCGATAGCAATCAACGCCTGCGGTATATCGCGCGACATGGCGTCAAGACTTGTCCAGTTCGGGTTTTGGCGGATAGGATCGATAACCTCATCCATATTAAAGGCCAGATAGAATTTATGTACGGGCGAGGGCCATTCCTCCTTGGGAGGCAGCAGGCTGGTGAAAAGCGCCATAGCGGCGGATTTTTCGTGCTTGCTGACCTTCTGCTGTTCCTGCTGTATGGGGGTGGTAGGCTGAGCCTTATCCGTAATGTTGTCATAACCCACCATGCCTATAAAAATAAGCAAAGCCATGATAATGATTTTAAACATAAGATACACCTCGTTAGTAATTTTGATATATTTTAAACAGTGACGTGTATAGCTTTCACGTCTATTGTAACAATAAAGTGTGAATTTGGCAAAAAATACTGGTATATTTACCTTTTAGGTAGTAAAATAAGATTGTAAAATGGATTATTGTCCCTTAATTTTTACAAAAAAATTCACAAAGTGCTTGCAAAATTATACAATTTAGTTGTATAATTATCGAGTACAAAGGAGAATGGATATGAAAGCAAGTGTTATCGGTGCAACAGGCTACGCAGGAGTTGAGCTTCTGCGACTTTTGGACGGACATCCGGAAGCGGAAATTGCCGTAATTACCTCTGAGAGCAGTACGGGAGAGGCGATTGCTTCTATGTATCCGCATTTGTCGGGACGTATTGAAAAGAATCTGCAGTCTATGCAGGAGCTGGATGCTATTGCAGCAGCAAGTGATGTGATTTTTATTGCCCTGCCTCATGGCCATGCTATGAAGATAGGCAAGCAGCTGCGAGGCAGCAAGACCAAGATTATTGACCTCGGCGGCGATTATAGATTTAAGGATTACCATGTGTTTGAACAGTGGTACAAGGTGAAGCATGAGGACCCGGAGGCGCAGGCTGTCTACGGTCTGACAGAGCTTTTCCGCGATAAGGTGCGCGGGGCGCAGCTGGTGGCAAATCCCGGCTGCTACACTACCTGCAGCATTCTGGCGCTGGTGCCGCTTTTAAAATATAAGCTGATTGAAGCTCAGGGCATTGTGATTGATGCCAAAAGCGGTACGACCGGTGCGGGCCGCAGCCTGAAGGCAGGCAGTCTTTACTGCAGTGTCAACGAAAGCTTTAAGGCCTACGGTGTTGCTTCGCACCGCCATACACCGGAAATCGAGCAGATTTACAGCGAGTTTGCCGGTGAGGATGTTGTGATTCAGTTTACACCGCATCTGCTGCCTGTGGACCGCGGTATTTATGCAACCTGCTATGCACAGCTGAAGCAGGGCGTAACGGATGCACAGATTGAGGAGGCCTATCAGGCAATGTACGGCGATGAATTTTTCATCCGCCTGCGCGGCAAGGGAGTTTGCCCGGAATTGAAGAATATTCGTGGCTCCAACTATGTGGACCTTGGCTGGCAGACCGATAAGCGTACAGGCCGTATTATTGTAATGAATTGTATTGATAATCTGGTTAAGGGTGCTGCGGGACAGGCAGTGCAGAACATGAATGTTATGTTTGGCATTGATGAAACTGCCGGCCTGCGTCAGCTGCCGCTTGTTCCTTAAGCTTGTTATAACTATTATACTATAAAATGGTGCTTAACGGTGATGCTGCCGTAGAAGAAAAGATGTAAGCACCTGAGAAAGAGGGGAATCTCATGAAGAAATTAGAAGGCTGGGTGACTGCACCGCAGGGCTTCATTGCTGCCGGCGTCAAGGCCGGTATCAAAGCCAGCGGCAATCATGATGTAGCAGTTATTTTCAGTACCGTGCCTGCGGCCTGCGGTGCGGTATTTACACAAAATAAAATGTGCGCTGCTCCTGTGCTCGTGAGCCGCGAGGTCAACAAGCACGGTTATGCGCAGGCGATTGCCGTAAACAGCGGCTGTGCCAACGCCTGCACGGGCGAGCAGGGCCTGGCGGATGCCAAGAAAATGCAGGCGCATACGGCAGAGCTTTTAGGCATCGCTCCGGAAGCAGTATTTGTCTGCTCCACCGGTGTTATCGGCCAGTTCCTGCCGATGGATAAGCTTTTAACAGGCATTGCCGATGCTGTCGACAGCTTGGACGAATGCGAGGGTGAAAGCTGCGCTATGGCGATTCAGACTACGGATACCTTTATCAAGCACGCTGCCTATGAAACGGAAATCGGCGGCAAGAAGGTAACCTTCGCCGGTATCGCCAAGGGTGCTGGCATGATTCATCCGAACATGGCAACTATGCTGACCTTCATCACTACCGACGCTGCCGTTGCTCCCGATGTGCTGAAGCGCGCGGTGAAAAAGGCTGCCGACAAATCCTTCAACATGGTTGTTGTCGACGGCGATACCAGTACCAATGACAGCATGATTGTGCTGGCCAACGGTCTTGCCGAAAACGCAATCATTCTTTCGGAGGAGCATCCGGATTATCCGGCCTTCTTTGAAGCGCTGGTTGCCTGTGCTACCGACCTTGCCAAAATGATTGCGCATGACGGCGAGGGCGCTACCAAATTCCTCGAGGTAAATGTTACTGGTGCCGCAACCTGGGAGGATGCCAAAACCGCAGCGATGGCTATTGCCAAATCGCCGTTGGTAAAAACAGCCTTCTTCGGCGAGGACCCGAACTGGGGACGCATTGTCTGCGCTGCAGGCTACAGCGGTGCTGCCATGGAGGCAGATAAGGTAAACCTGTCTATCGGCGGCATCCGCCTGGTAGAAAACGGCATGAACTGCAACGTGCCTGCCGAAAAGCTGGCGCCGACCATGGCTGAGCATGATATTTCCATGAGCATCGACCTGGGGGCCGGTGAGGAAAGCGCAACTGTGTGGACTTGCGATTTTAGTTATGAGTATGTGAAGATTAACGGTGAATATCATACCTGAGTGGCCGAGTGATAAAGCACCATATACTTCGTCAAGCCTCCTCGGAGTACTGTTAGTACGCCTTCGTCGGCTTTCCTCGTCTCTGGTACTTTCTAGCTCGTCCTTGGTAGTGAGCGCATAATATTATTATGGTGGATTACATCTAATACTTTCTTTCACGTCTTTGGAGAGAAGCAATGATAAATATAAACGCAAGACAAATATATAAAAAAATGAGGGAGGACATCACTTATGTTAATGAACGAACAACAAGTACAGACCTTAATGGAAGCACTGCCGTATCTGAGCAATTTTAAAGATAAAACTATTGTCGTAAAATATGGCGGCAACGCTATGCTGAATGATGAGCTGAAAAACAAGGTGCTGCAGGATATCCTGTTCCTGCAATACGCCGGCATGCGTCCGGTAGTTGTTCACGGCGGCGGTCCGGAAATCAGCCGTCAGCTGGAGCAGGCCGGTAAAAAGAGCGAATTTGTCGGCGGTCTGCGTGTAACCGATGCAGAATCCGCAGCTATTGCCGAGATGGCGCTCGTAGGCAAAATCAACACTGACCTTGTTGGGCGTCTGAATGCTTTGGGTGGCAAGGCTGTCGGCCTCAACGGCAAGGATGCTAACCTGCTGAAGGCTAAAAAATATCTGGCTGATGTTTATGAAAACGGTGAGGTTAACCTGGTAGATATCGGTTTTGTCGGCAGCGTTAAAGAGGTCAACACCGATTTGATTAACTGCCTGCTGGACGGCGGTTATATTCCTGTAATCGCTCCGACCGGCGTCGGTGACGAGGGTGAAACCTATAACATTAACGCAGATGTTGCTGCCGGTGAAATTGCCGGTGCGCTGAAGGCAGAAAAGCTGCTGGTGCTGACTGATGTCCGCGGTATTTATTCCGCATATCCGGATGAAAGCAGCTTCATTTCCACGTTGACCTTTGAAAAGGCTCATGAGCTTATCCTCAAGGGCAGCATTGACGGCGGCATGATTCCTAAGGTTCGTTCCTGCATTAAGGCTTTGAGCGGCGGTGCCAAGAAAACACATATTATTGACGGCCGTGCCGAGCATTCTATTCTGATGGAGCTGTTCAGCGACAAGGGCGTTGGTACCGAGGTAGTTAAAGAAATCTGATAGCAGGGATTTTGCATGAGGGGGAGATATTCTTGGCAATGGATAAAAAAACTATTATAGAAGAAACAGAAAAATATTATCTGCCTGTTTTCGGCAGATATCCGATGGTTATGGAGCTTGGCCATGGCTGCCGTGTGTGGGACAACGAGGGCAATGAGTATGTGGATGCCTTTGCCGGTATTGCTGTCAACAGCCTTGGTTACAATCATCCGGTGCTGGTGAAGGCTATCAGTGAGCAGGCTGCTAAGCTGATGCACTGCTCCAATCTGTATTATACCGAGATTCAGGTAAAGGCCTTGCGTGTTGTGGCCGAGGCTACCGGTATGGACCGCATTTTCTTTGCCAACTGCGGTGCCGAGGGCAATGAGGGCGCTATGAAGCTGGCGCGTAAATACGGCGTGAGCAAAGCGCCTACGAAATATAAAATTATTTCTGCCGACGAATCCTTCCACGGACGCACCTTTGATACGCTGGCTGCTACCGGCCATGATTATTATCATGTGGGCTACGGTCCGCTGAGCCCCGGACATGTGCTTGTACCTTACGGCGATATTAAGGCGCTGGAGGCTCAAATGGATGATGATGTCTGCGCTGTTCTGCTGGAGCCTATTCAGGGCGAGGGCGGCGTGCATGTACCGCCTGCTGAGTATTTGCAGCAGGTGCGTGCGCTGTGCGATAAGCATGATGCGCTGCTGATTTTCGACGAGGTGCAGACCGGTGTTGCTCGTACCGGCAAATGGTTTGCTTATATGCACAGCGGCGTGAAGCCTGATATCCTGACCTTTGCCAAGGGCATCGGCGGAGGCTTCCCAGTTGCAGGCTTTGCTGTGCCGGAGCGCCTGGCGCATGTGTTTAAGCCCGGCGACCACGGCGGAACCTTCGGCGGTAACCCGCTGGCCTGCGCCGCTGTATACGCAACGCTGACGACTATTAAGTCCGAAGGACTGGTAGACAAGGTTGCGGAGAAGGGTGAATACTTTAAGAATGAGCTGCGTACGCTGCAGGAAAAATATCCTGACAAGGTTACCGATGTCCGCGGCTGCGGCCTGATGCTGGGCATGGAGGTTGCCGGCGAGGGCAAGCCGATTGTGGAAAGCTGCCTGGAAAACCATGTTATTGTGAACTGTACTGCGGGTAATGTTATCCGCATTGTACCGCCGCTGATTATCAGCAAGGAAGAAATTGATATCGTGGTTGCTGCGCTGGATAAGGCGCTGGCGGCCTGTTAAAAACGAGAGGGGATAAAAAATGAGTTTAAAAGACAAAGACCTGATTTCTATTCATGACCTTAGCGTAGGCGAGGTCGCAACAATTCTTGATGTGGCAAAAAAATTGAAACGTAAGCAAAAGGCCGGTGAGCCTCACCAATATTTGAAGGGCAAAACTCTGGCTATGCTGTTCTCCAAGGCTTCTACCCGTACCAGAACCTCTTTTGAGGTTGGCTTCTGGCAGCTGGGCGGCCATCCGATTTATCTGAGCGATTCCGCTTCCCAAATCGGCCGCGGCGAACCGATTCGCGATACTGCGCGTGTACTTTCCCGCTTCGTTGACGGTATTATGATCCGTACCTTCTCACATGATTCCGTTATTGAGCTGGCTAAATATGCAAGCGTTCCTGTTATCAACGGCCTGACCGATTTGCTGCATCCCTGCCAGGCTCTGACCGATATCTTCACTATTCAGGAGAAGATGAAGGTGCTCAAAGGCCGTAAGCTGGTTTATGTAGGCGACGGCAACAATATGGCACACTCTTTGATGTTTGCCTGCGCTAAGGTTGGCATGAACATGATCTGCGCCAGCCCGAAGGGCTATCAGCCTGATCCGGAAATCCTGCGTCTGGCACAGGAGGACGCTGCCCAAACCGGCTGCAGCATTACCGTAGAGGAGGACATCTTCAAGGCTGCTAAGGGCGCCGACGTGCTCTATACCGATGTATGGACCAGCATGGGCGAGGAAGCAGAGCGTGAGGTTCGTTTCAAAGCACTGCATAATTATCAGATTAACCAGGCGCTGCTGAACGAAGCACGTCCGGAAGCAATCGTTCTGCATTGCCTGCCTGCACACCGCGGTGAAGAAATTACCGAGGAAGTGCTGGAAGGACCGCAATCTGTTGTATTCGACCAGGCAGAGAACAGACTGCACGTACAAAAGGCTATTATGGCGCTGCTGATGAGCGACGAAGTACTCTAAATCAGGTCTTGAATGTATAAATATAACGGCTGAGCGTATAGTTTATATGCTTAGCCGTTCTTGTATACAGATAAAATTTTCTGAAATAAGCTATATTTTAGGCTTTTTGTTACATCTAGTACACAAAAAGTATTGTATACATGCGCTTAAATACTTGATTTATGCATAAAAAGGGTATATAATACAAGAAGTTTGTAAGTTTATTCACTAATGCATAGCATTATACAGAAATGGGAGGCTATTATAATGAAAAAAGAAGATATTAAGAAAGTAGTTCTGGCTTACTCCGGTGGCCTTGATACATCCGTAATCATCCCCTGGCTGAAAGAGCATTACAACAACTGCGAAGTTATCGCTGCCTGCGCTGACCTTGGCCAAGGCGACGAACTGGAACCCGTTCATGACAAAGCACTGAAAACCGGTGCAAGCAAATGCTACATCATGGACCTGAAAGAAGAATTCATCAGCGACTATGTATGGCCCACTGTTAAGGCCGGTGCTGTATACGAAAAGAAATACCTGCTGGGTACTTCCTTCGCTCGTCCGCTGATTGCTAAAAAATTAGTTGAAATCGCTGAAAAAGAAGGCGCTGATGCTATTGCTCACGGTGCTACCGGCAAAGGCAACGACCAGGTTCGTTTCGAACTGTCCGTAAAGGCTCTGGCTCCGCAGCTGGCAATCATTGCTCCGTGGCGTGAGTGGGAACTGCGCAGCCGTGACCAGGAAATCGACTATGCTGCAGCACATAACATTCCTATCCCTGTATCCCATGACCATGACTACTCCATGGACCGCAACATGTGGCATCTGTCCCATGAAGGCAGCGACCTGGAAGATCCGTGGAATGCACCGAAAGATGAATTGTTCATCGTTACCAACATTCCTGAAAAAGCTCCCGATAAACCGGAATATGTTGAACTGGAATACGTTGAAGGCGTACCTGTAAGCGTTAACGGTGAAAAACTCAGCCCGGCTAAGCTCGTTGAAAAACTGAACGAAATCGGTATCCGCAACGCTGTTGGTATTACCGATATGGTTGAAGATCGTCTGGTTGGCATGAAATCCCGTGGCGTTTATGAAAACCCTGCCGGCGCTATCATCTACTACGGCCACAACGATCTGGAAAACCTTTGCCTGGACCGTGCAACCCAATCCTTCAAGCAACAGGTTTCCATCCGTTATTCCGAGCTGGTTTACGATGGCATGTGGTTCAGCCCGCTGCGTGAGGCTCTGGATGCTTTCGTTAACGAAACTCAAAAAACCGTTACCGGTACTGTTCGCATGAAACTTTATAAAGGCAACATCTACAGTGCAGGCGTTAAATCCCCGTACTCCCTGTACAGCCAGGAATATGTAACCTTCGGCGAAGACGAAGTTTACAACCAGGCAGATGCTACCGGCTTCATCAACCTCTTCGGCCTGCCGCTGAAAGTTAGAGCGCTGATGAAGAAAGGCAACCTGAAATAATGGCTAAGCTTTGGGGCGGTCGTTTCAGTAAGAATACGAACGAATTGGTGGACGCATTTAATGCGTCCATTGATTTTGATAAACGCTTATATCACGAGGATATCCGCGGCAGCATTGCTCATGCCGGTATGCTGGCTAAATGCGGTATCATTCCGGCAGAGGACGGGGAGAAAATCATTGCCGGTCTGAAAGACATCCTGGCTGATATTGAAGCAGGCAACTTCCATTTTGACGTTGCGCTGGAGGATATTCATATGAATGTGGAAGCGCGTCTGACCGAACGTATCGGCAGCGCCGGCGCCCGTCTGCATACCGCACGCAGCCGTAACGACCAGGTTGCACTCGATATGCATATGTATATGAAGCGTGAGGTTGCCGAAATTGCCGAGCTTTTACTCAAATTTGAGGAAGCTCTTTTAACAGTTGCCAAAAAGCACGAAAAAACTCTGATGCCGGGTTATACCCATCTGCAGCGTGCGCAGCCGATTACCTTTGCTCATCATATGCTGGCATATTTCAATATGCTGCAGCGTGACTTCCGCCGCCTGCTGGGCGTTTGGGAAGGCGCGGACATGATGCCGCTGGGTGCCGGTGCGATTGCAGGCACTACGTTCCCCATTGACCGTTTTATGGTTGCGGAGGAGCTGAACTTCGGCACAGTTTATCCGAACAGCATGGACGCAGTAAGCGACCGTGACTATATCATTGAATTCCTTTCCTTTGCTTCCACCCTCATGATGCACATGAGCCGTCTGAGCGAGGAAATCTGCCTCTGGAGCAGCACCGAATTCGGCTTTGTTGAGCTGGACGATGCTTTTGCCACCGGTTCTTCCATGATGCCGCAGAAGAAGAACCCTGATATTTCCGAGCTGGTACGCGGTAAAACCGGCCGTGTGTATGGTCATCTGATGGCTATGCTGACAACGGCTAAGGGCCTGCCGCTGACCTATAACAAGGACCTGCAGGAGGATAAGGAAGGCTTCTTCGACGCTATCGACACCGTTAAATTCACGCTGGCTGTTTATCGTGATATGATTCTGACGATGACGGTTAATGTGGACAAGATGGCGCAGGCAGTGAGCAAGGATTTCTCCAATGCCACCGACCTGGCAGACTATCTGGTACGCAAGGGACTGCCCTTCCGTCAGGCACATGAGGTTGTCGGCAAATGCGTTGCCTATGCTATTCATCAGGGCAAATTCCTGCCGGAGATTTCTCTGGAGGAATACAAGCAGTTCTCCGACCTCTTCGAGAGCGATTTGCTGGTAGCTCTGAAGCCCGAGCATTGCGTAGAAGCACGTAAATCCTACGGCGGACCTGCTTTCTCCGAAAACGAGAAGCAGTTCGCTATCGGCGACAAGGTGCTGGCAGTGCAGCAGGCTAAGCTGGAGGAGCTGCAAAGCAAGCTGTAATTAAAAATAACGCGCCAAGCGCATAAAAAATGAGCAAGACAGTAGCGAAAGCTGCTATCTTGCTCGTTTTGTTTTGCTTATGTTATTTGAAGAACATAGCGTAATAGCCGTTGAAGAAGATGTACAGTACAATCAGCGGCAGAATGTAGGTTGCATAGAAGCGCATCCATTTCGGGAAGCCGATGCCCTTGCCGGTATCAACCTCTTCAATGAATTTGTTCCAGCCCCAGCCGTAGCGGGTAGTGCAGAAGGCCAGGAAGATTAGGCTGCCTAAAGGCAGAATATTGTTGCTGACGAGGAAGTCTTCCAGATCCAGCACGCAGGTGCCTTTGCCCAGAGGCTCAAAGCCGCTCCAGATATTGAAGCCGAAAACGCAGGGCAGGGACAGCAGAATCATGCCGATAACAGCAAAGGGGATGAGGCGACGGCGGTCACCGCCAGTCAGCTCGCAGATGCTGGAGATAATCATTTCGAATACGGCAATAACAGTGGACATTGCCGCAAAGAGCATGAAGAGGAAGAAAAGGGTGCCCCAGATACGTCCGCCGTTCATAGCGTTGAATACGTTAGGCAGGGTGATGAAGAGCAGGTTCGGGCCCGCATCCGGCTGGATACCGAAGCTGAAGCATGCCGGGAAGATAATCAGACCGGCAACGATTGCTACGAAGGTATCGAGGAACATAATCCACAGTGCTTCGTTGGTGAGCTTCTGCTCCTTGCCGATGTAGCTGCCGAAGATGGAAAGAGAGCCCATGCCGATGCTCAGTGTGAAGAAGGCCTGGCCCATAGCGGCGAAGATTACCTCGCGTACACCGTGCTCGGCAATTTTGTCGAAGTCGGGGTAGAGGTAATACTTGAGGCCGGCTTCACTGCCCGGAAGCAGCATGGAGTTGGCTGCCAGCACAACCATCAGCACGATGAGGAAGGCCATCATAACCTTGGTGATGCGTTCAACGCCGTTGCGAACGCCCATGTAGCAGACGCCGAAGCAGAGCATGATGATGATTGCCATGTTGCCGGCCATAGTTGCCGGGTCCTGCAGCAGAGCACCGAAAACGTCTTTGATGCCCTGAGCGTCAAGACCGGAAAGATCACCGACAGCCATTTTATAGAGAAAATACAGCATCCAGCCGCTGACGGTGGTGTAGAACATCATCAGGATGATGTTGCCGGCAATAGTTACATATTTGAACAGATGCCATTTAGTTCCCTTCGGCTCCAGTGTGTCGAAGGATTTTGCCGGACTGCGTCTGCTGGCGCGGCCGACAGCAAATTCCGCTACCATGATGGGCAGGCCCAACAGCAGCAGGAAGCACAGGTAGATGAGCACAAAGGATGCGCCGCCATACTGGCCTGTGACGAAAGGAAAGCGCCAGACGTTGCCTAAACCAATGGCACAGCCAGCAGAAATCAGGATAAATCCCAAGCGTGAAGAGAAGCTCTCACGTTCCATAATACATATCGTCTCCCTTACTAATACAATAATAGTATATAGTATAAGCTATTATCCTGTTTTTAGCAAGCTAAAGAGAAATAAATGCTCTCGCAGGCTGCAGTAACGGCGAATTTGATATAGGCCTATCGGGAATATTAAATATAACAAATAGTTATAACATTTAACTTGACTATCGGCAGTACCTATTTTATAATAGCCTCACACACAGAGATGGGTTTTGTGTGTAGAGGAGAATTAAAATGCAGAAAAAGTATCTTATTATTTTGAGTACTGTCGTTTTATCTTTATGCGGTGCTGCCAGCCTGGTTTACTATGATGCTCTTTTGAGAGCCTAGCTAAATTTAAGCGGCGGCAATTTACATCCGGCAATCGCAGCTGCATGACATTAGCAGAAATATACAATGTCTGCAGGATTACCCCACCCGGATGCCAAAAATAATTACAAGGCGTAAGCAACGGAGCTTACGTCTTTTTTTCTGCCCGCAAACGCTTGCGGGTGTGTTGCATATAATTATAGCAAGGAATTTTCTTCGCACGGAGTTTGGCAACATGATATAATATAATTAATATAGACTGTCTGTTATTAGCTTGTTAAAAGTAAATATAGTATAGATTAAAAGAATACGCATTGACACTCTGGTTTAAAAGAAGGAGGGATGAAGCAATGCTGTTAGGTATTGATGTAGGCGGAACCTTTACGGATGCCGTGGTGCTGCGGCAGGGCGAGGTGGTGGCGCAGGCCAAGCGTGCGACAACGCATGACGATGTGCTGCAGTGCGTGCTGGCGGCGCTGGATGCGGTGCTGCAGCCGGGAATGGCGCAGGAGCTGGAGCGTGTGGTAATATCCAGCACTATTGTGACCAACGCTTTGACCGAGGGCAGCCTGCCGCCGGCGTTTTTGGTAATTATCGCCGGACCGGGCATGAACGTCAAGGGACATCTGCCGGTGACGCCGTACTATCTGTCGGGTTATGTGGACCATCGCGGCAAGATTACGGCTAATATCGATTGGAGCAGGCATCAGGAGCTGTTGCGGCGCAAGGGCAGCGGTGTGTGTGCGGTGAGCGGCAAGTTTTCCGTGCGTAACCCGCAGCTGGAATATCAGGCGGAGCATGAGCTGAAAAAATGCGGCTACAGCAAGGTGTTTTTGGGCAGCGAGCTGAGCGGTGAGCTGAATTTTGTGCGCCGCAGCAATTCGGCGTATTTTTCCGCGCAGGTTTATGAGCTTTTCACCCGCTTCTGCAAGCGCGTGGAACGTGCTCTGGCAGAGCGCGGCATCCGCGCTCCGGTGCATATCTTGAAGGCGGACGGCGGTACGCTGCCGCTAGAAGCAGCCTTGCAGCAGCCGGTGGAGGCTGTGTTTACCGGTCCTGCTGCTTCCGTACTGGGCATAGAGGCGCTTTGTGCTCCCGCAGTGAACAGCATCTCGCTGGATGTGGGCGGCACTACTACCGACATTGCCTTCTGGGAGAACGGCCTGCCGCTGATGGCCCGCAAGGGTGCAACGGTTGCCGGTTATCCTACGGCGGTGCGTGCCTTTCATATGCGTAGCATCGGCATCGGCGGCGACAGCAGGCTGCATAAGACGGAAAACGGTTATGTTGTCGGTCCCGAACGCGAAGGTCCCGCTGCTGCTGTCGGCGGCAGCATAGCGACGCTGAGCGATGCGCTGATTACGGCGGGTTATGTGCATTTCGGTGACGAAGAGCGGGCACAGGCGGCGATTGCCGCTTTGGGCGGCGAACCGCAGACAGAAGCACGCAAGATTGTGGCTGCTGCCGTTGAGCAGATTAAGACGACGATTCGGGAAATGCTGGACGAATGGGCCAAGCAGCCCGTGTATACGGTTAACGATGTTATCAAGGGCACGGAATTCATCCCGCAGCAGCTGATTGGCGTTGGCGGTGGCGCACCGGGCTTAATCAGGGCGCTGGGCGAGGCTATGGCGCTGCCGGTGGATATTCCTGCCGGAGCGATGGTGGCGAACGCTATAGGTGCAGCGGTGGCAAGGCCGACGCTGAGCGCAGGACTGCGTGCGGACACTACCGACGGCTATTACATTATTCCTGAGGGCGGAAAACGCGAAAGCCTGCCGCGACGCTTCAATAAGCAGGCGGCGGAGGAGCTGCTGGCAAGCTGGCTGCGGGAGCAGACGGCGCAGTGGCAGCTGCCCGACCAGGAAACGGAGCTTATCAGCTACGAGCATTTTCATACAGTACACGGCTATTACGAAACCGGCGATATTTATAGCCTGCGCATGCAGCTGAAGCCGGGAATTCTCTATAAGGTTAGCGGCAGGGAGGTGAGCTTCTGATGGCAAAGAATACCTTGGGATTAGTATTTTTCCCTGCGTTTGACTGGATGATCAGCCCCGGTCACCCCGAACGGCAGGAGCGCTTATTATATACACGCGACCAGCTGGAGGAGGAGGGCCTCTTTGACTGCGAGGAGATTAAGGAATATCGCCCGCGTCTTGCTGAAATCGAGGATTTGCAGCGTGCGCATGTAGGCGTGCCGGCGATTGCACGTCTGATTACGCCGGCGCATCTGACCTCTGCGGGAGGCTGCCTGGTGGCGGCCGATGCCGTAATGCAGCGGGAGATACAGCGTGCCTTTGCTCTCGTGCGTCCGCCGGGACACCACGCTATGCGTGTAGTACACGGAATCCGTGGTTTTTGTACTATTAATATTGAAGCAATAATGGTAGAATATTTACGTAGCAGGTATAATATCCGTAGGATTGCTGTTGTGGATACCGACGTGCATCACGGCGACGGCTCGCAGGACGTGTTCTACCACGATCCCGATACGCTGTATATCTCCTTCCATCAGGACGGGCGCACCTTGTATCCGGGCACAGGCTTTCCTAATGAAGCAGGCAGTCCTGCGGCCTGGGGCACGAATATTAATCTACCCTTGCTGCCGGGAACAGGCGATGAAGGACTGCACCGCCTGTACGATGGCTTAATCACGCATATACTGGAGGACTTTCAGCCGGAGCTGATTATCAACAGCGCCGGGCAGGATAACCATTTCAGCGACCCGCTGGCTTCCATGCAGGTGACAGCACAGGGCTATGCGCGTCTGGCGGATAAGCTGCAGGCTGATATTGCGGTGCTGGAGGGAGGTTATTCGATTGAAAGCGCCCTGCCTTATGTCAACACCGGTATTATTCTGGCGATGGCAGGCATGGATTACAGCAAGGTGGTGGAGCCTGATTTGCGCGGACTGCGCCCGCAGGATGAGCGCTGCAATAAGCGCGTAGACCAGCTTATTGCCGAGGTAGGCGATTTGTACTTCAACCGTGAGCGCACGAGCAAGGAATTGCTGGCGAAATGCGGCAATACCTGGCAGCGCAGCAAGCATATCTACTACGATGAGGAGGGTATCCGCGAGGAGCAGGTGGAAAGCGTGCATTATTGCGAACGCAAGGCCTGCCGCGGTTATTTTACCCTGCAGACGGCGGCCGAAGGGACGCGCTTTGGCGACCAGAGCGCTTTCATTACCTGCCTGACGCGCGAAATCTGTCCGCATTGCCGGCAAAAGGCCTACGATGCAGCGCTGGCAGAAAAGAAGCAAGGCCGCTGGCAGTATGTGCTGGTGCAGGATATTGCCACGGGCACAGTAGAAAATCTATAAATAATAAGCATTAGTACGCTGCCGAATAAATATGCGTCCTAAGCTGAGAATCGAGGTTAAATAATGATTAATGAATTGGTTGTAGCTACCCATAATCAGGGCAAGGTGGAAGAGTTTAAGTCTTTAATGAAGGATTTGCCGATTGAAATTAAATATCTGGCAGATTTTGATGCAGTGGAAGCACCGGCGGAAACAGGCCGCACCTTTGCTGCCAATGCCCGCCAAAAGGCTACCTATTATGCAAAGAAGCTGGGCAAGCCCTGCATCGCCGATGATTCCGGCCTGGAGGTTCAGGCGCTGGACGGTGCTCCCGGTGTGCGCAGTGCGCGCTATGCCGGCGAAAAGGCCAGCGACGAGGACAACAACAACCTGCTGCTGCACAACATGAAGTTTCAGGTTAAGCGTACCTGCCGCTTCCGCTGTGCGCTGTGCGTAGCACAACCCGACGGTAAGGTGCTCAACGAGGTAGACGGCATCTGCGACGGTATGCTGCTGCATGAGCCTTTGGGTGAAAACGGCTTCGGTTATGATCCGCTGTTCTGGTCTACCGAGCTGCATAAGGGTATGGCAGAGGCTTCCATGCAGGAGAAAAACAAAATCAGCCATCGCGGTAAGGCAATCCGTAAGCTGGTTGCTATCTGGAGCAAAAAGAAATGAGAATAGGCATTACGGGTGATACGCATGGCAGTGCGCAGGCGATTCGCCGCATTCTGCAGCAGACACCGCCTATCGAGCTGTGGCTGCATACAGGCGATTATGCGGCCGATGCCAACCGCCTGCATGATGCGACAGGCATCAAAACTGTGCGTGTTCGCGGCAACTGTGATTTATTGGATGACGGCAGTAAATTTGACGAGTATCTGGAAATAGAAGGATATAAAATCTGGCTGACGCACGGACACAGATATATAGAAAGAAATGTGCAGGCTGATTTGGGATATTGGGCCAAGCAGCTGGGGCAGGATATCGTGGTGTTCGGTCATACGCATGTGCCGATGGCCGAGTATTATGCGGAAACGCTGCTGGTGAACCCCGGCAGTCCGTCCCGTCCCCGCGGCGGCTCGGAACCTTGCTTTGCGGTGCTTACACTGCAGGCGGGGCAGACGCCGCAGGTGGAATTCTTCAAGGTCTGATTCTTTGGTTAAGAAAATTTTGCGCAGTAAGCAAAAATCTTTTGACAATTCCTTAAAATGATGTAGATTACACAGAAAACATCTTGCAAAACAGGGTAGTTTAATATACAATAAGTGTATACTATTTGTTGGACGGAGCTAATGATTTTTTAGACAGCTTACGTCGGGAAATCTTGGGAGGAAAAAAAGATGACAATGACTCTGCGTGAAGAAGCTCTTAAATTACATATGGACAATAACGGCAAAATTGCTGTAGTAAGCAAGGTGCCTATTGCAACCCGTCATGATTTGGCTATTGCCTATACCCCGGGTGTAGCTGAACCCTGCAAGGATATCAAGGAGGACAAAAACCTCTCCTTCGAATATACCTGCCGTGGCAACATGGTTGCTATTATTACCGACGGTACCCGTGTACTCGGCTTGGGCGACATCGGTCCCGAGGCTGCTATGCCGGTAATGGAAGGCAAGGCTGCACTGTTCAAAACCTTCGGTGATGTTGACGCTGTGCCTGTTTGCCTCGATACCAAGGATCCGGACGAATTCATCCGCACCGTTAAGCTGCTGCAGCCTAACTATGCAGGCGTAAACCTGGAGGATATTTCCTCTCCCAAATGCTATGAAATCGAAGATAAGCTGAAAGAAATCTGCGATATTCCTGTATTCCACGATGACCAGCATGGTACCGCTATTGCCTGCCTGTCTGCTGTACTGGGCGCACTGCGCTTTGTAAAAAAAGACATTGCTACCGCTAAATTCGTTGTCAACGGCTGCGGTGCTGCCGGCAGTGCTATCGGCCGTCTGCTGGTAAACATGGGCGCACAGCATGTAATCATGGTTGACCGCTTCGGCGCTCTGTATGAAGGCATCGACGCTAAGCTGGACCGCATCCAGAGCTATCTGGCTACCGTAACCAATAAGGAGCATAAGCAGGGGACTCTTGCTGATGTTGCTAAGGGTGCGGACGTTATGATCGGTGCTTCCGCTCCGAACGTATTCACCAAAGAAATTATGCAAAGCATGGCTGACAAGGCTATTGTTTTTGCTTTGGCTAACCCTGTTCCGGAAACCAGCTATGATGCTGCTAAGGAAGCAGGCGTTGCTGTTGCCGGCACCGGCCGCAGCGACAGACCGAACCAGGTAAACAACGTAACCGTATTCCCGGGCGTATTCCGCGGTGCTATTGATGTACGCGCACGCGCTATCACCGAGGAGATGAAGGTTGCTGCTGTTTATGCTATTGCCGACCTGATTGATGAAAAAGACCTGCGTGAGGACTATGTAGTACCTGACGCTTTTGACCCGCGTGTTGCTCCGGCGGTTGCTGCCGCTGTTGCAAAGGTTGCTATTGAAAAGGGCCTGGCACGCAAAATTGTAGATCCTGAGGTTGTAAGAGCCAATACTGCTAAACGCATCGGCCGTTAAGCCGCAGTATCAAAAATATTATTCTCACAATGACAATGTGAGCTTAGGAGGATGAAAACATGAGAGAAATAAAGGTTAGTGAAGTCACTGATGTTATTGCCAAGCTGTGCATGGATTCCTGCTACTATCTCCCGCAGGAGATGATGGACAAGATCAGAAATGCCGCTGTTGAAGAAGAATCTCCTTTGGGCAGGGAAATCCTTGCTACCTTGATTGAGAACTTCGAGCTGGCTAAGAAAAAGGCTGTTCCTCTGTGTCAGGATACTGGTCTGACCGTTGTATTTCTGGAAATCGGCCAGGAAGTGCATTTCGTTGACGGCGATTTGTATACTGCCATTCATGCAGGCGTAGCAAAGGGCTACACTGAAGGCTATCTGCGTAAATCCTCTGTAGGCGACCCGGTATTTGATCGTAAAAATTCCGGTGATAATACTCCGGCAATCATCCACACCAAGATTGTTCCCGGTGAAAAGGTTAAAATTATCGTTTGCCCCAAAGGCTGCGGCAGCGAAAACATGGGCGCTTTGAAGATGCTGAAGCCGGCAGACGGTGTTGAAGGCATCAAAAAATTTGTTGTTGATACCGTGCGTGCTGCAGGCCCGAACCCCTGCCCGCCGATTACCGTCGGCGTAGGCATCGGCGGCAACATGGAGCGCGCCGCTATTCTGGCTAAATACGCGCTGACCCGTACCGTAGGCGAGCACAACAAGGATGAGCGCTATGCGGCACTGGAGGACGAGCTGCTGGAGCTGGTAAATAAGACCGGCGTTGGTCCTTCCGGCTTAGGCGGCAGCACTACCGCTCTGGCTGTAAATGTTGAATTTACCCATACCCATATCGGTGGTATGCCCTGCGCTGTAAACCTGAACTGCCACCAGGCACGCAAGGCTGAAGCAGAAATTTAAAGGAGGCGCCTGAAGATGAGTGAAGAAGCTGTAATCAAATATATCAATGCTCCGCTGACCGAAGAAACTGTCAAAGACCTGCATGCAGGCGACGTTGTACGCATCAGCGGTTATATCTACACTGCACGCGACGCTGCTCACAAGCGTTTGTATGAAGCGCTGGAGCGCGGCGAAAAGCTGCCTTTGGACCTGACCAATAATGTTATTTATTACGTTGGTCCTACTCCTGCCAAACCGGGCGAGGTTGTCGGCAGTGCCGGCCCCACCACCAGCGGCCGTATGGACAAATACACTCCGACTATGATCGAGCAGGGCATGCGCGGCATGATCGGCAAAGGTCTGCGCAGCCAGGAGGTTATTGATGCCTGCGCGAAGCATGGCGCTGTTTATTTCGTTGCTGTAGGCGGTGCTGCTGCTGTTATCACCCAATCCATCAAGAGCGAAACCATGATTGCTTACGAGGACCTGGGACCGGAGGCTATCCGCAGATACGAGGTTAAGGATTTCCCGGCTATCGTCTGCATCGACAGCGAGGGTAATGACTTCTATAAAGTTGGTATTGCTAAGTACAGAAAAGAGTAACATTGTTAACAGATTGAGGGCAGGATTTTCTGCCCTTAATTTTTTTTGCGATTAATGTTGACAAAGACACTAGGATAATATATTATTACTCACATCTTAATAACACGCTCTTATCAAGAGTGGCGGAGGGAACAGGCCCGATGATGCCCGGCAACCAGACAAATGTTATGGTGCTACATCCTGCAAGTGTAATCTTGAAAGATGAGAGGAAGACCGGCTCCTTCCTCAGAAGGAGTTTTTTTCTTAGGCGGATGTTTTGCAAGACGTGTTAAATAAAGAAAGGGAGTAAGAAAAGATGAAAAAATTATTAGTTGCATTACTGGCATTAGTAAGCCTGGCAGTTGTTGCTGCAGGCTGCGGCGGCGGAGACAAAAAGGCAGACAACGGTGCTGACAAAAAGGTAACCCTTAAGGTTGGTGCTACCGCTGTACCGCACGCTGAAATCCTGAACCAGATTAAAGGCACTCTGGCTAAAGAGGGCGTAGACCTGCAGATTATCGAATTCAGCGATTATGTAAAACCGAATCTGGCTTTGAACGACAAGGAGCTGGATGCCAACTTCTTCCAGCATGAGCCTTATCTGGATACCTTTGTTTCCGAGCGCAAGATGAATCTTGTATCCGCAGGCAAGGTACATATCGAGCCGATGGGTATTTATTCCAAGAAAATCAAATCTCTGAATGATATTCCCGAAGGCGCTAAAATCGCTATTCCGAATGACCCGTCCAACGGCGGCCGTGCGCTGGCTCTGTTGCAAAGCGCTAAGCTGCTTAAGCTGAAGGATGGCGTTGGCGTTAAGGCTACCGTAGGCGATATCGTTGGCAACGACAAGAAGCTGAAGATTGTGGAAATCGAAGCTGCTCTGCTGCCGCGTTCCATGGATGATACCGATTTGTCCGTTATCAACTCTAACTTCGCTATGGAAGCTAAGCTGAATCCAGTTAAGGATTCTCTGTTCACCGAGCCGAAGGAATCTCCGTATGCTAACATCGTAGCTGTCCGCAAGGGCGACGAAAACCGTCCGGAAATCCAGAAGCTGATGAATGCTCTGCGTTCTCCCGAAGTTAAGAAGTTCATTGACGAAAAATACAAAGGTGCTGTTGTTGCAGCGTTCTAAGCAAAGCAAAACTGCTGTCGCATGTCAAAGTGCGACAGCTTTTTTATATAGCAAAATTTTGTTGCCGATGCAGGTGTAATAATGATACAATTATAAAAAAGACGGGATGCGTGTAGAATAATTTACTGCTGCGGAAAGGAGAGCTTAGCATATGACAGAATCCTTGAAACTGCCTGTGGGAATAGAAGATTTTGCGGAAATTCGTCAGGCGGGCTTTTATTATGTTGATAAAACAAAATTCATTGAACAGCTGCTGGATGGCTGGGGCAAGGTTAATTTGTTTACAAGACCGCGGCGCTTTGGCAAGACGCTGAATATGAGTATGCTGCGCTATTTCTTTGAGATAGGAGCAGATGCTTCGTTGTTTGACGGCCTGCAGATTGCAAAAAACAATAAGCTGTGCGAGGAGTATCAGGAAAAATATCCGGTAATTTTTCTTTCCTTTAAGAATGTAGAGGGACTTACCTTTGCCGATGCGCAGTATCGTTTGGCTGAGTTGATTGCCGGAGAAGCGGAGCGCTTTGCTTTTTTGGCGCAGAGCGATAAGCTGACGGAAAATGAGCGAAGCTTATATTGCGGATTGACGGCGGTGCGCGAGGGACGTTATGCGCTGGCAGGCGAAGTTCTTGTTTCTGCTTTGCAGCTTTTATCGAAGCTTTTATCTAAGCATTACGGACAAAAAACGATTATCCTGCTTGATGAATATGATGTGCCTTTGGATAAGGCCTTTCAGAATGGATATTATAAGGAAATGGTGTCACTTATCCGCGGTATGCTCGGCCAGGCCTTAAAGACTAACGAGTTTCTGCATTTTGCTGTGTTGACGGGCTGCCTGCGTGTTTCTAAAGAAAGCATTTTTACCGGTCTGAATAATTTTAAGGTGCTTTCGATTACCGATAACCGTTTTGATGAACAGTTTGGCTTTACGGATGCTGAGGTGGAGCAGCTTTTGGCGGCTTATAATCTGGCAGACCATCTTGATGAAACCAAGGCGTGGTATGACGGCTACCGCTTTGGTGCCGCTGATGTTTATTGTCCGTGGGATGTCATTAATCATGTAGATATGCTGCGCAGCAATCCGTCGGCCAAACCGCAGGCTTATTGGATAAATACCAGTGGCAATGCTTTGGTGAAGCTCTTTATAGAGATGGCTGATAAATCGACGCGTGATGAACTGGAGCGTCTTGTTGCAGGCGAGGCTATAGAAAAGCATATCCGCTTGGAACTGACCTATGATGAAATTGACAGCAGTATAGATAATCTTTGGAGCGTGCTTTTTACCACCGGGTATCTTACGCAGAAGGGCGTGACTGAGGATGGCGCGTATAAGCTGGTGGTTCCCAATCAGGAGATTCGCGAGGTGTACAAGCTGCAGATTCAGGAATGGTTTAAAAAGAAAGTTTTTGCCGACACTGAGCAGCTGCAGAGCTTTTGGCAGGCTTTCGCCATGGGTGACAGCGAGGCGGTAGAGTTGTTTTTGAACAGGACTCTCAGCAATTCCATCAGTGTTTTTGATGCTAAGGGCAGGGATGCGGAAAGAGAAAATTCCTATCACATGCTTTTGGTAGGCTTGCTGGCAGGAAAGGCAGACTGGCTGGTGCGCTCTAATGTGGAAGCGGGCGAGGGCTTTGCGGACATTATTGTTGAAACAGATGATTTGGATGCAGGCGTAATCGTAGAGCTGAAGTATGCGCAGACGATGACGGCTATGGAGAAGAGCTGTGCGAAGGCGTTGGCGCAGATTCGCGCAAAACGCTACGCAGAGTATCTGCATAATAATGGCAGAGAAAAAGTTTTGCTTTACGGCATAGCCTTCTGCAAGAAAAAATGCAGGGTTATGGCAGAAAAGCTGTAGATAGCTTGTAGGCTCGTGGCTTTACCTGAGGGGTAAGGCTATGGGCCTGCTTTTTATTTTTTGACGCATCCGCCTGCAAAATATGCTATACTTAAAGAAAAACTAATCTTAAAATCGTGAGGTAGAATATGCGTAAATATGCAAAATTTTTCGTAACCCCGAAGGGAGAGCGTGCCGCACGTGGCGGTCATCCCTGGGTGTTCGGTGAAGAGGTAACTAAAATTGAAGGCGATTATGCCAACGGTGATCTGGTGGATGTAGTAACGTCCAAGGGCAAGTATTTGGGCACCGGTTTTGTGAACGACCATTCCAAAATCCGTGTGCGCATTATTTCCACTAATACTAATGATAAGTTTGACGAAGCCTTTTGGGAGCGTCGTCTGCGCTATGCGCTGGATTACCGCCTGACGGTTATGGGCGAGCGTGATTTTAACTGCTGCCGTCTGATTTTCGGCGAAGCGGATATGTTCCCCGGACTGACCGTAGACCGCTATAATGATCTGCTGGTAACGCAAACCCTGTCCTTGGGTATTGAAATGCGCAAGCAGATGCTGTTTGAACTGCTGATTAAAATTCTGCGCGAGATGGGACAGGAAATCCGTGGCCTGTACGAGCGCAACGACGTAAGAATCCGCCTGCTGGAGGGCATGGAGGAGGGCAAGCACTGGTTTGCTACCGATTTGTGCCCCGAACCCGGCGCTGTGACTACCGAGATTGTCGAAAACGGCATCGAATATACGGTTGATGTAGAAAACGGCCAAAAGACCGGCTTCTTCCTCGACCAGAAGTATAACCGTCAGGCGATTGCCAAGATTGCCAAGGGCAAGCATGTGCTGGACTGCTTTACCCACACCGGCTCCTTTGCGCTGAATGCTGCCAAGGGCGGCGCTGCGAGCGTTACCGCGGTTGATATCAGTGCGGAGGCAGTGCAGATGGCGGAGCATAACGCTGCGATTAACAATTGCTCCGATGTTATGCACGGCCTGCAGGCGAATGTTTTTGATTTGCTGAGCGATTTGTTCAACAAGCATTCCCGTGAATATGACTTTATTATTCTGGACCCGCCGGCGTTCACCAAATCCGGCAGCACGGTAAAGAATGCGATTCGCGGTTACAAGGAAATCAACCTGAAGGCCATGAAGCTGCTGCCGCGCGGCGGTTATCTGGCAACCTGCTCCTGCTCGCACTTTATGAAGGAGGAGCTATTCGTGAAGATGCTGCAGGACGCTGCGCATGATGCCAACGTTTCCCTGCGTCAGATTGAAGCACGTCAGCAATCTCCGGACCATCCGATTCTGTGGCAGGTGCCGGAAACCAATTATCTCAAATTCTATATCTTCCAGGTAGTATAAAAACTCAGTCTAAAAATATGCTGCTGTTAAGGGGGCGTTATTGTGCAGGCTTTAGAGGGTATTCGTGTGCTTGATTTGTCACGGCTGCTGCCGGGACCGTATTGTACAATGCTGCTGGCCGATTTCGGCGCGGAGGTTATTAAAATCGAGGAGCCGGGACGGGGTGATTATGCCCGCAGCTTTCCGCCGTTCCTCAAGGATTTCGGTTACTGGCATCTGCAGCTGAACCGCAATAAAAAGAGCGTAGTGCTTAACCTGAAGTCGGATGCGGGACGCAAGGCGTTTCTGGAGCTGGTGAAAACCGCCGACGTGGTGGTGGAAAGCTATCGTCCGGGCGTACTGACGAAGCTGGGCATTGACTATGCGGCGGCGAAGGCAGTGAATCCGCGAATTATCTACTGCTCGCTGACAGGCTACGGCAAAAAGGGGCCGCTGGCCAAGCAGGCCGACCATGATATCGGTTATGTGAGCTTGGCAGGCATTACCGCTATGAGCGGTGAGGCGCAGGGCAAGCCGGCGATTCCGGGCGTGCTGATGGCGGATATGAATGCGTCGATGGCGGCGGGCATGAGCATTATGATTGCGCTGCGCCATGCACAGATGACGGGCGAGGGGCAGGAAATAGATATTTCGCTGTATAATGTGGCGATGACGCTGATGCCCGGTGCTGCCAGCCTGTACTTCGGCAGCGGTTTTGTGGCGGAACGCGGCAACAACTGGCTGACGGGTGCCAACGCCAACTACAATATTTATGCGACGAAGGAAGGACGCTACCTTGCGGTGGGCTGCCTGGAGAAGAAGTTCTGGAGCAACCTGTGCGCTGTGCTGCAGCGCCCCGATATGACGGACCTGATAGATGATGATGCTAACCACGACTACTTAAAGCAGCAGCTGTCGCTGGAATTTGCCAAACACACGCTGCCCGAATGGGAGCAGCTGCTGGCGGGCAAGGATACCTGCGTAACGCCGGTGCTGGATTTTGCCGAGGCGGTGGCTGCGGAGCAGACCAAGGCCAACGAGATGGTGCTGAACGTAGAGGACGCAGAGCTTGGCAGCTATCGGCAGCTGGGCTTTGCCATGAAGCTGAGCAAAACGCCGGCCGCGCTGCGGAAGCGTGCGCCGCGTCTGGGCGAGGATACGCAGCTGGTGCTGTCGCAGGCTATTGCCGATGAAAAACTGCTGGCGGAAGCATTGCAGAGCAAATAAAAAATGACCTCCTGAATTTTCAGGAGGTCTGATTTTTTGGTAAGCTTTAAAGTTTTTGTGAGCTTATTTTTCTACACGGCCGGGATATGCTTTGAGTGCTTCGCCCAGAATGTAGATAGCGCGCTCCAGATCCTCGCTCTTTAATACATAAGCAAGGCGTGCTTCATTGACGCCACTGCCGGGGGTGTTGTAGAAGCCGTTGCCGGGAGCAAACATAACGGTTTCGCCGTCGATAGCGAAGTTTTCCAGAGTCCAGATAGCAAATTTTTCTGCATCGTCAACAGGCATGTTAACCATGATGTAGAAAGCGCCCTTCGGGTCGGAAGCCTTCACGCCGGGGAGCTTCTTCAAAGCTGCCACGATGGTGTCGCGGCGTTTTTTGTATTCCTTGTTAACCTCTTCCAGATAGCTTGCCGGAGTGGTGTACAGAGCTGCTGCACCGACCTGCTCCAGAATCGGGCTGCACAGACGAGCCTGGCAGCATTTGATAACCTGCTTGCTGAGCTCTTTGTTTTTGCTGATGATGCAGCCGATGCGCGCACCGCAGGCGCTGTAGCGTTTGGAAACGGAATCGATGATGATCAGGTTGTCGTCTAATTCGGGCATGGTGCCGAAGCTGCGATATGCTCCGTCATAAACGAATTCACGGTATACTTCGTCAGCGATTAAAGCCAGGTTATGCTTGCGCACGATGCGGGAAATCATATCCTGTTCTTCTTCGGTATAAACTACGCCGGTAGGATTGCCGGGGTTGGTGAGCAGAATTGCTTTGGTTTTCGGAGTAATGTGCTTTTCGATTTCTTCTTCGCTGGGCAGGTGGTAACCGTTTTCTACGCTGGTAGGAACAGCGTTGATTTTAGCGCCGAACTCCTTGCAGAAGGTGGTGTAGTTAGCGTAGAAGGGTTCGAAAACCATGATTTCGTCGCCGGGGTCGCACAGAGCCATAACTGCGAAAATCAGGGCCTCGCTGCCGCCGTTGGTAACGAAAATATCTTCAATAGCATAATCCATGCCTTTTTCTGCATAATATTTCTGTATAGCCTTCAGAAGGAACATTTCGCCCTTGGAATTGCTGTAGGCGATTACCGGTGCCTGGAATTCACGCACACTGTCCATGAATTGTGCCGGAGTGGCAATATCAGGCTGTCCGATGTTCAGATGATAAACCTTTTTACCTGCAGCCTTGGCTGCGTCAGCATACGGGGACAGCTTTCTGATAGGAGATGCTGTCAGGCTTTGAATACGTTGAGAAAGTATCATGAAAAAAACTCCTTGCTATTATTTATTGTTTGGGGCAGTTGTAACTGCTTTGTTTATTATAGCACAGATTTTGCCGAGATTGTATATAGTAAAATATTAATACTGTATACATTTGACTTTTTGACGCAAGCACTTTTTGAAGAAGCAGTTTGGCAAATGGTTGTCGTTTGCAGAATGCTTTTGCATAAATATTAAAAAAATGCTATAATAGGAACGTTATTTTTAATTTTTTGAAGGAGTGATTGTCCCCTATGCAAACAACGCAAGCAAAAAATCAGACCGGCGGCATCCTCGGCCTGATTGAACGCGTCGGCAACAAAATCCCCGATATCACGATTTTGTTCATCGGTGCGTTTATCATCTGCTGCATTATGTCAGCAATTCTTTCGACGATGCACTTTGGTTATGTGCATCCCACTACCGGCAAGGAAATTGTAGTCAACAATATGTTGAGCGGCAAAAACCTTGTTGCACTGTTAAGCAAGATGGTTACCAACTATTCCGGCTTCCCGCCGCTGGGCATGGTAATCGTTGCTACCCTGGGTATCGGTATTGCTGACGGCTCCGGCTACATTAATACTGCGCTGAAAAAAATTCTGGCTGTTACGCCTAAGTTTTTGATTACCCCGATTATTATTCTCGTCGGTATGCTGAGCCATCTCGGTCCCGATACCGGCTATGTAATCATCATCCCGGTTGCGGCTTACATGTATTATGCGAGCGGCAAGCATCCGCTGGCAGGTATCGGCGCATCCTTCGCAGGCATTGCCGGTGCCTTCGCTGCCAACTATACTCCGTCCGCAATTGACCCGGTTATTCAGGGCTTCACCCAGAGCGCTGCGCAGATTATCGACCCGTCTTATCAGGTTAACGTACTGTGCAACTATTTCTACGCCTTCGGTGCAACCTTCCTCGTAATCCCCAGCTGCTGGTGGGTGACGGAAAAAATTGTTGAGCCTTGGCTATGGAAAAACTGCCCGCTCGATGATGATATCGAGGTAGGCGAGGACGGCAACACTGCCGTAACTCCCAAAGAAAACCGTGCCTTCTACGCTGCTACCGGCCTTTTGATCGTGATGATTGCGCTGCTTGTGTACCTGCTGCTGCCAGCTGATTCCATCTTCCGCGATGACAAGGGTATGCTGGCAAGCTTCAAGGCGCCGATTATGCAGTCCATCGTTTCTCTGCTGTTTGTTTTCACCGGCGCTGTCGGTCTGACCTACGGCGTAATGGTAGAAAAATTCAAATCTCCGAAGGATGTTACCACTGCGATGGAGGATATCACCAAAACTCTGGTGCAGCTGATTGTATTCTACTTCTTCGCTGCGCAGTTCCTCTATGCCTTCGGTGCTTCCAACATGGGCGCGCTGATTGCGATTGCCGGTGCCGAGTTCCTGAAGTCCCTGGCATTGCCGCCGCAGGTAACTATTTTCGGCATCATCATCTTCGTTGCGATGCTGAACCTGATTATTACCTCTGCTTCCGCTAAGTGGGCAATTCTGGCACCTATCTTCGTACCGATGCTGATGGCTGTAGGTATTGCGCCGGAGCTGACTCAGGTTGCCTTCCGCGTTAGTGACTCTGCGGTTAACGTTGTAACTCCGATGTTTGCGTTCTACCCGCTGATTATCCTCTACTGCCAGAAGTACGTGAAGAGCGCCGGTATCGGTACACTGAGCTCACTGATGCTGCCGTATACTATTACGTTACTCGTCACCCTGACTATTATGCTGTATGCTTTCTGGTTTATGGATATACCGTTGGGATTACAAGCTGACTACGTATACCCCAGACGCATAATGTAATATTATTTCAGAGATGATATAATGAAGAGAGCCTCTCCTCGGGGAGAGGTGCCGAGCTTGTCGAGGCGGAGAGGGGTGACATCATGCAAGCTCTTCTCTTGTCCTATTGAAGTGGTAAACTTATTTTAGACACAGAGGGGGTATTTTTTGTACAGATAATATATAATGGAATACACCAATATATATATCACTGAACAAGGAATACTTCAGTCTAAACAGGAGGTTTACCATGAAATACACTAAACAAGAAAAATTAGACATTGGTCGACGAATATATGACAGTGAGATTACTCGCTATCAAGCTGCAGAGTTATATAAAATTTGCGAAGGTACAGCACGCACTTATATGCGTATGTACAGAGATGCAAATAACCTGCCTGCAAAAAATTGTAAACAACAAAAATGTAATATAATACGTCCCGATTCCCCAGCACTTTCTGCAAATACGGATGACTTTCAATCCATGACCAAGGAAGAATTAATTCGTGAATTGCTTAAAGCAAGAATTGCAGAAGCCAGATTAAAAAAAGGCTATGCGGTGAAAGGGGATGGTACAGTAATTCTATACGGCAAGAAGAATACCAAGTAGTATTAGAGCTTTCCGGAGAATTTCCAGTAAAACTTATATGCGAAACCATGAATATCCAGCGCAGTAGTTTCTATGCTTGGAAAAAGAAGCTTGCGCATCCTTCTACAAGAATGAAGAGCCTGCTTAGCAATATTTTACTTTTTAAAGAGTACCATGCTAAGTTTCCTTCTCATGGGTATCGTTGGCTTAACGCTAAGATTCGTTTGGATACTGGTCTTGTACTTTCAGATGCATATGCACATAAGTGCTGTAAAATCACTGGCATTAAGAGTCAAGCCAAGCATTATAAATACAAAAAGCCAGGAGATTCATACCGTGTTTTTCCTAATCTGCTTATGACAGAAATACAGATTGACGGACCACTGCAATGTATTGTAAGCGATATGACTGCTTTTTATGTAAAAGGGATCTATTATGAGCTAACATTGTATATGGATCTTTGGAATAATGAAATTGTAAGCCATTCTCTATCTTCCAAACGTGGTGACCGTATGACATATATTAGCGGTCTGGAGGATTTAATTGCTTTAAAGAAGCAGTATCCGGAATATGAAATGATCTTGCATTCAGACCAAGGATCTGTTTACACATCTAAGGCATTTAACGACTTGTTGCCAATGTATAGCATTACTCATTCCATGTCTCGTGCCGGAACACCTACCGACAATGCAGCAATGGAAGCGATTAATGGTTGGATAAAGGCAGAAATGTTTACCGATTTTCATGTAACAGGCGAAAGGCCTGTTGTAGATGAAGTAAAAGAATATATTCACTTCTTTAATGAACAGCGTCCAGCTTATTCGTTAAACTATCTGACGCCAACTCAATATCGCAAGTTGCATTACGAACGGATATCTGACTAACAGATAATTTTTTGTTGTATATTTTTTTATGATTTGTGTCTAAAATTTGTTGACTAGTGCATATAGCTAATTCACCTTGCCTCCCCTCAAAGGGGAGGTGGCTGCGAGCATAGCGAGCAGACGGAAGGGTGTTATATGTATTTATGAAAGAAGGTCTTTGAAAATGTCTTTGCAAGAACGTTTGACTGAACGCTTTTTACGTTACGCTGCCGTACCATCCCAAAGTAAGGAGGGCTGTGCTGTTGTCCCAAGTAATCCCGGCCAATGGGATATGGCTAAGCTGCTGAAGGAGGATTTGGCTGAGCTTGGTCTGGTGGACCTGGAAATCAGTGAATTCTGCGTGCTGACCGGCCGTCTGCCGGCTAACCTGCCTGCAGGTCACGCTCCCGTGCCGAATGTAGGCTGGGTTGCGCATATGGATACCGTTGACGTAAACCTTTCTCCCGAGGTACATCCGCAGATTGTGAAAAACTATCAGGGCGGCGATGTACTGCTGAACGCTGAAAAGCAAATCTACATTAAGGTAAGCGAGCATCCTGAGCTTAACAAATATATCGGCAGCGACCTTATCACCACCGACGGTACCTCCGTACTGGGCGCAGATAACAAGGCTGCTGTTGCCAACCTGATGGTAGCACTGGAAACCATCATTAAGGAAAACCGTCCGCACGGCGAAATTTATGTAGCCTTTGTTCCGGATGAAGAGGTTGGCCTCTGCGGTTCCAAGAAGATGGATTTCAGCAAGTTCCCGGTTGAATTTGCTTATACCATTGACTGCTGCGAGCTGGGCGAGGTTGTATACCAAACCTTTAATGCAGGCAGCGCACACATCAAAATCAAGGGCGTAACCGCACATCCGATGTCCGCTAAGAACACTTTGGTCAACCCGGCGCTGGTTGCTGTAGATATCATCAACTGCTTCGACAGAATGCAGACTCCGGAGCACACCGAGGGCACCGAAGGCTTTATCTGGGTGCAGTCTATTAAATCCAACGCTGCGGAAGCAACTTTGGATATCAAAATCCGCGACCATAATAAAAAGATGTATGAAGCACGCAAGGAGTTCATCCGTCATTCTGTGGAATATATACAGGCCAAGAATCCGAAGGCCGGCATTGAGCTGAACATCACCGACGTATACGGCAACATTGCCGATGCGCTGAACGATGACAACAGAAAATGCGTTGAGTACATTTTCGAGGCTATGAAGGAGTTGGATATCGAGCCGAAGGATATCGCTATGCGCGGCGGCACCGACGGTTCCTTTATTTCCACCAAGGGCATCCCGACGCCGAACTATTTCACCGGCGCGCTCAACTTCCACTCCAACTGCGAGTTTATGCCGATGGCTGCAGTGGAAAAATCCTGCCTGATGACATTGAAGCTGGTTGAGCTGATTACCAAATAAAAAATGCTTGACAAATGCGTCGCTTTCCTGTAAAATATTACTTGTTTCCGACGCAAATGCGCGCGAAGCCTTTTGGGGGCGTAGCTCAGCTGGGAGAGCACCTGCCTTGCAAGCAGGGGGTCAGGAGTTCGATTCTCCTCGTCTCCACCAATCGTTAATTAGCGGTCTTACTTTGGTAGGACCGCTTTTTTGTGCGCAAAAAAAGACGCCCATGTGTATGAGCGTCTGAGTAAATTGTTTAATGGCTCAGCAGCCTTCGTTTTCTTCCCATTCCTCGCTGTTTTCGTTGATGTACCATTTGCTGTTGATATAGATCTTTTCTTCGATAGTACGCGGTCCCCAGATAACGCTGCCTTCAGGGCCATAGTCCTCGCCGTCGTCGGGGCAGGTATCGTCATAGGTGATAAGGGGAACGTAAGCATCGGCGCTGTCTGCTTCTATATTATTCATATTATTATTGTATTGCTGTTCTTCCTCCTGCGGATGCAGCATCCTATTGTATTTGTACAAAAGCTTTGCGGCATAGACAACGGCGGAAAGCAATACTCCCTCCTTCGGCAGTCCACAGAGAACTAAAATAAAAGCCAGAACGGCTAAAACTACGCTGTGGAAGAAGCTTTCTTGTTCATCCAGCTCTTTTATCTTATGTAAAAGGTAAATAATCAGCAGTGTTATGGGCAGCAGCACAAGAAAATAGCCTAATGATGTATGCGTAAAAATTAAAATAACGAGCGTTAAAAGGAGTATTAAAGCTATAAGGGCAATTACCTTTTTTATGTTACTGCAAAAGCTGTCGATAAAATTCATGGCACGCACCTCACTTTTATCTGTATTATAGCATGCCGGTGAATTTTCTACAAAAAATCTAAAAAAACTGCAGAAATCGCTTGAATATGCCCTTTAAATGTGATATAGTATACACTATATTAAGGATTTCCCCAGAAAAAAGTATAGTATTTTAAAAGGAGCAAATTATTATGGAGAAAGAAAAAGCATTCCTGCTGTGGTTTGACCAGCTGGAGAGAAAAGACGTAGCAATCGCCGGTGGTAAGTCTTCTTCCTTGGGCGAGCTGACCTCTCATGTTGACGTACCTGTACCGTATGGCTTCGCAACTACTGCCTGCGCTTACAGATACTTCTTTGAAAAGACCGGTCTGTACGAAAAGATCAAAGCTTTAATTGCCGGTCTGGACGTAGACAACAGCGCTCAGCTGCGCGAGGTTTGCGCTAAGGTCCGCCAGGCAATTATGGACGAAGAAATGCCGCAGGATCTGCAGGACATGATTGCCCAAGCTTACAAAGAGCTGGGTGAAAAGGTTGGCCAGGCTGATCCGTTCGTTGCTGTTCGCAGCAGCGCTACCGCAGAGGATTTGCCGGATGCAAGCTTTGCAGGCCAGCAGGACACCTACCTGAACGTAAAGGGTGCAGAAACCATCGTTGCTAAGGTTAAGGAATGCTATGCTTCCTGCTTTACCGACCGTGCGGTTTACTACCGTGAAAAACAAGGCTTTGATCATCTGGATGTAGCACTGAGCGCTGCAGTACAGATGATGGTATTCTCCAAGGCTGCAGGCGTTATGTTCACTGTTAACGTTGCTACCGGCGACGACAAGAACATCCTCATCGAAGGCGCATGGGGCTTGGGCGAATATGTTGTTCAAGGCACCGTAACTCCGGATAACTATACTGTAAATAAAGCTACCTGCGAGATTGTTGAAAAGAACGTTAACGCTCAGGACATTAAGCTGATCCGTAAAGCTGACGGCGACTGCGAAGAAGTTGTTGTTCCGCTGGATGAGCAAAACGAGCAGAAGCTGACTGATGAGCAAATAAAACAATTGGCTGAATGCGCTAAGAAAATTGAAGCACACTATGGCTGCTACATGGACATGGAATGGGGCGTTGACGAGCGCGATAACAAGGTTTACATCCTGCAAGCCCGTCCTGAAACCGTATGGAGCCGTCGTAACAAAGAAAATGGTGCACCGAAAGAGGAGAAGAAAGTGACTACTGATCGCAAAGTTATCGTTAAAGGCTTGCCTGCCAGCCCTGGTAATGTAGCAGGCCGCGTACATGTAATTTTGGATCCGTCCCATATCGACGAGTTCAAGGAAGGCGAAATCCTCGTAACCGAAATGACCGCTCCTGACTGGGTACCGGCTATGAAGAAAGCGAAAGCAATCGTAACCGATAGCGGCGGAATGACCTGCCATGCTTCTATCGTATCCCGCGAGCTGGGCATTCCCTGTATCGTAGGTACCAAGAGCCGTGGCGAAGCTGCTACCACCACCATTCCCGATGGCATTGACGTAACCATTGATGCTACTCATGGTGTTGTTTATGAAGGCATCATCGAAGAGCCGAAGGCTGAACAGCCGGCACAACAAGTAGTTGCTGCTGCTGAATATTTCCCACCGACCGGCACCAAGATTTATATGAACCTGGGCGATCCTGAGCTGGCTGAAAAATATGCTACTCTGCCTTGCGACGGCATCGGTCTGATGCGCGAAGAGTTCATCTGGACTACTTATATCCATGAACATCCGCTGTATCTGATCAAAATCGGTCAACCGGAAAAGGTTGTAGACCAACTGGCTGAAGGCATCCGCCAAGTTTGCCAGGCTATGGCTCCGAGACCGGTAACCATGCGCTTCTCCGACTTCAAGTCCAGCGAATACCGCGACCTGAAGGGCGGCGACGAATTCGAGCCGAACGAGCCTTCCGCTCTGCTGGGCTGGCGCGGTGCTTCCCGTTACTATGATCCTAAATATATCGAAGCATTCAAGCTCGAATGCATGGCTGTTCGCAAAGTTCGCGAAGAGTTCGGCCTGAAGAACCTGAACGTTATGATTCCGTTCTGCCGTAACGTAGAGGAATGCGAAAAGGTTACCAAGATTATGGCTGACTGCGGTCTGTCCCGTGGTAAGGACTTCAAGGTTTGGCTGATGGCTGAGATTCCGTCCAACATCATCCTGGCTGACCAGTTCAACAAATTTGTTGATGGCTATTCCATCGGTTCCAACGACCTGACCATGCTGGTTCTGGGCTGCGACCGTGATAACGATACTGTTTCCCATATCTATGACGAACGTAACCTGGCTGTACGCCGTGCAATTCGTCACCTGATCGAGGTTGCTCATAAGGATGGCAAGACCGTTTCTATCTGCGGTCAGGCTCCGAGCGTATATCCTGAGTTCTGCGAGTTCCTCATTAAGAGCGGTATCGACAGCATGTCCGTTAATCCGGATACTGTTAAGTTCACCAAGAAGCTGGCTGCTCAAATCGAGCAACGCATCATGATGGATGCTCTGACCGGCAAAGGCCGTCAA
This sequence comes from Phascolarctobacterium succinatutens, assembly GCF_023497905.1. Lineage (NCBI taxonomy): Bacteria > Bacillati > Bacillota > Negativicutes > Acidaminococcales > Acidaminococcaceae > Phascolarctobacterium > Phascolarctobacterium succinatutens. The sequence goes on along the minus strand of NZ_CP097284.1, from coordinate 1,534,594 downwards.
GAGGTTGAGGACCTGAACTGGTAATTAGCAAGCAAGACTTTCAGCTCTGTAGTCAAGCGCATTGGCTTTATCTGGAAGCAGAAAAAGTAAATATGCAGTAAAGAGTTTTAGGACTCCTGTATTGTAGTAATGCAATGCAGGGGTCCTATTTGCTTTTTTCTGGAAAAATTTAAGGAGGTATTCATGTTTTCCGTTATTTTTGTTCTTGGATTGCTTTATCACACCTATACCGATCTGAAATCTATGCTGCTTTATGACAAGACAACATTAATTTTAGCGGCGGTTGGCTTAGTACGCGCGTGGTATGAGAGGCAGCTTTTTGATGCTGCTTACGGCGCTGGAATTATTTTGGCAATAATGTTGGTGCTGTATTTTGCCAGCCGCGGCGGTATGGGCGAGGGCGATGTTAAGTTGGCGCCGGCGTTGGGTATCTGGCTCGGTTTAGAGCAGGGAGTATTGTGTTTGCTGCTTGCCTTTATCAGCGGTGGCATTGTGGGAGCATTACTGTTGCTGTGCAGGCGTGGGAAGCTGAAACAGGCGATTCCCTTCGGACCGTTTTTGTGTGCGGCGGCAGTCACTGCATATTTTTGGGGTAGAGAAATCATTACATGGTATTGGAGGATGTTCTTATGATGAAGTATGGTAAAAGTATTAGTGTTGAGGAGCTGTTTGAGCCTGTACTGTGCGCTTTGCGCTGCCGATGGCGCCTTAAGCAGGCGCTTTTGCTGCTGTCGCTGCAAACGGGGCAGGTGGCATATTGGCAGAATGGTGAGCATAGCTGGCAGGAGCAGCTAGATGAAGAGTGCCTGACAAATAAGCAAAGACTTGCCGATACTTTACGTGAAATGCTTTTGAAGCGTGAGGTGGAAGAAGGTGCGATGGTTTTATTGCTGCCTGCAGCAGCAATGATGCATTCTGAACAGATGGTGTTGCCTTCAATGCGGCGGCGTGAACTGCAGGCTGTCTTAAAATGGGAGATACAGCAGAGTGTTCCTTGGCCTGAAGAGGACTATACTTATAGCTTTGAGGCAACAGAATTTAGTGAAGCAGGAGAACAGCAATATCAGGTAACTTTTACGGCCTTACAGGATACATCACGCGCTGAGCTGGAGCATCTGTGCAGCAGCTTGCTTTTAAAGCTGCAGGGCATTTTGTTAAGCGACATGACGTTTGATGAAGCTGCAGAGAAGTGGTTTACCGGTAAGCAGCTGCCGACTGTATATAGACAGAAGCAAAAGTATTTGCATGGTGCAGCGGCCGCTTTTGGACGCTGGCTGCCTAAGGTCAGCGGTGCTGCCTTGGCTTTGGCACTGTTAGCTTATGGCGGGGCCTGGGGAGGCTGTTATCTGGCGCAACGCGATTTGCGGGAGGTGGAGCAGCGATTAGCGCAGTATGCGGAGTGGGAGCAGCGTATGCAGGAAAGCAAGGCTGTGGAACATAGATGTCAGCGTTTGGAAAAGCTGTTGGCTACAGCGTCTAAACCTTCGAAGGAGGCGGTTGGTGAGTTGGAACGCATCTGCCGCCAGATGATTCCCGGCTGTTGGCTGACTCTGCTGGAATACAACGGCAGCAAAAAGCCTTTAGTGCTGCAGGGTCAGGCGGTGGATAATTTGGCTTTAGAAAGCTTTGTGGAGCAACTGCAAAAATGTGGAAATTACAGCAGAGTAGAGCTTCTGCAATCGCAGCAGCAGGGTAACGTTCTTGTTTATAAACTGCAGCTGCAGATGAAGGAGGGCAAGCAATGAAAGCAGGAGAAAAAACAATTAATCTGCTTGCCTGCATAGCCTTCGTGTTGGTTGTAGGCATGGGAATGCAGGCATGGGAGCTTTTGACTGAACGGCAACTGACGGTAGAGCAGATACAGAAGTTGCAGAGAAAACTGACACAGCAGATTCGCTTTGCTGATGAACACAGTGATTATAAAACATATAAAATCAAGCTATTGGATAAGCAAAAAAAATTAGAGCAGCAGGTAGAGCATAATCTGAATTTAAACAACCTCTTGCAGCGCCTGCAAAAGCAGGCACAAGCGCAAAGTATTCTGCTAAACAGCATGCAGATGGAGGGAAATCCTGTGCCTTTGCAGCAGGGCCTGCAGCTACAGACAGTGAAAATAAGTGTTGTCGGCAATTTTTATTCCCTGCTGCGTTGGCTGCGGCAGGCAGAACGCGACGGCTGCAAGTTTAAAGAGCTGCGCTTGCAAAGCGACATGCAGGCAAAAGAAGTGCTGAAAATGGATATCTCACTGGAATTGCATACCATAAACTGATTCACCCAATTAGCCTACGCTAATTTTATCTTGACAAAACCCTCATCTTATAAGATAATGTCATAGTAAAGTTAGAGTAGGCTAATTAAATTTTAAAGATAGCATTGGCTAATATTGTAAAGGAAGTTGCGTATGAAAAAATATATCTTACTCGTATTTGTCGTAATCATAGCCCTGGCAGGCTACTTCCTGCTGGCAAGAGGCCAGCACAAGCTCGCAGCCAACGCCGCCGTCAGCGTAACCGACAGCACCGGCGCCAAGGTACACATCCCCGCGGAGCCCAAAAGAATCGTCTTTTTCAATGCCTCCAATCTGGAAATCTTCGCCTCCATCGGTGGCAAGGCCGTCGGCAGACCTACCAGCACTTCATATCCCAACGACATCAAGGAAAGCATTAAGGACATCCCTGAAGTAGGCATGATCCACGCGCCGAATCTGGAAAAAATCATGAGCTTGAAGCCTGATCTGGTTGTAGGTACCAACGTACCCTTCCACGTAATGCTGCGCAAGCCTCTGGAAATGGCCGGCGTGCCGCTTTACCTGAACATGATAAACTCCTATGAGGATGTGCTGAAAAGCATAGACGATTTTGGCTGCTTTGCCGGCAGAGAAAAGGAAGCTGCCGTCAAGCGTGCGCAGATAGAAAAGGAATATGCTGCGCTGACGCAGGACGTACAGAAGGGCAGGGGACCGAAGGTGCTGATCATCTTCGGCTCGCCGGACAGCTTCAACATGTCCACCAAAAAGAGCTTTGGCGGTGATCTGGCAGAGCGTCTGGGCGCTATGAACATTGCGGACAAGGCCGAAAACGTGAAGGACAGCAGCTACATTCCGCTGAGCATGGAATTCGTAGCCAAGGAAAATCCCGAAATCGTGATGCTGATTACCATGGGCGGCAGCAAGCCAAGGCAGGCCGCTGTCAAGGGTGATTATGACCTGGTGCAGGGTGTGAGCACTTTCCTGGCGCAGGCAGGCATCACCGTGACGCATAAAATGTGCGCGCACAGCCTGAAGGCCATCACCGAACCGGCGGCAGATGTAGAAGCCTACGCCGAGGAGGGCGAATGGCTGCAGGAAATACGTGAGCTGCGCGACAAGTTGCTTTTCGCGGATGACGTGGCGCTCACGCAGGCAGATGCAAGCAACATGAAGGTGCTCATCAGCACGCCGTTTATGAACGGTGTGGTGGCAACACACCTGCCGTTTATGGGCGAAAAGGGTGCTGATTTTCTGCTGGAACAAATCCAGGGTTATTATCAAAAGTAAAGTTTAAAGCAAAAGGAGGACATAATCATGAAACAAATTCCTGTAATTTTTTGGACCGGTACCGGTAACACACAAATGATGGCTGACGCTGTTGCAGAAGCAATTAACGCTGCCGGTGCGGAGGCTGTTGTAAAAAATATCAGCGAAATCACTGCTGACGAGGCTGCAGGCTATGACGCTCTGGCACTGGGCTGCCCGGCAATGGGCGCAGAGGTGCTGGAGGAATGCGAATTCGAGCCGTTTTTCACCGAGCTGGAAGGCAAGCTGGCAGGCAAAAAGGTAGCGATCTTCGGCTCCTATGGCTGGGGCGGAAGCTACATGCAGGATTGGGAAGCACGCGTTAAGGATGCTGGCGCAACACTTGTAGCTGACGGCGTACTGGCATTGGGTGCTCCCGATGACGAAGCAATGGCCAAGCTGGCGGAAGCAGGCAAGCTGCTTGCCGAGTAAGGCTGAAGCAACACAAAAAACTGCCTTTCGATTTTCAGAAGGGCAGTTTTTTAGTGAAGCGCTTGCGTTATAGCAATTGGCAAATAACTTGCCTTGCGATATTATTTAAGAACACATCCTATTGACTTTATACCTGCTATATAGTGTAGACTGTATCATTATAAAATAAAGATTATCATGCTGCGGCAGCGTTTTACGCCGGGGACATCGGCAAAAGCTGCTGCCCGCGTTTTGGAATATATAGGAATAGAGGATAGGAAAGCTTTATGTTCAAAACATTTCTCAGCTATTATAAACCGTATAAGGGCATCCTGCTCTTTCTCGTGATTGGCTCATTGCTGCGCGCACTGCTCGAGCTGTTCTTTCCCTATGTAGTAAAGCTGATGCTGGAACAGCAGCTGCCGCTTAAGAATCTGCCGCTGCTCCTTGAATGGTCGGCAGCACTGCTTGCCATGTATCTGGTAAACTTCGGCATGCATTTCAGCATCATCTACTGGGCGCAGTCCATGAGCTATTCCATGGAACGCGATATGCGCCGCGATTTATTCAGCCATCTGCAGAAGCTGTCCTTCGGCTTTTACGATAAAAACAAAAGCGGTCAGCTGCTTTCGCGCCTCACCAGCGATTTGAGCGAAATTAACGGCTTCGCAGGCAATGCGCCGATTGATCTTATCGTCTGTGGGCTGACGATGCTTGGCACGATGGTTATTCTGATTTACATGAATCCTATGCTGGGCAGCCTTATTGCCTTCCTGCTTCTGGTGAAGGCGGTGCATACCGTTTTCGTCAACCTGCGCATGAAAAAGGCCTTTTTTGCCAATCGTGTGGCAATGGGCGAGGTAACGGGCAAGGCTGCGGAAAGCATTAACGGCGTGCGTCTGATCAAGGCCTTTGCCGGTGAGCGCAGCGATATGGCGCAGTTTATGGAAAAGGCGGATGCGTATCTGGCAACCTGTAAAAAGTCATTTAAGTTTAAATCCTATTTTATCGGCAGCATGATATTCTTCAGCAACTTTATCAATGTAGCGATACTCGTAGTAGGCGGTTTGCTTATAAATAAGGGGCTGATGAGCTTTGGCGAGCTGGTAGCCTTCTTCCTCTACGTGGGCCTGTTTATGAAACCGCTGATGCAGCTTTTAGGCTTCATTCAGGTATATCAGCGCGGTATGGCAGGCTTCAAGCGTTTTTATGAGCTGCTGCAGGAAAAGCCCGAGATTACTGATGCACCGGATGCTAAAATTTGCCCGCCCTGCAAGGGGAACATCACCTTTGATAACGTCAGCTTTGCCTATGCGGACGGCAGACCTGTTATCCGCAACCTTTCGCTGAGCGTGGCAGCAGGTGAAACTGTGGCCTTTGTGGGCGCTACGGGAGCAGGCAAAACAACTATTGCCAGCCTTTTGCTGCGCTTTTACGAGCCTCAGAGCGGCAGAATTCTGCTGGACGGCTGCGATATCCGTGAATTTACGCAGGAATCGCTGCGCAGGCAAATCGGCCTGGTGCAGCAGGATGTCTTTCTCTTCGGCGACAGCGTGCGCTACAACATAGCCTACGCCAAACCGGATGCGACAGCGGACGAGGTGCAGGCGGCAGCGAAGGCTGCGGCGGCCGATGAGTTCATTCAAAAGCTGCCTGCTGGCTACGACACCGAGGTGGGTGAGCGCGGCGTGAAGCTGAGCGGCGGCCAGAAGCAGCGTTTGGCGATTGCACGTGTCTTTCTCAAAAACCCTCCGGTAGTAGTGCTGGATGAGGCTACAAGTGCGCTCGACAATATTACGGAGCAGCAGATACAAAAGGAGCTAGACGAGCTGGCGGTAGGACGCACCACGCTGATTATTGCGCACCGTCTTTCCACCATCCGTCATGCGGACAAGATTGTGGTGCTTGACGAGGGTGCTGTTGCGGAATGCGGCAGCCATGAGGAGCTGCTGGCGCGCAAAGGGCGTTATTATGATTTGTATCAGAAGGAGTAAAGCAGAGGCTTGCGGATGCAGGCGTACTGCAGAAGATAATAAAATAGCGCACGCTGTTGCTAAAGCGTGCGCTGAGAATACAGAAAACCCATGTCTTGCCGATTTCGGCGGGACATGGGTTTTTGAGCTTTGGTTTAATTTTTTTCGTATTGAGTTTAGTCAGCTTTCAGCGCTTCAACCTGTTCAATTGGGAGAGAAGTAGCTTTGGCAATATCCTGCACAGTAAGTCCCATGCTTAACAGACGTTTAGCAGTAGCAATGTTGGCATTGATTTCGCCTTTGGCAATGCCGATAGCTTTGCCTTCAGCAATACCTTCACGCCGTTCGTCTAACAAACGAGCTTCCATAAGCATATATTCTCGCCTCACTTTCGTATCGAGTTTCAAATAGCTGATTTCATTATCAATCTGCTTGGTGAAATCAGTAGTTACAATGTGATTGTTTACATAATCATAAAAGCTTTTGAGATCCTTAGAGATTTCGCCATGCGTACCCTTAGTGTTCAAAATCATGGTGGTTGCTTTATCCGGAAGCTCCAGCTCCAAATCCTCCAGGCAGCGCTTTTTAAAAGTATAGACATAATTACCATTTTCAAAGAAATCAAAAATACAGATGAAAATGATAAAGGTCGGCGGCAATAGGTCATAAGGCTGGCCTGCCTGCAGCAAATCAAAATCAAGCAGCGCCTGATAATAGCGCGAGCGTTTGGGCAGAACGAAGGCTTTGGTTTGGGGATTCTTTTTGTTTTTTACCTGCATTTCCAGATTATAGTGTGTGTTTTTATCGTCCGCTACGATGATATCAAGGCGGATGCCGCGACTGGTGTACTCAGGCTCAAGCGTCTTTTCTGCCTCAATGTAGTTAATGTCAGCAATTTCTATCTGCAGCAGTTCCTCCAGCAGATGCTTGCAGATGCGTTTGCGTGACATAACCTTTTTGAAGATGAAGTCGCTTTGAATCGTCATGTTTGCAAATTTTGTTGCCAGGTCTTGCATGGTTTTTCTTCTTTCATTTTAACACAGATGCAATAAAAAATACATAAGCAGCGGAAAAACAAAAAAAGAGCAGTACCCTGACGATAAAAAAATCGTCAGTTTGTACTACTCTTAGAATGTACCAGATAAATGGCCTTGCTTAAGCTTCTGCAGAAAATGCATCTGCAGGATATACTGCTTATTTAATTGTCCGCAGGTAAATGAGCTTGATGCATAGGCTTACTTGCGGTTTTGAAGAACTTAGTTTAAGTTTACTTGAAATACAGGGGAATGTCAAGGGAGAACAAGACTTGTGCCTGCTGAAATTTTCAGCAAGGCAGTTTTTTTATAAACACTATAATCTCAGCTCTATTCTGCTTTAACCTTAAACACAATTGCATACAGCACCGGCAGTACCACCAGCGTCAGCAGCGTTGCACCTGTCAGGCCGCAGGCAATAGCTACAGCCATTGCATTCCAGAACTGGCTGGCGAACATCGGAATCAATCCCAGTACCGTAGTGAAAGCCGCCAGCATAATCGGACGGAAACGCACAATCGCCGATTCCGTAATCGCCTTGGCAGGCTCCATCCCGGCATCAAGATGCTGCTGAATCTGGTCAACCAGCACCATACTGTTACGGATAATTGTACCGGTGAGCGCCAGAATACCCAGCTCCGCCATAAAGCCCAAAGCGGAATTGAACAGCAGCAGGCCGAAGATAACGCCGATTATACCCATCGGCGCCGTCAGCATAATAACCAGCAGCTTGCGGATATCCTGCATCTGCAGCATAATCAGAACGACAATCAGCAGCAGCATCAGCGGTATCGGCTTCATCAGATAATTCAAGGTATCGTTGCTGTCCTCCAGCGAACCGCCGACCTCGATGCTCATGCCGGCAGGCAGCTCCTTGCGCAGAGGCTCCAGCTCCTTATACACCTGCTTGGTAACATCGTTGCCGGTAACGCCGTCAACAATACCGCCGTTGACGGTAATTGTAGGACGCAGGTTGCGGCGCCAGATGATATTGTCCTCGCTGGTGTAATCAAGATGCGCGATTTGAGACAGAGGCACAGCACCCTGGCTCGTAGGAATGGAAATAGTTTCCAGCTGCGAAATATCTGCGCGCTGGTCAGGCTGCAGGCGGAAAACGATACCAATCTGCTGGTCGCCCTCCAGATAGGTTGCTACGGTATAACCGGATACCTGAGCCTGCAGAGCGTTGGCCACAGTCTGACGTGTGAGTCCCATTTGCAGCAGCTTGTCATTGTCGACCTTCAGCTTAACGGCGTTGGTCTGCTCCAGCCAGTCAAGACGTGTCATGTTGACGTAGGGATTAGCGGCCATCACCTTGCGCACCTTCTGCGCATATTCCTTAACCTGCGCATCGCTGTTGCCGCTGACGCGGATCATAACAGGATAGGGAGCAGGCGGACCGAGCGGAATCGAGCGGGAGTAAACTATAGCCTCCGGCAAATGCTCGGCGGCAAGCTCGCTGATGCGCTTCTCCAGTTTTTTGCGGTCTTCCACGCTTTTGGCAACAACTACGAGCTGTGCATAGTTATCACGCGGCTGTACCGGGTCGATTACCAGCACAAAGCGCGGTGCGCTTTCGCCTACGTAGGTGGAAACGTGGTCTAATTCTTTATCGTCTTTAATCAGATTCGTCAGCTTGCGTGCTGCGGCATCTGTAGTTTTAATCGAACTGCCTTCAGGCATATTAAGCTCTACCAAAAGCTCCGGACGTACGGAGGCGGGGAAAAATTCCTGGCTGACGAAGCGCAGCATGAACATGGAAAGTCCCAGCATCGCCAAGGTAATGCCGATAACCGTAATGCGGTGTCCCAAGGCCCAGTGCAGCAGCTTGCGGAAGGCGCGGTAGAAGCAGTTGTCATAAGATTCCTGCTTGATAACTGTAGGACGTATCCATTCATAGCCCAATACCGGTGCCAAGGTTGCGGAAACAAGCCAGGACAGCATCAGGGTTACGGTCATAACCGGGAAAAGGCTGTAGGCAAATTCCGAAGCGCTGGCCTTGGAGAAGGCAATCGGCATGAAGCCGAGGCAGGTAATGGTGGTGCCTGTCAAAAGCGGCCAGGCGCAGGTTTTGAAGGCATAGGAGGCTGCTTCCTTACGAGGCATGCCTTCGGACATTTTTACTTCCATCAGCTCAACGACGACGATGGCGTCATCGACCAGCATACCAAGGGAAACAACCAGTGCACCCAGGGATACCTTATGCAAATCGATGCCCAAAGCGAACATTGCGCAGAAGGAGCCTAACAAAATCAGCGGGATGCAGCAGGAAATTACGTAACCGCTGCGGCGTCCGAGCGTCATCAGGCTGACTACCAGCACGATGATAATTGCCTCGTAAAGGCTTTCGGAGAATTCGCTGATGGATTTTTTTACTACCTCAGGCTGATTGGCAACCTGATTAAGCTCCAATCCGAGCGGCAGCTCCTTTTGGATGCGGGCGATTTCCTTGGCCAGATTTTCACCGAGCTTGATGTTATCGCCGCCGTCCTCCATAGAAAGAGCAATGCCGACTGCGGGCTTGCCGTTATAGTACATCATTGTTTCCGGCGGGTCTGCATAACCGCGGGTGATGGTTGCGATATCGCCCAAGCGGAAGACACGGCCGTTGGCATTGATGGGGATGGCAGCAATATTTTCCACGCTGTCGGGGCTGCCGGTAATGCGCAGGTAGGAGTTGGCTGTGTCGGCCTCAATCATACCGCTGGCATTGATCGAGGTCTGTGCCTTAATGGTGCTGGCAATGCTGTTGATATCCAGTCCCAGCTGTGCCAGCTTGGCAGTTTGCATCTGCACGAAGATTTTCTCCGGCTGTACGCCTACCAGCTCAACCTTTTTGACATCAGGCACGCTGAAGAAGTCGAGCTTAATTTTTTCGGCGTATTTACGCATATCCTCATAGGTGAAGCCGTCACCGGTAATTGCGTAGATATTGCCGTAAACATCATCAAAACGGTCGTTATAAAAGGGGCCTACGGTACCCGAAGGCAAGTCCTTTTTGCCGTCGTTTACGATGTTGCGCAGCTCCAGCCAGCGCTGACGTACCGTGTTGCCGGCAACTTCATCCTTGAGCGCTACCGTAATAACGCAGACGCCAGGACGCGAATAGCTGGTGATTTTCTTAACCTGCGGCAGACTTTGAATCTGCTTTTCCAAAGTATTTGTCAGATGCATTTCTACATCCTTGGCGCTGGCACCGGGCCAGGCTGCGGATACTACCATCTGCTTGACGGCAAAGCTGGGGTCCTCGCTGCGGCCGAGCGATTTAAAGGAAAAGATGCCCATAATCAGCACAAGCACAGCGAAGAAGTAAACTAACTGGCGATGGTTAATAGCCCATTCTGCCCAGTTGGCATGATGCTTTTCGTTGTTTGACATCAGATATCACCGCCTTTGGTCAGACGTACCTGTTGGTTATCGACAAGCTTGCTGAGGCCGGCGGTTATCAGAATATCACCCTTGTTTAAGCCGCCTGCCAAACGTACGTTGTTGCCTACGTAGCCGGCAACCTTAACGTCCTGCAGCACAGCGCGGTTATTGCGCACCAGCCAGACCTGAGTCTTGCCGTTTACCTGATACAGTGCGGTAGCAGGAATAACAATCTCGTCCTCGGACGCCGCAGCGTCCTTAAAGCTGACCTTGGCAGTCATGCCGAGCTTGGCTGCTGCAGGCAGCTGCGGCACAGCAACGCGCACCTTATAGGTACGTGTAATGCTGTCGGCAATAGGCGAAATTTCGCGGACAGTGCCCTTCGCCGTAACATCTGGAAGCGCCCAGAAGCTGATTTCCGCCTGCTGGCCGACGCTCAGCTTGACGTTTTCCGGCACGTTAATCTGGATTTCACGTTCACCGCTGCGCACGATGGTGACCATCGGCGTACCGGCTGCCGTTACCTGGCCTGCTTCACCGGTGATGGCTGCCACAACGCCGTCGGCATCACTCGTCAGCTGCGTGTAGCTCAGCTGGTTGCCGCTGGCGTTGGCGTTGGCCTGTGCCTGACGCAGCGCAGCATTGGCTGCCTCCAGCTGGGTGTTGTACTGGTCGCGCGTTGCTTCGCTCACAGCACCGCCGGCATATAGCTTGTTAAAGCGTGCCGCATTGTCGGCCGCCAGCTTTTGGTTGGCAATGGCAGATGCCAGCTGTGCATTGGCTGCTTCTACGCTTTGGTTTACATCCTTCGGATCAATCGTCATCAGAATCTGGCCGGCGTGTACCCGGTCGCCTACGTTGACAAGACGGGAAGCGATTCTGCCGGCAGTCTGGAAGGCCAGCTGGCTTTCATAACGTCCGCGCACCTCGCCGGGATATACGGTGGAGGAATCGGCAATGCTTTCGCCAATCGTCATAGTCCGGACGATGGGGATGTAGTTTGCCTCCTGTGGCTTATGCATAATACTGCTGTAAAGCTGCCAGCCTGCGGCTGCCAGTACGACAACGGCAGCTCCGGCAACAAGTTTCTTTTTATCAGGAAGTTTGGGAAGTTTTTCCATAATAGACTGCATGATTTAACAGCTCCCTTGCAGAATAATGTTATTGTTGTAAAATTTTTAATCGTTCAATTAAATTATAGGTTCTAATGTAGAGAGCGTCAAGCAACAAAGTTGTAAACAAAAATAAAGCTGCCGGAAAGCAGCTTTATTTGAGGAATATATTTATTTTTTGCTAAGCGATGCAAGGTAGGTGTTGAGCGCCTGCAGCAGGTAATCAAGCTCAGCACCGTTTTTAAAATTACCCAGCTCGCAGATATGGCTGTGCATCAAAAAGAAGAACATGATAATACCTTCCAGAGTGAAGGCAACGTGGGTTGCTTTGATATCCGCAACGATTTCGCCGCAGGCAATCGCTTCCTCAACCAGCTCGGTCATGAACTGATGGATGCGGTACAGCTTGCTGCGCACATAATTTTCAAACATGGGCTGCGGAGTCAGCAGTTCACGGTAAATCAGGTGAATGTTATAGGGGTTCTGCTGTTGCATTTCGGCAATGCCGTCTACATAGGTACGCAGCTTGGTCAGCGGTGAACCTGGCTGCTGACGGATTTTGTCCTGCAGCTTCAGAAATTTTTCGGCCTCGGTATATAAAACCTCCTGATATAAATTCTTTTTGCCGCCGAAATAATAGGAAATCAACGCGCTGTTGACGCCGCTGGCAACAGAAATCTGCTTGATGGACACGGCAGCGAAGCTGTCCATGGCAAACAGCTTGGTTGCGGCCTCAAGAATTTTATCAGCAGAATTGAGATTAGGACTTTCATCTATCATATAACGTAATACCTCGTTGGAATAAATAATGTATGAATATATTATACACGATTTGGGCGCAGATGTAAGCTGATTTTGTTAAAAAAGTGATATTATGAAAATATCTTGTTAAATATGAAAATTTTGTTCGTTAATACGTTGGCTATGTACTGTTTTTCTGCTATAATAAAAAAATAACGGAGGTCAGTATAGAAAAAATGAATACATTGGCTATAGCTTTGATGATTGTCATAGCTCTGCTGCTGGCAGGTGTGATAATATTATTGATACAGGGACGCCCTAAGGCAGACATGACGGCGCAGCGGCTGGAGCTTTTGGAGCGCAGGCTTGCGGAAAGCATGTACGACCTGCGCGGCGAGCAGAGCACACTGGCGCGGGCGGCGCGCTTGGAAAACCAGGCGGCGAGCGACAGGCTGAGCGAACAGATTGACAAGCGCGTGGCGCGTCTGGCGGATATGACGGACCAGAACCTGGAGCGCATCCGCATGACTGTGGACGAGCGCCTTAATCAATCGCTGGAGCAGAAGTTCGCGCAGGTCAACAAATGCCTGGGCGAGGTACACCAGTCACTGGGACAGATGCAGAGCCTTTCCTGCGGGGTGGATGAGCTGCGGCGCGTTCTTTCGAACGTCAAGGTGCGCGGTACCTGGGGCGAAATGCAGCTTGGCAATATCCTCAAGGATATTCTTGACCGTGCAAGATATGTAGAAAATGCAGAGGTGCGTCCGCACAGCGGCCTGCGCGTGGAATATGCTTTGCGCTTGCCGGGGCAGCGGGAGCAGGAGGTGCTGTTGCCGATTGATGCCAAGTTTCCGCTGGAGGATTACCAGCGCCTGCAGCAGGCGCGTGAGGCCGGTGATACGCAGGCGGCGGATGCGGCGGCAAAGCAGCTGGAGCGACGCTTAAAGAGCGAAGCGAAGGATATCTGCGAAAAATATATCTGTCCGCCGTATTCGACGGATTTTGCCGTGATGTATCTGCCGAGCGAGGGCCTGTTTGCGGAGGCTTTGGCCTTGCCGGGACTGGCCGAAGAGCTGCAGCTGAAGTTCAGAGTGTGCGTGGCGGGGCCGACGACGCTGGCAGCGCTGGTGAACAGCCTGCAGCTGGGCTTCCGTACCTTGGCGGTGCAGCAGCGTACTACAGAGGTGTGGCAGCTGCTGAACAAGGTTAAGCAGGAGCTTGCCGGCCTGGAAACAGCCCTTGATAAAACAGCTAAAAAGCTGGAGGAGGGGCAGAACGCTCTGCATACCACCAAGCGCTATACAGCACGTTTGCAGAAGCAGCTGGATGCTGTGCAGATGTTAGATGAGGAAGATAAGCATGACAAAGAATAATGAGCCTCATCACTATAAAAAGCCGCCGCTGTGGGTACAGATATTATTATGGGCCTACGGCTTTATGTGGCTGAATATGATTTTTGTTACGGGCTTAAACAGCCTGTATCTCGGTTATATAGATTATGACAGCGGCAGCATTGCCTTCGCCATGACCTGTGGCTTTTGGCTGATTTTCAAATATTTGCCGCGCTTGCTTTAAGAGGGGGAATTACAATGGAGCAATGGGATATTTATGACCGTGAACGCCGTCTTACCGGACGGACGATGAAGAAAAATGACTGGATACTGCAGGACGGCGAGTATCATCTGACGGTGCTTGGCGTTGTGCGCAACACAGACGGACGCTTTCTGATTACCAGACGCGTGCTGACGAAGGCCTGGGCTGCCGGCTGGTGGGAGGTTCCCGGCGGTGCGGTGCAGGCGGGTGAAAGCTCACGCGAGGCTGTGAACCGTGAGGTGTGGGAGGAAACCGGTCTTGATGTTTCTGCCTGCGCAGGCGGACCGGCGCTGACCTATCACCGTGAGAATCCGGGCGAGGGCGATAATTATTTCGTCGACTGCTATCTTTTTACGCTGCCCTTTGCACCGGAGCAGGTAAAAATCCGCCCTAATGAGGCACTGGAATACAAGCTGGCGACCTTGGAGGAAATTCAGGAGCTGGCGCAACAGGGAATCTTTTTGCATTATGACAGTATTAAGGATGTTTTTGCAAAATAAAGCTGTATGTCGGCGTTTGCTGTTGAAAAAACACAGCCGGCGTGGTAAAATATTATGGTAAATGCTTAAATAAATATGGCAAAGAGAAAGTTTGGAGGAATTTACAATGTCAGGACATTCTAAATGGGCGAACATTAAACATAAAAAAAGCAAGGCTGACGCTCTGCGCGGCAAAATCACTACTAAAATCAGCCGTGAAATCACTATTGCCGTTCGTATGGGCGGTGCAGATCCTACCGGTAACATGAAGCTGAAGCTGGCTCTGTCCAAGGCTAAGGCTAACAATATCCCTAAAGACAACATTCAACGTGCAATCCAAAAGGGTGCAGGTGCTCTGGAAGGCCAAAGCTTCGAAGAGATTACCTATGAAGGCTACGGTCCTGCAGGCGTTGCTATGATGGTCAGCTGCCTGACCGATAACCGTAACCGTACCGCTGCCGATGTACGTCACGTATTCTCTAAGCACGGCGGCAACCTGGGTGCCAGCGGCTGCGTAAGCTACATGTTCAAACAAAAAGGTATCTTCGCAGTTAGCGCCGAAACCGGTGTGAGCGAGGATGATCTGATGATGATCGCTCTGGATGCAGGTGCTGAGGATATCAAGAGCAGCGAAGACGGCTTCGAAATTATCACCGATCCGGCTGCTTATGACGATGTAGAAAAGGCTTTGGCTGATAACAATATTGAAGTTGCAATGTCCGAAATCACCATGGTTCCCGATACTATGGCTGAGCTGTCCGGTGAGGATGCCGAAAAGGTTCAGAAGATGCTGGACGCATTGGATGATTGCGATGATGTACAAGACGTTTACACCAACGCTGACTTGCCGGAAGACGACGAGGAATAATATTATTATTACGAAGTAACTGCAATGTGCGCGAAGCATAGTTGCAGAAAGGAAAGCAGGCAGTTGATGTCTGCTTTCTGTTTTTTGAGAGGTTTTTTATGCTGGTTTTAGGAATTGACCCCGGTACCGCCATCTGCGGTTATGGCTTGGTAGATATGACAGGAAACCGTCTGCGCCCCGTTTTTTACGGCTCGGTGCTGACGGATAAGGATATGCTGCCGGAGCTGAGGCTAAAGAAGATTTACGATGATATTTCGGATATTATCGATCACTTCAAGCCGGATCTGCTGAGCATCGAAAAGCTGTTTTTCAACCGCAACGTGACTACTGCGATTCCTGTAGGACAGGCACGCGGCGTTGTGCTTTTGGCTGCGGCCAACAAGGGACTGCCGGTGATGGAATTTACGCCGATGCAGATTAAGCTGTCGGTAGTAGGCACAGGCAGTGCGACGAAGGAGCAGGTTATCTATATGGTAATGCATCTGCTCAATATCCGCGAAAAAATTAAACCGGATGATACGGCCGATGCGCTGGCAGCGGCAATCTGCGGCATCAATACTGCGTCTACGCGCAGATGGCAGGAGGGCAGATAAATGATAGGTTCATTGAAGGGCACTGTTGACAGCCTGGGCATAGACAACTGCATAATCGAAACGGCAGGCGGCGTAGGCTACCGTGTTTTCATGCCGGCGGCACAGCTTGCTCAGCTGACGCAGGGTGCCTCTGTACGCCTGCACATCCACACCGCAGTACGCGAGGATGCCATTGTTCTTTACGGCTTTTTGAGCCGGGAATATTATGACCTCTTTGAACTGCTGCTGACTATCAGCGGCGTAGGTCCCAAGATGGCTTTGGGTATTTTATCCGCAGTTAAGCCTGATGCCTTTTATCTGGCGGTGCAGAGCCGTGATATCAAGGTGCTCACCAAGCTGCCCGGTATCGGCAAAAAGACGGCGGAGCGATTGCTGCTGGAATTGAAGGACAAGGTCGGACCCGTAGCCGCCGAAAGTGCTGACAGCTTCGGCGAAGCAGTAGCTGCCGGAGGCAGCGGTGCTGTAGCGGAGGCTATCGAAGCACTTGCTTCCCTTGGCTACAGCAACAGCGAGATTATGCCCGTAATCAAGAAAATCGAAGGCGCAGAAACCAAGACGAGCGAGGAAATTCTGAAGCAGGCCTTAAGGCTGATGATGAAGTAATTTCCCGCAGATAAATCGTCTGGCGGTATTTGAGCCTGTAGCAGTAGGCTGCAAAAGGCTTGCTAGGAGGAACTTATGGAATTTGATGATAGAATTATTGCCGGGGCGGAACAGGAAGCAGATGGCTGGCAGTACAGCCTGCGTCCGCGTCTGTTAAATGAATATATAGGTCAGACGCAGGTCAAGGATAATCTGTCTATTTTCATTAAGGCTGCCGCTGCCCGCCACGAAGCGCTGGACCATGTGCTGCTGTTCGGGCCTCCGGGCCTGGGCAAAACTACGCTGGCCAACATTATTGCCAATGAGCTTAATGTCAACATCCGCGTTACCAGCGGACCGGCGATTGAACGTCAGGGAGATTTGGCAGCAATCTTAACCAACCTTGGCGACAATGATGTACTTTTTATTGACGAAATCCACCGCTTGTCCAAGACCGTAGAGGAAATCCTGTATTCCGCTATGGAGGATTTTGCGTTAGATATTATTATCGGCAAAGGTCCTGCGGCACGCAGTGTGCGTCTGGACCTGCCGCATTTTACGCTTATCGGCGCTACCACGCGTCTGGGAGCGATAGCAGCGCCTTTGCGGGACCGCTTCGGCGTACAGTGCTGCCTGGAATTTTACAAGCCGGAGGAGCTGCAGTTTATTATTACGCGTGCAGCGGAAATCCTGAATGTAAAAATCGACAAGGAAGGCGCCATGGAAATTGCCCGCCGCAGCAGAGGCACGCCGCGTATCGCGAACCGTCTGCTGAAGCGTGTGCGCGATTTCGCTCAGGTGCTGGGCGTGGAGGTTATCGACCGTCAGCTGGCAGACGAAGCGCTGGCTAAGCTGGAGGTTGACCGCTACGGCTTCGACCGCAACGACCGCAAAATTTTGACGACCATCGTCAAAACCTTCGGCGGCGGTCCTGTCGGCATCGAAACAATTGCTGCAGCCGTAAGCGAGGAGTCCTCAACCATTGAGGATGTAATCGAGCCGTATCTGATGCAGCAGGGAATGCTGAACCGCACCTCGCGCGGACGTATGGCAACACGCGAAACCTATAGATATCTGGGAATACCGTTTCCCGAAAATCAGTAAAGCAGCTTAGCTGTTCAGGAGGAAAAATGAAATTATTATTACACGCCTGCTGCGGTCCCTGTGCCTGCTACCCTACGGAGCAGCTGACGGCGGCGGGAACAGATTTTGATATTTTGTTTTTTAATCCTAACATTCATCCGTACAAGGAGTTCAAGCACAGGCTGAGCACCCTGCGGGAGTTTTGTGAGAAGAAGCGCTACAATCTTATTATCGACAAAAGCTATCCGATAGAGGAATGCATCCGCGGTATGCTGTCAGAGCCTACCGTGCGCTGTGCCTTCTGCTACCGTATGCGCCTGCGCTACGCAGCGCAGTTTGCCAAAGAAAACGGCTACGATGCCTTTTCGACTACGTTGCTCGTCAGCCCCTATCAGCGCCATGAGCTGATAAAAAAGGAGGCGGAGGCGGCAGCGGCGGAGTTCGGTATTCCGTTCTATTACGAGGATTTCCGCGTCGGCTACCAGCGCGGCGTGGATATCAGCCTGGAGCTGGGGCTGTATCGCCAGCAGTACTGCGGCTGTGTCTTCAGCGAGCGTGACCGCTACGAAATCCGCAAAAAGCCCAAGGCGGAAGCAACGCAGGATAAGTTTGTGGTTGTAAGCAAAAATATTAAAATGGTGACCAGATAAAGGCTGCAAGCTATCGAGGAAAAGTATATGCTTAGAAAATTACTGATACTGTCTGTACTGTTATTTACTTTTATATTTGCCTCTGCTGCGGTAGCCGCCGAGCAAATCCGCATAGGAATTGTGGTGGGGCAGGCAACGGCAGAGCTGAGCTGTGAGGATGAATTCACAGTGCGTGATTCATCGGGCAAAACTACTACGATGCCCAAGGGAAAATATTTCATCCATGCGCAGCAGGGAAAGCTTTTCTTTGATGATAACAATGAATTTGGTAATGAAGCGTTTGTTGCTACGGCGGCAGGCAAAAGCTCACCGCAAATCAATAAACGCAGTTATAAAGGGGATTTTCAGCTGCAGGCCGAGCAGGGTAATAAGCTACTGGTAGTCAACAGACTGCCGCTGGAGGATTATCTGGCGAGCGTGCTGCCTGCCAAAACGATGTCCGTATGGCCTGATGAGGTTATCAAGGCACAGGCGGTTGCTGCCCGCAGCTATGCTATGTATAAAATGCAGCACAGCGACAAGGCTTATGCTTTGCTTGCAACCGACAGGGAGCTGCCTTACGGAGGTACCGGCAAGCGCATTGAAAAGTATGCTGTGACGAAGCTGATTCAGGCGACGAAAGGACAGTATCTTGCTGATGCTTACGGTCGGGCGATTGAAGCTGTCACTACTTCAAGCAGCGGCGGCAGAACCGAAAGCGCGCTGAATCTGCGCGGTACTGCCGTAAGCTATCTGCAGTCGGTAGAGGATTACGACAGCGACAGCCCGGAATATACCTGGGAAAGCCGCATTACTCCGGTGCTTTTGGAAAGTCTGGCAGCACAGCGCGGTTATACCACCGGCAAGCTGACGAGCATACGTCTGTCCCCGCTTGATGATGCAGGTGTTGACAGAACGCCCACGGGACGGGTAAAATATATTATCCTTTCGGGTGAGGCCGGTGCTGCCAAAATCAGCGGCAGTGAGCTGCAGGACCTGTTAGGCTTGAACAGTACCTTATTTGATATCGAAACCGGTACGCCGGTACCGGAAACGCTCAAGGTGCCTATCGAAGATCATTACGGTATGGAAATAGGCAGCAAGGATATAGGCATCAAGGTCAATGAGTCGAAAAAGCCCGTCTGGAAAAATTTAGTACGCAGCTACCATTTGTTGGGCGGCGGCAAGGAAGAAAAAATTATTTTCCACGGCAAGGGGAAAGGCTCCGGCCTCGGTTTGAGTGCCTGGGGGGCGCGCGGTATGGCTAACGCCGATGCCAAGGCTACCTATAAAACGATTCTGGCACATTATTATCCCGGAACTCAGCTTGTCCGTTAGCAGGAAGCTATGTGTCCTGTAATATACTCAAACTTCGCACACGGAAAACATCCCGTATGCCTTGATAAATCAGCTTGAACTGAATGTCGAAAGCCATTCACGCACACTTCTGTGCACGCAGACGACTCATCCAAAGAGCGGGCAGATCGTTCAGGAATCGTTCCAAGAGCGATTCGACCAGCAAGACTTCTGACGGATATTCTGCCCGAAGCTGCTCCGCAAACTCCTGCAACACGAGGCGAAGCGCTTCCATGTACTTCAAGTCCGGAAGCTCATCAAGCCCCAGATAGAAGAGCTCGCCGAGGCTTCGCCCATCCGTGTTCTCACGTTCCTCGACAGCCAGGAGCATATATCGTGTGCAGACGACGGCGACATGCGCCGTCATCGCATCGTAGGAGACGGAACGACAATCCTTGCCGAGCCGCAGGTAGGACTTGCACGCTTTGAAGAACACCTCGATGCCCCAGCGCTTCCCGTAGAGCTGGATGACTTCTTCCTCCGAAAGCGAGAGGTCTGTCGTGACGAGGACGAGATAATCCTTCCGCTTGTTGCGGTTCCGCACGAAGACCAATCGCACAGGCACGAGGGATTCTCCCTGTTTCGTCGCGACAGCATCGACGGACAGGAGGTAACGCGAGCGTCCGCGGCGTTTCTTGTGTTCCTTGTAGATGGCCTTGACGTTCGAGATCTTCCCTTCGCAGAGGTAGCGCACCTTCTTGCTCTTCTTTGCCATAGCGGTGACGTCATAGCCGAGGTCATGGATGGCTTTCAGCGACGACGGCGAGCAGAACCATGTGTCGAAGAGGACGTACTGCGCGGGGATTCCTGTCGCCTTGACCTCCTGCAACAAATTGAGGACGACGGCTGGCGCTTCCATCTGCGCGAGCTTGCGCTGCTTTCCGCCGTTGCTCCTGGCATCGACGGACGCGTCGGCCTCGTTGAGACGATTCTTTCCCTTCGATGTCGAAAGGAGGCAGAACGTGAGCGGCAGGAAGGTGTTCCCATCCGTCCAGCCAAGGACGAGCAGGCGGAAGCCCTTCGTATAACGGTGGCTCACATGGTCGTAGACGTTCGCCAAGAGTTCCACGCGCTTGGAGCGCGAGCGGCTGAAGAGCGAATCGTCGACGATGATAGCGCAACGACGTCCGGCGTCTGTCAACGGTTTGATGGTTTCGTTGATGATCCGCGCCGCAAGGAGCAGCGTGAACCTGCGCCAGTTCGTGTGACAGGAGTTCAAGAAGCGGTAGGCCGTGTCCTTGCCAAACGGCAGGGATTCCTCGTGAAGCCGGCGTTGCATGTAAAGCGAGCGGTTCTCGAAGATGATGCTGACGAGCACAAGGAACACCAGAATAGCGGAAAAGCCCTTGAGTTTGCATGCGTTGGCAGACCGCAAAATCTGGCCGATGCGATATTGGTGGAAGAACAGCGAAGTTTTCTTCGAAATGGATTCCATCTGATGGGTGGTTTGTGGTATAATTTGCATAGCATGAACCTCCGCTTTAGTATGTTTTGTTTCACATCTTAATTACTCAAACTTCGCACACGGAAAACATCCCGTATGCCTTGATAAATCAGCTTGAACTGAATGTCGAAAGCCATTCACGCACACTTCTGTGCACGCAGACGACTCATCCAAAGAGCGGGCAGATCGTTCAGGAATCGTTCCAAGAGCGATTCGACCAGCAAGACTTCTGACGGATATTCTGCCCGAAGCTGCTCCGCAAACTCCTGCAACACGAGGCGAAGCGCTTCCATGTACTTCAAGTCCGGAAGCTCATCAAGCCCCAGATAGAAGAGCTCGCCGAGGCTTCGCCCATCCGTGTTCTCACGTTCCTCGACAGCCAGGAGCATATATCGTGTGCAGACGACGGCGACATGCGCCGTCATCGCATCGTAGGAGACGGAACGACAATCCTTGCCGAGCCGCAGGTAGGACTTGCACGCTTTGAAGAACACCTCGATGCCCCAGCGCTTCCCGTAGAGCTGGATGACTTCTTCCTCCGAAAGCGAGAGGTCTGTCGTGACGAGGACGAGATAATCCTTCCGCTTGTTGCGGTTCCGCACGAAGACCAATCGCACAGGCACGAGGGATTCTCCCTGTTTCGTCGCGACAGCATCGACGGACAGGAGGTAACGCGAGCGTCCGCGGCGTTTCTTGTGTTCCTTGTAGATGGCCTTGACGTTCGAGATCTTCCCTTCGCAGGGGTAGCGCACCTTCTTGCTCTTCTTTGCCATAGCGGTGACGTCATAGCCGAGGTCATGGATGGCTTTCAGCGACGACGGCGAGCAGAACCATGTGTCGAAGAGGACGTACTGCGCGGGGATTCCTGTCGCCTTGACCTCCTGCAACAAATTGAGGACGACGGCTGGCGCTTCCATCTGCGCGAGCTTGCGCTGCTTTCCGCCGTTGCTTCTTGCATCGACGGATGCGCTGGCCTCATTGAGCCGGTTCTTTTCCTTCGAGGTTGAAAGAAGGCAGAACGTGAGTGGCAGGAACGTGTTCCCGTCCGTCCAGCCGAGGACGAGCAAGCGGAAGCCCTTCGTATAGCGGCGGCTCACATGGTCGTAGACGTTCGCCAAGAGTTCCACGCGCTTGGAACGCGAGCGGCTGAAGAGCGAATCGTCGACGACGATGGCACAACGCCGGCCGGCATCCGTCAGCGGCTTGATGGTTTCGTTGATGATCCGCGCCGCAAGAAGCAGCGTGAACTTGCGCCAGTTCGTGTGGCAGGAGTTCAAGAAGCGGTAAGCCGTGTCCTTGCCGAACGGCAGCGAATCCTCGTGAAGTCGGCGCTGCATATAGAGCGAGCGGTTCTCGAAGATGATGCTTACGAGCACGAGGAAAACGAGAATGGAGGAAAATCCTTTGAGCTTGCAAGCGTTGGCCGCGCGCAGAATCTGGCCGACATGATAACGACGGAAGAACGCCGAAGTTTTCTTCGAGATGGATTCCATCTGCTGGGTGGTTTGTGATATACTTTTCATAGCATGAGCCTCCGGTGCTTGGTATGTTTTTGAGCCAACATAATTATACCAAACTGGCAAGACTCATGCTATTTTTCTGTTTACAAAGCCTGGACTTTCAAGGGGTGCAGGGGATTTTTACCTGCGAAGTTTGAGTAATAACATCAAATAAATTCTCTTTAACGTCCGCCAGCATTTGCTTATAGGCATCACGGCCAGCAAGCTTGGTTCCGCTTTTGGCTTCGTCCTTGTAAATGTGGGTGACAAAATAATCTTTGCGCTTGCAGTATTCTCTGCAGGCCCGCACCTGTGCGTCAATGGATTCCTCGCGCTGATTATCGCTACTGTAACGCGCGTATATTACAGCCCGATCCATTACGCAGCCTCCTCATCGTTGATGGGGGGTTCAGACTCTAAAAGAAGCTTTAGTAAATATTTTGCTATTATTTCGTATTTTTCTTCCATCTTTTCACCTCTAAATATTAATAAAATACATTATATACAGTTAAAACTCGGTTAATTGGTAATGATCTTGCTCCCAATATTGAGTTACCCGGCCCTTGTACTCACTTGTAAGTTCGGTAAATTTTTTGATCGCGAGTGGTTTGTAAATTTTGTTTAATGACTGGCTCATCGTAATTAGCCGTTGCTTTTTTATTTGTTCAAGGTAGACTTTTATGTCTTTTTTTGAAATGTGCTTGATTTCAAGGGGTTTGGCTGCATAATTTGCTTTGGTAATGATGGCTTCTTTGTTTTCCAACATTCTTAGGTGTACATAAGGGGTGTAAGGGAGGTTGGCAGTCCTCTTGAAGATTTCAGTCCAGTATTCAACTTTTAAGTGTTCTTCAACTACTTCTTTAAAAAATATTATTACATGCATATGGTTGTGCGTATTCATTTCGTTGTATTCATCCTGATTAGTATATTTAGGGTGTATATAATACACATAACCAATTATATTGGGCTTAATAGCTTTGCACTTAACAATTTTACTCCATGCAGTTTTGAGAGTTTTAATGTCTTTTCTGATATGATCGACACTGTTATTGCGTAGGGTAAGTTCCAGGGATATCGTGATTAAGTTTGAGTTGTAGCGGGTAAGAGTATCGACTATCGTACTCATTTTATGACTGTGCTGAGAGCGTTGCATATCCCCGCAGATAGGGCAATAACGTTTTTGACACATCCGGATGTCACTTACCTTTTTGTAGTCCTCAAAAAGGGCATAAGTAATGAATGAAGAACAGTTTTTTAAGGATAAAGCTTCTTTTTCCAGTCCCATATGTCTGAGATGTTCTGCAAGTTCATTGCACTGCCTCTTTTTGTAATTTGCAGTTTCGTTAATTGTGATATTCGTAGTCATTTGTGCCTCCTTATTATTATTTTTGTTTAATAATAATCTTTGGCAAGTTAAGAAACCGTTAAGTAAACTGTGCTTTTAGAGGGGTTTTTCAGCAATAAAACGAGATTTCACAAATATATCACAATTTAGCATTTGATGGCAGGGTTATTTTTTTGTATATATCCCTGTACGGGGGGTTATTTTTGCATTAACCCGATAAGTAGTGAGAGTGTGGGAGATTTGTGAGGACTCCATATCTATAAAATCTTCCTTTCCAATCCTTAAGAAAGAGAATAAAACACCGTTAGGAACATCCTCAATTCTATATTTTGGTTCTTGGATATGATAATCCAGATGATTATAAGCGTTAATTTGCTGTATAATTTTGGCTTTCGTTGCATCGGTTGCTTTTTTTAGTTGAAAGACCTTGACATATACTCTTATGTCCAAATCCACACATTTTACGATTATTCCTTGGCACGTAGGGATGAATATTACCAAAAACGATACAGGAAGCTTTAGCATTTTTTTACCCTCCGTCTGTACCGCCCAAGCGTGGCTCTACTGATGCCTGTCATTGTTTCAACTTCTTTATATGAGTGGTTTGTAAGGAGATCTAGGGCCAAATTAATTTTTTCTTTGGGTAGAGGTGGTCGCCCTTCTCGGAAGCCAGCTTTGGTCCTGGCAACTTCCTTGCCTGCTTGTGTTCTTTCAAGGATCATATTTCTCTCTAGTTCAGCTACGGCAAGTAGGGTAGTGATGAAGAAGTTGCCCATTGAAGTATTCTCTAATAAGCCAATATTTAGCACGTGTACTTTAACTTCTTTTTTAAATAGAGCACGAATGAGTTCAATACCTTCCGTAACATTTCTTGCAAGCCTATCGAGTTTTGTAACCATTAGCGTGTCACCAGGTTGCAGTGAATCAATTAGTGCTTGAAGTTTTGGCCTGCTTGTTGTCTTGCCTGTAAATTGCTCAGCGGTTATGCTTATGGCACCATTGGCGGTTAATGTTGTCGTTTGTTCTTCTAAAGAATTACCATGAAGTTGTTTCTTGCTCGATACTCGAGCGTAACCATAGATCATTTTGTTTATTCTCCTCTTATATGTAAATCGTTTTGATTGTAAGTTTTGAGCACGCTTAACCCCGCATCATATCGTTGTGAGGCAGGCGTGCTCATTAGTCTTGAGTTTTGACTTTTTCTAGGTGACCGTGAAGTAGTTCGTGACAGTCCTTATGAATCATAACAAGGGCAGAAATGCAGTCTTCGGACTTGCAGGGATATTTATAGTAGCATACCGCGCAATTGGGCACTTGGATTTGGATGGCGCCGTCGGGTTGCGGCGAATATATGTGGATTAGTGGACCATTAAATGTGCAGCTATTGTCGTAGCTGTTATGATGGATTGCTGTACCCACATTTATATTTAGCATCCTTTTACCGCAATATGGACAGATACCATGTTGCCTTTCGTAGATTAACTTGCGCACAAAGTTGTTCCGTGTTATTTTCATATTTTTCTTATAACCTTCGAGGCGGCCATCGGCCGTGAAAATTGCTTTTGCTTGGCAGTAGCTAATCGTTGGATTTGTTGGTTTTGGTAGTTGATAATTGTTTTTCATTTTCTTGGCTCCTTTGTTTGTTAGTTTTTGCGTTTCTTAACACACAAAACGAGCCGCTGACATGTAGAAAGCGACTCGTTTTGCGTGAACTTTTTTATTTTTTACTTCCTATATTTATTATATATATGGATAACTCGGCGTTTTTTTTGTTGACGAGAGAGTTGACGTATCAGTAAAGCCGGAGTAAGGCATGAGGGCTTACTCCGGCTGCAATTGTTTCCCTTCTCGATTAAGGCAAAAAGTATTGCCGTGGGCATACATAGAGTTAATAATGCTTAAGGTTGTATTCTGCTCTTCCCATAGGATGGTATGTTTTTTGTTCTCACAGTCTGTTTGCCGTTTTCCGGAGAAAAAACTGATTCTATTTCTTTTTATTCTAAATTGCAATAAGAAGTTGCACACTTTTTGAAAATTAAGATGCATAGATCTTATCCAACTCAAAGTCAAACAGTTCATCTGGAGTTTTATATCCCAGAATCTTCCTTGGAAGTGAATTACACCAATCAGCGATAAACATAATATCTTCGTAGCTATAATTGTCCATCCTCTTTCTTTTTCGGATGAATCTTCTGAGCAAACCATTATGGCGCTCATTACTGCCTCTTTCCCAAGAACTGTAAGGATGTGCGAAGTATATTTTTATAGAAGTGTCATTCTCTATTTGCGAGAGTTCTGCAAACTCGCTTCCATTATCGCTAGTAATTGTCTTAAACACCTGACTGAATTTAGTACCATAGTATTCCTTTAGGTAAGCAATGCCTTCGTTAACAGCAAAGGATGTTTTACTAGTTATTTTCAGTGCGATATACTTGCGTGTTATACGTTCCACAAGAGTCAACACCACGTTGTCACTCTTGCTTTTACTTCCTATAACAGTATCTATTTCCCAATGACCGAATTCATTGCGTTCATCCACATTAGAATCCCTCTCGTCTATGCTGCGACCCATATGCTTCAGATTTTTCTTTATGCTGCGGGTTGTTTTACGTCTTCTTACCTTTAATGGAAGGTCAATGTTGCGCAATCTAAGCAGCATGGAATCTACATAGTTATAGAGAGTCTTTACGCACACAATTTCTTTGAGAGGAAATAGATGATTGTCTAGGGCATAGCCATGGCAGGCATCCAAAGACCAGTGTTCTTGCAATACTTTTCGAACAGTCCAAGTAACAAAATTACTTGTAAGAAATCTTTTAGACTTGCAAATACTGTTGCTATGGCTAGCAATATAGGCACGTTGAGCACGAGCAGCTCCATATCTACCGGTATGAGGATGAGCACCACGCTTGAGTTCATTCCTGATAGTATTTGGAGCACAGTTAAAATACTTTGCCAGCTGACGAAGAGAATACTGTTTAGAGCTGTCAGACAGAATTCCTTGTAATTCCCTGCGGTCTCCTAAAGAAAAGTGTTTACCTTTTTGATGATTTGTGATATCTTTGGTGTAGTCCATTGTGATTACTCCTTAGTTAGTTTTTGTGTAGAAACTTAATCTTAACACAAAGGTATCACAATGGACTATTTTTATTCAATTTTTCAGGTGTGCAATTTCATTATACAATGAGCCACTTTTAACTTTTTTACTTTAAAAATGCTTTAAAAATCACTCTGTTTTTTGAGAAGAAAGACAGATTTTGTCCATTTGTTATGATAAAATATAGACACGATGATGTTTTGTAAAGGTAACACTGCACTGTTTTCACAGTTTTTTAGGTTGCGTTTGCTTTTGCAAGGGTATGCATTTAGCTTATATGTGTAAGATTGGCGAAGGATGTGAGTGTTGTGGCCTATAGCGAGCTTGTAAAGAACCTTGACAATATCAGAATGGTGATGCGGGACTTTTATGTGTATGGTTTTAAGAGCAAGGCTGATTTTAATGACAGAAGTGCTCGTAGCCACGACAATGACCGTCGTCGCATTGAAAGCTGGCTGGCGGACTATATGTGCTTTCGCCAAAATGCTAAGGGCAGGCGTCGCTTTATTGCTGTGGACAGCCGCAAGATTAAGCACAATCCATTTTACAAGGCTTGGAAGGCAAAAACCTTTACTGCGAAGGATATCATGCTGCACTTTTATCTTTTGGATATGTTGCAGGAAGGGGTCAGCATGAGTTTAAATGAGCTGGTGGAGCGTCTAGATCAGGATTATTTAAGCCATTTTGCTGATGCAGGAACCATAGATGCTTCTACTGTGCGCAAGAAACTGGCCGAATATGTACAGCTGGGCCTTATTGTGGCTGCAAAGCAGGGGCGTGAGCTGTTCTATAGCCGCAGTAAGGATGCAGTGAATTTGGAGCGTTGGCATGAAACGGTCAGTTTTTTTGCAGAAAGTTCTCCTGTGGGCGTCGTGGGCAGCTTCTTGGAGGATAAATATAGTGAGGAAGTAAATATTTTTAGCTATAAGCATCACTATCTCTTGCAGGCCTTGGAAAGCGATGTGCTTTTGGACTTACTGGATGCGATGCAAAAAAAGCAGACTGTTAGGCTTGCCAGCTGCACTGATGGTGGTAAGCATATCAGTATGCGTGTTCTGCCTTTAAAGATTTATGTCAGCACGCAAAGCGGTCGCCGTTATGTAATGGGCTGGTTTTTTAAGGCGAAAAGAATAATTTTCTGCCGCCTGGACAATTTAGAGCAGGTACTGGAGCCCAAGGATTTGCCAGATTTCGACAAATTTTTGGCTTAGGCGGAGGAAATGGAGCAGCATCTGTGGGGTGTTTCTGTGAACATTCCATTAGGAGAAGGAAAGAGCAGCCTCGATCATGTTGAGCTTGTTGTGCGTGCAGGTGAAGAGGAACCCTATATTTTGCAGTGTCTGGAAAGGGAAAAGCGCTGCGGCAAGGTTACAAAGTTAGCTGAGGGACGCTATCAATTTACTGCCGACGTGAGAGATGCGGGGGAGATGCTCCCCTGGATGCGCACTTTTATTGGCAGGATTGAAAGCTTTACTTGCAGTAATAATAAGATAGAGGAGCGTTTTTGGCAGGATTTAGATGACGTGTATGCTATGTATGGCTTGAGCAAGGCAGGTGGCGGGCATGAGTGATATTTTTAGCGAAGTATATGGTACATACTATATAAACCGTACCCTTTGTCAAGGACATTTTTAAGAGAAAGAGAGAAGCAGCAGTTCCTGCCGGAACCGCTGCTTCTTAGTTTTTATTAAAATATCCTCAATGGGTAAAGGCCTGTTTTTACATACTCATAATACTCGTTTGGGGATAGCTTGGCTAACTTCCACTGGTACCTATCGTTATTGTAGTAATCCATCCACCTATCTATTTCAGCTCTTAAGGCCTCAAAGTCTTTGCATTTAGATATATGTATTTCGTCCTTCATGTGTCCATAAAAGCTCTCTTGTGGTGCGTTATCCCAACAATTTCCTCTTCTTGACATGGATTGCCTAAGATTAGCATCATGGACTAACTGCATAAATTTATAACTTGTATAGTGTGAACCCTGGTCGGAATGAATTATAGTTTCACTAGAGATTTCATTACCATGCTTTGCTAGTACCATATTAACAGTTTCCAACACAAAATCTATTGCCAGAGAATCACTCAGACAATATCCTAATACTTGCATTGTATAGGAGTCTAGAATTGTAGATAAATAACAGTATTTATCATTTAATGGTATGTAAGTTATATCTGTTAACAATACTTTTCTAGGTCCATGTTCTTTAAATTCCCGGTTCAAAAGATTAGGAGCAACCTTATTGGTTCTCAAAGCTCTTACCATTTGCCTGTATGGATTTGGCTTTCTAATTGGGCATCTCAAATTGTACTTTACCATTAGCCGCCTTATCTTTTTAAGATTCATCAGCACTGGCTTCTCCAAATGTAACAACCTCATATGGATGCCGCGAATGCCTTTGTCATAGCCCTTAAATTTATATGCCTCAAGAATTTTACTAAAATCTGCTCTATCCTTCTGTTCATGTTCATTACGGGAATCCATATTGCTTAACCAATTATAGTATCCAGATCTAGTAACATGAGCGAGTTTACATAAATGGGACACTTTCAATTGATTATCTGGCTTAGATACTAAATCATGAATCAATTGAAATTTTCTATTCGACAACCCAAGAGATATTTCACGTGCTAGTCTGATTTGTCCAAAGAGCACAGCTTTTTTAAGAAATCTACCTCCTGTCTAAGATATGAGAGTTCGTACTGCATAGATGCTATCGCTGCCTCGAATGGCAAATCGCTATAATTTTTATTCTTAGGTGGAGGCTTTACTTCACCACCAACTCCCTGAGTGAGAGGTTTTCCAGATTCCATTGCCTTCTTTAGCTTAAAAGTGAAGTTGTTTATTCTGTAAGCACCTAAAATATTAGGGTCATATCCTAACTCCTTAAAAATAGACACTGGTGAAAAACCTTGAAGGTAAAGTTTCCAAAATTTCTCCTTAAACTCTACCGTCAATAATAACATGTTATAAGTTACTCTGTAGGTGTATGGATTCTTACGTAACAGCTCCATTTCCTCTTCAGTAAAGCGCTTTACAGCCATTTTGAGCACCTCCGCCTTTTATCCATAGTATAACATACAGTTTGGGAAAAAGTCGCTCAAAAACGATTTAAGACCAAGGAAAAGAAAAAAGTGTCCATTTTTAGGGATTGACCAAAAGAAAGCTGTCCAATTCTAGTATTTTTCTTGAAAACTGTCCAAAGTAACTCTCTTTTCGTTCTCTCTTAGTGTCCAGATTTAAACAATAAGTTAAAGGGACACTTAAGTCATAAATGCAAATATAATTCATGTAGACTATGTTGCTTTAATGCCCATATCGCTTTCTATACTACCTACCAAACTGTCCATGACTATGGGTACATTATAATAATATAGTGGCTGATATTTTAGGCAAAGCTGCAAGCGACGGATTAACTCTGGAGCAGCTGAAAAGAATCGTATACAAAGATGGCTATGAGGAAAGTGCACTAGAGCTTCTGCCCGCTTTGACGGATGAAAGGTGGCTGCTTTTGACTAAGGAGATCAAGACTCCTTTAATCCACAAGCCATCTATGCCTTTGACTCTTCTTCAAAAAAAGTGGCTTAAAGCACTATTACTTGATGAAAGGGTGCGCTTATTTTTTACCGATGATGAACTAGCCAATGAAGAGAAGGCACTTGAGGATGTGGAGCCTTTGTATAGACCGGAGCAGTTCGTATTTTTTGACCGTTTTGTAGATGGAGACGATTATAAAAGCGTAAGGTACCGGGAAAACTTCCGCCAGATTTTACAGGCTGTCAAAGACCATCTTGCTATCGATGCATCCTACCGCACCAATAAGGATAATGTCATTGTATGGACTAATTTAGTGCCCATGGCTTTGGAATACTCTGCCAAGGATGATAAGTTCCGTTTGCAGGGGATGGCAGGGTCTAGGCATGTTACTTTAAACTTGGGCAAGATTATTACGGTGGAGCTGGGTGAGCCTTTGGCCGAGGAGCTTCCTTTAGTTTCTGTGTCTCAGGAAAAGCTGGTGCTTGAGCTTGTGGACGAGCGCCACACCATGATGCGGGCCCTGATGCATTTTTCCGACTTGGCAAAGGAAACGGAAAAGCTTGATGACACGCATTATCTGCTTACTGTATATTATGATAAAAACGATGAGACGGAGATGGTGTACCGGGTGTTGAGCTTTGGGCCTACTATGAAGGTTAGAGAACCCGAATGCTTTGTTGAGCTTCTTAAAGAGAGATTGCAGGAGCAGCTGGGGATTCGAAGTACAAACTAAAGAGGGCTAGCAAGCATTCTAACGTAAAAAATGATAAAATAACATAATCATGTTACTATGATAAATAGAATGTTAGAAGATAGAGTGCATAGGTAATGTTGACTCTGGGTACAATTTTAGTGCGCAACTTTTTTTCCATGATTAAATCTCATTACTATGGTATTATTTAGTCAGCAAAGAGATAAATGATTAAATGAGTGTCATGAGATGAGGTGTTAGCATGAATTTAAAGAAAGCATTTCAGTACCAAAGATTGATTAGATGTATTCAACAAGAGATTGTTAATGACGCCATGGATGATGAGAAGTTTGAAGTGGTAGAGGAAAACCACAAACGCTCCGAACTCAACTTTTACTTTAATGATGCCAATAAAACCTATAGCGATGAGCTAAAGGTCAGAAAGAGCAAGAATGTGCGTGGCTATGATTTTGCCAGACTGCTTGCTGTTTACGAGTATTTGACCAGCTGCAGAGTTAAGCTTGCGACCGCTATTTCCCAAGTGAAGGATGGAATGCAGATTGGCGATGAGGGACTAAGCTATGACGCAGCGGTGCTGAAGGCCAGCGATTTGCGTGATTTGGTGGTGCAGTGCCAGGCCTTGGGGCGGAAGGTTGAGGAGGAATACAATAATACTGCCAGCCTGAACTTTACTCAGGGCACCGAAAAGGTGCTGGCTGCCTATACGATTACCGTAACCCACCGACCGGATATGGATGTGGTGACTAAGGCCCGTGCTGCTTATGAGAAGCTAAAGGAAGAAGCCAATGATTTGAGTGATGCCATTGAGGCGGCAGCATTGACTTCGCGGATTCCCAAGGAAGCTGAGCCGGCTTTTCCTGTAACTGCTGACCTCGATTATGTGTATAAGCATTTGGAGGAATACGTCGCTTAATTAATTGCTTAATAGGGTGAACAATATTGTTAGCGACTTGTTAGATGGACGGGATATCTTCAAGATACTTGTATCGAAAACAATGTTATCTACTTGATGAAATCTTTTTCATCCATGCAATAAAAAGGAGTATAAACGTCAGTGAAGAGGGATGGGGGATAAAGATCGCAACCTCGTAAGTCCGAATGCGGATGCTCTCAAAGCAATACTCAAGAAAACCGCTAACAACAACAAACGCCAACAGCTAACTGCGATAACACGCTAACACGTTTATCTTGGTCAGTTCTAGCGGTGCTAATGAATATGTAGTAGCCTTGTTAATAAAAAGGGCGGCCTACGGCTTAGCCAAAGGTCGCTCTTTCATAAAATGGAGGATATAAGATGGAAAAATTTATTGCCTATGAAAAGCTATCTAAAAAGGAACAGAAGAAGCTCAATTCCGCTAAGCGTGGTAGCTGGGGCTTAGTGAAGCCTATTACCAAGGTAAAAGAATCTGCGAAGATTTATAATCGCAAAAAGAAGCAGGATTTTAGAAGCTTTGCTAGTTTCCAAAGTCCTGCTTTTTGCTTTTGATGGGTAGAATTTTTCTATGAAGATATGTGATAATTTGTACTAGGATGGTGATAATAGATGGGAAGAAGTTTAATAGAATGGAGCAGGCTCCTTGCTATGGTACTTAGACACAAACCTGATGCTGTGGGGATTAAGCTTGATACTCATGGCTGGGCAGAGGTCAGCGCTATTGTAAGTGCCTTTAGTAAAATGGGTACGTTTACTGTGGCTATGCTAAATGAAATTGTGAGGGATGACGAGAAAAAGCGTTATTCATTTAGTGCGGATGGTACAAAAATCAGGGCTAATCAAGGTCATTCAGTGAAGGTAGATGTGGAGCTTAAGGAAGCTGTGCCGCCTGAAGTGCTTTACCATGGTACTGGTAGGAAATATGTGGAAAGCATTAATAAGGAAGGACTTTTACCACGGCAGAGACTTTATGTGCATTTATCAGGTGATGTAGAAACTGCATTAAAGGTCGGCAAGCGGCATGGAGAGCCTTTTATATACAAAATTTTAGCCGGTAAAATGGTTGATGCAGGCTATAAATTCTACCTATCAGAAAATGGAGTGTGGCTTACAAAAGCCGTGCCAGTAAAGTTTTTACGTAGTTACGAGGAATAAAAGTTTTGTTTTATATTGGAAGTGAATAGATTATGCGAGTTTTATTACTTATGCGAGGTGTGCCAGGCTGCGGCAAGAGCACATTTATAAAAGAGAAGGGACTTGAGCCTTATGTGCTGAGCGCCGATGCACTGCGTTTATTATATGCTTCTCCTGTAATGGATAAAATGGGCAAGTGGTGCATTAGCCAGCGCAATGATAAGCTTGTCTGGCCAATGCTGCTAAAGGCTTTGGAAGAAAGAATGAAGAGGGGCTGCTTTACGGTTGTGGATGCTACCAATATCCGGGGACGTGATTTAAGCAATTATAAAAAGCTGGCTCAGGAATGATATGTACCCCCAATACTGGACACCCAGTATTGGGGGTATTTTAATGAAATACAGCTATAAGTTCAAAAGACAGTGTGTAGAATTATATCGACAAGGTAAATGGCCTGAAACGCCTAAAGATATAACAGAAAAAAATTTCCACAATACAATCCGAGTTTGGGTTCGGATAGAAGATAAATGTGGTCCAGAAGCATTAAGACATAAAAATCAGAGAAAAACTTGGTCAGCAGAAGAGAAATATGAACTTGTAGCCAAAGTATTAGCTGGTGCGTCAAATAAGGAAACAGCTATTTCTGCAGGAATTAACGCTGGACTCTTGTATCAGTGGGTTAGATGCTATAAAATTAAAGGGTATCAGGGATTGGTCGCACAACGAAAAGGACGACCACCCAAGGAGCCTGAAATGAAGAAAAAAATAGAGCCGGCAGAACTTACTCCATCAGAACGAGAAGAAATGATTCTGCTCAGAGCAGAAAATGAGCGCTTGAGAGCGGAGATTGCTATTGTAAAAAAAGAGATTGCCTTGAGAGAAGAGAGATGCGCAGCGCAACTCAAGGCGAAAAAGCTGCGCTCGTCCAAAAACTGCGTGAAGAAGGTTACAAACTGAATTATTTGCTGGATGCGATTGGACTGTCGCGTTCAACGTACTATTACGAGCTTAGCAAGACAGATAAAGTTAGCGAACGAAATGCCGACTTATCATCCGAAATTATTGTTATCTTCAACGAGAACAAAAAGCGATATGGTGTAAGGCGCGTACATAAGGAGCTTCTGAATCGAGGTTTTCGAGTAAATCACAAGCGTGTCCAACGAATCATGAATCAGCTTACCTTGTTTGGAAAATGTCCCAAGGAAAAATACCACTCCTATAAAGGCGATGTTGGCAAAGTTGCTGATAATATCATCAATCGAGATTTCAATACCGAAAAACCTTTGCAAAAGTGGACAACCGATGTATCGCAGTTCAATCTGCCTTGGGGCAAATGTTATCTTTCTCCGATTTTGGATATGAACAGCAATGAAATAATCTCTTACAATCTTTCTCTACATCCAGATATGGCGCAAATAAAGGACATGCTGAAAAAGGCATTTAAAGGTTTTCCTTCTGTAAAAGGTCTTATTATGCACTCAGATCAAGGATGGCAATATCAGCATGCATTTTATAGGAATGAATTGCAAAAGCACGGAATCATTCAATCAATGTCTAGGAAAGGTAACTGCTATGACAACTGTATTATGGAAACTTTCTTTGGCAGATTAAAAAACGAGATGTTCTACGGATTTGAAAAAGATTACCCTTCGTTTGAATCTTTTTCAAACGCTATAGCTGAGTACATCGATTATTATAACAACAAAAGAATTCAAGCTAAAACAAAATGGATGCCTCCCTCTAAATTCAGAGAAGCATCCATGATGTAAATATAATTATTCAAATTTTTAGCGGTGTCCAGAAAACTGGGTACATATCAGAATATAAGTATAGAGTATATGTGGTTGATTTTACGGATCTGCCTATCGCTGAGGCAAAAAGACGTAACCTCCTGCGTGAAGAGTATAAACAGGTGCCGGACTACGTTATTGAGAGGATGTACGCGCAGCTAGAGGATAATAAAGTGCCAGCAGGTATTACTGTAATTAAGCCTGATGAAATCGGCAAAGTCTGGTATGTGCCTAAGGACCTTTCTCAATACAAAAAGATTGTGCATATTGGTGATATCCATGGATGTTATAAGCCTTTGGCGGAGTATCTTGGAGAAATTGATCCTGAAAATTACTATATCTTTCTTGGTGATTACCTTGATCGCGGCAGTGAGAATGCTCAGGTTATGGAGCTGATGCTGAAGCTAGCTAGCATGGAAAACGTAACTGTGCTTGAAGGTAATCACGAGATAAATCTGCGTGATTATGGATTAGCGGATGGAGCTGGCTCCCGCGAATTTCGCCTGCAGACGGCAGAGGAGCTGGCTAAGGCGGGACTAACGCGCAAGGCTGTGTATGGATTTTATCGTAAGCTTGGGCAGTGCTTCTTATATACATATCATGGTAAAAAGGTACTGGCTACTCATGGAGGCTTAGCCAAAATGCCGGAAAATATTACGCTTGTTGCTACAGCTGAGATGCTCTATGGCACGGGCGAATATGAGGACGGGCTGGATGTGGATATAAATTTTGCGAAGCTCGCTCAAGAAAATGAGTATCAGGTCCATGGTCACCGTAATTACGAGGGCGTACCCGTGCAGGTCAATGAGCATTGTTTTAATCTAGATGGCGGAGTGGAGCTGGGTGGTCAGCTCAGAGCTTTGGAGCTGATTGAGGAAGGCTTTACGACCATTACCATTGGTAATGCTTTGGAATATACCCCTAGGGTTAAGCCAAATAAAGATGATTCTGCAAAAAAGAATCCTAAAACCATACATGAGCTTTTAGAATCCTTCAACGCTAATCCTTATATCAAAGAACGTAGCTTTGGCAATATTTCTTCCTTTAACTTTAGCCGTGAAGCCTTTTATAATAAGGCTTGGGATGATATTACCTGTAGGGCCAGGGGCTTATTTATTGATAGGGCACAAGAAAGAATCGTAGCCCGTAGCTACGATAAATTCTTTAATCTGGAGGAGCGACCGGAAACAAGGCTGAAGGCATTGCGAGATAATCTTGTGTTTCCAGTGCAGGCTTATGTAAAGGTTAATGGTTTTTTGGGAATTGTGGGCTATGACCAGACTAAAAAGAAGATGATTATTACGTCCAAAGGTGATATGCTGGGGCTTTATTCTAATATTTTCTATAATACCTTGGCTCAGCAGCTGAAGGAGAAGATGCCTGTTTTGGAAGCTTTTGTCCGTGATAACAACTGCTCTGTAATTTTTGAGTGTATTGAGCCGTTCAAGGATCCCCATATTATTGAATACGATAGGCCTCATGTGGTACTTTTGGAAATCATCGAGAATGATATGACCTTTAAGCATCGATCCTATGATGAGCTTTGCGCTTTGGCAGAACAGTTGGGAGTGGAAGTAAAGAAGCTGGCCTTTACTCTTAATTCTTGGGATGAGTTATATAAATGGCTCAAGGAGAGCATGAAGATCGATTATCTTTATGAAGGCAAGCATATCGAAGGCTTTGTCATCGAGGACGAGAATCATTTTATGACAAAAATTAAGCTTTCTTACTACTCTAAATGGAAAAAGCTACGTCAGGTTGCGGATACAACGCTGCGTCATGGGGCAATCAAGGCCAAATGGCAGCTTGGTGATGAGGAAAGCAAGGAGTTTTATGAGTGGCTGCGAGAGAAGGTTTATCCACTGCGTCAAAGTGATGGCACTTATTCCTTTGCAACGGATATAATCGCTTTGAGAAATAGGTTTTTTGAGGATAAATTATAGGGAGATGTAAAAATGGCTGAAGACAGAATTGGCAAGGATAGGCTGCTGGAAATGTATGCTAGGCTGGCTGAGGGCAAGGTGCTCTATAAATTGGAGGAAGCGGAGCATTACAAATGTTCTTTGCGCTCTATTCAGCGTGATATTGAGGATTTGCGGGCATTTTTTCATAACCAGAGTGATGCTAGTGGAGTAGTGCAGGAATTAGTTTATGATAAAAAGCATAATGCCTATAAGCTTGTGCCACCCTTAAGAAACGTGCTGAGTAATAAAGAGGTTTTTGCAGTTTTGAAAATATTGCTGGAAAGCAGGTCTCTTTCTAAAGCTGAGCTGGACCCGATTTTGGATAAGCTCATCGATTGCTGCGTGCCCAAGGAGTGCAAGAGCTATGTTAATGGCTTGATTAGTAATGAGCGCTTTCATTATGTGCCACCTCGTCATAACAAAGAGGTGTTAGAGACCATGTGGCGCTTGGGCGAGGCCTTAAGGGAGCATAAGGAGGTAGAGATTGACTACCGCAAGCCTGCTGATGGAAGCCTTGTGCATAGGGTGCTGCGCCCAGCCGGAGTCATGTTTTCGGAGTTTTATTTTTACTTGGCTGGGTTTATTGTACCTCAGAAGGAAGAGAAAATTGAGTTCGAGGTTGAAAATGACCCGTTTCCTACTATTTATAGGATAGATAGAATTGAGAGCCTCAAGGTTACAGATAGGCATTATAATGTGCCCTACGAGAGTAGATTTGAGGAGGGCGAGTTCCGTAAGCGGGTGCAGTTTATGTATGGTGGCAGGCTGCAGAAGCTAAAATTTTATTATAAGGGGCCTAATCCAGAGCCAGTATTGGACAGACTGCCCACCGCAGAGATTATTGACCATAATGAGAAGGGTTATTTGCTCACCGCTGAGGTTTTTGGAAGCGGCATAGATATTTGGCTGAGAAGTTATGGTGAGTTAGTAGAAGTGGTTCAATAAGAGTAGAGTGTGTAATAATATAGAATAGATTCCATAATAATAAGGAAATTTTTGTTGAAAGCGGTGTTCATAAGTGATTTTTAGTGTATAATATTTTTAGTGTGAGCGGTACTGCTGTGGTTGTGGAATAAGGTAAAGGCGGCTTTGTTATAGAGCATGATTATTGGTTTGCAAATGGAGGTGCGTACAATGAAGTTTTCAACCAAAATTTTACTGATGGTAACACTGTTGATAACCATGGTACCTGTCATGTGCTCAGCAGGAGCAGTGACAGTAGATTCCTTACCAGACATCAAAATTCAGTATGTTGATTCTTTTCCAGGAGTGAGGTAACATGTTATATCCGCTTTTAGTGTAGCGGCTTTTAGAGGAAAGCTATAGCTTGGTTGAAAAGCAGTAAATAAAAGCACTTCGAAAAACTGTAGTTTTAATTCGGATAAAAACGACTCGGAAAAAACCGAATTAAATTATTAAATATAAATGTAAAAGGATGATGTTTAAATGGGTAAATATTTAGTTATTGCTGCGCTTGCGGTTGCAGGCCTGTTCATTTTTGGTTTTGGTGGCGGTAAAAGCAGTTTGGTTAGCTATGAGGAGCTGCAGGCTAAACTAGCTAAGAAAGAAAATTTTGTACTTTTGGATGTGCGTACTCCGGAAGAATTTGCCGAAGGACATATTGGAGGGTCGGTGCTTTTGCCTTACGATCAGGTGGAGCAAAAGGCAGCTAGCTTATTGCCCGATAAAGATAAACCCATTATTGTATATTGTCGTAGCGGTCGCCGTAGCGCCATTGCAGCAGTTACTTTGCGTGGTTTGGGCTATAAGGATGTAAAGGACTTTGGCGGTATTTCTCGTTGGCAGGGGGAACTGGAAAGGTGAGGACAAGTGTATTTAAAGCATATTATCAGTGAAGCTGAAAAATGGATGGCTGCATACTCTAGCTCATTTCATAACGAAGATAAGGAGGCTATGTGGGGCATCGGTCTTAAAGAAGCACATATTGGCTTCGTGCGTCGCAACTGTAAGGAGTTGGCCCAATGGCTAAA
The DNA here is from genome assembly GCF_023497905.1 of Phascolarctobacterium succinatutens. NCBI lineage: Bacteria > Bacillati > Bacillota > Negativicutes > Acidaminococcales > Acidaminococcaceae > Phascolarctobacterium > Phascolarctobacterium succinatutens. Next base: position 1,495,770 of record NZ_CP097284.1, on the reverse strand, counting down.
GCTCACCGAGCACGATGTTTTGCTTGCTGAGCTGATAGGGCTTTTACATGATATGGGCAGGTTTCGCCAGTGGAGTGTGTACCGTACATTTCGAGATAATCTGAGCGAGGATCATGCTGAGCTGGGACTGAAGGTAATTCAGGAGCAGTCACTGTATAAGGAACTGGATAGCGAGGACAGGAGTATTTTGTTGTTCGCTATCAGCAATCACAATAAAAAGTTTATAGCTCAGGCTCCCAGTGAACGTCATCTGCTTTTTGCCAAGATTATTCGTGATGCCGATAAGCTAGACATTTACAGAGTAAATATTGAGTATGTATGCGTGCCTCCGGAAGGAGTTTTTACACCTGTATGCAAGCATAATTTCCTTAAGGCAGAACAGATTAATGGCGGTGACATGCAGACTGTTGATGACCGTAAGCTGCTTTATCTTGTTTGGGTATACGACTTGTATTTTCCCTGGACCATGAAAAAGATTGTAGAAAAGGGCTATTTGGATAGAGTTATCGCTACTTTGCCTCGTGACACAGAGGTTGAACAGGCGGTAGAACGGTTAAGAAAGTTTATAAATAGTGAGATAAAATGCTAATGGAAAAGTTTTCTATAGATGGTATTCCTGCGGTGCTGTGGGGAGTGCCTTCTGATAAAATTTATATTTATGTACATGGCAAGCAGGGGTATAAAGAATATGCTGAAGCTTTTGCCAAAGTGGCCGAGACCAAGGGCTATCAAATCTTGAGCTTTGATTTGCCAAGGCATGGCGAGAGAAAGGATGGACCAGAGCCTTGTGATGTTTGGCAGGGGATAAAGGATTTGGAGAAGATAGCTGACTTTACTTTCGGAAAATGGACGGAGGTAAATTTTTTCGCCTGCAGCCTTGGCGCCTTCTTTGCCCTTCATGGCTATGCTGACAAGCCTTTTAAGAAATGTCTGTTGCAATCACCTATTATTGACATGCATTGGCTGATAAGGCAGATGATGCTTTGGTTTGATGTTTCAGAGGCTAGGTTGGAGCAGGAAAAGAAGGTGGCTACACCTTTTGAAACCTTGGATTGGGATTATTATCAGTATGTGCTGCAGCATCCCATAAATAAATGGGCCTTTCGTACGGAGATATTGTATGCGGGCAAGGATAATTTGCAGCCGTTGGAGGTAATGGAAGCTTTTGCCAAGGGTTTCGGTGCTGGTTTAACCGTTTCTCCCGATAGTGAGCATCCCTTTATGGGGCCGGAAGATGAAGCCATTGTGGAGAAGTGGCTAACGAGAGTAATATAAAAAAGCGTATCTCATTGTCCTGGCTCGCCTCCGCGGCACCAACATAAATTATGTTGGAACAATATATAGAATGAAAATGCTGATTGAACTTGCGGAAGTCAATCAGTTTTTTTGTGTTTAAAAATTTAAATGCTCATTGTATAATGATAATCTGTTTAAAGTTTTTCGTGCCAACAAAAAAAGCAGCTATTACACATGCAAGGATGACGTATAATAAGTTGCGCAAATTCAATTTAAAAAGATAGACATAGAGACTACCTATGCTTACAATTAAGTTACCACACAAAACATGAAAGAAGGTAGAATCTATGTCTGGTAACATTATACAATTAAACGAGCAATTTATCCACAACGAATTGAAAACTATTGTAAAAAATAGTGTAGAAGAAACTCTCAATGCTCTTTTGGATGCAGAAGCTGACAAACTTGTACAAGCTGAACGCTACGCACGTGAGCAAACAAGAAAAGGTTATCGCGCCGGTCATTACGAAAGATCATTCTCTACTCAAGCTGGTGACGTTACTTTAAAAGTGCCTAAATTAAAAGGTCTTACTTTTGAGTCTGCTATTATTCAGCGCTACCAAAGACGTGAATGCTCCGTAGAAGAAGCCTTGGTAGAAATGTATCTTGCCGGCGTTTCTATGCGTCGTGTTGAAAGTATTACAGAGATTCTCTGGGGACAGAAGGTTTCAGCCGGAACCATTAGCAATCTGAATCAAAAATGCTTTGCTCAAATTGAAGAATGGCGCTCCAGGAAGCTTACAGAAAAGTACCCCTATGTCTTTGTAGACGGTATTTTTCTAAAAAGATGTTGGGGAGGCTCCTTTGAAAACGCCTCTGTATTAGTTGCTATTGGCGTCACAGAAGACGGATACAGAGAAGTTATAGGTACAGCCGAGGGCCTCAAAGAAGATACTGAAAGCTGGAAAAATTTCTTTGTATGGCTGAAAAGCCGTGGCTTAGATGGCGTTAAACTTATAATTGGCGATAAAAATTTAGGCATGGTAGAAAGCATAGGTGAAGTGTTTCCAAATGTCAGATACCAACGCTGCACGGTGCATATGTACCGTAATATATTCTCTGTAGTACCACGTAAAACTGTCAAGGAAGTTGCCAAGATGCTCAAAGCAATTCATGCTCAGGAGAATAAAGCAGCAGCTAAAGAAAAGGCAAAATCAGTAATTTCCAGATTACGTGAGATGAAACTTAACAAGGCTGCAGACAAACTAGAAAATGGTTTAGAGGAAACCTTGACCTATATGGATTTTCCGTCAGAGCATTGGCTACGTATACGTACCAATAACATTATTGAACGTGTAAACAGAGAAATAAAGCGTCGCACAAGAGTGATTGGCACGTTTCCTGATGGTGAATCAGCATTGATGCTTGTATGTGCAAGATTGCGTTATATAGCCAGCAATGATTGGGGCAAAAAACGTTACTTGAACATGAAACATCTAACAGATATGCTTGCCGAAGAACTGTATTGTGAAGCAAAAATATCTTAAAAACAGCTAACTTAATAAGCAAAGGTATCTAAAGCAGAAGCTAATTGATATTTAACGGTGAAGTGCACTAACCGTTAAACTTATATACTAAACTTCTGCTAGGATGTCTGAAGAAATTTGCGCAAAACTATTGACAGTACCCAATTTATTCGGTGTAATGCGTAAGGCTAAGCTGATTAAACCGGTTATCAATATCGGTGCGCGGAAGCTTGAAGAAAATCCGTACCGAATGGGACAGAGAATTGCGCTGCGTAGTCAGGACATGACTGCTGCAAGATTGACTTTTCTTATGCTGCGTGCGCAGAAACTTTTGCTCCCTGATTATGATTTTTATTATAGATGTGAAAGAAAGGTAGGATAAATAAGTTTACAATAAGAAAAGGCTGACGCTTCGCATTTACGCAAGGCGTCAGCCTTTTTGCACAAAAACACTTTAATGTTTAGCCTTATATGCTTCGCCCCATGTGCACATGCAGTCAAGGATTGGCTTCAAGCTTAGGCCGAGCTCAGTCAGCGAATACTCTACCTTCGGCGGCACTTCAGCGTAGACCTGGCGATGGACAAGGCCACTTTCCTCCATGGCACGCAGCTGCTCAATGCGTATTACAATAAAAGCATCACGAAACATACTATAGCTTGGAGGTACTTATAATGAAAAAAGTAGTAGAATTTCTGAATGCTAACCCTGTGCAATATCTGGCCACCGTTGGTCGCGATGGCAAGGCAAAATGCCGCCCCTTTATGTTTGCTGGCTTGCTTGACGGGAAGCTGTGGTTTTGCACTAATAGCCAAAAGGATGTCTACAAGGATATGCTGAAAAATCCGGAAGTTGAGCTTTCCGTGTCCAGTCCGGAGTATGCATGGATTCGTTTGCATGGCAAGGCTGTTTTTGAAAACAATATGCCAGCCAAGGAAATGTGCCTGCAGAATCCCATTGTAAAAAGTCAATATGGTGAAGCCACCAATCCCATCTTTGAGGTGTTATATCTGGAAAACGCTCACAGGATTATTGCTGACTTCTCAGGAAATCCCCCCTACGAATTCTAAAAAATAATGCAGCAGCCTTTGCGAAAGCGAGGCTGCTGTAATGCTATAGAAAGTAGATATTACTACTCTGAAATGTGATGCTGTTGTGAACGCTGCCAACAGCGCTATGACAGGCTGTTATATTCCCAACCATCGCTGCATTGACAACGCAATTCATACCTTCGCCGGCATGCAGCTGCGCCTTATATGCGATAATTTGATGGAGCAGCAAGGCTACCCTGAACCTGCAGGAGGTGCTAAAATTACGCCGGCTTTTAATCTTCCGAGCAGGTATGTATTGCATACCGTAGGTCCTGTTATCAGCGGCAAGGTGAAAAAGCACGAGAGAGAACTGCTTGCATCATGCTACCGCTCTTGCCTGGGGCTGGCGGCGGAGAATAAATTAGAAAGTGTTGCATTCTGCTGTATTTCTACAGGTGAATTCCATTTTCCCAATGAGTTGGCGGCAGAGATTGCCGTGCAGAGTGTTAAGAAGTTTTTCAGGCTACAGACGGGCGTAAAGAAAGTAATATTCAATGTTTTCAAAGATTTGGACAAAAATATCTACTAAAAATTACTCGGAGCAAATTAAGTGTTTACAAGCTGCACTGCAGGAATGTGAGGCTGTTGTTATCGGTGCAGGCTCCGGCTTGTCGACAGCGGCTGGGTATACCTACACAGGGGAGCGGTTTCAAAAGTATTTTGCAGATTTTGCGGAGAAATATAGCATTCGTGACATGTACTCTGGTGGCTTTTATCCGTTTCCTACGCAGGAAGAGTTTTGGGGTTATTGGAGCCGTTATATTTTTATCAACCGTTATATGGATGCACCGAAGCCTGTTTATGAAAAGCTTTTGCGCCTGGTGGCAGATAAGGATTACTTTGTCATCACAACTAATGTAGACCATTGTTTTCAGAAAGCTGGCTTTGATAAAAAGCGGCTTTTCTATATGCAGGGAGATTATGGCTTGTTTCAGTGCAGTGAGCCATGCTGCCGGAAAACGTATGATAATGAAATCAGAATTCGGAAAATGCTGGAAGAGCAGAAGGATATGCGAGTTTCTGCTGAGCTGATTCCGTATTGCCCTATCTGTGGCAAGCCTATGACAATGAACCTGCACTGCGATGCTACCTTTGTGCAGGATGATGGCTGGTATCGTGCGTCGCAGCGGTACAAGGAGTTCCTTGAGCAGCATAAGGGCTTGAGGGTGCTGTTTCTGGAACTTGGCGTTGGGATGAACACACCGGCGATTATAAAATTTCCTTTCTGGCATTTGGCAAATGAGTGGGCAAATACTGCTTATGCCTGCATTAATCTAGGCGAAGCCTATGCGCCGGAAGAAATAGAGGCAAAATCAATTTGCATTAACGAGGATATAGGGGTAGCTTTGCAGAAGCTTATTGATAGAGGTTCAGTGCAGGACATTTTTTAATATACCCAATCAACAAGCTACAAATTTTTAGGCATTTATATCCATAATTCATAGCATAGCAAAAAAGCTGACGCTTTGCATTTACGCAAGGCGTCAGCCTGTTACTTTGGCAAATGATATTCTGTTTAAAGTTTTTCGTGCCAACAAAAAAAGCAGCTATTACACATGCAAGAAGCTTGATAATAACTGTGTTTTTTTATGCTCAGATCAAGGAACATGTCGGTGTTCAACCGATGAACAAAGTATAACATGTAATAACGAGGTAATCGTGGAAAAAAGTTGCGCGTTGATTTATTATTGCTCGATATAAGGAGGATAGATTAAGTCCTCAAGGTCGAATATGCTTTCTGCAGGTTGATGCTGACGCTGATTATACATGCAGCATAAACTCCGACGCAGAAAAGTAGGTGATATAACCCCAAAGAAATCTCCGCTTCAGCTATCATAATTCCTATCATTGTGGTATGATTAAGTTGACAAGAAACAAATTTTTTATACAAGGATGGTGAAGTAATGGAGACTTTTATCGGAATACTGATACCTTTTATCGGAACAACACTCGGTTCGGCGTGCGTGTTCTTTATGAAAAAATCGCTGAGTAATATGGTGCAGCGCTCGCTTGCGGGCTTTGCAGCCGGTGTTATGGTTGCAGCATCTATCTGGAGCCTGCTGATTCCTGCTATCGAGCAATCCGAAAGCATGGGAAGGCTGTCCTTCCTCCCTGCGTTTATCGGCTTTTGGATTGGAATATTGTTTTTGCTCCTGCTTGACCACATGATTCCCCATCTGCATGTGGGAAGTGAGCAGACGGAAGGTCCCAAAAGAAATTTGAGCCGTACTGCGATGATGGTTTTGGCTGTCACGCTGCACAACATACCTGAGGGAATGGCAGTAGGTGTAATATATGCCGGCTTTCTGGCGGGTAATACGTCAATTACGGCAGCAGGGGCGCTTGCCCTGTCCATCGGTATTGCTATTCAGAACTTCCCTGAGGGCGCGATTATTTCTATGCCGCTTCGTGCAGAGGGAGAGAGTAAGAGCAGAGCGTTTTGGGGTGGTGTGCTGTCCGGTGTTGTGGAACCAATCGGAGCAGTGCTGACGATACTTGCCGCTCAGTTTGTAATACCGGTGCTGCCATATCTTTTGAGCTTTGCTGCCGGTGCAATGCTTTATGTTGTTGTAGAGGAGCTTATCCCTGAAATGTCGCAGGGAGAGCATTCCAATATCGGCACGATTTTCTTTGCCGTAGGCTTCAGTGTGATGATGGTGCTGGATGTTGCGTTAGGGTAGAGAATAATTTCGGTATATCAGAATACTGCCGCTTGCAAACAGTATAGCGGAAAGCCTGAAAGAGACAAAGAATATTATGAAATGAGAGATTGCTGTGAAAACAAAAACAGCATTAAGAAATTTGATGGCAAAATCGAGCTTCTTAATGCTGCACTTCACAGTAATCTCTCTTTAATTAAACAGTTTATCTGGCATGCCTAACATCTTCTTTTGCACATAGACAGATTCTGACGTACTCATCATCAAGCTATATATATAATTATTCCATATCGCTTGCACAGGTATTTTTATGGTGGTAGGCTAAATTAAACAATACTCGGAGGTCTTAGCATGAATATAACAGTATATCTTGCCTCATCCACAGGCAATGATTCTAAATTTGAGGAAGCAGTTAAAGAGTTGGGTAGCTGGATTGGTGCGAGCGGTAATACATTAGTTTACGGAGGCTCAAAGACAGGCCTGATGGGAGAGCTGGCGCAAAGCGTTCTGCAGGCAGGCGGTAAGGTTATCGGCGTGGAGCCGCAGTTTTTTATAGATGAAGACTATCAATATGAGGGACTGACGCAGCTGATAATTACCAAGGATATGGCAGAGCGCAAGACGAAAATGATTGAGCTTGGCAATGCCTTTATTGCCTTTCCCGGCGGCGTGGGAACGCTGGAGGAGGTCAGTGAGATTATGTCAAAGATTTCACTGGGACATCTGCAGGCGCCGTGCATCTATTATAATCTTGACGGTTATTATGATGATATAAAGCACTTTCTGCAGCAGATGATTGCTAAAGGTTTCTCTTCAGAGGAAAAGCAGCAGGGAGTATATTTTGCGGAAAGCTTGGAAAAAATTAAGGAATTATTGAAATAAAAGAGTTGACGAGAATATAAAAAGGCTGACGCTTCGCATTTACGCAAGGCGTCAGCTTTTTTGCTGCCGTAAATATTCTGTGCTTATATTTATATCCGGAAACACTTTTGCAGTGCTGTATACTCACCTAATGCTAACATAGTTATGTCCTCGGATAATACGGTGTCAGGTGTTATGGAGACATCAGTTTTTCCTAAGCGTTTTATACCAAGAATATTGATGCCAAACTTCTTGCGGACATCCAACATACCGATGCTTTTACCAACCCATGCTTTGGGCACCTCTACTTCAAAAATAGCGTGCTGCTTGTCAATTTCAATATAATCGAAAATATGGTCTGCGGTGTAGCGTTTGGCTGCCCATATAGCCATCTGTTTTTCAGGATAGACTACATTGTCTGCACCGTTACGAAGCAGAAACTTTGCCTGGACATCGCGTTCAGCACGAGATACTACACATTTTGCGCCCAGTTCTTTCAAAAGCGAAGTAGTTTCCAGCGAGTTTTGAAAATTACCGCTGATAGTTACGAAGCAAACGTCAAAATTCCTGATGCCAAGAGCACGTAAAAACTCTGCATTGGTACTGTCACCGATTTGTGCTTTGGTGACAAACGGCAGTACATCGTTAATTCTTTCCTCGTCAGTATCAACCGCCATGACCTGATGCCCTAATTGTGAAAGCTGCATAGCGATATGACGCCCGAAATGACCTGCTCCAATCAATAAAATATTTTTCATAGGATATCCACTCCTTTTGTTTAGCCAATAGTGATTTTTTCCAGCGGCAGTTTTGAGTTAACTGCTTTTTTGCCGGATAATGCTGCGTACATGAGCGTAAGGCTGCCTACTCTGCCAAGATACATAAGTAAAATCAGTATCAGTTGTGAGGGTACATGTAGCTGCGGTGTAATTCCCAACGTCAGACCGACTGTTCCCAATGCTGATGCTGTTTCATATAAGCAGGATGACAGTGGCAGGTTCTCATAGGCACTGATAAAAATTCCTCCCCAAAAAAATAGTGCAATATACATGGTGAGGATAGTTGAGGCAAGCTTGATTGCATTGTAATCGATTCTGCGATCAAAAAAATGGGCACTGTCCTGCTGGCGATAGGTCGCAACAATGTTGGCAAGCAGGACGGCAAAGGTTGTCGTTTTCATACCACCGGCAGTTGAGCCCGGTGAACCGCCAATCAGCATTAAAAGAATCATAATGCCTTGCGACGAGCTGGACATAGCAGATAAATTTACCGTATTGAAACCGGCTGTTCTTGTTGTGACTGACTGGAAGAGAGCTGCCTGAAGACGCGCTTCAATGGGAAGGGGTGCAAAATCAAAAAAGAAGAAAAAAATTGCCGGGAAGATAATCAGAATCAACGTAAAAATGAGGATTACTTTACTTTGCATTCTGTAGCGTCGGAACTGCAGCTTGTTTTCGTAAATGTCCTCCCAGGTCAAAAAGCCGATACCGCCAATTATGATAAGCAGCATAATAGTTATATTCATTATTGGATTTTGCTCATAACCGGTAAGAGATGGATACAGATTGTTTGCGGTTCCCAAAATATCAAAGCCTGCATTGCAGAAGGCCGAGACAGAATGAAATACTGCCATCCAAATACCATGCCAGCCATAGTCGCGGCAGAACATCGGCAGCATGGCAAGTATACCCAAAAGTTCAACAAGAAATGTCCCCCACAGAATAAACTTCGTAAGCCGGACAATACCGCCTACGTTGGGAGCTGATAGGGCATCCTGCATGGTGCTGCGTTGCATTAAAGAAATTTTTCGCCTGGACAGAAGTGCAAATAATGCAGCTACAGTGACAACACCAAGACCGCCAATCTGTATCAGTGCCAGAATGATTGTCTGACCAAAGGCCGACCAGTAGCTGCCGGTATCATGCAGCACAAGACCGGTTACACAAACTGCGGAGGTTGCGGTAAAAAGCGCATCAAGAAACGGTGTTACACAGCGTTCTGCTGCGGAAATTGGCAGCATCAGCAGTAATGCACCCAGCAGGATTACTCCCGCAAAACCTAATATGATAATTTGAAAAGATGAAAGCTGAAATCTTCTGCTAATCATTTCTTCTGACATACCTACACCTTCTTGTTAATCTGTTTATATATTCATTGTGCTTGTTGCGGACACAATGTAAAAGCCGTATATTGAACACTGCTTTGCTTGTTCCTATCATAGCATTTTTTCGGTGTAGATTTGGTAAAGAAACGGGTATGGAGCAATATTATCCGGTGCTGTACCTTGAAGCGCTTTTGCTCGTGAAGTATAATGGGTTTGTAAAAATAATTAGGAGAAGCATTATGAAGCATCAACAACGACAAGAAGATATTTTGTTTTCGGTCTGTGTTTTTTTCGGCGCTTTTGCCATTAATCTTCTGATTCGGAAGCTCTTTACAACACAAACGCTGGTTCCTATGATTTTTGTATTTGGCGTATTTCTGATATCGCTGAAAACGCACGGGTATTGCTATGGTATTGTTTCGGCTGTCTTAAGCGTATTTGCCGTAAATTTCGCTTTTACTTATCCTTATTATACTTTAGATTTTTTCGTAGAAGAAAGCATCTTGTCTGCTATTATTATGCTGGTTGTTGCCGTTTCCACCAGTACGTTGAACAGTAGGATACGTGATCAGGAGAATTTGCGGGCAGAAAGCGAAAAGGAGAGGATGAGGGGCAATCTGTTGCGGGCAATCTCTCATGATTTGCGTACACCTCTTACATCAATATATGGCTCATCTTCTACGCTGATTTCCAAGAAGGATGCACTTTCGGAAGAACAGCAGCTAAAGCTGTTGGGAGAAATTCAAGAGGATAGCGAGTGGCTTATCCGCATGGTCGAAAACCTGCTGGCTGTTACAAGAATCGACGGTGCTAAGGTCAAGGTTGTGAAAACGCCAATCGTTTTGGATGAACTTATTGACTCTGTGCTTATGAAGTTCTCCAAGAAGCACCCGAATCAGAAGGTGATTACGCAGATACCGGCCGACTTTGTGGATATTCCTATGGATTCAATCCTCATCGAGCAAGTGTTGCTGAACTTTTTGGAAAATGCTGTGTTTCATGCGAATGGTATGACAGAGCTGAAGCTGTCGGTTTCCCTTGCAGGAGATAAGGCCATATTTGAAGTTGCCGACAATGGGTGTGGCATTCCGGAGGAGATTTTGGATAAGATTTTTACCGGATGTTATAAAAAGTCTGCAGCACCGATAGACGGAACGCGCAGCAATATGGGCATCGGTATTTCGGTTTGCGCTGCTATTATTAAGGCGCATGGCAGCGAGATTTTTGTGGAAAACAGGAAGGGCGGCGGTGCTGTATTCCGCTTTTCTTTGGCAAGAGGGTGCGATGATGAGCAATAATAAATTCAAAATTTTAATCGTAGAGGATGAAGCAAACATCCTAAGCTTCATCAAAGCAAATTTGGAAATAAGTGATTATCAGGTAATCTGTGCAGAAACCTGTGCGCTCGGCATGATGATGTACGCTTCTTATCATCCGGATCTCATTGTTCTGGATCTCGGGTTGCCGGACCGTGATGGCTTGAGCTTAATTCAGGATGTTAGAGAAGCGGATACTGTTCCCATCATTGTCCTTTCTGCCCGTTCCGGCGAAATGGACAAGGTGGAAGCCTTAGACCTTGGCGCGAATGATTATATTACTAAGCCGTTTGGAACTGAGGAACTGATGGCTCGTATCCGTGCAGTGCTTCGCAGTCATCGTTACAGTGAGAAAAACGAGGGTAATCACATCGGTAAATTTCAATTTCAGGATTTGATGATTGATTACGATAAAAGGCAGGTTTTGGTCGATGGAAACGAAATCGACCTGACACAGACGGAATACAATATTTTGACTTTCCTCTCCATCCATGCGGGAAAGGTGCTGACTTATGCTGCCATAATCCAAGCAGTATGGGGATATTCTGATTATGGCAGTGTCAAAAAGCTACAGGTAAATATGAAAAACATCAGGAAAAAAATGGGCGTGACACCCGGAGAAAAGCGCTATATTGTTAATGAGCTTGGTGTAGGCTATCGTATGCTGGCAGAAGATGAAGAATAGGATCTGCCGGAAAGTGTACAGATGGCTAATATAATGATAAACTAAAATCCGTCCTTATGCTTTCACAGCACAGGGGCGGGCTTTCTTTTAATATAGGTGTTATGATTTTTACAAGCATGGTATAATTAGAACAATGCCATTGTACAAATCTGGCTGCGAAATTTGCTTTGCATAAACAGCTGACGGTGAAGGAGGTTGGGGTTGGCCTGACCTTGGAGTGGTAAATAATAACTTATATGTCAGCTGGATTTTGCAAAATGCTTAGAGGATAAATTTTCGTGGGTGTAATTATGAAAATAAAAAGTATTATAGCTAAAGCGCTGTTGATAATGTCGTTATTTGTGGTTATGCCGCTTGTTTTTTCTCAAGATAATTATGCGTATGCTTCGAGAGAAGAGCTGTTGGATCTTGAAGAAGAAAAGTCCGATATAGAGGATGAAATAGCAGAAAGACAGGCTAACGGTGAAAGCTATGACGATTTGGAAGAGCGGCGTAATGATGTGCAGGATGAAATAGAAAATATCAAGGATGAGGGCTGAGGCTTTCGGTAAAATCCGCACATAAACTTTAAACTCGCAAGTTTTTATCAATGGCAAAAAAGCGCAGCTGTTACACATGCATAAAGCATGCTGATAGCTGCGCTTTTCTTGCTGCCTGTAAAAAAAATGCAACCAAGCTGCATTTGATTTTTTGTTTTATGGCGTATTAGATTCTCTGACATAGACAAAAATTGTCATTGGTGTGTGATATACTAAAGATAAATCAGTGCTTAAGTAAAAAAGTAGCGCTGAGTTATCAGCATATTTTTTAATACTGTTCATCGGATTCACTGAGGAAGGAGGGTGCTGGCCGTGGCTTTTAATGAGTTAATAAAAAGCTTTGATAATATACGGCAGATGATGCGTGATTTTTATGTCTTTGGCTTTAAGAGCAGAGCTGATTTTGCGGATAAAAGCGCCCGTAGCTATGACAATGAGCGCAGACGCATTGAAAGCTGGCTGGGTGAGTATATGTATTTTCGTCAGAATGCCGGTGGCAAGAACTGCTTTATTTCCGTGGACAGCAGAAAAATCTCGCATAATCCTTTTTACAAGGCGTTGAAGGCGAAGAGCTTTACGGCTAATGATATCATGCTGCATTTTTTTCTGCTGGATATTTTGCAGCCTGGTGAAAAATTTACTCTGCGTCAGCTTATGGAAAGGCTGGATGCAGCGTATTTATCCTGTTTTGATGAACCGGTGGCGCTGGACATTTCCACTGTGCGTAAGAAATTGGCAGAATATGCAGAGCTTGGTTTAATAGAAAATGAAAAATGCGGTCGGGAGTATATTATGAGCGCAGCAGGGATGAAGTTGATTTGGAGGCTTGGCGTGAGGCTGTGAGCTTTTTTGCCGAAACGAATCAGATAGGTGTTGTGGCAGCTTTATAGAGGATAAGTTTTCTGCAGGCAGCAACGTATTTTCCTATAAACATCATTATTTGCTGCATGCCTTGGGGAGTGACGTGTTGCTTGATTTACTGGCGGCGATGGAGTGCAGGCAGTGCGTGCGTATTGAAAGCTCTTCTTCCAGAGGCAAGAACATTTCTTTCCGCGTGCTGCCGCTGAAGATTTACGTAAGCACGCAAAGCGGCAGGCGTTATGTGATGTGCTGGTTCTTTAAGGCGCATAGGATTATTTTCTGCCGTCTGGATAATCTTGAACGTGTTCTGGAAGCGAAGCCTGTGCGCGATTATGACAAGTTTTGCGCTATGGCAAAGCAGATGGAACAGCATTTGTGGGGCGTATCTATGAACAGATGGCTTGCTGCTGATGCCTTGGAGCATGTGGAGCTTGTAGTGCGCATCAGCAGTGACGAGCCGTATATTTTACAATGCCTGGAGCGGGAAAAGCGCTGCGGACGAGTGGAAAAAACAGATGCTGAGCATTATCGTTTTATTGCCGATGTACATGATGCAGGCGAAATGCTGCCCTGGCTGCGTACCTTTATCGGTCGCATTGAAAGTTTTTCCTGCAGCAATAAGGCTGTGGAAGAAAAGTTTTGGCAGGATTTAGCGGAGGTGTACGCTATGTATGGCGTGAAGAAAGCAGGTGAAGCGTAGATGAGCACAGTGTTCAGTGAGGTTTACGGAACCTATTATAATGTTGTGGCGAAGGTGCTGACGCAGGCGCTTGACGGAAAACTGTCTGCAGCAAGCATGCAGCAGCTTGTCTGCGAGGGTGCTTATGGCGACAGCGTGCTGCAGCTTTGGCCTGCACTTGCTGACGGTACATGGAAGCTGCTGACGCCGGAGCTTGGGACACCGCTGAAAAATAAGCCGACGATGCCCCTGACTGCTCTGCAGAAACGATGGTTGAAAACCTTGCTCCTTGATGAAAAAATCAGCTTATTCTTTTCTGATGAGGAGATTGCAAGGCAGCAGGCTGCATTGCAGTCTGTAGAGCCTTTGTGCAGGCCTGAGCAGTTTGTCTTTTTCGACCGCTTTGTGGATGGCGATGCTTATACCAATCCCAAATACAGAGTAAACTTTAGGGAAATTCTTCATGCCGTGCGGGAAAAGCGTTATCTGAATGCTTCGTACCGGAGCAATAAGGGAACGATTATCGTCTGGACGGATTTGGTGCCGGTGTCTTTGGAATATTCGGCTAAGGATGATAAGTTTCGCCTGCAGGCAATAGCCGAGCGTAAGCAGGTGACGCTGAATTTAGGCAGAATAATATCCGTAGAAGCGGGAGAGGCGGTAGAGCATGTAAAAAGCTTGAAGAAGGGAGAACTTGCCGAGCAGACGCTGGTTTTGGAAATTGAGGATGAACGCAGTACGATGGTGCGCGCATTGATGCATTTTTCCGACCTGGCGAAGGAAAACGGAAAAGCTGGACGAGTCGCACTACCTGCTGACAGTGCAATATGACAAGAGCGATGAAACCGAAATGCTTTTCCGTGTATTGAGCTTTGGGCCGACGATTAAGGTGCGTGAGCCGGAGGACTTTAAGGAGCTTATAAGAAAAAGCTCAGAGAACAGCTGCAATGCAGCGCAGAATTTTAAGTGCGTATGTTTTTTTCCATGATTATAGCTTGCTGCTGTGTTAAGATTAACATAGCAACAAGCTATTTTTATAAAACAGAACAGATGATGGAGGAATAAGCATATGGAAAAATTTGTAAGCTATGAGAAAATGTCGAAAAAACAGCAAAAGATAGTCAACGCCTCCAAACGAGGCAACTGGGGAAATGTGAAGCCGATTACCAAGGTCAAGGCTTCGGCAAAAATTTATAATCGTAATAAAAAGCAGAACTCCGGAGACTATGGCTATAGTTTCGGGAGTTCTGCTTTTTTATAAGGCGGGGAAATGCTATGAGAAAGAGCTTGAACGAATGGGGAAGATTTTTGGCACTGGTGCTGCGGCATAAACCGCAAGCAGTTGGCATTGAGCTGGATGCGCATGGTTGGGCGCAGGTGGAAGCACTGCTGGCTGCCTTTAACCGGATAGAAGCGTTTAATATGCTTATGCTGGAGCAGATTGTTGCCGAAGATGGCAAGCAGCGTTTCGCATTCAGCGAGGATAAGAAGAGAATAAGAGCGAATCAGGGGCATTCCGTGAAGGTTGATGTGGAACTTTGGGAGGTTGCGCCGCCGGA
The DNA here is from genome assembly GCF_023497905.1 of Phascolarctobacterium succinatutens. NCBI lineage: Bacteria > Bacillati > Bacillota > Negativicutes > Acidaminococcales > Acidaminococcaceae > Phascolarctobacterium > Phascolarctobacterium succinatutens. Next base: position 1,480,655 of record NZ_CP097284.1, on the reverse strand, counting down.
GCTTTTGTATCACGGGACAGGCGTTAAATATGTTGCGAGTATTAACAGGCAGGGACTTATCGCCAGGCAAAGGCTGTATGTGCATTTGTCGGCGAATGTAGAAACAGCGCATAATGTCGGCAAAAGACATGGAGAGCCGTTTATCTACGTAGTTCTGGCAGGCGAAATGGTGAGAGCGGGCTACAAGTTTTACCTTTCGGCCAACGGCGTGTGGCTGACAGAAAGCGTGCCCAAGAAGTTTTTATGGGAATTGGAAGGAGCTTTAGATAGTGAAATTTGACGATTTTGATAAGCGGATGCGAGTGTATGAACGGTGAGGCCAGTGGTTATTTTTCCTTGGCACTTGGTAAGGCGGTCTGCTTTGACTGCAGAGTTGTGCCTTTGCCTAACATTGAACTCGTAAAGGATTATTTTTTGTGGCGGCAGGAGGATGCAAACCGAAATGCGCTTAACTCTTGGTATTATTGGACGTTGCGTAAGGAGGGACTGTCAAAAAATGAGGCTACGCAGTATTTGAGGGCAAAAAGTGTTGCCTTCAAAAATGAGCTTCTCTTTGCAAGGAATATAAACTACAACGATGTACCGCAATGGTAGAAAAGAGGCGTTGGTGTATACAGCAAGGAGTATATTCGCCAAGGCTACAATCCGATTTCGGGAAAAATTGTATTCGTAAAAAGAAAGAGCTTTGAAGCAGATTATGAGTTGCCCATAGCTGAAAAGTATTCGTCATTTATAGGCAGTTTTTTAGCTACAAAGTATTAGTTAAGTAAGGTGATTGATATGAGAATATTATTATTGATGCGTGGTGTGCCGGGCTCCGGCAAGAGCACGTTTATAAAAGAGCAGGGACTGAAGCCTTATACATTGAGCGCGGATGTGCTGCGTCTGTTATATGCTTCGCCGATGCTGGATAACGCAGGCAGATGGTGCATCAGCCCACATTTTGACAAGCAGATGTGGCCGTTTTTGCCTGCAGACGCTGGAGGAGCGCATGAAGCGTGGCTGCTTTACGGTCGTGGATGCCACCAACATCCGCGGCAGAGATATAACTGCGTACAAAAAGCTTGCCAATGAGTATAAATATCGTGTTTATGTGGTTGATTTTACTGATATTACTATTGAGGAAGCAAAGAAAAGGAACCTGCAGCGTGAGGAATACAAACAGGTTCCGGAAAATGTTATTGAAAGAATGTATGCTCAGCTGGCGGATAATAAGGTTCCGTCCGGCATTACCGTAATCAAACCGGAGGATCTGGCGCAAATTTGGTATAAACCACGCGATTTATCTGCCTATAAAAAGGTAATTCATATCGGTGATATTCATGGTTGCTATAAGCCGCTGAAGGAATATCTTGAGGAAATAAATCCGCAAAACTACTATATTTTTCTTGGCGATTACATTGACAGGGGCAGCGAGAATGCTTAGGTGCTGCAATTACTGTTGCAGCTTGCCACATTAGATAACGTTACGCTGCTGGAGGGCAACCATGAGGCTAACTTGCGGGATTACGGCTTGCCGGATGGCGTTGCTTCGAAGGAGTTCCGCATGCAGACGGCACCGGAGCTGGCGCAAGCAGGCCTGAGCAGGAAGGCGGTATATAATTTTTACAGGAAATTATCGCAGTGCTTCTGCTATACATATCAGGGCAAAAAGGTTTTAGTAAGCCATGGCGGCTTGGCACGTATGCCGGAGAATTTATCTTTGGTGGCAACAGCGGAGCTGGTTTACGGCACCGGCGTGTATGAGGATGCGCTGGACGTTGATATATGCTTTGCCAAGCATGCTGCTGCGGACGAGTATCAGGTTCACGGATACCGCAATTATGAGGGCGTGCCTGCGGAGGTTACCGAGCATTGCTTTAATCTGGACGGAGCGGTGGAAATGGGCGGTCAGCTGCGGGCGCTAGAGCTTAGCGAGGATGGCTTTGTGATGAAGATGATTGCTTCGAGCAAGTAGTTTGAAGAGCGCAAGTCCTGCGTGTAAAACTTTTAGGCTATCAGAAGTCTGTTTTATAAGATGCGAAAATAAGCAAAGGCATAATAAGCTGTGATAATGCAGCTTGTTATGCCTTTTTGCGTGCTTTAAATTTTAAGAATAAAAAAGAACTCCCGTACGTTAGAAGCTGGTGACACAGTGCCCCAATAACGAATTACGGGTAGTTCTTTGTGGGAGGGACTAACAAAGCATCTGTCCCCCTCATCCGACCACTGACTTCCAAGTATGATGCTACACTCCATCAGCCGGTAATTCGATTATATCATAAGCAACATCATCAATCGTGGAAAAAAGCTTGCGCATAAGTTGCACTTGTATTGTTATAGTGTTAGACTAAATTAAACATATCATGCATATTTTAAAAGCAATTCAATTCATACAGGAGCAGAAAAATGATTGATAAAATGCTTATCCGTGGAGCGAAGGTCCACAATCTGAAAAATCTTGATATAGACATTCCCTTGGGGAAAATTGTCGGCATTGCGGGTGTATCCGGATCCGGCAAATCATCCCTGGCGCTTGGCGTGCTGTACGCCGAAGGTTCACGCCGCTATCTGGAGGCGCTTTCGACATATACGCGCCGACGCATGACGCAGGCTGCCAAAGCGTCTGTAGATGAGGTGCTTTATGTTCCTGCGGCCTTGGCGCTGCACCAACGCCCCGGTGTGCCAGGAATCCGCAGTACCTTCGGAACAGGTACGGAGCTGCTGAACAGCCTGCGCCTCATGTATTCGCGCCTTGCCAACCATCGCTGTCCCAACGGACATTATCTGGAGCCGACGCTTTTGGTTGCCGCAGGCAAGAAGCTGACTTGCCCGGAGTGCGGCGCACAGTTTTATGCGCCGTCTGCCGAGGAGCTGGCCTTCAATTCGCAGGGTGCCTGCAAAACCTGCGGCGGTACAGGCAGTGTTCGCACGGTAGATATCAGCACGCTGGTGCCGGATGAATCGCTTACCATAGAGCAAGGCGCTGTTGCACCTTGGAACAGCCTCATGTGGTCGCTGATGACTGATGTCTGCAAGGAGATGGGCGTGCGCATAGATGTACCGTTTTGCAAGCTGACGGAGCAGGAGAAGGATATCGTTTATCACGGTCCTGCGGAAAAGAAGCATATTCTCTACCATCCCAAGAAAAGCAATTCCAACGATTTTGCTGAGCTTGATTTTACCTACTTCAACGCTGTTTATACAGTCGAAAATGCGTTGTCTAAGGTAAAAGATGAAAAGGGCATAAAGCGCGTAGAAAAGTTTTTGAAGGAAGATATCTGCCCCGACTGCCACGGTACGCGTCTTTCCGTAGCTGCGCGTGCACCGAAGCTGTTAGGCATTTCGCTGGACGAGGCTTGCCAAATGACACTGGTGCAGCTGGTATCATGGGTGCAGCGCATTCCGCCAAGCTTGCCGGAGGCAATGCGTCCGATGGCGGAACGCATCTGTGAAGCTTTTACCGGCACTGCAAAACGTCTGCTGGACTTGGGGCTCGGTTATCTTACGCTTGACCGCTCCGCTGCTACGCTCTCTACGGGAGAGAGGCAGCGTATGCAGCTGGCGCGTGCTGTCCGTAATCGTACTACCGGAGTTCTTTATGTGCTGGATGAGCCGTCCATCGGCCTGCATCCGTCAAACATCGTGGGCCTTAACGGTGTGATGCATGACCTGGTGGCGGACGGGAACTCTGTCATCCTTGTGGATCACGATACGCAGATTTTGCAGGAAGCAGACTGGCTTGTGGAAATGGGACCGGAGGCAGGCGCTGGCGGTGGCCATGTAATTGCGCAGGGAACGATAGCGGAGATTGAAGCAAATCCTGCTTCGCAAATCGGCCCGTTCCTTGCCGGAACGGCAGCGGCAAAGCGGAAAAGCTGCGCTCAGAAGCAGGAGCTGTTTGCTGACGGCACCATTCAGCTTGCCACTGCGGCAATCCATACCGTTAAACCGTTGGAGATAAATATTCCGAAGGGACGCCTGACGGTTGTCACCGGTGTATCCGGTTCCGGTAAAACCACAATGGTTTTGGAAAGCCTTGTTCCCGCGTTGGCTGCGGCGATTGACGGCAAGGCGCTGCCTGAGCATATCCGTGCCGTTAACGCTGAGGGGATTGAGCACGTTAAGCTCATTGATGCCACGCCTATCGGAATTAATGTTCGTTCTACTGTGGCTACCTATGCAGGCATTCATGATGATTTGCGTAAGCTCTACGCCAAATTGCCCGAAGCTAAAGCGCATGAATATAAGGCAGGTGCTTTTTCGTACAATACAGGTTCGCTTCGCTGCCCCGGATGCGACGGAACAGGCGTTGTCAGTCTGGACGTACAGTTTTTGCCGGACGTGGATATACCCTGCCCGGACTGCCGCGGTTCGCGGTACGCGAAGGCGGCCTACGATATCAGGCTGACAAACGAGGCAGGGGAAGGCGCTTCGCTGCCGGAGCTGATGGCTATGGACGTAAACACTGCTCTTGAGTTCTGCAAAAATATGAAGGGCATCAGCCAAAAGCTGAACGTGTTGCGTCAACTTGGTCTTGGTTATCTGACGCTGGGCGAGGAAACGCCGGGTTTATCGGGCGGTGAAGCACAGCGCTTGAAGCTGGCCAGCGAAATCGGCAGAACGCAGCATGATTCTGTTTTTGTCTTTGATGAGCCTTCGATTGGCTTGCATCCTTTGGATGTACAGGTACTGCTGGAGGTTTTTCAGGCGATTTTGGATAATGGGGCAACTGTCGTTGTCATTGAGCATGATTTAGACGTTATCCGTAACGCTGACTATGTGCTTGATATGGGCCCCGGCGGCGGTGATGCAGGCGGAAGGCTTGTGGCGTGCGGAACGCCGACAGAGATTAAAGCAAACGCAAACAGTATTACCGGCAGATTTTTGTGATTGAGCGTGGAGTGATAAGAGAATAGTAAAAAAGTAAGAGCTGATTTTGGCGAATTGCGAAAGTCAGCTCTGTTTTTGTGCGTTAGAAATTACGCTGTCAAGCAGTGTCGGCGCATAGTGGCAAACTCGCAGATAGTGCAAGCAAGAGGGCTTTTTTGTGATATAATAAAAGAAAAATCACTTAAGCAGAGTCTTATGCTTAAATATAAGCTGTAAAAGGCTATGGCAACAGGGAGGTTAAACACATGATTGAGCTGAGCAGCAAGCAAAACTGTACAGGCTGCAGTGCTTGCGCCAATATCTGCCCGCGTGGCTGTATAAAAATGACTGCGGACGAGGAAGGCTTTTTGTATCCCAAGGTTAACGAAGAAATGTGTATGGATTGCGGTTTATGTGAAAATGTCTGCCCTATGCTGCACAAACCGCAGCAGCATGAGCTGCTTGCGGTGTATGGTGCCAAGAACAACGATGATGCAGTGCGCTTTACTAGCTCCAGTGGGGGAATGTTCACGCTTTTTGCTGAGGCAATCTTAAAGCAGGGCGGTGTTGTGGTTGGCGCGGCGCTGGACGAACAGCTTAATGTGCAGCATGTGTTGGTGGATAGCCTTGCCGATTTGCCTAAGCTGCGTGGTTCGAAATATGTGCAGAGCAAAATCGGCAAGATTTACAGTGAGGTACGGCAAATTTTACGTGCAGGCAGAAAGGTTCTGTTCAGCGGTACGCCTTGCCAAATTGCCGGTTTAAAGAAATATCTGGTAAAGCCGTCGGAGAATCTTTTGACGATTGATGTGGTTTGTCATGGTGTGCCTAGTCCCAAGGTTTATCAAAAGCATTTGCGGGAGCTGGCGCAGGAGGCAGGCGAGCCGGTTGTGCAGGTGAATTTCCGCGATAAGGCGAAGGGTTGGAAGCAGGGCGAGACATTGTTCTTTACCGAGCATCAGCACTTCGGAGCGAGCAAGCGGCAGGAAACGTATATGCGCCTTTTCCTGAATAATATCAGCATACGTCCGTCCTGCGGTGAGTGTGCGTTTAATAATAAGCGTAGCCTGGCGGATATCACGATTGCCGATTATTGGGGAATAGATAAGCAGTACCCGGAATTTGATGATGATAAGGGCGTTACGCTGGTGCTGGTGAACAGTAAGGCTGGAGCGGAATTACTGGCGCAGGTTAAGGATAAGGCGGAGCTTTTGACAACGGACTTTGCCAAGGGGGCAGAATATAATTTGGCGGTGAGCAAGTCGCTGCCGCTAAATCCTAAGCGGACATTTTTCTTTGAGCATCTTGATGAGTATACGCTGAAAGAGATGGTGGAGAGGTGCTTGGAGTGAGTGGGGATAGTATACATCTATTAAAACAATTGTTAATAAAAGTTAGATAATATGATATGATTAAGATACTGAGAGGAGGGAATGATATTAGCGATATAATAAAGAAAATGATCTTTTATAACAAGTATGAGGACTAATAATTTTAAGCAAAATGTATCGCTGATTTCGTGAAAATGCAAGAATTGATTTCGATAGTAGTAATAGCGTTTTTAATAATTTCCATTGTAGTAATGGTGAAAACACTTAATAAGCAGTAGGTTCAATAGATTACATATTGAATGGAAATAATTTCCCCCACAAAGGAGGTTATTCATCATGTACAATAAATATCTTGCGGAATTAAGCAAAGAACAACTTTTGGAGCTGATTGAGCTCTACGCGAAAAACTGGCTGGCGCATGATGGTGTCTGGTTTCAGTCGATTGAACGCAAATTCGGTATGGCGGAGGCCATGTACCATGATGAGGAAGCGTGGAAGCGATTTACTGTGATTGAAGCCAAGCGCATCAAGGAGTTTTTGCAGCTGCCGGAGAATCCTGGACTTGAGGGCCTGGAGCAGGCGCTGCACTATCGCTTTTACGGCAATTTGAACGAGCATGAATGCATTCGTGAAGGCAACAGGCTTGTTTACCGCAACCGCGACTGCCGTGTGCAGACGGCGCGCAGCCGCAAGGGTATGCCGTATCATCCGTGCAAATCGGTCGGCATTTACGAATACAGCGGTTTTGCTGCTACGATTGACGCGCGCATCAAATGCCGTTGCCTGAGCTGCTTCCATGATTGTACGGAAAGTCCTGACGGCTGTGTGTGGGAATTTTATCTTGAAGAAGAGTAGAATATTTGCTGTTATAAAATTTAAATGGGCATATGTCAAAAATATAATTGACATATGCCCGTTTCGCTTATATAATGGACTTAGAGAGGAGAAAATCAGATGCCTAGGAAAGTAAAATGCAGAAAGGTTTGCCATTACCCGCAAACGCTGGAGTTTTTACCGCAAAACAATAATGCAGATCAGGAGCCTATTCTTCTTACCGTTGACGAATACGAAGCGATACGCCTGATTGACAGGCGCGGTATGAGTCAGGAGCAGTGCGCGGCCTTTATGCAGATTGCGCGGACGACAGTGCAGCGCATTTACGAAACGGCGCGCAAGAAGCTGGCGGATTTTGTTGTGGAAGGACGGCCGCTGCGTATCGAAGGCGGAGATTTCCAGCTCTGTAACGGCAGCAGTACAGGCTGCGGCTGTGTTGATTGCTTTAAGCAAAAATTATATGAAAAATACAAGGAAAAGGGAGAAGATATTATGAGAATTGCAGTAACCTATGAAAACGGCGAGATTTTTCAACATTTCGGACATACTGAGGAGTTTAAGGTTTATGATGTGCAGGACGGCAAAGTTGTTGCGTCCGAGGTTGTGAATACCAACGGCCAAGGTCATGGTGCTTTGGCAGGCGTATTGACCGCGCTGAAGGCAGACGTTCTGATTTGCGGCGGTATCGGCGGCGGTGCACAGATGGCTTTGGCTGCTGCAGGCATTAAGCTGTACGGCGGCGTAAGCGGCAGCGCGGATGCAGCGGTAGAGGCTTTGCTGGCAGGCAATTTGGACTACAACCCCGCTGTTAAATGCAATCACCACGGTGAGCATGGCGAAGGTCACACCTGTGGCGAGCATGGCTGCGGCGGTCATCACTGATATAAGATAAACTACGAATACATTATTACAAAGGAGGCCTGATGTAAATGGCGATTATTGTAAACCCGACAGCTGCAGAATTTAAGCAGATGCTGGCCGAAAAGAAAACGTTTCTGGTAGATTTTTATGCGACCTGGTGCGGTCCCTGCAAGATGCTCAGTTACGTGCTGGAGGATATTGCTAAGGAGATGGGTGAGCGCATAGATATCGTGAAGATTGATATAGATAAGGAGCCGGAGCTGACGGAGGAAATGGATATAACCATTATTCCCGGTCTGTTCTTTATCAAAAACGGCGAGGTTGCTTCGCGTTACGCAGGCTTTCTGCCGAAGGAACGCCTGCAGGCAAGACTGGAAAAGCTGTTGGGCAACGAACCGCCGGTGGAGCAGGCTCCCGATAGAAGCTATGATCTGATTATTATCGGCGGCGGTGCTGCCGGCCTGACGGCAGCTGTTTATGCGCGCCGCGCAGGTTTGAAAACTTTGGTGCTGGAATCCTTTGCTCCCGGAGGCAAGCTGATAAAAACCTTTGAGATTGAAAACTGGCCCGGCATCAAGAATGTTAACGGCTCACAGCTGGCCTACGATATTTACGAGCAGGCGATGGCCTTAGGCACAACCTATCTTTATGAGAAGGTTGCTGCTCTGGAGATTGAAGGAGCGGAGCGCCGTGTGCGCTGTGCGAGCGGTGCGGAGTTTACGGCACCTGCTGTGATTATCGCTACCGGTACTGTGGAGCGCTTGCTGAACATTCCGGGCGAGCAGGAGATGATCGGCCGCGGCATCAGCTTCTGTGCTGTCTGCGATGCGGCGTTCTACCGCAATAAGCATGTAATTATTGTGGGCGCAGGCAATGCTGCTTTTGAGGAATCACTGTATCTTGCGGAATTTGCGTCGAAGGTTACGATTCTGGCGCGTCGTGATGTTATTAGCGCTGAGCAGATTACGCAGGATAAGGTGACCGCTAATCCGAAGATTGAAGTGCTGACATGGCGTGTACCGCAGGAGGTTATTATCGAAAATAATCGCGTTGCGGGACTCAAGGTGCTTAATAAACAGACGGGAGCATCGGAAACGATGCTCGCAAAAGGCGTCTTCCCCTATATCGGCGCGGACCCTGTAACAGATTTCTGCCGTGATTTGGGCATCACTAATGACAAGGGCTATCTTGTTGTGAAAAGCGATATGTCGACTGCTGTTCCCGGTGTGTATGGCGCCGGTGACGTGTGCGACAAGGTGCTGCGTCAGGTTGTAACGGCGACTAATGACGGTGCTATTGCGGCTCAGAGTGCTTTGAAGTATTTGCGTTAAAGGACGTGTGGCATTATGAAAAGATTTGCATTGGTAAACGAGGACAGATGCGTTTCCTGCGGTGCCTGCACGCAGGTGTGCCAGCGTCAGGCAATCAGTATATACAAGGGGTGCTTTGCAAGAGTGGACAGGGAGCGCTGCGTTGGCTGCGGTATCTGTGCCAAAACCTGTCCTGCAGGCAGCATCAGGGTGGCAACAGATGGCTAAGAAAGTACAGCATTGGTATGATTATCTTTGGCTATGGCCGATAATTTATTTTGTCCTGGGCTTTTTCAATATCCTTTTTGCCTGGCTGGGAATGATTGATTTTATGGTGCCTGTTTTGTTGGCACTGTTTGGCGGCAACAAGCTGTTCTGCAACCGTTACTGCGGACGCGGACTGCTTTTGGCAAAGCTGGGCGGCGAGTGGAAGTGGTCGCGTAACCGCGCTACGCAGGAGTTTTTGGTCGCCAAATGGTTCCGCTTCGGCTTTTTATGCTTCTTTATGGCCATGTTCGGCAATATGCTGTGGCAGACTTATCTTGTAGCTGCGCAGGCGCAGTCTTTGCGCGAGGTAGTGACACTGCTCTGGATGTTTAAGCTTCCTTGGGCGTGGGCCTATACCGCAGGCAGCTCTTCGGCATGGGTTGCGCAATATGCCTTTGGCTTTTACAGCGTAATGCTCACTTCTATGCTGCTTGGCTTAGTTGTAATGGCGCTGTTCAAGCCAAGAACCTGGTGTACCTTCTGCCCGATGGGTACTATGACGCAGATGATTTGCAAAATGAAAAAATAGCTTGTGAAAAATTTACAAGCATATGAAAAATGACCTCCTGCAGTCAGCAGTAAAAGCTGCTTACGGGAGGTCTTTTTATGCGTAAAAAAACACAGCAGACGCTGAATCTGCTGCGTATTAAAAATTGAATTTGATGTTGTTATCGATGCTTATTCCTGCCAGCCTTTGCACAAATCTACCCAGCCCTGACAGTTGGCGCTGTACTGCTCCAGCTCGTCCGGAGTAAGCTCAATAGCGCTGTTGTGGCTGCCGCAGGCAGGGAAGAAGGTTACAAAGCGTTTGAGGGAAACGTCAAGATAAACCTTAACGCCGTCATTGATGCCGAAGGGGCAGACGCCGCCGATAGCGTGGCCGATATCAGGCTCTACTTCGTCAGCAGTCAGCATCTTGGCCTTGCAGCAGAAGAAATGCTTGTACTTGGCGTTATCTACCTTAGCATCGCCTGCTGTGACGATGAGGATAACGCTGTCATCATGCAGCTTAAAGGAAAGGGTTTTGGCAATGCGCGCAGGCTCACAGCCTGCTGCTTGTGCTGCCAGCTCTACGGTAGCGCTGGAGGTTGCAAACTCTATGATACGATTATCTGCATTAAATTGTTTCAAGTATGTACGAACCTTTTCTATAGACATGACAAAAGCCTCCCTTTAAAAATGCTTACTGAAAATTATCAGCTAAAAAATCACAGCAATCGTCCAGCTCTGCTACATGGCAGTCCGCCAGCTTGCCTGCATCGCAGGCCGCTGCCAGGGACGGGTTAATCGGCAGGCGGGCGAGCACCTTCAGACCGTAGGCATCGGCAGTTTCTGCCAGATGGCTGGGGCCGAAAATTTCGTAATCCTTGCCGTTATCGGGGCAATGGAAGTAAGCGTAGTTTTCAATCAGACCGAGAATCGGAATGTTCATCATGCGTGCCATTTTTACTGCCTTGGCAACAATCATGGAAACAAGCTCCTGCGGAGAAGTTACGATGATAATGCCGTCAACAGGCAGGGATTGGAAGACGGTCAGCGGTACGTCACCGGTTCCCGGCGGCATATCAACAAACATAAAGTCTATATTTGTCCAGATGGCATCGCTCCAAAATTGCTTTACCATACCGGCGAGCAGAGGCCCACGCCAAACAACAGGGTCAGAATCATTCTTCAAAAACATATTGGCAGAAAGCACCTCCAGACCGCAGGGAGCAGTCAGAGGCAGAATACCGATTTCGTTGGCTTTGGCCTTGCCGTTTACGCCCAGGTTATGTCCCATGGACGGACCGGTGATATCAGCATCTAAAACAGCACAGCGCTTACCGCGGCGCTGCATACTGCTTGCTAAAAGACCGGTGATGATGGACTTGCCTACACCGCCCTTGCCGCTGACTACGGCGATAACCTTTTTGACGCTGCTCATCGGATTGAGCTGCGCACGGAAATTAGTTGCCTGTGTTTTTTCAGCAGCTGCTGCGGAGGGACAGCCTTCACAGCTGCTGCGTCCGCAGGAAGATGCATTGCTGCATTGTTGTTCGTTAGACATAAATTACACCTTACTCTCTAATTGATTATGAATAAATTTATTAGTTAGCTTTTCTTACAGCCTTCAGCAGCAGGCCTACAGCAATACCGCCGAAGCAGGGAACAACCCAGCCGAAGCCGATGTCAAACAGTGGCAGGTTCTGCGCCAGAAAGTTATCCAATGCCATGAAGCGGATGTTGGCAACGCGCAGACCGTCGAAAACAGCGAAAATAGTTGTCAGTATCAGGCAGATGCGGAAGGTCAGCTGATCATCATGGATAATTGCACGACCGATGTTGAGAATTACCAGAGCGATAATAATTGGATAGAGCATGCAGATAACAGGAATGGAGAACTTGATGATGTTTTCCAGACCGAAGTTAGCTACTACCAGGCTGAAAGCAGAGACGAAGAATACCAGTCGCTCGTATTGCATACGGTTATTGCTAAGTTCGGCAAAATAACCGGAGATAGCGGTTGTCAGGCCGATGCTGGTGGTGAGGCAGGCAAAGAAAATAATCAAAGCCAAGACAACCTGACCGCCGAAGCCCATGTAATAGGTACAGATTTTGCTGAGCAGAGTTGCACCATTGGGGATAACACCGAAAACATTGATGCTCAGTGCGCCGGTGTAAGCCAGTGCTGCATAGATGATAGCAAGGAAGAAGGCTGCAATCAGGCCGGCATAAGAGCAGAGCTTGGTCAGAACCTTTTTATCGGTAATGCCTTGAGCTTCAATAGCCTTGATAGTAATAGAACCGAACAGAATTGCTGCCAGAAGGTCCATGGTATTATAGCCTTCCTGGAAGCCACGGAAGAACGGAGATGCAGCGAAGTCCGGATTAGGCATTTTCAGGCTGCCGGTAGGATTTACGAAAACGCAGACCACGAGAACTGCCAGACAAATCAAAAGCATGGGGGACAAAAATTTACCGATATGACCGATGATCTTTGACGGATTAATGGAAAAGAAATAGGTCAGGATGAAAAAGAACACGGTGTATACCGGCAGGCCGATAGCTTCGCAGGAAGCAGGCAGCAGGCTGTGAATACCGGTGTCAAAGGAAACGGCAGCGGTACGCGGAATAGCGAACAGCGGGCCGATAGCCAACGCACAGAGAATGGTAACGGCGCGGGCATACAGGGGATGCATAGGCATAGCAATGGAGTCCGGGTTATCGCTTTGCTTCATAGCCATAGCAAGTACGCCCAAAAGCGGGAAGCCAACGCCGCTCAGGCAGAAGCCGAGCATGCCCCAGGAAATGTTTTCACCTGCCATCTGTCCTAAAACAGGCGGGAAAATTAAGTTGCCGGCACCGAAGAAAAAGGAAAATAACATCAGGCCGATGGGAATGATTAATGAAAGGTTTATCTTATCGTTTTGCATTAAGTGCTCCTTTTTTACTACCTTAATTAAAAGAGTAGTCTGTATTTTGAAATCATAGAAAAAGCCACCTAGTCCGTCAGGAGCATAGATGGCTTTAAAAGGCTTATTTTACCAGCAGACGGAAATATTTCTTTTTACCCTTACGGATTAACAGGCTCTTATCTGCATCAAACATGTCTGCACTCAGGCATGCTTCTGCATCCTGCAGGACAGTGTCTGCTACAGTCAGGCCGCCTTGGGCGATTAACTGACGAGCTTCGCGTTTGCTGCTGAAAACTTTAGCGGCAGTCAGTACATCGATAATCTTGGCAGTCATATCTTCCGAGGTAATTTCGATTGCCGGTACGTTGCTCATGTCTTTGGCATTGCCGCCGAAGAGTGCTTCGGTAGCTTCCTGCGCCTGACGCGCTGCTTCTTCGCCATGAACAAGCTTGGTAACCTCATAGGCCAGAACTTTTTTAGCTTCGTTAATAGCTGCATCCTTCAGTGCGCTCAGACGACGAACTTCATCCATCGGCAGGAATGTCAGCAGGGACAGGCAGTTTTCTACGTCGCTGTCGGCAACATTACGCCAGTATTGATAGAAATCATACGGAGAAGTTTTTTCCGGGTCAAGCCACAGAGCACCCTTTTCGGTTTTGCCCATTTTGCGGCCATCGCTGGTGGTCAGGAGCTTGCAGGTCATGCAGTATGCAGGCTTTTGATCCTTGCGGCGGATTAATTCTACGCCGGCAAGCATGTTGGACCATTGGTCGTCGCCACCCAGCTCCATAATGCAGTTATGGTCATGGTGCAGCTTCCAGAAGTCGTAGCCCTGCATAATCATATAGTTGAATTCAAAGAAGGTCAGGCCTTTTTCCCAACGCTTTTTGAAGCATTCCGCAGCCAGCATACGGTTAACGGTAAAGTGTACGCCAACCTCGCGCAGCAGCTGAACATAGTTCAAGTCTAACAGCCAGTCAGCATTGTTGACAATAATAGCCTTGTCTTCACCGAAATCAATGAAACGGCTCATTTGCTTTTTGAAGCAGGCAATGTTGTGAGCGATGAATTCCGGAGTGAGCATTTTACGCATTTCGTCCTTGCCGCTCGGGTCGCCTACCATGCCGGTGCCGCCGCCCAAAAGTACGATAGGACGATGGCCTGCGTGTTGCATATGGCTCATCATCATCAGGGCGATGAAATGGCCTACATGCAGACTGTCCGCGGTGGGGTCAAAGCCGATATAAAAGGTAATTTTTTCCTTCTCTAACAATTCTTTAATCTCGTCTTCATGGGACATTTGCTTAATAAAGCCACGTTCCATAAGCACGTCATAAACAGACATCAGATAACCTCCTTAAAATTTAAGCTGTGAAAAACAGCCTAGGCGATATATATAATCTACATTATACAATATAAGCTTGTTTTTAGCAAATGAAAAAGACTTTATAAAAGTGAAAATGGCTGATATGCAGGAAAAAATCCCGAATATCAGCCGAAAGTGTAAACTGTTATTCCAAATGAGATGTGCAGTGCGGGCAACGGGTTGCGTCATCGGCAATCTCGGATTTGCAGTAAGGGCACAGACGTGGCTCCGGTGCAGGCTCCGGTTCCGGAGTGAGCTTGTTGATCTGACGAATCATCATAAAGATGACAAAAGCGAGAATCAGAAAATCCAGTACGGAATTAATGAAGCTGCCATAGGCAAGTACAGGAGCTCCGGCCTTTTTTGCTGCTTCCAGTGTAGCATATTCCTTGCCGTTGAGGCTGATAAACAGATTGGAAAAATCCATCTTGCCAAGCGCCATACCTAATGGAGGCATAACGACATCATTTACCAGCGAGCTGACGATTTTGCCGAAAGCACCGCCGATGATAACGCCGACGGCCATATCCATAACATTACCTCGCATAGCAAATTTTTTAAAATCTTCTTTCATAGACATATATGAACACCCCTCGTTAAAAGTATTTTTTATAGTATTCTCGTTAAATGCTAAAAATCCTGCTGCTTGACGAAAAAGTGCTTGTGACATATAATAAAAGGGAATAAATTCTGCGTTATGCAGGTTCATTTAGTTAGATATAGAGATGGAGGAAGAATTATGCGTGACGATTTAGTAGTACCTGGCGAAGGCGAGGAAAATTATGTCCTGGCCCGTGATGCCAGAGTTGTGACTGTACCGTTCTCTCCCTTGGAAGAACGTATGCAGAAGGAAAAACCGGAGGTGTTTGCACGTCTGCAAAAGCTGAAGAAAATTATCGGTGAGGAAACCTTCAAGCGCCTGGTAAGCAAGGTGCATAACATCAACTATGCTGATACCCGTATCATGCTTGTTGCTGAAAGCGAACTGCACCGTACCAACATTGAAAGAGAAATTTTACCGGCTATTGCTGAGGCTTTTGAGGTTACCAGCATCCGCGTTGTGACCCAAGGATAAAAGTTTTCAAAAAAAGTGTTGACAAAAGCTTAAAGATGCTTTATAATCATATTCGTTGCTGATGAACAGCAACAACAAATGTCGGGGCGTGGCGCAGTTTGGTAGCGCGCTTGTTTCGGGTACAAGAGGCCGTGAGTTCGAATCTCGCCGCCCCGACCAAATTTAAAACTTAGGAACCGCATGAGAATGCGGTTCTTTTTGTTTTTGCGACTAAATACAGTATTTGAATTACTTTTTCCGTCAGGTGTGAGTAGTTTAAGAGGGGTACAAATTGTACCCCTTTCGGAATTATGCTCAAAATTCTCCTGCCATCAGCGTTCTGATATTTTTATTTTAAGCTCTTTAGTTTTTCTATACTCTTGAGGGAGTTATTCCACAAAGAATTAAGCTGATAAATAGCTATTTTATTCAATTTGGATAATCTTTCAGCAGGCGATATTCCTTACCTGATATATTCTGCGTTCAAGCTTTCGAGATTGGCTAGAACTATAAGCTGTTCAATTGTAGCTTCATCACGTATATTACCTTTAGATTCAGAGTGCTGATTTCTCCATTGTTTTGCAGTTTGTCCGAACAAAGCAACATTTATCAAATCAGCTTCACTGGCATATTTACAAGCTATCTGCTGTGGAGTAAGATTAGGGATTAAATTCTCTTTTATCGCATCGGTATGAATACGGTAATTTGATTTTGTTATTTCGCGTTTTATATTCCAGTCTAGGGACTTGGCGTGGCTTTCATCAGCTTTTAATCGTTGATAATCTTTAATTATATACAACTTGAATTCCGGAGAAATCCAGGATGCGAATTCGAATGCTATATCGGAATGAGCATAAGTACCGCCGTAGCGTCCAGATTTAGATGTAATACCGATAGCATTAGTAGTGCTTATCCACTTTTGTGGTGTTAGAACAAAGCTGTTTTCGCCAGCTGCATTTTTAAACTGGTCGAATTCGACCAGTTTAAAATCAGGGTTATAAATCTTTTCCCATAATCCTAAAAATTCAATTGTACTTCTCGAACGTAACTAATTTTTAACAACATCTGCCGGAAATTCAGGATTGCGCTTTTTGGCTATATCCGTCAATGAAATATAATATGCTTCGTTTGAACTTGCCACGCGAATTTCTACGCCGTTGGCGTTGATTGTACTCTTTACGTCTTTCATAATAAAAATCCTTTCTAAAAAATTTGCATTGAAACATCAGATCAAAAGCTTTCACGCTTCGGTTTTGTGGTAATCAATAGATTGGTAGGTTAGTACTAAGGTGTTTTGGCGGTAGTGCTTTTGACGGGTAATATTTTATTTTTGGCTATGTCACAACAAACAGTTGATAAATAGCCATTTTTATAGGGGAGTATCAGAACTCCCCTACAAACTGTTATTTGCAGTTATCTATACTCATTTGGAATTTCGATATGAAGTGTCTCACACAATAACTTCACATCATGTGCATCATTTTCATCAAACTCGTATCCCAGATGGAACATTACTTGACTATATGGTTCAATACAGGAAACCTCTATTTCCTCAATTCTTCCTTTACCCGAAAAAGTTTCTACCGGAAAACAATCCCCATCATAAAGAATTTCACCTTCGTCCGTATATTCAAAACAATGCAAATCAATAATTCTGTTTTTCAAATCTTCCCATACAGTATGGTTCAATGTTGTATATTCCATCTTAATCTCATAAAAGCCATTAGCTTTCATTATTTCTATAAAGTTCTGATAATCGTTCTTTTCTACAAAAATGTCAATATCATTATGGGCTCTTGACTGATATCCAAGAAGAGCATCTACACCCCATCCACCATCAAGAAAGACTTTAATCTCCGCATCTATTGCAAATTGAAGAATCTGTTTTACATCTGTTATATTGACCATCTTATCATCTCCACAAATTCTAATTAGGCGACCAGAGGAACTGCTGGTCTGTTTGATAAATCTCTGCATTTAGCAGTTTTCAATGTTGCCAAAACAAAAGTTAAGAAGATGTTCCTTTTCTCCATGTCGCTTTCTTTGGCGTAATTTACAAGGTTATTCCACACAAGATAGTTGTTCAGATACTTGGTAGAAACACCGTTAAAGCCACGCATAAACCTCTTTAGCTGGCTATGGTAGCTATTGATATGTTGGATATTATAAATGCCTTTCTTGGCTTTGCCAGTCTTTAACTGCACAAGGTCAATGCCATTGGCATTTGTAAATCTCACATAGGAGTTCATCTTGTCCGTAACAAGAGTGGAATTGGTCTTAATCCTACCATCATAAATATGATGTAAATCTCTTGTAGAAACTCTACCAGTATTCGTAATCTTGGAGATAGACAAGCCATTCCTATTAACCGCACAAGGAACACATACCTTTTCTTGGGACAAGCCTCTGATATGTGTAGAATGACCACGCTTATGAGCCTTGCGTGGCATAGCAAATGTCTTACTCTTGCTATGATTGCCCTTGTACGAGATGGCGAAAAAAGTTTCGTCAGCCTCAATAATGCCGTCAAGGGTAACATCGTCTGCCATATTCTGAAGTGCATCCAAAATCTTGTGTCTCCAAAGGAATGCGGTGTTTCTGTGAATCCCACAAGCAACAGCAGTCTTACGAATGGATAAGCCATTCATCATACAATCAATGTACTGCTCCCACACGGACAAGTCTTTTCTTGTACCAGACACAATGGAGTTCGTAGCAATCACGAAGGACTTGCCACAATCCTTACATACATATCGCTGTGTGCCATCTTTACGATGACCATTGCGAACCACATGGATACAGCCACAAAGAGGGCATACACGACCATTTGCAAAGCGTTCCTTTGCTACGAAATCTTCAATATTCAAAGACTTTACAAAGGCAGGACTTAAAAGCATTGTTTTAAGGCTTTCCTGCTCTGCGACAGTCAACTTACCGATAATATCTAATGCGTCTTTGATAGTAGGCATATCCAATTACCTCCTTCGGTGGTACTGTTTCTTACTATTATTATACGCTATTTCTCGTCAAAAATCAACCATTTGTTGTGACAGAGCCTTATTTTTATATCCCTTTATTAGTGAAAAAATGTTTATATATTATAATTCTATTATAACGCCATATATTACAGTGTGTCAAATGTTTTAGTGAATATATATTTGGTCTTATGAAGAGGAGTCGCTTAGTAATGGAAAAAGAAAAACAAGTTGTAGGTGACAATAGAAATAACGATTTTCAGGGATTCGTCCTTGATGATTCGCCAAAAACAGTTGAAGAACAATTAGAGATTATCAAAAAATACCTTGAGCGTAGTATGCCTAGAAGTGAGAATGAATAGCGTATTTAAAATATAATGATTGATTAAGCAGATTTTGAGCGAAAACTCAGAGCCTGCTTCTTTTCTTCATCCCACTAATTCCCCCTATAAAAAGGATTTTTCCTTCGTTTTGTAGAATTATAAAATATAACTGAAAATACTACTTGCAGAATGGAGGCTTTGCGATGAAAATAACTTTTTTAGGTGCAACGCGCACCGTTACAGGTTCCTGTTATCTGCTGGAGGTCGGCGCACATAAGTTTTTGGTAGACTGCGGCATGTTCCAGGGCTCCAAGCTGATTAAGGCGCTGAACGAAAAGGAATTTTTGTTTCATCCGGGAGAGATTGAGGCTGTTGTACTGACGCACGCCCATGTTGACCACAGCGGTCTGTTGCCGAAGCTGGTCAAGGAAGGCTTCCGCGGCCCCATCTATTGCACTAAATCGACGGAGGAGCTGTGCTCGATTCTGCTGCCGGACAGTGCGCACATTCAGGAGGGTGAGGCGGAATACGCCAACCGCAAGGGTATGCGTGCCGGCAAAAAGATTGTCGAGCCGTTGTTTACGGTTGATGACGCTTCTCGCGCTTTGCATTTGTTCAAGCTGCGCAGCTTTGGCGAACCGTTTAATATTGTTCCCGGTGTTACCGTAACCTTCCGCGTTGCAGGACACATCCTGGGCTCTGCTTTTGTAGAAATGTCTGTTACTGAAGGCGATAAAAAGACGCGCTTGATTTTTACCGGCGATATCGGTCAGCCGAATCAGCCGATTATTGAGGACCCGGCGGTAGCAGGCGGTGCGGATTTTATTATTACGGAATCTACCTACGGCAACCGCATCCACGAAGCTTACGATAAGGAAGGCGAGCTGGCGAATATTATCAACGATACTGTCGAGCGTGGCGGTAACGTTATCATTCCTGCGTTTGCTGTCGGGCGTACGCAAGTACTGCTGTATTATTTCCAAAAGCTGCAGGCGGAAGGCAAAATTCCGGAGATTCCTATTTATGTAGATAGTCCTATGGCCAACAGAGCTACGCAGATTACTATGACGAATCCAGAGGAATACGATGAGGAAGCGCGGGCGCTTTACGCTATGCAGGGACGCAGGCTGGTGTCTATGCATAATTTGCGCTTTACAGCCACGGTGCAGGAATCCATGGCGATTAACGAAATTCCGGGCAGTAAGATTGTTATTTCGGCCAGCGGTATGGCAGATGCCGGACGTATTCTGCATCACCTTAAGCATAATCTGTGGCGTGAGGACAGCAGCATAGTATTTGCCGGCTATCAGGCGGAGGGCACTATTGGACGCAGGCTGATAGAAGGTATTAAGCGCATTAAGATTATGGGCGAGGATATCAGAGTCAACGCCAAAATTTACAATATGAAGGGCTTTTCCGCCCATGCGGATAAGCAACAGCTTTTAGCCTGGTACAGCAGCATGAAAGAGGTGCCTAAGGCCTTTTTCGTTACGCATGGCGAGCTTGATGCAGCTATGGAGCTGGCAGATTCTTTGGGACGCAATCTGGGAACGGCAACCTACATCCCGCACTTTGGTGACTGCGCCGAAATCCATGGTACCGAGTGGCAGATGCATGAATCCGAAATGGTTCAGGTTGAGCCTGCTGCTATCGACCTGCGTGCTTACATGCGTGGCATGGAACACGATTATCTGCTGCAACGCAGCAAAATCGAGCAGATTGTGGCGCGTAACCCGGATAAGGCTGTTATGGTACGCAAGAAGCTGGAAAAGCTGCATAAGTACATGGATGATATCCTGAAGGATTTGTAAGCTGAAAGCAAAACAAATAAAGTGCATCTGTATTACACAAAATCTTCTCTGAATAACACTAGCGATTTTCTATTGATAAAAACAGAGAAATAATCGCGAAAAACAGTTGACAGATAACAGTTGTATTTCTATAATATGACTAATTTCCACACAGTGTCTAAAAAATTACCAATGGCTGTGAACAGGAATAAAACAGCAACCGGCTTTAGAGAGTCAGCGTTAGTTGCAAGCTGATGGAAGAGAGCTGTTTTTCTCACCTGAGAGCTCTGTCTTTGAGATGATTTTATTTAGAAGACAGCGTTCAACCGCGTTAAGGCATCAGAGTATAATGTAGGGTGGTACCGCGTATATCACGAGGCTGGGACAAAACCCAACCTTAAACAGAAAAACCAGTGGAGTTTTACCGTCAGGTAAATTTCCACTGGTTTTTTAGTGCTAAAAGTACACAACGAGTTGCTTTTCTGTTAGAATTAAATCACCACAAAATAACAAAAACAAGGAAAGGAACTCGTCATGTACAAAAATTATAACATAAATCAGCTGGTTTTGCCTCTAAATTTAGAAATAAAAATTCAGGATAACGATATCGCAAGGCACGTAAACAATTTGGTTGAAAGTATTCCCAAAAAGGCCTTTGATAAATATTACAAAGAAACGGGCTGCCCAGCATATCACCCGAGAATGATGCTCAAAATATTATTGTGTGCCTACTCTCAGTCGGTATTTTCCGGTAGAAAAATAGAAGCGTTGTTATCTGACAGCATTCGTATGATGTGGTTAGCTCAGGGATATTCACCCAGCTACCGCACTATTAACAGATTCAGAAGCAACAAAGACATGCAGGAACTGCTTTGTCAGTGTTTTATTCAGTTCAGAGCCCGACTTATAAAAGAAAAGATAATAAATAATGAAGCTATTTTCATAGACGGAACAAAGATAGAAGCCAATGCCAACAAATTCAGCTTTGTATGGAAAAAGGCTGTAGAAAAATATGGTATAAGTCTGATAGAAAATTCCAGACGGATATACGATGAATTGGTTGAGCAGGAAATAATTCCTGCCATGGAGCTTGAGCAAGAAGCTACGATTAACGAAAAAGAGATGGTTGAGGTGGTCGAAAAGCTTGATTCAGCTATTGAGGTTATGGACAAAGAAATAGCTGAATCTGATTCTGTCGAAAAACGTAAACGAATAAGGCACAAAAGGAAACGTCCGAAGCAACTCAGAAAAATCTTAAAAGATAATATTGCCCGAAAACAAAAATACGACAGACAACTTGCTATTATGGAGAATAGAAACAGTTATTCCAAAACAGATCCAGATGCTACTTTTATGCGTATGAAAGAAGATTATATGAAGAACGGCCAGCTGAAGCCAGGTTATAACGTACAAATAGCAACAGAAGGCCAATACGCTCTTGCATATGACTTATTTCCCAATCCTACAGATACTCGCACACTTAAACCATTTCTAGATGTTATTGAAAGCAGTTATTTTGCTTTGCCGGAATATATTGTAGCTGATGCTGGATATGGCAGTGAGGAAAACTATGTCGACATTATTGAAAACAGACAACTGACACCGTTAATTACTTATGGCATGTATCTGAAAGAGCAGGAAAGAAGATATAAAAAAGATGCTTTCAAGACCGCTAATTGGGATTATGATAATGCTGATGATTACTATACGTGTCCAAACGGCAAAAAATTGATATTTAAATATAATTCCCAAAGAAAAGATAAGAACGGCTTTGCGATAAACTTTAGAGTATACGAATGCGAAGATTGTTGTAATTGCCCATACCGCAGTCAGTGTTGCAAGGCCAAAGAAGGCAATAACAGGAAAATAAGTATAAACGTAAAATGGGAACAGCAAAAAGAATATATTAGAGCACAGCTTTCAGACAATAAGACTGGCAAAATCTACAAGAGAAGGAAAATTGATGTAGAGCCAGTCTTTGGATTCTTGAAGGCTAATTTGCGTTTCAACAGATTTACGGTAAGAGGAAAATTCAAAGCAAAAATAGAAATGGGTTTGGCTTTGATGGCAGTAAATTTAAGAAAATATATGCAGCATACAGCTGCAGCTTAATTTTACGCGAAGTAAAAGGACTGGAATTTGAGAAAAAACTCAAATTCCAGTCCTTCTTTAGTTTGAGAGGGTGGTTTTGTCCCAGCCTCATTTTTATACCCAAAAAATTTATTTTAATCAAATAAGCAAGAATGCTTAAGGGAAAGGATGATTTTGATGAAATTAGCAAAAAAATTTACGGCGGCAGCATTAATTGCTGCAATGGCACTTATCGCAGGCTGCGGCGGCGGAGCAGACAAAAAGGCTGCAACACCCTCCGGTGCAAAGGTTACTCTGAAAATGGCAGCGCATCTGCCTGCAAGCCATCTGCTTGTAAAAGCTATGAATGATTTGAAGGCTAAGACCGCAGAAAAATCCGGTGGCACTGTTGATATCCAGATTTATCCTGCAGGCCAGCTGTTTAACGATAAAAGTATGAACGACGCACTTATCAGCGGCGGTATTGATATGGGCTTGAATACCGTAGGACGTTGGGCAAACATTGTGCCGACGATGGACGTATTCGACCTGCCGTTCCTGTTCCCGACATACGAAAAAAATCGGCAAGGCTGTTGACGGCGGTTTGGGAGCCAAGCTGGGCGAGCAGCTGGAAAAGAAGGGTGTACGTCCTTTGATTTGGGCCGATTACGGCTTTGTACAGTTTGCCAATAATAAAAAGGCTATCAAATCTCCTGAGGATTTTGCCGGTCTGAAAATCCGCGGCTACAGAAAATATTCTGCCGAAACGATTAAGGCATTGGGTGCTTCCAGTGTTACTATGGGCTCCGGTGAAGTTTACATGGGCATTCAGCGCGGAACTATTGACGGCCAGAC
The DNA here is from genome assembly GCF_023497905.1 of Phascolarctobacterium succinatutens. NCBI lineage: Bacteria > Bacillati > Bacillota > Negativicutes > Acidaminococcales > Acidaminococcaceae > Phascolarctobacterium > Phascolarctobacterium succinatutens. The sequence goes on along the minus strand of NZ_CP097284.1, from coordinate 1,457,373 downwards.
ATCCGGTACTACGGCAATGCGTGACCGCAAAATGTATGAGGTTACCAAATATCTGACTATCACCAACCACGGTTGCCCGGAATTTTTGCTGGCAATCAACGACAAATCCTATGCTAAGCTGAACGATACTCAGAAAAAAGCTCTTATGCTTGCAGATTATCCGTACTCTGCTGGAGGATATAATCAAAATAAAAAATAATGATTTTACAAGAGATTTTCAGAAGGAGGTAAGTAAATAATGATTGCCGGTTTTACTATCCTGCTTCTGGTGCTGCTGGCTTTGGGCCTGCCTGTTGCCTTTGCGCTTGGCATGGGCGGCGTTGCCGGTATGCTGGCCTTTATGGACGGCGAAAGCGCGCTCAATCAGCTGCCGATTTTGGGCTATAAATCCTTGGATGATTTTGTTCTGACCGCAGTGCCGATGTACATTCTTATGAGTCAGATTTTGCTTACAGGCAAGGTAGGCAACAATCTTTTTGAGCTGGCCAACAAATGGCTGCGCCATCTTCCCGGCGGCCTGGGCATTGCGACGGTCATGGCCTGTGCCATCTTCGCAGCGATTACAGGCTCTTCCGTAGCCTGCGCTGTTACCATCGGCGCTATCGCTATTCCGGAGATGCTCAGCCGTGGCTACGACCGTCCGCTTGTTTTGGGTGCGGTGGCGGCGGGAGGTACGCTTGGTATCCTCATTCCTCCGTCTATTCCGATGATTCTGTACGGTGCAATCACCGATGAATCCATCGGTAAGCTCTTTATGAGCGGTGTTGTTCCCGGTATTATGATGACGGCCATGATTATGGGTATCGTGGTCTTCCGCTCCCGCCATCTGGAGCGCGAGCAGGCTGCTTCGTGGAGCGAGCGCATGGAGGAGCTGCGGAAAAATATTTGGGGCCTTCTGCTGCCGGTTATTGTAGTCGGCGGCATCTATACCGGTGTTTTTACTCCGACCGAGGCTGCCGGTATCGGTACTATCTACAGCCTGATTATCACCTTCTTCATTTATAAAAGCCTGCATCTGAGCGATTTGCCGGGTATTTTGAACGATACTATCAAAAATACCTGTATGATTTTTGCTATTATGATAGGTGCGACCTTATTCGGTTTTGTGCTGACAATTTTTGATGCACCGCAGGCGCTGACGAATACGGTAGTAGGTATGCAGGCAAGCAAATGGCTGATATTTGTTGCTATCAATATTTTGCTGCTGTTCCTGGGCTGCATTCTGGAGTCTGTTTCTATTATTTTCATCACTTTGCCGATTCTTTTTCCGTTGATTGTACAGCTTGGCTTTGATCCTATCTGGTTCAACGTAGTAATGCTTTTGAATCTGGAGCTGGCGCTGATTACGCCGCCGGTAGGCATGAACCTGTTCGTGTTGCAGGGCATTAGTCCGGAAAGCAAGATGACGGAGATTATCAAGGGTGTTATTCCCTTCGGTGCTGCTATGGCGCTGGAGATTCTGGTTCTGTGCTTTTTCCCGCAGTTGGCTACTTGGCTTCCGAACATCGTTAAATAAGATAGACGGCGTGAGTATAAGGCACCATCTGTGACAGGAACTATCCTAGACTAATCAAAATAAAAAATGCACCATTCCTTAACACTCGGGAATGGTGCATTTTAGTTTTTAAATCGTTATAGCTTACAGTCTGTTGCTGCTGTTGAGTACGTCACGCATTTTGTGAGCTACCATGTCTTGGATAGCCTGACGTGCGGGTTTCAGGTATTGGCGAGGATCGAAGTCGCCGGGGTTTTCTACCAGGTGTTTACGGATGGAAGCGGTCATTGCCAGACGCAGGTCGGTATCGATGTTGATTTTGCAAACACCGAATTTGCCTGCTTGCAGCAGCATGTCTTCAGGTACGCCTTGAGCGCCGTCCAGCTTGCCGCCGTATTTGTTGCATTCTTCAACAAAGGATGGAATAACGGTGGAAGCACCGTGCAGAACCAGCGGATAACCGGGCAGCATGTTGGTGATTTTTTCCAGACGAGCGAAGTCCAGTTCCGGTTTGCCTTTGAATTTGTAAGCGCCGTGGCTGGTGCCGATAGCGATAGCCAGGCTGTCGCAACCGGTGCGTTCAACAAATTCTACAGCCTGATCGGGATCGGTGTAGGTAGCATCCTTTGTGTTAACCTTAACAGCGTCTTCAACGCCTGCCAGTCGGCCAAGCTCTGCCTCAACTACAACGCCTCTTTCGTGTGCATATTCAACAACACGACGAGTCATTTCGATATTTTCTTCGAAAGGATGCTTGCTGCCATCAATCATAACGGAGGTGAAGCCGCCGTCGATGCAAGCTTTGCAGATGTCAAAATCTTCGCCATGGTCCAGATGCAGGCAGATAGGCAGACCTGTATCTTCGATTGCTGCTTCAACCAGCTTCATCAGGTAGATGTGGTTGGCGTATTTGCGGGCGCCGGCACTTACCTGCAGAATCAGCGGGGATTTTTCCTGTTGAGCTGCAGCAACGATACCTTGGATGATTTCCATGTTGTTGACGTTGAAGGCACCAACAGCATAGTGGCCTTCGTAAGCTTTTTTGAACATTTCAGTAGATGTAACTAAGGGCATTTGTCTATTCCTCCTTATTCAGGGTAGCCTTACAGCTACTCTGTCTTTACATTAGTATACACTAATTATATCATGGTCTGCTTATTTAGTACAGAAGTTTCAGTAAATCATTTGGTAAAGAACGGGTAATTTCTAAAAACACATCGCTGACCGGATGCTTGAAGGCCAGGCGGTAGGCATGCAGCGCATGGCGCGCCTGGGGACCGGGCGTGCCGTAAAGATTGTCATTGACTAACGGGTGGCCGATAGAAGCAAGGTGGACACGTATCTGGTGCGTGCGTCCGGTGAAAAGACGGACCTTGAGCAGCGTATGATTGCTGTAAGACGCCAAAACCTCATAGGCTGTTTTGGCGTATTTGCCGCGCGTGTAGTCAACGCAGCGTTCAATGATACTGCCTTCCTTGCGGGCGATGGGCGCTTCGATAATACCTTCGCTGGTTTCAAAGCGGCCGCAGGCCAACGCCAGATATTCCTTTTCAACCTGCTGCTGACTAAGCCAGTGCTGTACAATAGGCTCCTTGGCAAAAATAACGAGGCCGGAGGTGTTGCGGTCCAGACGCGACACGGGATGTATACCGGCATTAATGCCGTTGGCTTCATAATATGCCTTTACATAATCGTAGAGCGTAGTGCCACGCTCGCTGACGGTGGGGTGTACCAGCATGCCTGCAGGCTTATCGATAATCAGCAGAAAATCGTCCTCGTAGGCCAGCATGGATGGCGACAGGATAGCAGCCATCAGTGCAGCTGTTTTTTATCCGGCTGCTCGTCGACTACCTCGATGTTATCGAGCTGAGCCTTCAGCTGCCTGCGGATGTTGGCCAGATATTCCTTGTACAGCTCCTTTTGTTCTGCCAACTCCTCCGGGGTAAGACCGGAAGTTTTCTTCTTTTTGGCTAATGCATTTATGCGGTTAATCATTGCAGTGATTTCCATAATATTTTTACTCCTTTGTTATAACAAGCTTATTCATTTAATTATACTATTATGTGCGCTTCTTAGCAACTTTCATTGACTACACTTCTGATTTGTGCTATTATGAGGGCAATATTATTAAGCTTTTTTTATCAGAGAGTTATATATATTGCCAAAGCCTTGGGCTTGGGTAATATAAGATGAGTATGAGGTGATTAACATGTTCTTGAAAAAAATTGCTTGTGGTCTATTATGTGCGGCTATGCTGGTTGCTGCCGGTTGCGGCGGTGTAGGAACGCAAACTGGCGGTGATAAGGCTTATCTGCAGCTTACCGATGCTGCAGGCAGACAGGTTTCGCTTGCCAAAAAGCCTGAAAGAGTGGTAAGCCTCAGCCCTTCATATTTGAGTATGATTGAGGCTGTCGGCGGCACCGTAGTCGGTCGCGCCAGCTCTAAGGTAGGCAAAATTCCCGAATCTATGAAGTCTGTGCCGGAGGTAGGCATGGTCTACAATATTAATATGGAAGCACTTGTCGGCCTGAAGCCTGATCTGGTTCTGGCCAGCAAAAATCAGCATGATAAATTTATTCCGATGCTGCAATCCAACAAAATCAACGTAGTGGAGTTTGATACCCAAACCTTTGAGGATGTAAAGGGTACCATCAAAACCTTGGGCGATATTTATGGTACGCAGGATAAGGCCCAAAAGGAAAATGAGCTGCTTGATAAACAGGTTGCCGCCGTTACCAGTAAGCTGCCTAAGGAAAAGAAACGCATCGTTATTATGCATGCAACAGCCAGCGCCGTTACGGTAGAAGGCTCGCACAGCATTGCCGGCTGTGTAAGCGATATCCTGGGCTTTGAAAACGTTGCTGCTGCAGCGCTCAAGGGAAAATCCAACAAAACTCCTTACAGCATGGAAACACTGGTAGAGCAGAATCCGGAAATTATCTTTATTACCTCTATGGGCAAGCCTGAGGAAATTGAAAATCGTCTGCGCACCGACTTTAAAAATAACCCCGCCTGGAACAGTCTGTCGGCTGTAAAAGCAGGCAGAGTATATGTGCTGCCGGAAAAACTGTTCTTGATTAACCCCGGCCTGCGCTATCCTGAGGCTGTAAAGTTTATGGCACAGCAGGTTTATCCGGAGGTCTTTACTAATGGAAAATAAGCAGTCTGCAGAGCAGACGGAGCATTTTGGTATCGGCCGTACTAAATGGCGTATTACTATTCTTGTGATATTTTTGTTCTTGGCACTATTGGGCAGCTTTTTGAGCTTAACAAAAGGCTCCAGCATTATCAGCATCAAGGAGATTACCGATATTCTGCTTAATCCCGGTAATGATCCTCGCAGTCAGATTATCTGGAACATCCGTATGCCGCGTACCATCGTCGGTGCCTTGGTCGGCATTAACCTGTCACTTTCCGGTGCGATTCTGCAGGCGATTATGCGTAATCCGCTGGCAGACCCGCATATCATCGGCATCAGCTCCGGCGCCGGCCTGGCAGGCGTTGTGATTATGATTTTGTTCCCGGCGATGGAATATCTGATTACGCCTGTTGCCTTCATCGGTGCGATGCTGGCTGCTGTCTGCATTTATATTCTGGCGTGGAAAAACGGCATTAAGCCGGTGCGTATTATTTTGGCCGGTGTTGCGGTATCTGCCTTTTTGGGTGCAGGTATCAGCGGCCTGATGATTTTTTACAGTGACAGAGTGCATGGTGCTTTAATGTGGATGGTAGGCGGTCTTGCCGCACGCAGCTGGCCGCATGTAAATATTATTCTGCCATATGCTGTTATCGGCCTGATTCTGGCGCTTGCCAGTGCCGCTTATCTGAACATCCTGCAGCTGGGCGATGAGATGGCGCGCGGTCTTGGTGTCAATGTTGAGGTAACGCGCATTATCCTTACGGCTATTGCAGCTTTGCTCGCAGCCAGCGCTGTCAGCGTTGTCGGCCTGCTGGGCTTTGTCGGCCTTGTGGTGCCGCATGCGGCGCGACTGCTGATAGGCAGCGACTACCGCTTTCTGCTGCCTGCTTCCGCACTTTTGGGCATTGCCATTGTTACGCTCAGTGATACCTTTGCGCGTGTAATTTTTGCGCCGATTGAACTGCCTGTTGGTATTATTATGGCCTTTTTGGGCGCGCCCTTCTTCTTATTCCTGTTAAGGAGGGAAATCTGATGACACAAAATAATGCAGCGCCCTTTAAAGCTGTTTTAGAGGCAACGCATATTGATATAGCAATTAACAAAAAAACAATCATCCATGATTTATCGCTGGCGATTCCCGAGGGTAAGATTACCGCTATCATTGGCCCCAACGGCTGTGGCAAGAGTACAACGCTGAAGGCGATTGCACGCATCTTGCCGTGCGCTAAAGGCAGCATCAGCTTCCTGGGCAAGGATATCCATAGGCTGTCGCACCGCGAGTTTGCCCGCTGTCTGGCAATTTTGACGCAGTCACCGGTTGCGCCTACCGATTTGACGGTGCAGGATTTGGTTGAGATGGGACGATTTCCGCATCGCAGCTTTTTAGGGCGCGGTGATAAAGACGATGCTCAGCACGTTGCCTGGGCCTTGGAGCAGACCAATATGACGTCGATGAGCCACCGTCTTCTGCATACGCTGAGCGGCGGCGAGCGTCAGCGCGCCTGGATAGCAATGGCGCTGGCGCAAAGACCGCAGGTACTGCTGCTTGACGAGCCTACGACCTATCTTGATATCTGTCACCAGCTGGAGGTTATGCAGCTGCTTGATAAGCTCAACAAGGAGCTGGGGCTGACGGTGGTTATGGTTATCCATGATTTGAACCATGCCATTCAGTACGCTGATTATGTTGCCGTTATCAAGGCAGGACGCCTGGTAGTCAGCGGTGAGCCTAAAGAAATTGTTACGTCCAAGCTGCTGGCGGACGTGTTCCGCGTGCAGGCGGATGAGTTTGCGTGCAGTAATGGGCTGCCCGCCCTCGTTCCTATTACAGTCTGTCGCTAAAGCCTTGTCTGCGTCATGGCGCATATTCAACAACAAACTCCCGAAAGCATCGTGCTTGCGGGAGTTTATTATTTCTGCAGTACAGATGTGGAAAAAATTTCATAATTCTATTGCCAAAAAAGCTGATTAATGATATACTAATTGTGCTATAAATAGTAGATATTACTATTACACAGCTTTCGTCAGATAAAGAAAGCAAGACAATAAAAACTTAATATGCTTTGAGCAGAAGGAAAACCAGTGTGAATCTGGTACTGTACCGCAACTGTAATGCGAGCCTGGCAGCGCATATCCTCACAAGATGCTGTCCCGGTGATGAGCTTAGTCAGAGTGCCTATGCCCAAAAGTTTTTTCCGCAAGCTTGCGATGTACAGGTGAAAGGAAGGATGGTAAAACCATCTTTAGTATTTCAGTAGTGCTGCTTGCGTGAGCTAAATTATGACTGCAGCGTTACCGCCGCAGTTTTTTTATGAAACAAGAATTTCAAGCTATTTGCCGGTAGCACAGTTGAAGTAAGGTTTACGTTAAGAGTGTGCAGTATGTAGCAAAGAAGGGTGAGAAATGACGAAGCATCTTATTAACTATTGTCCGATTGATTGGTATGAAGATGAATTGAAGCGTAAGGGGATGACCTTAGCCGGTTTAGTGCAGCAGCTGGGTGTTGACGGTATTGAACAGTTTATTTACAGAGATCCGGAAGCATTCCCTGATTACAAGGAGCTGACGATTGGCGCACATTTGAATTATTGGCCGTATTGGATGGATTTCTGGCTGCGAAAGGCTAAACGCTTGCAGCAGCAGTTTCGCAGTATCCACGAACGCCAGACATATTTTAAGACAGCTATGAGCTGTGATGAATGGCTGGCTGTAATCCGCCGTAATATCTGCGCTGCCATTTCGCAGAAGCCGGAATATCTGGTGTGGCATGTGGCGGAGGCCGATACCGAAACAATCTTTACCTTTGATTTCCGTTACGATGACCGTGAGGTATTGGCTGCTTCGGCAGATGTTTTTAATGCTGTGGCGGATGAGATTCCTGCCAATGTTACGGTGCTGTTTGAAAATTTGTGGTGGCCCGGTCTGCGCCTGACGGATGCGCGCAAGGTGAAGTTTTTCTTTGAGCGCATTGAGCGCAAAAACGTCGGTATTATGCTTGATACCGGTCACCTGATGAATACCAATCCGCGTCTGCGCACAGAGGTGGAGGCTGCGGATTATGTCTGCCGCACGGTGGACAAGCTCGGTCCGTATGCTGAGCTGATTAAGGGTGTGCATCTTTCCTGCTCGCTTTCCGGCAAGTATTTGCGCAGCTTTGAACGCAAGGTGCCGGCTAATTTGAATGCGGAAGTTATTTGGCGTCATATTGCGGCGATTGACCAGCATAAGCCTTTTACTACCACGGCAGCTAAGCAGATTCTGCAGTGCGTTCAGCCGCAGTATGTAAATCATGAGCTGGCATATGAAACTATCGAGGAAATGATTCCGCTGATGCAGCAGCAGCTTTCTGTTGCCAGATAAGCAGCGGCCTGAGTGCGTCAAGCTATAACGAAAATATCATAAAAAAATTAATCCCCTACATAAGCAAAGGCTTGTGCAGGGGATTTTCGTTACAATGTTTATTTTTCAAAGGTGCCTTTGACAAGCGCTTCGCCTGCTGCCACCATGATTTGGCCTTTGGCGATTACGGTATCTACGTCATAGCTGTCGCTGTAAATAATCAGATCGGCATCACTGTCGGCTTGCAGGCAGCCCTTTTGAGGATACAGACCGTTGGCCTGCGCCGGATTGCTGCTGACAACCTTTGCCACAACCTCTGTGGGAACACCTGCAAGCAGAGCATCCTTAACTTCCTCTTGGAAGGAATCCGGCGAAACGGCAAGCTGCTTTTGGCTGCCGTCGGGAAGTGTAACGCTCATGCAGCCGTTGGCATCCGAGCTCATGGTGACTTTGTCCATCGGCACGCCCTCTTCGTAAAGAATTTTGATGGCGTCACTGGGCTTGACGCAGGCGGGGAAGCCGTCCTGCTCCCTGATGCCGGAGGTGATATCTACATAACCGCCTAAGCGGGCAAATTCCTTGGCCTGTTCAAAAAGATGGAAGGCACGGTTGACGTGGGTGGGGATAAAATGACGGGCGGGGATTTCTGTTTCGCGTACAATTGCCAGCAGAACATCCATGCCACGCTTGCCTACGCCCATGTGGAACTGCACAACGCCGGCCTTGCCGGAAAGCATACCGCCCAGGCGAGCCTGCGTAAGCACCTTTTCCAGCTCTTCGCGTGTAGGCTGCGAGCTTCTGTGGTCAGATAAGGCAACTTCGCCGATGCCAAGGCATTCGTTAATCAGGATGATGTCGCGGCGCACATCACCGGTCATGTTGTGCAGGGGAATTTCGTAAGAGCCGGTGAGCATGTACGCGGTGATGCCTTCATGCGTCAGACCTCTGGCCTTCGCCAGCAGGCTTTCGTTATGTCTGGAGGTGCCGTCTGTGCCCAAAACGCCTACTACGGTAGTAATGCCAACCTTCGTCAGCTCGCTGAGGTTGATTTCCGGTGTACGGCTGTAGGGACCGGATTCGCCGCCGCCGCCGATGATGTGCACGTGCTGGTCAACATAACCGGGGACTACCTTGCGCTTTTGGGCATCAAGAATTTGGCAGTCTAAGCCTTGCGGTGCTGCAAGCTGTTGGCCTATTTTGGCGATTTTGTCATTGATAATCAGAAGGTCGACAATTCCGAGGGGCTGCGGAGCGTATACGTCCGCGTTTTTAATGAGTAAGCATTTCATGTGAGGATTCTCCGTTTCTGAAAAATTATTTATGCTTTAATTATACACTGAATTGTTGAAAATGGTATATGAGACAAGAAAGTTTTCGGGTTTTAATGGTATAATATAGACAATAAAAATGAATTGTCGTGCTATGATAGTGTGGAGAGATTGGAAGAGGGATGAAGTGTGATGAAAGAATACTCTGTGTTGACAAAACATATCAATCTTTTGGAAAATGATAATGCTGGTGAATGGAGTTGTGATAAGGAAAATGATGGTTCTCAGGAAAGACCGATGCACCTTCCTTTCGTCATTTATTCTATAACGGTTAAGAAGTTGGCAGATGATATCTATAAATTTGCCAAAGAAAGTGATGAGATAGTACCGAGTAAATATGCAGATATTCTTAATGCTAATGGCATAGAATGGGGTTATGATTCCATGATGAAAGCCGATGCTTCTGGATTAGATGCTCAATGTATATTGGCTTTGCTGATAGCTTCTCTTAGGGCAGAGCGCTTTTGTGATGGTGCGTTATTAGGCTTTATCGAAAGTGGCTCTGTTATAAGATGGTTGAAACGTTTGCAGGAGCTTGATGAGGCATAAAAATATATCCTTTCTCCCCAAATTTCCCTCTCGCCCTACCCGAATTCACGCTTTCGGGTGGGGCGCTTTGCTTATTTTCAAGTTAAAATATAATCAGGAAAACAACTGCCCGTAACGCAGATGGCAGGAATAGGAGGGATGGATATGCAAAAGAGAATATTCTTAAGCGCAGCGCTTGGTCTGGCAATGTTTGCCAACACTGCCTTTGCCGAGGTTAATACAGATTATTTGGCCAACGAGCTCAGGTCTTATCCCGGCTGGCCGCTGGAGGTATATTGCAACGCAACCGATGTTAATGTCAGAACACAGCCTAATACTGACTGTGATGTTATCACCATGCTGCAAAGGGGAGATAAATTTTATGTAAGCATGGTTGTAGATGCAGTAAACAGTGAATACAAATGGCTTCTTGGAACTACTGAAAGGGGCCATGTTGGTTTTATGGCAAGCAAATATCTTGATACAACCCCGAGAGCTGCCAGCGCAGCAGGACGCTTTAATGCTGCCCTCGAAGCAGATTGGATTATGGATCCCGAGATTTTTGCTTCAGGTGCCTATTACCCGGGGCCTGTGGAACAGAATACGGATGATATTATCTCCTATGCTGATAAAAAGATGCAGGTCGGACCGCGTCTGTTCTATATAGATTCAGCGAGAAACAAAGTAAATGATGTGAAGATTAATAAACTTCATGGCAGCATGGCAGGCTATGCTGTCGGTCAGCAGCTTGACACAGACAGGCAGATTGCTCTGGACGGGTACCTGAAAATGAATGGCTGGGAGAACGATTCTATGGGTGTGGGTATATCGGATACGCATCATATGATCGGTTGGGTAAAATATGCATACAACGCAAGGGGGCAAAAATGCCTGCATAAGAGCTTTTATGTAAAACTGGATTCTCGTGATGTGATTGCAGAAATTATGTACTGTGAGAGTGATGTTCATTTAGCGAACTGACGGATGAAGCAAATTTTGCTAAAAACATCTTTTGACAGGAGGTGGCGTAATGAAGCGTAAGCTGTTTAAGAGCATGTGCCTGGCAATGCTTCTGGCGGCATTTGCCGGTTGCGGCACAGAAAAAAATTCCGTATTACCGCAGATGGATTTGCCTAAGGCTGAGGCCGCTGCCAAAGCAGCGCCGGCCTATGAGCAGGAATATGCAAAGGTTGTAGACAGTGTTTATGAATTTATCGCTGACGGTACGAGTGATAACCTGCCGGAGCAGGGAAGAACAGGCATCTGTGAGGTGCGGGATTTCGCCAAGCGGGAGGCGGCCCTGCAGCAGCTTGGCTACACGCTGCAGGATATCAGCGGCGACGGTGTTCCGGAGCTGCTTATCGGTTGGATTAGCCAAAAACGCGGCGCGGGGCATTACGGTAAGGAGATTTATGCGATTTACACCTTTGCGGACGACAGCGTGAAATACGTTGCGGAGGGCTGGAGCCGTAGCAGTCTGCAGCTTATGGCAAATGACAATCTGGTGACACGAGGCGGCACCGGCATTTCGCATCAGGTGCTTGCTGTTGAGCATTTGCAGCCTGACGGCAACCTAGGATGCTATGAGCTTTATTTTACCTGGCCAAAGGATGACGGCCTTGGCGTTTGCCGCAACATGAGCTGCAGGAGTGAGGCAGATGCTTCGCAGGAAACAGATATGACTGTGGAAGAGTTCAATGAAATGAGGTCTGAATACGCTAATAACAGTGTTGAGATTGAATTTTTACCGTTGAAGGACTTCAAAAAGCATGGCTTTAAGGGTCTGATGAGGCAGTATCTTTCTGCAGGAAGGTGAATAAAAGGGCTGATGTGATGAGCCTGAAATATGATGGCAGTCGGAATTTAACTGGCTGCCGTTTTTTTTTGAGGTGAAATAAGGCGAAATTTATAGTATAATATACATAACTGTGACTGATATACGCTTATACCGGCTTTATATCAAATATTTTTATGAGGTGATTTAATAATGAGTAATGAATTAACCGGACGTAATGTAGGAAAAACCTGTCGCGTACACTATAAAGGTACCTTTAATGACGGCAAGCAATTTGATTCTTCCTATGATCGTGGCGAGCCGTTGGAATTTGTTTGCGGCGCAGGCCAGATGATTAAAGGCTTTGATGCAGCTGTTGCAGACCTGGAGGTTGGCGCTGAGGTTGACATCCATCTGCTGCCGGCAGAAGCATACGGTGAGGCTGATCCGAAGGCTATCTTCACCATGCCGATTGCCCAGCTGCCTGGTTCTGAAAACCTGACCGTTGGCCAGAGAGTTTACCTGCAGAACCAATTCGGTCAGCCTGTTCCTGTACTGGTAACCGAAAAGGATGATACCAACATTACCTTTGACGCTAACCATGAAATGGCCGGCAAGGAACTGAACTTCCATATTGAGCTGGTAGAGGTAAAATAAAGTATTGCTACCATATGGCAAACTGCAATTTGCTTTGGCAATAGATTTTGCAGTGCTGATATGGTACAATAGCATACGTGCATTTTTGCAACTGATATTTAGGAGTGTTTATGGTGGATTATAGAATTGTGGTGCCTAGCGGAATCGTTTTTGATTTCAATAATATGATGGGAGCAGGCAGACTGCAGCCGCAGGAAGTGGAGCAGGCACTGCAGCAGCAGGGAGCCGTAGCCGAGAAGGCTGTGTGTGAGCTGCGCCGCAGCGGCTTTGCCAAGAAGCATTTATCTAAGGACGGCACGCCTGAGCATGTTTATTTTCCACGCATGCCGTATATTGCTGACGGCAACCCCAATACGGAGCAGTCGATTATCAAGCTGATGCGCTACAGCAAGCATCTGCGCAGTAAGGATGTCGTAATCTTTTTGGGCGTTGGCGGCTCCTACTTGGGCAACAAGGTGCTGTTTGATGCCTTTGGCGGTTATCACTGGAATACCAGCGCAACCTTGCGTCAGGGGCAGCCCTGCATTTATTTTTCCGGCAATAATCTTGATCCGGTGGACTGCAATTCACTGCTGTTCAAGATGCGCCGTATGGCTGGAGTAAGTGCGCAGGAAGGCAAGAAGCTAAAGATTATGCTGGTGCCGATTTCTAAATCCGGTACTACGCTGGAAACAATTTCTGCCTTTACGTATTTCTATGCTAATCTGTCTCAAAACGCAGACATCGACCTTGATTGTACGGTGGTTACCGATTTGCAGGCACCGATTGAATCTGCGCCGCTGCTGCAGCTGGCGGAAAAATTCGGCTGGGAGCGTTTTGATATCAAGGAAGGCATCGGCGGACGCTTCAGCATCATGACGGACCCGGGCCTAGTGACGATGGCTGCCTTGGGCGGAGATATCGAAGAATTTTTGCGTGGTGCGCGTGATATGGACATCTATTGCCGGCAGGCAGAGCTTGCGGAGAATCCTGCGCTGCTCAACGCTTTACTGAAATTTATGGCCTATGAGCGCGGACGTGATATAGAAGTGTTCATGCCGTACAGCATGCGCCTGAAATCCTTGAGCGAATGGTACGTGCAGCTGCTGGCGGAATCGTTGGGCAAGCGCTGCAACCGTGAGGGTGAGGTTGTTTACTACGGTAGAACGCCGATTGTTGCTGTTGGCACGACGGATATGCATGCGCAGACGCAGCAGCATCAGGACGGCCGTCTGAACAAGGTGGTACAGTTCCTGGAGGTTGCCAACCCTGAGGAGGAGGCAATTTTGCACAATCCCTTTGCGGATGTACCGTTCTTTGATAAGTACGAGGGCATGGATATGGCGAAGGCTCTTAAAGCGGCGCTGAATGCCAATGAAGCGGCGCTGACGGGTGATAACCGTTACAATGCGCGCTTTACGCTGCCAAAGCTGAATGAATATTATCTTGGTCAGCTGATGTATTTTTTGATGCTGACGATTGCCTACGAGGGCGAGCTGGCGGATGTGGATGCATTTGACCAGCCTGGCGTTGAGGTTTATAAGAAATTAATGAAGGCTCAGCTGTAAAATTTAAGATGGCAAAAAGACGTTGTGTGCTGAAAAAGCACGCAACGTCTTTTTGCTATGTATTAAATTCAGCGTTTACCTGTAAACAGCAGCTTTGCCATACTGCATTTTTCAAATGCTTTCGTCAGCAGGATGCTGAGGGCCAGAGAGCCAAGCACCAGCAGCACGTAGGACAGTGCTACCTTTTTGACGGTCATGATGATGCCGAAATGGTTGTAGGCGCTGCTGAGCCAGTCCAGGAGCAGCGGATGCACAAAGTAGATGAGCATGGAGTAGGAGGAAAGGATGCTGATGGCTTTATAGAAAGGCTTCGCGAGGGAACCTTCGCTTTGCGCCTTGCGCTCCAGCCAATCAAGTGCCAGGCAGAAGAAGAGCAGCGAGCCTACGGTGTAGCAGAGTCCCTGCGGGCTGAGCTGGTGATAGGTGTTGGCCAGATCAATCAGCGTGTAGCCTTTGACCGTAACTGCTTCGTAACAGCTTTGCACGTCCCAGGCCATGCTTGCAGCAAAAATCATGCATACCATGGCGCTGTATCTGCGCAGGAGGGCGATGAATTTTTCCCAATAGCCGGCTGCCAAGCCGCCACTCATAAAAATAAGTAAATAATGCAAGGGAAGATAGTTGAGGCGATAATCAAAGAAATTTTTAGCTATGACGCTCCAACCCGCTGTATTCAGGCCAGGATGCGTTGTCCACCAGTTAAATGCAAGCTGGAATATGAATAAAAGCACTAGCATAAATGGTATGCTTTTGTGTATAATTATACGCAGAAGTTGGCGCCAGAGCGGATAGCTTGCATAAAACCACAGCAGGATGACCATAAAATACAAATGGTAGCAGCCCAGGCCGAAGAATAACACATAGGCCACATGCAGCGGATTCCAGCTGACGAAGCCCGGTGGCAGAATCAGCCAGAAGTAAAGCATGTAAAAAAGCGACCAGCTGAGATAGGGCAGGCCTGCTCCCCGCAGACGCTTCTTCATAAAGTCGATATAGTTCAGCCGGCTGCCGCTTAATAGGCCTTTATCCGTACAGGCCAGGCCGTAGCCGGAGATAAAGAAAAAGGAGGGGACACTGTAACGGCTTAAAATCTCCAGTAATAAGTAAAGAGTAAAGTTGTTGGGGGCAAGTGCCAGGCTGCCGATATGAATACCGATGACGCCAAGCATGCAGATGCCACGCAGATTATCTATAATGGTGTTTCGCATAAGTACCTCGCTAATTTTTAATCTTCTTTATTATACTATAAGTAAAAAAATCCTGCCAAGATTTTACCTCGAAGTATTTGACGTATTCTTCATTAAGGTGTAAAATATATACAATCAATTTGCACCTTTAAATTGGTCCTGTGAGACTGCAAGGTATAAGTTATTATGAAACCTAAGGCCTTTTTGCACCATCATGGGACGAGAAGGCCTTTTATTATGCAATTTTATTATAAAAAACAGGAGGTAAAGCTAATGGCTAAATCAAATGTATCTCTGGGTGGCAGAGATATACTGGATCTGGAAAGCCTCAGCGTTGAGGAAATCGAGCTGGTTTTGAAAACCGCTGAGGAAATGAAGAAGATTATGAAGAGGGATATCAAAAAGGTGCCCTCACTGCGCGGTAAATCTATCATCAATCTGTTCTATGAGCCCAGTACACGTACCCGTACATCCTTCGAGCTGGCAGGCAAATATCTGGGTGCCGATGTAGTAAACATCACTACATCCTCCTCCAGTGTTGTCAAAGGTGAATGCCTGCGCGACACCATCCTGACTGTACAATCCATGGCTTGTGATGCGATTGTTATGCGTCACCCCATTGAAGGCGCTGCAGCATATGCTGCTAAGGTTGCAGACCCTGTAATCATCAACGCCGGCGATGGCGCACATGCACATCCTTCTCAAGGCTTCCTGGATATGTTTACTATCCGTGAGCAGGGCAAAAATCTGAAGGGCTTGAAAATGGCAATCATCGGTGATATTCTCTACAGCCGTGTTGCCCGCACCAATATTGCTGCCTGGACCAAAATGGGCGCTGAGGTACACGTTGCAGGTCCTATGACTCTGCTGCCGCATGATATTGCTTCTCTGGGCGTTACCGTACACAAACGCGTTGAAGAAGCAATCGAAGGCGCTGACGTAATCGATATCCTGCGTATTCAGCTGGAACGTCAGCAAAAGGGCCTGTTCCCGTCTCCGCGTGAATATGCACGTATCTTCGGTATTAACGAAAACCGCCTGAAGCTGGCTAAGCCTGACGTAACCGTGCTGCATCCCGGCCCGATGAACCGTGGTCTGGAAATCTCCTGGGAGGTTGGTTACTGCGATAACGCCGCAATCCGTACTGAGGTACAAAACGGCGTAGCTGTACGTATGGCACTCTTATTCTTGACTTTGACAGGAGGTAAACACATTGAAAACGTTGATTAAAAACGGCAGGGTAGTAGACCCCAGCCAAAAATTAGATGCTGTAATGGATATCCTCGTTGAGGATGGCAAAATTAAAGCTTTGGGCAAGGATATTGCCGAAGCTGCTGACGAGGTTTTTGATGCAACCGGCCTCGTAGTAACTCCTGGTCTGATTGACGTACACACTCATATGCGTGAGCCCGGCCTGGAAGCTAAGGAAGATATTATCAGCGGTACTAAGGCTGCTGCTGCCGGCGGTGTAACCACCGTTGCCTGCATGCCTAATACCAAGCCTGTTATTGATACCTCCATCGTAGTAAGCGGTATTAAAGAACGTGCTCGCGAAGAAAGCTACGCTAACGTTGAAGTTATCGGCGCAATCAGCAAGGGCGAAAAGGGCGAAGAGCTGGCAGAGATGGGCGATATGGCAGAAAAAGGCGCTATGGGCTTCTCTGATGACGGCCACTATGTAAAGAGCTCCCGCCTGATGGTGCTGGCTGCTAAATATGTAACTGCTTTTGACAAACCTTTGCTGTGCCATGCAATTGATCCTGAGCTGGATTCCGAAGGCTACATGCATGAAGGCGTTGTTTCCGCACGTATCGGCGTACCAGGCGTACCGGCAATCAGTGAGGATATCGCTGTTGCACGTGACTGCATCATCGCTGAATACACCGGCGCACATGTACATATCTGCCACGTTGCTTCCAAGGGTGCTATCGATATCATCCGCCAGGCTAAAAAACGCGGCGTAAATGTTACCAGTGAAGTAACCGTACATCATCTGACTCTGACTGATGAGGCTTGCGCAGATTATAATTCTGCAACCCGCGTTAACCCGCCGCTGCGCAGTGCAGACCACGTACAGGCTATGCGTGAGGCTGTTTTAGACGGCACTGTTGACGCTATCGTTACCGACCACTCCCCGCACGCACCGGAAGAAAAGGATGTTGAATTCCGTTATGCTCCGAACGGCTTCTGCGGTCTGGAAACCTCTCTGGCAGTAATTCTGACTGACTTATATCACACCCATGTATTCGACCTGAATACTATTATCAGCAAAATGAGCTGCGAGCCTGCTAAGCTGTTCAAGCTGGCCGGCGGTACTCTGAAAGAAGGCAGCGTTGCTGATATCACTATTATGGACCTGAATAAAAAATGGACTGTTGACAGCTCCAAATTCTATACCCGCGGCAAATTCACCCCGTACGAAGGCAAGGCTTGCACCGGCAAGGCTGTTGCTACTATGCTGCATGGTAATTTTGTAATGAGGAATGGTGTAGTATGCACGAAAAAGTAAGAAAAGGAAAATTAGTTTTAAAAGACGGCAGCGTTTTTGAAGGCACTCTGTATGGCGGCAAGCGCAATGCTGTAGGTGAGGTTGTATTCACCACCGGCATGAGCGGTTACCAGGAGACCTTGACTGATCCGTCCTTCTGCGGTCAGATTGTAGTAATGACCTATCCTCTGGTAGGCAACTATGGCTGCAATCCGTTGTTTAACCAAGGCAAGAAATGCTTCTTCCAGGGCTTCGTAATCGGCGAGCTGTGCGATTGCCCCAGCAACTGGCGCAATGAGCAGAGCCTGGAGGATTTCCTGACTGAACAGGATATCCCGACCTTAGCAGGTGTAGATACACGTGCTATCACCCGTAAAATCCGTAATCACGGCGTACTGCAGGGCGTAATCGTTCCGGCAGAAATGCCTGATGAGGAAGTACAGAAACTGTTGGACTTACCGGCAGTACGCAACCAGGTTGAGGAGGTTACCACTCCCGAGGTTTACACCATGGGCGAGGGCAAGCTGCATGTAGCTGTGATGGACTTCGGTATTAAACGCAATATCCTGAAATCCATTGAAGCCTTTGGCTGCCGCCTGACAGTATTCCCTGCTTCCGCTACCGCAGAAGAAGTACTGGCTTGCGACCCGGACGGTATCTTCCTGTCCAATGGCCCCGGCGACCCGAAGGATTTGCCTGAGGTTATTGAAAACATTAAGAAATTAATCGGCAAGAAACCGATTTTCGGTATCTGCCTCGGTCATCAGCTCATGGCTTTGGCTAACGGCGCTGATACCTATAAAATGAAATTCGGCCATCGCGGTATCAACCAACCGGTAAAATACCTGGCAACCGGCCGCATCTACATCAGCGCCCAAAACCACGGCTATGCTGTAGATGAAAAATCTCTGGAAGGCAAGGGCATCAACATCAGCCATATTTCCATGAACGACGGTACTATCGAAGGCCTGGAATACACCAAGCATCCTACCTTTACCGTTCAATATCATCCGGAAGCCTGCCCTGGCCCCGGCGATCATGATTATTTGTTTAAACATTTTGTTGATATGATGGAGGGTCGTTAATTATGCCGAAACTTAAAGATATTAAAAAGGTTCTCGTTATCGGCTCCGGCCCTATTATCATCGGTCAGGCAGCAGAGTTTGACTATGCAGGCACTCAGGCTTGCCGCGCTCTGAAGGAAGAAGGCCTGGAGGTTGTACTGATTAACAGTAACCCTGCAACCATTATGACTGATGTGCATGTGGCTGACCGTGTATATGTTGAACCTATCAGCGATGAATTCATTGAAAAAATTATCAAACGTGAGCGTCCTGATTCCCTGCTGGCAACTCTTGGTGGTCAGGTTGGTCTGAACATGGCTATGAAATTGGAAGAGCAAGGCATTTTGGACAAGTACAATGTTCGTCTGCTGGGCACTCAGATCAGCGCAATCAAACGTGGCGAAGACCGCGAAATGTTCAAGGAAACTATGGAGAAAATCCATCAGCCGATTCCTGAAAGCACCATTGTAGAAACCATTGAGGCTGCTTGCGACTTCGGCAAGGAAATCGGCTATCCGCTGATTGTCCGTCCTGCTTATACCCTCGGCGGTACCGGTGGCGGTATTGCTGAAAACGAGGAAGAGCTGATTGATATCGTGCAAAAGGGCCTGGGCTACAGCCCCATCGGCCAATGCCTGATTGAACGCAGCATCGCCGGCTGGAAAGAAATCGAATACGAAGTAATCCGCGACGCTGCTGATAACTGCATCACCGTCTGCTCCATGGAAAACCTGGACCCCGTTGGTGTACACACCGGCGACTCCATAGTTGTGGCTCCGGCACAGACTCTGAGCGATAAAGAGGTACAGTTGCTGCGTCAGGCTTCCATCGATATCGTGCGTGAGCTGGGTGTAGTTGGCGGCTGTAACGTACAGCTGGCTCTCGACCCGTACTCCGAAAACTATTATGTAATTGAAGTTAACCCGCGTGTAAGCCGTTCTTCCGCACTGGCTTCCAAAGCTACCGGTTATCCGATTGCTAAGGTTACCAGCAAAATCGCTGTCGGCTACAACCTGGACGAAATCGAAAACGCTGTTACCAAAAAGACTAAGGCTTGCTTCGAGCCTACCATTGACTATATCGTACTGAAATTCCCGCGTTGGCCGTTCGATAAATTTGTAACCGCTGACCGCACCCTGGGAACTCAGATGAAAGCTACCGGTGAGGTTATGGCAATTGAGCGCAGCTTTGAAGCTTCCATGCTGAAAGCAGTTCGCTGCCTGGAAATCGGCATCAACCATCTGGAAATGCCTGAGCTGAAGGCTCTGAGTGATGAAGAAATTCATGACCGCATCAAACGCATTGACGACGAGCGCTGCTTCGTTGTTGCTGAGGCTATCCGCCGCGGTATTACTCTGGAAGAGATTCACGATATCACCAAGATTGACCTGTGGTTCCTCTCCAAAATCCAAAACATCATTAAAATGGAAAAAGCTCTGGAAACTCACGAGCTGACTCCGAGCCTGCTGCGTAAGGCTAAGAAAATGGGCTTTGCCGATGCTGTTATCGGAAAACGCGTAGGCAAGACTGAGTTCGAAATCCGCGATATGCGTAAGGCTAACGGCATTCTGCCGACCTACAAAATGGTTGATACCTGCGCTGCGGAATTTGAAGCTGCAACTCCGTACTACTATTCCTGCTACGAAACCGAGGATGAGGTTGAAGTAAGTGACAGAAAGAGAGTAGTTGTACTCGGCTCCGGTCCTATCCGTATCGGTCAGGGCGTAGAATTCGACTACTGCTCCGTACACTGCGTATGGGCGTTGAAGGAAATGGGCTATGAAACCATTATCATCAACAACAACCCGGAAACCGTTTCCACTGACTTCGATATTTCCGATAAACTGTACTTTGAGCCGCTGACTGTAGAGGATGTTCTCAATGTTATCGACAAAGAAAAACCGGAAGGCGTTATCGTTCAATTCGGTGGTCAGACCGCTATCAACCTGGCAGGCCCGCTCTCCCGCGCAGGCGTGAAGATTCTGGGTTCCTCCGTTGACAGCATCGACCGTGCCGAGGACCGTGAACGCTTCGATGAGCTGCTGACAAGCTGCGATATCCCGCGTCCGCAAGGCCACACCGTATTCGATACCGAGGGTGCGCTGGTTGCTGCTCACAAGGTTGGCTATCCGACTATGGTTCGTCCTTCCTACGTATTAGGCGGCCGTGCTATGGAAATCGTTTATAACGATGACGAGCTGCGCAACTACATGACCTATGCCGTTAAGGCTTCTCACGAGCATCCGGTACTGGTTGACCATTACCTGCAGGGTACTGAGGTAGAGGTTGACGCTATCTGCGACGGCAAGGAAGTATTAATCCCCGGCATCATGGAACACGTTGAACGTGCAGGCGTACACAGCGGTGACTCCATTGCCGTATATCCGCCGCGCAGCCTGAGCGAAAGTGTTATCCGTACCATTATCGAATACACCAACAAGATGGCTCTGGGCCTGGAAGTTAAGGGCATGATCAATATTCAGTACATCGTTCGTGACGAGCATGTATATGTAATCGAGGTTAACCCGCGTTCCTCCAGAACCGTACCGTTCCTGAGCAAAATTACCGGCATCTCTATGGTAGACGTTGCTACCAGATGCGCAATGGGCATGAGCCTTAAAGAGCAGGGCCTGCAAGCAGGTTTACGCTTCTTCCCGGACTACTATGCTGTTAAAGCTCCTGTATTCAGCTTCAATAAGATGAGCAATGTAGATATCACCCTTGGACCTGAAATGAAATCCACCGGTGAGGTTATGGCCTGCGACTACCAGTATAGCCGTGCGCTGTATAAGGCCTGCATCGCTTCCGGTATCAATGTACCGCACGAGGGTGCAATTCTGATTACCGTTGCTGATATGGATAAGCCTGAGGCAGTTGCTATTGCTCGCGGCTTTGAAGAGTTGGGCTACACTGTTATTGCAACCGACGGTACTGCGGAATATCTGCAGCAATACGGTGTAACTGTTGAGGTTGCTACCAAAGTAAGCGAAGGTCATCCGAACCTGATTGATGATATCAAGAGCGGACGCATCGGTATGGTTATCAACACCACCAACCATGGCCGTGACGCTGAACGTGACGGCTTCAAGATCCGCCGTTCTACCGTAGAGCATGCAATTGCCTGCCTGACCTCTATGGATACTGCACGCGAGCTGCTGAACGTTATGAGCGCAATGCGTCGTCGTAGCGTTGTACGAGTTACCGCTCTGCAGGACCTGACCTGGGAGGATTGATTATGTCTAAAACTATTGCGAGTGCCAAGGTAATTGGTCAACGAGTTTTAAATAGTACGACAAAATTAATAAATGTTTATACACCGGAAATCGCTGACGAAGCTGTCCCAGGACAGTTCGTCAACGTGAAGGTGTGCAAGAATACTGCTCCGCTGCTGCGCCGTCCCTTCGGCGTAGCAGGAGTTAACAAGGCTGAGGGAACCATCACCATGATCTATCGTATCATCGGTGAAGCAACTCATATTCTGGCTGACGTTTGCAGCGGCGACGAGCTGAGCATCGTCGGTCCGCTGGGACACGGCTTTGATATGAGCGCCAAAAAACCGCTGCTGGTTGGCGGCGGCTTGGGCCTGGCTCCGCTGCTGTTTTTGGCAGAGGGCTTCGGTGAGGGCAATACCGATATCCTGATGGGCGGCCGCAGTGCCGAGGAATTGTTCTGGACCAAGCTTTATGAAAGCCTCAGCAAAAATATTTATCTGACCACCGATGATGGCAGTGTCGGCACTAAGGGCACCGTAATGGCTCTGCTGCCGCAGCTGTTAAAAGAGGGCGGCTATGACTGCGTATACGTTTGCGGTCCTGTACCGATGATGCGCGCAGTTGCCAATGCCTGCTTAGAAGCCGGCGTAAAATGTCAGGTATCTCTGGAAAAATACATGGCCTGCGGTCTGGGTGCGTGCCTGTCCTGTGCCTGCGAAGGCATCGGCAAGCGCATCAAGGTCTGCAAGGACGGCCCGGTATTCTGGGCAGAGGAGGTAGGAGAATGGTAAAAGCATTGTATGATGGCCGTCTGGCAGTTGATATTGCCGGCCTGAAAATGGCTACTCCTGTTACTACCGGCTCCGGTACCTTTGGCTTTGGCCTGGAATTTACCGATTTTCTCGACCTGGAAAAGGTTGGCGCTGTTACCGTAAAGGGTACCTCCTTAGAGCCTGCGGCAGGCAATAAGGGCCAGCGTGCGGTAGAAACCCCGTCCGGTATGCTGAACTGCATCGGTCTTGAAAACCCCGGCAGTGAGTACTTCTTGGAGCACACTCTGCCTGAGCTGAAAAAATATAATGTTCCTGTGATTGTCAACATTTACGGTCATACTCCCGAGGAATACGGCGCTGTTGCCAAAAAGCTGGACGTAGACGGTGTTGATGCAGTAGAAATCAACATCTCCTGCCCGAATGTTAAAGAGGGCGGCATTGTTTTCGGCACTGTGCCGGAAGCAGCTGCCGAAGTCGTACGTGCGGTTAAGGCCAACACCGGCAAAATGGTTATCGCCAAGCTTTCTCCTAATGTAACGGATATCGTGGTAATGGCCAAGGCTGTAGAGGCAGCAGGTGCGGATGCAATTTCCATGATTAATACGCTGCTCGGTACCAAGATTGATATTGAGCGTCAGCGTCCTGTGCTTGGCAATGTAACCGGCGGCCTCAGCGGTCCTGCTGTACGTCCGGTAGCAGTGCGCCTGGTTTACCAGGTAGCGCAGGCTGTGCATATCCCCATCATCGGCATGGGCGGCATCATGTGTGCCGAGGATGCAATTGAGTTCATGCTGGCAGGCGCAAGTGCGGTAGCAGTTGGTACCGCAAACTTTGTACAGCCTGATATCGCTGAAACCATTGCCCATGGTATGCTGGCATATCTGGACAGACACAACGCGCAGAACATTTCTGAAATTGTTGGTCTGGCTTTGCCAAACGGCAAAGCAAGCATGCCGTTGTTTAACGACGCTGTATAACATTATTCTCCAGCGTCTATAAAGTATGATATAAGGGAGATTTTCTCATGCAACATGATGATAGATTAATAGTCGCACTTGACTTTCCTACCTTGGAACAGGCTAAGGCTTGCGTTGTCGAATTGGGTGACGCAGTAAGCTACTATAAGGTTGGCATGGAGCTTTATTATGCAGTAGGCAGCGAAATTATCCGCTTCTTGAAGGAACAGGGCAAGCATGTTTTCCTAGACCTCAAGCTGCAGGATATTCCTAACACTGTTGCTCATGCACTTACCGTACTCAGCGATTTGGGTGCAGATATGATGAACGTTCATGCTGTCGGCGGCAAAAAGATGATGGCAGAGGCTGTTAAGGCTGTGCATGAGGCTGCTGAGGCAGCAGGTCGTCCGGCACCGAAGCTGATTGCTGTAACCATTCTTACTAGCATGGATGATGAACAGTTTGCTGATTTGAATTATAATAATACCATTGCCGAGCAGGTTATCAGCCTGGCTAAGCTGGCGAAGGAAGCAGGCATGGACGGTGTTGTTGCTTCTCCTAAGGAAGCTGCAGCAATCCGCGAGGCTTGCGGACCTGAGTTTTTGATTGTTACCCCGGGCGTACGTCCTGCGGGCAGCTCTTTGGATGACCAGAAGCGCGTAGCAACACCGGCAGGCGCTCTGCAAAACGGCAGCAGCCACATTGTAGTAGGCAGACCTATTACTAAGGCTGAGGCAAGACAGGCAGCAGCATTGGCAATTGTAGAAGAGATTAAAGGAGTGTAAGCAAATGGCAGTTTTAGAAGAAAAAGATGTTATGAAAATGCTCGAGGAAACTAAAGCAGTTCTCCATGGTCACTTTTTGCTAACCAGCGGTCTGCACAGCCCTATGTATGTTGAAAAATTCAACGTACTGCAGCATCCTAAATATACCGAGCGTCTGTGCCAGGAAATCGCACGTCGTTATGAAAACGACGATGTTGAACTGGTAGTTGGCCCGATGACCGGCGGTATTCTGTTGGCTCACGAGGTTGGCAAGGCTCTGGGCACCCGTGCTATCTTCACCGAGCGTGAAAACGGCAAAATGACTCTGCGTCGCGGCTTCCAAATTCCGGCAGGCACCCGCGTACTGGTTGTTGAAGATATCGTAACCACCGGCGGCAGCGTTAAAGAGGTTATGGAAGTAGTTAAAGAGCATGGCGGCGAGCTTGTAGGCGTAGGCCTGCTGGTTGACCGCAGCGGCGGCAAGGTAGATTTCGGCGTTCGCACCGAAGCTCTGCTGCACTTGAATGTAGAAACCTATGATCCGGCAACCTGTCCGCTGTGCGCTAAAGGTGTACCGTTCACCAAACGTGGCAGAACTGGTAAATGACACCCGATTTGTCGCGAGTGTAACGAAGCGAGAAATCGAAAAGGTGGAATTATCCTCGCTTGCGACCGAACAGGGAGCAAGAAAGAGGATAAATAAGACACAGTTTGTCGCAAGCGTAGCGCCGCGAGAAACTGAATGTCGAATTATCCTCGAAGAGGACAAGTAAGACCTGATTTGTCACGAGCTTTGCGAAGTGAGAAATTTTTGAGCGCGCTATCCTCGAAGAGGGCAAGTAAGCTAATCTAACCTAAATTTCAAAGCACCTGCTTATCATACAACTGATAGGCAGGTGCTTTTCTTGTGCGCATTTTTTGCTATTTAACATGTTCTTAACATCAGCATAATACTTCCTTAACAATGATATATTATACTAGCATCATAAACCACGAACCCTACTGATGAGGCGCAGGCCTTATCGGAAATAAATTTTTTGACTATGGTTGAAGGAGGAAATATATTATGAAATTGAAAAAAGTCGCATGTTTAGGTCTGGCAGCTATGGTAGCACTCGGTGCTCTGGGCTGCGGCAGTGATAACAAGGCTGCTGATAACAAAGCAGGCAGCAAGGTTACAGGCAGTGTAACCGGCAGCGGTTCTTCCGCACTTCTGCCGCTGGCAAAGGATGCAGCAAGCAAATTCAAAGCTATTAACCCGGATGTTTCCATCACCCTTAACGGCGGCGGCAGCGGCACCGGTCTGAAACAGGTTGCGGACGGCAGCGTTAACATCGGTAACTCTGACGTACCGGCAGAAAGCAAGCTGAAACCCGAAGTTGCCAAAGGACTTGTAGACCACAAGGTTTGCGTAGTTACCATGGCTCCGGTTATCAACAAAGATCTGGCAGCTAAAGTAAAAAGCCTGACCAAGGCTCAGCTGACCGACATCTTCACTGCTAAGGTAACCAACTGGAAACAGGTTGGCGGTCCGGATGAACCTATCGTTCTGATTACCCGTCCTGCTACAAGCGGTACCCGCGCTCTCTTCCAGGAGTTCGCTCTGGGCGGTGCTAAAGAAGCAACCAACAAATCTCTGGAAACTGATGACTCCGGCACTCTGCTGCAAAGCGTAAAGGATAACAAAGGCGCTATCGGTTATGTTGCTCTGTCCTACCTTGTAAATAACAAAGACGTTGCAACCGTAGCAATCGACGGTGTAGAGCCTACTCTGGACAACACCTATAACGGCAAATATCCTGTATGGGGTTATGAGCATATGTATACTAAAGGCGAAGCTACCGGCGCTGTAAAAGCATTCTTGGACTTCATCATCTCTGCTGATTATGGTAAGGAAATTGAAAAGCAGGGTTATGGTGTTACTGCTAAAATGCAGGTTAAACGATAATTCGGACTTCGGCTAAGGCGCATTAGCGTCAATCCCAAAACAATTATTACGCTTCCATCTAAACGAGAAGCAGGAAGACAGCATACGCCAAGAGATGCGTCTTACCGGTCTTCTCATCCCCTTTAGAATAAATATCAAGGCTGTGCCGGGCAGGAGCTGGTAAGTTATCAGCTGCGAGCCTCTGCATAGCCTTTAGTTTTACGAAAGAAATATTCGCGAGTTACATCAGAGGAGAATAGTTTATGCAACAGGTTACAACAAATGCTTATAGGCAGGATGCGTTGTGGCGCTACATTATTACCGGCTGCGGTCTGGCGCTCATTGTTCTGACGCTGTCTATCGGCGCTTTCCTGTGCTACAAGGGCGTAGGCACATTTACTACCTACAACCACAGTATTGCAGAGTTTCTTTTTTCGGCAGATTGGGCGCCGAGTGACAGCGCTGAGGGCGGCGGCAGTGTTGGTGCAGCCATCTTTATCTTCGGTTCTGTTATTACCTGCGCATTGGCGCTGGCGATTGCTACACCGTTCAGCCTGGCAACCGCAATTTTCATGACGGATATTTCGCCGGAACTGGGCAAGCGCTTTGTCCAACCGGCTGTGGAAATTTTTGTCGGCATTCCTTCCGTAGTTTACGGCTGGATCGGCCTGACAATTTTGGTACCGCTGATTAAAAACATTTTTAACCTGCGCTTCGGTTTTTCCGTATTAGCGGCAGGCATTGTACTGGCGGTTATGATTTTCCCGACGATTACAAGTTTGGCGGCAGATGCACTGCGCAGCATCCCCAAAAGCTACCGTGCTGCTTCCTATGGTTTGGGCGCAACCCGTTGGCAGACTATTGCCAAGGTCGTAGTGCCTGCGGCAATCACCGGTCTGATGACGGCCGTTATCCTGGGCCTGGCGCGTGCCTTCGGCGAAGCGCTGGCTGTAGCAATGGTTATAGGCAAGATGCGTGCCTTCCCAACCTCACTGCTTTCCCCGACTAACAATCTGACGGCGGCGATTGCGGCAGATATGGGCGGCGCAATGGAGGGCAGCGAATACAACATTGCCTTATGGACAATGGCATTGATGCTGTTTATTATCTCTCTGGCCTGTATCTTTGCCATCCACTTTTTAACTGCTAAAGGAGGGAAGCAGGCATGAACGACAGTATAGCGCGTGCAAAGTTTATTGATAAGCTGATGACAGCTGTGTTTTATTGCGTAGCAGGCTTCTTTATCCTGCTGCTCGTAGCCTTTGCCCTGTATGTTATTATCAACGGCTTCAAGGATTTCAGTTGGAGCCTGGTATCCTTTGAGGGAAGCGGCATCGGTAATTTATTCTTCAACACTATTTATCTGGTTTTCCTGTCGCTGCTGGTGAGCGTGCCGCTAGGCGTCGCTGCCGGTATATACATGGCGGAATATGCTAAGCAGGGCAAGTTCACCAAGTTCCTGCGTATGTGTATCGAAACGATGTCCTCACTGCCGTCCATTGTTGTCGGCTTGTTCGGTTACCTGGTATTTATCGTAATGACCGGCTCACAGTGGAACCTGTTCAGCGGTGCGCTAGCAGTTTCTATTCTCAGCATCCCGCTGATTATGACGGTAACAGAGGATGCCTTCAAATCACTGCCGCAGGGCTATAAGCGCGGCAGCCTGGCCATGAGCGCAACGCTGTGGCAGACAATTTACAAAGTCCTGCTGCCGGCGTGCCTGCCGCGTATTATGACAGGTGTCATTCTGGCCGCAGGTCGTGGCTTCGGTGAAGCGGCAGCTCTCTTGTATACTGCAGGAATGAGCACAGATATCAACTGGAACAGCTGGAACCTGCTGTCGCCGACCTGTCCGCTGAACCCCTTCCGTCCGGGCGAAACGCTGGCACTGCATATCTGGGCATCACGTACCGAGGCTCTAGCGGCCAATGCAGCGCAGATGGCCAACCTTTCTTCAGCAATCTTAATGCTGCTTGTGCTGTCCTTTAGCCTGGGCGCACGTTACCTGAGCACTTATTTAGATACAAAAACCGGAGGTAGCAGAAAATGACGAATGATAAGGCTGCAATTAAATTTTTAGTGCAGGATCTGGATTTGTATTACGGCAAATTCCAGGCGTTGAAAAAAATAAATCTTGATATTAAGGAAAAGGAAATTACCGCACTTATCGGTCCTTCCGGCTGCGGCAAATCCACCTTTTTGAAAACACTTAACAGAATGAACGACTTGGAAGAGGGCGTTCGCATTGAAGGCAGCATTGCACTGGATGGCAAGGATATTTTTGCGGAGATTGACCCCATCAGCCTGCGCCATCGTGTAGGTATGGTCTTCCAACAGCCTAACCCCTTTCCGAAAAGCATTTATGATAACGTTGCTTACGGTCCGCGTATTCATGGCGTGACGAAAAAGAGCGAGCTGGACGAGATTGTGGAGCGCAGTCTGCGTCAGGCTGCCATCTGGGACGAGCTGAAGGACAGACTGAATAAGAGTGCGCTGGGCTTGAGCGGCGGCCAGCAGCAGCGCCTGTGCATTGCACGTACCCTGGCTGTGCAGCCGGAGGTTATCCTCATGGACGAGCCTACCAGTGCGCTGGACCCGATTTCTACGATGAAGATTGAGGATTTGGCGTTGGAGCTGAAAAAGGATTATACCATTGTTATTGTTACGCATAATATGCAGCAGGCTGCACGTATTTCCGATAAAACGGCCTTCTTCCTTTTGGGCGAGCTGATTGAGTTCAACGAAACAAAGCAGCTGTTTGCTAATCCGTCTAATCCTAAGACAGAAGAGTATATTACCGGCAGATTCGGTTGATGCAAGGAGAAAGGAACAATAAAATGACACGTAACAAATTCAACGAGGAGCTGAAGCAGCTGCTCAACAGTGTGCGCGTGATGGGCGTAAATCTGGAGGATACCCTGGATAAGGTTATCGCCAACCTGGAGCAGAAGGATGCCGCCTTGGCGCAGCAAATTATCAGCGACGATGATAATTTTGACAACAGCGAAGTAAATATCGAAAAGCAATGCCTGGAGCTGGTGCTGACACAGACTCCGGTAGCAACTGACTGGCGCGAGATTGCCAGCTGTCTGAAGTTGGTGGGCGATATGGAGCGCATTGCCGACCATTGCAGCGATATCAGCCAATACACCTTGAAGCTGATTGAAAAGGATCCTGTGCCGCTGCCGGATAACTTTATGGCTATGCTGCAGGTTATGCGCCAGATGGTGTACGACAGCATCAGCGCCATCAGCGAAAATGATTTGGAGCTGGCCAACAAGGTTATTGCTACCGATGATGAGGTAGACAATTATTTTGCCGAAATGCGTCAGCATCTGACCACTGTAATGCAGCAAAAGCCGCAATACGTACCCCAATATGTTGACTATCTGATGATTGCCAAATATGTGGAGCGCATTGCCGACCATTCTACGAATATCGCCCAATGGGTAATGTTTGTGGTAAAGAACGAACTGAAAAACTGAGCGTTGAATGCCAATCACGGCCTCCGCAGCAATGCGGGGGTTTTTCTTTATTTCAGCAGTTATCATAGCATTGGCAGCAGGCATCACTTTGCAGACTTATTTTCTATATTCGTTGATTTGTGTTATAATAAAGCGTTAGAGTATTTACGTTCCGGACAGCTTCAGAAAATATTACAGGCTGTGGCTGTCACGATTCAGAAACTAAGATTTTAGAGCAAATTCAGGAGGGATGCAATGCATATTGATAGACGATTAGAAACTATTGCTAACCTGGTGCCGCAGGGCTGCGTATTGGCGGACATCGGCACGGACCATGCGTATTTACCCGTGTGGCTGTTGGATAAGCAAAGAATTGCGCGGGCGATTGCCGGCGATATCGCCGCAGGCCCTTGCCAGGCGGCGCGCACTACCGTGGCGCAGTTCGGTCAGCATGAGCATGTAGAGGTACGTCAGGGCAGCGGCCTGAAGGTATTAAGCCCCGGTGAAGCAGACTGCATTGCTATTGCAGGCATGGGCGCTTCTACCATCATCAGCATTTTGGAGGATGACACGGAGGTAGCGCAGAGCGCAGAGCTTTTGGTGCTGCAGCCGATGGCCGGCGCCGCATCTCTGCGTGCGTGGCTGTGCAGCCACGGCTGGCAGCTGGCTGCCGAAGAGCTGGTGGATGATGCCCCACATTTTTACGAGATTATTGCCGCTAAGCGCGGCTTAGCGCCTGTTTACAGTGCGGCAGAGTGTGCTGTAGGACCATTGCTGCTCGCACAGAAGCATCCGCTGCTGGGTAAACAGCTGGAACGCCAGCTTGCTACCTGCAGACAGCTGTTGGAG
This sequence comes from Phascolarctobacterium succinatutens, assembly GCF_023497905.1. Lineage (NCBI taxonomy): Bacteria > Bacillati > Bacillota > Negativicutes > Acidaminococcales > Acidaminococcaceae > Phascolarctobacterium > Phascolarctobacterium succinatutens. The sequence continues at coordinate 1,426,882 of NZ_CP097284.1, read as the reverse complement.
AATATGGGACGCAGCGAGCGCGCACGCGCGAGCGAAAAGTATAAGGAAATCGAAGCGTTGAAAGCAGAACTGGAGGTGCTGCAAAATGGCAAGCGTAGTGACAGTAAATGATATCATCAACCTGCTGGATGAAATGGCACCGCCTGAGCTAGCGGAGTCTTGGGACAACGTCGGCCTGATGCTGGGCAGACGCAATAAGCCTGTGCGCAAGCTGCTTTTGGCGTTGGATATGACGCAGGAAACTGTGGCGCAGGCGGTGGCGAAAAAGGCTGATATGCTGATTACGCATCATCCGGCGATTTTTCATAAGCTGGGCAATGTGACTGATGCCGACTGGCAGCAGGAGCTTTTGCTGCAGCTGGCAGAAAACGGCGTTGCTGTTTACAGCGCGCACACTAATCTGGATTGCGTGGCTAACGGTGTGAACAGCGTGCTGGCGAAAAGACTGCGTCTGCAGGACGCAGATGTGCTGGATACTGTCAGCGGCCTCGGACGCATCGGCGAGCTGGCGCAGCCGAGCAAGCTACATGATTTTGCAGTTTTCGTCAAAAAGGCTTTGCAGGCCGATTATCTTACCGTAGGCGATGCAGGACGCAAGGTTAAGCGTGTTGCGGTCTGTGGCGGTGCCGGTGCCGATTTGATTGGGCTGGCTTTGGCGCAGGGCGCCGATACGCTGGTGACAGGCGACGTGAAGTATCATGAGGCACAGCAGGCTGTTTTCAGCGGCTTGAACATTATCGATGCAGGCCATCAGCCGACGGAGCTGCCGGTGCTCGATGACCTTGCCGACAGATTGTCGCTGCGCTTTGCGGAAAAGCATTGGGATGTGGCAATTCAGGTAGCACGCGAAACACTGCTGCTGAAGCATATATAGAAAACAGGTGATAGAAGAATGATTAAAGATTTTAAAGCCGGCATCAAGGTGTGTCAGGCAGTTTTGGTAAGGGTACAGAAGGTAGGCAATTCCTCTAACGGCGGCGTTTTTGCCCGCGGCATGCTGGAGGATAACAGCGGACGCATTGCCTTTATCTGCTTTGACGCAGTGCTGGTAGACAAGCTGCGTGAGCTGGAGGGCCCTACTGCCTTTATGATGGGCGGTAACGTCGACATCAACAAATTCAATAACGATATGACGCTGCAGGTTGTCATTCAGCGTCTGGAAAATCTGCTGCCGCAGGATGATATCAGCAATCTGTTGCCGCATGGTGATTTTGATGTAGAGGCTTATAAAACCAAGCTTGCCAATTATATCAAGGCAGTGCGCACTCCCGGACTGCGTATGCTGCTGGAAACTATTTTCAGCGGTGCAACCTATGAGCGCTTTGTGACCAATCCTGCAGGCATGCGCATGCATCATGCTTATTTGGGCGGCCTGCTGCAGCATTCTGTGGATGTTACCGGTCTGGCAGTGGCCTTGGCCGAGCAGATTGAAGGCGTGGACAAGGATCTTGTTATTGCCGGCGCATTGCTGCACGACATCGGCAAAATCCGCGAAATTTCTGCGGAAATCGGCTTCCCTTATACCAGTGAAGGCCGTTTGCTCGGACACATTACCATGAGCTGCATGATGGTGCAGGAGGCAGCTGCTAAGCTGCGCTTGCCGTCCTCCCGTCTGGAGCAGCTGCAGCATATTCTGCTGTCGCATCACGGTGATAACGAAAAGGGTTCCCCTGTAGCCTGCTCTACACGTGAAGCCTTCGTTGTGCATTACGCCGACGAAATCAACGCCGTAATGAACCAGTTTGACGTGCATGACGGCAAGAGTGCCTGGGAGTTCAACCGTATGCTGGGACGTAATATTCTGGTAGACAAGCTGTGAACAGCAGAATAATCCGCGAGACCGTGCTGAACCTGCACGGGTTGAAGATAAAGCTTCGGTTTAAGCTGGTCAAAAATATTACGCTGCGCATAAAAGAAACCGGCGACATCTTTCTTACTGCTCCCGTAGGAATGAGCCTAAGCGAGGTGCAGCAGTTCTTAGAGAGCAGGGAGCAGTGGCTGCGCCAAAAGCTGCAGCAGGTACTGCAGGAAAAGTCGCAGCAAAAGCAGAAGCCGAAATACAGCATGGGTGAGCTTCCCTTTGACGGGCAGTATGTGTGGCTGTGGGGCAAGCGTTTGCCGGCGAACTTTTTGCTCAGCGGAAAAAAGCACGGTACCTATGAGGTGCAGGCTGACGTTGTCTGCTTTTATTACCGCAGCGAGCTGAGCGAGAAAGCCAGGTGCGCCTTTGTAGAATTTTTCTATAAGCAGGAGGTATCCGACAGAGGAGAACAGCTGCTGCAGGCATGGGAAAAGAAAATGGGCGTGCGTCATACCGGCCTCAAGGTGCATCGAATGAAAACGCGCTGGGGTTCCTGCAACGTGCGCACAGGCGGCATTAATCTGAATACGCTTCTGGCCTGCTGGCCCGAGAAATGTTTGGAATATATCGTGGTGCATGAGCTGGCGCATCTGCACGAGGCTAATCATTCACCGCGCTTCCATGCGATTGTCGAACGCTATTTGCCCGATTGGCGTGAGCGCAAAAAAATGCTGCTAGCCTTCAAGCCGCTTTAATAGCTGTCTTAAAACAAAAATTATAAGCATTTTCTGTGATAAATAATGCATTCGCGTTTACGTTTATGATAAAAGCAGTATATATATGTAAATCTTTTGTGAAAGCATACTAAGAAAGCAAGTATTTGTGCTATAATTATAGTAACATCTTGTAGGACTCTGCCGTTTGCTTTGATAAATAAATGGTATGAGTCAGCTTAAAGGCAGGAGTGATGATTATGGCAAAACAGAAAATATTAATTGCTGATGATGAAGCGCAGATTCGCGAAATCTTGCGCATATATTTTGAGAAGGAAGGCTTTGAGGTTATTGAAGCCGAAGACGGTGCTGCCGCAATTTTGAAGGTGCAGTCCGAAAAACCGGATATTCTGCTGCTGGATATTATGATGCCCGTTCTCGACGGTATTGAGGTTTGCAAGCAGGTACGTAAAATGTCGGACCTACCCATTATCATGGTTACGGCCAAGGATGATGATGATGACCGCATTGCCGGCTTGGAAATCGGCGCTGATGACTATATCACCAAGCCGTTCAATTCGCGTGAGGTAGTAGCCCGCGTGAAGGCTGTGTTGCGCCGTGCAGGCACGCAGGAGAAGAAGGGCGAGGTTTCGCGCATCACCTATCCCGGTCTGATTATTGATATGGATCAGTATCAGGTAACAGCATTCGGCAACAAAATGACCTTTACGACTAAGGAAATGGAGCTGCTGTGGTGCCTGGCATCGAATCCTGGCAAGGCTTTCAGCCGCAACCAGCTGCTGGAAACCATCTGGGGCTATTCCTATTACGGTGATACCCGTACTGTTGATACGCACATCAAACGCATCAGACAGAAATTGAACATTCCGCCTGATTCCAAATGGGATATTACAACTATCTGGGGTGTAGGCTATAAATTCGAGCTAAAGGACGAATAACCTATGAAAAAATCCCTAAGCACACGCCTGATGTATAGTTTTATGACTATCATAATTATCGTCGTTGTGGGGATTACAGCAGGCATATCCTACCTGATTGCCGACTACTTTTTCCAGATTAAGGAGCAGGAGTTGGCCGAAAAGGGAGATGAGATGGGGGAAACTGTGGAAGCCTTCATCCGCCTGCAGGACAGGGATATGCTTTATCGTTATATTTTAGCTGTAGATAAGCTGGTTGGCGCACGCATCTGGCTGTTTGATGATAATTACGAGCTTTTGGCGGCCTCTAATTACGAAAATGTACAAGAGACCGGAGAAAATGCTTCTATGAAGGATTTTCTTAAGTATGGTGCTCCTTCGCAACAGGTGTTGCAGGAAAGCGTCAGAAAACTGGATCAGGATATGAAGAGCAGTAATTTATCGTATCGCATTAAAGTGATACTGAATGATGTTTATGCCGGGAAGTCCTTCAAATCGCAGATTTATCATCCGTATTACAAGGAGCAGGTAATCCTGGTCGGCGTTCCTTATACCTTCGGTAAAGGACACACAGGCGCTATTTTGCTGATTGAGCCCTTGAGCGGTTTTGAAAAATTCTTGCGAAATGTTTATATTTATATTATGATTGTAGGTATCGTTGCCATTATTTTCAGTCTGTTCTTAGTCAAACGTCTGTCGGGTATGATTATCCGGCCGGTTCTGGATATGAAGGACAATGCGCAGGCGATGGCTGCGGGAGATTATTCCCACAGGCTGCAGGTGCATGGCGATGATGAAATTGCCGAGCTGGGAAATGCGCTCAATTCTTTAGGCAAGGATTTGGGTGATTACATTGCCAAGATGGAGCGGACGGAAAAAATTCGCCGTGATTTTGTGGCTAATGTATCGCATGAGCTGCGGACACCGATTACGATTATCCGTGGCTACAATGAGGCAATTTGTGACGGTATGGTAACGGATACTGATCTGATTCAGCGTTACCGTGGCCTGATAAATGAAGAAACAGTCCGTCTAGAGCGTATGGTACGCGAGCTGTTGGATATCAGCAGACTGGAGTCCAGCGATCCGCTGACTGTAAGCAACATGGATGAGCTGCCGCTGGCCGGTATCATCCGTAATGTCGCCGAAAAATTATCGGTGCGTTGCATGAAGCATAATATTACTATTAATGTTCATGCCGACGATAATATCAAAATTTTGGGCGACGGAGACCAAATGGTACAGTTAATTATGATTTTGTGCGATAATGCCTTGAAATATTCGCCGGAAAATGGTACTGTATCAATAGGTGCGAATAAGCTTGACGATGGCGGCGTGCTTGTAACGGTTTCCGACCAGGGCAAGGGTATTCCCGAAGAGGATATTCCCTTTATCTGGGAGCGCTTTTACAAGGTTGAAAAATCGCATTGCCGCAGTGTTCCGGGAACCGGTCTGGGGCTTGCCATTGCCAAAGAAATTATTCGTGTCCACGGCGCCAGTGCCGAGGTAATCAGCAAATGTGGTTCTGGTACCACATTTGAAATAAAATTTCCAAAGGATAAGGTAGTATGATTTTAAAGTATGTTTGCCCCGATTACAGAGTAAAAAGTTTATTTGACATTTCCGCAAAATGGCTGAAGCGCAATGGCTACACCAAAATTGTTGTTGATATTGACAATACCCTGCTGCCGCGCGACAAGAACCTGGTAGGACCTCGTGCTATGACCTGGATTCGTCAGCTGCATCAGATGGGTATCAATGTTGCATTGATTTCCAATAACGGCGGTGACCGCATTAAAGGTATCACCCGTCAGACCGGTCTTGGCACCATTATGCGTGCCGCTAAGCCTTTGCCGATGGCTTATAAGCAAATTACTAAAGCTATGGGCGGCGGTAAAATTCTTTTTGTCGGCGACCAACTGTTGACCGACGTTTTAGGCGCAAAGGTTGCCGGTCATCCTGTAGTTTTTGTTGAGTCCTTAGGCGGTAAGGAGCATTTCATTACCCGCTGCACCCGCAAGCTGGAGAAATTCTTCCTTGGTCGCCTGCACAGCAATAATATGATGCCTAAGGAGCGCGTATTATGAAAATAGCATTGCTGCAGCTTGAAGTTCTGGAAAAGAATAAAGAGGCTAATGTGGCCCATGGTCTGCAGCTGGCAGCGGAGGCTGCCAAAAAACATGATTTGCTGGTGCTGCCCGAGGTGTGGACAACAGGCTACAGCCTGGGACACCTGGAGCAGGAGGCCGAAACGCCGGCTTCGCCTGTGCTGGCACAGCTTGCGGAGATTGCACGCACCGAGCAGTGTGCTATTCTCGCGGGCTCGGTGCCTATGCGTCATGCCGATGGCAAGATTTACAATACCTCTGCGGCTATCAATAAAAACGGTGAAATCGTCAATCTTTATGATAAGGTGCATCTTTTTGGCCTTTTCCATGAAGAGGATTTCTTTGCTCCCGGCAATAATTTTCAAGCCTTTACGTTAGATGGTCTGTGCTGCGGCTCGACTATCTGTTACGATTTGCGTTTTCCTGAGCTTTTCCGTCATTTGGCTCTGCAGGGAGCACAGCTCATTTTCTGCCCGGCTGAATGGCCTGAAGCAAGGGGAGATATCTGGCGCTTGCTGGCGCAAGCCCGCGCTGCCGAAAACCACACCTTTGTGGTAGCGGTAAATTGTGCAGGCAGCTTTAAGGGTGCGCCGTTTTACGGTCATTCGATGGTTGTTGCGCCCAGCGGCAAGATTCTTGCCGAAGCAGGTATGCAGGAGGAAGTTGTTTCCTGTGAAATCGATTTGGCAGATGTTGCGAGAGTACGCAGCAGGCTTAATGCTTTAGCTGATGTACGCAAGGAGCTGATTCAATAGTGAATTACCGAAATTTGCTGGCCGGCCTGGCGGCCGGTCTGCTTTTCTATGTCCAAACGGGAGCGGAGCTTGCTCTGGCTGCCGTGCCTAAGGATGCGCCGAAGGATATTAAGTATATTCTTGGCTTTTACTATGGGAACGGCGAAAATATTCTTATCCGTGAGAATAACGGTCGTCTGGAGCTGTTGTACCGCACTGCATTGGGGGATAAGTCCTTTGCTGCGGCCAATCTTTATCCGCTCAGCAAGGTGCATTTTGATTCTTACACTTTGCAGGAATCCGGGCCGATGAGCAATACCGAAGCCGGTGTCCGTTTTGAGCGTGATCCTGACGGCTACGGTATTTCCTGCCGCGTCGGCGGTAATACTTACAGCCGGTACTTTTTAGGCACGACTACCGGCGAGAGGGCGAAGTCCTTCCGTCTGGCGGAGCGCAGTGCCGAGGATTGGGCTAAGCTGCGAGCGGAGGCTGCCAAGGCAGCCGTTCCTGCTGCTCTGGCAGCAGGTGAGCAGGCGCAGCTGGTGGATGCTGCAACTGTTGCCGGTGTGAAGGTTAATTCTGTCTACGCAGGCAGTGATAACCTTTTCGGTGCGCCGCTTTATACTACGTCTAAGCTTTTTGTTTCTAAAGAGGCTGCAGCTGCCTTAGGCAAGGTGCAAAAGCGTCTGGCACCTTACGGCTACGGCCTGGTGCTGTGGGATGCCTACCGCCCCTGGTCGGTGAGCAAGCTGGCTAATCTGGCTTTGTCTGACGATAAGAAGGACATGCTGGAGGACCCGGAAACTAAGGGCAGCACGCATAACACAGGTAATGCTGTGGATGTGGGTCTGTACAGCCTGGAAAGCGGTGAGGAATTGGATATGGGCTGCGGCTTTGATGAGCCGTCGCTGCGTCAGTACGCCAGCTATGCCGGCGGTACGTCACGCGAGCGCTATCTGCGCAGCTTGCTGCGCGAGGAGATGGAGCTGCAGGGATTCAATGGGATTGAGATGGAGTGGTGGCATTTCGAGTTTGGCGACTGCTTTAAGTTCGCTCACTTGAATGTAAGTAACCAGTAATAGCGTCGCAAGCGATATACCATTCCGCTCAGAGAAATTTTCCCGTCAATCGCTTGATAGGGAAGTTGTTCTTGAGTATTTTGCGGAAGCGATTTGACGGACGCAAATTTCGTGTGGAACCAAGACGGAATACCGCAAAACTCGCGCTAAGCTAACAGATTCTTCTGTATGAGTTAAGCGTAGCGCTCAAACAGTTGCGTCATTCCTTTGGTTCCGGACACTCATTTGCTAAAATTTATATTCGCTGCACGGCATACCGATTGCTTGTATTGGCGTGATATCTGCAAGCTTTAACAGTATAACCCGCGTATGTGTTTTGTTCTTTTTTCTATATTTGGTTTTCTTACGTTAGTGTAAAAATATATCATTAGTGAGGTGTTTAATTATGAACGTATATGATAACGCAAACGAATTGGCTAAGGCTATGCGCGAAAGCCATGAGTACAAAAAACTGAAGGAAGCAGCTGCTGTTCTGGAGAAGGATCCGGATGCTAAGAAAATGGTTAACGAGTATCTGATGGTTGCTCAGGAAGTTGAGTTTGCTAAGCATCAGGGTAAAACTCCCGACCAGGCTTCTGTTGATAAAATGCAGAAACTGCAGGGCATTTTGAATCTGAATGCAGATGCAGTTCAATATTTGAACGCTCTGATTCGTTTCCAGATGATGCTGATGGACGTTACCAATACTATTCAGGATGTTGTCAAAGAGGCAATGGGAGAGAAATAATGACGTTGCAGGAGATTTTCGCAGGCTGTACTGCCAAGCCTTTGCTGGCAGAGGAGCCGATGGCGAAGCATACATCCTTCCGTATCGGCGGTCCTGCCGATCTGATGGCTATGCCGCAGAGCGAGCAGGAGCTGCAGCAGTTACTGCAGCGTGCCGGCGAGGCAAAGGTGCCGGTTACGCTGATTGGCAACGGTTCTAATCTGTTGGTGCGCGATAAGGGCATCCGCGGCCTGGTTATCAAGCTGGGCAATATGCTGAATGATGTTGTTGCTGACGGCTGCACCCTGACCTTTGGCAGCGGTGTTTCGTTGGCTGCTGCTTCCCGTAAGGCGGCAGAGCTGGGCCTGAGCGGCATGGAATTTGCTGTAGGCATTCCCGGCAGCATCGGTGGTGCTGTTTATATGAATGCCGGTGCTTATGACGGTGAAATGGCTAAGGTTGTTACCGGTGTGCGCGTAATGGAGCTTGACGGCACAATCAGCGAGCTGGCGGCTGCAGCTCTTGATTTCTGTTATCGCCATACAGCACTGCAGGGCAGCGGTAAAATCGTTACTGCGGTAACTGTGCGCCTGACTGCAGGTGATAAGCAGGCTATTGCCGATAAAATGGCAGATTTCAGTAACCGCCGTATCACTAAGCAGCCGTTGGAGCTGCCCAGTGCAGGCAGTATGTTCAAGCGTCCTCCCGGATATTTTGCCGGTACGCTTATCGACCAGACCGGTCTTAAAGGTTATACTGTCGGCGGTGCGCAGGTTTCCGAAAAGCATGCAGGCTTTGTGGTGAACATCGGCGGAGCAACGGCAGCAGATGTGCTGCAGCTTATCTGCGATGTGCAGGATAAGGTTTTTGCAGCGCACGGTGTGCATCTTGAACCTGAGGTTCTGGTTCTCGGCGAAGAATAATTTGTGGGAGAGCGCCGATAAGGCGCCATCTGCGTCGTCAGGGCTCCTAGGAGTATAAGATTATACGCCGTCGTCGCCATTCCTCGTATCCGGCATCTTCTTAACAATCTCTGCTTATGAGAAGGGTTGAGCACACTAATAGTTTACAGGAGAAGAGAATTTTGGAGCAGCAACTTTTAACAGAACAGGAAATTCACGAGCTTGGCTTACAGGCTCTTGTTCCCTGGCTGGAAAGTCATAATTTTAAAATTGATTATATGCAGACTGATATGAATACTGTACCGCATATTTTTGCCCTGAGCGGCAAAATCCTGACGGTTATCGTCGCAGCAACGGCAATGTACCCGCACAAGGGTGTTGTCGGTGAAGCGGACAAGGCTTATACTATGCGTGTAGCAACACAGCTTGGTGCTCTTTGTGCTACCGCTTCTATCGGTCTGGTAAATGTAGATGGTCTGCCTGATGATAAAAAGCTCATGGGTACGCCTATGCGCAATGGTCATTATAAGGCAGATTTTAGTGGACTGGAATACATTCACTATACCGATAATGCACTGTGAGGTGACGTTATGGACTTGTTAACAGTTAATCAGGATAAATGCCTGCGTTGCGGCATTTGCGTAGAATGCTGTCCTTCCTGCATTCTTTCAATGGGTGAAAACGGACCGGAGTGCAATTTTGACCGTGGCTGCATGAGCTGCGGCCAGTGCGTTGCTATCTGTCCCGTAGGAGCCTTGGATAATAAATATACGCCGCTGGCGGAACAGCGTCCGGTGACGATGCCGCTGCCGACACCTGAGGTTGCTTATGAATTTTTGCGTATGCGCCGCAGTGTGCGCAACTTCAAGCCACAGGCACCGACGGATGAAGAAATTACCCGTATGCTGGATGTGGCACGCTATGCGCCGACTGCCGGCAATTCACAGGGCATGTACTATATCGTTATACGCGATAAGGAACAGATCCGTGCAATTGCCGACACTGTTGCCAACTGGATGGAGAACGAGGTTGCGGCAGGCACCGAAAATAAACGTTATTTTCAGGTGGTACTGCGCGCTTACCGTGAGCGTGGACAGGATATTATCGCCCGCAATGCGCCCTGTCTGGTTTTTGCGTTGGCACGCCGTCTGAATATTACCGGTGTGAGCAATGCAGAGCAGAGTTGGGCCTATGCAGAGCTGTTTGCCCCGACCATCGGTTTGGGAACAACTATCGCCGGCTTTATCCAATCCTGCGGTATTGCAGGCTATCAGCCGCTGCTGGATTTGATTGCCGTGCCGCCGAAACATAAAATTGTAGGTACGCTGATGGTTGGCTATCCTAAATATAAATATCAGCGGATGCCGGAAAGACAGCATCTGAAGGTTGATTTCCGTTAGTTTATTTAAGCATGAACTATTGCCGTGGTTCATGCTTTTTATTTAAAATTTTATCTGATAAGAAATTCTTGATTATATAGAGTGCGGACTGTGATTTATTGTCGCTGATGCTTCTATGTGGTATAATATAAAAGATTGGGTAAAAGTATATGGCACTTAAATTTATTTGAATTTTATGATGAAGTATGAGCATGAGGTGTAATAATGTCAGAAGCAGTTTTGAGTGTTAATCATTTATCTATAGGCTACGGCAGCCGCTGTGTTATCAGCGATGCAAGCTTCACTATCGGCAAGGGCGAGCTTGTAGGTATTATCGGCTGCAACGGTGCCGGCAAGAGTACGCTTTTGAAAACAATCCGCGGCATGTTGCCGAAGCAGAGCGGTGAGGTTTTGTTTTTTGATAAGCCGATGGAGGAATATACCGACAGAGATTTGGCGCGTGAGGTAGCCTATCTGCAGCAGCAGGTAGAGGTTGGCTTTGGTTATACAGGCCAGGATATTGTTATGGCAGGCCGTTATCCCTATCTTAAATGGTGGGAGCGCGAAAGCGAGGACGATAAGCGTCTGGCGCTGGACTGCATGGAATATACCGGTACGCGGGAGCTGGCAGATAAGCCGGTGACAGAGGTTTCCGGCGGTCAGAAGCAGCGTATCCTGTTGGCAAAGGTTTTGGCGCAGCAGACACCGGTGCTCTTTCTCGATGAGCCTACTACCGGTCTGGACATGGTTTATCAGGAGGAGATTTTCCGTTTTGCGCGTGAGCTGGCGCTGATGGGCAAGACGGTGCTGATGGTTGTGCATGAGCTTAATCTGGCAGCCAAATACTGCGGCCGTATTCTGCTTTTAGGCGAGGGCAAGCTGCTGGCAGACGATACTCCGGAGCGTGTTTTTACAGAGCCTTTGCTCAGCAGAGCATATGCGGCTGATATTGCCGTAAGCCGTAATCCGCTGAATAATAACCTGGAGATTACAACTCGTGTAGATGAGGCAAGCAAAAAGAAGGAAACAGCATTATTGAAAAAGATTTGCTGTGAATAGGTGAAGTATGAGAATCTTATATATCCTGCTGGCGCTGCTGTGCCTCACGCAGCAGGTCTTTGCAGGCGTAAAGCTGGAGGCAGTGTATCCCTACAATCTGGATAAGAGTGCCGCACATGTAGTGCATGGCGGCAGCACAATGCCTTTGTTTATCAATATTACCGGCTTTGATGTACCGCATGAGCAGCCGGCGCATTTGCGTGTTATTTTGCCGGAAGGCTTTAAGGCGCTTGCCAATGACAAATGGCGCTTGGGAAGCGCTGACGGCCGCCAGACGGCGGAGGCAGATTGGGTGCTGCCGGCAGATTTCGGACAGAGCTTTGATCTGCTTTACATTCAGCCGCAGACATACCTTGCACGCGGACAGAAGCAACTGCTGGTTGAGGTCAGCGGCGATGGCTGGCACGAACGCAGGGAGCTGAGCTTCAGCTATGAGCCGGCGGCAGCAGCTGTTGCTATTGCGTCGCAGCCGGGGAAGAAAATCGACAGAAGTAAATTCAACTGGTATATTCAGAGCGTTACTCTGCCGGTAGATAATTTGGGTAATAAGGATGACCACGCGGCAGAAGGCGTGGTTTTTATCCGCGATACTACGCTCGAAGGCTTTCGCAACCGCATGACGGGCGATGGTGCGACGAACTGGTCGGCAGTGTTTAACCATCCTGCAACTTTTCTGGTGCTGGATATGCGTAACCCGCAGCGCGATGTGCGCCTGTTGAAATTTAAGGCGGAGCTGATTGATAAGAAGACTGGCAAGGTTATGCCCGGTCTTTGTACCGCCGGCAAAAACAATGAGGATTCCGAGCATGGCTGGGCAGGTGACACAGGCAGCGTCAACGAAACTACGGCGCTGATTTCGCTGGACGGCAAGAAAACTCAGGCCTTTATCATTCCGTTATATGTAGATTATTTTACAGTGTTGGAGGGCGATTACAGCCTGCGTGTTACTGTAAGCGGTAACGGGCAGGAAAAGGTGCAGGAGGTACCGCTGACAATCGCCAAGAAGCATAATCTGGGCCTTTTGGCAGTAGGCTTTTCCTTTATCTGCCTGCTGGCTGTGCTGGCCTTTAGCTATAAGCTGAAGGGCTGTATTTACCGTATCGGTGCGCGCGGTGCTATTACGGTGGCACTCTTTGCGGCGCTGGCCTTTGGCGGTATCACACTGCCGACGACACTTATCGGTGATTTGCTGCATGTATTCTTAGGGCCTTTCTCCGGCTTGGTGACAGGCATTCTGAGCGGTATGCTGCTGTATTTGCTGGTGGTGGCGCTGCTAGTGCTCTTCCGTGCACCGGGCGTACTGACGCTGATGTATTTTGTCAAATATATGCTTTCCGGTCTGATGTTCGGACATTTTACGCCGTTAGGACTTTTGAGCATGTGTGTCAACGTAGCGATTTTGGAAACGCTGTTGTATCTTTCCGGCTTCTACCGCAGGCAGGAGCTGGGCAAGGGCTATATGCTGTTCATCTGCCTGCTGATGGGCGTGGGCGATGCGCTTGTCACCTTCGTCAACATGGAGCAGATGATGTTCTTCTACCGTCTGTATTATGCAGACTGGTATCTGGCGCTGTATATGCTGGTCAACGGCCTTGTGTACAGCAGCATCGGCGCCTGGCTGGGTGCTAAGACGGGCAGCAAGCTGCAGCAGGTTATGGGGGAATAGAGATGCTGAAAATAGACAATTTATCTTATCGCTATCCCTCTAGGAAGCAGTTTACCTTAAAAAATATCAACCTGACGCTGGCGGACGGTGAAATGCTACTTTTGGCAGGTCGCAGCGGCTGTGGCAAGTCGACGTTGATTAAGGCTGTCAGCGGCTTGTTGGGCAGCGAGGAGCGCGGTGAGCTGCAGGGAGCAATTTACCTGCAGGGCGAGGATATCAGCAAATGGCCACCGGAAAAAACAGGCCAGCTGGTGGGCACTGTCTATCAGTCACCGGACGACCAGCTTTTTGCGATGACGGTGGCGGATGAGGTTGGCTTTGCACTGGAGAACCAGGGCGAGGAGCCGGAGATTATCGCGCGCAAGGTGAGCGAAACTTTGCAGTTGGTAGGCTTGGGAGGCTTTGAGGATTACAGCATCCACAAGCTGAGCGGTGGCCAGAGGCAACGTCTAGCGTTAGCTTCGATTCTTGTTACCAGGCCGGGACTTTTGATTTTAGACGAGCCTGTGAGCCAGATGAATCCGCAGGGCGTGCAGAGCTTTATGCAGCTTTTGGTGCGCCTCAACCGCGAGGCAGGCATTGCTATTTTGATGATTGAGCATCGTGTAAACGAGCTTTGCAAATATTTTTCGCGTCTGGCAGTAATGCAGGACGGACGTATTGTTTATGACGGTCTTGTTAAAGATGCCTGGCAGGCGATGACAGGGCGCACGGATTTAGGCTTGCGTGAACCGCAGACGGTGAAGCTGTGCCGCGCACTGCAGCTGTCGGAGCTGACGACAGACCAGGAAAAAATAGTGCAGATGCTGCGCAGCGAATGCGAGCCTGCAGCAGCTGCTGAGCAGGCCAAGCCTGCAGGGCAACAGCAGCCTCTTATGGAAGCTTGCGATTTGTATTACACCTATCCCGGCGGCAAGGAGCCAACGCTGAAGAATTTGCAGTTTACGCTTTATCAGGGGCAGATTACAGCGATTATGGGCTTCAACGGCGCTGGCAAAAGCACGCTGATGAACCTTTTGGGCGGCCTGACACAGACGCAGCAGGGAAGCATGCTGCTGGAGGGAAAACCGGTCGACAAGCAGCTGGGCAAAATCGGCTATCTGCGGCAGGAGCCTGATCTGATGCTGCTCGCAGATACGGTGCGCGAGGAATTGTGTTGGAAGAATCACACGATTACGCAGCAGGAGCTGCAGCAGCTCTTAGAGCATATGAATTTAGCGGAATATGCCGATGATTTTCCGCTGGCGCTGAGCAAAGGGCAACGTTTGCGCGTTGTTTTGGGTGCTATGCTGGCGAAGAAGCCGGCGCTGCTGCTTTTGGACGAGCCTACGACAGGACAGGACGAACAGAGTCTGGCGGAAATCCGCCGTCTGCTTTTGGCTTATAAGGAGCAGGGGGGCAGTATCTTCATCTGTACGCATGATATGGAGCTGGCGGCACAGGTGGCCGACCGCGTAATTGTTTTGTGTGCGGGGCAGATTATTGCCGACGGCACGACAGAAGAGGTTTTGAGCAATAAGGAGCTGGTGGAGGCCGGCGGTCTTACACCGTCAGCGCTCTTGCCGGTGTGCGAGCAGGCGGGGCTTCCTCCCTGCATCACGGTAGAGGGGGTGAAGCGCTATGTCCGTAAGACAGCTATGGGAAGGCACTGATGCAGCAGGATGGGCGCAGAAGCTCAATGGGCGTACTAAGCTGCTGTTCCTCTTTCTCTTTGCTATTCTGATGATTACCGTGGATAATCCGCGGACACTCTTTATTTTATTTACGTTTACCTTATTATTGCATCTGGCAGCGAAAACCTCCATTTACAAATGGAAGGTAATGGCAATTTTGCTGCTCTTAGGTCTGTGGGGCTCCATGTTCAGCCAGGCCCTGTTCTTTGCGCAGACGCCGCGTACACCGCTGTTGGTGCTGATTGCTCCGGAGGCAGGCTTTATCGGCCAGCTGACGGGCGGACTTTTCATCTACCGCGAAGGCATTCTGTACGGTGCGGTGCAGGGATTGCGCAGCGCCAGCATGTTGGCTTTGGGGCTTTTGGTTTGCTGGACGAGTGACCCGCGACAGCTGCTGCAGGCATTGCTGGGCTGGAGGCTGCCGCCGCAGATGGCGTTCATGCTGGTGACGGCGATTCGTTTTTTGCCGGTGCTGGCGGCAGAAACAGGCGAGGTTATTACAGCGCTGCAGCTGCGCAGTGACAGCCAGAGGGGACGCACTGCTGTGCTGCGGCATTTGCCGTATATCGCCAAGCCGTTGTTGGCGCGCTGCCTGAGGCGTGCGCAGACGCTGGCGCTTTCGGTTGTGAGCCGTGGCTTTTTCGCAGGCGGCGCCGGAAGGCGACGCCAACAGTGGGACGCACGCGAAAAGGCAAGCTGCCTGCTGCTGTTTGCAGTAGTGGTGGCAGTTGTTGGCAGTAAAATAATTTACCTGCTGTCGGAGCAGGGCTTCTACTTTGGCGTTTTCCGCCAAATCTATGATTGGACGGTGCTGTATCTATGAATAAGCTTAAAGGCTGGCTGGCGCTTGTGCTACTGCTGCTTTCCTGGTGCGCACTGTACTGGATTACTGGCAGCAGAACGCCATGGAACCAGTTTCATGTTAACAATGACGGCTCCGGTGTGAGCGTTTATCTGGGTGATATCCCAACACAGAATTATGACCGCATGGGCTTTACTAAGGCGGTAGTGCGTTATGCTGCCGACGAACAAGGCTGGATTGTCGGTACGGAGCGTGGCGAGCTCTTCCTCTTTGACAATGAAGGACGTCAGAAATGGAAACGTTCCCTTGGCATAGGCAAGCTGATTGCTCTGTGCCTTACGTCTGACGGCAAACTGGCGATAGTAGGCGAGCAGAGCGCTGAAGGCAGGCTGTATGCTGTTGATGTTCATACGGGTGATATCCGTTGGCAGTATAAGAGTGCTGACTTCGTCGGCTCCGATGCTTCGCAGCGTTCCTATCCGTCGGTGGTGCATATTGCAGTCGACAATGAAAATAATGTCTATGCCAACGCTTACCGCTTTTTGATGCGCAAGGACGGCAGCAGAGGCTACAATGCAAAAATGCTGGCTGTAAATGAGGAGGGTAAGTTGCTGTGGCAGTTCCCCAAGAATGAGGTTATCGACAGCTGGATAAACTGGTGCGATGTCAACGATAATAACGGCAGAGCAGTGTTTTCTACTTCTGCCTACGATTACCGCGAGGATATGAAGTATAAGGATACGATGTATTTCCTCGATAAAAGAACCGGCGAGCTGCTTAATTCAACGCATGTGCCGCCGATTCCACCGTTTGATAACACAGTTATGCGCGGCAGTCCCAACTTCAGTGCGGACGGCAAATATCTGGCAGCAGGAGCCAGTGACGGACGCGGAATTTTCTTTGACGAAACCGGCAAAATCATTTGGACAAGGTCTGTATCTAAGCCGCAGCAGGTGGATGGTGCATATGTAAATGCCAGCGGCCGCGACGGTTTCGTAACACCCTACGGCGTACTCTTTACCACGATTAACACCTTTAACCGTGAAAATTGGCAGCTGCCGACGCCGGTAGAACACCCGAGCAATAACAGTATTTTTGTATTCAATACAGACGGTACCTTCCGCTATCAGTATATGGCAGACGGTACGATGGAGGAAATTGCTTTCGCCGGCAGGCTGGCGGCCTGCGCGGTGGGGCGCAACGTGCGCACGCACAATTACAAGGCGCACGGAGCACTGGTGCTGGACCTGAAAACAGGCAAAAAGTACAGCTATTTCCCAACCGAAGGACCTTGTCAGGCGATTGGTATTTCACCTGACGGACAGTGGCTGGCAGGTGTGGAGGCGCCGGCACTGACTCCGGATGGCAAAATTATCGGTGCTTACCGTTTACATATCTGGAAAAATAACGCAGGAGGAGCAAAGTAAATGTTAGAAAAAATAATTCATTATTATAAGCCCTATAAGCTGATTTTGCTTCTGGTGCTGATAGGCTCATGCTTCTCGGCCTTGATGGAGCTGGTCTTTCCTTATATTGTAAGACAGATGCTCAACGTCGAAATTCCACAGAAGAATCTTGACGAGCTTTTTTACTGGGCAGGCATACTGGTAGTATTGTATCTTATCAACTTTGGACTGCTTTTCGCAATTAACTATTATGGACGTGTGATGAGCTCCGGCATTGAAAACGACATGCGTCGCGATTTGTTCGGACATATGGAAAAAATGTCCTTCCGCTTTTTTGATAATGCCCGTACAGGACAGCTGCTGTCGCGTATTACGAGCGATATCGTGGAAATCAGTGAGCTGACATTTAAAGGTCCGAATGACCTTCTCATCTGCACCATCAGTATGCTGGGTACGATTTTCATGATGCTTTACCTGAACCCCTTCCTTGGTTCTATTATCAGCGTGCTACTGCTTTTCAAGGCAGTGCATTCTGTTTATGTTAACAGGAAGATGAAGCGTGCCTTCCGCCGCAGCCGTGAAAAGTCCGGTGAGGTTTCGGCGCAGGCAGAGGAGGCACTGAGCGGTATCCGTCTGGTGAAGGCCTTTGCCAACGAGCCGTTGGAGCTGGAACGCTTTATGCGCAAGAGCAACGAGCTTATGCGCGTGCGTAATGAATCCTTTGGCATCTTGTCATACTTTAACGGCACTATTACCTTCTTTACCAATATTACTAACCTTGTTGTATTAGTCTGCGGTGGTGTGATGGTTGCTGATGGCCAGCTGCCGCTGAGCGATTTTGTTGCCTTCTTCCTATATGTCAACATCTTTATGAAGCCTGTTTTCCGTCTGCTGATGTTTACGGAAATGTACCAGCGCGGTATGGCCGGTTACAATCGCTTCAATGAGATGATGCAGCATGAGGTGGAGATTGACGATGCGCCTGATGCGATTGCTGCAGGTGAGATTAAGGGCCGCATTACCTTTGAGAATGTAACCTTTGGCTATCTGCAGGATAAGCCGGTGCTGAAGCATTTTGATCTTGATATTGCTCCCGGTGAAAAGGTGGCCTTTGTGGGTGCTACGGGTGCAGGCAAAACGACACTGGCAAGCCTGCTGCTGCGCTTTTACGAGCCGACGCAGGGCAGAGTGCTGCTTGACGGCGTAGATATCAGAAAGTATAAACAGAGCTACTTGCGCAATCATGTAGGTTTGGTGCAGCAGGATGTTTTCCTCTTCAGCGATTCTGTTAACTTTAATATTGCATATGGCAAGATTAAGGCAAGCGAGCAGGAGATTGAGCAGGCTGCCAAGCTGGCGGCTGCTGATGACTTTATCAGCGCGCTGCCTGAGGGCTATGAAACTAAGGTCGGTGAGCGCGGCGTGAAGCTGAGCGGCGGGCAAAAGCAGCGTATTGCTATTGCCCGTGCCTTCCTGAAAAATCCGCCGGTAATGGTTTTTGACGAAGCGACGAGTGCGCTTGATACCAAAACGGAAAAGCAGATTCAGAAGTCCCTGGATAAGCTGGCTGAAAGCCGCACTACGCTGATTATCGCACATCGTCTGTCTACGATTATCAACGCTGACAGAATTGTGGTGCTGCATAACGGTGAAATTGCGGAAATCGGCACACACAAAGAACTAATGGCCCTTGGCGGCATTTATAAGCGCCTTTATGAGCTGGATGAACAGGATTAAGCTTAAAAATTAAATTTAAGCAGACGGAGCAGTTAGATTGCCTTTCGGGCAGATAATTGCTCCGTTTTTTATGCTATGTATACACTTGCGGAGCTTTGCGCTTATTGACATTCACAGGCAAAAATTATATAATTTTTTTATATGCAATCTTTGTCTGCTGCGGTAATTTCCGCAGTAATGCAGTATTATTTTTCGAAGGAGCGAATGAACTACTATGAAATACATGACTGGTAACGAAATCCGCGAAAAGTTTTTGAAATTTTTCCAAGATAGAGGCCATCTTATGCTTCCGAGTGCTTCCCTGATTCCTCAGGATGACCCGACTCTGCTGATTATCGGTGCAGGCATGGCACCGTTCAAGCCGTTTTTCACCGGCAAAATGAAACCGCCTGCTACTCGTATCACCACCTGCCAAAAATGCGTGCGTACCGGTGATATTGAAAACGTTGGCCGCACTGCGCGCCACCATACCTATTTTGAAATGCTGGGCAACTTCTCCTTTGGCGATTACTTCAAAAAAGAAGTTATCCCCTGGAGCTGGGAGTTCCTGACCAAGGAACTTGGCCTGCCTGGCGATAAGCTGTACATCACCATCCACACTGAGGATGATGAAGCTTTTGATATCTGGCACAATGTTGTAGGTGTTCCTGAAGACCACATTGTACGCCTGGCTGATAACTGGTGGGAAATTGGCAGCGGTCCGTGCGGTCCTGACTCCGAAATCCACATCGACCTCGGTCCTGAACGCGGCTGCGGCAAACCGACCTGCGGCCCCGGCTGTGACTGCGATCGTTTCCTGGAAATCTGGAACCTGGTATTTACCCAGTTCAACCAGATGCCTGATGGCACCTATCCACCGCTGAAAAACAAGAACATTGATACCGGCGCCGGCTTAGAGCGTTTGGCAAGTGTTGTTCAAGGCAAGCCGTCCAACTTTGAAACTGATCTGATTTTCCCGATTATTGAATATGCAGCTAAGATTGCTAATGTTGAATATGGCAAGGACAAGGCTACCGACGTTTCCCTGAAGGTTATCGCTGACCATGTACGCAGCATGACCTTTATGATCGGTGATGGTATTCTTCCGTCCAACGAAGGCCGTGGCTATGTACTGCGCCGTATCCTGCGCCGTGCTATCCGTCACGCTCGTCTGCTGGGTATCAACGAGATGTTCCTGACCGGTGCTGTTGACGTTGTTATCGGCATGTTCGGTCACGCTTACCCCAACCTGGTAGAGAAGGCTGACTTCATCAAAAAGGTTGTGGAAATGGAAGAAACCAGCTTCCTGCGCACTCTGAAACAGGGCTGCGAGCTGCTGAACGAGGAGATTGAAAAGCTGAAGGCTGAAAACAAAACCGTGCTCGACGGTGCAACTGCTTTCAAGCTGAACGATACCTTTGGCTTCCCCTGGGAACTGACTGAAGAAATTCTGGAAGAAGCCGGCATGACTATGGATAAAGAAGGCTTCGACGCTGCTCTGGAGGTTCAGCGTAAAATGGCGCGTGAAGCACGCAACGATAAAGAGGGCCGTCCGGTTGTTTATAACACCAGCGGCATCAATGTTGCTGAACTGAAGGTTGACGAAGCTGCAACCGAAGCTAAGATTGTAAAAATGTATCCTGCGCATGACGCACAGCCGATTGAAAACGCTGCTGACGGCACTGATGTTGCTGTTATCTGCGACGTTACCGCTTTCCATGCTGAGGGCGGCGGCCAGCTGGGCGATATCGGTACTATTACCGCTTCGACCGGCGTTATCGCTGTAAATGTTACCAAAAAGCTGCCTGACGGCGCTGTTATTATGATCGGTTCCGTAACCGAAGGCACTGTTGCTGTAGGTGACGCTGTTACCTTTGCTGTAGACAAGGCACGCAAGATGGATATCGCTCGTAACCATACCGCAACCCATCTGCTGCATGCTGCTCTGAAACAGGTTCTGGGTGCCCATGTTAACCAGGCCGGCAGCTATGTCGGTCCGGACCGTCTGCGTTTTGACTTCTCCCACTTCTCTCAGGTTACTGCTGAGGAGCTGAAGAAGGTTGAGGCTATTGTCAACGAGCAGGTTCTGGCTGGCAAGGCTGTTAATATTGAAGAGCTGCCGATTGAGGAAGCTAAGAAGAAGGGTGCTACCGCTCTCTTCGGCGAAAAATACGGCAACATCGTTCGCGTTGTTACCGTTCCGGACTTCTCCATGGAGTTCTGCGGCGGCAGCCATGTAAGCAATACCGCACAAATAGGTATGTTCAAAATCGTGAGCGAAGGCTCCAGCGGTGCAGGCGTGCGCCGTATTGAGGCTGTTACCGGTCATGGTGCTGTGGCTCATGTGAATGCTACCGAGGAAATGGTAAACGGTCTGGCTGCTGAGCTGAAATGCCGCTCCTGCGACGTTCCGACTCGTCTGGAGACTCTGCAATGCGAGCTGAAGGCAGCACAGAAGAAGTCTGAAGAGCTGGCTGCAGAAATCGCTAAGGCGCAGGTAAGCAATGTTGCTGATCAGATTAAGGATGCTAACGGCGTTCCTGTTCTGGTACAGAAGGTTAATGCTGACAGCGTTGACGCTCTGCGTAATCTGGGTGACCAGATGCGTGATAAGGTGGGCGGCGTTGTTGTGCTGGCTGCTGTTATGGGCGAGAAGGTAAGCATTCTGACCATGGCTACTAAAGATGCAGTTGCTAAAGGCGTACATGCGGGCAACATCGTTAAGGCTGTTGCTAAGCTGTGCGGCGGTGGCGGCGGCGGTCGTCCTGATATGGCACAAGCCGGTGCTAAGGACGTAGCTAAGGTTGATGAAGCACTTGCTGCTGCTTTTGATATCGTTGCTGCTATGGTGAAATAATTACTTCGTTTAGCAGACGTTGAATTAAATATTACCTAAAAATAAAACTGACGAGGCAAATTTTGCTTCGTCAGTTTTTGTATGTCTGTAATAGTGCTTTCAGCCGGTTTGATTACAGTTGTAAAAACCGCTTGCCGAGAAGCATTTTTTGTTAAGCGTTATTGAAATATTGCTGAAATTTTCACTATGTATTTTTTGACAAAGAGTCCGAATCGTGATAAATTCATATTAGCAGGAGTTTTTATTTTGAGCGGAGGCTATGTCTCCCTATGTGTATATGTTATGAAGGAGGTTTTTCTTATGGCAGAAGATTTTGTTGGTGTAAGCGGTTCTCTTAATGAAAGCTTTGTCGGGGCAGCCAATGATAAGCTGTTCGAGGTTCCTTTTGAAGCGCTGGAGGTGCGCATGGCTAAGGAAAAACCGCAGCTTGTACCCGGACTGACGGCTTTGAAGAAGGCTATGTCTGCGCCTGCGTTTGAGCGTCTGATTAGCCCGCTGCTGAATATTAACCTGGGCGACGATGCGTTGCTGCTGGTTGCCGGCGATGAAAGAGTGCGCACGGAGCTAATCGGCAAGTATCTGCCTGTGATTAAAGCTGCTTTTAATGTTAGCAATGTGCGTGTTGTCGGTGGTGCACGCAACGGATTGGATGCTTATTGAGGCTGTGAGTTTGTAGTTTTATAATGTGTATAAAAAAACGTCGTGAGCTTATGAGTGCTGATCATTGCTTACGACGTTTTTTGTAATTAACGTTTTACATTCTTATAAGCATTGCAAGCTTATCTTTACAAGCTGCCTGCTCTGTCCAAAAAGCCACGCAGAATGTCGCAGGAAGCAGCGAACTTAGCTTCTTCTTCTTCCGTCAGCTTCAGTTCAAGAATCTCTTCGATACCGTTCTTGCCGATGACACAGGGTACGCCGGCAGCAACGTTCTTCTGACCGTATTCGCCGTTGAGAGCGGTGGAGCAGGGCCAGATGAGCTTCTGATCATGGAAGATAGCCTTAATCAGCATGCAGGCAGCATTGGCAATACCGAATTCTGTGCAGCCTTTGCCGTCAACCTCGATATCACCGGCTCTTTTAACCTGCAGCTGCAAATCATCCAGACTGAGGGCAGCCAGCTCCGGACGTTCGCTGCGCAGCTGGGCAAAGCTCTTGCTGCCGATGCGGATGCGGGACCAGACAACGAAGCTGGAATTACCGTGCTCACCCATGCAGAAGGCTTGGATAGATTTACGGCTGTAGCCGGTAGCGGCGCTGAGTACGCGCAGCAGGCGGTAGCTTTCCAGGCTGGTGCCGGTGCAGAAGCAGCGATGCGAATCCCACTGCATCTGACGGCGGATATGCTCGCAGATAATATCTGCAGGATTGGAAATGCTGATCATAATTCCATTGAAGTCAACCTGTTTCAGGTGGCTGATAACTTCGTTAGCCATCTTGATGGAATCATCAAACATATCCAGACGAGTTTCGCCGGGACGACGGCTGCGGCCGAAGGCCATTACCAGAATATCTGCGTCATTGAGCTCACTGTATTCACCGGCGCGGATTTTTGCGTCGTGACCGCAAAGAGCACCGCTGACACAGTCGTCCAAATCCAGTGCCTGTGCTGCAGCTTTTTCCTTAAGAATATCAATAAGTACAATATCATCTGCTTCACCGGATTGGATGAGCGCTAAAGCAACGTGAGAGCCGACGTGACCTGCGCCGACGATTACAACCTTACGAGTTTTGAACATAACAGAGACCTCCTTATGAAAACAGGGAACCGTCCCCACTTGTGCTGGAGATAGCTCCCTCATTTTTTCTATGCGGTGAAAATATGCCGGTGCAGTATTTATCCCGCTTCGCTATTTTATTTGTTTGCTTCTGCTTCGGCAATAACTTTATTGATATCTTCGATAAGAGCATCAACATCAATGCCGTGAGCGCCAGCGCCTTGACCGATGGTTTCGAAATGAGCAGCCATGCAGCCGATGCAGCCCAGACCATATTCAGCGAAAACCTCCATGATTTCAGGATGGTTTTGAACGGCTTCAATAATGCCGGTATCTTTAGTAACCATTGTATAAGTCTCCTTTTTATAAAAATTGTACACGAAATCCGTACTCATTCATTATATCATCTGTGCTTCTAAAAGCCAAATTTATTACTGAAAATTTTTTGCGAAATAAGCTTGACAGAGTTCACGTTTTTTTGATTATTTTTTCACATTAAGCCGTGAAATACTTGCGTTTACGGCTAATAAACGATATAATGGAGAAAAGTGGTGCAATGTGGGTAAAAAGGGGGCGACAAAATGCTTTTAGGTGAATACGAACACACTCTGGATGCAAAAGGTCGTCTTGCTATGCCTGCTAAGCTGCGTGAAAGTTTGGGCAGTAAGTTTATAATTACCAAAGGTCTGGACGGCTGTCTTTTTGTTTACGATATGGAGCAATGGCATCAGTTGGAACAGAAGCTGGCAGCCTTGCCGATGAGCCGCAAAACAGCGCGTGATTTTACACGTTTTCTCTTTGGCGGTGCCTGCGAGGGCGAATGTGACAAGCAGGGCAGAGTGCTTTTGCCGGCAAACCTGCGTCGTCATGCCGGTCTGGAAAAGGATGCTGTGATTGTGGGCGTAGGCAGCAGAGCCGAAATTTGGGATGCAGGCCGTTGGAACGAATATAACGAAGAAAATGCCGAGGATGTGAGCGAGCTTGCAGAGCAGCTTGCTGACTTAGGAATATAAGATTGGTGTTGGCTATGGAATTTAAGCATACAAGTATTCTGCTCGCTGAGAGCGTGGACTTTCTGATAACAGATAAAAATGGTATTTACGTGGACTGCACTATGGGCGGTGCAGGTCATAGCAGTGCGTTTGCCGCACAGCTGGAGGCAGGCGGTCTTTTGATTGGCATTGATCAGGATGATGATGCTATTGCTGCCGGTTCCGAACGCTTGCTGAACAAATTTACCTGCAAAACCGCAGTTGCCAAGTCCAATTTTGAAAATTTTTCCCAGGTATTGGATTCTATGGGAATCGATGAAATTGACGGTATCTTTTTTGATCTTGGTGTTTCGAGCTATCAGCTGGATACACCGGAGCGTGGTTTTTCGTATATGCATGACGGACCTTTGGATATGCGCATGAATAAAGAAGCAAGTCTGGATGCAGAGTACATTGTAAACCACTATAAGGAAGAAGAGCTGGCGGATATCATTCACCGTTACGGTGAGGAACGTTGGGCGAAGCGTATCGCACAGTTTATTGTGGCGGCGCGCAAAGAAAAGCCGTTGACTACTACCTTTGAGCTGGTGGATGTCATCAAGAAGGCTATTCCCAAGGGAGCAAGACTTGACGGTCCGCATCCGGCGAAGCGTACCTTTCAGGCTATCCGCATAGAGGTAAACAACGAGCTGGGAATTTTGGCAGATACTATGGAAAGAGCCGTGAACCGCTTAAAGAGCGGCGGCCGTATCGGTGTCATTACCTTCCATTCGCTGGAGGACAGAATTATTAAGCAGACCTTTGCCAAGCTTGCCAAGGGCTGCACTTGCCCGCCGCAGCTGCCGGTGTGCGTATGCGGTAAAAAGCCTTTGCTGCGCAAAACAGGCAATATTGTTCCATCCAAGGCAGAGGTGGAAGAAAATCCGCGCAGCCGCAGTGCGCGCCTGCGTTATGCAATTAAGATTTGACAAATGCACATAGATAAATTTTGATGTTTTGATGAAGGGTGATTTTGATGCTTGCCAGAAAATACGATAATTATGCTTGGCAGGAGCAGCCTGCCGAGCAATATGAGGTTCAGCAGCCTGCCCGCAGAAAAGTACATAGACCTGATCCGAGAAGAGTGCTGCGCAACAGAATTCTTAAAGCATTTTTACTTATTATGGCAGCTTATTTTATTGTTGTTTTACGCAGTAACGCTATGGTGCAATATGGCAATGAGCTGGTGAGCCTGCAACAGCAGGAGGCTCAGCTTATCACCAAAAACAACGAGCTGAAAATCGAGGTTGAGCAGCTGAAGGGTCCTGACCGTATTATCGGTTTGGCCGAACAGTATTTGGGTATGAGTGTTGCCCGCAGCAATATTTATGTTAAGGCTGGCGGAAGCAGCAATTCTTTGGCTGTTCATAACAAATAAACATAGCCATTCAGTTTATATTGTGATATAATTTGAATGGGTTTTTGGGAGGCAGCCTTTTGGCTGCCGTTTCAATTTAAATTCTATACTATAATTAAACTAGAAGTAATTTACGGCTTTGCTCCTTGAGGGGCAGAACGTAAAACAGGGGGGTTAATAAATGGAAAAGCAATTAGCTTCACTCCTTGCCTTATTGCCGCAGGCTGAGGTAATTGGCAGTGCCGATAAAGTTATTACTGATGTAACTGCCGATTCCCGTGCGGTGGTAGCCGGCAGTCTTTTTATCTGCCTGAAGGGTGCAACTGTAGACGGACATAAATTTTTGACGATGGCTGCCGAGAAGGGCGCTGTTGCTGCGCTGGTGGAGGACGTTCCCGCTGAAGTACCGCAGGGTGTTACTCTTATTAAGGTTGCTGATACGCGTGAGGCTATGGAGCTGGTAACGCCGTATTTTTATGATTATCCGGGACGCAAGCTGAGAATGATCGGCGTGACCGGTACTAACGGCAAAACAACCTCGACGAATATTATTCGCCTGATTCTGCGTAAGGCAGGCTATAAGGTTGGTCTGATCGGCACTATCAATATTATGATTAACGATGAGATTACCGAATCTCATAACACTACTCCGGACGTAGTTGACCTGCAGAAAACACTGTACGCTATGTGCTGCGCCGGCTGTGACTACTGCGTAATGGAAGTTTCCAGCCATGCTTTGGCGCTGAAGCGTGTGGCAGGCATTGAATATGACTGCGCTGTGCTGACGAATATTACCCAGGATCACCTGGACTTCCATAAAACAATGGAAAACTATCGCGATGCCAAGAGCCTGCTCTTTGAGCATCTGACCGACGGCAGTAAGCCGAATAAAAACGCTGTCTTCAATATGGATGATCCGAGCTCCGCAATTATCCGCGAGCGTACCAAGGCCAACGTGCTGACCTACGGCGAAGGCCATGATAATGACATCTATCCGCTGAGCTTTACGGTAGAACCTAAGCATATGCAGCTGCTGTTGCATACTCCGGTGGGCGAAATGGACCTGGAGCTGAAGATTACCGGCGAGTTCAACGTGTATAATGTTATGGGTGTTATCGGTGCAATGCTGGCTGAAAATATTGACAAGGATATCATTGGCTCCGTACTCGACGGTTTTGACGGCGTCCCTGGACGTTTCCAGCTTGTTGAGGCAGGACAGCCTTATACTGTTATTGTAGACTACGCACATACTCCCGACGGTTTGGAGAACGTGCTGAAAACAGCGCGCTCCATTACCCGCGGTAAGCTGTGGGTTGTGTTCGGCTGCGGCGGTGACCGTGACAACAAAAAGCGTCCGCTGATGGGTGCGCTGGCGCTGGAGCTGGCTGACAATATCGTTGTTACCTCCGATAATCCGCGTACCGAGGATCCGGAGCTGATTATCGACGAAATCTTTACGGCACTGCAAAATGTGCCTGCAGGCAAGCACGTTACCCGTCTGAGCGACAGACGTGAGGCAATCTGCTATGCTTTGGCAGAGGCTGCTGACAATGATGTTATTCTGATTGCCGGCAAGGGCCACGAAAATTACCAGATTTTGAAGGACAGAACTATTCACTTTGATGATAAAGAAGTTGTAATGGAATACTGGAGTGATAAAAAATGCTGAAGGCCAGTGAAGTTTTAGCAGCTACTAAGGCTGTTTGTGCAGATTTTGAGTTTACCGGCGTAACCACCGATTCCCGTGCGGTAAAGCCGGGAGAATTATTCGTAGCGCTGAAGGGCGATAATTTTGACGGCCATGACTATTGCGCCAAGGCTGTGGAGCTGGGTGCTGCGGGCGTTGTCGTATCCCATGAGGTGAGCGGCCTGCCTGCGGGCGTTGCTGTGTTCATGGTAGAGGATACGCTGCTTGCTTATCAGCAGCTTGCGCATGCCTACCGTCTGCGTAAGCAGGGCCTGAAGGTTTTTGCTATCACAGGCTCCAACGGCAAAACCTCTACTAAGGATTTGCTGGCTGCCTGCCTGAGCTGCAAATATAACGTTGTCAAAACTCAGGGCAACTTCAATAATGAAATCGGTCTGCCGAAAACCTTGCTGAGTATTAAGCCTGATACCGATATTGCCGTTGTGGAGATGGGCATGCGCGGCTTGGGCCAGATTGCCGAGCTGTGCCGCATTGCCGAGCCTGACAGCGGTCTGATTACCAACGTGGGCGAAACTCACATGGAGCTTTTGGGCAGCATGGAAAACATCGGCAAGGCCAAAAGCGAAATCGTACTTAATTTGCCGGAGGATGGCTTTGCTGTGCTCAACGGCGATAACGAATACGTACTGCCGGCAGCAGACAAAACCAAGGCAAAAGTTGTTTACTTCGGCCTGGGCGAAAACTGCGACTTCCGCGGCAGTGATATTGTGACCTCCGGTGCAGGTACTACCTTTACCTGTACCCATAAGGCTACCGGTGAAGCTGTCAATGTAAGCCTGCAGCTGATTGGCGAGCATAACGTTTATAACGCATTGAGCGCTATTGCCGGCGCCTTCTGCTACGGCGTGCCGATGGCAGTAAGCGCGCAGGCGCTGGCAACTGCCCGTCTGACAGGCAGCCGTCAGGAAATCGTTTATATCGGCGATATTACCTTTATCAATGACGCATATAATGCAAGTCCTGCTTCTATGGAAGCGGCACTGAAAACCTTGGCGGAGGCCAAGAAGGCAGCGCATGGCAAGGCCCGCACTATTGCTGTGCTGGCAGACATGCTGGAGTTGGGAGATATCAGTGAGGATGCGCATCGCCGTGTAGGCCGCTGGGCTGTAGAAAACGGTGTAGATTTTGTACTGACCTACGGTCCGCAGGCTGCTTATATTGCGGATGAGGCTGCAGAGCTTGGCGGCAAGAGCAAGCATTGCGCTGACCGTCAGGAGGCAGCGGATGCTCTGCGTCTGATGGCTTCCGCAGGTGATATTATCCTGCTTAAGGGCAGCCATTCCATGCAGGTTGACAAAATGCTGGAGCTGTTCAAGTAAACTTAAGAGAGTGAGATTTTAGTAGATGTTAAAATTAATCGGAATTCCTGTGACTGCGTTTATCGTGTGTGCTTTAATCGGCCCGGTGCTGATTCCTTATCTGCATAAGCTGAAGTTCGGCCAGTCTATCCGAGAGTGCGGACCGGCAAGCCATATGGCGAAAAGCGGCACACCGACGATGGGCGGACTTATGATGCTGGCAGCGTTGCTGGTTGCTTTGCTGTGGGGCAACTTTACTCCCCATGTAATTATTGCTCTGGTGCTGACAGTAGGCCATGCGGTCATAGGCTTTATAGATGATTACATCAAGGTTGTAATGAAGCGTAATCTGGGCCTGACTGCCAAGCAGAAATTTTTACTGCAGTTCATTCTGGCCGGTGCCTATGTATATTTCGCCGAAACTCATATCCGCAATACGGAGCTGTGGGTTCCCGGCATCAATGCTGTCATTGATTTAGGCTGGGGGTATTATGTGCTGGCCTTCCTGCTTTTGGTTGGCACAACCAATGCCGTAAACCTGACGGATGGTCTGGACGGACTGGTTTCCTTTGTCAGTCTGCCCGTTACCATGGTTTTCGCTTTTATTGCTTACATGCAGGGCATGTTGGATCTGAGCGGTTTTTCTTTGGGACTGACCGGTGCCTGCCTGGGCTTTTTGCTGTTTAACCGTCATCCTGCCAGGGTATTTATGGGTGATACCGGTTCCTTGGCTTTGGGTGGTGCTATTGCCGCTTTAGCGCTTTTGACACGTACAGAGCTGCTGCTGGTTATTGTCGGCGGTATCTATGTAGCGGAAGCGCTGTCGGTAATTATTCAGGTTACCTACTTCCGTTTTAGCGGCGGTAAGCGTATTTTCCGCATGTCTCCGCTGCATCATCATTTTGAGCTGGGCGGCTGGCCTGAGGTTAAGGTTGTGCGTGTTTTTACAGCAGTAAGCTGCGTATTGTCTGTCATTGGCTTATGCCTGTGGCTTAATGCATTTGTATAAAAAATCTTCGGCTATAACCGTTTTGTCGCAAATTTTGCGGTGAAAGGGCTATAGCCTATGTATGTTTATGAATAGAGGGTGTTTCTTGATGACTAAAAAGGATGCTGTAATCGTTTACGGCGCAGGCATCAGCGGCCGTGGCGCAGCGCAGGTGCTGGCAGATAGAAAGCAGCAGGTATATTTGTATAACGATATGGACTGTACTTTAGAGCCGCAGCTGCTGCAGCTTTTAGAGAGCGTTGGCGGTGGGCTGGCCATCGGTCAGGCTGCATTTGAAGGCCTGCTTGATATTGCAGGTGTGCTGGTGCTTTCTCCGGGTATCGCCTGCGATAACGCAAATGTGCTGCTCGCAGAGCAGCGCGGACTGGAGGTCATCAGCGAGGTTGAGCTTGGCTACAGGCTGTATGGCGGTCACATTGCCGCTATCACCGGTACTAACGGCAAAACCACTACCACTACTATTGTGGGCGAGATGCTCAAACGTCTGCCGGAGCCTTCTGCAGTAGGTGGCAATATCGGCCTGGCACTGTCCAAGGAGGTAGAGAGCCTACCTCAGGATGGTTGGCTCGCTGCCGAGCTTTCCAGCTTTCAGCTGGAAAAAGTAAGCAGCTTCTGCCCTGACATCGCAGTAGTGCTGAACCTGACTCCGGATCATCTGGAGCGCCATCATACGATGGAGGCCTACGGCGAGGCGAAGAAGAACATTTTCCGTCAGCAGGGCGAAGTGCAGGTTACGGTGCTTAATTACGATGATCCTATTGTGCGTACCTGGGGTGCGGAAACTAAAGGCCGCCTGTGTTACTTCAGCCGTAAGGAAAAACTGCAGCAGGGCATCTATATGCAGGATGGGAATTTTATCATCAGCTGGGACGGCAAGCAGGAAACTGTCTGCAATATCAGCGAGCTGCATCTGTTCGGCGGTCACAACGAAGAAAACGTGCTGGCAGCCATTGCCTGCGGCTTTTTCGCCGGTGTGAGCATCAGCGATATGGCTGATGTGCTGCGTAACTTCCGCAGCATTGAGCACCGCATTGAATACGTTGCTACGATTGATGGCGTACCGTATTACAATGATTCCAAGGCTACCAACACCGATTCTACAATTAAAGCGCTGGAGGCCTTCAAGGATGGTCACATCATCCTGCTCGCAGGCGGCCACGATAAGCTGACGCCGCTGGAGCCGATGATGGAGCTTGTTAAGGAAAAGACTGATGCTCTGATTCTGCTGGGCGCTGCCAAGGAGCGCTTTAACAAGGCAGCTGTTGCCTGCGGCGTGCAGAATATCGTGCTGGCTGACAGCTTTGAGGATGCAGTGAGCAAGGCGCATTCGATGGCACATAAGCCACAGGTAGTGTTGCTTTCGCCGGCCTGCTCATCCTTTGATATGTTTAAGAATTATCCCGAACGCGGAAATTATTTTAAAAAGCTGGTACACGAGCTGGAGGGAGGTAACGTTAAGTGAAGGTAATTCTTTCCGGCGGCGGTACGGGCGGACACATTTATCCGGCCCTGACCATTGCGGATCAGATAAAAAAACTGCAGCCTGAGGCGGAAATCAGCTTCGTGGGCACACAGCAGGGCTTGGAAAAGGATATCATTCCCCGCTACGGCTACAAGCTGCAGTTCATTGAGGTAGCAGGCTTTAAGCGCAGCCTGAGCCTGGATACCCTGCGCAGCGCGGCAAAGCTTTTTGCCGGCTTATATGATGCCTACAAGATTATCAGTAACGAAAAACCGGACCTGGTAATCGGTACCGGCGGTTATGTCTGCGGCCCGATTGTTTTCATGGCAGCGTTAAATGGAATTCCCTGCTGCATTCAGGAGCAGAACGCTATGCCCGGTGTAACCAATAAAATTTTGTCACGTTATGTGCGTAAAGTATTTTTAGGTTATAAAGAGGGCGGCAAATATTTTCACGGCAAGGCAGAGCTGGAATATACCGGCAATCCTATCCGCAGTGAAATTCTGCAGCATACGCGTGAGGAAGCTGTTAAGGAGCTGGGGCTGGACCCGGCGAAGAAAACGATTCTCGTTTCCGGCGGCAGCCGTGGTGCGCGCACCATTAACAACGCTATGCTGGAGGCAGAGCTGGCGCTTTCCGGCAGAGCCGAGGTACAGGTGCTGCATGCGACCGGTGACGTGAATTATGACGCATATATGGCGGAAATCAAAAAGCGCGGCGGTGTGGCAGATAACATTATTATCAAGCCTTATCTGCATAATATGCCGGTAGCGTTGGCTGCGGCCGATCTGGCAGTATTCCGTGCCGGTGCAATCGGCTTGGCAGAGCTGATGGCTAAGGGAGTGCCGTCGCTTCTGGTACCATATCCGTATGCTACGGCAAATCACCAGGAGTTTAATGCCAGAGCGGTAGAGGCTCAGGGTGCTGCCAAGGTTATTCTTGATAAGGACCTGATGGGCGACACCGTGTTGGAGTTTATCGAGCATTTACTAGTACATGAAGAGGAATTGCAGCAGATGCATGCGGCGGCCCAAAAGCTTGGCAGACCGCAGGCTGCAGAGGTTATAGCCAAAGAGGCTGTGGCCTTGACTAAACAATAAGGGAGGGCCTCGAGTGGCTGAAAACAAATTAGCAAACCTGCATAATATACATTTTATCGGTATCGGCGGCGCCGGCATGAGCGCGATTGCTTATGTATTGATTAAGCGCGGCTATGATGTAAGCGGTTCCGATTTAAATGCCGGTCATATGTCGGCACATCTGGCGGAAGAAGGCGCTACGGTTTATATGGGCCATGCTGCCAGCCAGGTGGAGGATGCCGAGGCTGTAGTTATTTCTACAGCGATTCATCCCAACAATCCGGAGCTGATGGAGGCCAGAAAGCGCGGTATTCCCGTGCTGCACCGCAGCGATGTGCTGGCTGCAGTGATGAATGCTGCCGACGGCGTAGCTGTTGCAGGCGCTCACGGCAAAACTACTACCAGTGCGATGATTTCCTGCATTGCGGCAGAAAGCGGTATTGACCCGACTGTTATCATCGGCGGCGAGGTAAGCAGCCTTGGCGGTAATGCGCGCAACGGCGCAGGTCGCTTTGTGGTAGCGGAGGCGGATGAAAGCGACGGCTCCTTCCTCAAGCTGTATCCGTATCTTGCTGTAGTAACTAATATTGAAGATGATCATCTGGACCATTACGGTACAGAAGAAAATATATATCAGGCTTTTAAACAGTTTGTAGGCAACATCAAGGAAGGCGGCAAGGCAGTCCTTTGCTTTGATAATGCCAAGGTACGCCGTCTGGCTGCCGAAACCGATAAAGAGGTAATTACCTACGGCGTAGAAGGCGAGGGTTCTGACTACATTGCTCGTGATATTTCCTACGGTGTTGACGGCACCAGCTACAAGCTGTACTACAAGGGAGAATTTGTGACAGAGGTTCATCTGATTGTTCCCGGCAGACATAATGTGCTGAATTCTATGGGCGCGTTTGCTGCTGCACATGAGATGGGCATTGCTACCGACAAAATTCTTGCATCCCTGAAAAAGTTCGGCGGTGCCAAACGTCGTTTTGAAACCAAGGGTAAAGTCAATGGTGTCTGGGTTGTTGATGATTATGCGCATCATCCGACAGAAATCGGCGTAACGCTGAAGGCTGCCAGACAGACGAAGCCTGAGCGTCTGTTGTGTGTATTCCAGCCGCATCGCTACACCCGTACCAAGCTGCTGTTCTCTGAGTTCTGCGAATGCTTTAAGGATTGCGATGAGCTGATTCTGACTGACATTTATGCAGCCAGCGAGGAAGCAATTCCCGGCGTGAGCAGCATGCATCTGGCGGAGGGTATCAAAGCAGCGACCGGTCAGGAGGTGCTGTATATCGGCAAGCTGACCAAGGCTGAGGAATACCTGGAGCGCGTTGTACGTCCCGGCGATCTGGTGATGACCATCGGTGCCGGTGATGTGTTTAAAATTGGAGAAGAATTGGTTAGGGAGTTGGAAAGAAATGCAGATTAATAAGCAGGATGTTGTTGCTGTTGTTTTAGGCGGGCCTTCCTCTGAGGCCGAGATTTCGCGTGTTACCGGCGGCGCTATTGCCAACGCACTGCGCGAAAAGGGCTATAATGCTAAGGAAGTAGAGCTGAATCCGTCTAATCTGATTAACGAGCTGCGTGATATGAACGCTAAGGTAGTATTTAACGCCGTTCATGGTATGTACGGTGAGGATGGCCGTTTGCAGAGTATTCTGGAGGCAGCAGGTATTCCTTATACCGGCTGCGGCGTACTGGCAAGTGCTGTTTCTATGGATAAATCCGCTACGAAGCGTTATCTGCAGTCTGCAGGCATTCCTACCGCACCCTGCATGATTATCAACAAGCGTGATGCAGGTGATTTGCAGACGCTGGCAGAAAAAATTATTTCCGAGTTCGGTCTGCCTGTAGTTATTAAGGCAGCAACTCAGGGCTCCAGCATCGGCGTGGTAATTCCCAAGACTGCACAAGAGGTTGTGCCTGCACTGGAGGAAGCCTTCAAGTATTCCGAAAATGTGCTGGCAGAAAAGTGCATCAAGGGCAAGGAGCTGACGATTTCTATTATGGAAGAGAACGGCGAGCCTAAGCCGTTGCCGGTTATCTGGATTGCACCGCATTCCGGAGCCTATGACTTCCATTCCAAATACACCAAGGGTGCTACGGATTACCACTGCCCGGCACCGTTTGATGAGAAAACTACTGCCTATATCCAAAAAATTGCCGTAGAAACCTACAAGCTGCTGGGACTTTCCGGTGTAGCGCGTGTAGATGCTATGCTGGGAGATGAGGATGGTGTTGCTTATGTACTTGAAGCAAATACTGTTCCCGGCATGACGGCAACCAGCCTGGTTCCGAAGGCTGCTGCTGCTGTTGGCATCAGCTTCCCGGAGCTGTGCGAGAAAATTTTACTGAGCGCTAAATAAAAAAGTTTTACTAGGAGCCAAAGGAGGTGCAGCATGGATTCATCGCAGACTATACGCGAACAACTGCGCAGACGCAGACGCCGGAAATTCTGGCACCTGGTGCGCCTATTGGTATCTACGGCTGTACTTGCTGTAACATGTACATATGCCTGGCGCTATGTGCATAATCCTGCATTTGCCTTTGGCAATGTCAGCATTCACGGAAGCAGTCAGCTGACGGAGGCAGAGGTTATCTCGCTTGCAGGCTGCGGGCAAGGCCCGTTGAATCTTTTCAATGCCAGCTCCGGCCGTCTGCGTGAGGCTTTGCTGCATGATGTCCGCTTTAAGAATGCAGAGGTGGCTTACCGCTTTCCGGCAACCTTGCAGGTGAGCGTAGAGGAACGGCAGCCGGCGCTTTATGTTGCCAATTCCTATCACAGCTATCTGAAGGTGGATTATAACGGCGTTGTTCTTAGTGTGACGACTACTATTCCGGATGCTAAGGCTCCTGTGCTGGCCGGCATAAAATGCGGTAATCTTTATCTGGGCGATAAGGTTGCCAATACGGGTGTGCTGCAGATTCTGCAATTTTTGCAGCAGCTGACGCCGGAGGCACTGCAGCGTATCGGTGAAATTGCCGTTGATGATAAGCAGGATGTCAAGCTGCAGCTGAGCGGCAGCTTTCCGGTGCGTCTGGGCAGGGTGCAGGAGGTATCACAGAAGGCTTCTGTGTTTATGACTGTGTTCAACGAGATTAAAGATAAAAACATTAAGGCTGAATATATTGATTTGACCTTCGGTAAGCCATATATCAAGCTTTTGCCAAAATAAATTGCTGTTAACTTGTTACAGCTGCAAAGCTGTTGCAGCTGATGTCACAGTGAGGGTGAGATAATGAAAGAAATTTTTACTATGGATTTAAAGGGCAAGCTGTTGATTGCCGTGGTATTCATGGTGTTGGGATTTATGCTTTCGGTACAGTATAAAACTACAGAGCTTCAACGCAATGTGCGTATGGACCGCGTAGAGGATTTGTCGGAACGCCTGAAGATTATGGAAGCCGAGAACAAGCAGCTGCTGACGGAGCTGGAAACCTTGCGAGCAGGTGCTGCCAAGGATCCTGCTGATGACCGTATGAAGCTGATGGCAGGCACGACTGACGTAGAGGGCGAAGGCATTGAGATTTTGCTGGATGACAGCAATATTGCCAAAAAGTCCGGCGAAAATCCTAATTTGTACATTATTCATGATGAAGATTTGCTGCGTGTACTCAACGAGCTGCGTGCTGCCGGTGCGGAAGCAATTTCTGTCAACGATCAGCGCATTGTAGCTATGAGCGAGATTCGTTGTGCCGGACCTACTATTTCGGTAAACAATGTCCGCAGCGCTCCGCCTTATGTTATAAAGGCTATAGGCGCTCCTAAAACTCTGAGCAGTGCCCTGCGTCTGCGTGGCGGTGTTGTAGAAACCTTTGAGTTCTGGGGCATTCAGGTAAAAATCAAGACTGTTGAAAAGCTGCATATTCCGGCGCTTAAAGCACCGCGTAGCTTTGAATACGCTAAGACAGTGGAAAGCAAGGAGGCAGCGAAATGATTGGATTTGCATTTGCCGGCCTTTTGCTTGGTCTTATACTCGGTGTTTACTGTCCTTTCAGAGTGCCGCCCGAATACGCACGTCTGCTTGCCGTAGCCGTTATGGCCGGTATGGATGCAGTACTGGGCGGTGTACGTGCTTCACTCGAAGGCAATTATGATACTCAGGTTTTCATTTCCGGATTCTTTATCAACGGTATCCTGACTGCCTTTTTGTGCTATGCAGGTAATCTGATCGGTATCGATTTATATCTGGTAGCGGTACTGATTTTCGGTATGCGTATTTTCCAGAATCTGGGAATTATCCGTCGCCTTTATATGGGCAAATAAGTGTCCTGTCGGAAGATGAAGAAAAAAATTCATTAATAAGCAGGAAAATAGCACTTTCATGTTGAACAATATAAAAATGATTTTTTTATAAATAAGCTACCCAAAGCTAAGGGGGACGTAGAATATGTTTGATGACGTAGAGACAACCTTTGAACCGTTGGCCAATATTAAAGTAATTGGTGTAGGCGGTGGCGGCAATAACGCCGTAAACCGTATGATCGACGCCGGCGTAAGCGGCGTAGAATTTATTGCAGTGAACTGCGATAAGCAGTGCCTGATGCTTTCCAAGGCAGAAAAACGCATCCAAATCGGCGAAAAGCTGACTAAAGGTCTGGGTGCAGGCGCAAACCCTGAAATCGGCGAAAAAGCTGCCGAAGAATCCCGTGACCAGATTCTGGAATCCCTGAAGGGTGCAGATATGGTATTTGTTACCGCAGGTATGGGCGGTGGTACCGGTACCGGTGCTGCGCACGTTGTTGCGGAATGTGCCAAAGAAATCGGTGCGCTGACTGTCGGCGTTGTAACCAAACCCTTTGGCTTTGAAGGTCCTCGCCGCATGAAGCAGGCTGAGGCAGGCATTGTCAACCTGAAGGAAAAGGTTGATACCCTGGTAACTATTCCTAACGACCGTTTGCTGCAGATTATCGAAAAACGTACTTCCATGCTGGAAGCATTTAAAAAGGCCGATGACGTATTGCGTCAGGGCGTTCAGGGCATTTCCAACCTGATTGCTGTTCCCGGTCTGATTAACGTTGACTTCGCCGATGTCAAGACTGTTATGTCCAATGCAGGCAGCGCTCTGATGGGCGTTGGTACCGCTAAGGGCGAAGGCGGCGGCAAGGCTGCAGCCGAAGCTGCTATCAAGAGCCCGCTGCTGGAAGCATCTATCGATGGTGCTCGCGGCGTACTGATTAACGTTATCGGCGGCAAGGAGCTGTCCCTGTTTGACGTTAACGAAGCTGCCAATATTGTCAATGAAGCAGCAGATCCCAATGCAGTGGTTATCTTCGGTGCTGTTATTGATGAAAGCCTTAATGACGAAATCCGTGTTACGGTTATCGCAACAGGCTTTGAGAAGAAATCTCCTGTTACCAAAAATGCAGTTGGCGGTCCAGCATCTATCAACCGCAACAGTAGCGGTGTTATCAAGAATTTCTCCGATCCGAATGAAATTCCGCCATGGCTGCGTCACTGATTGAAAGGAAGGCAGTAATATGAAGTGCCCGTTTTGCTCCTACCGAGACAGCCGTGTTATCGACAGCCGTGCTGTAGAGGAAGGCTGTTCTATCCGTCGCAGACGAGAATGCCCTAATTGCGGCAAACGCTTTACTACATATGAAAAATATGAGGAAACACCGCTTGTTGTCAGCAAGAAGGATGGTCGTCGCGAGCTTTTTGACGGTAAAAAGCTGCTGGCAGGTCTTTTGAAGGCTTGCGAAAAACGCCCAGTTCCTTATGAA
This sequence comes from Phascolarctobacterium succinatutens, assembly GCF_023497905.1. Taxonomy (NCBI): domain Bacteria; kingdom Bacillati; phylum Bacillota; class Negativicutes; order Acidaminococcales; family Acidaminococcaceae; genus Phascolarctobacterium; species Phascolarctobacterium succinatutens. The sequence continues at coordinate 1,388,954 of NZ_CP097284.1, read as the reverse complement.
AAGATTAAAGAGATTGCCGACAGCATCGAGCGAGAGCTGCGGATGAGTGCGGATGCGGAAATTCCCAGCGCCCAGATTGGTGAGCTGGTTATGAAGTATCTGGAGCAGACGGATCAGATTGCTTATGTACGCTTTGCTTCCGTATATCGTCAGTTTGCCGATGTGCGTAATTTTATGCAGGAGCTGGAACGCATCATGCAGAAATCTAAAGACGCAAAATAGAGGTGCAAAATATGAAGAAGTATTTACTGCTTACTTTAACGGCTCTTATGCTGGTGGCCGGCTTCAGCGGCTCGGCACTGGCTAAGGAAAGACTCTTTACGTTTTCCAATAACAATAACGGAGCTGTGAAAGAGGTTAATTATTATCTGGATAATGGTGCCAAGGTTGTGTTTATGGACACAGCAGCCAAGGCTACCGACAGCACGGTGATTATCACCGTAGTGCTGGATATACCGGAAGGTGTGCCAGCATATCAAAAGTAAATAGCAAAAGGGTGCCGCAGGCACTTGCAAAGGGAGACGGCATTAGCCGTCTCTTTTGGTATTAGAGATAAAAGGAGCGGTTTTGATGCAGGATTTTATCATTACGCAAAAAAATAATATCTGGTGGGGAATGTTCCCTCGTTTGATGCAGGCGGGCTTCGGTAATGCCTGCAGCTGTCGTCTGCATGGAGAAAGCGACATGGTACCGGGTACTTTGAACCTGGCTTTGCATGTGGGTGATGAGGTGGAACTGGTGCTGCAGAACCGTCGCCTGTTTGCGCAGGCTCTAGGTTTGGACGCATCAAAATTTACTACCTGCGAGCAGGTGCATGGCAGCAATGTTGCTGTTGTAGATGAAGCCTTGGTTGGCGCCGGTGCTACTACGCTTGCTGATACGATTAAGGATACGGATGCTTTGGTTACGAATTTGGCAAACGTACCGCTGCTGCTATTTTTTGCAGACTGCGTGCCGCTGCTTTTCGCCGACGAGCGCCAAGGCGTGTGCGCTGTGGCACACGCAGGCTGGCGCGGTACGGTAGCACAGATTGGGCGCAATACTGTAGAAGCTATGCAGCAATCCTTCGGCTCCCGTCCCGCAGATATCGTTGCGGCGATTGGTCCTTCTATCGGCCAATGCTGCTATGAGGTGGACGACTTTGTGCGCAGTAAGGCTGCAGGCTACGAGCAGTTCTTTGCGCCACGAGCAGAAAAGCCGGGCAAGTATCTGCTGGATTTGTGGGGTTATAACCGCGAGGTACTGCTGGACGCAGGATTAAAGGCGGAAAATATCCTTACTGCCGGCGTCTGCACAGAGCATAACCACGAAATGTTCTGTTCCTACCGCGCGGAGCAGGGCAAAACAGGGCGCATGGGCGTGTGCCTGTATAGAATGTCTGACAATAAAAACGCTTAAGTGCTACGCGTGAAAAAGACTTAGGGTTGAACGTGAGCTTAGAAGCTTAAGGTGATACGTTAAAAAATGCGTTATGCAGCGAGTCGCTGAATGCTTCAGGTAATGCGTTAAAATTTTACGAAAAGAGTGAGTGAAGATGCTGAAGGATACCTTTATATTTCAAGGACCGTTAGGGGAAATAGAGTGTGTTGTAGAACCGAATCGGAGTGAGAATAATGCTGTACTTGTTATGGCGCATGGCTTCCGCGGCAGCCGCGACAGCGGCGGGCGCGCTGCAGGAGTGGCGCAGCAGGCTGCTGCACACGCTGCCGTAGTGCGCTTTAACTTTACGGGTACGCAGATAATTTCGCGTCAGGTAGAGGAGCTGCGCGCCGTACTGGCGGAGGTACGCCGCAGACAGCCCGGCTGTAAGCTGTTTCTTTTGGGACGCAGCTTGGGTGGCGCTGCCTCCATCATTACCGCGGCTCAGGACGGAGCTCTCGCCGGCCTGATTCTGTGGGCAACGCCGAATAATCTGCGCTTTACCTTCCGCTATGTGATGACGGAGGACGAATATCGTCGTCTGGACAGCGGCGAAACCCTGCATTTTAACGATGAACGCGGCGAATGCGATTTGACACCGGATTTCCTGACGGACTTTGACCAATACGATTTGCCTGCATTGCTGCAAAAAGCGCAGCCTTTGCCTGTACTTTTGCTGCACTGCAGTGCGGATGAGGTGGTGCTGGCAGAGCAGGGGCAGCGCAACGCCGCAGCCGTTGGCGAGGCGGCAGAGCTGCATATCTTTGCAGGCGGCGACCACAGCTTTACGCAGTACAGTGAGCAGGCAGGCGCGTTGCTGAGCGATTGGCTGGGCAAACGCTTGAAATGCGGCGCTTGTTAGTTGTATAATATACTTGAGAAATTATATCCTTTTCTATGGGAGGAAAGAGCATGAAGAAATTTTTAATAATCTGCCTGATGCTGGTGTGCGCGCTGGTACTTACAGCCTGCGGTCAGGAAAAGCAGGAGCAGGCGCCGAAGGCAGAGCCTGCGACGGCTGTTTTCAACACGAGCATGGGCGATTTTGAGGTGAAGCTGGCAACAGATTATGCACCGGAAACGTCGAAGAATTTTATTACGCTGGCAGAAAAGGGCTTTTATAACGGCCTTACCTTTCACCGCGTAATCGATAACTTTATGATTCAGGGCGGTGACCCTGCCGGTAACGGTACCGGTGGTCCCGGCTATACTATTAAGGATGAGTTCAGCAGTAAGCTGCTACATGACGGCCCCGGTGTAATTTCCATGGCAAACCGCGGCCCGAATACCGGCGGCAGCCAGTTCTTTATCACCCTGCGTGAAACTAAATGGCTTGACGGTAAGCACGCTGTTTTCGGCAAGGTAAGCAAGGGCATGGATGTTGTTTATAAAATCGGCAAAACAGCAACAGATTCCAATGATAAACCGTTGGAGCCTGTAATCATTAAGAAGGTTACGATAGAAAAACGTTAACACCCCTTTTAAAACAGGTAGGAGGAAATTGCTTGGCTAGTGAAGAAGAAAAAATACAAGGTATACTCGAAACTGTTGACCAGCAGGAAATGGTTGGCATTTGCGGACGTAATGATGAATTTCTGCGTTTAATCCGTGGTGCTTTTGACTGTACAATCGTCGCGCGCGGCAATCAGATTACAATGAGCGGACGTGCCGAAGAGGTGGCACAGCTGGAACAGCTGCTGCAGGAGCTTCTGTTTTTGTACCGTCAGGGACTGCCGCTGACAACGCATGATGTGCGTTACAGCATGTATATGGTGAAGGCAGGAAATTTGGAAAGTCTGCATCGCATGTACGCTGATACGATTATTGTCAACAACCGTGGCCGTCAGGTGAAGGCCAAAACATTGGGACAGTGGCAGTATGTGGAAACCATCCGTCATAACTATATAACCTTGGGCATCGGACCTGCAGGCACAGGCAAAACCTACCTGGCAGTGGCGCTGGCAGTAGCGGCGCTGAAGAAAAAAGAGGTGGAGCGCATTATCTTGACGCGTCCTGCGGTAGAAGCAGGCGAAAAGCTGGGCTTTTTGCCGGGTGATATGCAGGATAAGGTAGACCCGTATCTGCGTCCTCTTTATGACGGCCTGTACGATATGCTGGGCACGGAAACCTTCCAAAAGTATCTTACCAAGGGTACGATTGAGGTTGCACCGCTGGCATATATGCGCGGACGCACGCTGAATGACGCCTTCATCATTTTGGACGAGGCGCAGAATACTACACCGGAGCAGATGAAAATGTTCCTGACGCGCTTTGGCTTTGGCAGTAAGATGGTTATTACCGGCGATATCACGCAAATAGATTTGCCGGGCGGCAAGAACAGCGGCCTGAAGGACGCTGCGCGTATTCTGGGAAATGTTCCGGAAATCGGCGTGATAAAGTTCAGCGAGCAGGATGTTGTGCGCCACGAAATCGTGGGTTCCATCATCAAGGCTTATGAACGCTTTGAAAAACAAAAAGAAAAATATAACGGAGAAAAACAAGCATGATAATTAATTTGGAAAATGACCAGCAGAAGCTGGAGCTTTCCGCGCAGGTGCTGGAGCGCCTGCAGGAGGGCTTGCAGGCAGTAGCACGCTTGAATGAGCTGCCGGAGGAGTCCGAAGTTGATGTAACTATTGTCGACGATGAGGAAATCCATGCGCTGAACCGTGAGTATCGCGGTATGGATAAACCTACCGACGTTTTGAGCTTTGCGCTGGACGAGGACTGCGAGGATGAAGATGAGCCGGAGCTGATTGGCGGACCGGAGGAGCATCTTTTCGGTGATATCATCATTTCGGCGGAAACAGCACTGCGTCAGGCAGAGGAATACGGGCACGGCCTGGAGCGCGAAATGACGTATCTGGCAGTGCATGGTATGTTCCATCTGTTGGGCTATGACCATATGACGGAGGAGGATAAGGCTGAAATGCGTGCGAAAGAGGAGGAAGCTCTGCGTGCGATTAACCTTTCAGAAGAATATTTTGACCATCCCACAGGCATTCATTGATGCTTAATGCACAATTATTTATAACTAACCTGTAAAAAACATAGGAGGTGCTTTCCATGAAAGACGTAAAACTGAATGAATTATCCCCGGCTTGGCGCGAATTGTACGATGCAGCGGTTGCTGCCCGTAAGAATGCTTACATTCCTTATTCCAACTTTGCTGTAGGTGCGGCAGTACGCTGTGCCAACGGAAAAATCTACGGTGGCTGCAATGTGGAAAACGCTTCCTACGGACTTTGTGTCTGCGGCGAGCGTAACGCTATTTTCCATGCTGCCTGCGCCGGTGAGCGTGAGATGACAGAGCTGTGCGTAGTTGCAGATACCTCCGGCCCCGTTTCTCCATGCGGTGCCTGCAGACAGGTAATGCGCGAGTTTGGTATCCAGACCGTGATTTTGGCAAATATGAAGGGTGACTTTAAAATTACCACGGTAGAAGAGTTGCTGCCGTATGGTTTTGAATTATGATAACAGGAGCTGATTAAGATAAAGAAGGTAAACAACGAAGAAGCTAAACATTATGCTGGCTTTGTGGCAATGGTGGGACGTCCGAATGTGGGCAAGTCCACTCTGACAAACAGTCTGATTGGTGAGAAAATCGCCATCATGTCCGACAGACCGCAGACTACACGCAATAAGATTATGTGCATTATGAATACTGATAACGCACAGATTATGTTTCTTGATACACCGGGCATTCATAAGCCACAGCATAAGCTGGGCGAATACATGGTGCGTACGGCAGAAAGCACCCTGCAGGAGGTTGACGTTGTCCTCTTTGTAGTGGATGCAACCGAAAAACGCGGCGCAGGCGAGGATTATATCCTGAACCTGTTGCAGAAGGTAAAAACACCGGTAATTTTGGTAGTAAATAAAATTGACAAGCTGGCAGACAAGCAAAAGCTGTTCCAGATTATGGAAGGTTATAATAAGCTGTATAAATTTGCGGCGATTGTACCTGTTTCTGCATTGAATGACAGCGAATTCTCCGGACTGGTGCAGGAAATCACTAAGCATCTGCCGGAGGGACCGGCGTACTTCCCGGAGGATATGATTACCGACCAGCCGGAGCGCGTGATTGCCGCTGAAATGATCCGTGAGAAGGTATTGCGCCTGACGCGTGATGAAATTCCCCATTCCGTAGCGGTTGAGGTGGACGAATTCAAGGAGCGCGACGAAGAAAACGTTTATATCAGAGCAACAATTTTTGTAGAGCGAGAATCGCAAAAGGGCATTGTTATCGGCGCTAAGGGCAGCCTGCTGAAGAAAATTGGACAGCAGGCGCGTGCTGATATCGAAAACCTGCTGTACTGCAAGGTCTTTTTGGATTTATGGGTTAAGGTTAAGGCTGACTGGCGTAACAAGGATAAAGCCTTGAAGCAGCTTGGCTACAAGGAGTGAGGACTTATCAATTTTTTTCAGAAACTGATTGATTTCTGGCACAGACTGCCGCTTGCCTGGCATTACCTGCAAACAGGCACCTGGCACAAGGAGGGCAGCGCCAGCAGTGAGGACGAGCTGCGCCAGCTGGTGAGTGCCAGCGAACGCCACGGCCAGATTGATCATGTCGAGGGCAGCATGATCGGCAATGTTTTTGACTTTGCCGACCGTGTGGCGCGCGAGGTCATGGTGCCAAGACAGGATATGGTATGCCTGTTTTTGGATGATACGCTGGCAGAAAATATGGCTGTTGTACGCAGCAGTCATCATACACGCTATCCGCTCTGCATGGAGGATAAGGACCAGGTTGTGGGTACGCTGCATGTGCGTGATTTGCTGAAGCTTAAGCCGGGGCAGACTACCTTTGACCTGCGTCGCCTGATGCGTCCGATTGTCGTTATTCCGGAGGCTATGCCTGTGCCGAAGGCACTGCGTCTGATGCAGCAGCGTCATGTGCAGATGGTACTGGTGGCAGATGAGTACGGTGGTACTGCAGGCCTGATTACGATGGAGGACCTCGTAGAGGAAATCGTCGGTGATATTCAGGACGAGCATGAAGCGCAGGAGCCGCCGGACGTGTTGCAGCTTCCCGATGGCAGGATTGAATTTGACGGCATGGTGCTGCTGGACGATGTGGCAGAGCAGCTGCCGATTGTATTTGATGATCCTGAGGAGGATACCATCGGCGGTTATGTGTTCGGTCTGCTGGGGCGCAAGCCTGAGATTGGCGATGCTGTGGAAATTTCCGGCTACAGCTTTAAGGTGCTGCGCACGGAGGGCTTCCGCGTAGTGCGCGTGCTGGCTGCGAAGCTGCCGCAGGAGCAGGAACAGAAAGAAGAACAGCAGGATGAGTGAGTCGCAAAGGGAGCTTTTGGCAGATGATGCGCTTGTTTTGCATGTGAAAAACTGGCAGACGGCTGATAAATATGCGGTCTGCTTTACGAAGGAGCATGGCAAGCTGCGCTTTATCGCCTATGGTGCCCGCTATGAAAAAAATATACATGGCAGATTGCTGCAGCCCTTTGCCAATCTGCATATTGAGGTTCAGCAGGGTCAGAAGATAGACAAGCTGCGCAGCTGTGAGCTTTTGCAGATGCCCAAGTCTATGGATATGCAGCAGATGGCTTATGCGGCGGTAGCATCGGAGCTTACTGCCGTACTGACGGAGGACAGAGTGCCGCAGCCGGAGCTTTATGAAATGCTGGGCGCTGCCCTGGCGGCGCTGATGCAGCGCAATCCGCGTCTGGTTGTTTTGTCTTATGCTATAAAATTGCTGGCGGCTACGGGCTTTGCACCGCAGCTTACGCATTGCGTGCATTGCGGTGAGGCTGTGACGGCACAGGAGAATGCGTGGTTCAGTCCGCTGCAGGGCGGGCTTATCTGCAGCAGCTGCAGAAGCAGCTATAATGGTGACGGGCTGGAGCCGTGCGGTGCAGAAACACGCGAGCTGTGGCAGTGGCTGGCGCAGCTCGATTATGAGCAGCCGGCGCCCTTTAGTGTGCGAGGCGGCGCGCTCATGGAGCTGGAAAAAATTCTCTTCAAGTTTATCTTCTTTCAGACAGATAAGCCGTTGAACAGCTTAAACTTTTTGAGTCAGCTGCAGCTGTGAGGCTGTGTAGAAGGCACTTAATTGAAGAACGTAAAACGTAAACAAAAACGCTAAAGGCTTTGAAGTTTTTAGCGTTTTTTGCATGCAAAAAGTCCGCTCACATGGAGCGGATTCAGTAAAGGCTATCTTAGACATTATACGTAAAGGTGTAGTTTTAAGCATAACGCGGGAGAATTTTTACGTCAGAGAGGAAGTATCTTTATCCTCAACCTTCAGAAAGATTTTGTTGACGTACTGCTCGCAGTCGCAGGAGAACCAATGATTTTCCAAAGGAAGGATATAAATATTGCCGACAGGCTCCAAATCATTGGTCTGTAGAAAGCGTTCGATGCGCTGGGATAATTTTTCAGCGTTCTCGCAAAAGGTACCAGAAAAAATAATTTCCAGATACAGACCGGCAGGCAACGTCATTTTGATGGACTGTCTATGCTTGGTGGCGCTGGTGACGCAGGAAAAATATGCCTGTGAACGTTGAAATTCATGCTTTTTAAAAAAGCTCTCCTGGTCTAAAACCCAGCCTGCATGATTAGGCAGTGCTCCCTTGTGATGCGCGCGTCTTTGACCATGACGGGCAAATTTGGTAATACGGCTTTTGCCGTCATCACTTTCCGCAAGCGGCGTCAGACGCAGCAGACGGTCATTTTGCCAGCTGAGCGTCAGGTGGCGACATGTATTAAGCTCCTTGACGTGCATATCCTCCTTGATGCGTTCGATGGTGTCGCAGATTTCCTGATTGTTGTGGATTATTGCCTGACATTCCGCTGTTTTTTCCTGCAGCAGCTGCAGAAAATGCTCCTTGCTGCGGTCCTCCAGATATTTTTTGATATTGGCAATGCTGATATCCAGCGCACGCAGGTTGACGATTATCTCCAAATCCAGAAATTGCTGGATAGAATAATTGCGGTAGCCATTTTCACTGACAAAATCCGGTGAAAGCAGGTTAACCTTGTCGTAGTAGAGCAATGACTGCTTAGATATATTAAAAATTGCTGCCAGCTCGCCGGCAGTAAAGTACTTTCGCTTGTCTTTATTAATCATAATTGTTCCTCATAAGCTTGACTATAATACTAGTATATAGTTTAATATTAAAAGAAGTAATATCACTTCTTTTTATCTAGTAAATTATATCATATTTTCTTGCTAGTTGAATAGAAGTTTTTGAGTATAGGATGGAGGTCAATGTCTAATGAAAAAAATTGCGATTTATGGTAAGGGCGGTATCGGCAAGTCCACAACAACATCAAATCTGTCGGCTGCATTCAGTGAGGATGGTCTTAAGGTTTGCCAGATCGGCTGCGATCCGAAAAATGATTCTACCAGACTTTTGCTGGGACGTATCTGCAGCCAGACTGTGCTGGACATGGTGCGCGATAATGATGAGGTTGCGGCAGAGGATATTGTCCATACTGGCTATAACGGCATTAAATGCGTAGAGGCCGGCGGTCCTGAACCGGGCGTAGGCTGTGCGGGCCGTGGTATTATTGTGGCGCTGGAAAAGCTGCGTTCGCTGGAGGTGCTGACGGACGAGGATCTGATTATGTATGACGTTTTAGGTGACGTAGTTTGCGGTGGCTTTGCTGTGCCAATCCGCGAAGGCTACGCAACCGATATATATATTGTTTCTTCCGGCGAGCTGATGAGCCTGTACGCTGCCAATAATATTGCCAAGGGCGTTAAACGCTTTGCTATGCGTGGCGGTGTGCGTCTTGGCGGTATCATCGGCAACGGCCGTAATACACCTAACGAGCAGCAGCTGCTGCAGGAGTTTGCCAAACGCCTGCACACTCAGCTGATTGCTTTTATTCCGCGTGACGTTATCGTCAATAAGGCGGAAAATAATCGCCAGACAGTGCTGCAATATGCACCGGAAAGCGCTCAGGCCGGTGTTTACCGCAAGCTGGCGCATGATATCTGGCATAATGAAAACATGGCTATTCCTACGCCGATGAGCTTTGAGGAGCTTGAAAAGCTGGTGGCCGAATATGGCAATTAAAACAAGACGCTTTTACAGTGCACGCAAAAGCTGCAGCTGCAGCATGCCGGGCGTGTGGCGCGCTGTTGCCTACATGGACGGCGCTGTAGTAGTTTTTCACAGCCCGCGTGCCTGTGCTCATGTAGCACGCACGATGGATATCAATTCCCAATACCGCACGCTTTCCGAGAATGAACGCGAGCAATGGGGCTCCGTTCCGCTGCTCAGCAGCCAGATGCAGGAAAAGGACGCAATTTTCGGCGGTGTGGCGCGTTTGGAAAAATGTTTGCGCTTTGCCATTGAAACCTATAAGCCAAAATGCCTGATGATTGCCAATTCCTGCGTTGCCGGTGTTATCGGTGACGATGTGGAATCCGTGGCACGCGAGGTAGAGGAGGAATATAATGTTCCTATTCTGACTGTGGAATGCTGCGGCTTTTTGGGTGCAGAATATTATGATGGTTATTTTGAAATTACGCAAAAGCTGTTGGAGCGCTTCGTCAAGCCTTGTACCAAGCAAAAGGACAGCGTCCTGCTTTTAGGCGATAACGGCGGCCCGTGGGGCCATTACGCAAAAGAGGTTACCCGTATTCTGCAGGAGTTCGGCGTAGAGGTTATCGGTCAGTTCCCCGGCTATATGGCTATGGATGAGCTGGAAAAGGTGGCGGCTGCCGAATATGCGGTTGTGCTTGGCGGCCGCGGGCAGACGCATATCGGCTTGCGTAAGGTTGCGGAGCAGCTGCAGGAAAAATACGGCACACATTATCTGGCCGATATTTATCCTGTCGGCTGGCAGGAAACGCAGGACTGGATTATCAGCATCGGCCGTATGCTGGGGCGTGAGCAGTTGGCACAGCAGGTGCTGAAGCTGGAGCAGCAACGCTTAGATGAGCAGCTGCAGCATTTTCTGCCGGTAACGGAAGGCAAGAAAACAGTGCTGTGCATCGGCCGTATCCTAAGATATTTTCATCCGGGGAATATCCTGCAGACCATCAAGCTTTTGCGCTTGAATCTTACCGGCATTATTCTCTTGGATTCCTATGACGGTGATGAGCGCGAAGCGATGCTGAAGGTTGTGCAGGAAAACAGCGATGTGCCTGTTTATACTACGGCGGAGGGTGAAAAGCTGGTAGCGGATGCAGACATTGTGCTGACAACGCACGAACTGCAGAATAAGGAGGCACGCCAAATTTTCCTGCCGATGCTGCCGCAGGTTGCCGTTGCCGGTGAGGTCAAGATGATGCAGGGAATCTATCAGAGCCTGTGCAGCAGGCTGAAGGGAGGCGTGCGCTATGTCTGAAAAGCAAGGTTGGGGCAATATCTGCGAGCGTGTGGATACCTGTGCGCTGACAGGTGCAGGAGCCTTTTTTGCTGCTATTGATAAGAGTGAGGTTTTGATTAACGGACCGTTGTGGTGTTATTTTTATGCTTTACGCCATCTGGAAAAGGCGCGTCCCGATATGTATACGCGCTTTTACGGCTCACAGCCTGATAATAACGCTGTTATTTATGGCTCCGAGGAATATGTAACGCAGGAACTGCGGCGTATGCTGGAGGATGGTCATAAGCCTTCGGTACTGCTTTTGGAAAGCAGCTGCTCGCTGAGCTTAATCGGTGATGACCTGGCAGGCATGGCGCGCAAGCTGCAGCTGCCGTTTCCGGTAGTTACGTTGGACAGCGGCGGTATGGTCGGCGGCTTTGCCGAGGGCTACGCCAAGGCTGCCAAGAAGCTGTTTGCGCAGCTGTTGCCGCAGACTGCGACAGCAAAGTCCTTGGCAGTGAATATTTTAGGACAATCGGAATTTTATCTGCAGGGTGCGGCCGATACGCGGGAATTAAAACGCTTACTGCAGCTGGCAGGCTATGAGGTGCTGTGCACTCCCGGCTGCGAATGCACGCTGGAGGAGCTGCAGCGTTTGCCTGAAGCTGCGCTGAACATTGTTACGAATGCGGAGCTGGGGTTGCCGCTTGCCGAATATCTGCAGAAGCAATACGGCACGCCGTATATTTTTGCCGGACTGCCTTACGGGGTGCAGGGAACGCTGCGCTGGCTGCAGCAGATAAACGCGCAGTTGCCGGCTCCTGCGTTGGACAAGGTGACGGCAGAAGCTCAGGCGCAGGATAATTACCTAATGAGCCGTAATAATGAAGCGATTGCGCTTTGGGGTAGCATGTGGTTTGACAACGTGCTCGTCAGCGCGCCTGCGACGCAGGCGCTGTGCCTCGCACAGACGCTGCGCACCGAATGGACCGATATCGGCAGTCTGACGGTCATCTGCCAGCAACCGCTCAAAGATGCGCCTGCCTGCGACACTGCAGAGGCGATTTACACTGTCGGCGTGGACGATGCTGCCATCAGTGAATATTTTAAAACCTGTGAAAATGTACTGCTGCTGGCAAGCAGCAGCGAAAGCTCGGTTCTTTATCGCAGAAAGCAGTGCAGCTTTGATGCCTGCAATATCTGCTATCCTACGAATGATGAGGTGTTTATTACCAAGCAGCCGATGGTAGGCCTGCAGGGCAGTGCTTACATGCTGGAGCGACTGTGGAATTGCTTTATCCGCAGGAAAAAGAATAAAGTAGAGTAGGTGGTCTATGAAAAAGCTATTGATGATTATAAGCCTGTTGCTTTTGGTATTTACTGCAGGATGCAGTAAGCAGCAGGCTGCCGATGTTCCTGCACCGCCGGCGGCGGATGCAGCCTACAGCGTTACGGACGATGCCGGAAGGACGCTGCACTTTGAGCATAAGCCGCAGCGGATAGTTTCGCTTACATATGGTACGGATGAAATCCTTACCGATTTAGTTGACATAAAACGTATTATGGCCTACAGCCGTTGGGCAGGCGACAGCGAAATCAGCTTTATTACCAAGGAGCAGGCCTATACTGTGGGACGCAAGGTGCCGGAAAATACCGAAGCGGTTTACGCATTGCAGCCTGATCTTGTTGTTGCTTCGACTGCTACCTCAAGTGATTTGGTCCGCAGTCTGGAGGGGTTGGGCGTGCCTGTGTATATAGCGCGCAGTCCGCATAATTATCAGCAGATGTGCGAAAAAATCCGCGGCATAGCTGCAGCGGTGGGCGAAAAGCAGCAGGGGGAGCTGATGGTGCAGAAGATGGACACGCACCTGCAGCAGCTGCAAAAACGCTTGCGGCGGATTCCGTCAAGCGAAAGGCGCGTTGCTGTGGCCTTTAATTTTACCTCTGCCATGGGGCGGAGAGGAGATTTGCTCGACAGCATGCTGACGATGGCGCATGTAATTAACGGCGCAGCCATTGTTGCCGATGAAAACAAGAGTGAGCATGGTATGCCTGCTATCAGCAAGGAACAGGTGGTACGCATAAATCCGGATATTTTTATGCTGCCGACCTGGAATTATAACAATAAACAGGATGTGCAGGGTTATGCTTATGCCGTAATGAATGACCCTGCTTATCGTGATGTCAAGGCTGTACGCAACAAGCAGATTAAGTTTGTTTCGGACAAATACCGCTATGTTGCCAGCCAGCATATTGTCGATGCTATTGAAAACATCGCGCATGCTGTATATCCGGAAATTTTTTGAGGAAGTGTGTTTGTAGATGATTATTAAACGTGAACGGAGTCCATTGGCTATTATTCTTTTAGCAGTTCTCTTAGTTGTTATTGCCTGTGTATCGCTGACCTTCGGTCAGATAGATGTGCCTGTGGGCAAAGCGCTGGCAGTTATCGGCTCTCAGTTGAATCTGCCAGGCTTTACGGATGCTGATTACAGCAGGGAGCAGCTTGCCGTTATCTGGTATATCCGTCTGCCGCGTATGCTGGTAGGTGTGCTTGTAGGTGCGGCGCTGGGGATTTCCGGCGCTGTAATGCAGGGCATCTTCAGCAACCCGCTGGCTGATCCCGGTCTTATCGGTATCTCCTCCGGTGCTGCTACCGGTGCCGTGCTTTCTATTGCTTTGGGTGCAGCCTCTGGCAGCATGTTTGCTATGCCGGCCTTTGCCTTTTGCGGCAGTATCTGTGCTGTGTGCCTGACGGTATTTTTGGCGATGCGTAACGGCAAAATACCTGTTATGACGCTGCTTTTGGCAGGCGTTGCCGTGGGTATGCTTTTGGGTGCGATTACCTCCGGTCTGCTTACATTTATGAACGAGCAGAAGCTGCAGCAATATCTGTTCTGGATGGTCGGCGGTCTTGATTACCGTCGTTGGGAGCACGTATATCTGGCAGTGGGACCTGTGCTGTGCGGCATTATTATTATGTGCCTGCTGGCACGTCACCTGAACATTCTGGTGCTGGGCGAAACGGAAGCCAAAGCCGTTGGTATGCCTGTTACTGCTTTCCGCATGGGGCTGCTTTTTGTAGCAGCTATGACTACTGCTACCTCCGTTTGCGTCAGTGGTAATATCGGGTTTGTCGGCTTGGTTATTCCGCATATGATGCGTATGCTTATCGGTCCTGACCATCGCGTGCTTTTGCCTGCCAGCGCACTTGGCGGCGCAGCCTTTTTGGTATTCTGCGATTCGCTGGGACGCATTATTATGCCGCCGGCAGAGGTGCGTGTAGGCATTATGACGGCGTTTTTAGGTACGCCGTACTTCCTGTATCTGCTGCGCAGAATGCAGAAGCAGTTCTTTTAAGATGAGGTGGAAATTATGAAGGTTATTTTCTTGACGAATGTTATTCGCCGCATGGGTATGATGCAGCAGACTATGGAAAAGCTGCAGCAGGAAGGCAAGCTAGATAATGCCTGCGCCTGCCGTTGGATTACAGATGCGACGGCTTGGGATGATAAATGGCACAAGGAGCTTGCCGGCTCCAAGCTGGTCATTATGAAATGGATGGGTACAGGTCTGGATACACCGTTTCTGCAGCGCTGTGTAAGCTTGCTGAAGCAGTTGCGCCTGCCCTTTTATATTGATGCTGCCGGCAGCAAGGAGGGCGAGCTGGCGCAGGGACTGACACCAGAGCAGCTTGCTGTTATCAAAAAATATTGCATGTTCGGCGGCGAAATCAACTATAGCAATCTGTGGTTATATCTGCAGCAGCTGTTGCAAGGTGAGACTATTACAGTCGATGAGCCTAACCCGATTCACTGGTGCGGTATTTATCACCCGCGCGCGAAAAAGGTATATACCGATTTAGCGGAATACCAGCGTGATTTTTGCGTCAGCGGCCGTCCGACAGCCGGTATTCTTTTTTATCGCGACGAATGGGTGTGGGGCGATTTGACCTACCAGACTGCGATAATAGAAGAGCTGGAAGCACAGGGCGTCAACGCTGTCTGCGTTTTCAGCAACGGCATGCCGGTGGAGGAGATGGGCATGCCCAGTCTGACGCAGGTTTTCAACAGCTTCTTCTGCAATGCGGACGGTGTGCCTGCAATCGATGTGTTGCTGAATGTCATGAAGTTTTCCATGACTACCGGCGGTTCGATTAACCTTGATTATCTGAAAAAGCTTAACGTACCGGTTTTGGCTGCCTATACGACAATTGCGCCCTTTGAGGAATGGAAGGACAGCTTTGAAGGCATGAACGCTATGGAGGTTTCCATCAGCGTTTCTCTGCCGGAATTTGATGGTATTATTCACGGCGTGCCTATAGCACACAAAAAAATTCTGGAAAACGGCGATGTCCGCTATCTGCCTAATATGGAGCGTGTAAAGCGCATGGCCTCCAAGGCGAAGAAGTGGGCGATGCTGCGCCACAAGGCCAACAGCGAGAAGAAAATCGCTATTATTTTCCATAACTATCCGCCACGTAATTCCAATATCGGCAGTGCTATCGGTTTAGATACAATCGAAAGCATCCGTCGCGTGCTGGCTGCTATGCGCGAGCGTGGCTATAAGGTAGATTGGATTCCTGAGGATACGAAGGAATTTATCAAACAGCTGACGGCTAATGCCACCAATGACCGCAGTATGCTGACGGAAAAGCAGGTTGATGCTGCCTATAAGCTGACGGGAGCAGAATATAGAGAATTCTTTGCGCTGATGGACAAAAAGGTGCAGGAGCAGCTGGTGAAGGATTGGGGCGAAGCGCCCGGCACTGTCATGGAATATGACGGCGATATCCTGGTACCGGGAACGATGAACGGCAATGTTTTCGTAACCGTGCAGCCGCCGCGTGGTTTTGGCGAGGACCCGGAGAAAATTTACCACGATCCTTACGTTGCACCGACGCATCAATATCTTGCCTTCTACCGTTGGGTACGCGATGTTTGGCAGGCAGACGCTGTTGCGCATATCGGTACGCATGGCAGCCTGGAATGGCTTCCGGGCAAGAACGCCGGCCTTGATTGCAGCTGCTACCCGGATTTGGCGCTGGGAGATTTGCCGAATATTTATCCTTATAACATCACTATTACCGGTGAGGGCATTCAGGCAAAACGCCGTGGCGCTGCCTGCCTGATTGAGCATTTGCCGGCGCCGCAGACACAAGCGGGAGTGTACGACGAGCTGGAGGAGCTGGAAAAGCTCATGGACGAATACGTGCACTTCAGCAGCACGCAGCCGGATAATCTGCCGCGCTTGCAGGAGCTTGTACTGGCGAAGGTTGCCGAGGCCAACCTGCAGGATGAGGTTACTTACGATGAAGAAAAGCCCTTCGACGAATACGTGATGAATCTGCATAATTACATTACGGATTTGAAGAATATGGAGGTACACACAGGCCTGCATATTATGGGACAGCCGCCGGAGGACCAGCAGCTGGAGGATTATCTGTGGCTGCTGCTGCGTCTTGATAACGGCAATATCCCCAGCCTGACGCAGGCAATTGCTGCGCTGTATGGCTTTGATTATTACTATCTGCTGGAAAACAGCAGCCTGATATACGAACCGCTGAATATCACCTATGGTATGCTGATTGACCGTATCGCCAATCAGTGCCGCGAGCTGATTCGCTGCCTGCAGCAGCGTGACTTTGTGAAGGAAGCTGTTGCCGACGCTCTGCAGCTGCCCTGGGTGCAGCAGGCACCGGCGGAAAGCAGAGAAAAGCTGGAAGTGGTATGCAACTATATTGTAGATACACTTTACCCCAATCTGCTTTTAACGAAACAGGAAATTACCAATATGCTGCGTGGCTTTGAGGGCGAATATATCGAGCCTGGTCCTAGTGGTGCGCCCTCCAGCGGCGGCGCTGATTTGCTGCCGACAGGACGCAACTTCTACGGTGTGGACCCGCGCTGCCTGCCAACTCCGGCGGCATGGGAAATCGGCCAGACACTGGGCGACCAGGTGGTAGAGCGCTTCATTGCGGAGGAAGGTCATTATCCGGAAAATATCGGTATGGTCTTCTGGTCCGGCGCGAATATGCGCAGTCATGGCCAGTGCATTGCTGAATTCCTCTATCTCATGGGCATCCGTCCCAAGTACCAGAGCGGCAGCCTGCGTATCAACGGCCTGGAGGTCATTCCGCTGATGGAGCTCAAACGTCCGCGTATTGACGTTACGGCGCGTATCAGCGGCCTCTTCCGCGATACTATGCCGTCGGTAATGCAAGTGATGGATAAGGCGGTGCTGTTGGCAGCGGAGCAGGATGAGCCTGATGACTTAAACTTTGTACGCAAGCATATTCAGGAGGATACCAGGGAGCTGGAGCAGCAGGAGGGTATGGAGCACGCTGCAGCATGGCGTCAGGCGGCCTTCCGCGTCTTTGGCGATGCGCAGGGAACCTATGGCGCAGGCGTTGCGGCGCTGTTGGAAAGCAAGAACTGGGAAACCATTGATGATATTGCCGATGTTTATGTACGTTGGGGCGGTCATGCCTATGGCGGCAAAACCAAGGGTAAATTCCTGCCGCAGCAGTTCCGCAAGCGTATGGGCAGCTTGGATATTACGATTAAAAACGAGGATAACCACGAAACAAATATGCTCAGCAGTGATGACTACAATGCATATCATGGTGGCATGATTGCAGCAGTGCGTTCGATTAAGGGCAGCGCGCCGCGCTCCTACTGCGGCGATAGTACCGACAGGACGCGTGTGACGATGCACAGCGTGCAGGAGGAGGCAAAGCGCCTGTTCCGCAGCGAGGCGATTAATCCTAAGTTTATCAAGGGCATGATGCAGCATGGCTATAAGGGCGCTGCCGATATGGCCAACATGATTGCGCACAGCTTCCAATGGGATGCGACGAGCGCCGTTATGGAGGACTGGATGTACGAAAAATATGCTGAAAAATATACCTTTGACCCGGCAGTACAGGAATGGCTGCGTGATGTGAACCCCTGGGCGCTGCAGCGCATGACGGAAATTCTGCTGGAGGCAGAACAGCGCGGACTGTGGCAGGCTAAGCCGGAAACCAAAGAAGAGCTGCAAAAGCTCTACCTTGATATGGAGGGCGAGCTGGAGGACAGAGCAGATGGGCATTAAAATGTTAGTGCTGAGCCTGACCGGCCAGTGCAACTTTGCCTGCCGTTACTGCTATGCTGCCGAGCATGAACGCAGTATGATGTCACCGGAAACAGCGTTGGCAGCAGTTAAGCTGGCGGCGGACGGCGGTGAACGCTTCGTAATTCAGTTCAGCGGCGGCGAGCCGCTGCTGAACTTTGATTGCCTGAAGGCAGTGGTAGATTATGTGCATCAGGAAAAGCTGCCTGCCGTACTGCAGCTGCAGACTAACGGCTCTTTGCTTACTGATAAGATTGCCAAGTATCTCTATAAAAATAAGGTTGCTATCGGCGTGAGCCTTGACGGCAGACCGGCTGTCAATGATAAGCTGAGGCTGAAAAAGAATGGCTACGGTGCGACCGGAGAAATCCTCAAAGGTATTGAGGTTTTACGCCGCAACAATATTGCCTGCGGCGTAACCTGTGTAGTGACATCGAAAAATGTAGATACACTGGAAGGCATCGTAGATTTTGCCTATTTTTTGGGCAACATCCGTAAAATCGGCTTTGACATCCTGCGCGGGCAGGGACGTGGCCGCAATCTGCAGCCGCCAACGCCTGCAGCGATGCAGCAGGCTATGCAGCGCGTTTTTGCGCGCTGCGACGAGCTGGCGAAGCTCACAGGAATGCGCATAGCGATTGCGCAGCAGGAGCGGGCGCAGCTTTTGTGTAAGGATTGCAGTCTGACCTTCGGCCATTGCTACGCCATGAACGGTGAAGCAGCATTTGTGGATGCCAAGGGGGATATTTACGCCTGCTCCTCGCTGGTAGGCAATGCGGATTTTTACCTTGGTAATGTATATAACGGCTTAGAGCCTGCTTTGGTAGAAAAAACTAAGCAGGTGATTGCCGAGTCTATGGATTTTTGCCGTCAATGCGGTGATTTTAAATTGTGCGGCGGCGGTTGCTTCGCGCGTTGGTATGGCTTCGAGGATAAGTCTGACTATGGCGCGGAATGCAGCATGAAGCGTGAAGCGATAAAACGCATACAAAAGTAAAAAAACGTCAGCGTCGGGTGCTTAACAAAGTATTTCGCTTCGCTGACGTTTCTTTGTTAATAAATAATGCGTCAGGTAATGCTTCTGACATCTAACAGGTATTTTCTACATATCTTTTGACATAACTAAGCTGCTTGGTAGTATCTTTTGCTTGACTATATTCTTAGTATATACAATAAAATAGAAAAAATGATTGTTTAGAATTTTCGGAGGCAATGGAATGAAAATTGCTTTATGTCATTTAGAGCTCAGCTGCGGTCCGCAGGAGCGCAATCTGCAGATATTGGAGCAGGCAGTGCGTATTGCTGCAGAGCAGGGCGCAGACTGGGTATTAACGCCGGAGGTGGCAGTACAGGGATATTATTTTTATCGCATAGATGAAAACGCTGTGGTAGTGCCACAACCGTCACCTGAATTGGAGCCGTTGCGTAAATTGTGCTGTGAATATGGCATTACCCTCTTTTTAGGCTGCGGCGAATATGATGCTGCCTGTGATAAAAACTTCAACAGCTGTCTTGTCTTTGGTCCTGATGGTGAAATCATCGGCCGTCACCGCAAGCTCTTTGGCGAGTGCATGGCATCCGAGTCTTGGGCGCGCAAGGGTGACAGTTTTACCGTGCTTCCCTGCAGCGGACTGCAGACAGGAGTGCTGGTGTGCGCTGACCTGTGGTTCCCGGAATATTATGAGGGAACCAAGGCACACGGTGCCGAAATAATTGTCGACGTTGCTGCCTGGCCGCCGACACAGGTATGCGGTAATCCGCTTCCCGCTTGGCTGCATGCATCTAAGGTAACTGATGTGACGATAATTGTCTGCAATCAGACCGGTTCCCCGCAGTGGATGGATATGAATGTGGGGCAGAGCGTGGTTATTGACCGGGGTGAGCTGAAGCTGGCGTACAGCGGTGAGCCTGCGGTACTGCTTTTTGATTATGATGCAGAAGCTAAGTGTGTGCAGTCAGTTGCCTATGATGTTCATTATATAAAGTAAGTAAATAAATGCTTGCGGCGAAATAATACCCCTATTTTTGCCGTTGACGAGTAAGTGATAAGAAGATAAACTGATAGCTGAGAGAGAAAGCTAGTTTTGCTGTACGCCTGTCTTGAAAGTATAGAGGCGGATGGTTTGCTATAAATTTTATTCAAAGGTGGGTTTAGAGTATGAAAAAGGTTCAAAGCTTACGTAATGCTGTAATGGTGTCCTTGCTTGCAGGTACAACTGTAGTATGGGGGGGCACAGTGTTTGCACAGGAGGATTTGCAGGAGTTCGCGCTGGAGGATATGGTGGTAACTGCTACTAGAACCGAAAGCAAAATGGTTGATGTTCCTGTAAATGCAACTGTTATTTCTGCGGAGAAAATTGCTGACAGACATTATCTGGATGTGGCAGATGCGCTGAAGGATGTGCCGGGAGCGAATGTGCTGGATACGGGTAAGGGTGCCTATGAAAAAAAACTTGTCTTAAACGGTGATGAACGTGTATTAGTATTAGTTGATGGTCGTCGTGTAAATAATGAAATGGGTTCAACTAGTGGTGGCAGAGCTAGCTTTGACTTTAATCAATTACCAGATGTTAGTCTGGTTGAGCGCATTGAAGTTGTTAAAGGTCATGGCGGTGCGCTTTATGGCAGCGATGCAGTTGGCGGTGTAGTTAATATCATCACTAAGAAGATGGAGCATAGCTATGGTAAGGTTTCTATGGGTTTTGGCTCTAATCAGGCCCGCGACGCAAAGGCCATGTATACCATTAAAGAAGGTAAGACAGGTGTAATGGTTGCTGCATCTAAATATAAACAAGGATATTATAAGTATAAAGATGTTGCTGATGGAGATACTAAGAGATGGGCGGCGCCTTCAAATTATGATAATGAAAAGGTTTCTTTGAAGTTAGTACAAGACTTAACTGACAAAACAGCATTGACTGTTGGCTATGACTATAGTAAATTTGATGGCTTTAGTCCGACTAAGGCTAAGGATCCGTCTTTAAATGCAACAAATAAAAAAACTACTAACATTTACGCAAAATATGATTGGACTGTAAATGAATCTGATGCTGGCTATCTGCAGGTTTATCATAATAAATTAGATTATTACAATAAAGGTGGTATGGAAGCTAAGGATTATGGCTTTGATGCACAACAATCATTGACTACCTCCGAGAATAATAAACTTGTCTTCGGTACCTCTTATAGAAAGTCTAAAGCTACAAACTATATTAGTTATGCTGATGGAGGTGATATCAATAATTTTGCCTTGTTTATTAGTGATTTTTGGGAATTTTCCCCTACATGGTCTTTAAATGCTGAAGCTCGTTATGACAAGCATAGCAAGGCTGGCAGCAAGACAACATTCAGTGCAGGATTGAACAAGAAATTCGATGAAAACAGTCATGCATACTTTAATTGGGGACAGGTTTTCAAGGCACCGAATATAGATAATTTATATTACAATACTAATGAGGTCTACCCCCCTTATCAGGATAGTTTGGGATCTAAAATTATTTATAAAGGCAATTCTGATTTAAAGCCAGAAAAGGGAGAAACCTGGACGTTAGGATATGGAACAAAAATTAATAATAAAACAAGTATAGATATTAGTTACTTCCAAAGCAATTTGAAGGATGCTATCGATTGGAAACAAACAAGTTATGTTGATCCAACTGATCCCAACTATATGATTTATTTGGATGAAGCAGCAAATATTGATAAACAAAAGAAAAATGGTTTGGAATTAAGTATTAGCCATGAACTCAATGACAATTGGAATTTAGAAGCTTCCTATACCTATGTACGCGTAAGAAATGATAATAATGATGGTAGCGGCTATGTTCGTGATAACAATTACATTCCTAATATGTATCGCTTTGGTGTTCGTTATCATGATGATCTGTGGAATGCTGATTTATTCCTGCGTGGCGGCAGTGGCGCGGATACGTCTGGCGCAAACGATTGGTATGGTAATTATACTCAAAAATACGTGGACAGCAATTATGTTACCTTGGATATGTCCGTATCTTATAAAGCATCTAAGGATTTATCCTTCTATGCTAAAGGATATAACCTGTTGAACAAAGCATATGCTGAATCTGCTGGAGCTGTAAATTATGCATACTCCTATCCTGCACAGGGAAGACGCTTCATCATTGGAGCAGAATACACCTTCTAACCACATAACAGTTTAACCCTTAAGGCGGCGCAATGCGCTGCCTTTTTGACGTGTGGGAGGGGAATATTACTGTAATCCCTCTTGACTATCATAGCGCTATATACTTTATAATATAAATTACTGTATTGTCGGTATTGCCGCATATAAGTCAATACAGCAAAGGTAAAATGATGAGAATAGAGGCTTGAAGCATGAGGAAAATTTTTTGTTTATTGCTGTTGCTGCTGCTTTTAGTTACAGGCTGCGGACAAGATAGCGGCGGAAAAGACGCTGCCGCAGACGGAAGCTATAAAGTAACTGATGAGCATGGAACCGTAACCACGTTCAAGCAGGCACCGCAAAAGGTGCTGACGCTGGCGCTTAGCAGTGATGGTATAATAATGGGGCTGGGCATGGAAGATAAATTGGTTGCCGTCAATTATATGGCCGATGATCCGGTAAGCTCTAACCTTGTAGAGCAGGCTAAAAAAATTCAGCACAAAATCAAAAATCCTTCGGCCGAAGAGGTGCTGGCGCTGAAGCCGGATGTGGTCTTTGCCTACGATTGGAGCGACATGAACCGTGTCGAAAACTTGCGTAATTTGGGCATGAATGTTATCGTACTGAAAGGACCGGCGACTATTGAGGATATCAGGCAAAACGTGCGCACTATCGCCAAAGCCATGCACGCCGACAGTAAGGGAGAAGAGCTGGTGAAGCTGATGGACAGCAGACTGGCGCAGGTTAAGCAGCAGGTAGCGGCGCTTAAGCCGCAGAAGAAGAAGAAAATTGTACTTGTTTCGCTGATGAGCTCCTACGGCGGCAAGGGGTGTATTTTTGACGACATGTGCAAGGAAGCAGGCGTTATCAACGGCGTTTCGGCTGCAGGAATCAAAAACGGCCAGCAGATTACTAAGGAAATGCTGGTGAAGATTGATCCAGATTTGCTGATAATGCCGGTGTATAACGACCACGGCAATTTTGATATCAAAAAATATAATCAGAAATTTTTAGAGGATCCGTCGCTGCAGACCATGCGCGCCATCAAAAGCAAGCAGCTTTTTTATCCCAATGAAGGCTATATCTACAACTGCTCGCAGGACGTAGTCTTCGGCGTACAGGAAATCGCCCATGCTGCCTATGGCGAAGCCTTCGCTATGCAGGGTGCGCAGCATTTAAGGGTTAAGTAGAAAGCATAATAGAAAAAACTGCACCGCTTAGTATCGGAAACGATACTGGATGGTGCAGTTTTTAATTTTCATCAGGCTCAACCCGTAGGGAAATCTGGTAGATATATTCTTCGGGCTCAGGTGTCATCCAATGATTTTTCAGGGGCATAATATAAAGATTGTCTACGGCGTGCAGCTTATTACGCTGCATATAAGCTTTAAAAAACTCCGCCAACTCCTGTACATGCTCACGGAAGGTACCCTGAAAGCGTTGCGTCATATAGAGTCCTGCGGGGCGGGTGTAACACTCCATTTTGCCATGGTAATCAGAATTAACACTGGAAAAATAGGCCAGCGGTCGGCTGTATTCACCTGCCAAAAAGCAATTTTTGTCTGCAAGCCAGCCGACAGCCTTTTCCTTGAAATGCTCTTTGGAAAAAACATTCAAGTTATGTCTGGCAAGAATTTTAATACTTTCGTCGCCGCTGCATTCCGGCGGCACAGGACTTAGCAGGAATCGCTTGCTACGGCGGAAGGTGACGGTTATCTGATCAAGCCGGCTTTCGCGGATTTTATCCAGCTGCTGAAAAACAACGTGAATATTTTTGCGTATTTTTTCGTTATGTGCAATAATTTCTTCACATTCACGGTCTTTAGCTTGTAAGAGAGCCTGCAGGCTGTCAATGCTGCGTTCTACCAGATATTCCTTGATTTTAGATATAGGTATTCCCAGCTTGCGCATGTTCAAGATGATTTCCAATAATAAATACTGTTTGAGGGAATAATGGCGATAGTTGTTTTCAGAAATGAATTCCGGGGACAGAACGCCCATTTTATCGTAATAAAGCAAGGTTTGCTTCGGTAGCTCAAAAAGATCTGCCAGCTCGCCTGCAGTATAGTATAGTTTAGGATTTTTACTCATGATGTATCACCTTGGTTCTTTAACACAATACGTTGCGTAATAGTTATGTTTATTATAACATTTATTGGTTAGATAGTGAAGTTGGGGAGAAAAGAGAGGCTTTGCTTTTCGCGATTTTGACTCAATATTATCCAAAATAGTTTTACGAAAAAAGTGCTTTACTCTACTATGAGTATATACCGTAGAATATATTTGTCCAAAAAATAAATACAGAGGAGAGGATAAGATATGTCACACCCGGAATATGTTTTACCTAATACACCCCACGCAGGCTATCGCTATAAAATGGCCATGAAGCATGTTGAGGCTGCAAAAGCTGCAGGGAAATCAGTAGAAGAAATTCATGAGATTTTCAATAGTGTCATGAATTATGATATCGATAATCTTCCTGATGATGCAGCGCACAAAAATTATAAAAATGCCGTCGAACAGGCCAAAGCTGCTATGGCTGAAGGAAAATCCGATAAAGAAGTGCATGAGCTGTTTCAAAAAGTGTTAAGCGAAGCAAAATAATGACGAATAAGCTCCTAAAGTAATTAAAAGATTGCTTTAGGGGCTTGTTTTTTAGAGATAATCTACAGGTATCATTATTTTTACAATATATTTTGTATAATCAGCAGTAGACCAATAATTTCGTAATTGTTCAATATATACATCGCCGACAATTGTTAAAGCGTTACGTTCAATGAATGCCAAAAGCTTTTTGAAAGAGTATTCGTATTGTGTATGGAAACCGTTGGGAGTATAAATGGAGGCGTATAGGCCTGCTTTTTTTATTTGCACGTCGGTGTATTCATCAGGATGGGAGATACGGGTATAAAGATGTGATATTGCTAAAAAATTGCCTTGCTGCAGAGCGTCCTTAGGCAGGATATATCCCATCAGATATTCGTTTAACAATTCGCTGCTAGCGAAAGGGTAGTTATGCTTGGCAACCAGCTTTATTTTTTCTTTGATTGAGATTTTCGGGGCAGAGAAAGGTGTTGCTATATAATATTCTTCGGCCTGTTCTTCTAAAGTAATCTTATCAGTAGTAACATTTTTTATTTTTTCCAGGCGATTGATTTTTGTCTGCAGATTAGTAATGTTGCGTTGCATAATATCAATCTGTACCTGGTATTCTGTTTGTTTGCGTTTGTAAAAAAGCTGCAAAGCATTAACATCCCTGTTTTGGATATAATCGGCAATTTCTTTCAAGGGGATTCCAAGTTTACGCATATTGATAATAATATCAAAGATAAAATACTGTTCTAAAGAGTAATAGCGATAACCGTTTTCATCAATATAAGCAGGCCTAAGAATATTATTGCGTTCATAATAAAATAATGTTTGCTTCGATAGCTTGAACAGAGAGGCAAATTCTCCGATTGTAAAATATGTTTCTGATAATTTATTCATAAATTCACCTGTAAAAATAATGCTTGACTATACTATAGGTAGATACTTTAAAATTCTTCTTAATGATAAGTAGAACAATTAGGATTTTGGTTCTATATATTATTAAAATGCTTGACATAGCATTTGTCAAGAGTTGTTCTGTAGTTTATGAAGATGAGGTGTTATTGTGAAGAAGAGTTCTAAGAGCTTATTAATGTGTATGCTGATAACCGGTATTTGTGCCGGCAGTGCACAAGGTGTATTTGCCGAAGAAAAAATAGGCGAATTTAATCTTGATCAAATGGTTGTTACTGCCAGTAGATTGGAAGAAAGCAATTTTGAAGCAAATGCTAACGTAAACGTTGTTACCCGTAAGGATATTGAAGAAAAGCATTATCAGACGGTAAGTGATGCCCTGCGTGCTGTTCCGGGCGTTGCCATCCAAAACTACAGTGCTACCGGTGCTAACTATTCTGCTGACTATTTATATGTTAATGGTACCAGCCATGTTCTTGTTTTGGTGGACGGACAGAGAGCGAACACCAATGGTTCTACATTTAGCGTATTCCAACCTTCCGAAGTAAGCAATATGGATAATATTGAACGAATTGAGGTGCTGAAAGGCTCCGCTTCTACTCTTTACGGCAGTGATGCTGTCGGCGGCGTAATCAATATTATTACCCGTAAGCCTAAAGCCGGTGGTACAACTACAAAAATTTCCGGCGCTTGGGGCAGCTATGGTAAGAAAACATATAATGTTTATAACGAAGGCATGACTAAAGGCGGCTTCTATTGGACTGTTAATGGTCAGACAGATAAAATGGGCGATTATAAGGATGGCCATGGCAATTCCACTCCCAATAAAATTGACAGCAAGAGCTATGGTGTAAAGCTGGGCCAAAAATTTGACGATAAAGCTGATATCAATGTTTCTTATTCCCGCTACAAGCTGGATTACGGCAGACCGGAAACAGGTTCCTCTATGATGGGACCGACTATTTTTACAGGTGGTATGACTGATGGTAAAAAAGACAATACAAAATATACTGTTGCTTTTGATTACAAATTCAACGATAAGCTGAGCAACAGACTGACCTATTTCTCCCGTACATCAGACTTGGACGATGATACTAATCATCCGGCTTCTCTGTGGCTGATGCGTGAAAAAACCTGGGGTTTCTCTGAAGAACTGACATATGCAAACGGTAATCATACCATTGTTGGTGGTTATGATTACTATAAAGACGCTATGAACAAATACCAGGACCAGTATACACCTAACATGACCGGTACTGTAGATAATAAGGCTTTCTTTATTCAGGACCAGATGCAGTTTGGTGCTTGGGGCTTTACTCCCGGTGTGCGCTTCTCCAAGCATTCCGAGTATGGCAACAAAACCACAGGCAGCGGCGTGCTTTCCTATAAATTTAACGATTTGACCAACATGTATGTATCTTATAAGGAATTCTTCCGTGCTCCGTACATGTATGAGCTGTACAATCCGTTCTATGGCAGTGAGAAGCTGAATCCTGAAGAAGGCGAAACTAAAGAAATTGGTCTTAACACACGTATTGATGACAAGACTACCTTCTCTGCTCATTATTTCCGTACAGATTCCGATAATCTTATCGGCTTCAATAATGTTACCTGGAAGTATTACAATGCAGGCGCAGAAACGATTAAGGGCTGGGATGTTCAACTGACTAAGACTTTTGATAA
Organism: Phascolarctobacterium succinatutens; assembly: GCF_023497905.1. Taxonomy (NCBI): domain Bacteria; kingdom Bacillati; phylum Bacillota; class Negativicutes; order Acidaminococcales; family Acidaminococcaceae; genus Phascolarctobacterium; species Phascolarctobacterium succinatutens. The sequence goes on along the minus strand of NZ_CP097284.1, from coordinate 1,361,806 downwards.
TCACTTCAGCGCTACTGCTGCATATACACATACATATATTCCGGCAGCCTCTGCAACTGTTAATCCTAACCGCAATGGCTACATCCCTAAAGGTCAATATGATTTGACATTTAACTATGACGATACTAAATTTAACGGCAGCCTGAATATTAAAGGTATCGTAGACCGTCCCGGCAGTAAATCTAATGAGGCGCAGGTTTTAGATACCTATAAGAGCATCTGGACTGCAAATCTTGCTTTGAACTACAAGCCTGTTAAAGGCATGAATGTATTCTTTAAGCTGAACAACATCTTTGACCGCATGTATACGGATATGACTTATGATATGCGTAATCCTGGCGGCGATGGCTGGTATTCACAACCGGGCCGTAACTTTGTTGCAGGTGTAGAATATACCTTCTAATAGCTTATAATCTTTTTTCTCATACACCAGTGGTGGCATAGGCATACATAACGCTTATGCCACCACACCTATATACAGACGTTTTTGGAGAGGGGGCTTGAATTTTGAAAATAGCCTTTTTGCATTTTGCATATTGCTGCGGACCGCAAGCGGATAATGCAAAGAAAATTTTACAGGGGATGAAGCTGGCGGCACAGTATGGCGCAAGTTGGGTACTGACGCCGGAAATGGCGTTGCAGGGTTATTATATGATGCGCAGCGATAAGCAGTTTCAGCTTGCTTCGCTGCAAAATAATCTTTTACAGGAGTTTATGGAGGCTTGCAGGCAATACAAGCAAAGGTTGTTTTTGGGCTGTGGTTTTGTCGACGAAAAAACTCCGCGTAACAGCTGCGCAATTATTTCGCCGGACGGAACATATTATAATCGTCACGATAAAACGAAGGTTGTGCCGTGGATAACGGAAAACTGGGCACATCCCGGAGAAAAATTTGAGGTTTGGAATTTAGAAGGTATCAATACCGGTGTTATGGTCTGTGCGGATGCATATTTTGCCGAGCACGGAGAAAAAATTGCCGAGCAGGGAGCAGAGCTTGCTGTAGTTGTTGCTGCCTGGCCTCCTGGAGGTCATGCAGGACCGCCGGAAGAGGCGTGGAAGCGTTTGAGCCGTTCGGCAAATGGTATTCCGGTGCTTATCTGTAATCAGACGGGGACAGAAGGCATGGATTGCAGCCATGCGCAAAGTGCTGTTCTCTGCAATGGGGAAGTACTTTTTACCTATGAAGGACGCGAGGCAGTGCTGATTATAGATTTTGATGAAGAAAAGAAACAGGTTTTGTCTACAGAATTTGTAACAATAAATTTGACGGATATTTAAGGTGAATGACAGTGAAAAAATTAGCAGTATTTTTTTTGTGTATAGTAATAGCCTGTTGCTCATGTCTGGGATGCGGCAATGATAAGTCGGAAAACAACGGAACGAGAGTTGTCAAGGACGCCAAGGGCTATGAGGTAAAGGTACCTGCACATCCTATGCGGATAGTTTCCTTCTCCATCAGCTGTGATGAAATTTTGCTTGGTTTAGTGGAGCCGGAGCGTATAGCTTCTGTAAGCTATCTTTGTGATGATGCAGGAATTTCGCATGTCGTGGAAAAAAGCAAGGCTGTTAAAGAGCGCATTAAAGGAACGCCGAGCGTAGAGCGTATCATGGCCTTAAAGCCCGACCTTGTCATTTTGGGAGACTGGTGGACACCAGACAGTATTCAGACTATCCGCGATATGGGAATCAGTGTATATGTTTATAAAACACCATATACGGTGGCGGATATTAAAAAAACGATTCGTGAGATTGCTGATGTTGTGGATGCTAAGCAGCAGGGCGAAGCGGTAATTAAAGAATATTATGCAAAAATCGCTAAGGCACAATCTGTTATCAAGGCTGCAAACATTAACCAGCAGAAAAAGGTTGTTGTGATGTCAGGACATGGAGTGATTGGTACTAAGGGCTCGCTTTTTGCCGATATCTGCCGATATGCTCAGGTTGATAACTGCATGGAGCAATTACAGACAGGACAGAATACTACTGTTTCAAAGGAATTTATTGTCCAGTCCAATCCTGATGTCATTATCATGCCGGGATGGAACGGTGCACCTACGCAGACCTTGGAAACAGAAAAAGAACTGCTCAATGACAAGTCTTTGCAAAGCGTAAAAGCAATTCAAAATAAAAATCTGGTGACGTTGTCCGGTCAGGATATGTATTGCGTAAGTCAATATGTCGCTGACAGTATTTTGGAAATTGATAAGCTGGTATATCCTGAATATTTTAAGTAAGCTGAGAGGAGCAGGAAAGTGGCAAACATCATTTTTGTGACCAACATGGAACCCCATTATGTTGGTATGCGCGATGCTTTAAACACCATGGAGAACAAAGAAATCAGTGACGCTGTCGAAGTAATTCAAATAAATGACAGTGAGCAGTGGAACGGCTATTGGCAGCAGAAACTGCAGGGAGCAAAATTTTTCTTTTGTACCTGGATGGGTACAGGTTTGAGCTGTGATTATCTGAAAAAAGCTTCTGCCTTTTTACAGCAAAAGAAGCTGCGCCATCTTTTTGATATCATTGACCCAGGTGATGATAAGATGGATTACGGCCTGCAGGAGGAGCAAAAGAGCCTGCTGAAGCAATATCTGGCCTGCGGTGGTCTGAAGAATTATCAGAATCTGTGCTTATATCTTGTTGCTGCCTTTACGCAGCAAAAGGGAGCTTATAAGCTGCCGGAACAACTGCCTTGGTGCGGAATTTATCATCCGGATTTTAAGAATGAGTTTGTTGAGCTTGATGCTTATCTGGCAAAGCATTATGACAGCAGCAAGCCTACTGTGGGTTTTATCTTTTCGCGTGAGGATTGGCTTTGGCAACGCCTTGCATATCAAAATGAGATTATCAAGGCGATAGAAGCACAAAACTGTAATGTTATTGCTGTATTTAGCACTACCATGCCTAATGAACAGACTGGTGCAGTAAGCTTAGACACAGCATTTGAAAGGTTTTTTTATCAAGATGGTAAGCCCTGTATAGATGTTCTTATTAATCCCTTTGTATTTTCATTGACAGTTACAGGATTTTTAAAGCTGCAGGATTTGCAGCAGCTTGGTGTGCCTGTGCTGCAGGTAGTAAATACCTATATGCCTTATAAGTGGTGGCAGCAGAGCATGGTTGGCCTAACTCCGAATGAGGTTTCCTATGCTGTTTGTATGCCAGAATTTGACGGAGCTCTGCATTCCGTGCCGGTTTCCACCAATGAGGAACGTGAGGACGGTACACATTACCGCATGCCGCTTGCAGACCGCATTGATATGCTGGCAAGAAAGGCACGCAAGCTCGCATCGTTGCGTTATAAAAAGCCTTGTGATAAAAAAATAGCGATAGTTTTTCATAATTATCCGCCGACCAATTCCAATATCGGCAGCGCTGCCAGTCTGGATTCGATTGAAAGCGTACGCCTATTGTTGGAGGAAATGCAAAAGCAAGGCTATAGGCTTGATAATATACCGACAGACAGTCAGTCGTTTATTAATGATATAACAGCACATGCTACAAATGACAGACGCTTTATCTCTGAGGCATTATTGGAAACAGCTGACGGTAAGCTGGAAAAGCTGGACTATAAAAGTTTTTTTGAGCAGCTTCCTAAAAAAACACAGGAACAGCTTTTACGCGACTGGGGCGAAGCACCGGGCGAGGTTTTCCGCTACGGCGACGTGTTGATTGTCCCCGGTATGCTCAACGGCAATATTTTTATTACGGTCCAGCCTCCGCGTGGCTTTGGTGATGATCCGGGAAAAATTTATCATTCGCCGGATTGCGCACCGACACATCATTATCTTGGCTTTTACCATTGGCTGCGTGATATCTGGGGCGCAGATGCCATGATTCACGTGGGAACGCATGGTAATCTGGAGTGGCTGCCGGGAAAGGGTAATGCTATGAGTAATGCCTGCTATCCTGATATCTGCACAGGTGATATTCCTAACATCTATCCCTATTGGATTACCTGTACCGGTGAAGGGATTCAGGCTAAGCGCCGCAGTGCTGCCTGTCTGATAAGCTATTTGTCCGCGCCGATGAGTGTTTCCGGTACTTACGAAGAATTGGCAGATTTGGAAAACCTGTTGGAGGAATATTGTCATTTTAAAAATGACGATGCTGCCGCTGCGGGTATGGATAGCATCAAAGAAATGATTCGCAGCAAAGCTGCAGAATGTAATCTTGACGAGGATGTTCCGGAAAGCGAAGCAGAGAATTTTGATGATTATATTGGCAAGCTGCATAATTTTATTACTGATTTAAAGAATATGCAGATCAGTACAGGCCTGCATGTTTTGGGCGTGCCTCCGGAAGGAGAAGAGCTGGTAGAATATCTGTTGGCGTTGACGAAGCTGGATAACGGTAAGGTGCCGTCATTGATGAAAAACCTTGCTGCAATGCATGGGCATGATTACTATGAGCTGATGGAGCACAGCGAGCAGATGCTGGCTGATGGCAGCATGACCTATGGTATGCTTTTGGACAAAATACGCGAGCAGGCAAGAGAAGCTATCTTGATTTTGCAAAAAAATTCCTTTGATGCTGCTAAAATTGAAGAAGTGCTTAACTTATCCTGGGCGAATAATTTACAAGGGGAAATTCGGGATAAGCTGCTGCAATCTCTGCTTTATATTTGCGAGCATATTGCCCCTAGTCTGCTTATGACTGCCTTGGAGCAGGAAAATACTTTAAATGCATTAAACGGCAAATGTATTGACCCTTGTCCCAGCGGTGCGCCTACAAGCGGCGGCGCTGATTTGCTGCCTACGGGACGCAATTTTTACAGTATCGACCCACGATGCCTACCGACGAAGCCTGCCTGGGAAATCGGTAAGCAGATGGCAGAGGATGTTATCGGCAGATTTATCGAAGAAGAAGGACGTTATCCGGAAAGCGTCGGTATAATTTTGTGGGCTACGAGTAATTTGCGTAATCACGGACAATGCGTTGCCGAATTCTTATATCTGATGGGCTTACGTCCTGTGTGGCAGTCTGGAAGCCAACGCGTTGTTGACTTAGAGGTGATTCCTTTGGAGGAGCTGCAGCGTCCGCGTGTAGACGTAACAGGACGCATCAGTGGTCTCTTTAGGGACAGTATGCCCGGAAGTGTTATCTGGCTAGATGATGCTGCGCAGAGAATAGCATCTCTGGATGAGCCGACTGAGCTGAACTTTGTGCGTAAGCATGTACTGGAGGAAGCAGGCGAGCTGGAAAAATCAGGCTTGGATAAGCAGGCGGCCTGGAGACAGGCTTCGTATCGCGTGTTCGGTGATCCTCCGGGAGCACATGGCGCCGGTACAGGTGCTGTTTTAGAAGCGAAAAATTGGGAAACGATTGATGATATTGCTGCAGTATATACCAGATGGGGGGCACATGCTTATGGTAAGGGCAGTGAAGGCACCTATATGCCGGAGGTCTTTAAAAAGCGTATGGCGCAGATAGATATTACGGTGCAAAATGTTGACCACAGGGAATCTTCTATGCTCAGCGGTGATGATTATAATAATTATCGCGGCGGTATGATTGCAGCAGTACGCAGTTACAAGGGCAGTATGCCGCGTAATTATGTCAGCGATAGTTCGGACAGAAGCAAGGTGCAGCTGCGCAGCCTTACGGAAGAGCTGAAGCGTTGGTTCCGTGGCGAAGCAATGAATCCCAAATATATTGCAGGTATGAAGAAGCATGGCTATAAGGGGGCTGGCGATTTGGCGACATATGTTGCGGTAAGCTATCAGTGGGATGCAACCAGCGATATTATGGAAAACTGGATGTATGAAAAATATGCTGCCAAGTATGCCTTGGATAAGGATATGCAGAAATGGATGCAGGAGGTAAATCCGTGGGCGTTGCACCGTATTACAGAAGTTTTGCTGGAGGCGGAGCAGCGTGGTATGTGGCAGGCTAAGCCGGAAACAAAGCAGGCCTTGCAAGAGTTGTTTCTGTCGATGGAGGGGGAATTGGAGGAACGAGGAGAATAAATTTTCCCTTGACTGTATGAACGGTATATAGTTTATACTCGTATATGTTATTTGATGAAAATAATTTGCAGATAGAATATTTTAACCTAAAGAATTACCTGCAAATAAAGTATGAGTAAAGGATGTGCAAATTTATGAAGGTTGTTAAGGGTTTGAGCAGCGCGGTGCTTTTGACACTGCTTTTGGGTAGTGCATCAGCTGTTTATGCTGAAGAAACACCGGAATATTTACTGGGAGAATTGGTTGTAACTGCGACTAGAACCCCTGTAGAGGAGTTCAAGGCTAATGCAAATATTAGCGTAGTTACCAGAGATACTATTGAAAAGAATCATTATTCTAATGTTCAGGATGCTTTAAGAGTTATTCCTGGTGTTACTATTGCTGGCTATGGCAATACCGGTGAAGTATATAGTTCCAACAGTTTAATCTTAAATGGCAGTGATAAGGTTGTAGTTTTGATTGATGGTGTACGTGCAAATATCAATGGTAGTTCTAGCACCTATGGCAAAATGGCTACATCTGAATTGTCTAATATGGATTCTATTGAGCGCATTGAGGTTTTAAAAAGCTCTGCTTCTACTTTGTATGGCGCTGATGCAGCTGGCGGTGTTATTAATATTATTACAAGAAAAGCTACTGAAAATGGCGTATCTACCAAATTGGCAGCAGCAACCGGCAGTTATGGTAAGGAACGCTACAACTTGACTCATAGAGGCAATGTTGATGGCTTCTATTGGGATTTGGCATTACAAAAGAAGATTTCCGGAAACTTTAAAGATGGTTGGAACAGAGAAATTCCTGAGCATTTGAATTCCGAAAACAATATGCTCAAGATTGGTAAGAAATTTGATGATAATGCCGATATTAACGTAACCTATCAGACTTATAAGGCTGATTATCTACGTCCTACTGGTGGCTGGAATGTTGTTGCTTCAAATAAGGCGAATAATCAGTTCAATACAGGTAGTAAAGATAACAGCAAGCTGAATATCGTATATACTCAAAAAATGAGCGACAAGGTTACTAATCAGCTGGCATTATACAGAAATAAACATGTTTCTGATGAAATTACTTGGAAGAATCCTGGTAAAACTAATGCAACAACTCAACCTTATATTTATCACTATAGTTCTATGGGTTTCAGTGATCAAGTTACTGTGAAGGCTGATGATAAACATACTCTTGTTGGTGGTTTTGAATGGTATAAAGACAAGGTTGACAATTACATGACTAGTGCTTCCAGTAAATACAGCGATAAGAGCACAACCAATAAAGCAATCTATATTAATGACGAGTTTGCTTTAACTGATACATGGAGTTTGTCCTATGGTGTGCGTTATAATGACGATTCTAATTATGGCTCTAAATGGTTGCCAAGCATTGTTTTAGGTAATACTCCGAATGATAAGCTGAATTATTATTTGGGCTTTAAAAAATTCTTTGTAGCTCCTTATCCGTCTCAGTTGTATGGTCAATATGGTACACCTGATTTGAATCCGGAAACTGGTTCTGCATTTGAGGGTGGTGTAAATTATCGCTTTGATCCGACCTTTGTAAGCAGTGTCCATGTTTTCAGACGCAATATGAAGGATACCATTAACTATGATTCAGGCACTAAGAAATATTTGAACTCTGGTGAGGAAGTTGCTACTGGTTTTGATGTTCAGGTACGCAAGGCCTTTGACAGTCATCTGTCTACGAATGTTGGTTATACCTATACTTATATTAAACCGACTGCTCCTAATAAAAACCCGAACAGCGATGGCAGAGTTCCGCGTAGTGCGTGGAACATTGGCGTAAGCTATGATCTGGAAAAATTTAGTGCTAATCTGGCTGCTCGTGGTACCATTGCAAAGCAAGGTGGTTTTGCCAAAACTTATGGTGATAATACCTCTGCAGAAGCAAGCTCCTATCATACTTATTGGGTATTTGATTTAGGCATGAACTATAAACCGTCTAAGGTTATCAATATTTATGCAAAATGCAATAACGTCTTTGACAGACTTTATACTGAGCAAAGAGCCTGCTTGCTGCCTGAAACCGGCACTTCTTGGTATTCTGCACCGGGCAGAAACTTTGAGGTTGGCGTAGAATACACCTTCTAATCAGCCCCTAACCTTATTCATATACACTTAACTCCTTTGAGAAAGGCGGAGCAGAGTAAAATCTGTTCTGCCTTTTTCATATGCCAAACTGCTATAACTTGCTTATGTCGAAAGCTGATGTTCGTGCTATAATAGCTATACTGAAGGAAAATAAAGGATGAAGAAAATATGCCGAAACAAAAATATCAAAAGATAATAACAGCACTGCTGCTGTGTTTGAGTATACTATTAATAGTTGCAGGCTGTAGCAGTGATAGTGCGCAAAAATCGAAAAGTACTGCAGCCTATACTGTTACGGATTCGCAGGGGCATAAGCTGTATTTTAAAGAAAAACCCCAACGCATTATATCTATGTCTATAAGCACTGATGAAATCCTCATTGACCTTGTACCAAGCAGTCGCATTGCTGCCTTCTCACGTCTGGTGGACGACCCGGGGATATCCAATATTGTAGAGCGGGCGCAGAGTGTGGGCAGCAGAGTAGATGGCCAAAGCTCGGAGGCAATTATGGCGCTGCACCCTGATTTGATATTGATACCGGATTTTGTTAAGCCGGAGGTTATTCAGTCGCTGCGTGACATGAATCTGCAGGTTTATGTTTATAAAACTCCCAAGAGTATGGATGATGTGCGTCAGTGCATACGCTTTCTGGGCGAGGCCGTTGGCGAAAAGGAACGCGGCGAAATGATGGTTACCGCTATGGACGAGCATCTGAAGAAGGTGCAGGATAAAATAGGCAAAATCCCTAAGGAAAAACAGAAGCGCATTGTTTTTATGCGCAGTAACGGTGCCTACTACAGTCCGGAGGCTTCGTTTAACGATGTCTGCAGATATGCGCAGGTGCGCAATGCCTTGGAGGAGCTGCATTATGATAAGCCTGGCATAGTAAATCAGGAGGCAGTGGTTCAGCTTAATCCGGAGGTGTTTTTACTCGCAGGCTGGAATTATGATGGTCAGCATGATCCGAAGCAGATGGAGGAGGAACTGCTGAACAATTCCGGTTACCAGACTACGGACGCAGTGAAAAACAGAAAGGTCTATACAGTGCCGGCGAAGCATGTGCTGTGCGTGTCGCAGTACATTGTCAACGCTGTAGAGGATTTGGCGGACGCTGTATATAGTGAATAAAATTATCAATGACGTCGGTGAGCGGTGCAATGCTGCTTGCCGACTTTTTTTGTTAATGTTGTCAAAATAGTTGGCAAAACAATTGACTAGTTGCCAAAAAGTTGCTAAACTGTAAGAGCAATAGCAATTAAAAGGAGGGCGTACTATGCAAACTGAAGCTTTGCGCAATTTGGTTGCTAAAATAAAACATCTGCAATGTGAAATGCAAACAGTAGAGCTGAAGGCTGCCAACAAGGGCTGTCCTACACGTTTATACGATACATTGTCGAGCTTTGCCAATCAGGACGAGGGCGGCGTTATCGTGTTCGGCATAGATGAAAGAAAAGGATTTGAGGTTGTCGGTGTTTATGATGCGCAGGATTTGCAGAAAAAGGTAACAGAACAGTGTAATCAGATGTCGCCGTGTGTGCGTGCTTTATTTACTGTTTGCGAAATAGATGACAAGGTTGTAGTTTCGGCAGAGATTCCGGGGCTTGATGTCACAGAAAGACCGTGTTTTTATCGTGGTACAGGCAGATTGAAAGGCGCTTATATACGTGTGGGCGATGCTGATGAACCGATGAGTGAATATGAAATTTACAGCTATGATGCCTTCCGCAAGCGTATCCGAGACGATATTCGCGAAGCAACGGGTGCACGCAGAAGCTTTTTTGATGAAGAAAAGTTGGCTTGCTTTTTGCAGGCAGTAAAAAAAGAACGCAAAAATTTGGCTAAGCATGTAAGTGATGAAGATATTTTAGAGCTGATGGGTGTTATGGTAAACGGACAGCCGACGCTGGCAGGCGAGCTGTGTTTTTCTAAATATCCGCAGGGAGCTTTTCCACAGCTTTGCATTACGGCTGTTGCTTTGCCCGGCAATGTAATGGGCGAGCCGGGATTACAGGGAGAGCGCTTTATTGATAATGAGCGTATTACAGGCACGATAGATGAAATGGTAGACGAGGCGGTTGATTTTGTGAACCGCAACAGCCGCCACAGTACGATTATAGATGATAAGGGCAAGCGTGCAGACAGAGATGAGTATCCTTTAAAGGCAGTGCGTGAGGCGATTCTTAATGCTTTGATGCACCGGGATTATAGTATTCACTCGGAAAACGTGCCTGTGCGTCTGGAAATATATCGTAATCGTCTGGAGATTATTTCCAGCGGTGGCTTGTATGGCAAGCTGACGATTGATTCATTAGGCAAAGTGCGTCCGGATACACGCAACAGTGCGTTGGCGAATATTTTGGAACTGCTGCATGTTACCGAAAACCGTTACAGTGGCATTCCGACTATTTATCACGAGCTGCAGAAGGCGCAGCTGCCACCGCCGGCTTTTTGTATCCGCCATGGCGAATTTGTAGTTACCTTCAAGAGCAAAATTTCTCAGGTTTATGATGCACCTTATGCAACTGTCAGCAGTGTGCAGGAGGAGCAGGAGCAATACAATGGACAGCGGGCATATAGCATAGAAGAACGCTTGATAGAGTTTTGCACAGTGCCGCGCTCCAGACAGGAGATTATTGAATTCCTGGGCTTTTCGCGCTATTATTCCATGTCAAAAATTGTGCAGCCGTTGATTGATGACGGCAAAATTGCTTTGACGCTGCCGGACAAGCCTAAAAGCTCCAAGCAAAGATATGTGAGAAAATAATAATGTAGTATGCAATGCCAGGCAGGACGGATTTATTCTGTCCTGCTTTTTAATATAAAAGCGGAATGGCTCTCAAAAAGAAAAATAATAAAATAAAAATACTTGACTATATGATTGCTATATCGTTTATGATAACTCATGGTTCAATAGATAGCGCAGGACTATGAAAGACTAGCTGTGTTTGTACGTGAACAAAAACTAAACCGATGATTATGAAAGGATTGAAAATCAACAATGAACAAAGTCAAGGTATTGAGTAACGCGGTATTGATGTCTGCACTTATGAGTACAAGTGTAGTATGGGGTACAACAGCGTTTGCTGCTGAAAACACTCCGGAATATTTTTTGGATACGATGGTTGTTACGGCAACAAGAACTCCGGTAGAAGCATTTAAAACTAATGCAAATGTAAGTGTTATCACAAGTAAGGAAATTAAGGAAAGACATTATAGTGATTTATCTGAAGCCTTGCGCATGGTTCCTGGTGTTTATATCGGCAACTACGCTCCTGCCGGCTATGATAACAGTAATGCTCTGAAAATTAACGACGCTGATGAAATCGTTGTTTTGGTAGATGGTGTTAAGATTAACAACTCAAACTTCGCAGGTAAAAATCCCCTGCACCCCTTGAAAGTCCAGGCTTTGTAAACAGAAAAATAGCATGAGTCTTGCCAGTTTGGTATAATTATGTTGGCTCAAAAACATACCAAGCACCGGAGGCTCATGCTATGAAAAGTATATCACAAACCACCCAGCAGATGGAATCCATCTCGAAGAAAACTTCGGCGTTCTTCCGTCGTTATCATGTCGGCCAGATTCTGCGCGCGGCCAACGCTTGCAAGCTCAAAGGATTTTCCTCCATTCTCGTTTTCCTCGTGCTCGTAAGCATCATCTTCGAGAACCGCTCGCTCTATATGCAGCGCCGACTTCACGAGGATTCGCTGCCGTTCGGCAAGGACACGGCTTACCGCTTCTTGAACTCCTGCCACACGAACTGGCGCAAGTTCACGCTGCTTCTTGCGGCGCGGATCATCAACGAAACCATCAAGCCGCTGACGGATGCCGGCCGGCGTTGTGCCATCGTCGTCGACGATTCGCTCTTCAGCCGCTCGCGTTCCAAGCGCGTGGAACTCTTGGCGAACGTCTACGACCATGTGAGCCGCCGCTATACGAAGGGCTTCCGCTTGCTCGTCCTCGGCTGGACGGACGGGAACACGTTCCTGCCACTCACGTTCTGCCTTCTTTCAACCTCGAAGGAAAAGAACCGGCTCAATGAGGCCAGCGCATCCGTCGATGCAAGAAGCAACGGCGGAAAGCAGCGCAAGCTCGCGCAGATGGAAGCGCCAGCCGTCGTCCTCAATTTGTTGCAGGAGGTCAAGGCGACAGGAATCCCCGCGCAGTACGTCCTCTTCGACACATGGTTCTGCTCGCCGTCGTCGCTGAAAGCCATCCATGACCTCGGCTATGACGTCACCGCTATGGCAAAGAAGAGCAAGAAGGTGCGCTACCCCTGCGAAGGGAAGATCTCGAACGTCAAGGCCATCTACAAGGAACACAAGAAACGCCGCGGACGCTCGCGTTACCTCCTGTCCGTCGATGCTGTCGCGACGAAACAGGGAGAATCCCTCGTGCCTGTGCGATTGGTCTTCGTGCGGAACCGCAACAAGCGGAAGGATTATCTCGTCCTCGTCACGACAGACCTCTCGCTTTCGGAGGAAGAAGTCATCCAGCTCTACGGGAAGCGCTGGGGCATCGAGGTGTTCTTCAAAGCGTGCAAGTCCTACCTGCGGCTCGGCAAGGATTGTCGTTCCGTCTCCTACGATGCGATGACGGCGCATGTCGCCGTCGTCTGCACACGATTTATGCTCCTGGCTGTCGAGGAACGTGAGAACACGGATGGGCGAAGCCTCGGCGAGCTCTTCTATCTGGGGCTTGATGAGCTTCCGGACTTGAAGTACATGGAAGCGCTTCGCCTCGTGTTGCAGGAGTTTGCGGAGCAGCTTCGGGCAGAATATCCGTCAGAAGTCTTGCTGGTCGAATCGCTCTTGGAACGATTCCTGAACGATCTGCCCGCTCTTTGGATGAGTCGTCTGCGTGCACAGAAGTGTGCGTGAATGGCTTTCGACATTCAGTTCAAGCTGATTTATCAAGGCATACGGGATGTTTTCCGTGTGCGAAGTTTGAGTTAACAATGTAAGTAATCGTGTTTCTGCAGTAATGCTCAAAAACATGGACAATGTTGATCGTATTGAGGTACTGAAGGGTTCTGCTTCTACTCTTTACGGTTCTGATGCTAAGGGCGGCGTTATCAATATTATTACCAAAAAACCGGAAAAAATTTCTACTTATTTCCGTGTAGACGGCGGCAGTAATAGCGTAACCAACTACTATATGGGTCAGTCCGGCAAAGAAAAAGACTGGTCATGGGATGCTAACGTAAGCAGAAACCTCAGTGGAGATTTCAAAGATGGCGATGGTATAACCACTCCGTCTTCTTCCAAGTCTACAAGCACTAATTTCAAAATCACTAAAAAGCTGAGCGATAAGCATGAGCTGACAGCTACTTATGATTCCTATAAAGCAGATTATAAATATACTGCTTTGTGGGAGCCTGCTTTGAAGAATGGTAAAGTAGACAATCAAAACTATAAATTTATTTTGAACAGTAATTTTGATGGTAATACGACAAATGTTTTATCTTTCGTAAATCTTGATAATGATACTGATTTTAATGCTTACAAGACAAAAACCAATACCAAACGTATTACTGACCAGCTGTCTACACAGTTAGGTAATCATTTGCTGACTGCCGGCTTTGAGTTCAGCCATGATAAAGTTATTACTTTTAATGGCAAGAAGATGATGAACAGAGCCTTCTTCCTGCAGGATCAGTTTGATATTACCGACCAGCTGAAGCTGACTGCAGGCGTGCGTCATGATAATAACTCCGGCTTTGGCAAGCACACTACTCCCAGTGCTAATCTGGGATATACCTTTAATAATGACAGAACCAATGTATATGTAAGCTATAGTGAGTATTTCATTCCGCCTTCTCCGAGTAACCTTTACAGTGCATCATACGGTAATCCGAATATCAAGCCGGAAACCGGTAATACTAAGGAAATAGGCATTAACCATAAATTTGATGATACCTTTGTATTATCTGCACATGCTTTCAAACGCTATTCCGAGAATAGAATCGGTTATGTGAAACCGAAGTATACGAATGTTGGTGATGAAAAAGCGCGCGGTTGGGATATACAACTGAAAAAACAATTTACACCGCAATTCTCTACTTATGTCGGCTATACACATTCAGTTATTGATGCGACTGCTCAACGTGCAAAAAATGTTGACGGCTATGTACCGAAAGGCGCATGGGATATTGGCCTGGATTATGATAACAAGGACTTTAATGCCAGCCTGATCGGTAAGGGTGTTATTGACCGTATGGGACCTCAGTCTGCAGACGCTGTTGATGCTTTCTTCCCGGCAACAACCTACTTTGTTTGGGATGCATCCATGAACTACAATGTTAATAAGAATGCAAAGATTTATTTCAAAGTTAATAATATCTTCGACAAATTCTATGCAGAGCATTCTAATGCCCGTTATAACTGGAGCGCAGACCCGGACGGACAATGGTGGCGTGCTCCCGGCCGTTCCTTCCTTGTAGGCATGGAATATGCATTCTAAGTATATTTGGCATAACTAAACCTTTTCATAACTCACACTCCCGAAAAAGTGGGGCGGACATATTCCGTCCTGCTTTTTCATATAACAGGAAAATGAGGTGAAAAAATGTGGAAGAATTTACTGCTGCTTTTACTGCTGCTGGCATTTTGCACAGCAGGCTGTCAAAAGCAGTATGTTGAAAAAACAAGCGGGGCAGCCTATCAGGTAGTTGATTCGCAGGGGAATGTAATAAAATTTGCCCAAAAGCCCCAGCGGATTATGACAACACATTTTAATCTGGACAATATTGTAATGGGACTTGTTGATGAAGAGCGTGTTATTGCTCTCTCTAAATCAATGTATGATGCTTCGGTATCTTATATCAGTACTGAGGCAATCAAAAAGCCTACAAAATTAAACTATGATTTTTCCTCAGAGCAGGTTCTGGCACTCAAGCCGGATTTAATCATCGCCCGAGAGAGCACAGGTGAAAACCGCATACAGACCTATCGCGCCATGGGGATACCTGTATACGTGGTGAGCAATGCGAATAATGTGGAAGAGATAAAAAAGCAGATTCAGGAGATAGGTCAGGCTGTGGGGGAATCAGAGCGTGCGGAAAAGCTACAGCAGAGAATGCAGACACAGCTTGACTATATCAAAAGCAAGGTTGATAGCGCTAGCATGAAGCCAAAAAGTGTGATGCTTGTTTCTAAAATGAACCATAATTACGGTGGTAAGGGCTCTTTTTTTGATGATATGTGCCACTTTGCGGGGGTGAAAAATGCACCTGCAGAGATAGGGGTGCTCAATGGTCAGCTGATGGACAAAGAAGTAATGCTACGTGCTAACCCAGATTACTTTCTGCTTTCACTGTCCTGGGAGCTTAAGCATGATAATAAGGATGGGTATAAAAAGGAATTTTTGGAGGATCCTGCGTTGGCTAATCTGGAGGCGGTCAAGAATAATCATGTCTGCTATTTGAAGGACAAGTATTTATATGCTTCCAATCAAAACTGCGTATGGGCGATTAAGAAGATTGCCAATCTTGCTTATGGAAATATATTTACTGATGAAGAGGAAGTTTTTCTTAAGGGATATTAGCAAATAAGTCTGAAGTGCTTGACTGTATGAGAACTATATAGCGTAATATTATTTTATTGTGAGGGCGATGGTTGTTCGTCCTCATTTTTATGAAAGCATAGGAGTATCGATAATTTTCGGAGGTGAAAGAATGCAACAAATTTTATTTCTCACCAATATGGAGCAAACTGCAACCTATCTGCAGGATGCATTGAAGCTGGCGCAGCAGACGCAGAAAGCTGTAGCAGGACAGGTGCTGTATGTCCCAAGCGATACAGAATGGACGAGGGATATGGAAAAGCAGCTGCAGCAGGCGGAGGTTGTCATTTTCCCCTGGATGGGAACTGGCCTGAGCACTAAGTTTCTGTCGGAATCCTCATCCTATCTGCTTGCCAATAAGAAGAGGCATGTTTATCTGATGACCGGTAATCCAGAGGATATACTGCACGGCGGTCTAGCTGAGGAGGAGCTGAAGCGGATAAATGATTATTATAAATTCGGCGGTCTGCAGAACTGGACAAATTTGTGGCTGTGGTTGGCGCAGCAGTTTTTGCAGGTGGCTTGTGATGCGCCTGCTCCCGAGCTTTTGCCGTGGGATGGCATTTATCATCCTCGTTCAGGCAAGGTATACGATGATGTGGAGGAATATCGCTGTGATTTTTGCAAGGCGGACAGACCTACGCTGGCTGTTGTCTTCTTCCGCAGTGACTGGCTGTGGGGCAATACCGTTTTTGCAGATGCGGTAGTCAGAGAGATTGAAGCGCTGGGGTGCAACGCCTTATGCTTCTTCTCCACAAGCTCGCCTGACGCCGCAAGCGGCTGCGGCGGCTTTAAAGAAGCCTTAAGCAAGTATGTTTGCGCGGACGGCAAATGCTATGCCGATGTTTTCATCAACACTATAAAATTTTCACTGTTCAGCATCCGTGCCTGCGCACTTGATGATTTGACCAAGCTCAATATCACGGTACTGCAGGCCTATACCTTGTATCGTTCGTATCAGGAATGGTATGAAAACTTTGACGGCATGAGTGCCGTAGAGGTAGCGTATAGCGTGAGCTTGCCTGAGTTTGATGCTATTATCCATAGCTGCCCGGCGACTACGATGGAGCGTGATGCTGAGGGCAAGCAGGTTACGCAGACGATTGCGGAGCGCATGAATATGTTGGTGCGCAAAGCCAAAAAGCTGGCACTTTTGCGTATTAAGCCGAATGCCGAAAAGAAAATAGCCATTGTTTTTCACAACCATCCGTCGACCAATTCTAATATCGGCAGCTGTTCGGCGATTGACAGTATTGAAAGCGTGCGTTTGCTGCTGCAGGACTTGCGGGATGCAGGTTATGTCGTTGACCATATTCCGGCGGACAGGCAGGAGTTTATTGACGAACTGATTGCCGGTGCGACGAATGACAGGGACTACATGAGCGAAAAGCAGATTGATAATGCCGATGCCAAGCTCCTCGTCAGTGCCTACCGCGATTATTATAAGACACTGCCGGAAAAGGTACAGCAACGCTTGGAGCAGGATTGGGGCGAAGCACCGGGTGATGTATTCCTTTATGATGATTTTTTGCTGATTCCCGGCATGATGAACGGCAACATTTTTATTACGATGCAACCGCCGCGCGGATTTGGCGAGGATCCGGATAAAATCTATCATTCGCCAGACTGCGCGCCGACACACCATTATTTGGGCTTTTATCACTGGCTGCGCGATATCTGGGGCGCAGATGCTATGATGCATATTGGTACGCACGGCAGTTTAGAATGGCTTCCGGGCAAGGGTGTAGCGATGTGTGATGAATGCTATCCCGATATCTGTACCGGCGATTTACCTAATGTTTATCCCTATTGGGTTGTGGATACAGGCGAGGGCATACAGGCCAAACGCCGCAGTGCGGCCTGCCTCATCAGTTATCTCTCGGCGCCGCTTAGCATCAGCGGTGTGTATGATGAGCTGGCGGAGCTGGAAAAGGCTTTGGAGGAATATGTGCACTTTAAGGCTGATAATGATGCCGATTTGAGCGAGCCGATGGCACAAATCAGAGAGAAAGCTGCT
Organism: Phascolarctobacterium succinatutens; assembly: GCF_023497905.1. Classification (NCBI taxonomy): domain Bacteria; kingdom Bacillati; phylum Bacillota; class Negativicutes; order Acidaminococcales; family Acidaminococcaceae; genus Phascolarctobacterium; species Phascolarctobacterium succinatutens. Next base: position 1,344,154 of record NZ_CP097284.1, on the reverse strand, counting down.
GCTGCCGACCTTACAGACGAGGTACGTGAGGAGGATGCCGCTGATTTTGACGATTATGTAGGTCATCTGCACACATATCTGACGGATTTGAAGAATATGCAGATGACTACCGGCCTGCATATCATGGGTAATCCGCCGCAGGGCGAAAAACTTACGGAATATCTTTATGCACTGGTGCGCTTGGAAAATCCTGATATGCCGTCACTGCCCAAAACCTTGGCGCAGGCTTACGGCTACGATTATTACGAACTGATTGACAACAGCAGCAAGCTGTTGCCGGACGGTATTTTGAGCTATGGTATGCTGCTTGATAAAATCAACGGTCAATGCTTGGAGATTATCCGTCTGCTGCAAAATGATGGTTTCGTAGTCCACGAAGATAAATTACGTGCGTTGGAGTGCGTAAAATGCTGGGATGAAGCTGTACAGCAGAAGATAATTAAAATTGCCGGCTTTATCTGCGATAAGCTGTATCCCAGTCTGGCGCATACTACCTGGGAACGCAGCAACTGTATTCGTGCGCTGCAGTCAGAATATATTGAGCCTAGCGCCGGCGGTGCGCCTACGAGCGGAGGTGCCGAGATTTTGCCGACCGGACGCAATTTTTACGGCGTTGACCCGCAGTTGCTGCCTACTCCCGTAGCGTGGAAAATCGGTTCGCAGATGGCAGAGGACGTAATCAACAAGTTTGTGGCGGAGGAAGGGCGTTATCCCGAAAGTGTTGGTATTTTGCTGTGGGCAACCTATAACATGCGCTCTAATGGTCAGTGTATGGCGGAATTTATGCGCCTGATGGGCGTGCGTCCTGTTTGGCAGAAGGGAACCCTGAAGGTGACAGGCATCGAGATTATTCCGCTTGATGAGCTGAAGCGTCCACGTGTTGATGTTACCGGACGCATCAGTAGTCTGTTCCGTGATACGCTGCCGGGAGCAGTTTGCTGGCTGGATAAGGCAGTGCAGCAGGTAGCAGCACTGGATGAGAGCTTTGAAGACAACTTTGTGCGCAAGCATGTGGTGGAGGAATCTCAGCGATTAGAAAGCGAGGGCGTGGATAAGGAGCTGGCTTGGAGGCAGGCATCCTACCGCATTTTCGGCGACCCGCCGGGAGCGCATGGTGCGGGCGTGAGCGCACTTTTGGCTTCCCGCAATTGGGATGACCTAGGCGATATTGCTGATGTGTATGTGCGTTGGGGCGCGCATGTCTATGGCGAGGGCGAAAAAGGTCAGTACAGGCCGCAGCTGTTTACAGAGCGGATGGCAAAGCTGGAGGTTACTGTAAGCAATATTGATAACCGCGAGTCTAACTTGTTGAATTCCGATGATTATAACGCTTACCGCGGCGGCATGATTGCTGCAGTGCGTAATTTCAGCGGCAAGATGCCGAAAAACTATTGCAGTGACAGCTCTGACCGTCAGCATGTGGTGATTCGCACGCTGGCAGAGGAGGTCAAGCGCCTGTTCCGCGGTGAGGCAATTAATCCCAAATATATACGGGGCATGAAGGAGTTTGGCTATAAGGGAGCAGGTGATTTGGCAACATATGTTGACAATTGCTTCCAATGGGATGCTACCAGCGCTGTTATGGAGGACTGGATGTATGAAAAGTTTGCGGAAAAGTACGCTTTGGACAAAGATATGCAAAAATGGTTTGCTGAGGTTAATCCCTGGGCGCTGCGCAGACTGACGGAGGTTTTGCTGGAGGCGGAACAGCGCCGGCTGTGGAACGCCAAGCCGCAGACTAAGCAGTCACTGCAGGAGTTGTTGCTGAATATCGAAGGAGAAATCGAAGAACGCGGCGATGCATAAATTTTTTCACTAAACCGCTTGCGTGTATACCTAGTAGACACTGTATAATTAGATACATATTTTATTGATAGTTCTTTTTAATAAACGGAGGAATATAAATGAAACGTACTGCTGTATATCCTTTTACTGCGATTGTAGGACAGGAGGAAATGAAGCTGTCCTTGATTTTAAATGTTATCAACCCGGCTTTAGGCGGTGTTTTGATTAAGGGTGAAAAGGGCACGGCAAAATCTACCGCTGTTCGCGCTCTTGCCGAGCTGCTGCCGCCGATGGCGGCTGTGCACGGCTGTCGCTTCCACTGTGACCCGCACAGCAGCCAGCTGTGTGATGACTGTACTGCCAAGCTGCAGGCAGAGGGAACCTTGCCAGAGGAAACCATCAACATGCGCGTGGTTGAGTTGCCTGTAAGTGCTACAGAGGACCGCGTTGTCGGTACATTGGACATTGAGCATGCGATTAAGCATGGTGAGAAAAAGTTTGAACCCGGTATTTTGGCGCAGGCCAACCGCAATATTTTATATGTAGACGAAATCAATCTGCTGGATGACCACGTTGTAGACGTTCTGCTGGATGCCGCTGCCATGGGCGTAAACACCGTTGAGCGTGAAGGTGTTTCCTATTCCCACCCCGCACGCTTTGTGCTGGTTGGCACTATGAACCCCGAAGAGGGTGACATCCGCCCGCAGCTTTTGGACCGCTTTGGTTTGAGCGTTGTCGTGACCGGCGAACATGACCCGCTGCAGCGCGTAGAGGTAATCAAACGCCGTCTGGCTTATGAAAACGATGCTGAGAGCTTCATTGCAGGCTATAAGGAAGCGCAGGAGGAGCTGGCAGAAAAAATTATCGCTGCCGGCAAGCTGCTGCCGGAGGTAACTATTGATGACAAGCTGCTGGAAACTGTGGCTAAGCTTTCTGTTGAGCTGGGTGTAGACGGTCACCGTGCAGATATTACCGTTATCAAGACAGCGCTGACCTTGGCTGCCTTCAACGGCCGCAAGCAGGCTAACCTTGATGACCTGAAGGAAGCAGCTAAGCTGGTGCTGCCGCACCGTATGCGCCGTCGTCCGTTTGAAGAGGGCGAGCTGGATTGGAATAAGGTAGAGAGCTTTTTGGCTGCCGAAGCCTAAGGAGCGTTGACTATGCTTAAAAATAATCTTTATCCCTTTGCTGCGGTGGTGGGGCAGGAGGAGGCAAAAAAGGCCTTGCTCATTGCTCTGGTCAACCGCAGAGCAGGCGGCCTGCTCATAGGCGGTGCCAAGGGTACGGCAAAATCCGTGCTGGCCCGCAGTGTGCAGAGTTTGATTGGTGCGCAAAGGATGCTGACGTTGCCGCTGAATGTAACAGATGATATGCTTTTTGGCAGCATTGACCTGGAGGCTGCCGTGAGCTTGGGCGAAAAACGCTTTTCACCGGGCATTCTGGCACGTGCTACGGATAATATTCTTTATATTGATGAAGCTAATCTGCTGCGTCAGGAGCTGCTGACTGCGGCATTGGATGCTAACAGCGCAGGTATAAATAATGTAGAGCGTGACGGTATCAGCTGCAGCCATGAGGTGCGCACGACCGTTATTGCTACGATGAATCCGGAGGAGGGCACTCTGCCCGGACATATTCTGGACCGTTTCGGTATGTACGCAGATATGCAGGCACTGCAGGATATCGGTCAGCGCGTGGAGGTTATCCAACGTGCCTTAGCATATAGTAACAATACCCTTGCGTTTTGTGAGCAGTATGCGGAAGAAACTGCTGCCCTGGCAGCGAAGGTTAAGGCAGCGCGTGAGCTGCTGCCGCAGGTTGAGGTGAGCGATGCGATGCTGATGCTTGCCGCTCAGCTGTGCTCGCAGGCCTTTTGTGCCGGCCATCGTGCGGAAATTTATCTGCTCGAGGCTGCGCGCGCTATCGCCGCCCTGGCGGGGCGCACTTACGTGCTGCCGAAGGACGTGGAGGAGGCAGCGCAGTTCGTGCTGCCGCACCGTATGCGCAAGCCGCCCGAGCAACAGCCCGAGGAGCAGGAGCAACAGGACGATAACCAAAACGAAGAAGAAAACGAGCAGGATAACGAAGATAATCCTGACGATGAAAATAATGACGAGGACAACGAAGATAACCAGCTGCCGCCGCCACCGCCCTTGGATAACGGCGATGATGACGAAGATGACGAAGATGACGATGCTTCCGACGATGAGGACGAGGACGACGAAAGCGACGAGGACGAGCAGCAGCAGGAGCGTAATGATAACAACTTGGCACCGGAGGAGCAGCTTGCAGATATTGACAAAAGCTTCCGCCTGCCGAAGATGCTGCTGGATTTGGGCAAGGACCGCAATGTGCGCCGTGGTAGCGGCAAACGCAGCGTGACCAAGACTGACCTGAAGCAGGGACGTTACGTGCGCGCCGAACAGCCTAAAAGCAAGGTTACGGACCTGGCCTTTGACGCAACCATCCGCGCGGCAGCGCCTTATCAGCGCCTGCGTGAGGATAACGGCTGTGCGCTGAACATCAAGGAAGAGGATTTACGCCAGAAGGTGCGCGAAAAACGCATCGGCAACACCTTCCTGTTTGCGGTGGATGCCAGCGGTTCCATGGGTGCACGTGAGCGTATGCGCGCCGTTAAGGGTGCCATTTTCTACATGCTGCAGGAGGCGTACCAAAAGCGTGACCGCGTAGGCATGATTGCCTTTCGTCGCGATAAGGCAGATATGCTGCTGCCGATTACACGTAGCGTGGACCTGGCGCAGAAGCGTCTGGCAGAAATGCCGACCGGTGGCAAAACGCCGCTGGCTGACGGACTGGCGCTGTCACTGCAGACGTTGGCAATGATGAACAAGCGTGACAGTGAGCTGGAGCCGCTTCTGATCGTTGTTACCGACGGACGCGCGAATGCCGTGCACGAGGGCGAAAAGGATCCTGTAGCAGCAGCAATCAGCATTGCTGAAAAAATCGCTAAGGCTAAAATTACTTCAGTAGTGATTGATACGGAAAGCGGTTTTATCAAGCTGGGCCTGGCAAAGAAGGTTGCCGCCGCCATGCAGGCCAATTATTATACGCTGCAGAAGCTGTCTAAGGAAAATATAATTCATATTGTAAGAAATTTGAATTAAAGATAAGAGTATAGTATACTAATAGGTATATTGAAATATAAAGGAGTGAAGTTTTCATGAAAAAGCTGATTGTTTTATTGATGACTTTATTTTGCTGTGCAACCGCTTTTGCTGCGGATGCAGACAAGAAGCCTGCAACTCAGGAGGGTATGAACTGGGAAATCAGCATGATGCCTAAACCGAGCGAAGAAGAACAGGAGCAGGCACGTTGGTCTATTGTTGTAGAAAATAACGTAGGTATTTATGCTTACGATATGGATTCTCTGACATTCAGCAAGGTTACTAACGGCCTGCCCGATAAAAATATTATTTCCGTGCTGACGAAAACCGTTTTTACCGATAAGGATATGCTGAAAAAGCTCAATGAAAAATACAAGGCTTCTCTGACTAAAAAAGAGAAGGTGCAATACTGTGAAATCGTCATGACCTTTAACCTGCAGGATAAAACCTACGGTGTAGAGGTAATGGATGTTTATGGCAGCAAGAAAACTCTGCTGAGCCATCAGGCTAAGGAGCTGAAGTTTGTTCCGGTTCCGGCAGGCAGCTTTGCTGAGGCTATGCTGGAAGTCTGCCAACAGGCCGTAGCTGCTGATGCCCAAGCAGCAGCGAAATAATGCTGCGCCCCGATTTTACTCAGGCAAAAAACTATATATTACAACACAAACTCCTTAGTCTGCTTGCTATCTGTGTGATAGGCATTACTTTGACACTGGGCCTCAGGCATCTCTCCAACCAGTCTACGTCAAAAAAAGCAGTAATGAAACCTATTGTGCACACGCAGGTAGTGAGCAGACGACCATTGTATAAAAGCATTAATCTTTTTGGACAGCTCAAGGCCAAGGCACAGATTGATATCGTCAATAAGTATGCCGGTATCGTCGATGAGATTAATGTGGATTTGGGCAGCAAGGTGCAGGCCGGAGATATCCTCCTGGTGCAGCATCTTGATGATGCCCGCGCCGAAATGCTCAAGGCCAAGGCACGCTATGCCGAGGCCGGAGCTAATGCGGCAACTACGGATGTGAGCTACAGCACCAGCCTTACTCGCTATGAGGCTGATTATAAGCTGGCGCAGGTCAACGCGGAGCGTTACCGCAAGTTGTATGCGCAGGGCGCTGTTTCCAAGTCTGAGCTGGACAGTATGGAGCAGACGCTGGCTAATAAAAAAGCGCAGTACGATGCTTTGGCGCAGCAGGAAAGCTATGATGGCACACCGTCGCAGGTCTACCGTCAGGAGCAGATTGCTGCCAGACGTGAGCAGGAGTACATTATTGCGCAAAACAAGTATCACGATCTGATTTTTAAGGCACCACGCGCAGGTATTATTACCTACCGCGATGCAGAAGTGGGTGGCTATGCGCCTGCAGGGAGCAGGCTGCTTACCCTTTTAGATGACAGTGGTTTTACAGTGGACTGCGATATTACAGAGGCCGAGGCTGCTTCTGTGACCGTTGGCACGCAGGTCGAGCTGAAGCTGGAGGCGATTGGCGAAATATGCCGGGGTACTGTTGTTTATGTGAGCCCTGTAAGAAGCAGGGAAACAAACAAGTTTACCCTCCGCATCAGGCTGGATGAGCCTGGCTCCAACGTAAAGGCAGGCTTGTTTGCCAAGGGTGAATTGCGTTTTCTGCAAAAGCCATCCACTATATATTTACCTAAAAATACCGTTCTCGAACGGGATGGCAAATATTTTGTCTATGTGCTGGGCAAGGGTAATAAGGCTCTGAAAAAGCCTGTTACTACCGGTGCAAGTAATAATGAAAGTATTGAAATAGTGCAGGGTGTGAAGATAGGCGAAACGGTTATCCTTGATAATCTTGCGCGTCTGCGTGACGGCATGGTGGTTGAGGTGGCCAAGGAGGAGGCGAAGTAATGAATATTACACGCTTTTCTATTAAACGGCCTATCGGTATCTGCATGATTTACATATTAGTCTGCGTCCTCGGTCTTATCAGCTTCTTTCGCATTGGCGTGGAGCTGCTGCCGGACGTGGACTCTAAATTTATCAGCGTAATTGTCAACTATCCGGGCGCCAGTACGGAATCCGTTGAACAGCAGGTGACGAAGCCGATTGAGGACGAGCTGTCCTCAATTTCGCACTTTAAGCAGGTGCGTTCCGCTACACGTCCCGGACGTGCGGAGATTTTTGTCGAGCTGGACAGTCAGGCCGATGCTGATATGGTGGCTATCGAGGCAACGAAAAAAGTCAGCCGTATCCGTAAGAATCTGCCGGAGGATATTGATGAGCCTGCAGTGCTCAAGCGTTCTTCAGAAGAATATCCGATTATCCAGATTGCAGCAACGTCTAAGGATAACCTGGACGATATTTTTGCCTTGGCAGACAGCAGCTTTAAGGAGCGCTTGCAGCAGGCAGCCGGCGTAGCTGATGTTGACGTTACCGGCGGTCGTACCAAGGAAGTCGCAATCGAGGTTGATAAGGATAAGCTCAATTATTACGGACTGACGCTGCAGGATATTATTACGGCGGTGCGCAAGGAAAACGTTATTGTTTCTTCCGGCTCCGTCTATACCGATGCTTTGGAAAAAACCGTGCGTCTGCAGGCGCAGTATAAGGCTCCGGAGGAGATTCAGCATCTGCAGCTTAAGGGTGCAGGCGGCAGATATATCGAGCTGGGGCAGGTGGCCAACGTGCAGGCCAAGGATAAGCGTGCCGTGGCCTATAGCCGTGTTGACGGCAACGAGGCGGTATCACTGGAGGTGTATAAGGCTAGCGGTGCCAATATCGTCGACACAGCAGATGGCGTGCTGCAGCAGCTGGAAACGCTGCGCAAGGATTACCCGGACTACGTTTTTACCGTTGTTTATGACCAGTCGCATTTCGTGCGCGATTCCCTAAGCAACACGCTTAAAACGCTACTGGAAGGCCTTGTTACTACCGGCCTTGTCTTGTATCTGTTCCTGCGTGGCTGGAAGTCCTCTATGGCAGTTATGATTGCCATTCCTACCTCGCTGATTGCAACCTTCTTCCTGATGTATTTGGCAGGCTTTACCTTCAATATGATGTCACTTATGGGTATGGCATTGTGTATTGGTATTCTTGTCGATGACTCCATTGTTGTGTTGGAGAATATCCATCGTTTTCTGGCGATGGGTAAAAGCGCTGACGTGGCGGCGGAGGAAGGACGTAATGAGATTGGCATGGCCGCAATCGCTATGACGCTTTGCGACGTGGTGGTATTTTTGCCTATTGCCTTTATGCAGAGTGCGACCGGCCAGTTCTTCAAGCAGTTTGGCATGACGATTGTTTTTGCTACACTGATGTCGCTGGTCGTTTCCTTTACGCTGACGCCGATGCTGGCTTCGCGCTTTTATAAAAACGGCGTGGAGGAGCCTAAGGGCAAGCTGTGGAGCAGACTGGATGACTTTGAAGCGCAGACGATTGCAAAGTATGATGTGCTACTGCGCAAATGCATAGAAAAGCCGAAGAAGCTGGTGCTGGGAGTACTGGCAGCCTTCGCGGTGGCGGTGGCGCTGGTGCCGCTCGGTATCGTCGGCTCGGAGTACATGCCGCGTACCGACGAAAGCGCGATTCAGGTGAATATTGAGCTGCCTACGGGCTTTAACGCTGACCAAACCAACGAGGCCTTGCTGCTGTTTGAGGATTATTTGGCCAAGGTGCCGGAAATCGAGCATTATATGACTAATGTAACGACCACACAGAGCATGGGCAAGCTGGTTATCGCGCTCAAAAGCAGCGATGAGCGCAGTAAGGATGTCTGGCAGGTAGCACAGGAGATTCGCAGCTTTGCCAAGCAGAATCTTGGCGAAATCAAGGTGCGCGTCAATGAGATTCAGTCATCCGTTACCGGTGTTTCCGGCGGCCGCAACCTTGTGCGTTCACCGGTACAGGTAGAGCTTAAGGGCAGCGATATGGACCAGCTCGTGGCAGATTCCGCCAAGGTGGAGCAGATTTTTGCTTCGACAGCAGGCCTGAAGGATATTAAAAATTCCTATGTTAAAGGCATGCCGGAGCTGAAGGTGACGGTAGACCGCGACAAGCTGAAATATTATCACGCGACAGTCAATGACGTGGCGCAGTCCTTTAACGCCGCTATTGGCGGACGCAGTGCCGGCGTACTGGCGAACGATGTGCAAAACCATGGCAATGACACCGATATTGCAGTACGCTTTGCCGGTGGCAGTGGCTATGATATTGAAGACGTGCGCGCTATTCCCGTGCAGACAGGCAGAGGAAGCGTCTTTCTTGGCGACCTTGCCGACGTAGAAGAGGGCGTAGGCCCGATTACTATCCGTCGCGTGAACAAGGAGCGCATCATCAACATCCAGTGTAATCTGACGGACAGACCGCTGAATGAGGTAGTCAAGGAGCTGACGCAGAAGCTCAATGCCGCCGGCTTAAAGAGTACCTATGAGTTCTCCGGTCAAGCGACGACGATGAACGAATCGTTTGTTGAAATGGCTATGGCGTTGTCACTGTCACTGCTGTTGATTTATCTGCTGCTGGCAGTGCTTTATGAATCGGTATTCACGCCGTTCATCCGTATGTTTTCACTGCCGCTTGGCATTATCGGTGCCATCTTCTGTTTGCTGCTGACGCATAATACAATCAATTTGTATTCACTCATCGGCATTTTGGTTATGGACGGGCTTGTTGCGAAAAATGGCACGTTGCTGTTGGATTACACGCTGACGCTGATGCATGAAGGTATGACGGCGAAGGCTGCGGTAATCGAAGCAGGCAAAACTCGTCTGAAGCCTATCTTTATGACAGCAATGACGATGGTGGTGGGCATGCTGCCGACGGCGCTGTCGCTGAGCGCAGGCTCGGAAACGCGCGTTAGCATGGCGTGGGTTATCATCGGCGGTATGATAACGTCGACGGTATTTACGCTTTTGGTGCTGCCAATACTGTTTTTGTGGTTGAAAGAAAAATTTCCTAGTAGAATTTAGTTTAATAATAAGAATGGATATTGAATATATAAGGCTTGTGTAGTATACTATAGACATACAAAAAGAGAGATTCCTAAAGCGAAATATAACTTTACAAAGAAGCTTTCTATATAGTATCAGAAGAGTAACTTGCGCCTTTGCTGATTATAAAAGCAAGGGCGCTTTTTTATAGCTATATTGCCGTATAGCTTACAATTTTGCTTGATGCGCTTAGTAGCCTGTGGCCATGCAAGACTGGACGGGGGAAGAGTGGTCAAAATATATTTTTTAGGAGTATGAGTAAACATGAAGAGTAATTTTTCCAAGGGTTTATTGATGACGGCCCTCATTACCGGTAGTGTAATATGGGGGGATACAAACGTATTTGCCGAAGAGCTGCAGGAGTATTCGCTGGACCAGATGGTTGTAACGGCGACGAGAACGGAGAAAAAAATTATTGATGTTCCCGCAAGTGTTGAGGTTGTTACTGCAAAGGATATTGAGAAATCTGGTGCAACATATATTGATGATGCTTTGAAGAAGGTTACAGGTATTGCCGTATCTAGAACTGGTGGCTTAGCAAACTCTAAACCCGTTGTTACTATGCGTGGTGTAAAATCTGGCAGTGACGTCCTTGTATTAGTGGATGGACAACCTATGGTAAATGCTTATAGCGGTACTGTAAACTGGAATGACATTCCTGTTGAAAGCATTGAAAAAATTGAGGTTGTAAAAGGTCCTGGTTCTGCAATTTATGGTAGTAACGCTATGGCTGGTGTAATTAATATTACGACTAAGGATAGCGAAAAAATGCATGCTAAGACTTCCTTAACTTACGGTACTAACCATACATGGATTAAGAAAGTAAATGTTGGCGATAAGGTTGGTAAGTTTGGTTACGATTTGTACTATCAGGGAACCGATAGCCATACCTACAGCGATATGACATCTGCTAGTGTTAGCAAACGTAAAGAAGCTAATGAACCTGAAGGAGGTACTTTAAATAAATTTCCGTTGAGTCCGACTACTACAGGTGGTAAACAAGCTATAATCGGTAAAAAGGGTAATAAAATTTGGGATGAAGATAATTATAAAGGGAAATTTACTTATAAATTTGATGATTCGAAGACTTTAAGCTTAGGCTATATGAAAACTAAGAATGAATATACTTACGATTACCGCTCTCACGAAAGATGGATTGACAATGGAACTTACAATCTAACTGGTTCTACTGCGAAGAAGAGTGAATACTTTTCTGTTTCAGATAAGAGCTTTGATGCAGCTCCTGGTGGTGTAGATGAAAGAATTTACACCATAGGTTATGCTGATAAAGATGCAGGTTTGCATGTAAATGCAGGTTTGACTGATAACAGAAGTTGGAATGGCGGTGTATATTCTGGCGGTACATCTAAAACTGACTTATCTAAATATAATAGCAAACGTTATACTATGGGTGTGACGAAAGAAGTGCAACTTAGCAATAACGATCATGCTGTTTTTGGTCTTCAATATCAGCATGATAAAATGGATAAGGTAAAACTTAAGAGTAGCGATTTCAAAACTATTAGTCAAGCTGGTGAAGGAAAAACCGATATGTATGGTATTTTCTTCCAAGATGAGCATAAATTTAATGATAAAGTATCGTTGATTGGTGCGCTTAGGTATGACCATTGGACTGTTAAAGATGGTCACGTTTATGATGTTAATGGCATGGATGATAAACCGGATTCTAGAAGTGATTCTGCATTAAGTCCTAAATTGGCATTAAACTATAAGTTTGATGATACTCAAAGTGCATACGTTTCATGGGGAAGAGCTTTTTCTGCTCCTTCTTTGTATGATATGTTTTCTGGTACTGTTAATGGTAAAATTGCTGGTTCAGTTCAAAGTAGCAAAACGGTAGTCATTCCTAATCCTGGTTTGAAACCACAAATTATTACAACAACTGAAGCTGGTTATAAAAAAAGTATTAGTGATAAAACTAGCATACAAATGGCGGTGTTCCATAATAAAATTAAGAACATCATCTATCAAGGCGATACAGGTAGAAAACAGTATTTGGAAGATGATGATCATCTGTTTGATAGCAATGGTAGTATGTATGCGGAAAAGCAACTTACTTCTAATGGAGAAGGTAAGACGATTGGATTTGAAATTGGTTTAACGCATCAATTTGATGATAAGCTTTCTGCTTATGTGAATGCAACTATTCAAAATCCGCAAATTACAAAGGGTGCAAGTGCAAAGGAAAATGATAAGATTGTACGCACGACTCCGAAACGTTTGTTAAATATTGGTGTTGATTATGTTGACAATAAATTTAGCGCTGAATTAGCTGGTAATTACTATAGTAAAAAATACGGTAAAGCAGATAATAGCGATACTATTACCGATGTACCTGGTGCTTATGATCCTGTTTTCCTCATGAGTTTTACGTCTAAATACAACTTTGACAAACATCATGGTCTGGAATTCAGTGTATTCAACCTGTTAGACAGAGAATATTATAACTATTCCTTAGGCCAAGGTCGTAACTTCCTGTTGACTTATTCTTATACTTTCTAATTTAATCAAATAGCTGAGGCGGCGCGCTTGCGCCGCCTTTTAATATACCATCAAAATAAAAGCGAATTTTCAGAAAAAATTGCTTAACTATTGTAACCTTCTCTGCTAATATAATAAGCACAAAGACTAGTCAGAAAAATCAGAAGAAAGGCTATAGAAAATAAATGGTAAAAGTAAAGCAAGATTTATTGAATTCCATTAAAGAATTTACTCTTATGGATGACCCGTTTATGACCAAGGTTTTTGAAGATGATATAGAGCGTACACAATTAATATTGCGGATTATCTTAGAAAATGATACAATCAAAGTAAAGAAAGCATTAACACAAAAACGTCTGAAAAATCTTCAGGGAAGGGATTTACAGCTTGATATCTTAGCTGAAAAAGCTGATGGCACCAAGTTTAACGTCGAAGTACAGAATGAAAGCAGTGGTGCCATCCCTCAAAGAGCACGCTATCATATGAGCCTGTTGGATGCGAAAAGCTTGCCGAAAGGGGAGTATTTTGACAAAATCCCTGAGAACTATGTTATTTTCATTACAAGGGAAGATGTTCTTAAAGGACTGTTGCCGATTTATCGTATTCATAGAATGATAGATGAGAATGGTAGCAGCTTTGCAGATGGCTCGCATATTATCTACGTTAATGCCAAAATTCATAATGACACTCCGTTAGGAATGCTGATGCATGACTTTTGCTGCAAGAATCCTGATGATATGCATTATAAAAAGCTTGCTGAAAAAATTAGATACTTTAAAGAAGAGAAGGAGGGCTTGGATAAAATGGGCGATGTAATGGAAAAGCTTATAGCAAAGCGTGAAAAAGAAGCTTTGGAAAAAATGGCGAAAAAATATGAAGCTAAAGTTGCTAAAGCGTAAAAGGAAGCGCGCATCAGTTTAGCTAAAGAGATGCTAGCCGATAATGAATGCATAGATAAGGTTGTTAAGTACTCTAAGCTTTCGGTGAAGGAAGTACGTGCGCTGGCTGCTAAAATGAGTGCCTAGGGATACAAACTGATAAAAACAGCGATCACCGCTATGATTGAAGACGAATCTGGCGGTGATTTTTACTTGCAAAAATTTTCATGAAAATCTTGTCTATAAAGTAGCTATATACTTTAAAATAAGATATAATGTTATCTAGATGAGTTGATATACAAATATTTTTTGCCGATTGTAAGGCTTGCTGCATATGACCATGAAAGACTGGGTATGCAAGGGCTTTTCAATAAATATTTTTGATAGGAGTATGAGAAAAATGAAGATGAAAAAAGGCTTATTGATGACGGCGTTGATTACCGGTACCTTGATGAGCAGTGCAGCTGCTTTTGCCGAAGAACTGCAGGAGTACACGCTTGATCCGATGGTTATTACTGCACAGAGAATGGAGTCTAAAGATTTAAAAACTCCGGCTGCTGTAGAAGTAGTTACCAAAGAAAAAATTGAAAACAGTGGTGCTGGTTCCGCTTATGATGTATTGCAAAACGCTTTGGGCATTATGTCAAGTGCACAAGGTCCTAATGGTGCAGCAATGGGTTCTATGACCAGTAAAATTATTATTCGTGGCGTAGATAAAGGTACTCTCGTTATGGTTGACGGTGTTCCAATGAACCAGGACGGAAAATACAACTTGGAAGATATTCCGTCTGATATGATTGAAAAAATAGAGATAGTTCGTGGCGGCGGTTCCGTATTATACGGCTCTGAGGCTACTGGTGGCGTTGTTAATATTATCACTAAAAATACTTTGAGAAACAGCGTTAAAGTTTCTGCCGGCAATTATGGCCGTGAGCGTTATGCAGTATCTGTAGGTGCAGACAGATTTAATGCAACCGCTTCATTAGAGAATCGTGGTAAGATATCCAATATGACAACTACCATTAAAAATACTGCTATGGGCAAGACTTCCTACCGCCATTATGATTATGTAAATGGCGAAAGTAAGGGTATCTTATGGAATTATAATATTAATGACAATATTAAGTTCACACATAATTATGTAGAAAATAATAATGTGATGGATGTAATCGATAATAAATATCTTAAGAGCCCTTATCAAAGAAAAGAATACGATGACCATAATAACACCTTTGCTTTAGCTATAGATGATAAGCATGGCTTTACTTCCAATATTTCTTATGGTACTCAGGAAAGAAATTATGACCAGACTACATGGAAGAGCAATGGTGCAATCAGCAGTGCTATAAAATATAGCTGGCGCAAGGGTCACAATACCAATATCAACGTGCAGAAGGTTTTTGATGTCAACGCAAAAGATAAATTTTTGGTAGGTGCATCCTTCAAACGCGAGGATTTGGATGTTTACAACTCTGCTAGCAAGAAAATGGGCAATACTCCTGCTAAACCGGAACGTACCGGCACATATAATCGCGATATCTACTCTCTCTATGCATCTTATGACTGGCAGATGACTGACAATGACAAGCTGATTGTTAACCTGCGCGAAACCTTTGTAAGAAATGCTAAAGGTGATAACACTGACCTGAGTACAGGCATTACTACTAAAACTGTACAGATGAATCAGAGTAAATTCACTCCGGAAATTCAGTATATCCGTGATTTGACTGACAACAGCTCCTTCTATGCTAAAGCCGGCAAATCCTACAGATTACCGGAGCTGACCAAAATCTTCGGTGGCAGTGTTATTTTACCGTCTGTGGATTTGAAGCCGGAGCATGGCGTGCATTACGAAATGGGTTATAAGCTTAACGAAGCAAACCGCTCCTGGAGATTGGCAATCTTTAATTACGATATTAAAGATGCTATTGAAAGCATTAGCGGTAGTGCGCAAGCAGGTAATTTGATCTACAGCAATACTGACGTTAAAAATACTGGCGTAGAGCTGTCTTTGAATGTTAAGCATAATGATAACCTGGATTCCTTCTGGGGCGTTACCTATAGCAATCCGAAGCAAAAATCCTTCAAAACCGATAACAGTGCAGGTGGCGAATGGATTAAATATAATAATCAGTTCCAGTTCAACATGGGCGTAAATTATCATGCAGACAAGTTTGCAAGTGCTTTGAGCGCTAACTATATTGGTATGAGAACAGATGGCACATCTGCTGTTCATGACAGAATGAAACCTGCCCTGTATACTGATTTGCACTTCTCCTATGCTCCTGAGAAAAATCAGAAAGCATTCCTCCATATCAATAACTTGTTAGACAGAAAAGATTACACTACCTCTAAAGGTCCTGATGAAACTACCTATGGCTACTATACCACTGGTATTAACTTCATGGTTGGCTACGAATATAGCTTCTAACACTTAACCATTACGGCGGTGCGTTTGCGCCACCACTTTTTGACTTGCTGACTTACCTCGGAGGTGTAAAATGAAAAAAATAACGCTTTTGATCTGCCTGATGCTCTGCGGTCTGTTTGTTGTTGGCGGAGCAACTGCCAGCGCCGCAGGCAAGAAGCCTATGGATAAGGAAAAGGCAGTGAACGGTCTGCATGACAGCTTTCTCTTTGACAAGGAAGAGCTTGGCGAGCTTTTTGACAGCGGCATCAGCTACATGGAGCTGAAAAAGCTCTGCCTGCATGCCTACGCAGCGAAAAAGCCAGTGAAGGAGGTTGCGCAGCTGCGCGACAAATACGTCTGGACGCGTGTTGATTACCTTTTGGGGCTGACGCCGGAAAAGCTGGCGCGTGCCGAGCATGAGTACAAGGTTGACCGCATCCACCGCCTGTTCGGCCTGGATAAAAAGCTGGTGGACAAATACATGCGCATGGGGTATGCTTCGCATCAGGTGAAGCGTGCTATGTTTTTGGCGCGTCACTGTGACAAGAGCGTGGAAGAGCTGCTGGCGATGAAAACACGTCAGCAAAAATGGGGCGACATCTGCGAACAGCTGGGACTGCCGCGTGATGCATGCATGAAATAGTAAAATTAACCTGAAACCTTGGGGCGGTGCGAGTGCGCCGCCTTTTTTGATGATGTATAAAATCAGTTGCGCAAATTCAATTTAAAAAGGCAGACATAGAGACTACCTTTTGACATGTGAAAGAAAAAAAGAAGCCAAAATTTTTCACCTGTAGAAGGAAAAGTGCTTAAGAATCAGAAGTTTTTCGTTTATAGAAGAAAAACTTCTGATATTTGATGAGTTTTTCTCATGGAGAAGAAAAAGTTGCGTGGCATTATGCTTTCTGTTATGATATAAAGGACAAAGAAATATAGTGGTAGTTCGAGAGAGGAGGATTTGTATGATTGTACGTCAGACATATTTGGAAAAACTAAAATTGATGCGAGATAAAAAGATTATCAAGGTTATTACAGGTGTGCGTCGTTCCGGTAAGTCGACACTGCTGGAAATGTATAGAGATTTTTTAGTAAGCAGCGGTGTGCATCCTTCATGCTGTCAATATATAAATTTTGAAGATTTGCGTTGGGAAAGTCTTAAGGATTATCATGCTTTATATAATCATATCCTGGAAAACTTATCCCCTAATGAAAAAAATTACATATTCTTAGATGAAATACAAATTGTTCCAGAGTTTCAAAAGGCTATCAACAGTTTGTTCTTACGTGATGATGTAGATATTTATATTACTGGTTCTAATGCATATTTGCTTTCTGGTGAATTATCTACATTGTTGTCTGGAAGGTATATTGAACTGAGCATACTACCGTTGTCGTTTAAGGAGTATTGGGAATTAGTCGGTGGAGATAAAAAGACGGCGTTTAATAAATATTATCTTAATGGTGGCTTTCCTTATGCTGCAACTATTGATAACAAAGAAGTTCGCTTGGAATACTTTAGAGGTATATTCAACACTGTTTTACTTAAGGATATTGTTGAACGCAAGAGGATTTCAGACGTAAAGCTCTTAGAAGATGTAATACGATTTTTATTTGATAATATAGGAAATATAGTTTCAACTAAAAAAATAGCTGATACCTTGAATAGTAATGGCAGAAGGACTACATCAGGGACTATTGATAACTATATTCGAGCACTAAAAGATGCTTTTATTTTGTATGAAGCAAATCGCTATGATATCAAAAGCAAAGAGTTTTTGAAATCACTGGAGAAATATTATATCGTTGATATAGGCTTGCGTAACCTTTTATTGGGTGAACGCACTCGCAATATCGGACATACTCTTGAAAATATTGTTTATCTGGAGCTTTTGCGAAGAGGATATCAGGTTAGCATAGGCAAATTAGATCTGCTCGAAGTAGACTTCATTGCTCAAAAAGAGGATAAGCGCATTTATTATCAAGTATCTGCATCGGTTTTGGATGAAAAAACATATGAGCGTGAATTTGCTCCACTTAAAAAGATTAATGACAGCTATCCGAAGTATGTGCTTACTCTTGATGAATTCCCTATGGGTGAGGATGGGATTGAGCAAAAGAATATCATAGATTTTCTTTTGGAAGAAAATTGAGTCAAGTAGTTATATTGCTTCCTACATCTAAAAGTTTTTCGCCTGCAGAAGAAACAATGCTTAAAAATCAGAAGTTTTTCGTTTAGAAAAGAAAAATTTTGAGTTTTTAGTGAGTTTTTCTCATACAGAAGAAAACTTGCGTAATATATACATTGCTTGCTGTTGCGCAGTTATTTTGAAACTGTAACCTGCTTTACATTATTTACTGCAAAATAATCGGAAGTACGCAAAGTGTAATATTTTCTTGACTCTATCAATGTAGAGTGTTACACTAGGCACAACTTCAAAAAGACCACAAACCGTTGAGACGGAGATCAAGTCAGCAGATGCGCTTACAGAGAGTTCGGGCAGGTGGAAGCCGGATAGAGATGCAGGCTGATAAATGGACCGTTGAGGGTGCTGTCAAATCGTTTAGGCGAGAGTATTCGGCAACGTTGCACCGGCGTTAAGGGTGAGGAATGTGTCAGCATTCTGCGAGAGAGCGCCGATGTACGGCGAAGCAAGGTGGTACCGCAGGTATAAGTATTTATAGCCTGTCCTTGATATTGCTCAAAGTGAGCAGTACGAGGACAGGCTTTTTTGTTGACACGGGTGAAAATAAGCAGATGAGGTGACAAAATGTTAAATTTATCTTTGGAGCAGGTCATGCAGTATGCAAAGGACTACAGGTACTGTCAATAGTTTTGCGCAAATTTCTTCAGACATCCTAGCAGAAGTTTAGTTATATAAGTTTAACGGTTAGTGCACTTCACCGTTAAATATCAACTAGCTTCTGCTTTAGATACCTTTGCTTATTAAGTTAGCTGTTTTTAAGATATTTTTGCTTCACAATACAGTTCTTCGGCAAGCATATCTGTTAGATGTTTCATGTTCAAGTAACGTTTTTTGCCCCAATCATTGCTGGCTATATAACGCAATCTTGCACATACAAGCATCAATGCTGATTCACCATCAGGAAACGTGCCAATCACTCTTGTGCGACGCTTTATTTCTCTGTTTACACGTTCAATAACGTTATTGGTACGTATACGTAGCCAATGCTCTGACGGAAAATCCATATAGGTCAAGGTTTCCTCTAAACCATTTTCTAGTTTGTCTGCAGCCTTGTTAAGTTTCATCTCACGTAATCTGGAAATTACTGATTTTGCCTTTTCTTTAGCTGCTGCTTTATTCTCCTGAGCATGAATTGCTTTGAGCATCTTGGCAACTTCCTTGACAGTTTTACGTGGTACTACAGAGAATATATTACGGTACATATGCACCGTGCAGCGTTGGTATCTGGCATTTGGAAACACTTCACCTATGCTTTCTACCATGCCTAAATTTTTATCGCCAATTATAAGTTTTACGCCATCTAAGCCACGGCTTTTCAGCCATACAAAGAAATTTTTCCAGCTTTCAGTATCTTCTTTGAGGCCCTCGGCTGTACCTATAACTTCTCTGTATCCGTCTTCTGTGACGCCAATAGCAACTAATACAGAGGCGTTTTCAAAGGAACCTCCCCAACATCTTTTTAGAAAAATACCGTCTACAAAGACATAGGGGTACTTTTCTGTAAGCTTCCTGGAGCGCCATTCTTCAATTTGAGAAAAGCATTTTTGATTCAGATTGCTAATGGTTCCGGCTGAAACCTTCTGTCCCCAGAGAATCTCTGTAATACTTTCAACACGACGCATAGAAACGCCGGCAAGATACATTTCTACCAAGGCTTCTTCTACGGAGCATTCACGTCTTTGGTAGCGCTGAATAATAGCAGACTCAAAAGTAAGACCTTTTAATTTAGGCACTTTTAAAGTAACGTCACCAGCTTGAGTAGAGAATGATCTTTCGTAATGACCGGCGCGATAACCTTTTCTTGTTTGCTCACGTGCGTAGCGTTCAGCTTGTACAAGTTTGTCAGCTTCTGCATCCAAAAGAGCATTGAGAGTTTCTTCTACACTATTTTTTACAATAGTTTTCAATTCGTTGTGGATAAATTGCTCGTTTAATTGTATAATGTTACCAGACATAGATTCTACCTTCTTTCATGTTTTGTGTGGTAACTTAATTGTAAGCAAAGGTAGTCTCTATGTCTATCTTTTTGAATTGAATTTGCGCAACTTATTATACGTTATCGGACTACAAGGCTGTGCCGGTAGCGAAGGAATGCCTGGCGGATATGCTGACGCCGCTGGCATTTTTGGACAATGTAAGACGCAGCAGCCGCAACTACTTCCTTTTGGAAAGTATTGAGGGCGGTGAGCACTGGGCGCGCTATTCCTTTGTAGGCTATGATCCTGTGCTGCGTTTGAAAATAACCGATGGTAATGCGGAAATCATCAGCGGTGCTGCCGTAAAGTATCAGGAAAATGATCCTCTTGGCTGTATCCGTCATATTCTGGAAGAGTACAAGGCACCGCTGATTGAAGGCCTGCCTAATTTTACCGGCGGTCTTGTAGGCACCTTTGGCTTTGATTTTATGCGCTACTGCGAGCCGGATATGCGGGTGAATAAAGAGAGCAAGGCGGAATTTGCCGATGTTGATTTAATGCTGTTTGATAAGCTGATTGCCTTTGACCATCTCAAGCAGAAGATTTTCCTGATTGTGAATGTCAAAACGGATAATGCTGCCATCAATTACGCTAAAGCAGAGCGTGAAATTGCGGCGATGGAGGAAATGCTGCTGCAGCCTGTGCAGCCGAAGAAGCCTGTAAAGGCTAAGCTGGGCGAGTTCACCAGTAACCAGAGCCGTGAGCAGTATAATAAAAGTGTGCTTCGCTGCAAGGAATATATTAAAAACGGCGATGCCTTTCAGATTGTTTACGCGCAAAAATTCAGCGCAACCTATGACCAAAGCCTTTTCAGTGCTTACCGCTATTTGAGAACGACGAACCCTTCGCAGTACATGGTATTTTTGCATAATGACGATATGGAAATTGCCGGCGGCTCACCGGAAACGTTGGTGAAGGTGGTAGGCAAAAAGGTCATCAGCATGCCGATTGCGGGCACACGCCGCCGCGGACGGACGAGCGAGGAGGACTTGGCTTTGGAGCAGGAGCTTTTGGCAGACGCTAAGGAAATCGCCGAGCATAATATGCTGGTAGATTTGGGGCGCAACGATGTGGGCCGTGTCTGTGACTTTGGCAGCGTCAAGGTGAGCGATTACAAGGCAATTAAACGCTTTTCACATGTTATGCATATCACGAGCAAGGTTACAGGCCAGCTGAGCGCTGATAAGGATGCACTGGATGCGCTGCGGGCGGTGTTCCCGGCAGGCACGTTGAGCGGAGCGCCGAAAATTCGCGCCTGCGAGATTATCGACGAGCTGGAGCCGGAGCACCGCGGTATTTACGGCGGTGGCATGGGGTATCTTGATTTTGGCGGCAACATGGATATCTGTATTACCATCCGCACTATGGTTAAGAAGAATGACAGAGTTTATATTCAGGCCGGCGGCGGTATCGTTGCGGATTCCGTGTTGGACAATGAATTTCAGGAAACCGTGAATAAGGCAGGCGCCTGCATGGCAGCGCTGTGCATGACGGCAGAGGAGGAGTAAGGAATGATTTTGATTATAGATAACTACGACAGCTTTACTTTTAATCTGTATCAGCTGATTGGCGAAATCAATTCTGATATCAAGGTTGTGCGCAATGATAAGCTGACGATTGAGGATATCAGAGCTATGCAGCCGGATCATATTATTATTTCGCCCGGTCCGGGTAATCCAAAGCAGGCGGGTATTTGTCTGGATGTTATCCGCCAGCTTGCCGGTGAGTTCCCGATTTTGGGCGTCTGCCTGGGGCATCAGGCGATTGGTGAGGCTTTTGGCGGTAACGTTGTGCATGCGCCGGAGATTGTGCATGGTAAGGCAGATAAGGTGTATCTGGAGGCGGCAAGCCCCATTTTTAAGGATATGCCTGATGGCTTTGAGGCAGCGCGCTATCATTCGCTGATTGTGGAGCCGGAAAGCTTGCCGGAATGCCTGGAGGTTACGGCGAAAACAGCGAAGAATGAAATCATGGCGCTGCAGCATAAAACTCTGCCGGTGTATGGCGTGCAGTTCCATCCGGAGTCGATTATGACGCCGCAGGGACGGACGATTTTGAAAAACTTTTTGAGCCTGTAAAGCAAAACGCAGAATGTACTGAGAAGATGAGTACATTCTGCGTTGTTTACACACAAAAATACCCCGCAACCTGCATGGTTGCGGGGTTTCTTTCATGGTGATCCAGGAGGGATTCGAACCCCCGACCCACGGCTTAGAAGGCCGTTGCTCTATCCAACTGAGCTACTGAACCATATTAACTTGGAGCGGGCGATGGGAATCGAACCCACAACATCAGCTTGGAAGGCTGAGGTTTTACCACTAAACTACACCCGCATGGTCGGAGTGGCAGGATTCGAACCTGCGACACCCTGCTCCCAAGGCAGGTGCGCTACCAAACTGCGCTACACCCCGAATACAAAAGGTATTATACTATTTAATTAAACAGATGTCAAGAGAAAATATATACTTTGTTAATCATGAAGCAGAAGAAAAATATTTGAAATCATATTTTCCTTTTGCCTTACAGATTGCTTATTTCAGCAGTTCTTCCTTAAGCTCGTAATATTCGCGTGAGAAATAGGGTGTAAGCTGTACTTCACGATGGTCATAGCCAAAGGCGCGTTTGGTGAGCGACAAAACCGGTGGTGCCTGAATGCGTTTGGCAACAGCAAAGCCGGCGAACAGCTTCCACCAGCGCTCCAAATCGGCAATCAGCGCAGCGGCATCGGGGCAGGCTTCGTTAATCGCTTCCTGCGTACAGCCAAGCTCTGAGGCCAGCGTGCCGGCTTTGTACCAGCGCAGGATGTCTGCCGGCGTTGTTTTGTGCCAGTTTTCGATAAAGGCACGCAGCAGGTAATCGTGATAACCATACACCAGCGGGTCGCCGCCGTTGCCTACTGTCTGTGCATCCGAAAGCTCGGCGCTGGGACGGATATTGAAGATAGCTTCGGGGATTACTTCGCGTTTGTAAATCACTTCGTTCAGATAATGGCCAAGGGCATATACCTGATGCTTCCAAAGGTCACCAATCATGGCCATGGCGCCGCAGATGTCGCCGTAGAAGGTGGCGTAGCCGATAGCAAGCTCTGCTTTGTTGGAGTTGCAGCTGAAGGCGCCGCCGAAGGCTGCTGAAGCAGCAGCGATGACGCGTGCGCCGCGGTCGCGGGCCTGAATATTTTCTTTTATGAGTCCGCTGAGCTGCAGGTTGAAGCTGCTGCCGTCTGCCAGATTGGTGATAGGCGTTTCTTCTAATTGCTTGACTGTCAGCTCATAGCTTTCGCTGATTGGCATTACGGCATAGTTTGCTCCCAATGCCTGCGCCAGCTGCTGCGCGCTGTTGCGTGTGGCAGCAGAGTTGAAGCGTGAAGGCAAATTGAGCAGCAGCACGTTCTCCGGTCCCAAAATATCCGCATACATGACAGCGGTTACGGCGCTGTCGATGCCGCCGGAAAGGCCGACGGTCATGCGTTTGATACCGCATTGCTGCAGGAATTTGGCGGTGCCGTAGCGTAGAGCGCGGTATACGGATTCCGGCTCCTGCGGCAGCTCTGCCGGCGGACAGGTGGGAATGATGCGGTTCACTTTTGTATCCCAGGTGAATTCTAAAAAGGTATCGGCATACATGGGTGCAGAGGTAACCAGACTGCCGTCGCCGTTGTAGGCGGAAGTACAGCCGTCGTAGGTGAAGATGTTCTTGCCGTTGTTCTGGATGCCGACATTGTTGCAGTAGATGAGCGGAATGCCTGCGGTGCGTGCCTGCGCACTGAAAAGGCGGTTGCGCTTACGGTTTTTGCCCAGCGTATAGGGGGAGCAGGAAAGGTTGCACAAGAGCTGTGCTCCGTTGGCTGCCAACGTTTGCGGTACGTTAAGGTGATAGTTTTCCGTCCAGCCGTCCTCGCACAGCATGACGCCGATGCGCAGGCTGGTGCCTCGGATGACGATTTCCAAAGGCTGCAGTGCTTCGCTGACGCTTGCACCTTCTTCGGCGCAGAGTTTCTGCAGGCTGTAAAAATGACGGCAGTCATCAAATTCGCGGTAGTTGGGCAGCGATGTCTTGATGAAGAAGCTGCGTCCCTGATAACCGCCGAGCAGCTTACCGTTTTGGCAGGCAAAGGCGGCGTTGTATTTGCGCACGCGTCCGTCCTCGTTGAGCTTGCCTGATTCGGTGGCAACGCTACCGAAGATAACGCAGATATTTTCGGTGGCAGCGACGATCTTTTCGGCATAATAGGCGCAGTCATCCAAAAATGTCTGCTGCTCCCAAATGTCGCCGATAAGATAACCCGGCAGTGCCATTTCGGGCAGAAGCAGGATATCGGCCTCAAGGCTGCGTGCTTTTTCAATAGCGTCAATGATTTTCTTATAGTTTACATCAGGACGGCCGGGAGTAATTTCCAGCTGTCCGCAGATAATTTTCAGCTTCAATTTATTGTCCTCACAATTTTATTTGCATTTTACATTACTATAGTGCTATTATAACAGAGATGAAGTAATTTCTCTAGCTTAGAGGGGGTTTTTCCTTATGAAACATAACAAAAAAACTAATGCAGCCCGCCGTTTGGACGAGCTGAAGATAGAATACCGTATTATGGAATATCCGGTGGACGAGGAGCATCTGGATGCTGTGCATGTTGCCGCAGAGGTTGGCATGCCTGCATCACAGGTATTCAAAACACTGGTAGTACGCGGTGACAAGAACGGCATTATGTTTGCCGTAATTCCCGGTGATAGCGAGCTTGATTTAAAGGCGTTGGCCAGAGCCAGCGGCAATAAGCGTGCCGAGCTGGTACATCTGAAGGAGGTATTGCCGCTGACAGGCTATATTCGCGGCGGCTGTTCACCATTGGGCGCTAAAAAGAACTACCCTGTATATATGGATGAGACAAGCAATAACTGGCCGGAGATTGCAATCAGCGCCGGTCAGCGCGGTATGCAGATTATTGCAGCGCCTGCTGATTTGCAGCGTGCTACGGCTGCAACGGTGGCACCGCTGATTTTTGCAGAGTAACTCTTGTTCCTTCCTATAAAATATGCTATTATAATCTTGATAACCTATTTGCACAATTGTGTTTGAAAGAAATACGACTGTGCTGGCCTGAAGGCGTATTATTAACGCTGACGGCAGTATGACGTCAAAATTCAAAGAAGAAAGTAGGTTGAATATATGTTATATGTTAGTACAAGAGGGAAAACTGATTTGTTTTCCGCTGCACACGCGATAACCCGTGGCTTGGCAGCGGATGGAGGATTGTTTGTACCGCAGAATATTCCTGCGATGCGTATGGTTGATATAAAGGCGATGGAGCGCAAGCCTTATACGGAGCGTGCTGTTGACGTTCTGCTGCAGTATCTTACTGATTTCAGCGAGGACGAGCTGCGCGAATGTGTAAATGCTGCCTACGCGCCAGAAAAATTCGGTGATAATCCTGTGCCTTTGGTACAGGTAAATGATAACACCGGTGTGCTGGAGCTGTGGCATGGCCCGACGTCTGCTTTTAAGGATATGGCACTGCAGCTTTTGCCGCATCTTTTGACACGTTCGATGCAAAAGACCGGTGAAACGAATAAGGTTGTTATTCTGGTTGCTACCTCCGGTGATACCGGCAAGGCTGCTTTGGAGGGCTTTGCTGATGTTCCTGGAACGCAGATTATTGTTTTCTACCCCAGCGAGGGTGTGAGTGATATCCAGAAGCAGCAGATGATTACCCAGGCAGGCAAAAATGTTAAGGTTTTCGGTATTGAGGGTAACTTTGATGATGCTCAGCGCGGCGTGAAGGAAATCTTCGGTAATACTGCGCTCAGTGATGAGCTGGAGAAAAAGGGATATACCTTCTCTTCTGCCAATTCTATTAACTGGGGCCGTCTGGTGCCGCAGATTGTTTACTACTTCAGCGCTTATGTAGATGCTGTGAAGGCAGGCAAGATTGCTGCCGGTGACCCGATTAATTTTGTTGTTCCGACCGGCAACTTCGGTGATATTCTGGCAGGCTATTATGCTAAGCTGATGGGCTTGCCGATTGACAGACTGCTGTGTGCATCCAACAGTAATAACGTGCTGACTGATTTTATAAATACCGGTGTTTATGACAGACGCCGTGAGTTCTTTAAAACTGCATCTCCTTCTATGGATATTCTTGTTTCCAGCAATCTGGAGCGTCTGCTTTACAGTGTGACTGAGCATGATGCTGCACGCGTAGCGGATTATATGAAGCGTTTGAATACCGAAGGTCATTATGAGATTGACAGCGATGATCTGAAGCAGATTCAAAGCCAGTTCTTCGGGGCCTGGGTTGATGAGCTGGAAACAAAGGAGGCTATCGGACGTATTTATAATGATTACCATTATCTGATGGATACGCATACTGCTGTTGCCTGGCGTGCGATGGAAAAATATCGTTTCCTGACCAGTGATGAAACATATACCGTGGTGCTGTCTACCGCAAGTCCGTATAAGTTTGCCGACAGTGTTTTGGCTGCGCTTGATGATGCTCAGCCGCAGAGCAGCAATCCTTTTGAGCTGCTGCAAAAGCTGCATGCCGATACCGGTACGGAGATTCCGCCGCGTATGTTGGCGTTGGAGAATCTGCCGGTGCTGCATTCCGAGGTTATTCCTGCGGACAAGATGGAGCTGGCGGTTGTGAAG
The DNA here is from genome assembly GCF_023497905.1 of Phascolarctobacterium succinatutens. Taxonomy (NCBI): domain Bacteria; kingdom Bacillati; phylum Bacillota; class Negativicutes; order Acidaminococcales; family Acidaminococcaceae; genus Phascolarctobacterium; species Phascolarctobacterium succinatutens. The sequence goes on along the minus strand of NZ_CP097284.1, from coordinate 1,317,679 downwards.
AACTTGGTGTAATTGTGGCTTGAAGTGAAGAATACTTGCGTTGCGGGTATGTTTTCGCTATAATAAACCCGAAATTTAATATTTATATATGCAAGACTTAGTCTGCCGGGCGGCGGACTAAGTCTTTGTCATAAAAGGAGGTATAAAGTGGACTCCAGGAGTGTACTTGAACAGGTGCGCAGCGGCAAGCTGTCGGTGGCTGAGGCGGAGCGCTATTTTAATCGCAAGGCGTACGAGAATTTAAATTATGCGCGTCTTGATACTTCGCGTGAGCAGCGCACGGGCTTTGCGGAGGTGGTTTACTGCAGCGGTAAGCCTGATGCGTATTTGGCGGATATTTATAAGCGTCTTTTGGCGGAGCAGGGTGAGGTGTTCGGCACGCGGGCAACGCCGGAGCAGTATGAGCTGGTGCGGCGGCAGCTGCCTGATATTGTTTATGATCCGGTGGCGCGGACGCTGAAGCAGGAGCGCCCGGATAAGGTGCGGAGCGGTTGCGTTGTTGTGTGTACTGCGGGTACTGCCGATATTCCCGTTGCGGAGGAGGCGGCGCAGACGGCTGAATTTTTCGGGGCGCATGTGGAGCGTCTTTACGATGTTGGCGTGAGCGGGATTCACCGTCTTTTGGATAAGGTTGATTTGCTGCAGCAAGCAAATTGTGTAGTGACGGCTGCAGGCATGGAGGGCGCGCTGGCGAGTGTTATCGGTGGCCTTGTGCGTAATCCGGTGATTGCGGTGCCGACTTCTGTCGGATACGGTGCGAGCTTTCATGGGCTGAGTGCGCTGCTGACGATGATTAATTCCTGCGCTAACTGTGTTTCAGTTGTGAATATTGATAATGGATATGGCGCGGGGATTATTGCGACGCAGATTAACAGGTTGGCGTGCAAGTGAGATCCAACCCTTCCGTCTGCTCGCAAAGCTCGCCTCCACCTCCCCTTTCAGGGGAGATATAAACTTTTATATGCTCCCTGCAAGGGAGCTGGCATCGCCGCAGGCGATGACTGAGGGTTGTGCTTGGCAATATATTAATTGCTTGTCCAACCTTTCTTGCCTGCCCCTTGCACTCTTCGAGTATAACACGACCAGCATTTTTCATTGCATGAAAAATGTGTCTTAGTATAGGGAAGATGCCGAGCTAAGCGAGGCGGAAGGGGGCTAGCTATGCGTTTAATTTTTATGAGGGAGAACTATTATGCCTATAAATAAAGATTTAGAAATACAGGCGGAAGCCAAGTTTGCCGTGCTGCAGCAGGAGCTGCGGCGCTTGGGCAGTGTGCTGGTTGCGTTCAGCGGCGGCGTTGATTCGACGTTTTTGCTGCAGGCGGCGCATTTGACGTTGGGAGATAAGGCACTTGCTGTGACGGCACGTTCCGGTGTTGTGCCGCAGCGTGATATAGCGGAGGCAGAGGAGTTCTGTCGGAAGCAGGGAATCTGTCATCTTTACTTTGATTTTGATGAGCTGCAGGTGCCGGGGTTTGCCGAAAATCCGCCGGACCGCTGCTATATCTGCAAAAAAACGCTGTTCAGTAATTTCTTGCGCATTGCACAGGAAAACGGTGCTGTGCTTTGCGAAGGCTCGAATATGGATGATTTGGGTGATTACCGCCCCGGTCTGAGGGCTTTGGCTGAGCTGAAAGTGCAGAGCCCTCTGCGCACTGCAGAGCTGACGAAGGAAGAAATCCGCCTGCTGTCGCATAAGCTGCAGCTGCCGACTTGGGATAAGCCGTCATTTGCTTGTCTTGCTTCGCGCTTTGTTTACGGTGAGCGTATTACAGCGGAGAAGCTGGCGGCGGTGGATAAGGCGGAGCAGCTTTTGTGGGAGCTGGGCTTTAAGCAGTTCCGTGTGCGTGTGCATGGCAGTTTGGCGCGCGTTGAGCTGTTGCCCGAGCAGCTGGAGCTGGCAGTGGCGGAGCCGATGCGCAGTACGATTTACAAAGGATTGAAGGCTGCAGGCTTTGCTTATGTGGCACTTGATTTGCAAGGCTATCGTACAGGCAGCATGAATGAAACTTTAAAGCAGGATTAATTTGTACTTATAGCGAATTTTAGCATTAGCCTGCTACAAGTATGCAGGCTTCAGATTAGGAGGAAGATTTATGAAAAGCTTATATTTGGAATGTAATGCCGGCATCAGCGGCGATATGCTGGTAGCAGCACTTTTGGACCTGGGCGCGGACAAAGAGGCACTGGATAAGGCTCTGCAGAGTATTCCTGCAAAGGGCTTTGAATATAAAATCAGCAGAGTGTCTAAAGCAGGCGTTAACTGCTGTGATTTTGATGTTATTCTGGACGAGGAGCATGCTAACCATGACCATGATATGGCCTTTTTGCATGGCAACGACGATGCTGTAGTGCATAGCCATGAGCATGAGCATCATCATGACCACGAGCATGAGCACGAACACGAACATCATCATGACCATGACCATGAGCACGAGCATGAACATCATCATGACCACGACCATGAACATGAGCACAGCCATGTGCCGCATGAGCATCATCATCACCATGAGCACCGCGGTCTGCAGGAGGTTATTGCGATTATTGATGCTACGGATATGAGTGCTGCAGCCAAGGAATTGGCGCTGAAGATTTTTGATATTATTGCGGATGCTGAGGCAAAGGCGCATGCAGTGGAGAAGAATGCAGTGCATTTCCACGAGGTTGGTGCGATTGATTCTATCGTTGATATTGTGGCGATTGCTGTGTGTGCCGACAGTCTTGGTGTTGAAAACGTAATTGTACCTGAGCTTTGCGAGGGCCGCGGCACTGTGCGCTGCCAGCATGGCGTGCTGCCGGTGCCTGTTCCGGCAACAGCTAATATTATGCAGCGCTTTGGATTTAATGTACACTTGCTGCCGGTGCAGGGCGAGTTCGTTACACCGACCGGTGCTGCTGCCGCTGCTGCGCTGATGACTACGGACGAGTTGCCGCAGAGCTTTAAGATTCTGGGCATCGGTCTGGGAGCAGGCAAGCGTCAGTATGAGCGTCCCAGCATTTTGCGTGCGCTGCTGATTGAGGATAATGCACAAAAAAAAACTCTGTAAACAGTAACGCTTTGCAGACAGATTGCATCTGCCAATTGCAGTCTGATATTGATGACTGCAGCGGCGAGCTTTTGGGCTACACGCTGGAGCGCCTGCTGGCGGCAGGAGCGCTGGATGCTCATTATCAGCCGGTGTTCATGAAGAAGAGCCGTCCGGCGTGGGAGCTTACTGTTATCTGCCGCGAGGAGGACAGAGCGAAGCTGGAAGCGCTGATTTTTGCGGAAACGACAACCATCGGTATCCGTCGTGCGCGCATGGAACGCACTGTGCTGCCGCGTAGCAGGTATGTGGTGCACACTGCTTACGGTGATGTGGCGGTGAAGCGCTGCCTGCTGGAGAACGGCGAACGCTGTTATGTGGAATATGACAGTGCTGCCAAACTGGCACAGGAGCAGGGAGTGCCGCTGCAGGATATCTATCTGGCGGCGCAGTTGGCGCAAAAAAACATAAATTAGCCACAAAAGTGTGGTATAATATCTCCATAATACGTCAGAGAATGGAGAAAAAATGACTAATGTTTTCGATTTGATAGAAGAATTTTATACACAGGATGAAGAATGGAATACGGTATTGCAGCAAGCCTGTGCTGAGGATTTCCTGCGCTATAAAACATGGCAGGGAGCCAAGGATGGCGAGCTGGTCAAGATTTGGGATTATATTACGATTCTTTGTATTTACCTTGGCAATTCCGAGAACTTTCTCGGTGATATGTCGCGTGAGGATTTTATTGACTGCGTAGGCTGGTGCTGCCGCAATGTTTCCGGCTTCCCGGCAACGGAGAGCAACATCGCACATTTCCTGGATGTTATGCAGGAGTTTTATGCATATATGAAAAAGAAACGCATTATTACCCGTGATAATGCGCCTGCCGAAGCCAAAGCCAAGCTGCTGGTTGACGGAAAACTGCAGATTGTCGGCAAAGATGGCAGCTTTTTGCCGGAGTATGACCGCTACAATCTTTATTCTACGCCGGATTTGCCGACGAAAGTGTACTTGAACATCGGCGAGAGAATGCAGAATCTGCTGGATGATGTGCAAAGCTACTATACGCAGAAGCAGTTCCGTCGCGATTTGGAGCGGGCCGATTTTCTCTTCGGCGGTATTTTTCAGAATGGTACAGTTCAGGAAAAGCCGGGCACGGAGGAATATTCACAGACCTTTTGGGATTATTTTCTTTTTGACTATCGCCTGCTTGAAGATGACAAAACGCCGCTGCAGCATTACCGTGATGTAATCTGCCGCGACGCTTCCGAGATGGATACCTCCGTTGATATTTTGAATGAGCTGATTAAGGCAAAGCTGGTTCTCTTTGATGTGCAAAGACGCACGGAGGAGGGAATGTATGTCTGCAGAAATATTTTCACCAATGAAAAATATACCCTGATGCTGCCGGTAGATGATAATATTGACACAGAAGGCTATATTTTCATGGGCCATATTTTTTATGAAAATACTATGGTGATGAACTTCCTGCGCGGACTGGTGATGTCGCAAACCTCGCGTAAGCGCTTTTTCGAGGTTGTCAGCGCGGCGAAGGACTGGTTTGCTGTGCGCCAAAGCGGCGAAATGAGCTGGGAGGAGTTTATCAACCGTAATCCGATGTTCGTGCGCCATGTTTCTGTTGTATATGCCATCTATGTGCGGATGGAGGGCTTTAATTTCAGCACGCAGATAAGTGATTATCAGCCGGCGGCGCTGCTTGAGGACAAGACCTCGGCAATGCTGGAATCTCTTAGAGGAACAGGCCTTTTTTCTGCCTATGATATACAGCTGATGCGTACCATGTGGAGCGATTTTATGCTTCGTGGCAATGCTTTGCCTGATAATACAGACGCTGATTTTGAGCATTGGACGGCAGCTGTTATGTACTGCTTTGTTAAGCTGAATGATGTTTATACCTTTACGGAAAAGCAGGTTTTTGCTATGTGCCGTGCTACCGACCATGTAAAGCTGAAGCAGATGATAGATATGCTAAATAAAACCTTGCAGCTGGAGGCACACGACCCGCGTTATGTTAACGAAGAGGGTCTGTTGCTGATGCTGCTGCAGTGAGAGGAGGCACCAGAATATGAAGTGTGATTTTTGCGGACACGAGGTTGCTCCCGGCACAGTGGAATGTCCGTACTGCCATTATCAGTTCAAGATTGATGCGCAGGTGCTCAGTCCGGAGGAGCGCGATACCTTTGAGGGCGTGACGATAGACGAGAGCGCAGGCACAGAGGAAACCAAAAGCGCCAGGGAAGGCGCTGTATATGACAGCGGCGCTGATGCTTATAATGAAAGACAGCAGCAGGTGCCGCCGAATATTAAGGTGCATACCTTTGGCTGCGGCAGCGGAATTCTGATTACCTTTCTGATTTTGTGCGGCATTGTGGCAGTTATCTTCTTTTTGCTGCCGACGTTTATTGTCTTTGCCGCTGTGGGCGCAATAGTTTTGTTTATTATGCGCCTTTTTATGGGCTTTTAAAGGCTTAAAAAATGTGTTTCTGACGGCCGGCAGTGTTGCCTTTGGCAGAGCTGCCGGCTGTTTTCGTCTGTTGTAGAAATTTTTTCAAAAAAATTTTAAAAAGCCGTAAAAATATAGAGGATTTTTCTGATTGACGGCGAATAATATGCAGGTACACAATGTGTGAAAAGAATAGGAGGCATAAGATATGCATAGTTACAGCATGGATCTTGGCGGCAGAACTCTTACTATTGAAGCCGGCAAGATTGCAAAACAAGCTAATGGCGCTGTATTAGTTCGTTATGGCGATACCGCCGTAGTAGTTGCCGTTACCGGCACCAAAACCCCGCGTGAGGGTGTAGACTTCTTCCCTTTGACTGTTGATTTTGAAGAAAAAATGTACGCCGTAGGTAAAATCCCTGGCGGCTTTATTAAACGCGAAGGCCGTCCGTCTGAGCAGGCTATCCTGACCAGCCGTCTGATTGACCGTCCGATTCGCCCGATGTTCCCGGAAGGCTACCACAACGATGTACAGATCGTTGCTACCGCTGTTTCCGTTGATCCCGACAATGCTCCGGATATGCCCGCTATGATCGGTGCATCCTGCGCTCTGTCTATTTCCGATATTCCGTTCGAAGGTCCTATCGCAGGTGTGCGCGTAGGCCTGATTGATGGTGAATTCATCATCAACCCGACTGTTGAACAGGCTAAAATCAGCCAACTGAACCTGGCTGTTGCCGGCACCAAAGACGCTATCCTGATGGTAGAAGCAGGTGCTAACGAAGTTTCCGAAGAAACCATGCTGGACGCTATCTGGTTCGGTCATGGCGTAATCAAACAGCTCGTTGAGTTCCAAGAGAAAATCGTTGCTGAAATCGGCAAAGAAAAAATGGAAGTTCCGTTCTACGCTCCGCCTGAAGAAATGGTTGCGGAAATCGAAGAATACGGTGCTCAAAAGCTCAAAGATGCTCTGATGGATGCTAACAAGCTGGAGCGCGAAGAAAACGTTGCTAAGGTTAAAGCTGAAATCGCTGAAGTATTCCTGGAGAAATATCCTGATAATGCTAAAGACGTTGCTTATATCACCCAAAAGCTGGTTAAGAAAATCGTTCGCCGCACTATCTCTGTAGATAAGATTCGTCCTGACGGTCGTCAATTAGACGAAGTACGTCCGGTAAGCTGCGAGGTTGGCCTGCTGGCTCGTCCGCATGGCAGCTCTCTGTTCACCCGTGGTCAGACTCAGATTTTGAACGTTCTGGCTCTGGCTCCGTTGCGTGAAGCACAGATTCTTGATGGCCTCGGCGCTGAGGAAACCAAGCGTTATATCCATCACTACAACTTCCCGCCGTACAGCGTAGGCGAAACCAAACCGCTGCGCAGCCCCGGCCGTCGTGAAATCGGTCACGGTGCTCTGGCTGAGCGTGCTCTGCGTCCGGTTATTCCTTCTGAAGAGGATTTCCCGTATGCAATCCGTCTGGTATCCGAGGTTCTGGAATCCAACGGTTCCTCCTCCATGGGCTCTGTTTGCGCAAGCACCCTGTCCCTGATGGATGCAGGTGTTCCTATTAAGGCTCCTGTTGCCGGCGTTGCTATGGGCCTTGTTAAGGATGGCGAATACTTCACTATTCTGACTGATATCCAAGGTCTGGAGGATGCTCTGGGCGATATGGACTTCAAGGTTGCAGGTACCGAAAAAGGTATTACTGCTATCCAGATGGATATTAAGATTGACGGTATCAACAAGGATATCTTCACTCAGGCTTTGGCACAGGCTAAACGCGGCCGTGAGTTCATCATGGGCAAAATGATGGAATGCATCAGCGAACCGCGCAAAGAGCTGTCCAAATATGCTCCGAAGATTACTACTATCCATGTAGATCCTGATAAGATTGCTAAGGTTATCGGACCCGGCGGCAAGATGATCAAGAAGATCGTTGACGAAACCGGCGCTAAGATTGATATCGATGATACCGGCCGCGTATTTATCGCTGCTGTTAATACCGAGGCTGCTAATAAGGCTATCGAGATGATCGAGGGCATTACTGCTGAGGCTGAGGTTGGCAAGGTTTATACCGGTAAGGTTACCCGTCTGATGAACTTTGGTGCTTTCGTTGAGATTCTGCCGGGCAAGGAAGGTCTGGTACATATTTCCCAACTGTCTACTGAGCATGTAGATAAGGTTGAGGATGTTGTAAGTGTTGGCGATGAAATTGTTGTTAAGGTTACTGAAATCGACAACAAGGGTCGCATTAACCTGTCCCGCAAGGCTGTTCTGATGAAGAGCGTACAAAAATAATTTGTGAATTTAAAAGAGCTGTCGCATTTGTGACAGCTCTTTTTTGTAGATTGGAGGAGTGAGTTACTAATGAAAACACGTGGTTTTGAAAAGGTTGCCAAGTATATGGATGTTGAGTTCCCGATGCCGGAGCGCAAGACACAGTTCAGCGCCGGTTATGATATCAGCGCTGCCGAAGAGGTTGTGCTGGAGCCGGGCAAGCTGGTGCTGGTGCCTACCGGTGTGAAGGCCTATATGCAGACAGGCGAGTTCTTGGGCCTGCATATCCGCAGCAGCATGGCGGTGAAGAAGCATCTGATGCTGGTGAATAATGTCGGTATTATTGATGCCGATTATTATAACAATGCTGATAACGAAGGTCACATTATGGTGGCTTTGATGAATATGGGTACCGAGGCTGTTACTATTCCTCAGGGTGAGCGCATTGCCCAAGGTATTTTTTTCAATTACCTGACGGTGGATGATGATGATAAGATAGAAAAAGCAGTCCGTGGCGGCGGCTTCGGCAGCACAGGCAAATAATAATATCACAGTATTACTTCGCTTGGAGATTCGGTTAAAAGTGTAAATAGTTTACAATTTTAACGAAAAAGTGTAGACAATATAGGGAAATATGATATAATTAATTTAGATAATTTTGGTAAATGGAGGTTTTCTCGATGCAGAAAATTGATCAGGCATGTGTAAACACCCTTCGCTTTTTGGCAGCAGACCAGGTAGAAAAGGCTAAATCCGGCCATCCTGGCTTCCCTCTGGGTACAGCTCCTTTGATGTACACCATTTGGGACCGCTTTATGAATTATAATCCGGCTGATCCGCAATGGTTCAACCGCGACCGTTTCATCCTTTCTCCGGGTCACGGCAGCGCTTTGCTTTATGCTATGCTGCATCTGGCAGGCTATGACCTGTCCCTGGATGAGCTGAAAAACTTCCGCCAATGGGGCAGCAAGACTCCGGGTCATCCGGAATTCGGCCTGACTCCGGGCGTTGACGTTTCTACCGGTCCTCTGGGCCATGGCTTTGCTATGGGTGTTGGCTTTGCTATTGCCGAAGCTATGCTGGGCGCAAAGTACAACAAACCTGATTTCCCGGTTGTTGACCACTACACCTTTGGTCTGACCTCTGACGGCGACCTGATGGAGGGCGTTTCCTGCGAGGCTGCTTCTCTGGCAGGTACCCTTGGCTTGGGCAAACTGATTTACTTATATGATGACAACAAAATTACTATCGAAGGCAGCACTGATATTGCCTTCACTGAGGATGTTGAAGCCCGCTTCAGGGCTTATGGCTGGCAGGTTCTGCGCGTAGAAAGCAGCGAGGATGTTGACGCTATGCAGGCAGCTATCGAAGAAGCTAAGGCTGATACTATGCATCCTTCTCTGATTATTGTACGTACTCACATCGGCTTCGGCAGCCCGAAACAGGACAGCCCGTCCTGCCATGGCGAGCCGCTGGGTGGTGAAGCATTGGCGGCTACCAAAGAAAAAGCCGGCTGGCCGCAGGAAATGTTCTATGTACCTGCTGAGGTTAAAGAACATTTTGCTGCTAAGCTGGATGGCTGTGCTGCAAATGAAGCTGCTTGGAAGGCTTTGATGGATGACTATAAGATGGTATATCCAGAGCTGGCTAAAGAGCTGGAAGACCGCATTGCCGGCAACTCCATGGTTAACCTGAGTGCTCTGGAAGCAATCTTCAAGGATACCGTTAAAAACGCTACCCGCGAAGCAAGCGGTGATATTATCCAAGTTTTGGCTGCACAGCTGCCTGAGCTGGTTGGCGGCAGTGCTGACCTTGGTCCTTCCAACAAAACTATCATGAAAACCGGCGGTTACTTCTCCAAGCTTGACAGAACCGGCCGCAACATTCACTTTGGCGTTCGCGAGCACGCTATGGGTACCGTTCTGAACGGTATTTCCCTGCATGGTGGCTTCATTCCCTTCGGTGGTACCTTCCTGGTATTTGCTGACTTTCTGCGTCCGACCATCCGTATGGCAGCACTCATGGGCATTCAGTCCGTATTCGTACTGACTCATGACAGCATTGCGCTGGGCGAAGACGGTCCTACTCATCAGCCGATTGAAACTACTATGGCATTGCGTCTGATTCCGAACGTAAGCGTTATCCGTCCGGCTGACGCTCTGGAAACTGCTACCGCATGGCAACAGGCTTGCCTGAACAAGCATAAACCGACCTGCCTGCTGCTGAGCCGTCAAAAGCTGACTGTACTGCATGACTATGCAGCAACCATTCATGAAAACGCTCATAAGGGCGCCTATGTACTGAGCCCGGCTAAGAACGAGGCGAAGGCTGTTCTGATCGGTACCGGCAGTGAAGTACATCTGGCACTGGCTGCACAGGCTAAGCTGGCAGAAGAGGGCATTGACGTTAGCGTTGTATCTATGCCTTGCTGGGATGCTTTTGATGCTCAAAGCGATGAGTACAAGGAAAGTGTTCTGCCTGCAGGCGTAACCAAGTTTGCTGTTGAAGCAGGCGTTCCTTACGGTTGGAGCCGTTACACCGGCACTGAAAAGAATGTTCTGGGCATTACTACCTTCGGCGCTTCCGCACCCGGCGATGTAATGATGGAAAAATACGGCTTTACTGTTGAAAACCTGGTTGCAAAGGTTAAAGCAGCGCTGTAAGCTTAATTTGAAATTGATCTTAAAGGGTTCTATGTCAAGTTTTGGGGTATTCAAGACTTTAACATCATAGACCTAGACAATACATAATTATTTTTGCAATTCAACCAGCCTCTAGTATATTTATATTGGAGGCTGGTTTTATTTTTCTAAAATAAGACATAGTTATCCTAATGCGATTTTACTATATTTTATTCCAGATACAGTATTCTGTTTCGAAATCTGTCGATATTCCTTATACCATAGCTGATTCGCTTCAATGCTTTGATTTTATTGTTACTGCCTTCAATAAACCCGTTAGAAATTCTTTCGTCAATTATATTTGCAATTTCAGTTTTCCAATTATAGAACCTTTTTGTGCCTGTGTTTGGATTATAAAGAGGAATAGCTCGTGCAATAGTATTAAAAATAATTAACAGTAACGCAAAAATTGCTCATAGTGTTAAAATAAATTAATACTATCGACGAAATGTACGATAGTATTAAAAATAATTAACACTGTTGCGGAGGGGAGTGGGTTGTGTTAGAATATAATAAAGGAAAATGTGCTGACAAAGCGGAAAGGAGCAGGGTTATGGTTATCAGAACACAGTATCTGGAACGTTTGCGCCCGTTTTATGATTCGGAGCTGGTAAAGGTTATTACCGGCATCAGACGTTGCGGTAAATCTACTATTTTGCGTCAGGTTATTGCTGAAATAAAGGAAAATGGTATCGAGGATTCGCATATCGTTTACATAAATTTTGAAGATTATAAGTATCATAAGCTGACAGATGCAGATGCTTTTTATGAATATGTTGAGCAAAAAATTGTTGATGAAAGTAAATATTATCTGTTTTTCGATGAAATTCAAAATGTAAATAATTTTGAGCTTGTGGTAAATTCTTTTCGGGCAACTCATAATGTGAGTATCTTTATTACCGGTTCTAATTCTAAACTGCTTTCGGGAGAATTAGCTACGCATTTAAGTGGCAGGACTGTATCTTTGCGCGTATTACCGTTCAATTTTATGGAGTTCTGTCAATACAAAGATATCTCTGCGCCGGATTATGAAACTCTGCTGGCGGAATACATGACTTATGGTGGCTTGCCTTTGGTATGTGGCGCTGCCAATAAGGAAACCAAAGAGGTTATTTTAAATAATATATATGATGCGGTTGTGCTGAAGGATATAGTCATGCGTAACAAAATAAATTCGCCGCTGGTTCTGGAAAAGGTACTTGATTATATTGTAGGTAACTCTTCACTGACTGTTTCCGGTAATGCTATTGCCGGTACGCTTTCAAGTAATGGGCATAAGGTTTCTGCACCTGTTGTGTATGATTATCTGCGCTGCATTGTTGATGCCTGTGTTTGCGATAAGGTTTCGCGTTATGATATTCGTGGCAAGAAGGCGCTTGCATTTGAAGAGAAGTATTATGTTTGCGACCTTGGCTTTCTGCATTTGAAGAAAAACAGAATTAAGGACGAGTATAACTATATTATTGAAACAATTTGCTATAATGAGCTGATTTCGCGTGGCTATAAGGTCTATGTAGGTAAAACCTGGAAGGGTGAGATTGACTTTATCGCAGAATTGAATTGTAAGATTATTTATATTCAGGCAGCGTATCTTTTAACTGATGAAAAAACGATAGAGCGAGAGTTTGGAGCATATGAAAAAATTGCTGATAATTATCCCAAATATGTTATAACTTTTGATAAGCATACCATTTCAAGAAATGGCATTATCCATTATAATCTCATTGATTTCCTGCTCAGAAAAGTAGATCTTTAATTTTTAGTATGCAATATAATATTTTGAATCAATCACGTAAGCAGTTTACTGTGCTTGCGTGATTTTTCTTTGAATTTCTATAAATATTTTTTTGCAAGCGCAATGGCATATTTTGACAGAATGTGAAAAAAATTTAAGCTTTTTTCTGGAATAAGCAATTCTGTTACGAGAAAAGGGAGAAAATGCACATTTCTCGTAATAGAATTCATCGTTATAATAAAAATAAGGATTCACTTCCGATTTACTTGCGAAGTGAATCCTTATTTTTTGTTTGTTAAGCCTAAAATGTAATCCGTGGATGTGTTATGAAATTTAGCCAAGGCAATGAGTATATCTGTCGGTATATCCCGTTCGCCTTTTTCATAGTTGCTGTAGACTCTTTGTGAGCAGTTAAGGATTTCAGCCATTTGTGTTTGCGTCATATCCTTGTCCTCACGTAAGTCGCGAATACGCTGATACATTGTTATCACCCAATAACATTATAGAAAGAGATGGCACTTCAACTTGCTATTTAGCGCAAATTGCGCTAAAATCAGAACAGGAAAGTATTAGCTTGCTAATACGTCAGGCAAAACACACTCGATGTGTGCTTTTGCTTGACGGGGGGGGACAACAGTGTATCATTATAATGAGTTATTAACAAATTTTTGATACATGAACAATTAACGGAGCTGACTTGAGAAAATGAAGGTTATTAGAAACGTAAATGAAACGCTAAAAGATGATTTGGCCTTAGAATTGCAGAAGGGCAGTATGCTGTCTATTGTGGCAGCAGATTTTTCTATGTATGCCTTCGAGGCTTTGCGTAAGGAGCTGAGCGAGATTGAAGAATTACGTTTTATTTTCACTGACCCTACTTTTATTCAAAAAGAGAATAGCAAGAAGGAAAAACGTGAATTTTATATTCCTAAAATAAATCGTGAGCGTCGTATTTATGGCACGGAATTTGAGGTAAAGCTGCGCAACGAATTAAATCAAAAGGCTATTGCCAAGGAATGTGCTGAGTGGATTAAGAAGAAGGTTACCTTTAAATCCAATGTTGGTAATAAGGAAATTACAGATAGGTTTATTGTATTGAACGATATAGCGTATTATACCGTTAATAGCTTCACGACTGTTGATTTAGGCTGTGAGCAGGGAAACAATATGGGCGTGAACATATTAAAGCTAGAAAGTCCTGCGTCGCAGGCATTCATAGAGCAATTTGCCAAGCTCTGGCAGAACGAAGAAGAGTTAAAGGACGTAACCAACAATGTTATAAGCAGTATAAGCTCGGCTTATAATGAGAATGCGCCTGAGTTTATTTATTTCGTGACGCTGTATAATATTTTCCATGAATTTCTTACGGATATCAGTGAGGATGAGCTGCCAAATGAGCGTACAGGCTTTAAGAACAGCAAAATCTGGAATATGCTCTTTAATTTTCAACGTGATGCTGCGTTAGGCATTATTAATAAGCTGGAAAAATATAATGGCTGCATTTTAGCTGACAGTGTTGGTTTGGGCAAAACCTTTACTGCATTAGCTGTTATTAAATATTATGAAGGACGCAACAAGAATGTACTTGTATTATGTCCGAAAAAGCTGGCAGACAACTGGAATACGTATCGCGCTAACTATAAAAACAACCCTATTGCCAGCGACAGACTGCGCTATGATGTCTTATATCATTCAGACCTGCTGCGCAAGCGCGGTTATAGCGGTGATATTGATTTAAGCAGGATAAATTGGAGTAACTATGACCTTGTAGTTATTGATGAATCGCATAATTTCCGTAATGGTGGTGCCTTTGATGGCGAAGATAAAGAGAATCGCTATACGGTGCTGATGAACAAGGTTATTCGTGAGGGCGTGCAGACAAAGGTGTTGATGCTTTCTGCTACTCCCGTTAATAATCGCTTTAACGATTTGAAGAATCAGCTGCAATTGGCCTATGAAGGTGATAGCAGCAAAATTAATGATAAGCTGAACACCAAAAACTCTATAGATGATATTTTCCGTAATGCGCAGGCTGCCTATAATCATTGGTCGAAGCTGCCTCCGGCAGAACGCACAGTGCAGAATTTGCTGGAAAACCTCAGCTATGATTTTTTCAATTTGCTTGATTCTGTGACTATTGCACGTTCACGCAAGCATATTACCAGATATTATGATACAAAGGCTATTGGCAGCTTTCCTGAACGCAAAACGCCGCTATCCTTTCGCCCTGCATTGGTTAAGAATGGCGCGGTAAATTATAAAGAAATATTTTCGAAGCTTGATGAGCTGGAGCTGTCTATATATACTCCTACGGAATTTATTTTGCATAGCCGTTTGCCGAAATATGCAGAGCTTTTTGATGATAATAAGGTCAATACTGGCTTTACACAGGCGAACCGTGAGCGTGGTATTCGTCGACTGATGGCGATAAATATTTTGAAGCGCATGGAAAGCTCCGTGTATTCGTTCAGGCTGACTGTGGAAAGAGTGCGGGCTAGTATTTGCGCAGCATTGCAAAAGATAGACAGCTTCACACAGCACAGGCTTGCTAATGCGCAGGTGGATACCGGTACTGATTTCAGCGGCGCCGATTTTGATATGGAAGAGGAAAGCTTTGTTGTGGGCAAAAAAGTTCCTATTGAGCTGGCTGACATGGATATTGTGAGCTGGGGGCATAGCTTGCAGCATGACAAGGAGTGTTTGGATGAGCTGCTTGGGATGGTGCAGGGGATAACGCCTGAGCAGGATAATAAGCTGCAGGAACTGCTAGAGCTTATAGACGATAAAATTCAGCATCCCTTGAATGCAGATAACAAGAAAATTATTGTGTTTACTGCCTTTGCCGATACTGCTGCTTATCTTTATGAGCATATCAGCAAGCATGTGCAGGAGCAGTTTGGCTTGCATACAGCGATGGTTACAGGCTCGGTGGATGGCAGATGCACGATACCGAAGCTTAGGTGTGATTTGAATACTGTACTGACCTGTTTTGCACCATTGGCGAAGGATAAGAAGCTGATTTTCCCTGAGGATAAAAACGATATAGATATTTTGATTGCTACTGATTGTATTTCCGAAGGTCAGAATTTGCAGGATTGTGATTTTCTTGTGAATTATGATATACATTGGAATCCAGTGCGTATCGTCCAGCGCTTCGGCCGTATTGACCGCATAGGCAGCAGAAATGCCTTTATCCAATTGGTTAATTTTTGGCCAGACGTGGATTTGGACGACTACATTGACCTCAAAAGCCGTGTAGAAAGTCGTATGAAGGCAGTTGATTTGACTGCTACCGCGGACGATAATCTGCTGAGCAATAATGAAAAGCTCGACTTGCAGTATCGCAAGCAGCAGCTTCAGCAGCTACAAAAGGAAGTTGTCGATATTGAGGATATGAGTACGGGTATTTCCATTATGGATTTAGGCTTAAACGAGTTCCGCCTTGATTTACTGGAATATATAAAGACGCATGGCGAGCTGGATAAAACCCCCTTTGGCTTGCATGCCGTTGTGCCTGCGAGTGAGGAATGCCCTCCTGGTGTAATTTACGTGCTGAAAAACTGCACGGATAACATAAATATAGACAGAAAAAATCTGCTGCATCCGTTTTATGCCGTATATATTGGCGAGGATGGTGAGATTATCTGCAACCATTTGGCGCCGAAGAAGCTGTTGGACAAGCTGCGCTTTACCTGCCGTGGCAAGGATAAGCCTATGACGGATTTGTGCAATGGATTCAACAAGGCGACGAATGATGGCAGAAGTATGGGTGTTTATTCCCGGCTTTTGGAGGATGCTATTGCTTCCATAATTAACGTGAAGGACGCTGACGATGTGGACAGCTTCCTGAGCGGTGAAGAAATCAGCTTCTTTGACAATAGTATTAAGGGACTGGATGATTTTGAACTGATTTGCTTCCTCGTTGTGCGAGGTGAGCAGTAATGTTAGGCTTACCGCAGACTACAGAAGTAAAAAAAATTATTCCCAAACGTGCCTTATACAGCAAGTTTCAAATGAATACAGCGGAGCAGAAGGAGTTTGATGCAGCCATCAGGCAGATGACCATTGTCAACGAAATTTCCTTACGCACAATTCCTGCCTTGCAAAAAAAGGAGCAGGAAAAAGCAGTTTATGTTTTGGCAGTACAGCTGAAGCAGGAGGGCTGTGCGGAAAGGCTTTTGCAAAGGCTGTGCAGGCTGATTGACCAACGCTTGCTGTTGGCGCTTTGCTATGAAGATAAGCTGCAGCTGGCGCTGTATTTCGATAACAGAATATTGCTCAATGAGTTTATGCCTGTGGCTGAGCAGAAGGTGAATTTGCAAGGCACAAGCTTAAACGATATTTGGGAGCACTTAGCTCTGCAGGTGGCGCAATTAACGCCACGTGCAGGGCTTACACCTGCTTCCGTGATTGCCAATGCCGGCAGGCGGGCAGAAGCAGAAGCACAGATAGCAGCGCTGACGAAGAAAATGTTTGCGGAAAAGCAGGCACGCAAAAAACTGACCTTGCGTGAAGCAATAAACAAGCTGAAAAAAGAACTGGAGGATTTACAATGATGGAACATCTCAACATGCAATCTATGGATAAGGTTGCAGCAAACGTAGCGAAGATAAGGGAGCTATTCCCTAATTGCGTTACCGAAAGAATCAATAATGAGGGCAAATTGGAGCATGCCATTGATTTTGATATGCTGAAACAGGAGCTTAGTGACCATGTTGTAGATGGCTTGCAGGAACGCTACCAGTTTACATGGCCGGATAAGCGCAAAGCAATTTTGGCTGCCAATGCACCGATTAACAAAACCTTGCGCCCCTGCAGAGAAGAAAGCGTGGACTTCGATAATACGGAGAACCTTTATATTGAAGGCGATAATCTGGAAGTACTCAAGCTGCTGCAGGAAACGTATTTGGGCAAGGTGAAGATGATTTATATTGATCCGCCGTATAATACGGGTAATGACTTTATTTATCGCGATGAATTTAAGCAAAATGCTTCGGAATACAAGGATAATAGTGGCCAATATGATGAAGAAGGGAATCAGATGGTTACTAATACTGAGAGTAACGGTCGTTTTCATACTGATTGGCTGAATATGATATATCCTAGATTGAAGCTAGCAAAAGATTTGCTGAGTGATGATGGTGTTATTGCTATTAGCATAGATGAAAATGAAGTAGAAAATTTAAAAAGATGTTGTAAAGAGATTTACGGTGAATCTAATTATATAGCTACAATTATATCAAAAATGAATCCTAGAGGTTCTCAGTCTAGTAAAGACATAGCTATTACGCACGAGTATATTTTGGTTATTGCAAAATCTAAAGAGTATCAAGTAAATGGTTTGGAATTAACCGAAGAACAAGAGAAAGAGTACAAGTATCAAGACGCTATGGGATGTTACAGATTATTGGGATTAAGAAAAAGAGGAGCAGATTCTAGAAGAGAAGATTCACCCAGTATGTATTTCCCGATATATTACGATCCTGACAATGATAACTTATCTACAATAGAAAAATATAGCGTTATAATATATCCTAAATTAAGCGATGGAACTGATGGTAGATGGAGATGGAGTAAATCAAAAGTAGAGAGAGAAAAAAACTTACTGGTAGTAAGAGCAGTAAAACGTGGCACAGAATATGAATATGATGTTTTTAGTAAGGATTATCTCAGCGAAAATAAAAGAAGAAAACCTATGAGTATTTGGGATGATAAAGAAATTAACAATGAATTTGCAACTGAATTACTTACAGATCTTTTTAAAGAAAAGGCTATGTCACAACAAACAGTTGATATATAGCCATTTTTATAGGGGAGCCTTAAAACTCCCCTACAAACTGGAAGTTGTCTAAAATAGTAAAGCCGTACCGCTTACTATTTTTTCTTTTACTGCTGAAACAGTATCTTTGATTGAATGCGTAGTTGTATCTATAACATTTAATTCATAGATTCCCAAATTGGAAAATTGCTCCCACATGGTTTCTACCAATTCGATATTTGTCTTTCGGTCTAACTTTGAGCGTTCAACAGCTCGCTTCAAGGTTTCTTCCTTACTTGCCCTTAAAATAATATAATGCACCTCATAATGTTCCCGAACAAGACTTTGCCACGGCTTTAAAAACCACGGTCCGATAATACCGTCAACAATTACATCATATCCACCACGAGCATATCGCTTCGCAGCTTCTAAAAACGCTTCAATGACAATCAAATTTTGCTCATTTGATTCTGGTAAATGCGGTGGTATTGCCCCTTTACTCAAATAATGATAAAAGTCATCTGTGTGCATATGCACAGACTTTTCCAAATCTGATTCTTTTGCAACAGCAGATGCCGTTGTAGTTTTTCCTGTCCCCGGCGCACCTGTGATTACAATAATTCTACCTTGATTTATCTATATTTTACCTCCACAAATTCCGATTTGTTGATAACTCATTATATCATAAATCTATTCACTGTATCATAAATCTATCCACTTTTCAATCTATATCACGCAATTAACTTGGAAAGGAACACCGCCGAGCAATGGGTTATCTCGGCGGTCACTCTTTTACTCGTTGTCCGCTCCATACGATACCGACGACGGAATTCCGTTATCATTTAGATTTTTCTCGATATCCTTCACCGGAAGTGAGGAAAAATACGCTTCTCTTCCCTCTTTTATTATAAGCTCGTGGCACGGCTTGTTTCCGGCGTTGTCGGGAATGCGCGCGTCCATTATGTTCACGGCTATCATCTCGGGAGTAATGGCGGCTCTCCCTCCGGCTTGACCTACGCACACCACCGCGTCGGGTCTGTATTGCTCCACCGCTTTTTTAAGAACCTCTCCTGCCTTTCCAAACACCGTCGGCACTTCGAGCTTTAAAATTTCCGCGCCTTGTATATCGTTTTAAGGGCAAGTAAAGAAGAAACTATGAAGCGAGCTATCGAACGCTCAAAGTTAGACAGAGAAACAAATATTGAATTAGTTGAAACAATGTGGAAGCAATTTTCCAATTTGGGAATCTATGAATTAAATGTTATAGATACAACTACGCATTCAATCAAAGATCTCAAACTTCGCACACGGAAAACATCCCGTATGCCTTGATAAATCAGCTTGAACTGAATGTCGAAAGCCATTCACGCACACTTCTGTGCACGCAGACGACTCATCCAAAGAGCGGGCAGATCGTTCAGGAATCGTTCCAAGAGCGATTCGACCAGCAAGACTTCTGACGGATATTCTGCCCGAAGCTGCTCCGCAAACTCCTGCAACACGAGGCGAAGCGCTTCCATGTACTTCAAGTCCGGAAGCTCATCAAGCCCCAGATAGAAGAGCTCGCCGAGGCTTCGCCCATCCGTGTTCTCACGTTCCTCGACAGCCAGGAGCATATATCGTGTGCAGACGACGGCGACATGCGCCGTCATCGCATCGTAGGAGACGGAACGACAATCCTTGCCGAGCCGCAGGTAGGACTTGCACGCTTTGAAGAACACCTCGATGCCCCAGCGCTTCCCGTAGAGCTGGATGACTTCTTCCTCCGAAAGCGAGAGGTCTGTCGTGACGAGGACGAGATAATCCTTCCGCTTGTTGCGGTTCCGCACGAAGACCAATCGCACAGGCACGAGGGATTCTCCCTGTTTCGTCGCGACAGCATCGACGGACAGGAGGTAACGCGAGCGTCCGCGGCGTTTCTTGTGTTCCTTGTAGATGGCCTTGACGTTCGAGATCTTCCCTTCGCAGGGGTAGCGCACCTTCTTGCTCTTCTTTGCCATAGCGGTGACGTCATAGCCGAGGTCATGGATGGCTTTCAGCGACGACGGCGAGCAGAACCATGTGTCGAAGAGGACGTACTGCGCGGGGATTCCTGTCGCCTTGACCTCCTGCAACAAATTGAGGACGACGGCTGGCGCTTCCATCTGCGCGAGCTTGCGCTGCTTTCCGCCGTTGCTTCTTGCATCGACGGATGCGCTGGCCTCATTGAGCCGGTTCTTTTCCTTCGAGGTTGAAAGAAGGCAGAACGTGAGTGGCAGGAACGTGTTCCCGTCCGTCCAGCCGAGGACGAGCAAGCGGAAGCCCTTCGTATAGCGGCGGCTCACATGGTCGTAGACGTTCGCCAAGAGTTCCACGCGCTTGGAACGCGAGCGGCTGAAGAGCGAATCGTCGACGACGATGGCACAACGCCGGCCGGCATCCGTCAGCGGCTTGATGGTTTCGTTGATGATCCGCGCCGCAAGAAGCAGCGTGAACTTGCGCCAGTTCGTGTGGCAGGAGTTCAAGAAGCGGTAAGCCGTGTCCTTGCCGAACGGCAGCGAATCCTCGTGAAGTCGGCGCTGCATATAGAGCGAGCGGTTCTCGAAGATGATGCTTACGAGCACGAGGAAAACGAGAATGGAGGAAAATCCTTTGAGCTTGCAAGCGTTGGCCGCGCGCAGAATCTGGCCGACATGATAACGACGGAAGAACGCCGAAGTTTTCTTCGAGATGGATTCCATCTGCTGGGTGGTTTGTGATATACTTTTCATAGCATGAGCCTCCGGTGCTTGGTATGTTTTTGAGCCAACATAATTATACCAAACTGGCAAGACTCATGCTATTTTTCTGTTTACAAAGCCTGGACTTTCAAGGGGTGCAGGGGATTTTTACCTGCGAAGTTTGAGTCAAAGATACTGTTTCCGCAGTACAAGAAAAAATCGCAAGTAAGCGCACCACTCTTGTGGAAGAAAGCGAACTTACTCATGTTGCGGCTCCTGATAATCCCACGAAAGAGTTTGAGAACCGGCAAGAGCGTTTTGCACTATATCGAGCAATGCAACAGTTAGATGCCGAAACTCGTGAAGTAATCCATCTGCGATTAGCCGGTGATTTCTCTTTCCGTGACATCGGTGACATTCTTGGGCACAGCGAAGTATGGGCTCGAGTGCGCTTTTATCGTGGTAAGGAAAAACTTGTAAAGATTATCGGAGGTGATAACAATGCGTGAAACCAATCTTGACTGCTGCGTAGTCAGGGATTTACTCCCATCCTATCTTGAAGAATTGACCGAGACAGAGACCTCTGCTATGGTCAGAGAACACATTGAGCATTGTGCGGCCTGCCGCCAGCTTGAAGAGGATATGCGCAGGCAGGTTCCTATTGAAAAAGCGCCACAGCGTGCACTTAGATTTTTAAAGCGTGTTAAACGCACTCGCTTAATAGCGGCAATTCTTTCCGCACTTGTTGCCCTGTTTTGTATAGGGTGGCTCTATGATTTGGAGTTTCATTATGCCAATACAGAAGCCGGTAGGCTGGAAGCGGTATGTGACTATATTCCTTCACCGGAAGGCAACACTATTTCCGGTGTGGAAGCAGGAACTCCGGTTCGTGCAGTCTCGTGGCAAACAATAGACAATCACCTGCTGATCTTTTTCGCAGCTGATAACGAGGAAAATGTTCATGGTGTTATGCATCTTTACTCTGTTAATCCTGTTCAAATTTTATTCCTCCTCTGTGACTTCCATAAAAAGTATATCCTATGCGTTCTTAAGCTAGCTGCTGTTAGTGCTTCTCATTGCACCCTGGTTATAAAAGCCATACTCACAAACCTCTTCACCAAAACTCTTTACATCTCTAATATAGAACTCTATCTAGCGAACTTTTAGAAAAGATATAAAACATCAGAGTATGGACAGTTGCGGATGTACTTCAGAAAAGATTAGATGTCTAAAAAGCTTGTAGTTAAAGCTTTTTAGACATCTAAATCTAGGTACTAAAACAATTCATCCAGTAAAATATAATATTTTATTTTCTCCCAATCAGGCTTGATCCCCAGTAAGTCAAAAAATAGCTCGACATACTGTTCTTCCCCGATATCCTCCCTGATCGACCGGACGCAGAAGGCAATGTCATACCACTTGTCCGCCCTGCCGCTTCTCCCAAGATCAATAAAGCCACTTACTTTGCCATCTTTCACAAAGATGTTGCTGTCTCCCAGGTCGCCGTGGGAAAAGACAAGTTCCTCTTCGGGCTTTTCCGTCTTTAAAAAATCATACAGCTCGCGCGGATCTTTAAATGGAGTGTCTTCTTCCCAGTTTTCGCAATCCACATCGGCCAGATCGTTATTCAGTAAGTAATCCAATTCGGCTAAGCGGCTGTCTAAGCTATTCGTATAGGGACAATCCGATATGTCGATGGAGTGAAAGAGCCTGATGCACTCCGCATACAGCTCGATAATCTTTTCAGGGCTTTGTTCATCTTCATACTCTTCCGAGCAAAGGACGCCATCGGCCTCACTCATGAGCAGATTGCTCCAGCCATCATGCCGTTCAAAGTGCAGGACCTTTGGAACAGGCAGCTTTCCTTCCAGCCATAGCATCATGTCCTTTTCCCGTTCCACATCATAGGTGGTCCCTTTATACCGGCTGTCCGTCATTTTTAAATATAGGTTTTCATTTTCTCCCACCAGCTTATATACCTTAGCAGGAGACATTCCTTCCGTATCTTTTACGCAGCGGTATTTTTCGATCAGTTTTTTCAATTCCGGTGATATTCTCATTTTAGCCATTTATTATTTCCTTCCTCTTTTCTACAGTATTTAAAGATACCCCAAGAAGCTAATTATAACAAGACGAACTCCAATTCACTGTTCCTTGCATTCTAAAACCTTAAATACCAGAAAACAGCTTTTTCAAAGTTGTTTTCAAAGTTGGCGTATAACATAGTATCGACGGAGCCGATTTTGAAACCACAATTATGATAGAATTTACAAGCTATAAGGTTATTGTCCTGGGTTTCAAGCATTAGTCCATGCAAGTTTTTATGCTTTGCCCATTCTATAGATATATTGATAAGCGCGCTGCCTATGCCTTGCCCCCTGAAATCCTTACATACGGCGATATCTTCTATATAAGCGTACCGGTTCCAATTTTTTCGCAGTTTAACTTTTCCGACGCATTTATCGTCTTGGTAGTAAAGATATATTATCTTATCAGTATTGTCAATATATTCAAGGCAATCTGCCTCCTCATCCTCTTCATCCTCTTCGTCTTGGTAGCTTTTTAAATATGGCGCTTCATAGAGTAATTCTGTAAAGGTCCAATTCTCGTTTTCATACCTCGGTATAATCTTACCTATCACCTCAAATGGTTCGCTGGGTTTATCGATATCTTTCAGGTGCCCTGCTTTCATTTCTGTAATCACTGTTCCCGCCTCTCTTCTATATCAGCGGCATATGTGCTATCCAGGCAGCCGGTTTTACCAGTGTATTTTTTATACATGTCCCTGGTATATTTTGTTATATTCCTATCATACTCCGGATAGGCATAATGAAGCCTTTCCGCCACCTCACCGGATACCGCCCTGAACAATTGATGGCATAGAAATAATGCTTCCCATATGTTTTCATAGGAATCCATCCGGTAGGTGGACAAAAGTTTCTCCCACAAATCCTCGGATATATACCTTTCAATAAACTTATAGTTCTTGCCTACACTTAATTTAAAGCCTGTTTCGATGCCGACCTTCCATGATATCATTCTCAGCAGCTCATGGCGAACAATCTGATTAAAATGATCAATAGCAAATAAAATTTCCTTACGGCACAATCCTTTAATAACATAAGGTGTTACATTCCAAAATTCATTGCAGCAATCATCATACTCCCTTGCGCTTGGCTTTCTTACATGATAATGATAAAAGTCATCTGTGTGCATATGCACAGACTTTTCCAAATCTGATTCTTTTGCAACAGCAGATGCCGTTGTAGTTTTTCCTGTCCCCGGCGCACCTGTGATTACAATAATTCTACCTTGATTCATCTATATTTTACCTCCACAACTTCTAATTAGGCGACCAGAGGAACTGCTGGTCTGTTTGATAAGTCTCTGCATTTAGCAGTTTTCAATGTTGCCAAAACGAAAGTCAAGAAGATGTTCCTTTTCTCCATGTCACTTTCTTTGGCATAATTTACAAGGTTATTCCACACAAGATAGTTGTTCAGATATTTGGTGGAAACACCATTAAAACCACGCATAAACCTCTTTAACTGACTATGGTAGCTATTGATATGCTGTATATTATAAATGCCTTTCTTGGCTTTGCCCGTCTTTAACTGTACAAGGTCAATGCCGTTGGCATTCGTAAATCTCACATAGGAGTTCATCTTGTCCGTAACAAGAGTGGAATTGGTCTTAATCCTACCATCATAAATATGATGTAAATCTTTTGTAGAAACTCTACCAGTATTCGTAATCTTGGAGATAGACAAGCCATTCCTATTAACCGCACAAGGAACACATACTTTTTCTTTGGACAAGCCTCTGATATGTGTAGAATGACCACGCTTATGAGCCTTGCGTGGCATAGTAAATGTCTTACTCTTACTATGATTGCCCTTGTACGAGATGGCGAAAAAAGTTTCGTCAGCCTCAATAATGCCGTTAAGAGTAACATCGTCTGCCATATTCTGAAGAGCGTCTAAAATCTTGTGCCTCCAAAGGAAAGCGGTGTTTCTATGAATACCACAAGCAACAGCAGTCTTACGAATGGATAAACCATTCATCATACAATCAATATACTGTTCCCATACGGACAAGTCTTTTCTTGTACCAGACACAATGGAGTTCGTAGCAATCACGAAGGACTTGCCACAATCCTTGCATACATATCGCTGCGTACCGTCTTTACGATGACCGTTACGAACCACATGAATACAACCACAAAGAGGGCATACACGACCATTTGCAAAGCGTTCCTTTGCCACGAAATCTTCAATATTCAAAGACTTTACAAAGGCAGTGCTTAAAAGCATTGTTTTAAGGCTTTCCTGCTCTGCAACAGTCAACTTACCGATAATATCTAATGCGTCTTTGATAGTAGGCATATCCAATTACCTCCTTCGGTGGTACTATTTCCTACTATTATTATGCGCTATTTCTCGTCAAAAATCAACCGTTTGTTGTGACATAGCCAAAGAAAAAAAGATCTTTGATTATTCAAAGTCATTGTTTTTACTAAAAAAGTTAATTACTGTATTAAGTTCTGCAGACTCCCTTGTTCTTGATTTCTTCTCCGGTTCTGCCACCACCGCTCACGCAGTCATGCAGCTTAACGCCGAAGATGGCGGTAAGCGTAATTTTATTATGGTGCAATTACCGGAAGAATGTGCTGAAAACAGCGAAGCGTACAAAGCAGGCTACAAAAACATCTGCGAAATCGGCAAGGAGCGCATACGCCGTGCAGGCAAGAAAATCAAAGAAGAAAATCCGCTGACAACCCAGGATTTAGACATCGGCTTCCGCGTGCTGAAATGCGACAGTAGTAACATGGAGGACGTGTACTTCACGCCGAAGGAATACATGGATAAACAACAAAGCCTGTTTATTGACAATATCAAAAAAGACCGCAGCGATGAGGATTTGCTGTTTGATGCTATGCTGAAGCTGGATACACCGCTTTCCAGCAAAATCGAAAAGATAAGCATTGCCGGCAAAACTGTCTACAACGTGGCGCAAGGTCATTTAATGGCATGCTTTGATAAGAACGTGACGGATGAGGTTATTACTGCCATTGCCAAAGAAATGCCGAGCTATTTTGTTATGCGTGACAGCTCGCAGGCTGATGACAGCGTAGCAATTAACTTTGAGCAGATTTTCAACACCTATAGTCCGCAAACAGTGAGGAGGGTGCTGTAATGAAGTTCAGTTTTAAAATTCAGCAGTACCAGACGGATGCTGTTAATGCAGTGATTGACGTGTTCAAGGGACAGGTGCGTCCTGCGCAGGATACCAGCTACTTTTTTGATCCGGGCAGACTTGTGCCGGTGAAAACAAAAAAAGCAAAGAATAGCAATGGTTATAACTTGTTTCAGCAGGAGCTTGATGAACAGGAAGCCAAGCAGGATATAATACTTGGTTATGCTAATGCGCCAATAAAATTGGATAAGGTGCAGCTTCTGGAAAATATTAAGCTTATTCAAGGCAATAATAATATAACTCCGTCTAAGGAGCTTATAGAAGGTCAGGGAAAGTGCAGTCTTGATATTGAAATGGAAACAGGTACAGGCAAAACCTATGTCTATATCAAGACTATGTTTGAGCTGAATAAGCAGTATGGATGGAATAAGTTTATTATTATCGTGCCTTCCGTCGCAATCCGTGAAGGCGTCAAAAAAAGCCTGGAAACTATGGAAGAGCACTTCATGAGCCAGTATGGCAAGAAAGCGCGCTATTTTATTTATGACAGCAAGAATCTGACGAAGATTGATGATTTTGCCAAAAGCAACGAAATCAACGTAATGATTATTAATAATCAAGCCTTTGCTAAGTCCTTGAATGAGGAGAAGAATAAGGAAGGCCGTGGCGGTGATAAGGGTGCATTGATTATTTACAGTGAACGTGATGAATTCGGTTCACGCAAGCCTATTGATGTTATTGCCAAAACTAATCCGATTTTGATTATCGATGAGCCACAGAAGTTGGCAGGTAATGTTACGCAAAAAGCAATGAAGCGCTTTAATCCGCTTTTCAGCGTCAATTATTCTGCTACGCATAAACAGGAGCATAATGAAGTATATCGTTTAGATGCGATTGATGCCTATAATCATAAGCTGGTCAAAAAGATAGAGGTTAAGGGTATTGAGGTTGTAAATCTTAAAGGCATTGACGGTTACCTTTACTGCGACAGCTTTGTTACTTCCAAAAATAAACCTCCCATGGTAAAGCTGGAATTTGAACAGCAGCTGAAAAGCGGTACTGTAAAGCGTGTTTTACGCAATTGTGCTTACGGAGATAATCTGTATGAGCTTTCTAACGGCATGCTGCAGTACGAAGGCTACAAAATCAGTGACATTGATGCCAACGATACAGGTTGCGTAAGATTTACCAACGGAGAAGAATTACATGGCGGTGAAGTTGCTAACAACAGTCAGGAAATGTCTGATTTGCGTCGTGTACAGATTCGTGAAACTATAAAATCTCACTTTGAAAAGGAAGAACAGCTTTTTGCGCAGGGCATCAAAACCTTATCGCTGTTTTTTATTGATGAGGTTGCCAAATACAGATTATATGACGAAGATGGCACACAAAAGCTGGGCGAATACGGCAAAATATTTGAAGAAGAATATCAGAAAATTTTCAGAGATAGGATGCAGGAGCTTTATCAAACGCCGTATGGCGAATATCTGAGAAATATGGCTGCGGATGTAAGTGCAGTGCATACAGGCTACTTCAGTATTGATAAAAAAGGCCATAGCGTTGACAGTAAATGTGAACGTGGCAAGGATACTTCTAACGATGAATCAGCTTATGATTTGATTATGCGCAACAAGGAAGCACTGTTAAGCTTTAATAATCCTGTGCGTTTTATATTCTCTCACTCCGCGTTGCGTGAAGGCTGGGATAACCCCAATGTTTTCCAAATCTGTACCTTGAAGCAGTCCAACAGCAATGTCAATAAGCGTCAGGAGGTCGGCCGTGGTATGCGTATCTGCGTCAATCAGCAGGGTGAGCGCATGGATGAAAGCGTATGCGGAGCTAATGTGCATGTGGTCAATAAATTGACGGTTATTGCCAGTGAAAGCTATGCCGATTTTGTCGACAGCCTGCAGGATGAAATCAAAAAAGCTTTGTATGAACGTCCTGAAAAGGTATCTGTAGAGTACTTCTTCGGCAGAGTAGTAAAGGTTGGCGATGAAACTTATAAAATTGAAGGCGAGCAGGCACGTCAGATAGTGAAATATCTTGATAGACATGATTATCTTGACGATGATGACAGAATCACCGAAAAATATAAGCAGGATGCCGCCAACGGTACTTTGGAGCCTGTGCAGGATAAGCTTAAGGATATTGAGCCTGCTGTACATGTACTGATTAAGAGCCTGTATGATAAGGATTCGCTTAAGGATATGATTACTAACGGTAATCAGACAACCGTTGAAAACAAGCTCAACAATAAGAATTTTGAAAAGCAGGAATTCCAGGAGCTGTGGAAGCGTATCAACCGTAAGTGTGCTTATACCGTAAAGATTGACAGTAATGTGCTGATTGATAAGGCTGTGGCAGCGATTGATGCCAAGCTGCAGGTTACTCAGACACTTTATACATTGAGCGTCGGATATCAGAAAAATAATATGCAGGCGCATGAATTAGAGCAAAAAACCAGCTTTGTAGCACCTTCACATACTACAAATGTATTGGAAAATGCTCATGACAGCAGCTTGAAGTATGATTTGCTGCACGAGCTGACGCAACGGACTTCTTTAACACGTTGCACTGTTGCTGCTATTTTGAGCAGAATCAATATGATGAAGTACAGGAAATTCCGTGATAATCCGGAAGAGTTTATCAGCAAGGTTGCACGTCTGATTAACGAACAGAAGGCCGGCCTGATTGTAGAAGGCGTTACCTACAATACGACAAATGAAGTTTTTGACAAAGAAATCTTCACGGCGGAATGTCATCGTGTAGCTTTATCAAAAGTATTTCCTGCATTGCGTGCCGTAACGGATTATGTTGTTACTGACGGTACGGCAGAGCAGAGTGTGGAGCGTAAATTTGTTGAAAATCTGGATAAAGCAGATGAAGTCGCAGTATATGCAAAGCTTCCGCGAGGCTTTTACATTCCGACACCTGTAGGCAAATATTCGCCTGACTGGGCAATTGCTTTTAAAGAGGGAAAGATTAAGTACGTATATTTCATTGCTGAAACCAAAGGAACTAATGAAAGTATGGAGCTGAAATCTATGGAGCAGGCAAAAATTAAATGTGCCGAAAAGCTTTTTGAAAAACTTTCCAATGGCGAAGTGCATTACGGTCAGGTAACGGATTACAAGAGCCTGATGGATATTGTACTTGATAGATAAAACCACAACCGAATATGGAATAATTCACGCTGATAGTTTGCTTGTGCCTATGTGTATACTCTTTTTGTAAAATCTTTACACTTGCTGTTATAAGAAGATGCTAATAAATTTCCTCGTTGACAAACAGCAGTAACAGTAATATAATTTTTTTAATAGCAAACCATTAAGATAGAGGCGCGGAAAGCATGAGTAGGTTGTGGAGCGGGAGCTGAGAAGCATCACAAAAGGGCTAACGCCGAAGTGCAATGGCAGCCGTGTCGTTGTGCTGGGCCGTCAGTGAAAGCTGCCGGACTGTCGCTGCATTTGCAGCGGAGGGCTATCTCGGCTATGGGTGTGAATATTATTTAGCATGCTAACCGTTGAGATAGAATCCAAAGGAAATATCTCAACGGTTATTTTTATGATTAAGGAGTGAACGACATGATTCGTGTTTTGGTAAATGGCGCGCTGGGCCGCATGGGCAGCGAGGTATGTAAAAAGGTATATAGCGAAGCTGATTTGGAGCTTGTCGGTGCTGTAGATATTAAGGAAGGCACCGTGCCTCTGGGTGACGGTGTTAAGGTAACTACTGACCTGGTTGCTGCGATTGAGGCTGCCAAACCGGACGTTGTTGTTGACTTCACCCGTCCTGATGTTGTTATGGGTAACCTGCGCAAAATGCTGCCGCTTGGCGTGCATGCTGTAGTAGGCACTACAGGCTTCAGCGATGCAGATTTAAAAGAGGTTGATGAGCTGGCACGCAAGCATAACACCAGCCTGCTGATTGCTCCGAACTTTGCGCTTGGTGCAGTTGTTATGATGAAGCTGGCGTGTGAGGCTGCCAAATATTTCCCGCATGTGGAAATTATCGAGAAGCATCACGATAACAAGCTGGATGCTCCCAGCGGTACTGCAATTATCACCGCACAAAAAATTGCTGAGGTGCGCAAGGCTATGCATCAGGGTAATCCTGATGAAAAGGAAACCATGGCAGGTGCGCGCGGTGCGGATTACGAGGGCATGAAGATTCACAGTGTCCGCTTGCCGGGTTACGTTGCTTCCCAGGAGGTTATCTTCGGCGGTCAGGGCGAAACTTTGAAAATCAGCACCGACCCGATTAACCGCGAATGCTACATGCCGGGCGTTGCGCTTGGCTGCCGCAAAATTGTTGATCAAGCAGGCCTGGTATACGGCTTAGATAAATTACTCTAAATAGTGAGGGGGAGAATTTTATGAAAAAGTATAACGTTGCTATTTTAGGCGCTACCGGTGCTGTTGGTACTGAATTTCTGAAGCTTATTGAAGAAAGAAACTTCCCATTTGCAGAACTGCGTCTGCTGGCTTCCAAGCGCAGCGCAGGCAAGCAGATTGAATTTATGGGCAAAACATATACTGTGCAGGAGGCCACCAAGGACTCCTTCGAGGGCATTGATATTGCTTTGTTCGCAGGCGGTAGCGTTTCCAAGGAATTTGCTCCTTACGCTGTGAAAGCCGGTGCCGTTGTTATTGATAACTCCAGCACCTTCCGTATGGACCCCAAAGTGCCGCTGGTTGTGCCGGAGGTTAACCCCGAGGACATCCTGAAGCACAAGGGCATTATTGCCAACCCTAACTGCTCTACCATTATTATGGTTATGGCATTGAAGCCGCTGTATGACCTGGCACGCATTAAACGTATCGTCGTTTCTACCTATCAGGCTGTTTCCGGCGCCGGTAAGGAGGGCATTGACGAGCTCACCGATCAGACCAAGGCTTACAGCGAGGGCCGTGAGATGGAGGCACACATTCTTCCGTCCGCAAGCCTGCCGAAGCATTATCCGATTGCGTTTAACCTGATTCCGCAGATTGATGTTTTCCTTGATAATCTTTACACCAAAGAAGAGATGAAGATGATCAACGAAACCAGAAAAATTATGCATGATGACGAAATGCGCATCACTGCTACTACCGTGCGTGTGCCTGTATACCGCAGCCACAGCGAATCGGTAAACATTGAGTTTGAGCATGATTTGGAGCTGAAGGATATGGCAGCTGCAATCAACGCTTTCCCCGGAATTCAGATGATGGATGATCCGTCCAATCAGATTTATCCGATGCCTTTATATACCTCGGAAAAATATGACTGCTTCGTTGGCCGTCTGCGCCGCGATGAGTCCAATCCGAACACCTTTAACCTGTGGGTAGTAGGCGACCAGATCCGCAAGGGCGCTGCGCTGAACACGCTGCAGATTGCTGAGGTTATGATTAAAAACGGCTGGTTAGAAAAATAATAATGCACCTCTGCGGTGTAAAGACTAAACGGCGTACAGCTTGTACGCCGCAGCCTTTCCGGCATCCGGTACATTTTGCATTTTAATTTAAACAGATGAGGAGCAATTTACATGAAAATCATTGTGCAGAAATTCGGCGGCACCTCCGTCGCGAGTGAGGAAGCCCGCGTTGCAGTTAAAAACAAGGTACAGCAGGCTATCCGCAACGGTTACTCCCCGGTAGTCGTAGTTTCAGCTATGGGACGCAAGGGCGCTCCCTACGCAACCGATACGCTTATCGGCGCACTGAAGGACGTTAACCTTTCCGTTAATGTGCGTGAGATGGATATGATGATGTGCTGCGGCGAAATCATTTCCTCCTGCGTAATGGCGGCAACCCTGCAAAAATTCGGCATTAACGCTATGGCGCTTACCGGCGGCCAGGCAGGTATCATTACCGATTCCCAGTTTGGGGCAGCACGTATCAAAAATATCAATACTTCCAGTCTTATCCGTTTGTTGGAGGCAGGCATCATTCCGGTTGTCTGCGGCTTCCAGGGTATGACGGAAAATAACTATAAATTTACGACCTTGGGTCGCGGCGGCAGCGACACTTCTGCTGCTGCACTGGGCGCTGCACTCAAGGCTGATTTTGTGGAAATCTATACAGACGTTGAGGGCATCATGACTGCTGACCCGCGTATTGTCGAGAAGGCTAATATTCTGCAGCAGATTTCCTATGCTGAGGTTTGCCAGATGGCGCAGAACGGTGCTAAGGTTATTCATCCGCGTGCCGTTGAAATTGCCATGGGCAGCAATATTCCTATGTATGTTAAATCCACCTTCAGCGATGCTCCCGGCACTCTGATTACCAGCGAACGCATCGGTCAGGGTAACGGTGGCGAAATTGCGATTAACGAATCCTGCGCCAGCGGTGTAGCTCATCTTAATGATCTGGCACAATTCCGCATTGACCTGAACCCGCAGGATATTACTGCAGGCCGTAATCTGTTCGAAGATTTGGCGGATGCAGGCATCAGCGTAGGCTGCCTGAACCTGTCGGAGAAGGAAGCAATGTTTGCCGTATTCTCTCCGGACGTAGAGCACACCTGCAAGGTGCTTAATGAAAGCGGCTTTAAATATACGCTGAACGAAGGCTGCGGCAAGGTTTCCGTTGTCGGCAGCGCTATGCGTGGTGTGCCTGGCATTATGGCTACCTTTGTAAGTGCGCTTGCCAGCCATAATATTGCTATTCTGCAGACTGTGGACAGCGATACTACGATTTCCGCGATTGTTAAAGAGGAGCATTTGGTGGAGGCGGTGAAGGCGCTCCACGAAGCCTTCAAGTTATAGTCTGTGTATAAAGCACCGTCTGCGTTGTTGTGTTTCCTCGACGTACTGTTAGTACGTCGTAAAAAATATAAAATCATTTAGATAATAAGCAATATATCATAGAGAATTTTAGTTTCTATTAGTTTTAAGAGGTGGAATTACAATGAAAAAACCGTATTTTGGCAGATTATTAACGGCAATGGTTACGCCGTTCAACGCTGATGGCAGCGTTAATTATGCAGCCGGTGCAGATTTTGCTGACTGGCTGCTCGCTAACGGCAGTGACGGCCTGGTAGTAGAAGGCTCTACCGGTGAAGCTGCAACCATGGACATGGATGAAAAAATTAAATTCATGCAGACCATCGTTGCTCGTGTCAACGGCCGTGCCAAGATTGTTGCCGGTGCAGGCACCAACTGTACTGCCAGCACTATTGATTTGGTTAAGAAAATGGAAGCCTGCGGTGTAGACGGCGTGCTCGTAGTCGGACCTTACTACAACAAACCGACTCAGGAAGGCTATTATCAGCATTTTGCAGCCGTAGCAAAGGCTACTAAGCTGCCGATTATCGTTTATAATGTTCCGGGACGTACCGGCGGCAACATTGCTCCGGAAACTGTTGCACGTCTGGCAGCAGATTTCAGCAACATTGTGGCTATCAAAGAGGCAGCAGGCAATGTAGCACAGACTGCAGAGCTGTATCGTGTACTGCCGGAAGATTTCTCCATTTACAGCGGTGATGACGGCCTGATTCTGCCGTTCATGTCCGTTGGTGCCTGCGGTCTGATTTCCGTTCTGGCCAATGTTAACGGCAACCTGCTGCAGCAATTGATGCAGGCTTACAGCGAAGGTCGCGTTAAGGATGCCGCTGACCTCAACAAGGTTATGGTACCGCTGGCTAAGGCTATGTTCATAGAAAGCAACCCGATTCCTATTAAGGCTGCCGTTACCAAGGTTACCGGTATTGAAGCAGGTGCTCCGCGTCTGCCGCTGACTCCTATCAGCGCTGCCGCTGAGGCTAAGCTTGATGCAGCTTTAAAAGCAGCAGGCATGATAAGATGAGCAAGCTAGTAGTAATTATCCAGTGTGATACGGTGCAGCAGCGTTGTTGCGGCTACAACTGTACGCACGCTTTTTACAGTCGCGAGGGTAAGTTTGCCGGTTATCCAGAGGATACGCATTACATGAGCTTCACCTGCGGTGGCTGCTCCGGCGGTGCGCTGACGGTTAAGCTGGAGAACCTGGCGAAGCGCCTGCGCCGCTTTAAAGAGGATGGACAAGAGATTTGCGTGCATCTTTCTACCTGCATGGTATCGGATAATTCGCATAAGCCGCCTTGCCCGCATCTTGATTACATCCAAAAGATTTTAGCGAAGAAGAAGCTTACCAATATTGTTCATGGTACCTACGTTTCCAAAACGGCAACCAGACGCCGTGAGGAAGGTATCTACAAGGATTTTGCATAAGCTTTGTATAAGCAAATGAAAACACCCTGCGTATTGCCGTTGGCAGTGCGTAGGGTGTTTTATATTGCGTATAAGGAGCTAATTTCTCTGTTTGGCCTGCCTTGTTCAGATACAGCGATTGAAAAAACAGAATCTTATCATATACATTTTTAGCACTTATTTTTTATACATTTTATGCATACGGATTGTATAAAATGTGTTATAATAAGAAGATAATAATGTATAACTGTCTTCATTACGCTGTCGCGCTTTTGCCGGCACGTAAGCGAGCAGGAGGTGCCGGATATGGAAGAAAAAAATATAAAGGACACTATCAGGGCCAAGGCTGCAGAAGCCGCTGAAGCTGCTGCCGAAGCAGCGGAAACACAGGACAAGGAAGAATATGGTGATATACGTATTGCCGACGAGGTTATCTGTATCGTTGCCAGCCTGGCGGCGCAGGAGGTGCCGGGAGTTGTAGGCATGAGCGGTGGCCTGACAGATGGCATTAACCGCTTCTTGGGCAAGGAGAACGCTTCTAAGGGCGTACATTTGCATTTTGAAGGCAAGACGGTAAATGCCAGTGTGTATATTGTTATTGAATACGGCTGCTGCATTCCGGAGATTGCTTTGGAGGTGCAGGAAAAGGTTAAAGATGCCATTGAGGCTATGACCGGTTACGAGGTGCAGTTTGTCGATGTCAATGTCGAAGGCGTGGCCAAGAGGCGTGAAAGCGAGCTGGAAAAGGAAAGCTCATCTGATGTAGATATGGCAGAGATTTTGCAGGCGCAGGCTAAGCGTGCGGAAGCAACGGAGGCCAATTCCTTTGAGCAGCAGTTGGTTAATCTCCATGATAACCATGATTTTGAGCTGCCGCCGGAGGAAGACATGGATGAAAAGCATAGGAAGTTTTTAGAGGAGGATTAACTGTTATGGGTATTGCGGATAGAATTATCCTGACGCTGTATACGATATTGATGACGGTAGCTTCAGTGCTGACGCTGCTGTGCAGCCTGGGCGTTTTCTCTGATACCGGTATGGTAGCGTTTATCAGCCATATCCCGGGCAACTGGGTTTATGCTGTCGGCGGCGTGATTATGCTGCTGGTGAGCGTACGCCTGCTTATCACCGGCCTGGGACTGACGGGCGTAAGCTCGCTGAAGCTGAGTGACAGCGATAAGGGCAAGGTGCTTGTAGGCAAGGGCGCATTGGAGGATTATATTGCTGTTCTGTCGCAGGAAATATACGGCATCCATCATGTAAAGGTTATAGTGAAGCTGGAGGATCAATGCATTGATGTGCGCATTAATGCTTCGATTGAACCCGGAATAAATATTCCGGAAACCTCCGGTGAGATTAAGAACAACGTCCGTGAAACCATCAAAAAGGTTACCGGCATTGAGGTTAAGGAAATAGAGCTGTTCTTCAAACAGATTAAAGCAAAGGAAGAATAGGAGGCAGAAGCTATGTTTAACGATATTCTTAATGATATCTGGAATAATTATCGCGGCCGTCTGCTTTGCTCGGTGTTTGGCCTGTTTATTGGCGTGGTTGTGCTGTGGCTGGGATTTTTTCAGGCACTGTTTCTGATGATCTGCATCGGCTTGGGCTTTTTTATCGGCAACAAGCTGGATAAGAAAGAGGATTTGCTGGAGTGGTTGGATAGGTTGTTGCCTCCCGGCTATCACAGATAACGGCGGTGGCGGCAAAAGATAAGGCACCATCTGCCTAATCTGAATACATCATCATACAAGATATTTATTAAAATTTTTTATACAAGGAGAGTGTGCAAATGATTCGTAGACTTGCAAGAGAGGTTGCCTTACAGGCGTTATTCCAAATAGACTTTACCGGTAATGAGGTAGAACAGGCTGTTGACGCAGCTTTAGATGAGCATGAGGAGCTGCATCCGGAGGCTGCGGTAGACAAGGCTTTGGACCAGCATAAGGAGCTGGGGGCAGCAAGTGCCAGAAACTATGTTAAGAAGTATTCTATGGTGCTTGTTAACGGTGTTGTAGAAAACAAAGAAGCTATTGATGCGACTTTGAACAGCTGTGCAACCGACTGGACAGTAGAGCGTATGCCTGCTACCGACAGAAATATCCTGCGCGTAGCAGTTTTTGAAATGCGCCATGAAAAGCCTGCCCTGGCTGCAGGTGTTGCTATCAATGAGGCAGTGGAGATTGCCAAGGCTTATGGAACCGAAGAATCTCCGCGCTTTATTAACGGTGTTTTAGGTAAGCTGGCAAGAAAATGAGCCAAAAGGTTTATTTAGGCATTGATACCAGCTGTTATACTACCTCTGCCGCTCTTTTGGCGGAGGATGGCAGCCTGCTTGCCGAGGCCAGACAGATTTTAAGCGTTAAGCCGGGACGCTGCGGCCTGCAGCAGTCCGAGATGGTTTTTCAGCATACACGCAATCTGCCGCGCTTGGTGGAGGAGGTGTTTGCCGATAAGGACTGCACCTTGGCAGCGATTGGTGTCAGCGGTTATCCGCGTCCGCTTGCGGACTCCTATATGCCGGCGTTTCTTGCCGGCATGAGCGTTGCTCGCAGCCTGGCGGCTGCCTATAAGGTGCCGTTGGAGGTCATCAGCCACCAGGAAAATCATTTGGAGGCCGGTCTTTGGTCGGCAGGCGGTCCGCAGGCGGAGCGCTTTTTGCTGCTGCATGCCAGCGGCGGTACTACCGATTTGCTGCTGTGCGAACGCCGTGAAGACAGCCGTTATAACCTGACGCAGGTTGGCGGCAGCCTCGATTTGCACGCCGGTCAGTTTGTTGACCGCATCGGTGTGGCGTTGGGACTGCAGTTTCCGACAGGTCCGGCACTGGAGCAGCTTGCAGAACAGGCGGAGAAACCGCTGGAGCTGCCGGTGTCCGTGCGTAAGCTGGATGTGAGCTTATCGGGACCTGCAACTGCCGCTATGCGCAAGCTGGAGGCGGGGGCAAATGCTGCCTCTCTGGCCTTGGGTGTGGAGCATACGCTGGCGGAAACCTTTGCCCGTCTGCTGCGCAACGGTGCAGCGGCATATGGTGTGCGAGATGTTATTTTGGTTGGCGGCGTCGGCTCCAACAAGTACATCCGCAAGCATGTTGAAGAAAAGCTGGCGAAGCGCCGTGTGCGCCTGTGGGTGCCTGAAGGCCGCTTCAGCTGTGATAATGCCAGTGGCTGTGCCGCTGTTGCCTGGAGATTACATAAGAAAAATGACTGAAGCTGTTTATTCGGTAAGCGAAATAAATAATTTCATAAAGCATATACTGGAGCAGGAGCCGGAGCTGCGTAATCTGCAGGTTGTCGGTGAAATCTCTAATTTTAAGCGATATCCTTCAGGTCATTGCTATTTTACTTTGAAGGATGCTGGTGCGGTGCTCAAATGCGTAATGTTCCGCAGTAAGGCTGTTAATCTGCGCTTTCAGCCGCAGAACGGCGATACTGTTGTTGCCGTAGGGCGCTTGGCAGTCTATGAACGCGACGGCGTTTATCAGCTGTATACCGATTTACTGCTGCAGCAGGGCGTGGGCGATTTGATGCAGGCTTACGAAAAGCTCAAGCAGAAGCTGGAGCGTGCAGGCCTGTTTGCGCCTGAGCGTAAACAGCAGCTGCCGCTGCATCCGCGTACCGTGGGAATTATTACCTCTCCTGCAGGTGCCGCTGTGCGTGATGTCATAACAGTGTCACGCAGGAGAAATCAGGGCATAAAGCTGTTACTTTATCCTGTTAAGGTGCAGGGTGAGGGCGCTGCGGCGGAAATTGCCGCGGCTATAGAATTCTTTAACCGCAAAAAGCTGGCAGACGTTCTGATTGTGGGACGTGGCGGCGGTTCTATCGAGGATTTGTGGGCCTTTAACGAGGAAATCACTGTAAAAGCGGTGGCTGCCTCCAAAATCCCGGTAGTCAGCGCCGTAGGTCATGAAACAGATTTTACGCTGTGTGATTTTGCTGCCGACGTGAGGGCTGCGACACCGTCGCAGGCCGCGGAGCTGGTGGTGGCTGATGTTGAAGGCTATAAGCAACGCGTTGCCTATCTGGAGCAGCGTGCGCGCAGTCTGTTGTCGGCTTTGCTTACGCAGCAGCAGCGCAGATTGGACAACTTAGTTAATTCGTGGGCGTTGCGTGACCCGGAAAGGCTTTTTGCCGACCAGGCGCAGCGTCTTGATACTGCTTCGCGCAGACTGCGTGAGGCCTTAGAGCTGCATCTGCAGCAGGATGAGCATAAGCTGGCGCTGGCGGCGGCAAGGCTGGATAGCCTCAGTCCGCTGGCTGTTTTGGGACGAGGCTATTCAGTGAGCCAAAAATCCGATTATACGCTGGTAAGCAGTGTTGATGACCTCAGATGGGGCGACGAGCTGCTGACAACAGTAGCAGATGGTGTGATAACCTCAGTTGTGCAGCAGGTAGAAAGGCGGTAAAGGATGGCAACGAAAAAGATTGCAAAGAACATTAAGTTTGAAGATGCCTTAAGCGAGCTGGAAGCACAGGTACAGCTTCTGGAAAGCGGCGAGCTGCCTTTGGACAAGGCTCTGGAGGTGTTTAAATACGGTGTGGAGCTGAGCCGTGTCTGCAGCAGCAGACTGGAAACAGTGAAGCAGGAGGTTGATAAAATCGTTGTTACCGACAGTAACGACGTTGGCTATAAATTAGAAACATTCCAGGATTTGGAGGTAAAATAATGGATTTTAAAGCTTATTATGCTAACCAGCAAAAACTGGTAGAAAACTATTTGAAGAACAGAATTGCCAAAAAGGGTATTTCCAAGGTAGATGAAGCTATGGAATACAGCCTGATGGCAGGCGGTAAACGCATTCGTCCGATTCTGCTGATGGCTGCGGCAGAGGCTGTGGGCAGCAAGGGCTACAATTATTTGCCCGTGGCTTGCGGTCTGGAAATGATTCACACCTATTCTCTGATTCACGATGACCTGCCGTGCATGGATGACGATGATTATCGCCGCGGCCGTCTGACCAATCATAAGGTTTTTGGTGAAGCTATGGCAGTGCTTGCCGGTGACGGCCTGCTCACTTTGGCATTTGAGGTAATGCTGGAACAGAAGAATGTTGATCCTAAAGTTTTGATTGAAACTGTACGCGAAATGGCTATGTGTGCCGGTAACTTCGGTATGGTTGGCGGCCAGGGCCTTGATTTGGAATTTGAAGGCAAAAAGATTACGCCGGAGGAGCTGCGCAAACTGCATGCGGGCAAGACCGGTGCGCTTTTTATTGCTGCTATTCGCGGCGGTGCGCATCTGGCCGGTGCTAATGACCAGCAGCTTTTGGCTCTTACCAAATTTGCTGATTTGCTGGGACTTGCCTTCCAGATTACCGACGATATCCTTGATGTCGAAGGTACTGAGGAGGAGCTTGGCAAGCCGGTAGGCAGCGATGCCAAGAACCACAAATCTACTTATGTAACACTGTACGGCCTGCAGGCAGCACACGAGTTGGCAGAAAAGACTGTGGCAGAGGCTTTGGAATGTCTGGAAATGTTTGGCGAGAACGCAGAGCCGTTACGTGAAATTACTCGCCTGATGACTGACAGAAAGAAGTAATTATGGCAGAGAATAAATTTTTAGATAAAATTAATTCACCGGCTGATGTCAAAAAGCTTTCCGTGCCGCAGCTGGAGCAGCTGGCTAAGGAAATCAGACAGCTTTTAATCAGCGTTATTTCGCACACCGGCGGCCATTTGGCGCCGAATCTGGGCGTGGTAGAGCTGACTTTGGCCTTGCATAAGGTTTTCAATACGCCGGAAGATAAGATTATATTCGACGTAGGTCACCAGGCCTATATCCATAAAATTATCACCGGACGCAGGGAGCAATTTCCTACGCTGCGTCAATACGGCGGTCTTTCCGGCTTTCCTAAGCGCAGCGAAAGCGAGCATGATGCCTTCGGTACCGGTCATTCCAGTACATCTATTTCCGCTGCTCTGGGCATGGCCTGCGCCCGCGACCTGCAGGGTGAGGATTATAATGTCGTAGCCGTTATCGGCGACGGCTCCATGACCGGCGGTATGGCTTTTGAGGCGTTGAACAACGCCGGTATGCTGCATAAGAATATGATTGTCGTGCTCAACGATAACGAAATGTCTATTTCCAAAAACGTGGGTGCGATGAGCGAATATCTTTACCAGCTGCGTACAGGCGAAACCTATAACAAAATTAAAAATGATATTGAGGGCTGGCTCAAAAATATGGAATTCGGCAGTGATGTGCTGAAGGCTATCCGCCGCCTGAAGGGCAGCGTAAAATACCTGATGGTGCCGACCTCTATTTTTGAAGAGCTTGGCTTTACTTATTTGGGACCGGTTGACGGACATGATCTGGATGGCCTGCTGGATGTGCTGCAGGCTGCAAAAAAGATTGACGGACCGGTTATGGTACATGTGCTGACGAAAAAGGGCAAGGGCTATAAGCCTGCCGAGGAAAGCCCCAATAAGTTCCACGGTACAGGCCCCTTTGATATTGCTACCGGCAAAAAGATTACTAATCCGAATGCACCCGTAAGTTATACCGAGGTTTTTGGTAAAACTTTGACTAAACTGGCTGATATCGACGATAAAATCGTGGGTATTACTGCTGCGATGCCTGACGGCACCGGCTTGAATATTTTTGCCGAGGCGCATAAGGATCATTTCTTTGATGTTGGTATTGCCGAGCAGCATGCGGTTACTGCGGCTGCAGGCATGGCTGCTGCCGGAATGAAGCCTGTGGCGGCAATTTATTCTACCTTCATGCAGCGTGCTTATGACTCCATCATGCACGATATCTGCATGCAGAAGCTGAACGTAACGCTGTGTCTGGACCGTGCCGGTCTTGTGGGTGATGACGGCTATACGCATCATGGCGTTTTTGACTACGCTTATCTGCGCAGCATTCCTAACATGACCATTATGGCGCCGAAGGATGAGAATGAACTGCAGCACATGCTGAAAACAGCGCTTGATTTTGACGGACCTGTTTCCGTGCGCTATCCGCGCGGCAGCGGTGTGGGCGTTGCGCTGGATACGCAGTGGCAGGATTTGCCGATTGGTAAGGCAGAGGTGCTGCGTACAGGCAAGGATGTCTGCTTCTGGGCGATTGGCAGCATGGTGCAGACTGCTCTTGATGCAGCGGAGCTGCTGGAAGCGCAGGGAATCAGCGCAGGTGTTGTGAATATGCGTTTTGCCAAACCGCTGGATGTTGAACTCTTGCGTGAGCATGCGCAAAGCTACGGAAAGATTATTACTCTGGAAGAAGGCGTACTGGCAGGCGGTGTCGGCAGCGCAATTCTTGAAGAGCTTAATGAAAATAAATTGCTGGAGCAGTGTGAAGTACGTTGCTTCGGCATTCCTGACGAATTTGTTATGCATGGCGACAAAAAGCTGCTGTTCCGTGATTTGGGACTGGATACGCCAACCATTGCTGCCAAGGCTGCAGCATTTGTAAAGGGTGAAGAAGAGTGAAAAAAGAAAGACTTGATGTTCTGTTAGTTAACCGCGGTATGTTTGAAAGCCGTGCCAAAGCGCAGGCTGCGGTTATGGCAGGACAGGTATTGGTCAATGAACAGAAAATAGATAAACCGGGGACACCGGTAGCACCGGAGGTTACTATCCGTCTGCTGGGCAATAAGCTGCCCTATGTAAGCCGCGGCGGCCTGAAGCTGGAGAAGGCTTTGCAGATTTTCCCCATCAGCGTAGAAGGCAAGGTTGTTGCCGATATCGGTGCTTCTACCGGTGGTTTCACCGACTGTGCGCTGCAGAATGGTGCGGCGAAGGTTTATGCGATAGACGTGGGCTATGGTCAGCTGGCGTGGAAGCTGCGCAACGATGAGCGCGTAGTGAACATGGAGCGTACCAACGTGCGTTATCTGGAAGCAGACAGCCTGCCCGAGCAGGTTGATGCTGCTACCATCGACGTAGCTTTTATTTCGCTGGATAAAATTTTGCCTGCGGTCCATAAAATTCTCAAGCCTGAAGGCTTTGTAGTGGCTTTAATCAAGCCGCAGTTTGAAGCAGGCAAGGAAAATGTCGGCAAGAAGGGCGTTGTACGTGATGCTGCCGTGCATGAGCAGGTTATCAATAACGTTATCAGTTTCGCCAAGAGCGAAGGCTTCGGTATTGCCGGTCTGGATTTTTCTCCTATCAAGGGACCTGAGGGTAACATTGAATATTTGCTGCACCTGACGCTGGGTGACGACGATGCCGTAAGCAGCGAGCAGGTAGCACAGCTTGTAGGCCGCAGTCATGGCGACTTAGATAAGAAAGCAGAAAAGACAGAGGCATGAGATGCAAAAGAAACGTTTAGGGATTTTTCCTAATCTGGGTAAAGAAAACGTCCGTATCGCTCTGCCGGAATTTGTTCAGCTCTGCAAGGACTGGGGACTTGAACCGGTGCTGCCTGAGGAGGTGGCGCAGCAGTATGGCGTGAGCAGCTACAATAAAAGTGAGCCGCAAACGCTGAAAACACTGGACTATGGTGTTAGTCTCGGCGGTGACGGTACACTGCTGCAGATGGCGCGTCACCTTGCGCCACTTGATGTGCCTGCGTTCGGTATCAACTTCGGCAAGCTGGGATTTTTGGCAGAGATTGATTTGCAGGGTATGTATAAGGCTATCAGCCGTCTGGCACAGGGCAACTATACGCTGGAAAGCCGCAGTCTGCTGCAGGCCAGAGTTATCTGCGGCGATAAGCTGCTTGCTACGGCGCATGCGCTCAACGATTTAGTTCTGGCTAAGGGCATGTTCAGCAAGCTGGCGCATATGATGCTTTTTATTAACGGACGTTTATCCGGTAAATATGCGGCAGATGGTCTGATTATCGCAACGGCAACCGGTTCTACGGCATATTCTCTCTCAGCAGGCGGACCGCTTGTTATGCCGGAGCTTGATGTCAGCGTCATTACTCCTGTCTGCGCACATTCGCTGACGAACAGAGCGCTTGTTATTCCTATGTCGGAAACAATAGAGCTCAGGCCGATTCCAGGCAGTGAGG
Source organism: Phascolarctobacterium succinatutens (assembly GCF_023497905.1). Lineage (NCBI taxonomy): Bacteria > Bacillati > Bacillota > Negativicutes > Acidaminococcales > Acidaminococcaceae > Phascolarctobacterium > Phascolarctobacterium succinatutens. The sequence continues at coordinate 1,274,705 of NZ_CP097284.1, read as the reverse complement.
AAATGCTGCTTTCGGCTGACGGCGAAAATGTTATAGAGGTGCCTAACGATACCAGTGTGCATATCGCCAAATCGCCTTATGAGATGAAGTTTGTAAGACTTACGCGACGCGATTATTATCAGACTTGGCAACAAAAATTAATGCGCAATTTATAGGCGGCGCACGATAATGCACCATATACTTCATCAGGGCCCTCGACGTAGCAGTAGTACGCCATCGTCGCCCTTCTTCGTCTCCGGTACCTTCTCGTGTGCCGTGACGTAAACGAAGGATAGATGTACAGGGCGTAGCGGCGCATGATAAGGCGCTAGCGTATACGCCATCAGATCTCTTCAACGTAGCAGTAGTACGCCATCGTTACCCTTCTTTGTTTCTGGCACCTTCTCGTGTACTGTGACGTAAACGAAGGATAGATGTACAGGGCGTAGCGGCGCATGATAAGGCACCGTATACGTCATCCATAAATAAATACGTAAGGCATTACTATAAATCATAACCTTTATAGAAGTATCATGATTATAGGAAAGTACGACATAGAAATATTTTGCTTTTAGAGGTGATTGACTATGAAAATGACCAGACACGCTAAAATTAAAGAGATTATTGACAACAATAAAATTGAAACGCAGGAGGATTTGGCTTCCGCTTTACGTCATCAGGGCATTGATGTTACGCAGGCTACGGTTTCGCGTGATATCAAGGAACTGATGCTGGTCAAGGTGCCGGATGCCAACGGACATTATCACTATGCTTATCCGAAGGAGCACAGCTCGATGCTGACCATGGAGCGTCTGGAGCGTACCTTCAACGATTCTATCGTAAGTGTACGTGCTTCCGACAGCATGGTGGTAATCCGCACGCTGCCGGGCACAGCGCAGGCTGTTGCCTTTGCCGTAGACTACATGAAATGGCCGGAGATTCTTGGTTCTATTGCCGGTGATGACACCGTTTTCATTGCTCTGCCAAATAAAGAAGCTGTAATCACTCTGCTGGAACGCTTCAAGAATTACAGATAAGCGAGGCAAGGGATTATGCTGCAATCATTGCATGTTCACAATTTTGCACTATTAGAGGACGCGCATGCTGATTTTACCCCCGGCTTCAATGTTTTTACAGGCGAAACCGGTGCCGGTAAATCTATTCTGATAGATGCCTTTGGCATGGTGCTTGGCGGGCGCTCTTCTGCCGATTATGTGCGCAGCGGTACTGACGGACTGTGGGTGCAGGCTGTTTTTGACGTGAGCGGTCAGCAGGAGATTAAAGCGCTGCTGGCGGAGCACGGTCTGGAGCCGGAGGAGGATTTATTTCTGAAGCGTCAGATAAGTGCTGCGGGCAAGAGCCGCGCTTATATCAACGGCGTGCAGGTGCCTTTGGCTGTGCTGAAGGCTATCGGTGCGCGTTTGGTGGATATTCACGGCCAGCACGAGAACCAGGCCTTGCTGAAGCCGGATGCGCCGCTGCATCTGACAGATGCTTTTGGCGGTTTGAAGCTGGCGCAGGCACTGCAGGAGTATAAGCAGCTTTACAGCGAGTATACTGCTGCGGTAAAGCATTTGAGCAGTTTGGAGCAGGAAAATGAGCAGCAGGATTTGCTGCTGGATCGTTACGCCTGGGAAATCAAGGAGATTTCGGACGCTGCCTTGAAGCCTGGTGAGGAAGATGGCCTGGAGGCGGAGGCACGCCTGCTGCAGAACAGTGAGCGCATTATGAAGGCTGTTGACAGCTCTTATCAGCAGCTTGATGAGGAGGACGCGATTCTTTCGCGTCTGGCGCGAGTGCGCGACCAGCTGCAGTATGCGGCACGCTACGACAGCCGTCTGGCGCCGTTGGCAGAGTGTGCTGACAGTGCCTGGATCAGCTTGGACGATTGCCGCACGGAGCTGAGCGAATATATGGCAGGCAGTGAGTTTAACGGTGAGCGTGCAGCGCAGGTACAGCAGCGCCTTGATATTATTTACCGTCTGCAGAAGAAGTACGGCGGCAGTACACAGTCGGCGTTGGAATATCTGCAGCAGACGCAGGAAAAGCTGGAACAGCTGCAACAGATTGCAAAGCTCTTAGAGCAGGCGCAGAAGGCGGTAGCGGAAGCGGTTGTGCGTTTGGGACGTGCTGCCGCAGTGCTGACGCAGTTGCGTGAAGCCAGCGCCAAGGCGTTGGCGCAGCGTATTACGCAGCATATCCGCGATTTGGCGATGCCTAACGGTGTGCTGCAGATAAAGTGCGGTCAGCTGGATAAGTTTATGCCGCTGGGCCGTGATGAGCTGAAATTTATTTTCAGTGCGAATATGGGCGAACCGCTGAATGACCTGGAAAAGGTAGCGAGCGGCGGCGAGCTGAGCCGTATTGCTTTGGCGGTTAAGACTGTGCTGATGAACAGCGGCGATGTTGCTACGATGGTATTCGACGAGATTGATACCGGTGTCGGTGGCGTTACGGCGCAGAAGATGGCGGAAAAAATTGCTGCTATTTCCGGTGTCGGCCAGGTGCTGTGTATTACGCATCTGCCGCAGATTGCTGCCTTTGCGGATAATCATATTCATATTGAGAAGCAAAGTACTGACGGACGCACGGTAACGCAGCTGACAACGCTTGATTATAACGGACGTCTGCAGGAGCTGGTGCGCATGACGGCAGGCGCAACTGCCAGCAGGGCAGCCTTTGAAAGTGCTACCGAGCTGCTGCAGGGTGCGGAGCAGATAAAAAGCAGCTTGAAGCAACTGCAGGAGAAATGAGGTAAGATAATGCTGAAAAAATTTCATGAGGCGGCTTTAGATGAAATATATGTACCTGGAAGCAATGAGGAGGTCTTTAGCGGCCGCCTGCTGAAGGTGCAGCGTGACCACGTAACGCTACCGAACGGTAATGATACAACGCGTGAATATATCCGTCATCCGGGGGCAGTGGCGATTGTACCAGTGCTGGCTGACGGAAGCGTGGTGCTGGTAAAGCAGTGCCGTTATCCGCTTGGTACATTGCTGTGGGAGATTCCGGCAGGCAAGCTTGACCATGGTCCGGATGAGGATCCTGCGGAGTGCGCGAAGCGTGAGCTGAGCGAGGAAACAGGCTATGACGCAGAGCATTGGCAGCAGCTGATCAGCATTGCGACTACGCCGGGATTTTCTGATGAGATTATCCATTTATATAAGGCCTGGGGACTGCAAAAGTTTGCTCAGCATACCGATGAGGACGAATTCATCGGCGTGCAGGCCTTTACTCCTGCAGAGCTGCGTCGCATGGTTGCCGACGGCGAGCTGTATGATGCCAAAACCCTGTGCGCTCTTTATGCTGCTAAGGTAATTTGAAAAAGTCAATCACAATAGTTATTTGAGGCTGCTGAGAAGGCAGCCTCTTTTTTCGTGCCGTAGCTTGTCAAGCTGGCGCTACTTCTTTATAATAGAAAGTAAGTGTTTAATAAATTTCTATGAGGGAGCAGATGATATAGATGAAAAAGATGCAATATGTGGTTGCTTCGCTGCTGGCGGCAAGCGTTTTTACAACTGCTGCTGAGGCTGCCAATTTTAATAATGAAGTAAAAACCCAGCAGGGTGTTGTTGCCGGTGCTTATGACGACAAGCATCAGGTAGTACAATGGCTGGGTGTTCCGTATGCGCAGCAGCCGACGGGCGCTGACCGCTGGCGTGAGGCGCAGCAGGCTAAAAAGCATAAGGGAATTTTGGACTGCACCAAGGCTGCACCGGCGAATATCCAATACAACGGCAAAAAGGTGCTTGGGCAGGAGGGCATGCTGACGTTGGATATTGTGCGCCCGGATACGCAGGAAAAGAATCTGCCGGTACTGGTTTATATTCACGGCGGCAATAATCAGGCCAGCAACAGCCATCTGATGGAGGGCAACAGGCTGGCGCAGGAAGGCAACATGGTTTATGTTTCCGTACAGTATCGCCTGGGACTTTTTGGCTTTAATAATCTGCCTGCTCTGGCAGATGGTAACAAGAAGGAACAGAGCGGTAACTTCGGCTTCCTTGACCAGGCTGCAGCCTTGGACTGGGTACGCGAAAATATCAAGGAGTTCGGTGGTGACGCCAAGAATATTACTGTTTCCGGTTTTTCCGCCGGTGGACGTGATGTTATGGCGATGCTGATTTCGCCTGTTTTCAAAAATAAATTTGATAAGGCTATTTCCTTCAGCGGCGGTCTGACTGTTGCCGATGCTGCCAAGAGTCAAAAAACTATCGCGCAGAAATTAGCACCGATGGTGGTAGAGGATGGTAAGCAGAATAACCTGATTAACGCCGAAAACTGGCTGCTTAGTGACAACGGCAAGGATAAAAAGGCTGTGCGTCAATATCTGCAGGCAATACCGGCAGAGCGTCTGGCGCCGGTGATGGCAGGCGCTGTCATCCGCATGAGCGCATTTCCGCATCTTTACGGCGATGGAGAGGTGCTGCCGGTAGAAGGCTTTGCTACGAAGCATTACTACAGCGTACCGCTGCTGATGCTGGCAAGTGCTGACGAGTTCAGCTCCTTTGCTGCACGTGATCCTTTCTTTAAGGATCGTCTTGGCTTAATCAACAACGATTATAAGACTACGAGTGAATTTAAATTTGCCAATAAATACGGCAGTGCTTTGTATGGCTTCTTCAACGGCCAGCAGTCTGCCGAGGTTTTGTATCCGCATTATAAGGCAGATATGTATGTCTGCAGCTTTGCCTTTGCTCATACTGCTGACGTTGTCGGCAAGGAATATATGGTGCGTAACGGTGCGTTGCATGGCATCTTCCAGCCCTTCCTGACGGATCAGGGCTACGGCTATACCAAAAATACCGATGCCTTTGAGCAGGCAGGCTCCAAGGAACTGAGCAAAGCATTTATTGATTCGATTGCAGCCTTTGTGCGTACCGGTAATCCTAATACTTCGGCTTTGGGAACAACGTGGCAGGCATGGAATCCCACCTACCGTCCGGAACTTGTATGGGATGCCAACCGTCAGCATGCACGCATCAGCAGTATCAACAGTAGAGTAAGCTATGCCGGCATTTTGGCAGAGATGGCTAATGACAAGAGCATCAATGAGCAAAGCAAAAATTATATCATTCATAATGTGCTGAACGGACGCTGGTTCAGTGACGAGCTGGATGCTCAATACGGCAATCCCAGCCTGTGGCCTAAATAAGCAGTTTTATAAGGAGCTGATTGATAATGACAGAAGAAAAAAATACTACTCCGCTTCATGGCAGCAATGTTGCCAGAGAGCAGATTCCGACAGCCTGCAAATGGCATATAAGCGATATATATGCCGGTGAAAATGATTGGCAGGCGGCCTGCAAAGAATATAAGAGCAAGCTGCCGCAGCTGCAGGCTATGCAGGGCCAACTGAATACTGCAGCCGCAGTCTGTGCAGCCTTAAAGCTGCAGGAAGAGTTGGCAAAGCTGCTGGATAAGATTTACGCTTACGCACGCTTGCAGCAGGATGCGGATAATACGGACCAGAAGCTGCAGGCGCTCGCAGGCGAGGCTGAAGGTATGGCGGCAGCCTTCAGTAACGCTAATGCTTTTGTAGAGCCGGAAATGCTGGCCTTAGGTAAGGAAAAACTGCTGCAAATGCTGGACGAAGAGCCTGCATTGGCAGAATACCGTTTTTATATTGAAAATATGGTTCGTTTATCAGACCATGTTTTGTCTGCAGATAAAGAGGCTGTTTTTGCGCAAAGCCATTTGGCAACAGGCACGGCGGCAGCGGCCTTCCGCGCACTTGTGAGTGCCGATATGCAGTTCCCGGAGATTACCGACGGCCAGGGCAATAAGGCAAACGTCAGCGAAGGCTGCTATCTGCTGAATATGACATCGCCTGACCGTGTGCTGCGTAAAAATTCCTTTACCGGCCTGATGAATACCTATCATCAATACCGCAATACCCTGGCAGCAACGCTCACAGGCTCTGCGCGCACCGGATATTTTTATGCTACCGTGCATAACTATAAAGATACACTGGAAGCAGCGTTGGCAGAGGATAATATTCCGTCCAGTCTTTACGACGGACTGATTGATACTGTGCATGATAATTTTGCACCGCTGCATGAATACATCCAATTAAAGAAGGATGTACTTGGAGTAGATGAATTCCATTACTATGATATGTATATGCCTATTTCCACCGCAGGCGATAGCTTTGCCTGCAGCTTCCCGGAGGCCTGCGCTAAGGTTGAGGAGGCACTGGCACCGTTGGGCAAGGAATATCTGACGGCACTCCACAAAGGCATGACCGAAGGCTGGATTGACGTTTACGAAAACAAGGGCAAGCGCTCCGGTGCATATTCCTGGGGCGTGTACGGCGTGCATCCCTTTGTGCTGCTCAATTATCAGGCGCGCTACAACAGCATTTCTACCATCGCGCACGAAATGGGCCATGCTATGCACAGCTATTTCAGCAGCCAGGCACAGAGCTACGTTAATTCGGAATATACGATTTTCTGCGCTGAGGTTGCGTCCACGACGAACGAAAACCTGCTCTTGGAGCATACCTTGAAGCATGCTACGGCGGAGCAGAAGATTTATCTTTTGAATCAGTTTTTGGAGGCAGTGCGCACAACAGTCTACAGACAGGTGCAGTTTGCGGAATTCGAAAGATATATTCACGGCGAGATCACAGCAGGCCGTTCACTGCAGGCCGAAAAGCTGGAGGAATACTGGCTGCAGAGCAACAGGGATTACTATGGCCCGGCGCTGACTGTGGACAAGGAACTGGCAAGCGAATGGTCACGCATACCGCACTTCTACACGCCGTTTTATGTGTACAAGTACGCAACAGGCTACAGTGCAGCGACCGCCTTCGCCAGCGCAATTTTAAGCGGCGAAGCGGGAGCGGTGGAAAAATATCTGGGCTTCCTGCATGCGGGCGGTAGCGATTATTCTCTGAACATCCTGAAGAACGCCGGCGTGGATCTGAATACGCCGCAGCCTGTAACCGTAACTTTGCAGAAGTTTGCTGCTAAGCTCAAGGAGCTGAAGGCACTGTTGGGAAAGTAATCCTCTCTATAAGAATTTTTAAATAAGGCTATTGACAAAGCTTTAAGAAACGAGTATAATTATTATTGTTCCGAGTGATTGGAACTTATGCCGAAGTGGCGGAATTGGCAGACGCACTTGACTCAAAATCAAGCGGGTTCACGCTCGTGCCGGTTCGAGTCCGGCCTTCGGCACCAGTAAATTTAGGCTCTACAATTTCGGTTGTAGAGCTTTTTCTGTATTTGTGGTTAAAAATTTGAGGAGCAAGGAAATGCAAGTAGTATTAAGCGCAATTAACAGTAAATATATTCATACGGGTCTTGGCCTGCGCTACGTCGGCGAATATGCCAAAACGCAGGGACATGAGGTAACACTGATAGAAGAAACTATTAACACGCCTATTTTGGCGGTGCTGGAAAAAATCATGGCAGTGCCGGCGCAGGTTTACGGATTTTCGGTACATATTTGGAACAAGCCGTTCGTATTTAAGCTGATCCGTATGTTGCGCAAGCTGCGTCCGCAGGCTGCAATCGTGATTGGTGGACCTGAGGTAGCATTCGATGCGGAGAGAATTTTTGTGGAACTGCCGCAGGCAGACTATATCGTGCAGGGTGAGGGCGAGCTGGTATTCAGCGAGCTGCTGCAGTATTTGGCTGGCGGTGGCGCTGTCTCTCAGCATATTGCGTATCGCGAAGGGGAGCAGGTGAACCTGAACGGAGGCATTACTGTAATAGAAGATATGTCCCTGCTGCCGTTTCCGTATCCTGATCTGGAAAAAATGCTGGCAGAGCATAAAATAGTTTATTACGAATGCACGCGTGGCTGTCCTTTTAATTGCGCTTACTGTCTGTCCAGCATTTCGCGCTCTGTGCGCAAGCGTCCGCTGGAGCTGGTGCTGCGCGATTTGGACCGCTTTATCGCTGCAGGTGTGCCGTTGGTGAAGTTTGTCGACCGTACCTATAATTTGGACGAAAAATACTTTCTGCCGATGATGCAGCATCTGGCGCAGGCTGATACAAATGCTACCTTTCACTTTGAAATTAAGGCCGATATACTGTCAGAGCGCGTTATGGATTTCCTGGCGACGGTGCCTAAGGGACGTTTCCAACTGGAAGTCGGCATTCAAAGCACGCATCAGCCTACATTAAAGGCCATCAACAGGCAGGATAACTGGGAGAAGCTGGCAGCAAATGTCAAACGTCTGCTGTCCTTCGGTAATATGCATATCCATGTTGATTTGATTGCCGGCCTGCCTTATGAGGATTTGCCGACCTTTGCTAAATCCTTTGATGATGTTTACGGTTTGGGTGCGGATATGCTGCAGCTGGGCTTTTTAAAGGTTCTGCCTGGTACGCAGATGCGCAGGGAAACAGAGCAGCATGATTTGCGTTATATGGATGAACCGCCTTATGAGATTTTGGCGACTAAGTATATGCCATATGAGGATATGCTGTATTTGAAGCACTTGGATAATATTCTGGACCAGACGGCCAACAGCGGTGGCTTTAAGTATACGCTGAGGGCATTGCTGCGTGCTTCCGGTATGACGGCATTTGCTTTTTATAAACAGCTGACGCAGTGGTGGGTGAAGGCAGGCTTCTATCCGCAGACGCATAATGATAAGGGTGTCGCAGCTATCTTAAAGCAGTTTATAGAAGAAAACTATGTAGAGCAGCAAACGGAATTGCTGGAGATTCTGCGTTTTGACGTATTCTGCGAGATACCGCAATGGCGTCCGGAGTGGCTGAAGTGGCAGACGGAGGCAATTTTTGAGGTAGTTTCTGCTTTTTGGCGTGATGAGGAAAAGGTGCGTCGATATATTCCTGCATATAAATTCAGCAGCTGGCGACAAATCCATAAGTTGTATCCGATTGAATTATTTAAAGCAGACTGGGAAACCGGTAATGCAGAAGAAATTTTTGTGATGTTGGATAACAGCGGCGAGCAGCAGAAGCTGATTAAGCTGCCAATTGAAGTAAAATAGAATAGTATTAGTACAATAAAAAACGAGCTGGCGAGAGAAAAAATTCTTGAGTCAGCTCGTTTTTTTGGAGAAATATACGCAGATTTTACCGTTTTTCGGTAGAAATTTTAACTTTTTTTGAGATTTTTTTGAAGAAATTTTAGGTGCTTTAAAGCGTGTATACATGATACTTCTTTTGAATACAGAGCCACGTGTTTCACGAAAAAATGTTAAAAAGTAACAAAAAAGATGTTGACATAATGCAGGTCACATGGTATTATATACAAGTCGACGCGATACGGCAACAAAACAAAAGCCAAAGTCGCTAGGCACTGAACCTTGAAAACTGAACATTGAACCTAGAAAAAAGCGAATGTGCGGGTCGAGCGTGAAAACGCAAGACCAAGTCAAATAACTTCTTTTTTAAATAATAAGAGCTAGATTAGTTCTTCAATAAACTTTATTGGAGAGTTTGATCCTGGCTCAGGACGAACGCTGGCGGCATGCCTAACACATGCAAGTCGAACGGAGAAAGTTCAACACCAAGTATTTCATCCGCTGAAGTGTAGCGGTAAAAATTGCGAAGCAATTTTTACTACGCATTAAAAGCATGAACTAACACGGTGGTTGAAGTATTAGGTGTTGAACTTTCTTAGTGGCGAACGGGTGAGTAACGCGTGGGCAACCTGCCCTCTAGATGGGGACAACATCCCGAAAGGGGTGCTAATACCGAATGTGACAGCAATCTCGCATGAGGATGCTGTGAAAGATGGCCTCTATTTATAAGCTATCGCTAGAGGATGGGCCTGCGTCTGATTAGCTAGTTGGTGGGGTAACGGCCTACCAAGGCGATGATCAGTAGCCGGTCTGAGAGGATGAACGGCCACATTGGGACTGAGACACGGCCCAGACTCCTACGGGAGGCAGCAGTGGGGAATCTTCCGCAATGGGCGAAAGCCTGACGGAGCAATGCCGCGTGAGTGATGAAGGAATTCGTTCCGTAAAGCTCTTTTGTTTATGACGAATGTGCAGATTGTAAATAATGATCTGTAATGACGGTAGTAAACGAATAAGCCACGGCTAACTACGTGCCAGCAGCCGCGGTAATACGTAGGTGGCGAGCGTTGTCCGGAATTATTGGGCGTAAAGAGCATGTAGGCGGTTTTTTAAGTCTGGAGTGAAAATGCGGGGCTCAACCCCGTATGGCTCTGGATACTGGAAGACTTGAGTGCAGGAGAGGAAAGGGGAATTCCCAGTGTAGCGGTGAAATGCGTAGATATTGGGAGGAACACCAGTGGCGAAGGCGCCTTTCTGGACTGTGTCTGACGCTGAGATGCGAAAGCCAGGGTAGCGAACGGGATTAGATACCCCGGTAGTCCTGGCCGTAAACGATGGGTACTAGGTGTAGGAGGTATCGACCCCTTCTGTGCCGGAGTTAACGCAATAAGTACCCCGCCTGGGGAGTACGTCCGCAAGGATGAAACTCAAAGGAATTGACGGGGGCCCGCACAAGCGGTGGAGTATGTGGTTTAATTCGACGCAACGCGAAGAACCTTACCAAGGCTTGACATTGAATGACCGCTCCAGAGATGGAGCTTTCCCTTCGGGGACATGAAAACAGGTGGTGCATGGCTGTCGTCAGCTCGTGTCGTGAGATGTTGGGTTAAGTCCCGCAACGAGCGCAACCCCTATCCTATGTTACCAGCGGGTAATGCCGGGGACTCATAGGAGACTGCCAAGGACAACTTGGAGGAAGGCGGGGATGACGTCAAGTCATCATGCCCCTTATGTCTTGGGCTACACACGTACTACAATGGTCGGCAACAGAGGGAAGCAAAGCCGTGAGGCAGAGCAAACCCCAGAAACCCGATCCCAGTTCGGATTGCAGGCTGCAACTCGCCTGCATGAAGTCGGAATCGCTAGTAATCGCAGGTCAGCATACTGCGGTGAATACGTTCCCGGGCCTTGTACACACCGCCCGTCACACCACGAAAGTTGGTAACACCCGAAGCCGGTGGGGTAACCGTAAGGAGCCAGCCGTCTAAGGTGGGGCCGATGATTGGGGTGAAGTCGTAACAAGGTAGCCGTATCGGAAGGTGCGGCTGGATCACCTCCTTTCTATGGAGTACATGAACGGGGAAACTTGTTCGTACGACAAGTCGACGCACATTCGCTTAGGTTGATGTTTAGTTTTGAAGGTTCAAAAAACCTTCTATTGTACCTTGAAAACTTCAAACAGAAGAATAAAAGTCCTTGTTGTTGATGAGATGACAAGGCACCTCTAATCAATGCGAAAGCAAAGAGAATGAGTTAACGAGATCTAGGAACGCAAAGTTCTTAGTAAGCTGAAAAAGTCAAGCTACTAAGGGCATACGGCGGATGCCTAGGCGCCATCAGCCGATGAAGGACGCGGTAAGCTGCGAAAAGCTACGGGGAACTGCAAGCAAGTATTGATCCGTAGATGTCCGAATGGGGAAACCCACCTGCCGTCATGGGCAGGTATCCGAAAGGAAGGGAACCCGGGGAACTGAAACATCTAAGTACCCGGAGGAAGAGAAATCAAACGAGATGCCCACAGTAGCGGCGAGCGAAGAGGGCAGAGGGCAAACCGGTGAGCTACGGCTCGCCGGGGTTGAGGACTGCATTTAGTCTCAATGGTCTATCCGAACTACCTGGAAAGGTAGGCAATACAGTGTAAAAGCCACGTAGGTTAAAGACCGGAGAGATGAGCAGTATCCAGAGTACCACGAGGCACGAGGAATCTTGTGGGAAGCCGGGGGGACCACCCTCCAACCCTAAACACTGAATGGCGACCGATAGCGCATAGTACCGTGAGGGAAAGGTGAAAAGAACCCCGGGAGGGGAGTGAAAGAGAACCTGAAACCGTATGTCTACAAGCAGTCGGAGCGAAAGCGACGGCGTGCCTATTGAAGAATGAACCAACGAGTTACGTGCACTAGCGAGGTTAAGTGGAAGACACGGAGCCGAAGCGAAAGCGAGTCTTAAGAGGGCGGATAGTTAGTGTACGTAGACCCGAAACCGCAGTGATCTACCCATGTCCAGGTTGAAGCGCAGGTAAAATTGCGTGGAGGACCGAACCTGTGAGCGTTGAAAAGCTTTAGGATGAGATGTGGGTAGAGGTGAAATTCCAATCGAACGCGGAGATAGCTGGTTCTCCCCGAAATAGCTTTAGGGCTAGCCTCAAGTAGTAAGTATAGGCGGTAGAGCACTGATCGGGCTAGGGGCCATAAAGGTTACCGAACCCTGTCAAACTCCGAATGGTTATACTGTAGAGCTTGGGAGTCAGACTACGAGTGATAAGATCCGTGGTCAAAAGGGAAACAGCCCAGACCACCAGCTAAGGTCCCCAATGTCGTACTAAGTGGAAAAGGATGTGGGGTCTCTAAAACAACCAGGATGTTGGCTTAGAAGCAGCCACCATTTAAAGAGTGCGTAATAGCTCACTGGTCGAGAGACCCTGCGCCGAAGATTACCGGGGCTAAAGTACGAAACCGAAGCTGTGGCTACGACATATGTCGTGGGGTAGGGGAGCGTTCTGTGAGGGCTGAAGTCGTTCTGTAAGGAACGGTGGACTTCACAGAAGTGAGAATGTTGGTATGAGTAGCGAAAAGAATGGTGAGAATCCATTCCACCGAAAGCATAAGGATTCCTGGGCAACGATCGTCGTCCCAGGGTAAGTCGGGACCTAATCCGAGGCATGGAGCGTAGGAGATGGACAACTGGCAGATATTCCAGTACCGGTAATGATTGTTTGAGCGATGGAGTGACACAGGAGGGCAGGCAGGCAGGAGATTGGTTGTTCCTGTACAAGCGTGTAGGATGGGACGCAGGCAAATCCGCGTCCTGTGAGTCTGAGGCGTGATGTGGAGGTTCCGGAAACGGAACTGAAGCTGCTGACCCCACACTGTCGAGAAAAGCTTCTAGTTAGAGAATTACCGCCCGTACCGTAAACCGACACAGGTATGCGGGGAGAGAATCCTAAGGTGCGCGGGAGAACCCTCGTTAAGGAACTCGGCAAAATGTACCCGTAACTTCGGGATAAGGGTAGCCGCTGTTGTGAAGTCTGAACAGACGGAGCATGAGGCGGTCGCAGAGAAGAGGCCCAAGCGACTGTTTACCACAAACACAGGTGCCTGCTAAAGAGAAATCTGACGTATAGGTGCTGACACCTGCCCAGTGCCGGAAGGTTAAGGAAGGATGTCCGGAGCAATCCAAAGCATTCGACCGAAGCCCCGGTGAACGGCGGCCGTAACTATAACGGTCCTAAGGTAGCGAAATTCCTTGTCGGGTAAGTTCCGACCCGCACGAAAGGTGTAACGATTTGGGCACTGTCTCAACGAGGGACCCGGTGAAATTGAAGTACCTGTGAAGATGCAGGTTACCCGCGACTGGACAGAAAGACCCCATGGAGCTTTACTGTAACCTGACATTGGGTTCTGATACATCACGTACAGGATAGGTGGGAGGCATGGAAGCGAGGACGCTAGTCTTCGTGGAGCCGCCGTTGGGATACCACCCTTGATGTATCGGAATTCTAACCGTAGGAGTAACGAAACTCGGGACAGTGTCAGGCGGGCAGTTTGACTGGGGCGGTCGCCTCCCAAAGAGTAACGGAGGCGCCCAAAGGTTCCCTCAGCGCGGCCGGAAATCGCGCGAAGAGTGTAAAGGCAGAAGGGAGCTTGACTGAGAGCCAAACACGGCAATCAGGTACGAAAGTAGGGCTTAGTGATCCGGTGGCATCCAAGTGGAAGGGCCATCGCTCAACGGATAAAAGCTACCCTGGGGATAACAGGCTAATCTCTCCCAAGAGTCCATATCGACGGGGAGGTTTGGCACCTCGATGTCGGCTCATCACATCCTGGGGCTGAAGTCGGTCCCAAGGGTTGGGCTGTTCGCCCATTAAAGTGGTACGTGAGCTGGGTTCAGAACGTCGTGAGACAGTTCGGTCCCTATCCATCGCGGGCGCAAGAGATTTGAAGGGGGCTGCTCCTAGTACGAGAGGACCGGAGTGGACGAACCAATGGTGTACCAATTATCTCGCCAGAGGTATAGTTGGGTAGCTACGTTCGGAAAGGATAAACGCTGAAAGCATCTAAGCGTGAAACCAGCCTTAAGATGAGATCTCTCATAGAGCAATCTAGTAAGACACCTTGGAGAAGACGAGGTTGATAGGTCGGGAGTGTAAGTACAGTAATGTATTCAGCGGACCGATACTAATATGTCGAGGGCTTGACTTGAAGCAAGGACCCGATTTGTCGCAAGCAAAGCGAAGCGAGAAATCGAAAAGGTCGTGCAAACATCGAAAACAGCGACTGAATAAGGAGCGGTTTTTGATGAAGAAGTCAGCTTAAACAAAACGTTAAAAAGAACTTAACGGTTCATTCTTCTGTTGAAGTTTTGAGGGTACAAACCTCAAAATTAAATAATCCGGTGGTGATGGCTAAGGGGATCCACCTGTTCCCATCCCGAACACAGTAGTTAAGCCCTTATACGTCGAAAGTACTTGGCTGGAAGCGGCCTGGGAGGATAGATAGCTGCCGGTTAGAAAAAAGACATGTCATGTGACATGTCTTTTTTCTTTTACCGTCAGCCATCTTATGACCAACGGCGGGGCTGGCTGCCCAACCGCCACGTCTAAAGGAGCTATGCGACGCATAGACGTGTAAGCGGCGAGGCGTATCGACGAGCTGATGTAATCAGCTTGTCGATTGAGGATAGAATCTACGATTATGCAGTAAAGTCGGTAGCGGCAACTTCTTAATGAAGTATTGCTGCAAGGAGTATTTTTGGAGGGATAGATAGCCATGCTTGAAGGAGCAAAGTGATGCACAAGCATGGATTAAGCTTTCTACCTTATTTTCTCTATTCGCGAGAGTATATCGTTTCAGTCAACAGCAATTTATTAACTCAAATTTCGTGTGGAATCAAGACGAAGTGTCGCAAAACTCGCGCTATGCAAAGAGATTTTACTATAGTAGATAGCTTAGCGCTCAGACAGTGCGACACTTAGCGGTTCGTGTCAAACCAATCAGCTTCGCTCTTCGAGCTTGCTTCTTGGGACACTATCGCATGGCGCGCATGAGCCAATCAGCATCGCCCTGCGTACTCACTTCTTGGATGCGCACGCAAGAATGCAACACTTCGATGATTCCGGACACTTATTCGCTGAAATTGCTCTTCCTTGCACGATATATCTCTTGCTCAGTTTACTATGATAACAGCCATCTTACATATTATTAATACTTTGTCAACAGCGTCAAAATTGCATCTGTCGACGTTTAAGGCTATTTGTGTTATAATATAGAGCAGTATTTGAGTAATAGAGATTAACGGATTTCCCGTATTAAAGGAGTAACTAAAATGCGTATTGTAATAGCTGGTGCAGGCAAGCTTGGCTTTAGTATTGCACAGCTTTTAGCTGAAGATCAGTTTGATGTAGTAGTTGTAGAAATCGACCCCAAGCGCAAGGACGTCATCCAAAATACTTTGGACGTACTGGCGATTGAAGGCAACTCCTGCAACCCTACTACCTTTGCTGATCCTGATATCAGTGCTTCCGATGTGCTTATCGCCTGCACAGATAGTGATGAAGTAAATATGGTGACCTGCCTGATGGCCAAGAATCATGGTATTAAGCATACCGTTGCCCGTATCCGCAACGTGGATTATGCTATCCATTCGCCGGAAATGCTTAAGGATGATATGAAAATTGACCTCGTAATCAATCCTGAGCGTATTACCGCAGGTGAAATCGACCATATTCTGATGACACCCTCTGCATTGAACGTAGATGACTTTGCTGACGGCAAGGTGCGCATGTTCGAAGCTAAGGTGAAGGAGGATTCTCCAATCGTTAATATACCGCTGAAGGATTTGAATATTCCTAAGGATATCCTGATGGCCATGGTTTTCAGACGTCATCAGATGATAATTCCTCATGGTAATGATTACGTAATTCCGGGCGATAACGTTTACTTTGTAGGCAAGCATGAAGCAATCCGTGAGTTTGAAAATTCCTTCTCCAATACTTATGAAAAGCTGGAGAAGGTTCTCATCATCGGTGCAGGCCGCACAGGTCGCTTTTTGGCTCCCATGCTGGAAAAGCAGGGCATTCAGGTAAAGGTTATCGAAAAGGATAAGGACCGTTGTCAGCTTTTGGCTGCTAAGCTGAAGCGAGGTCTGGTTTTGTGCGGTGACGGTACCGATATCGACCTTCTGATTGAAGAGGGCGTTTCGGAAGCAGATGTTGTTATCTGCCTAACTGAGGATGATAAGCTGAACCTGTTGCTGGCACAGCTTGCCAAGCATCTGGGCGCACGCAAAACTATCGTGCGTGTTGCGCGTAACGAATATATTGAGCTGATGGAAAAGGTTGGCGTAGACATCGTACTGTCTTCGCGTCTTTTGAGTGCAGGCGAGGTGCTGCGTTTCGTCCGCAAGGGTGGTATTGTATCAGTATCCCTGCTGGAGGGCGCACAGGCCGAGGCTCTGGAAATCATCGTCGGCGAAAACAGCGATGTAGACGGTGTGGCAGTGCGTGATATGAACCTGCCGCCGGAATGCTTGCTGTGTGCTATTGTACGTGGTAATGAAGCCTATATTCCTAATGGTAATACTGTACTGCATGCCAATGACCGTGTTATTCTCTTCATTAAAAGTGAATTTTCCAAGACTACAGTACCGTTATTTGAAGGCCGGGGCGCTTAACTATGGATTCAAGGCTTGTTAACCGTTTATTAGCCAAGCTGACAATAGCATTTTCCTGTGTATTGCTGGTGCCACTGATTGCTGCATTACTTGCAGATAGGGAGCATATATGGATTTTTATATTTACGCTGATTACAACGAGCACTATCGCTTCGCTTTTTAACCTCTTTGGCAGCAGAAGACCGCGTCAGCGCCTGCGTGTGCGTGAAGCCATTGCGGTCGTAGGCTGCGGTTGGCTGCTTGTCTGCCTGATGGGTGCGCTGCCGTATTTGTTTTTAAATCCGGCGGATCCGATTGCAGCGGTTTTTGAAAGTGTTTCCGGTTTTTCTACTACCGGTGTTACTACCGCACTTTCTTTTAACGATTTTCCGCCCAGCATCCGTGTCTGGCGTTGCTTAACGCACTGGACAGGCGGTATAGGCGTTATCATGTTGTTTATTATCATCATGCCGCAGATGAACAGCGGTACAAGCTACCTGTTCAACGCAGAGCTTCCGGGCGGTACGGCTGAACGTACTCTGCCGAAGATCAAGGAATCTGCTATGATGATTCTCTTAATCTATGTTATTTTAACAGCAGTGGAAGTTGCTTTGCTGTTGCTTGCAGGCTTGCCTATATTTCAGGCATTGAACCTGGCGTTGGCAACTATGGCGACAGGCGGCTTTTCATATTATCACGACAGCCTGATCTCCTTCAGGTCTGTTTATGTCGAGATTATTGCTATTGTTTTTATGCTGATTGCCAGCATGAACTTTTCTTTGTATTATAAAATCTGGCGTGGTGACTGGGCATCCGTGCGTCAGGACAGCGAACACAGATATTATCTGTTGATACTCACAACAGCGGCTGCACTTATCTGTGGCAATCTGTATTTTTCCGGTTATATGGATTTTAACGGCGCTCTTCGTCACAGTATTTTCCAGGCTGTGTCTATCGGTAGTACAACAGGTTATGCGTCTGATGACTATAACAACTGGCCAAGCTTCAGCCGCAGCGTTCTGCTGATGCTGATGTTCATCGGCGGCTGCAGCGGTTCAACCGCAGGCGGCATCAAGATTACACGTCTTGTTATTCTGCTGAAGGCAGGCTGGGCGGAGCTGTTGCGTACCCTGCACCCGCGCATTGTTTATTCCATCAGAATGGGTGAGCGCGAAATCAACCCGATTATCGTCGGTAATATTACGCGTTTTTTCTTCCTGTATATTTTGGTATTCATTGTGCTGACTATCCTGATTTCCCTGTCGGGGATACCGATAATGGAATCAATGGGCTTGATTGCTGCCTGTATGAGCAGTGTAGGTCCGGCCTTCGGCATTGTAGGCCCGACGTCTACCTATAATAGCCTTTCGGATTGGGCACGTTTCATCAGCATTTGGGCGATGATTTTGGGACGTCTGGAAATTTTTACGCTGCTGGTTATCATGCGCCCGGATTTTTGGCGCGATAAGCAGAATTGGTAACGGCAGGAGGTATAGAAGATGAATGCAAAGGTTATAATATATCTCCTGGGAAAAATTTCTGCCGGCCTGGCAATTGCACAGCTGTTGCCGCTTTTGATGTCTGTTGTTTACGGCGAATATGCTACCTCCAGAACCTTTATCTTTTCCATAGCGGTAGCTGTTATTTTGGCCAGGATCTTTGATTATTATGGTGACGGTAGAGGAGCACGCAATTTATCCGTGCGCGAGGGTATCGGCACGGTATTCTTTTCATGGCTTTTGGCTGCTGCCCTGGGCGCGCTGCCTTATTGCTTTGACGGCATTTTGAATCCCGCCGCCGCCTACTTTGAAAGTATGTCCGGACTGACCACTACCGGCGCAACGGCGATTGCCAATCTTGACATAGTATCGCGCAGCTTGCTTTTGTGGCGTACGCTGACGCACTGGATTGGCGGTATCGGCATCATCGTGCTGTTCGTAGCGCTGCTGCCGCAGATTGCCGGTGGTGCTGTGTATCTTTTTAATGCAGAGGTCAGCGGCTTTTCCAACAGCCGTATTCTGCCGCGTATCCGTACAACTGCAGTAGCGTTGTTCTATATCTATCTGCTGTTTACGATTATTCTTACCGGTATGTTGGCAATTTTGGGCATGAGCACCTATGATGCTGTCAATCATGCCTGCTCTGCGATTGCTACAGGCGGGTTTTCTACCTATAATGACAGCATTGCGCATTTTCACAGTGCGGGTATTGAGATTGTTACTGGTCTGTTTATGATTTTGGCGGCAGGCAACTTCGCCTTATACTATCAGGTTACGCAAATCGGCCTGAAGGTTTTGTGGCATGATCTGGAATTCAAAAGCTACATTGTGTTGCTGACTATTTTCACTGTTTTAATCAGCATCAACATCATTATGGTGAATGGCTACAGCGTGGCAGACGGCGTACGCGAGGCTTTCTTCCAGGTGGCTTCCTTCGGCAGTACCACGGGTTATGTTTCGGCGGACTACGACCAGTGGCCGTCTTTCTCTAAGCTGATTTTGGCTGTAACCTTCCTGACAGGCGGCTGCGCAGGTTCTACTGCCGGCGGTATTAAGGTCTGCCGTTTTATCGTACTGCTGAAAACAGTTATGGCGGAGCTGCGTCGCACTATGCATCCGCAGATGCTGCTCAACGTTTACTACGCTAAAAGACGTCTGCCGACAGAAACGATTATCAACGTCAGCCGTTTCTTTTTCGTTTATGTTCTGGTTATCGCAATTTTAACTATGCTGCTATGCTTAAGCGGTGTAGATGTAGATGAGGCAGTTTTCGGCGTGGCCTCCTGTATTTCCAGTGTCGGTCCTGCGTTTGGCAGTATCGGTGCTACGGGTAACTATGCCGGTGTTACCGGTATGGGACAGCTTACGCTGGCGTTGGCTATGCTTTTGGGACGCTTGGAGCTGTTTACCGTGCTGGCCTTGCTTCGCGGTGAATACTGGCTCAGTAGCAAAAGATGGTAAAGTGAATATTGTTTGATGAATAAAGCAAATCCGACGTGCTGTGGGAACGGTGCGTCGGATTTTTTCGCCTAATCCTGCCTTCTCCCGAAAAACTGTAATATGCGTTACAATTTTAAGTGAATTTAAAAAATTATGAGAAATTTTTCACAAAAAGCAGGATAAATGGGCAATATCAGCGAAATACTTATCATAACAAATGCCTGATAAAGGGGGATTTATCATGAAAGAGTACACTGGAGATAAGATTAGAAATGTGGCCATTGTGGGTCATGGTGGAGCAGGAACCACGTCCGTTACCGAAGCCCTGCTGTATCGCAGCGGAGCAATCAGCAGAATGTGCAAGGTTGAAGACGGTGCTACCACCACTGACTATGAACCCGAGGAAATCAAACGTAAGGTCTCCGTTAACGCCACTTTGGCACCTGTTGAATGGCGTGATACCAAGATTAACTTCATCGACACTCCCGGCTTTGCTGACTTCGTTGCCGAGGTCAAAGGAGCTTTTAGAGCAGTAGACAGTGCGTTGATCGTGGTTTGCGCAACCAGCGGTGTACAGGTTGGTACCGAACAATGCTGGAAGCTGGCTGAAGAAGCCGGTTTGCCGCGTATCATTTTTGTCAACAAGATGGATCGTGAGAACGCTGATTTTGATAGCATTTTGGATAACCTGCGTGGTAAGTTCGGTAAGCATGTACTGCCGTTACAGCTGCCTTTGGGCAAGGAGGAAAACTTCCAGGGTATTATAGACCTTTACAAAATGAAGGCCTATCGTACCAACGGTAATGGCTCCGATGAAATAGAGATTCCGGATGAGTATAAAGAGGCTGCTGCTGCTGCCCACGAAAAGATGGTAGAGGCTGCGGTTGAAGCAGATGACGATTGCATGATGCGTTATTTGGAAGGAGAAGAGATTAGCGACGAGGAAATTATGAAATGTCTGATTAAGGGCATTCGTCAGGCTATCATCTATCCTATGCTTTGCGGCAGTGCCTACAAGAACATTGGTCTTGGTCGGTTGATGAACGCTATCATCGACTTTACCTATCCGGCAATTTTGAACGACTATATCGTTATGGATAAAGAAACCGGCGAAGAAGAAGTGCGTGACGCCAATGCTCCGATGGCAGCGTTGGTATTTAAGACAACTTCCGACCCCTTTGTTGGCCGTCTAAGTTATTTCCGTGTATTCTCAGGCTCAATTAAAGCAGATAGCGTAGTTTATAACTCCCGCCGTGAAGAAGAAGAGCGTATTGCTAACATCTTCACAATGCGTGGTAAGGCTCAGATTCCTATGAAGCAGGTTCCTGCCGGTGATATCGGTGTAGTTGCCAAGCTGCAATATACCTCTACCGGTGACACCCTCTGCGACAAGAATTCTGAGGTTGAATTCCCGCCCATTAACTTCCCGCTGCCGATGTACACCAGAGCAATTTACCCGAAGAAAAAGGGTGATGAGGACAAGATCATGTCCGCTCTGAATCGTCTGATGGATGAAGACCCGACGATTATCGTTACCAAGAACCCTGTTACCAAGGAAACCTTAATCAGCGGTATGGGCGACCAGCACATTGATATAATCATGGAGCGTATGCAGCGTAAATTTGGTGTTGAGGCTGTTCTCAAAGCACCGATTATCGAATATCGCGAAACTATTCGTGGCTCTGCCGAAGTAGAAGGCAAGCACAAGAAACAGTCCGGCGGTCATGGCCAGTATGGTCACGTAGTTATTAAAATGGAACCCCTGCCGCCCGGAGGTGGATTTGAGTTTGTAGATAAGATTTTCGGTGGCGCAGTACCTCGCCAATATATCCCTGCTGTTGAAAAGGGTATGCGCGAAGCTATGGAAAAGGGTATCCTTGCAGGCTATCCGGTTGTAGATATGCGTATCACCCTGCTTGATGGTTCGTATCATACTGTCGATTCCTCTGAAATGGCATTTAAAACTGCTTCCAATATCGCCTTCAAGAAGGCCATGGAACAATGCAAGCCGGTGTTGCTTGAGCCTATTTACAGCTTAAACGTAACCTGTGCCGATTCTATGATGGGCGATGTTATCGGCGATTTGAACTCTAAACGCGGTCGCATTCTCGGTATGCAGAGCGTAGAAGACGGCTTGAGCGTAGTTAATGCTCAGGTACCCTATGCAGAGATTTCGGAATATGCCGTAGACCTCCGCGCAATTACCCAAGGTCAGGGAACCTTCGAAATGAAATTCGACCATTACGAAGACGTTCCGCCTAAGATGGCAGAAAAAATTATCGCTGAACATAAGGAAGCATAATTAAACCTGCGACAACTGAATAAAGCGTTTATGGGCCTGCCGCCTGACGTGAGTCAGCCGGCAGGTTTGCTTTGGGTAGAAAAACATTTGGGGGAAGCTTCGTGACAGTTCAGTTTGATTTCAGTATGCTTTGCGACAATAATACTGCAGCCGCTGCTATTGACTAAGCGGAATAAATATGCTAAAATCTACAGTTGAGTACGAAAGATGATCGCGGCTGGCTTTAAGTCAGATGAGGAAAGTCCGAGCTCCACAGGGCAGGATGCCGGATAACGTCCGGCGAGGGTGACCTCAGGGATAGTGCCACAGAAATGTGTACCGCCTGCATTTGCAGGTAAGGGTGGAACGGTGCGGTAAGAGCGCACCAGCGGTCTGGTAACAGGCCGGCTAGGTAAACCCCATCCGGAGCAAGACCAAATAGGGGAGGGATGAAGCTGCCCGCTGAGCCTTCCGGGTTGTGTCGCTTGAGCTTGCAGGTAACTGTAAGACTAGATAAATGATCATCACCGCTTCGCGGAACAGAACTCGGCTTATTGAGTACTCATACCTTGCAAAACGGCTGCCTGATGGCAGCCTTTTTTGTCTGATTTTATTTGAGCAGATTTTTTGGCAGAAGAATAAGTGGTGTAATATAATGAAGAAAAAAGTTTCTTTGGTAGTGCCGGTATTTAATGAAGAAGATAACCTGCACGAATTTCACAAGCATGCTACCGCTGTTATGCAGCAGGAAGCCTATGATTACAATATTATCTTTGTTGACGACGGTTCGCGTGACAGCAGCGCGCTGATTCTGGCAGAGCTGGCGGCGCAGGACGAGCATGTGGAGGCCTATCTTTTGAGCCGTAACTACGGTCACCAGATGGCGCTTACCTGTGGCCTTGATCATGCCGACGGTGACGCGGTTATTACGATGGATGGAGATTTGCAGCATCCGCCTGAGCTGATTCCCGAGCTTTTGCGCCTTTGGGAAGCAGGCAACGAGATTGTGCAGACCAAGCGCATGGCTACGGAGGATGCGGGCTTCTTCAAGAACCTGACATCCGCAGCCTACTATAAGCTTATCAACACCTTATCTAAAGTAGAAATTACTCCCGGCGGCAGTGATTTCCGTCTGATGGACAGAATTGCGGTTGATGCCTTCAAGCTGTACCGCGAGCGTGCGCGTTTTATACGCGGTCTGGTAAATACACTCGGCTTTCACGTTGCTGTGGTGGAATTTGTAGCACCGCCACGCTTTGCGGGACGTTCCAAGTTCAACCTGCACAAGATGCTGCACTTTGCGCTGGACGGTATTACAGCCTTTTCCAACCTGCCTTTGCGCTGGGCTTTTTACATCGGTATTGTTTTCGGTATGTGCAGTATTCTGCTTTTGGGCCATGTTTTTTATGTGAAATTTGTGACCAACGATGCCGTTCCGGGGTGGGCAACTACTACAGTCAGTGTTTTGTTTCTTGGAGGAATTCAGCTTGTAGGGATAGGTATCCTGGGCGAATATATTGGGCGTATCTTTGAAGAAATCAAGCATAGACCACTATATTTAGTGGCGCGCCATCTGCAGAACTGTAACAAAATAAACGAAAATAAAGCAAAATAAGCGCATTAATATTATAACAAATTAGCATTTTACAGAAACGGTATTTTGTGGTATAATAAGTATGTCTTAAAAAAGAAGAAAGGATGTAGGTGCCAGTGGTCAAACGCAAAGTATTAGTTTTCTGTATGACAGTTTTGTTTAGTTTAAGCTGTGCTGTAACAGCTTTGGCTTCCTTCCAACGCGGAGACAATGGGCAGGAAGTAGTGGCGATTCAAAAGAGATTGCTAGAATTAAGTTATTCTATTAATAATATAGATGGTGATTTCGGTCCCGAAACTGAAAGAGCTGTTAAAAACTTCCAAGCTGATAAAGGATTAGAGGTTGATGGTATTGTAGGATCAGCTACTTATAGAGCGCTGATGAACAGGGAGATGCCTCCTAATCGTAGCAATTCCGTTGTACGCAACGTACTGCGTTCTGCTTACAGTGTCATCGGTACTCCATATGTATTTGGTGGAACTACTCCTTATGGTTTTGACTGCTCTGGCTTTACCCAGTATGCATTTGCCAGAGCCGGTATATATCTGCCGCGTATGGCTGACAGCCAGTTCTACTCCGGCCGTCAGATTTCCATGAGCCAGCTTCGTCCCGGCGATTTGATTTTCTTTACCACATATGAACCGGGTGCTTCTCATGTTGGTATTTATGTTGGTGACGGCAACTTCATTCATGCAGGCACCAGCACCGGCGTAACTGTTTCTTCCGCATTTACCGGCTATTGGGGCGCACGTTATTACGGCGCTTGCCGTGTTCTCTAAGAGTTTCAAGCAGATAGGCTTCGGCTTATCTGCTTTTTCTTATGCAAAGTATTGGAAATTTTATTTATTTATGATATAATAAAACAGGTTATTGGTGTGGGTGATTCATTCTTAATTGACAAGATGGTTAACTCCTGACGGTCCCGCCGCTGTGAAGGCCTTGTGTCTAAGTCAGCAGTCAGCCCATGCTTTATTCTGAATCCACGGGTGATGGAGGCAGTTGAGTTTGCTAATTGCATGGAATAATTGTCATTAGTTAATTCTGTCTTTATGGCTTTTGTCGGATTCGGCAGAAGTCTTTTTTTATTATTGATAATCCCTATCAGATGGGAAAATTAATTGTGAAGGAGCTGCACTTTGGAAGAATATCAGTTTTCGCAAGGAAAGGTTTTGCGTTGTGGTTATACTACCGGCAGCTGTGCAACGGCCGCATCTAAGGCAGCAGTAATCATGCTGCTGACAGGCGAGCGCGTTGAAACTGTGCGCATTGACACTCCCAAGGGCATCGTACTTGATCTCGAGCCTTTGGATGTAGAGATGACTCCGGATTACGTCAGCTGCGCAATCCGCAAGGATTCCGGTGACGATCCTGATGATACTAACGGTGTACTGGTTTATGCCAGAGCCGAAAGGACTGATGGCAGCGGTATTGAGCTGGATGGCGGCGTAGGCGTAGGCAGGGTGACTAAGCCAGGTCTGGCATGTGCTGTCGGCGGACCGGCAATTAATCCCACGCCGCGCAGAATGATTACGCAGGAGGTTGGCAAGGCTATGGAGACTGCCGGTTATAACGGCGGCATGAAGCTGACGATTTCTATTCCCGCAGGTGTAGAAATTGCCAAGAAAACCTTCAACCCCCGTCTTGGTATTATCGGCGGTCTGTCGGTTTTAGGAACCAGTGGCATTGTTGAGCCGATGAGTGAAAAGGCACTGATTGAAACGATGTATGTGGAAATCAGAGCGCAGAAGGCACGCGGCAATAAAAATCTGTTGGTGTTCTTCGGTAACTACGGCGAGGATTTTACCCGCGATGAAATGAAGCTTGACCTTGAAGGTCATGTTACCTGCAGTAACTTTGTGGGTGAGCTTTTGGATTATGCTGTTTACTGCGGCTTTGAAACCTTGCTGCTTATCGGCCATTCCGGTAAGCTGGTGAAGGTGGCGCAGGGCGTAATGAATACACATTCCAAGTACGCGGACTGCCGCACGGAGCTGTTTGCTCTGGAGGCGATGTTCCACGGAGCTTCGGTGGAGGTAGGACGTGAGATTTACGGCTGCCTTACTACCGATGAGGTGACTAAGGTTCTGAAACGGGAGCAAATTTTTGAGCCTGTAATGGACAAGGTTACGGAAAAAATTGATTTTTACATGCAGCATAGAGTGCATGGCAAAATAAAAACGGCTGCTTTGATGTTTTCCAATGTTTATGGCATTTTGGGCAAGACCAAGTACGCAGACGAATTAATCCAGCTACATAAGCAAAAAGGAGTATGAGAGAATGAGAGGCAAACTTTATAGTGTTGGTATCGGTCCCGGAGACCCGGAATTAATGACCCTGAAGGCTGTACGCCTGTTGAAGGAATGTGACGTTGTTGCATTGCCTAAGGGAGATACCGACGTAATGACGGCTAAGGAAATCGTTAATCACGTAGTAGATCTTGATGCAAAACCCCAGCTGATTGTTTATATGCCTATGACTAAGGATATGGCAGCAATGGACAAAGCACACCGCGAGGGTGCCGATGCTATTGAAAAGCTGCTTGATGAAGGCAAAAACGTTGTATTCATCACTCTTGGCTGTCCTACCGTATATGCAACCTGCATTTACGTTCATAAGCTGGTGCTGAAGGATGGCTATGATGCAGAGCTGGTTGCGGGCGTAACCTCTATCTGCGCTGTTGCAGCTAAGCTGAACACTTCCCTGTGCGAAAGAGCGGAACCGCTGATTGTTCTGCCCGGCAGCTACAAACAGTCCGCAGCATTCCTAGATGGCCCTGGCAACAAGGTGCTGATGAAATCTGCAAGCGAAATCGGCCGTGTAGTTGACGAGCTGCGCGAGCGTAAGCTCATTAAAAATTCCGGTATGGTTGAAAGATGCGGCCTGCCGGGTGAAAAAATCTATCGTAACCTTGAAGAAGTAGATCCTAAGAGCAGCTATTTCTCTGTAATATTGGTTAAAGAAAAGGAGTTTGATGAATAATGATCTATTTTATTGGTGCTGGTCCCGGTGCAGCTGATTTAATTACTGTAAAAGGTAAAGAGCTTTTGGAAAAGGCTGACCTGGTTATTTACGCAGGCTCCCTTGTTAACCCGGAATTGCTGAAATACTGCAAACCGGAATGTACTATTATGAACAGCGCAACCATGACCTTGGAAGAGGTTATTGCTGCTATGGTTCCCGCAGCTCAGGCAGGCCAGCTGGTTGTACGCCTGCACACCGGTGACCCCAGCATTTACGGTGCACATCGCGAGCAGATTGACCTGCTGCGCAGCTACAACCTTGACTACGAGGTTGTTCCCGGCGTAAGCTCCTTCTGCGCTGCTGCTGCTTGCCTGAAGGCTGAATACACTCTGCCGAACGTAAGCCAATCCGTTATTATCACCCGTATGGAAGGCCGTACTCCGGTTCCGAGCCATCAGAAGATTGCTGATTATGCTTCCCACAAGGCAACTATGGTTATTTTCCTGAGCAGCGGCATGCTGGAAAAACTGCAGACCGAGCTCGTAAGAGGCGGTTACAGAAACGATACTCCGGCTGCTATTGTTTACAAAGCATCCTGGCCGGATGAAATGGTTATCCGCTGCACCGTTGGTACCCTGGCAGAAAACGCTGCTAAATACGGTATCAACAAAACTGCGCTGATTACTGTCGGCGGCTTCCTGGGCAATGCTTATGACCGCAGCGAGCTGTACAACCCGACCTTCGCTCACGGCTTCCGTGAAGCAGACCCGACTAAACTGGACGTTAAGCCCGAGGTTAAATAAGCTATGCGCGCGGCTATATTTTCCTTTTCAGCGCGTGGCGCGGAGCTGAGCAAAAAAGTTGCCGAATATCTGCACAGCATCGGTTATGAAACGGAGCTGCAGACTGTAGCGAAATATGCGGAGCAGACGGGCATTGCCCCGATGCTGCCGGACCATAACGGTGCCTGCGCAGCTGTTTTCAACAAATGTCAGGCGTTGGTTTACGTCGGCGCTGTTGGTATTGCGGTGCGTACTATCGCGCCCTTTATCAAAAGCAAGCTGACGGACCCTGCGGTTATTTCGGTAGACGAACGCGGCAGCTTTGTTATTCCTCTGCTTGCAGGTCACATCGGCGGAGCCAATGAGCTTTCGCGTTGTCTGGCGGCAGCGCTGGGCGCAACTGCCTGCGTAACTACGGCGACAGATGTCAACGGCCTTTTCGCTGTTGACGAATGGGCGGCCCGCAACCGCATGGTGCTGTGCTCTTTGGCAGCAGCCAAGGATTTTGCCGCAGCACTGGTGGGTGATGAAAAGGTAGGCCTGTATTATGATAAGGAATTTCAGCTTACAGGTTCTCTGCCCAAGCTGGTAGTTGAGGACAGCAGCCTGCCTGTCGGCATGGCTGTTACGCTGCAAAAGCATTTGCAGCCGTTTGCTACTACGGTGCGCCTGCTTCCCAAGATTGTGCATCTGGGAATCGGCTGCCGTCGCAATACGCCTTTGGAAAATATTGAAGCTCTGGTACTGCCGGAGCTGGAAAAGCTGCAGCTGGACAAGCGTTCCGTTGTGGCAATCGCTAGCGTAGATTTGAAAAAAGACGAGCAGGGTTTACTGGCCTTTGCCAAAAAATATAACTTTGCTGCTAATTTCTATTCAGCCGATGAATTGAACAGCGTAGCAGGCGATTTCACGCCGTCGGCCTTTGTGCAGAGCGTAGTTGGTGTAAGCAACGTATGCGAGCGCAGTGCTGTGAAAGACAGCAAGGGCGGCAGGCTGCTGCTGCGCAAGACAAGTCTGAATGGTGTGACTCTGGCTGTTGCAGCCGAAAACCTGGTCCTGGATTTTGCCAGAACTGGATTGAAGACTGATTAAGGAGACGAGATAATGGGTAAATTATTTGTTGTGGGCCTTGGCCCCGGCGGCGTAGAGCAAATGACCAAAAGAGCTTACGACGCACTGAAGTCCTGCGATGTTATTGCAGGCTACAATGTATATGTTAACCTGATTAAGGAAGATTTCAAGGAGAAGGAATTTCTCTCCAACGGCATGCGTAAAGAGGTTGACCGCTGCAAGCTGGCTCTGGACGAAGCTCTGAAGGGCAAAACCGTTGCTATGATTTCCAGCGGCGACGCAGGCGTTTACGGCATGGCAGGCATTATGTGCCAGGTTGCCAAGGATCATCCCGAAATTGAAATCGAGGTTGTTCCCGGCATTACAGCAGCATGCTCCGGCGCTGCTGTATTGGGCGCACCGCTGATCAGTGACTTCTGCCTGATTTCCCTCAGCGATTTGCTGACTCCGTGGGAAAAAATCGAGAAGCGTCTTGACTGCGCTTCCAAAGGCGATTTCTGCATCTGCCTGTACAATCCTTCCAGCCACAAGCGTCATGATTACCTGCAAAAGGCTTGCGATATCATGCTGAAAAATCAGCCCGGTACCATTCCTGCAGGCATTGTACGCAACATCGGCCGCGATGGTCAGGATTTTGAACTGACTACTCTGGCAGAGCTGCGCGATAAACAGGTAGATATGTTCTCTACCGTTATTATCGGCAACACCCAGACCGAAGTAATTAATGGCCGTATGGTAACCCCGCGTGGTTACAAGCTGGCATGAAACCGGTAATCTGGCTTATCGGCGGTACCAGTGAGGGACGCCGCCTGATTAAGGAGCTGGCTAAGCTGCCGGTGGAGCTGTATGTTTCTGTTGCTACGGATTACGGTGCGTCCTTAATTGAGCCGCAGCCGGGAATGACCGTTATGGCAGAGCGTATGGACCTTGCGGCTATGCGTGCCTTTATTCGGGAGCATCGCCCTGCCTGCGTTATCGACGCTACGCATCCTTATGCTACCGTTGTTACCGCAACGGTGCAGGAGGCCTGCAGCACAGAGCAGGTTGAATATCTGCGCCTGGTGCGTCCGTCGGGCGAGGGCGGCGATTACATTACCGTTCACGATTTTGCGGAAGCAGTTGAGCTTCTGAATCATCTGGACGGCGGCATCTTCCTGACTACCGGAAGCAAGAATCTGCCGGACTTCACCGCTGTGCATGATTACGCCGAGCGTATCGTTTTGCGTATCCTGCCGCTGGAAAGCAGCCTGCAGATTGCTCTTAAGCTTGGTTACAAGCCTGCGCATATTATCTGTATGCAGGGACCGTTCAGCAAAGAGCTGAATGTCGCTATGCTGAAAAAGTATGGCAGCAAGTTTATGGTGACCAAGGATTCCGGTGCTGTCGGCGGCTTTGACGAAAAGGTGGAGGCAGCGGCTGCTGCCGGCGCCAAGCTGATAGTCATCGGCCGTGCACAGGAGGAAACCGGTGCCGGTTATAGTGAGATTGTTGATTACCTCAAGCAGCATTTTGCTGCCGGTAATTGATATAAATAAAAAGGAGGCTTGCTTCCTATGTCGCAAAAATTACGCGTAAACATCGTCGGTATCGGCCCCGGTAATCCCAATTTGCTGACCGGCGAAGCACGTCAGGCTATTGCCTCAAGTAATATCTTGATTGGCGACAAACGCATGCTGGCTGCTTTTGCAGACAGCAGCAAAACTGTATATGATACAATCAAAACTGCTGCTATTGCTGAGATTGCAGCGCAGGCACAGCCTGATAAGGATGTGCTGGCGGTGCTGGTTTCCGGCGATGTAGGCTTTTTCAGCCTCGCCAAAACCATCAGCGGTAAGCTGCCGGATTGTGAATGTGTCCGCTACTGCGGCATCAGCAGCCTGGTGTATTTTTCCTCCAAGCTGCAGCTGTCCTGGGATGACGCCAAAATCGTCAGCATGCACGGACGTACGCAAAATCTGGTAGCGGCAGTTGCCCGTAACAAAAAGGTATTTTCCTTGACCGGCGGAGAAAATTCTCCGCAAAAGCTGTGCGCACAGTTGTGTGAGCATGGTCTTGGTCAGGTTAAGGTCTATGTCGGTGAAAACCTTTCGTATCCCGAAGAAAAAATCACCAGCGGTACGGCGGAAGAAATTAGTGCCTTGGATTTCCCGTCCTTGTCCGTAATGATGATTTTGAACGAGGATGCGCAAAGCTTTACCTCTACCGTACACGGCCTTGCCGATGACCTGTTCCAGCGCAGCAAGGTGCCTATGACCAAACAGGAGGTACGCAGCGTATCGATGTCCAAGCTGCAGCCGAAGGCTACGGATTTGATTTATGACATCGGTGCCGGTACAGGCTCCTGCTCCATTGAGCTGGCTCTGCTGGCCAGCCAAGGTAAGGTTTGGGCATTTGAGCGCAACCCTGTTGCCGTTGAGCTCCTCGGAAAGAACAAGGCCTTATTTGGCGTTGACAATCTGGAGGTTATTGCTGGTGAGGCTTTGGAAAACATCAAAGCCATGCCTGCTCCCGATTGTGTTTTCGTAGGCGGCAGCGGCGGCGATTTGTGTGAAATGCTGGATGTAATTTATGCCAAGAACAGTAACTGCCGTGTTGTAATCAATGCCATTACGGTAGAAACTCTGGCAGAGGTTGCTGCTTATTACAAGGAGCATCCCGCTTACAGTCTGGAAATCGTCAATGTGTTTGTAGCGCGCAGCAAGCATCTGGGCAGCTACAACCTGATGATGGCACAAAACCCTGTATATGTAATGACTGCATTGAAGAAGGAAGATTAACATGGCTGAAGTAAAAGTTCCACGTTTTATGATCAGTGCTCCCGGTAGCGGCAGCGGCAAGACAACTATCGTCTGCGGCCTGCTGAAGGCGCTGATGGAAAAAGGGCTGTCTGTGGCAGCCTTCAAATCAGGACCTGATTATATTGACCCGATGTTTCATTCTCGTGTTATCGGAGCAAAATCCCGCAATCTGGATCTGTTCATGCTGGGGCAGGCGACAACCCGTTATCTGGTGGCAAAAAATGCACGTCATGCGGATGTAGCTGTCTTTGAAGGAGCGATGGGCTTTTACGACGGTATGGGTAAAACCACGGAAGCCAGTGCTTATGAGCTGGCCTGCACATGCGATGTTCCGGTAGTATTGATTGTCAACAGCAAGGGAGCCGCCTTATCCATTGCTGCGACCATCAAGGGCTTTAAGGAATTCCGCAGCGACAGCTACATCGTCGGCGCTATTCTGAACAATGTTAATCCGATGAGCTATCTTTTCTATAAGGATGTAATTGAACGCGAAACCGGTGTGAAGCTGTTAGGTTACTTCCCGGTGATGCAAGACTGTAACTTTGAAAGCCGTCATTTAGGCCTGGTTACAGCTGAGGAAATAGGAGATTTGCAGCAGATAGTTGCCAAGCTGGCAGCTCAGGCAGCCAAATCAGTTGATCTGGACGGCCTGCTGCAGATAGCGGCGCAGGCTGCACCGCTTACATATGACGAGGTAAGCCTTGAACCCGTCGGACGTATGCGTGTGGCTGTCGCTATGGACAAAGCCTTCTGTTTCTACTATCAGGACGCACTTGACCTCTTAGCTGAGCTGGGTGCGGAGCTCGTACCCTTCAGCCCGATAGCTGATGCGCATCTCCCGGAGAACATCAGCGGCCTTGTATTGGGCGGAGGCTATCCCGAGCTTTACGCACAGCAATTAGCGGATAACAAAACGCTGCTGCAGGAGCTAAAAACCGCTATCGACGGCGGTATGCCTTGTTTTGCGGAATGCGGCGGCTTCATGTATCTGCTGGAGCATTATCGCGACGGCGATAAGCTGTACAGCTGGGTTGGTGCATTGAAGGGCGAATCGGCCATGACTAAAAAGCTGACGCGCTTCGGATATGTGCACCTGACGGCGCAGCAGGATAATCTGCTGTGTCCTGCCGGTGGTACGATAAATGGACACGAGTTCCATTACTCCGACAGCACCAACAACGGTGCAAGCTTTATAGCTGCCAAGGCGTCCGGCCGCGGCAGCTGGGAATGCGCGAATACAACACCGACACTTTATGCCGGTTATCCGCACATCCACCTGTGGGGCAATCCTGAATTTGCCCGCAGCTTTATCAAACAATGTGCAGCGTATGCTGCTAAATAGCAGTCGACAGACTGCTGAAAAGGGGAGTTTGCTTAGATGATGACCTTAGGCGCAATTGTAGCAGGTTTTATTTTAGATTTGATTTTCGGCGACCCGCATTGGTTGCCGCATCCGATCTGCTTAATTGGCAATTTAATAGGATTTCTGGATAAAAAACTGCGGCGTATGCTTGCTCCCGGCGAGACAGCATTACTGCTCGGCGGTGCCTTGATGGTAATAATCGTTCTGGTTCTTGCCTTTGCCGTGCCGTATGCTGTGCTGACGTTGGCGGAACATGTTAACCCCTGGCTGCGTTTTGCTCTGGAAACCGTTATGTGCTACCAGATTTTTGCTACAAAATGTCTGCGTGACGAAAGCATGAAGGTATACACTGCTCTGAAGGATAACGATCTTGTGGATGCAAGACTGAAGCTTTCCTGGATCGTTGGGCGTGATACAAAAGAACTTGATGCTGCAGAGGTGACTAAGGGAGCAGTAGAAACCGTTGCGGAAAATACTGCCGACGGCATCATCGCTCCGATGTTCTATATGTTTATCGGCGGCGCTCCTCTGGCCTTTTTGTACAAAGGCATAAATACTATGGATTCCATGGTCGGTTATAAAAATGACACGTATCTTTATTTTGGACGCTGTGCTGCCAAGCTAGATGATTTGGCCAATCTGATTCCCGCGCGTATTACCGGTCTGGTAATGATTGTGGCATCTTATTTCCTTAATCTTGATGCCAAGAGAGCGTGGAAGACATTCTGGCGCGACCGCTATCATCATCTCAGTCCTAATTCCGCAATGACGGAATCAGTTACGGCCGGTGCCTTGAACATTCAGCTCGGCGGCGATCATTTTTATTTCGGTAAACTCGTCCACAAGGAAACAATCGGCGACGACATCCGTCCGGTGTGCCCCGAGGATATAGTTACCACCAACAATTTACTTTATATGACGGCTGTTCTCAGCCTGTTGCTGTTTTCTCTGATTTATCTGGTTAACAGTCTTATTTTGAAATGAAGCAGGTAGAAGATGATGTATAAATACGAACACGGCGGAGATATCTATACGGAAAAGCTGACCAAGGATGGTCGTCCCTTCGTAGATTATTCTGCCAATATCAATCCTCTTGGCCTGCCGCTTGGTATAAAGCAGGCCGTTCAACAGGCTTTAAAGCTTTGTATCAACTATCCTGATCCCTTCTGCCGCGAGCTGGCAGAGGTGACAGCAAGCTATCTGCAGCTGCCGCAGGATTATATTTTCTTCGGTAACGGTGCGGCCGACGTGCTGTTCCGTCTGGCGCTGGCCTTGAAGCCCGGACGAGCACTTTTATTGGCACCTACCTTTGCCGATTATGAAAAGGCTCTGCGCACGGTAGACTGCAAAATAAGCTATTATAATCTGCAGGAGGCGCGTGATTTTGCTGCTGACAATAATGATATTGTCGATGCGATTACGCCCGATACAGATCTGGTTGTTATCTGTAATCCCAATAATCCTACCGGCCAGCTGACGAGCCGTGAGCTGCTGGTGCAGATTCTCGACAAATGCCGTCTGGTAGGAGCCCATCTTTTAATAGATGAATGCTTTATGGATTTTGTCAGTGAGGAAAAGGCCTTCAGCATGCGTGATCTGCTGGCAACCTATCCTGAACTGGTTATCCTTAAGGCCTTCACCAAAACCTTTGCGATGCCCGGCATCCGCTTAGGCTACTGCCTCAGCGGCAGCAGTGAGTTGATCACAGCGCTGCATCAGAGCGGTCAGGACTGGAACGTTTCCATTCTGGCGCAGGAGGCAGGCAAGGCTGCTTTAAAGGAGCACGAATATCTGGCTAAATCCTTTAAGCTGATTGAGCAGGAGCGCAGCTATCTGCGTAACCGGCTTGCAGCTTTGGGTGCTAAGGTATACGGCTCGGAGGCCAATTATATTTTCTTTTATCTGCCGCAGCCGGAAAATCTTCCGGAGCTGTTGCATGAGCGTGGCTATCTGATACGTTCATGCGCCAACTACCACAATCTGCAGCCAGGATATTACCGTATCGCGGTCAAAACGAGAGTGCAGAACCGCGGTCTAATTAAAGCACTTAAGGAAGCAATAAAAACATGCGCTCTTTATTAGTATTAATTGATGGCTTAGGCGATTCCCCGATTTCTGCATGGCAGGGACAGACTCCCTTTGAGCACGCAGTGCATCCTGCAATGGATGCGCTGGCTGCTTCCGGGACACTTGGGAGCTTCAGCATATGTGAAAATGACATTATTCCCGAAAGCTGCAGCTGTATTCTGCGGCTTCTGGGTGTAGATAAAAAGGATATACCGCGCAACCGTGCTTATCTGGAGCTGTTGGCGCACAATCGTTATATTTCCGAATATGAAATGGTGTTGCGCTGCAATCTGGCTGCTGTTGATGCATCCGGCCGTCTTGCTGCCTTTAACGGGCAGGGACTTACGCCGCTGGAGATGCAGCAGGCTGCCAAACATTGTGACGGTATCCTTAAAGATATAGAGTTTATTCATTTATCCGAATACCGTAACCTTTTAGTGATGAACAGGGAAGCAAGTGTGCTGGACTGCACAGTACAGCCGCCGCACGAAAGTGTAGGCGAGGATGTAAGCAAGCTGCTGCAGGAGCTGCGTAGCCAATCTCTGTCCATTAACTATTTTTTGCAGGAGTCGGCAAAAAGGTTGCAGCCCTTTGCCCGCGACGGCCTGCAGTACATCCTCTATCCCTGGGGCCCTTCAGCCCGTCAGGGACTGCCTTCCTTCAGCGGTATGCACAGACTGCGCGGTGGGGCGGTGTGCAAGGCGGAGATTGTCATCGGCATCGCCAAAGCCTTGGGCATGGATGTAATAACACCGCCGAATGCAACCGGCGATGTGGACACTGATATTATGGCGAAGGCCGAAGCAACACTTGCTATGCTGCAGCAGGATGATTTCGTTATTGCACATTTCAACGGCAGTGACGAGGCTTCACATCGTTATGATTATCAGGGCAAGGCTGATTTTATCAGCAGGATAGATACCCAGTTTTTACAGACCATAGCAGCAAAGTATCATGAACCACTGAAGCTCGTCATCTGCGGCGACCACGTTACCAGTTCGGTAACAGGCAAGCACGGTGACGGCTGCACGCCTGTGATTGCAGGCTATCTTAATACCACAGGTCACATTATCCGGCTGCAAAGCTACCGTGACATACTGGACTTTTTGATGAAAGAGAGTGATTAAAGTGGCAAAAGCACTTATGATAGTAGGTACCATGTCCAATGCAGGCAAGAGTCTGGTAACAGCAGGTTTATGCCGTGTATTCAATCAGGATGGCTACAAGGTAGCACCGTTCAAATCCCAGAACATGGCGCTGAATTCCTTTATCACCGCCGAGGGTGCGGAAATGGGACGTGCGCAGGTTGTGCAGGCTGAAGCAGCCAATATCGAACCCAGCGTACTGATGAATCCTATTCTGCTGAAGCCTACCAGCGACAGCGGTTCCCAGGTTATTGTCAACGGCGAAGCAATCGGTACCATGAAGGCCGGCGAATATTATGCAATGAAGCATACTCTGCGTCCGGAGGTACAGAAGGCGTTTGATACGCTGGCTTCCAAGTTTGATATCGTCTGCATCGAGGGTGCAGGAAGCCCGGCGGAAATTAACATCAAAAAGGACGATTTTGTCAACATGGGCATGGCTAAAATGGCCAAGGCTCCCGTGCTGCTGGTAGCAGATATTGACCGTGGCGGTGTTTTCGCTTCCATCTACGGCACACTGATGCTGTTGGAGGATGACGAAAGAGAAATGGTTAAGGGTGTTATCATCAACAAGTTCCGCGGTGACGTAGAAATCCTGCGCCCCGGTCTGAAGATGATCGAAGATAAAACAGGCGTGCCTATCGTAGGCGTGCTGCCGATGCTGAAGGTTGATATCGAGGACGAGGACAGCCTCTCCGAGCGTATCAGCGGCCGCAGTGAGGTTAAGCTGATTGATATTGCGGTTGTACGCATTCCGCGTATGTCCAATTATACAGACTTCAACGTATTCGAGCTGATTCCCGGCGTATCCCTGCGCTATGTAACCAGTGTACGCGAATTGGGCCAGCCGGATATGATTATTATCCCCGGTACCAAAAATACCACCGGTGACCTGAAATGGCTGCGCCAGAGCGGTATGGAGGCTGCTATTTTGAAGCATGCTAACAGCGGTACCGTAGTGTTCGGTGTCTGCGGCGGTTATCAGATGCTGGGCAAGCAGATTTCCGACCCGTACGGCGAAGAGGACGGCACCGGTAAGGCCAACGTTACTCCCGGCATGGGCCTGCTGGATATCGAAACTACCTTTATCGAAAAGAAACGTACCATCCAGATGGCTGGCAAATTCGGTCAGGTGCAGGGCATTTTCTCCGCACTGAGCGGTCTGCCGCTTTACGGATATGAGATTCACTCCGGTGTAACCGAATTCCCCGAGGAGAAGGCACTGACCTCTATCAGCCCGATTCATGAGAACGGTGAGATTATGGCCGAAGGCTCTCAGAACACCGAAGGTAAGCTCAATGTTTACGGTACCTATGTACACGGCGTCTTTGACGGCGATGGTATTGCCGTGAAGATTGTAGAGGCGCTGCTGGCCAAGAAGGGTAAAAAGATGGATGATATCCAGACCATTAACTTTGCGGAATACAAACGTCAGCAATACGATATTCTTGCCGACAGCATCCGCGAAAATCTGGATATGAAGAAAATCTATGAGATTTTGGAAGCAGGTGTCTGAATGAAAGACGGTGGGCTGATTCATATTTACTGTGGCGATGGCAAGGGAAAAACCACTGCTGCTATGGGTCTTTCAATCCGCTGCGCAGGCCATGGCAACCATGTACTGATTGTACAGTTCCTCAAAAGCAGACCGACAGGCGAGCTTGCGAGCCTGGCACTGCTGCCCAATATTGAGGTAATGCGCGGCAAGGAAACCAAGAAATTCACCTTCCAGATGAACGATAAGGAAAAGGCAGAGGTTAAGCGCGAGCATATGGTGCTTTTCGATAAGGTTAAGCAAAAATGCGCCAACGAGCATATCGACCTGCTGATTTTCGACGAAATCATCGGTGCCTGCAATACCGGCGTTTTTGACCAGGCTGCTTTAGTAGAATTCCTGAAGAACAAGCCGCAGGAGCTGGAGGTTGTTATGACAGGCCGTAATCCGGCACATGAGCTGGTGGAGCTGGCTGATTATGTATCTGAGGTCTGCATGCGCAAGCACCCCTTCAAAAGAGGTATTCCGGCGCGTGTAGGCATTGAAAAATAAGGCTTCGGCCTTGCAGCATATGTTAAGAAAGGTAGTGTAAAATAATGCATTTACAAAATGTTTTACCCGCTGACATTGAAAAACGTAGTATGGAAATTATCGGTGAGGAGCTGGGGCAGATTCGTATCGACCCCGAGAAGATTGATATCGTTAAGCGTGTTATCCATACCTCCGCAGATTTTGATTATGCCCGCAATATGCTGTTCTCCGACGGCGTAGTAGAGAAGGCGCTGGATGCACTGCAAAAGGGTGCTACCATCGTTACCGATACCAACATGGCCTGCACCGGCATTAACAAAATGGGCTTGGGCAAGCTGGGCGCAAAGGCTGTCTGCTTCATGGCAGATCCCGATGTTGCGGCACGCGCTAAGGAAGCAGGCTCCACCAGAGCCGCTGCCTGCATGGAAAAGGCCTGCACAATCGAAGGCCCGGTAATCATTGCCGTAGGCAATGCACCGACCGCACTGGTTCGTCTGGACGAGCTGGTTAAGGAAGGCAAGATTAAGCCGGAGCTGGTTATCGGTGTTCCTGTAGGCTTTGTAAACGTTGTGGAATCCAAGGAAATCATCATGAAGACCGGTATTCCTTATATCGTTGCCCGCGGCCGCAAGGGTGGCAGCAACGTTGCTGCAGCAATCTGCAATGCGCTTATCTATAAGCTGACACGTAAATAATTGTAAGTAATTAGGAATGATTATAGCTGAAATCGTAGCTAAAGATACAATTTCAGAGTTAAATTTTGACAAAATAGTAAAATCATTTTCAATTACTTGACAAATCAGTTTACATGTTATAGGATAAATTCTGTAACGTATGACTGCTGATTCAATGATGAAACAGTGCTTTTTAGCACTGTTTTTTTCAAGCGTTGCAAAGCTGTTAGAAAATTAGAAAGAATAGCAATATTAGCTTGATTCTTACGGTTTTGTGTGATAAAATAAAATGAAGGTATTTTTAGATTATGGACACTACAGTTAATAACTATCCGGAAAGGTTTTTAACTTATCTGGAGGTTGAAAAAAATTGTTCTCAGCATACGATTGAAAGCTATCAAAAGGATTTGGCTGCCTTTGCGGAGTTTATGCTGCGCAGAAACAAGCAGAATTTTTTCTGGCAGCAGACAGGTCCTTTGGATGTGCGTGGCTATCTCGCAGAGCTTAACGAAAAGCAGTATGCGCGCAGGACGATTGCCCGCAGGATATCTGCACTGCGTTCCTTTTTTAAATACCTTGTGCGTGAAGCGGTTATTGAATATAGTCCGCTGACAAAGGTGCGCACACCAAAGCTGGAAAAAAAGCTGCCGGCTTTTTTGGATGAAATTGAAATCAACGAGCTGTTGGCGATGCCCGATAAAAGTAAGGTGTTGGGTGTTCGCGACCAGGCGGTGCTGGAGATGCTTTATGCTACCGGCTGCCGTGTATCCGAGCTAGTAGGGCTTACTCTGGAAAGAGTAGACCTGAGCAACCGGTTCGTGCTTCTGCTCGGCAAGGGTAATAAGGAAAGAGTTATGCCGGTAGGCCACACCTGCTGTGCTGCGTTAAGCACATATTACCGTGTACGACAGCAGCTGATGCTTCAATATCAGCAGAAGCATGACTTCATTTTCGTCAATAACCGTGGTGGTAGGCTCACGGACCGCAGTGTAAGGCGTATTTTAGAGAAATATATAAATATGCTGGCTATCCATAAAAATGTCAGTCCGCATACGATACGCCATTCCTTCGCAACGCATCTTTTAGAGCATGGTGCCGATTTGCGTTCGGTACAGGAGCTTTTAGGACATGCGAATTTATCAACAACGCAAATTTACACGCACGTTTCAAATGAACATGTGACGAATGTTTACAAGAAGAATCATCCAAGAGCATAATTTTTTTTAGGAGGGTAAAATCATGAAATTGTTGGAAAAGACCAGAAAGATTAACAAGCTTTTACAAAAAGGAGATAAGGTTGAGTTTAACGCTATTGCAAAGTTGTTGCGTGACGTTATTGAAGCAAACACCTATATTGTCGGACGTAAAGGCGGCGTAAAGGGTTATGCGCTGATTCACGAGTTTGAATGCGATATTATGCGCGAGCAGGTTCTTGACGATATGCGTTTCCCTGAGGATTATCTGGGCTTTATTATGAGCGTTAAGGAAACGCTGGCCAACATTCCTCATCAGAATCAGAACTGCTCTTTTGTTGCTGATACAAAATGTATTTTTAACGGTAAGATGACTACTGTTGTACCTATTTACGGCAATGGCGAACGCCTTGGTACCCTGATTGTTGCTAAATATGATGCGGAATTCGATGATGATGATTTGCTGTTGGCTGAATATGCTGCTACTGTTTTGGGCGTTGAAATTCTGCATGATCGCGAAGCAGTTGTTTCCGAAGAAATCCGCAAGAAGGCTACCGTACAGGTTGCTTTCTCCACCCTGTCCTATTCCGAGCTGGAAGCTATTGTAAACATTATGGGCGAGCTGAATGGCAACGAAGGTCTGCTGGTTGCTTCGAAGATTGCTGACCGCGTAGGCATTACCCGTTCCGTTATCGTTAACGCACTGCGTAAATTTGAAAGTGCCGGCCTGATTGAAACTAAATCCCTGGGCATGAAGGGAACCTATATCCGCGTACTGAATCCGATGCTGTTTGAAGAACTGAAGAAGAGATCCTAAGTTTTTTGATAAATTATATATATAATGAAGCCATTCTGTTGTAACTGTAGTTGCGGCAGACTAGCTTTTCTTATGGAAGTTAAAGCTCCCCGATACGGTCGTATCGAGGAGCTGTTTTTAGTGTGCAAGCTTTTGGCCAACAACAAAGGCCAACGAGTTATTGACGAACTGGTTCAGGCTGATGCCCTCACGTTCTGATTCTTCGGCCAGCAGACGGTGCAGTGTTTTGGGTACACGCACTACGAACCT
The DNA here is from genome assembly GCF_023497905.1 of Phascolarctobacterium succinatutens. Taxonomy (NCBI): domain Bacteria; kingdom Bacillati; phylum Bacillota; class Negativicutes; order Acidaminococcales; family Acidaminococcaceae; genus Phascolarctobacterium; species Phascolarctobacterium succinatutens. The sequence goes on along the minus strand of NZ_CP097284.1, from coordinate 1,234,109 downwards.
GCCGCTGAAACGAGGCTTAATATTCGGCTCGTTGATGAGCATACCGCGGTCGAGCATATCTTCAATCCAGAGACCTTTTACCTCCAAGATATTTTTGTATGCTTCCTCAAAGGTTTCGCCATCACTCCAGCAACCGGGGAGCAGGGGAATGCAGGCAAAGTAACCGCCGCCTTCATCCTCGGGAATAACGCTGATTTCAACAGGATAGTTTAAGGACATGTAATAGTTAAAGTCTTTTTTTTTCATCTGCCTCACCTTAACCTTTCGCTAAATCGCTCAATAAATCTGCAATCTGACGTGCATAAATCTTTTTGATAGAGTCTTTGTGTACAGGGATGTACATTGTACTGTATCCCTTGCAAACAATTTTAAAATGACTGCCACCACTACGCGGAGGAATGACTTCAGCTCCTAACCTTTCTAAGAGAGCTTTGGTCTGGTCCCAAGGCAAATCCTTGCCGTTGGCCAGAGCGCGGAGTTTTTTCTCGAGGGATGTCATAATATACCTTTTTTCTTTATGATACTATATATAGTATAAAATATCAACAAAAAAATGGCTGTTACGTACTTCATTACGAAATTCGTAACAGCCATTGAACACGTTCAGTGTTTAATGCTTAGAGCATATTTGGTTATTTTGCACCACCGAAGAGATACTTTCTTGATTCCAGGAACAGTGCAATTGCCAGGATGAAGAGTACAGAACCCAATGCAGCGGTAATGATATGAGTTGCCATGTTAGCGAAGATGATTTGTGCCAATGCAACCAAAGTTACACAGAACATAAATGCCATCGGGATGAGAACCATCAGGTTGTCACGGCCAACGCTCTTCAGCCATACACCGACAGCCAACAGGGAGAGGGCAGCCAACAGCTGGTTAGCAGCACCGAAAATCGGCCAGATGGTGAGGTAGGAACCAAGGGACATATAACCGGACAGTACAACGGTAATCAGAGTAGCAACAAACGGGTTGGTGAGAACATTGCCTTGAGCTTCGCCGGTTTTCGGATCAACCTTAGTGAACAGCTCCTGGAAAATGAAGCGGCCCAGACGGGTTGCGGTATCCAGAGTAGTCATAGCGAAAGCGGAGATGGTCAGAGCAACGAAGCCTTTAGCTACGCCGAAGGAGAAGCCGAGCTTGGTCATGAAGGTACCAACGCCATCAGCAAATACGTTTACAGGACCACCGTTTTTCAGCAGTTCGGTCAGCTTGTCGCCGCCAACATAGCCTACAGCAACAACTGCAACTACAGCCAGAACGCCTTCAAGCAGCATGGAGCCGTAGCCGATGAGCTTAGCATTGCCTTCGCTATCGAGCTGTTTGGAGGTAGTACCGGAGGATACCAGGGAGTGGAAGCCACTGATAGCACCGCAGGCAACGGTTACGAACAGCATCGGGAACATCGGGTTGGTGCCTTTGCCGGAAGGATCAAAGGTGGTGAATGCCGGCAGCTGCATGGAAGGCTGATAAATTGCGATACCAACCAGAGCGAATGCGATGCAGGCATACAGCAGGAAGGAGTTCAGATAGTCACGCGGCTGCAGCAGAATCCAGACAGGAGCGATGGAAGCAACGAAGATGTAAACCATCAGGACGCAAACCCATACGTTTTTGGACAGGTGCAGCGGATACATGTTGCCGAGAGCAATTGCAACAACCAGCATGATAACACCGATAACGGTGCCTACGCCGAGGCTCAGGCCGCAGCGATATACGGAGAAGCCGAAGATAACAGCCAGGACGATGAACAGCAGAGAAGCGGTTGCAGCCTGCGGGCTTGCTACGAAGGTAGCGGCTACGATGTTAGCGAAAGCAGCGATAACAACCAGCAGAGTTACATATGCGAAAATGGAGAAGAGGAACTTGCCGCTCTTGCCCAGAGTTGCATCGATAATCTGGCCGATGGTTTTGCCGTCAAAACGGATGGAGGAGTACAGAGCACCAAAGTCATGTACGCCGCCGAAGAAGATGCTGCCGATTAAAATCCACAGCATTACAGGAACCCAACCGAATACAGCAGCGGTGATAGGACCAACGATAGGACCGGCACCGGCAATGGAGGAGAAGTGATGGCCCATCAATACAGCGGGCCTGGTCGGCATATAGTCGACGTTATCGCACAATCTCTCAGCCGGGGTCTTACGTGTAGGGTCAACACCCCACTTTTTACACAGCCAGGAACCATAGGTTACGTAGGCAACAAAGAAGATAACCATTGAGCCTACAAGCAACAATAAACCACTCATAAATAACATCCTTTCTTTCCCTTTTGCATCATTGCAAAATAAATAATTTAGAAAATGATAACTACTAGTGCACTCTATATCTTATGTGCAATATAGAAATAGTATACCACAATTAGGCTTATTGTCAACGTATTGTCACAGAATTATTTATTAACTTAAAAAAGTGAAAAAGCTGTTAAGATTTGTACAAAATGTGCAAATGCTTAACAGCCGAATACTATTTATTTTTTCCGCGGAGAAATAACTTGTCCAGTGTGAATCGACAGATATCAAGCTTTGGCAAACTCGAAAATAGCCTTTTCCTTAACGCCTGCTTTGTTGCAATAAAGCTTCTGTGCAGGGATATCTACGAGGTACAAAGCAAGATCGGACCAGCCTTTCAGGGTGAAGCAATAGTCCTTGTGCTGCCTGAGCTTCTGCAGGTCTGCTATAGCCTTTTCCTCAACGCCTTGCTCGCAGATAAGCACAAGGGCATAGACGCTGCTCATGTGCTCGGTAGTGGTTTTGAGCGCTGCCATAGCGTCCTTGGTGAACTGCAGATAGGGGGAAGCCATGTCCGCAGTCAGCTTTTTGTCGAAGTGCGCAGCATAAAGATATTCGTTGTGCTGCACACTGTAGGTCTTTAAAGAAGGCACGATGAAATAGCCTTCGTCCGCAGCGTTAAGCTCTGCTGCGAGGACAAATGCCGGTGCTTTCGGTAATGGCTTCTTATCATAATAGTGAGCAAGACGCTGCTCTAATTGCTGTAAATATTCTTGACCGTTCATTATGGTACTTCCTTTGTGTTTGATAGCTTTTAGTATAAGCTATCAGGCAGTTTTTGTCCAGTATTACCGGTTTTATGGCTTGTTACAGGCTTCTTTGGCAATTCCACGCAGATTCGCTATATATAATAGGATATGAATGTTCTTAAAATGCTATAATTATGAAAAAAATTTCGATAACTGATGACAATTACCACAATTCAAGCTATAATAAGTATATAAATAAAAATTATTTTATGAGGTGACATACAATGCAATTTCCGATAGTTTTAGGTGTTTCTGCACGTCACGCACATCTGTGCCGTGAGCATATGGATATTTTATTTGGTGAAGGCAGTGAGCTGCACGTTAAAAAGCCAATCGGGCAGCCCGGTCAGTTTGCTTCTGAAGAACAGATTACCATGGTAACTCCCAAGGATTCCATGAAGCTGCGTATCATCGGTCCTTTGCGTCCGGAAACTCAGATTGAGCTTTCTCTGACCGACGCGCGCAAGGTTGGCCTTGATGCCCCTATCCGCAACAGTGGCGACATCGCAGGCAGCGCTGGCGCTAAGCTCATCGGTCCGAAAGGCGAGCTTGAGCTGAAAGAGGGTATTATCATCGCTGCGCGCCACGTGCATCTGTATCCGGAAACCGCTGAAAAATACGGCCTGAAGGACGGCGATATCGTTGATATCCAGACAGAGGGCGAGCGTTCCGTAACACTGCATAATGTTCTGGTACGTGCGGGCGTAAAGCATGCTGACGAGGTTCATATCGATACTGATGAAGCTAATGCCTGCAACCTGGGCAGCGGCGTGATGGTTAACATCGTCTACAATAAATAATTCCACCGTTTTTCCAACAAAAGGATGGTGAGTATATGAAAAAAATTACAGTCTTGGCGGCAGTGCTTGTTTTGTGCGCTGCGCATGCTTCTGCCTACGAAAACAGCTACGCAGGCTACAGCGTTAAGGACGGACAGCCTTACTATAAGCTGGAAGCGAAGAAGGTTTATGCGTATACCAATATCAGCAGCAAAAAGGTTTATCAGAACGAAGAGAATTTAAAAAATACCGCAGTTAATATTGTTAACTATTACACAGCAGAGGATATGGAGCAGATTTTAGGCGAAAAATTCTCTACTGCTTATTTTGATGCGGAATATGAGAAGCTGGCACTTTTGGAGCGCTCCCAGCTTAATCCGAAAACCGTGCCTGCGCCGCTGCTGGAGCTTGATAAATATGCCGAGCATGACAGTAACGGCAATCTGACGATTCAGAGCAAGGTGCTCAAGGAAAAGCTGGAAAAGCTTACGCCTCTTATTAAGACAGGGAAAATTGCCGGCAAAAAGGCGATAACTATTTCTTACCTATATAAACAGGGTGATGTGCTGGTTAAAATTGATACTAGCCTTGTTTCTGCCAATGACAGACTTTATCTGCTGTCTACCGTAAATACTGACCAGGATCTTTATGCACCTAAGAAGGATGAAAAAGACGCTGACGCTGATGCAGATATTGATGATATCGATACTGACGCAGAAAGCGACGAAAATGACGAGGCCAAGACCGAGCCCAAATCTGCTGCTTCCGCAAAGGAAGAGATGGACAAGGCTCTGGAGGTTGAGAATGTTTTTGTACGCGACGTACCGGCCGAAACCATGCAGCGCTTCGCTAAAGCACACACTGATCTGCTGAAGGGCTTTAAGGCTTTTGCTCCGACAAGCACGCCGAAGGCCATCGGCTTTACCGATGCCGCAGCCGGTAAAAGTGTGCAGCTGCCTGATGACTGGTTCTATGGCCAGCTGAATCTTAAATATAAGGACAAGGGCACATTTTACCTGACTTTGGCTTCTTCAATGAAGGAAATGCAGGAGGTTGCCGCAAATACTGATTATGACAGTGTTTATGCCGTATTAGCTATTCCGCAGGCTGACCCCGAATACCAGAAGAAGGTTACGGAGCTTTACAGCAGCGGTGCACGTAATGTTCTGCAGCACTGGAATCATCTGCTGATTACTGCCAGTGTTGATAACATTACCGACGCTGAAATCAAAGAGCTTCTTTCAACGCCTGTTGCCAACAGACTTGCGGTTGAGAGTTTTATCTCCGAAGGTCTGCAGCGCATGAAGGGCTTCAGCAACGAATACTTTGCTTTGAAGGATTATAAGACAAATTTTGACTTCACCCAGGAAAAAGCTCTTATCGGCATCAATGCTGATACCGATTTGCTGAAGGATTTTGCTTATAACAACAAAATTTTACTGAGCTGCAACCAAAAAGCTGCTACAGCGATGCTTTTTATCAAAAAAACTGACGTTGAAACGGAAAAAAGCCTTGAACAGCAAGTAAACAAATGGCACTTTTAACTACACAGATGCAATGAATTGCAGTGCATGAAAATCTTATGTCTGAGAAAAGGAAAATTTAACATAATATACATTATCGGACGTAAAATATTATTTTGCAGTCTTTGCGGTAAAAAGGCAGCATTATAGACATGGTTATTTCCCGACTGAGGAATTTGCTTAAAAAAGCATCGGATTATGATAATTTTTCGCTTTTTGCTCCTCCCCCGGAGGTTTGGAGAAGTTTTTAATGTTTTTTATGTTAGATTAACAACCGTGCGCACTGCTGTTTGACGAAATTACTTTTATCTGTTATAATTTGTATAAGGCTAACTATAAACACATGATTGGAGGGTCTAAAATGGGAAGAAGAAAAGCACTCCCGCCGGACTTTGATGGCAACTATACCGAAGATATGTTGTCTGAACGCCAACGTAACATTTTGAAATTCGTCCGTACTTTTATTAATCATAAGGGTTATCCACCTGCTGTACGCGAAATCGGTGCAGCTGTGGGTTTATCCTCCAGTGCCAGTGTGCATAATCATCTGAAGAAGCTGCAGGAGTATGGCTTCATTCAGCGTGATGCTGCCAAACCGCGTGCTCTGGAGCTGATGAGCGAGAGCGATGCCTGGAGAAACAAGCTCCTTGTTCCGGTACCGCTGGTTGGCAAGGTTACTGCAGGTGTTCCTATTCTTGCTGTCGAGAACATTGAAGAGACCTATCCTATTCCTCGTGACCTGATTGGTTGCGACGATGATGTTTTCATGCTTTCCGTATGCGGTGACAGCATGATTAACGCAGGTATTCTTGATCATGACTACATTATTGCGCGTAAGCAGAATTTTGCTAATAACGGCGATATTGTTGTTGCTTTGATTGACGGTGAGGAAACCACCGTTAAACGTTACTTCCGCGAGCTGCGCAGTGTGCGTTTGCAGCCGGAGAACGATAAGTATGAGCCTATTGTTGGTTCTGACAACATTAAGGTGCTTGGCAAGGTTATTTCTGTATTCCGTATGCTCTAATAGCCTGACTGTAAAATGCATGTAAAATGATGTCACTTTAGCGTCAAATACAAAAAACAGCTCTTTACAGAGCTGTTTTTTTGTTATATATTATAGTTATGAATGTGTGTAAACGATTTTTATAAGGAGATGACGCTTATGTTACATCCATCTAATGATATTATCATGAACGCCCAGCAATTCTTTGCTGCGGACCAGAGCGAGGCGAATCTGGTGAAGCTGTTGCATGCAGTCAGCATTGTGCTGCAGGAAGGTGCCGAAGTGCTCATTCCTACTGCTGCCGATGCGCCGGAGGGACAGCTGCTGCTGCAGACGCAGACTACGGACAGCGGCTTGGAATATATGACTGCTTTCAGCAGCAAAGAGGCCTACGAGCAGGGCGAGCCCTGCAATGTTATCAGCCGCCCTTTGGTCAACTACTTTGAAGCAATCCTGCAAATGGACGGTATTGCGGGCATTATCTTTAACCCTGCTTCCCCAGCTCCCTTCAATATTCAGAACCAAATGCTCAAGGAGCTGTTGGCTGATGCCCAAAAGAACAAGGCACAGAACGCTATTTCCGTTTGGCGCGGTGATATTACTACGCTGGACTGCGACGCGATTGTTAATGCTGCCAACAGTACGCTTTTAGGTGGTGGTGGCGTTGATGGTGCTATCCACCGCGCTGCAGGACCGCAGCTTCTGGAAGAATGCAAAACCTTAGGCGGCTGCCCGACTGGTGCTGCCAAGATTACCTATGGCTATAATCTGCCTGCAAGCTACATTATTCATACCGTAGGCCCTATTTATAACGGTAAGGTTGAACAAAGACTGGAACTGGCCGACTGCTACAAGAACAGCCTGGAACTGGCGCGCAAGCATCATCTGCACAGCATTGCTTTCCCGGCGATTTCTACCGGTGCTTATGCTTATCCTGTGGACGAGGCTGCCCGTATCGCTCTTTTGACCTGCACCGAATGGATTAATGCCAACGCCGACTATGGCATGAGTGTTGTGCTTACCTGCTTCAACAGCGGCGTTTATAACGCTTATCAGGAGCTTGTTAAAAAAGCGCAGAACGGCGAGTCAGATTAACCTTATAGCACTTTTATGTACGACAAAACCCGTGACTCCCTTCGGACGTCACGGGTTTTTATTAACCTTAGCGTAAATTTACTAGCGTACAGATTTACGCATTGATGATATTGTTGAACAAAGATTTATTAGCTTCAATAGGCTGCTTGCCGCCGACTACGCAGATCAGGCCGTCGCTGAGCATGTCCTCTACTACCTTAGCCAGTGCTTGCAGGTCTGCATTGCTTACCTGCAGGATTTCGTTGCGGATGCGTTGGCGCAGCTCAACGGGAACGTGCTTCAGATATTGTGCGGTTGCCTTGTCAAGACGCATGCTGTTGGTCAGGGGCTTATCCATCGTGCTGATGGTACCGATAACGTACTTGTTCAGCTCGCGTTCGGGGAATTCTTCGTTTCTCAGCCATTCTGCCAGACCTTGGTAAGCCTCCAGAGTTTTCGGCAGCTGTGGGTCGCGGTAGGATGCAAACACGCCTACGCCGTTCAGCTCAAAGCGTGCAGTAACACCGTAAGCGCCGCCCTGAATACGGATTTTGGTCCAGAGATATTCATAGCTCAGAATGGTTTCCAGTACAGCCATCGCACCCACGTATTTGTGACCGTGCTTTGCAAAGTTGCCGCCTGCAGCAACGTATTGTACCTTACCTGCGGTAGCAATAGCCTCGTTAACGGTGCCTACGGGCAGAATCTCAGCCTTCTCCCCTGCTTCTGCATCAGACAGCTTGCTGATGAAATCAAGGCACTGCTGTCTTACTGCTGCCTGCTCTTTTACGTCACAGCTGTAGCTGAGCAAGAAACGGTTCTTCTGGAAGAAGCATTTGATTAACAGGCGCAACTGCTCCAGTACCTGCGGTGCCAGCTCGTCGAAGTTATCGGTCAGCTTTTTGAGGAACTGGTAATAGCTGAATTCGTCCTGCTCGTTGACGCGTGCGCCGGCAGAGCAATAGGAGAACAGTCTGGTGATAGCAACGGTCTGACCGCGGTTGAAGAAGTTGTCGTCCCAATCGGTTTTCAGCTCGGACACCAGCTCGCGGAAGCGCTCCAGATCGTCCATCTTGCTTTCCAAAGCAATAGCCTGCAGGATATCCAGCATTTTCGGCAGGTTATCTGTGAGGCATTTGCCTTTGGTGGAGAAGTAAATTTTATAATTATCCGTAGATTCTGCTTCGGTGAAGGCGCGTACAGCGAACGCAATACCACCGGTATACATGATGGCGTTGGTTGCCAGCTCCTGATAGCTGTAGCGCTCGGTGTTGAACTTGCCCATGATATCTGTGAGCAGATAGCACAGAGGCAGCTTTTCGGCTTCGATATCGGTAATATCAAAATAGAAGCTGGTATAAGCGATTTTATTGGTGTTGCGCGGAAGATACAGCAAATGGCTTGCGCCCAGCTCTTCCTCCTGCGTTTCAATCTTCTCTACCTCCTGTCTGATGTCGCTGCGCTTCAGTACAGGGATGGTTGCGCGGGCTTCCTCACTGTCGGGAGTAGCCTGCAGGCGGTGCAGCTCGGCACATTCGTCGATATGCTGCTGCAGCTCCTCCTGGCTCATCTGTGCCTTGATAGCGCTCATCTTGGCAGCAGCGGCCTCCTGGTCTGCCTCCTCCTTGCCGGGTTGCGGCAGCAGGGTTACCAGCACCTTATGGGTGTTGTCCAGCAGATAGTTTTCAATGATGCTTTCGTAATAATTGGTTTTCAGGCCCTCGCGCAGAGCTGCCAGATATTTGTTGTAGCAGAGGCCTTCAATCGGATTGCCGTCGTACAGCCAGTTATCCATAACGCCGATGCCCAAAATCAGTCCTTTGGGATAGCCGCCGAAATCTGCCTCACGCAGCTTGAATTCCATGGAGTTGATGTTGGCCTCCAACAGCTTTTTGTCAATGCCGTTGATGGTAATGTCCTGCAGTGTTTTATAGATAACGCTGATAAATTTATCGCGCAAGTCCTTCTCGCTGCCGCTGGCACGGATAGAGAATACCGGCTGATACATGCTGGAGGTATAGCCGCCGTTGATAATCTGGCCCACGCCTGCATCCATCAGCGCACGGCGCAGAGCGGAGGATTCGCTGTCCAGCAGGGTGCTTTTCAGCAGGCTCAGAGCCATGCTAGTCTGCAGGTCGGTTGCCTTGCCTGTTACGATAGAAAGCTCGTGATATGTTTTGGCAGTGCAGTCCTCCTCTGCTCCAACCGGATAAAAGGCTTCGATATCCGCAGTACGCGGCAAGGGCTGCTGCTCTGCGATAGCGGAATCAACAGTACCGGTTTTCTCAAAGCTGTTCAGATATTCGCTGTCGAGATATTCCAAAGTAGCGTCGATATCCATATCACCGTATAAATAGATATAGCTGTTTTCCGGGCTGTAATAGGTTTTGTGGAACTGCTCGAATTTTTCCTGAGTCAGCTGCGGAATAGCGTCCGGATAGCCGCCGGATTCAAAGCGGTAGCAGTTGTCAGGGAACAGAGCCTTCATTGCTTCGTTTTCCAGATATGCGTCCGGCGAAGAATATACTCCCTTCATTTCGTTATAAACAACGCCGTTGTAGCTCAGCTTGCCGTCGAGGCTGTCCAAATTATAATGCCAGCCCTCCTGACGCAGGGTGTATCTGTTTTGGTAGAAGGAAGGATAGAACACAGCGTCCAGATATACGTCCATCAGGTTATGGAAGTCCTTATCGTTGCGGCTGGCAACGGGATACATGGTCTTATCCGGGAAGGTCATAGCGTTCAAAAAGGTGTTCAGAGAACCCTTGACGAGGTCTACGAAGGGCTCCTTTAAGGGATATTTGCGGGAGCCGCAAAGAGAGGAATGCTCCAGAATATGTGCTACACCTGTATCATCTGCAGGCGGAGTTCTGAAGGAAATAGAAAAAACCTTGTTATCGTCATCGTTAGCAAGGTACAAAAGGCGTGCGCCGCTCTTGATATGCTCCATGATATATGCCTGGGAGCTGATTTCATCTACAAATTGTGCTTGTAAAACCTTAAAGCCGTGGTATACGGCATTTATTGCTAAAGTCATTGTTGCCTCCTAAAAATTTACACTATGGTATTTATTATAACATATTTGCATATCTATTGTCTGAAAATCTTGTAAAAACAGTTAGCTGTTGCTAAAAAAGATTATCTCCTTGCCAAAAGCGCTGTTCTTGCCTATAATAATTAGTAGAATAGGAAGACCTGGAGGGAATATTGATGGAAGAAGCACGTTTTACACTGCGCATTCATCCTATTATCATGAATAAGATGAAGCATTTGGCAAAGATAAATGGCCGTTCGGTCAACAAGGAAATCGAACAGATTTTGAAATGGGTTATTGATGATTATGAGCGCCAATACGGAAAAATTGAGCTGACCAAGGCGGAAATGCCTGGCTTCAGCACAGGCGCAACGGTTAAAGAAGCACCGGAGCAGCCTATGGAAATGCTTTTCGGTTTGGATAATAAAAGTAAAAAATAATATGTAGGCTCCCCTGCCCTACGCAATACAAATAATTAAGGCACTACTGCGCTCACAGTAGTGCCTTTAGTTTTTGCTTATTTTGCTATTGCATGTTCCTTAAGCTCAAGCTTTTGCTTTTCTTCTACCTCTTTAATGCGGCAGCTGGCGAAAATAGAACCGGAAACGTTATGCCATATGCTGAAAATTGCGCCCGGAAGTGTAGCCAGCGGATTAGCGGCGAAGTTTGCGGTTGCCAGTGCCAGCGCCAGACCGCTGTTCTGCATTGCAACTTCAATAGCGATAGAGGTTTCCTTAGCGTAGGATACCTTCATCAGACGCGCCATGGCCAGGCCAAGAGCCATACCGATGCCATTGTGCAGGACAACAGCCAGCATAACGATCAGACCGCAGCTCATCAGCTTAGCAGCGTTAACAGCAACGATACCGTCGATAATGGTTACAATCGCTACAACGGAAACCAGCGGCAGAATACCGCCCAGCTTGACGATGGTTTCGTGGAAAAGGCTGTTTAATATGATACCTGCAAGCACAGGCAGCAGCACAATCTTCACTACGGAAAGCACCATAGCCATAAAGCTTACCTCAACCCAGGAGCCTGCCAGCAGGTACACCAGCACAGGTGTTACCAGCGGTGCAATCAAGGTCGAAGTGATGGTCATGCCCACGGATAAGGGAACGTCACCCTTAGCGATGTAGGCAATAACGTTGCTGGCAGTACCGCCGGGGCAGCAGCCTACGAGGATAACGCCCAGAGCGATATCAGTATCAAGATTCATCACTACAGCCAGAAAATAGGCTGCCAATGGCATGATGGTGTATTGCAGGATACAGCCGGAAATAACCTCCTTAGGTCGGGAAAAGACGATTTGGAAGTCCTCGCGCTTGATGGTCAGGCCCATGCCGAACATTGCCGTGCCTAGGAAGAGAGCGGTATACTGCGGAATCCACATGAATTTTTGCGTATGGGTGAAAGCAACCGCAGAGGTGATTAAAATCACGACGGCGATGTACTTGGATAAAAATCCGCTTACCTTGCCAATGATGTTTAAAACGCTGTTTTGCTCGTTCATATTAAATTGCCTCCTTACATGTATGCTGCCTTGGGGCAGTCACGCTGTTAATTGCCTCGAGCAGAAGCAATTACATGGGTATTGTACCACAAAAAGGAGGAAAAATAAAGTATCAGCAGGACTCCAGCAGGTGCGACACCTTCACCTGCAGCTTATCGGCGATGCGGAATACCAGGTCCATACTCGGGCGCGCGCTGCCGTGCTCGATTTTGCTCAAATACTGCGGAGTAATGCCTATCTGCTCTGCGAGCATCCCCTGCCCCAGCTCCTGCATGATTCTGTAATAACGTATTTTTCTGCCCATTTCTACATACTTTTCGCAATACATATATCATCCACTCCTCTACTTCTTACTGACTCAAACTTCGCAGGTGCTGAGCACCCGTAAAGCCTTGTGAAATCTATGTTTGTAGCAAAATAAATAGCATGAACTGCACCAATTTAGTATAATTAACTCAAACTTCGCAGGTAAAAATCCCCTGCACCCCTTGAAAGTCCAGGCTTTGTAAACAGAAAAATAGCATGAGTCTTGCCAGTTTGGTATAATTATGTTGGCTCAAAAACATACCAAGCACCGGAGGCTCATGCTATGAAAAGTATATCACAAACCACCCAGCAGATGGAATCCATCTCGAAGAAAACTTCGGCGTTCTTCCGTCGTTATCATGTCGGCCAGATTCTGCGCGCGGCCAACGCTTGCAAGCTCAAAGGATTTTCCTCCATTCTCGTTTTCCTCGTGCTCGTAAGCATCATCTTCGAGAACCGCTCGCTCTATATGCAGCGCCGACTTCACGAGGATTCGCTGCCGTTCGGCAAGGACACGGCTTACCGCTTCTTGAACTCCTGCCACACGAACTGGCGCAAGTTCACGCTGCTTCTTGCGGCGCGGATCATCAACGAAACCATCAAGCCGCTGACGGATGCCGGCCGGCGTTGTGCCATCGTCGTCGACGATTCGCTCTTCAGCCGCTCGCGTTCCAAGCGCGTGGAACTCTTGGCGAACGTCTACGACCATGTGAGCCGCCGCTATACGAAGGGCTTCCGCTTGCTCGTCCTCGGCTGGACGGACGGGAACACGTTCCTGCCACTCACGTTCTGCCTTCTTTCAACCTCGAAGGAAAAGAACCGGCTCAATGAGGCCAGCGCATCCGTCGATGCAAGAAGCAACGGCGGAAAGCAGCGCAAGCTCGCGCAGATGGAAGCGCCAGCCGTCGTCCTCAATTTGTTGCAGGAGGTCAAGGCGACAGGAATCCCCGCGCAGTACGTCCTCTTCGACACATGGTTCTGCTCGCCGTCGTCGCTGAAAGCCATCCATGACCTCGGCTATGACGTCACCGCTATGGCAAAGAAGAGCAAGAAGGTGCGCTACCCCTGCGAAGGGAAGATCTCGAACGTCAAGGCCATCTACAAGGAACACAAGAAACGCCGCGGACGCTCGCGTTACCTCCTGTCCGTCGATGCTGTCGCGACGAAACAGGGAGAATCCCTCGTGCCTGTGCGATTGGTCTTCGTGCGGAACCGCAACAAGCGGAAGGATTATCTCGTCCTCGTCACGACAGACCTCTCGCTTTCGGAGGAAGAAGTCATCCAGCTCTACGGGAAGCGCTGGGGCATCGAGGTGTTCTTCAAAGCGTGCAAGTCCTACCTGCGGCTCGGCAAGGATTGTCGTTCCGTCTCCTACGATGCGATGACGGCGCATGTCGCCGTCGTCTGCACACGATATATGCTCCTGGCTGTCGAGGAACGTGAGAACACGGATGGGCGAAGCCTCGGCGAGCTCTTCTATCTGGGGCTTGATGAGCTTCCGGACTTGAAGTACATGGAAGCGCTTCGCCTCGTGTTGCAGGAGTTTGCGGAGCAGCTTCGGGCAGAATATCCGTCAGAAGTCTTGCTGGTCGAATCGCTCTTGGAACGATTCCTGAACGATCTGCCCGCTCTTTGGATGAGTCGTCTGCGTGCACAGAAGTGTGCGTGAATGGCTTTCGACATTCAGTTCAAGCTGATTTATCAAGGCATACGGGATGTTTTCCGTGTGCGAAGTTTGAGTTACTGATTATAGCTTACAGTATTTCCGGCATTTCTTCATGTAAAAAAAGTGCGAAGACTGCCTTGATACCGCTTGCCAAAGTAAATACAGGTGCATTCCTGAAAAACGTGCCGGCAATCAGTTTTGCTTTTGCGTTATGTCTTAGCATAATCTTATTATAAAAAATAGGATAGCCAGAAATTGGCTATCCTAAAAAATTTTTTGAGAAATTTTTAGATATTTTTTGCGAAAATGAATTTTGCGCTTAGTTTACCGGTATCTCCTGTCTGGAAATAACCTCAATCAGCTCGCCCTGGCTTTTCAGCCAGATATCAATGCCTTTGCCGAAAACCTCCGCTTCGATAAGCGTACCGTTTTCGCCCTCCTCTACCACCTTGGCGGTCGGCAGGCGGTCAAGAATGTACTCGTAGCTGCCGCCTTTAAACAGGAAGCGCAGGCGCTGCAGATGGCCGCCGTACATAAACTGGATGCGCTTGCGGAACTCGCCCTCCTCAAAGCGCTTGGAATACGGAACGGCGAAATGCGTTTCGGTGACGGTAAAGCTGTTGATTCTGTCGATGCGGTAGATAGTCGGGAAGGGATCGTTTTCTATCTCGAATTTGAGCTCCTCCTTCTCCTTGGGCACAATGAAGCCTGCCAGATAAAAGTAAAATTCGGAGAACATGATGCCTACGGGCTGCAGTCTGCGCTGCACCAGAACGCCGTCGGTACGGCGGTAGTTAATGATTATTTCCAGATGCTCATGCACAGCGCCGCTAAGCTCCCACATCTTCTTCAGGAACTTATCCTTGTGCTGCGGTTCTACATAAAGCAGCTTTTCATTGCCTATAAGCTCGCTCACACGCTGCTGCTCCGTTTTCGGGATACAGCAGTCAATCAGCTTATCAAGAATCGGATACAGCTCCTTTTTGGTGAACGCCCTGCTTTCGAGCAGTATTTTGAGCGTGGCGAAAACCTCCTCGTTGGACAGCAGATTGCGTGATGGCGGTACAAGCTGGTAAGCGCCGAGCTTTTGGTTGTAGACCAAATCCTGCACCAGGCCTGATGCTTCGTTCTGCTCATGTAAAAAGGACCGCAGGTCTTCTATGTCGCGCTGAATAGAGCGTAAGGAGCAGCCGAAGCGTTGGGCCTCCTCCTTCTTGTAGAGCATTTTGCCGTCTACCAGGCGCGAATACATATAGAGCAAACGATCCTTTGCGATGCGTAAATCTGTCATTATTAGTTCCTCCCTGCCATGAAATTTGCAAAGCGGTTGCTGCAAGAAAATCTCTTTAAGCTAATTATAGCACAATCATTCTCTTAAGCAAACGTTTTGCCACTAGCTATAAGCAAATTTTACCATAGAGGGAGGACACATATTGTCTTTCTCTAAAAATATTTTTGGCTTTTTCAGCATATTTCAGAGATAACAGGCGAAAATTTACGCCTGTTCAGTTTTAAGTGCAGGCAGAAAGCCGTCCAATGCTTCCAAAGCGCGTGCTGCAATCTGAGCGTTCTTTTCTCTCTTCTTGCGGATGCGTACAGTGAGCGGCGGAATGAGACCGAAGTTGATGTTCATCGGCTGGAAGTTTTCTATCGCCGGGTTACTGATGTAGTTGGCCAATGCTCCGTGCGCAGTTACCTCGGGCAATTCTACCTCCGGCAGCTCCAATACCGCTCTGGCAGCAGCTAAACCGGCCATCAGTCCGGAGGCTGCCGATTCAACGTAGCCTTCTACGCCTGTCATCTGTCCGGCAAAGTAGAAGCGCTTGTTATTGCGCAGGTTGAAGTGCTTATCCAAAAGCTGCGGCGAATTCAGGTAGGTGTTTTTGTGCATTACGCCGAAACGGACGAACTCTGCGTTCTCCAGACCGGGAATCATGCCGAAAACACGTCTTTGCTCCGGCCATTTGAGGTGTGTCTGGAAGCCTACCAGATTATAAAGGGAGGCAGCGGCGTTATCCTGACGCAGCTGTACTACTGCGTAGGCTTCTTTGCCGTTGCGCGGGTCAATGAGCCCTACAGGCTTCAGCGGACCGAAGCGCATGGTGTCCTCGCCTCTTGCAGCCATTTCCTCGATAGGCATGCAGGCTTCAAATACATCATGCTCAAAATCCTTAACGGGAGCGCTTTCCGCATTGCAGAGAGCTTCCCAGAAGGCAACGTATTCCTCCTTTGTGTAGAAGGGGCAGTTGAGGTAGTCGGCGCCGCCCTTGTCGTAGCGGGACGCACGGTAAACCTTGTCGTAGTCCAGGGAATCGGCGGTAACAATCGGTGCTGCCGCATCAAAGAAGTGCAGATAATCAGCCTGCAGCAGCTTTTTGATATCGGCGAAAAGCGCGTCGCTGGTCAGCGGGCCGCTGGCTACGATGACAGTGCCTTCGAGGCTTTCAAGATCGGTCACTTCTTCGTGGATAACGGTAACGAGCGGATTGGCCTTCACTGCTTCGGTTACGGCAGCGGCAAAGCCGTCGCGGTCAACAGCCAGAGCGCCGCCGGCAGGCACCTGATGCTCATCAGCTTTTTGCATGATGAGGGAGCCTAAACGGCGCATTTCTTCCTTCAGCAGGCCGACAGCGTTTTCAATGTTGGCTGCGCGCAGGGAGTTGCTGCATACAAGCTCGGCAAAATATGCGGTTTTATGTGCTCCGTCACTTTTTACGGGACGCATTTCGTGCAGGATTACAGGGATACCGTGACGCGTGAGCTGGGTAACGGCTTCGCAGCCTGCCAGACCCGCACCGATTACATGTACAGGAGAGATAGTCATTTATTCGTTGCTGCCTTTCTTAGTTGTAGTAGTTTTTTTCGTTACGGTTGTTTTCTTTGCAGTAGCGGTTTTTTTAGCGGTAGTAGCTTTAGTAGCTGTAGTCTTTTTTGCTGCAGTGGTTTTGGTAGCAGTAGTTTTCTTAGCGGTAGTCTTTTTAGCCGCCGTAGTTTTCTTGGTTGCGGTGGTTTTAGCTTCCGTAGTCTTTGCTGCAGCGGTTTTGGAAGCATATACCGGTCTTGCCTTGGAGCATTCCGGGTTACTGCAGAACTTGCGCTTGCTGCCGTTGCGTTCAACGTGCTCTACCATCATAGCGCCGCAGTCCGGGCATTTTTCGTTAAGCGGTTTATCCCAGGTGGTGTAATCGCACTCGGGATATTTTTCGCAGCCATAGAATACCTTACCGGTTTTGCTCTTGCGTTCGAGGATATCGGCGCCGCACTTAGGACATTTTACACCAATCGGGTGCAGAATGGGTTTGGTATTGCGGCATTTGGGGAAGTTGGGGCAAGCCAGGAACTTGCCGAAGCGTCCCTCGCGGATAACCATCATGGTGCCGTCGTTGCACTTGTCGCAGGGAACGTCGGAGACCTCCAGCGGGATTTCGACAATAGGAATAGCCACGCCTGCGTGGTCCAGATCCTTTTTGAAGGGACCATAGAATTCGCTGAGAACTTCGTCCTTGGTGTGCTTCTTCTCGGCAACCTCATCCAGCTTTTCCTCCATCTGGGCGGTGAAGCCGATGTTGATGAGTCCCTTGAAATATTCGGTGAGCATATCTACGGTCATAATGCCAAGCTCGGTAACGAGCAGCTTTTTGGCCTCTTTGACAACGTAACCGCGTGTAAGCAGTGTAACGATGGTAGGTGCAAATGTGCTGGGGCGGCCGATGCCCTTCTCCTCCAGCTCTTTGATAAGCGTTGCTTCGGTGAAGTGCGCAGGCGGCTCGGTGAAGTGCTGCTCTGCCGGCATGAGCTTGTAAAGCAGCAGCTTGCTGCCGGGTTCAACGTAAGGAACCTTGGAGTCCTTTTCTTTATCGTCATATTTGCTGTGCAGCTGCAAGAAGCCCGGGAATTTCAGTACGGAGCCTGTTGCACGCAGTTGGTAGTCGGCGGCATCAATCGTCAGGGTGGTAACATCATAAACAGCGTCCGTCATCTGACTGGCAACAACGCGGTTCCAGATGAGCGTATACAGCTTCAGCTGGTCATTGGTGAGGTACTTCTGCATCTCGGCCGGGGTACGCATGACGCTGGTCGGACGAATCGCCTCATGTGCGTCCTGAGCGTTCTTTTTGGTGCTGTAATGGTTTTCCTTCGCCGGGCAGAATTCGCTGCCGATGTTTTGCTTGATATAGTCGCGGATTTCGGCAATGGCAACCTCTGCCAGACGCACGGAGTCGGTTCTCATGTAGGTAATCAGGCCGACGGAAGTTTTGCCCAGGGATACGCCTTCATAAAGCTGCTGTGCGAGCATCATGGTCTTTTTGGCGCTGAAGTTGAGCTTTTTGTTGGCCTCCTGCTGCATGCTGGAGGTAGTAAACGGCGGTACGGGGTGACGCTTGCGTTCCTTCTTTACTGCGTCGCTCACGATGTAATCGGCCTTGGACAGCGCTTCTTCCGCTGCTCTGGCCTCTGCCTCATTGTGTAGCTCCAGCTTTTTGCCTTTGTATTTTACTGCTTCCGCTTCAAAGAGCTGTCCCTTGCTGCCTTCACGCAGCTTGGCGCTTAACGTCCAGTATTCTACCGGTACGAAATCTTCGATTTCACGGTCGCGGTCAGCAACGATTTTGGTAGCAACGGATTGTACGCGGCCGGCGCTCAGACCCTTGCGGATTTTGCGCCACAGCAGCGGGCTCAGCTGATAGCCTACGATGCGGTCTAAAATGCGGCGTGCCTGCTGTGCATCAACCATATCCATGTCAATGCAGCGCGGATGCTTGATAGCGTCCTTGACAGCGGCAGCGGTAATCTCATGAAATTCAATGCGGCAGGCAGATGTCGGGTCGATGCCCAGAATAAAAGCCAGATGCCAGCTGATTGCTTCACCCTCGCGGTCAGGGTCAGTTGCCAGTAAAACTTTGTCGGCTTTTTTTGCTTCTGTTTTCAGCGCTTTGATTAAATCGCCTTTACCGCGGATATTGATATATTTCGGCTCAAATTCGTTTGCATGCTCCTCGTCCGGCAGAAAGGTTACACCTAGGGTGCTTTTCGGCAGGTCGCGCAAGTGTCCCATAGAAGCCTTTACAGTATAGTTTTTGCCTAAAAATTTTTCGATAGTCTTGGATTTCGTAGGTGATTCCACGATAACCAGAGTCTTTGCCATTTATGTTCCTCCTACTTTCGGTAGTAACGCTGCGCCTGGTCTGTCGCCACCAGTCCGGCGGCCTGCAGGTCAAGCAGCTCCATGCTCACGGCAGCAAAAGCGGCTCCGCTCTGCTCCGTCAGCTTTTCTAAAGAAAGCGCTCCTGCCTGCAAAAGCGCAAGCAGCTTCGCTCCTAATTCCGTTGTGACAGGTGCGGGCGCAGGCTTTGGTTCCTGCGGCGCACAATCAAATATACTCGGCTGGGTTATGCAGCGGTTCATCGCCTGCTGCCAACTTCTTTTATCGTCTAAAATATCCTGTGGCATATCTACCAGCTTGGCACCGGTACGGATAAGCTCATGACAGCCTATGCTGCCGCCGTCGAAAATATTCCCCGGTACGCAGTATACCTCACGTCCCTCGTCGGCAGCGATATTCGCCGTAATTACAGCGCCGCTGCGCTTGCCTGCCTCTGCTACCAGTACGGCCTGCGACAGACCAACGATGATACGGTTGCGCGCAGGAAAATTTGCCGCTGCTGGCGGAACTCCCGGCGGATATTCCGTTACCAGTGCTCCATGCTCGGTAATGCGGGCGAACAGCTTGGCGTTTTCGGGCGGATAGACAATATCCAACCCGCAGCCTAATACTGCCACCGTCGTACCTCCGGCCTGCAGGCAGGCCTCGTGTGCCGCCGTGTCGATGCCCTTGGCACCGCCGCTGATGATCGGTATGCCTTCGCGCGTCATCGTCTTGGCAAAGTAGCCTGCGGCACGCACGCCGTATTCGCTGCAGCGTCGTGAGCCGACGATGGCCAAAGCATAATTTGCCTGCGGCAGCTTGCCCTTGACGTACAAAACTAAGGGCTTGTCGCTTAATTGCTGCAGGCTCTGCGGATAGGCAGCGTCGGTATAGGCCAGTATCTGCACGCCGTTGTGACGGCAGAAGTAATCCAGCCTTTGCGGCAGACGCGCATCACGGTTGCTGATAAAGCTTTGCACTGCTCGCGGCGTACAGAGGCCGGTTGCCGTAAGCGTGGCGGCACTCGCTTCAAAAACAGCGCGGGCACTGCCCAGAGCGTTAATCAGATCAGGTATTCTGCTGCGTCCCAGACCGGGGACAACAGCGCAGACAGCGGCAAGGTATAAGGTGGTATCCATAAGGTCACACTCCTCCTGTAATAAATACATGATTATGCAGTCAGAGCGGAACTACATGCCACAGCCTTCATAATATGCGATTTTCTTACATTATAATGATGAAATTCGTATTGGTCAAGTAAATTAATTATACAATAGAAGAAATTGTCAGCCAAATGCGGGGCAAATTCTTCACGAAAAGGCCCAAACATCGGCCTATATACAACAAAAGGACTCCCTCATCCGAAGGAGTCCGAAAATTATTTTTGCAGTCTTTGCATAACGTAGTCGACAATCTGCTGTGCTGCCAAAGGATGTGCGTGCTCACTGCAGGCTGCTGCCTCACGCGGGCTTACCGTGCTGTTTTTGATGTGCTGCACCAGCTCGTCGGTAGAACGTGCTACCAGAGCGCCGCAATACTGCTGCAGGAAAGCTGCGTTGCCCTCCTCCTGCCCCGGCAGCGGCTTGTAGATTAAAAGGTCCAGTCCGCTCGCCAGCACCTCGGCAGAGGTTAAACCGCCGGCCTTGGTGATAATCATATCAGCGCCGGCCATGAGCTGTGGTACGTCCTCGCGGAAGCCGTAGATTTCGGCAGTAGCGCCGTATTTGGCTTGCAGATGTGCCGCTAACGCTTCGTTGTGGCCTGTGACAGCAACAACGCGCAGGTTTTTCAGAGCGGCGCGCTGCAGTGCCGTGATTATCTCGGCCATCGGCAGCAGGCCCTCGCCCCCGCCCATCAGCAGGCAGACGCGTTCGGTTTCGTCCCAGCCGAAGAACTCGCGGCATTTCTGCTTGTCATGCTTAATCATAAACTGCTGACGCACGGGAATGCCCGTAGCCTGAATGTCGGCATCGGTAGCGAGCTTGTCACGCAGCAGCTCGTCGGCGATAAAATAGGTATCCACACCGTCGCAAACCCACCAGCGGTGAATCGTAAAGTCGGTCACTACAGCACCGAGCCAAAGCTTGGGATGCTGCTTTTTGTAATAGCCGATGATGCCTGCGGGTGTAGCGTGCGTAGCGATTACCGCATCAGGCTGTACGCTGCGCAGGTAGCTGCCTCCTAACCACGCCAACAGGCGGTTTAAAAGCTCACGCATCCATAAAGAGCCGCCCTGCTTGTTGCCCCAGCTGTAGGCCAGCTTATAAAGCCAGGGGCAGCATTTTAAAATCCACAGGTAGGTGCCGAGAAAGACCTTGCCCAGAAACTGCGGGAAGAAGTCGAAGATGTTGCCGTGGATGACCTCAACCTCCGGACGGTCGGCTAAGGCTTGCTCCAGCGCTTCGGCTGCCAGCCTGTGTCCCGAGCCTATGGGTGCCGAAAGCAGGAGCACAGTATATTTTTTTCGTGTTTCGTGCATATGTATCACCATCTATATTGTATCGGAAATATAGCTAATCGGAATTTTTTTGCGAAAAAAGCTTGCTATCATAGCCTTTATATTGTATCATATTTTTAACTACAATCAATAGTTAATGTTCTCGCAAAGAGTAAAATTCGTGAGAAATTTTTGGGAGGCTCATCAAATGACTACAAGAAGACCTGTTGAAAGCTTTAGCTTTCCTGTAGAAAAAATTAAAGAAGGTTATTATACTGACGCATATTTTATGCGTTCCGAAGAAATCTTAAACGGTGATAATTATCATCCGCGTGTGCTGATGCAGGTGTTCGCCCGTGACCATGTTGTTGTTTGCGGTACCGACGAGGTCATTGCTCTGATCCGTCAATGCGCTTTCCATCCGGAAACTATCGAAATTCATTCCCTGCGTGACGGCGAAGAGGTTGACGAGTGGGAAACCGTTATGACTATCGAAGGCGATTATGCCGACTTTGCGCATCTGGAAACCATCTATCTGGGTATTCTGGCACGCCAGAGCCGCATTGCTACAAATGTTCGCCGCGTAGTGAAGGCTGCCAACGGCAAGCCGGTGCTTTTCTTCCCTGCACGTTATGATATTTACCAGACTCAGGAATCCGACGGCTATGCAGCTTTGGTTGGCGGCATCCACGGCTTCTCTACCGATGCCAATGCTCTGGCAGCAGGCGGCAAGGGTTTGGGTACTATCCCCCATGCATTGATTGCTTCCTACAAGGGTGACACTGTCGCTGCTACCGAAGCATTCGATAAATATGTTGATCCGTCTATCGCACGTATCGCTCTGGTTGATTTTGACAACGACTGCGTAAACACTTCTCTGGCTGTGGCCCGCAAGCTGGGCAAAAAGCTCGCAGGTGTGCGTCTGGATACCTCCGGCAGCATGGTTGACAAGAGCCTGTGGACTCAGATTGGTACCTTTAAGCCGACCGGTGTTTGCAAGGAGCTGGTTTGCAACGTTCGCCGTGCGCTGGATGCCGAGGGCTTCAACCACGTTAAGATTATCGCCTCCGGCGGCTTTGACGCTGAGCGCGTAGCAGCCTTTGAGGAAATGGGCGTGCCTGTTGATACCTATGCAGTAGGTTCTTCCTTCTTCGACGGCAACATCAACTATACTGCGGATATCGTTAAGGTTGATGGCAAGGACTGCGCTAAGGCCGGCCGTAAATACAATCCTAACCCCAAAATGGAGCTTGTAAAATAATTTGCAACAATGAGGTTGCAGTGCGAAAGTGCTGCAGCCTTTTTTGCTATCCTAATGCAGGAAATATGGCTATCAGCAAGAATACTTACTACGGGAAACAAAATGTCCCTTCAGGCAGGAAAAATTACGGCCACTCATTTCGTGTGGAACCAAGACGAAGCGGCGCAAAACTCGCGCGAAGCCAAGAGATTCTGCAATATGAGTTTGCATAGCGCTCAGACATTGCGCCCCTTCTGTGGTTCCAGACACTCATTCGCTGTAATTTTTATTCCTTACGCGACATTCCATTCCCATATTCATAAATCTTAGCTTTGATATACCATGTGATTATCACAATTTCATCTACATAAAAAGGAGAACCCACTATGTCATTGAATACAACTCCCGCTGCCGAGCGTATCCACATCGGTATCTTCGGCAAGCGTAATGCCGGCAAGTCTAGCCTAATCAACGCTATCACCAGTCAGGAGCTTGCCATTGTCAGCGAACAAAAGGGCACCACTACCGACCCTGTATATAAGGCTATGGAGCTTTTGCCCCTCGGCCCCGTAATGATTATCGATACCCCCGGCCTCGACGATGAAGGCGAGCTGGGCGCGCAGCGCATCGCCAAGGCTCAGCAGGTGCTGAATAAGTGCGACATCGCTCTGCTCGTAGTAGATGCCAGTGTTGGCCTCAGCGAAGCGGATAAAGCACTGTGGCAGCAGCTGCAGGCGAAAAAACTGCCCTCCATCCTTGTGCTGAACAAAGTAGAACTGTTAGACGAAATGCGCCAGGCACTGCTCACTATGGAGGCCATGAAGCTCACTAAGCAATGCTTCCTTGTCAGCGCCATCACCAACCGTAACATCAACGAGCTGAAGGAGGCTATCGCTGCTTTGCGCCCGCGTGAGGTAGAACGCCAGCTGCTTGGCGATTTGATTAAGCCCTGCGACATCGTAGTGCTCGTAACGCCGATTGACAGCGCCGCCCCCAAGGGCAGATTGATACTGCCGCAGCAGCAGGTACTGCGCAACGTGCTCGACAACAAGGGCATTACCGTAACTGTGCAGGAAAGCGAACTGGCGGAAGCACTGGCACGCCTCGCCTTCCCGCCCAAGCTCGTTGTAACCGACAGCCAAGCCTTCGGCGTAGTCAGCAAAATTGTGCCGCCCACCATTCCGCTCATCTCCTTCTCCATCCTCATGGCGCGCTACAAGGGCACGCTCAGCGCAGCCGTGAAGGCAGTGCGTGTGCTCGATACAGTGCAGGATGGCGATAAGATACTCATCAGCGAGGGCTGCACACACCACCGCCAATGTCAGGACATCGGCACAGTAAAGCTTCCCGGCTGGATTCGCAGCTTCACCAAAGCGGAGCCTGAATTCTGCTTCAGCAGCGGCACGGAATTCCCTGAGGATTTGTCACAATATAAACTTGTAGTGCATTGCGGTGGCTGCATGCTCAACGAACGCGAAATGCAAAGCCGCAGCGAATGTGCTGCAGCGCAGAACGTCCCCATGACCAACTACGGCATTGCTATTGCCTATATGCACGGCATTTTAAAGCGCAGCGTCGCTCCCCTGCCGGATATCGCCAAGCTGCTGGAGTAAAGCTTCAGCTGAACAGGAGAAAGTGAGGGTATGAACCATGCACAGTTTTTTATATTATTACCTGATCTTCATCAACTGCACCGCCTTTGTCGTCTACGGTGCAGATAAAGCCTTCGCCAAGCTGCACAGCTGGCGTGTGCCGGAAATAGTGCTGCTGTTTTTGGCAGCGCTCGGCGGCAGCGCAGGCGCATTTATCGCCATGCAGCTTTTCCGCCATAAGACACAGCATTTGAAGTTTATCTTCGGCGTACCGCTCATTTTCTTTCTGCAGGTAGCAGTCATCAGCTATTTTTTCTATAAGGGCTGAGCGCTCACTAAAAACCGTACAAACCGTACAAAACCGTACAACCCCTTGCTGCATAAGGCTTTGGGGCTGTACGGTTTTTGTGTTGCACTTATAACTCCGCAACCTTCGGCGGATACTTTGCTTCAAAAGCGCGCAATACACCAAGCAGTCTTTCGTCCAGATAGCTCATACCCTGCTCCCGTAGTTTTTGTGGTATGCCGTAGTAGCATTCTGCTACCGCACCGGTGATTGCTGCCAGTGTGTCGCTGTCACCGCCGATAGAAATAGCATTACGGATAGCATCTTCATAGCTTGTCGACTCAAAGAAGGCCATCAATGCCTGCGGTACGGTATTCTGGCAGGTTTCGTTGAACATATAGGAATCGCGGATACCGTCGAGCGTGAAGTCCATAGGATAATAGTTGGCATTAATATAATCCCTGATGGCTTGCATAGTTGCGCCCTGCTTGGCCATAAATGCTGCCACAGCAGTTGCCTCCGCTCCCTTGATGCCTTCCGGATGGTTGTGCGTCACGTCCGTCACCATCAGCGAAAGCTGTTTTACCTGCTCTAGGGTATTCGTAGCATAAACAACACCGCTCACGCGCATTGCCGAACCATTGCCATAGCTGTTATAAGGCTGCGGGTCGTCAAAATAAAGCCAGCAGGAAAAGGTTCTGCCATAACCGGCATCAGGATATGCCTCACCAAAAGCACGCATTTTTGCTACAGCCTGCTCGCGCAAATCGCTGAAATCAGGCTTGCTCTCCAAAAGCGCCTCACATAACGCCAAAGACATTACGCTGTCATCTGTGAAAAAGCAGTCATTAGTAAAAAACTCAAAATCCTTCGCTTTGTAATTATCCCATTCAAAACGTGAACCGACAATATCGCCAATAATTGCACCTAGCATTGTATACGCCTCCACTCATTTGTTATATGTATATTATAGCATAATCGTCTAAACCGTACATCATAACAAAAACCGTACACGCGCAAAGGCTTGCTGATATGTACCCCCAATACTGGACACCCAGTATTGGGGGTATTTTAATGAAATACAGCTATAAGTTCAAAAGACAGTGTGTAGAATTATATCGACAAGGTAAATGGCCTGAAACGCCTAAAGATATAACAGAAAAAAATTTCCACAATACAATCCGAGTTTGGGTTCGGATAGAAGATAAATGTGGTCCAGAAGCATTAAGACATAAAAATCAGAGAAAAACTTGGTCAGCAGAAGAGAAATATGAACTTGTAGCCAAAGTATTAGCTGGTGCGTCAAATAAGGAAACAGCTATTTCTGCAGGAATTAACGCTGGACTCTTGTATCAGTGGGTTAGATGCTATAAAATTAAAGGGTATCAGGGATTGGTCGCACAACGAAAAGGACGACCACCCAAGGAGCCTGAAATGAAGAAAAAAATAGAGCCGGCAGAACTTACTCCATCAGAACGAGAAGAAATGATTCTGCTCAGAGCAGAAAATGAGCGCTTGAGAGCGGAGATTGCTATTGTAAAAAAAGAGATTGCCTTGAGAGAAGAGAGATGCGCAGCGCAACTCAAGGCGAAAAAGCTGCGCTCGTCCAAAAACTGCGTGAAGAAGGTTACAAACTGAATTATTTGCTGGATGCGATTGGACTGTCGCGTTCAACGTACTATTACGAGCTTAGCAAGACAGATAAAGTTAGCGAACGAAATGCCGACTTATCATCCGAAATTATTGTTATCTTCAACGAGAACAAAAAGCGATATGGTGTAAGGCGCGTACATAAGGAGCTTCTGAATCGAGGTTTTCGAGTAAATCACAAGCGTGTCCAACGAATCATGAATCAGCTTACCTTGTTTGGAAAATGTCCCAAGGAAAAATACCACTCCTATAAAGGCGATGTTGGCAAAGTTGCTGATAATATCATCAATCGAGATTTCAATACCGAAAAACCTTTGCAAAAGTGGACAACCGATGTATCGCAGTTCAATCTGCCTTGGGGCAAATGTTATCTTTCTCCGATTTTGGATATGAACAGCAATGAAATAATCTCTTACAATCTTTCTCTACATCCAGATATGGCGCAAATAAAGGACATGCTGAAAAAGGCATTTAAAGGTTTTCCTTCTGTAAAAGGTCTTATTATGCACTCAGATCAAGGATGGCAATATCAGCATGCATTTTATAGGAATGAATTGCAAAAGCACGGAATCATTCAATCAATGTCTAGGAAAGGTAACTGCTATGACAACTGTATTATGGAAACTTTCTTTGGCAGATTAAAAAACGAGATGTTCTACGGATTTGAAAAAGATTACCCTTCGTTTGAATCTTTTTCAAACGCTATAGCTGAGTACATCGATTATTATAACAACAAAAGAATTCAAGCTAAAACAAAATGGATGCCTCCCTCTAAATTCAGAGAAGCATCCATGATGTAAATATAATTATTCAAATTTTTAGCGGTGTCCAGAAAACTAGGTACATATCATGCCCGGCCTGCGTTTGTACGGTTTTCTGCGACAGCAATAATATACATATAAACATATACAGAAACGCTCTGCCAACCTTGCGGTCAGCAGAGCGTTTTATTGTGTCAGTTTTAAGCCTCAGCTTATTTGAAGTAGCTTACGCCGGACAGGAAAATCTTCTGATCCTTGTCGCCCGCAATGTTGCGGAACAGGCCCGGAGCAAAACGCTCGCTGTGGCCCATCTTGCCGAGGATACGTCCGTCGGGGCTGGTGATGCCTTCGATAGCATACAGGCTGCCGTTCGGGTTGAACGGAGTGTTCATGGTCGGTACGCCCTGAGCATTTACATACTGGGTAGCAACCTGGCCGTTAGCGAACAGCTCTTTGATAGTGCTTTCCGGAGCGTAGAAGCGGCCTTCGCCGTGGGATACGGCAACAGCATGCTCTTCGCCTGGTTCGCACAGGCTGAACCACGGAGATTTGTTGGAAACAACTCTGGTGGTAACAATCTGGGAAATATGACGGCCGATGTTGTTGAAGGTCAGTGTCGGTGCATCGCTGGTCATATCGCGGATATCGCCGTACGGAACGAGGCCGAGCTTAATCAATGCCTGGAAGCCGTTGCAGATACCCAGCATCAGGCCATCGCGGTTTTCCAAGAGGTCGCTGATTGCTTCCTTGATGCGCGGGTTGCGGAACATGGTAGCGATGAACTTGCCGCTGCCGTCAGGCTCGTCACCGGCGCTGAAGCCACCTGGAATCATCACAATCTGGGAGTTGTTGATATATTTAACCATTGCTTCTACGGATTCTTCGATAGCAGCAGCGGTAAGGTTGCGCACGATGAAGGTGTTAGCTTCGGCACCTGCAGCTTCAAAAGCACGGGCGCTGTCGTATTCGCAGTTGTTGCCGGGGAATACGGGGATGAATACGCGCGGTTTGGCGATATTCACCGGAGCGGTCAAAGTCAGCTCGCTCTTGTACAGCGGCATAGCGATGTCAGCAGGCTCTTCTGCCTTCGGAGTGCCGTCCGGGAAGATGCCCAGCAGCGGCTCGCGGTATGCGGCAAAGGCTTTCTCAGCGTCAATCTTGGTGTCGTTGATGGTGATGCCTGCTTCGGCAGTAGTGTGGCCGAGCAGCATGTAATCCAGACCTTCGAACAGCTCTTCCGGTTCTACGCCGGCTGCCAGCTCGAGGACCATGCCGCCTGGCTGCAGAGTGAAGAGGCTGTCGGTATCGTGGAACGGTTTGATAAATTCAAAGCCAAGCTCGTTGCCCAGGCTCATGGTGGTTACCAGTGCAGCTACGCCGCCCTCTTTAACAGCGGCAGCAGCAGCAATCTTGCCTGCTTCCATAGCCTTGTGTACAGCGGTCAGGTTTTCCTTCAGCACTGCAAAGTCCAGTACTTCTGCACTATTGCGCGGGCAGGACAGGAAGATTACCTTGTCGCCTGCTGCCTTGAAGTCGGCAGATACAGCCTTGTTGCCGTCGATTACGCCTACTGCGAAGGAAACGAGTGTCGGCGGAACGGTTTTATCCATGAAGGTACCGCTCATGCTGTCCTTGCCGCCGATTGCCGGCAGGTCCAGAGCATCAAGTGTGGTGAAGGCGCCCAGCAGTGCGCTGAACGGCTGGCCCCAGCTGTTGGCATCATGCAGTTTCGGGAAGTACTCCTGCAGAGTCAGGCGCAGCTTAGCGGGGTCAGCACCCAGAGCTACGGCACGAACTACGGATTCGGTTACAGCGTACATAGCGCCATGGAACGGGCTCCAGCAAGCAACGTTCGGGTTGTAGCCGCAGGCCATTACGCTTGCTGCGGTGGTGTTGCCGTGCAGTACGGGGATGCGGCCTACCATACCCTCGCTCGGAGTGAGCTGGGTTTTGCCGCCGAACGGCATCATTACGGTGCCACGGCCGATGGTGCTGTCAAAACGCTCGGACAGGCCCTTTTCGCTGCAGACATTCAGACGGCCTAGGTTAGCCAGCCATGCAGCTTCAAGGTCAGCAGCGGAGGTTACTTCGGCAGGAACCTGCTCGAATACGTTGTCCTCTTTTTCTTCGCTTACTACGATATTGGTGTGTTGTGCAACGCCGTTGGTATCGAGGAAAGCGCGGGACAGGTCAACAATTTTATCGCCACGCCAGAACATAACCAGGCGCGGTTCTTCGGTAACGTCGGCAACAACAGTTGCTTCCAGGTTTTCTTCGTCAGCATATTTGATGAAGGCGTCGCGGTCAGCGGCAGCGATAACAACAGCCATACGCTCCTGAGATTCGGAGATAGCCAGCTCGGTGCCGTCCAGGCCTTCATATTTCTTGGGAACCTTATCTAGGTCAATAACAAGACCGTCGGTCAGCTCGCCGATAGCAACGGATACACCGCCTGCACCGAAGTCGTTGCAGCGTTTGATCATTGCGGTTACGGCAGGGTTGCGGAACAAACGTTGGATTTTGCGTTCGGTTGGAGGATTACCCTTCTGTACCTCTGCGCCACAGCTCATGAGGGAGTCAACGGTGTGCTCCTTAGAGGAACCGGTTGCACCGCCGCAGCCGTCACGACCGGTTTTGCCGCCCAGCAGCACTACAATATCGCCGGCAGCGGGACGCTCACGGCGAACTGCGCTACGGGGAGCAGCGCCGATTACGCCGCCGATTTCCATACGCTTCGCAACAAATTTATCATGATAGTATTCCTGTACATGGCCGGTTGCCAGACCGATCTGGTTGCCGTAGGAGCTGTAGCCTGCAGCTGCGCCGATGGTAATCTTGCGCTGAGGCAGCTTGCCGGGCAGGGTTTCGCTGATTGGGGTGCGCGGGTCAGCACTGCCGGTTACACGCATAGCCTGATATACATAGGAACGGCCGGACAGCGGGTCGCGGATTGCACCGCCGAGGCAGGTTGCAGCGCCGCCGAACGGTTCGATTTCGGTCGGATGGTTATGGGTTTCGTTTTTGAACATTACCAGCCACTCTTCAGTCTTGCCGTCGATTTCGATAGGCACAACGATAGAGCATGCATTGATTTCTTCTGACTGGTCAAGGTCAGCTAGCTTGCCTTCCTTGCGCAGCTTCTTCATGCCGATTACGGCAATGTCCATCAGGGTTACCGGACGCTCGGTGTCTTCACCGTAAACCTCGTCACGGGCAGCCATGTATTTGTCATAAGCCTCTTGTACAGGCTGGGTAAAGGTGCCGGGAACGATATCTACATCTTCAATCTGAGTCATGAAGGTGGTATGACGGCAGTGGTCGGACCAGTAGGTATCCAGCACACGGATTTCGGTAATAGTAGGCTCGCGGTGTTCTTCGTTGAAGTATTTCTGGCACCACAGCAGGTCGTCCAGGCTCATAGCCAGGCCCATGGATTGGCGCAGTGCTTCCGCTTCTTCTTTGGACATGGTCAGGAAACCGGTAACGGATTTAACCTTTTCCGGCTCCTCGCAGGTGCTGATGAGGGTTTCGGGTTTAGCCTGCTCAGCCTCACGCGCTTCAATCGGGTTGATGCAGTAAGCCTTGATTTTTTCGACTTCTTCCGCAGTCAGCTTGCCTTCCAGCACATATACCTTAGCAGCAGCAACCATCGGGCGCTCCTTTTGGGTAATCAGCTGGATACATTGTTCGGCAAAATCCTCACGCTGGTCGTATTGACCGGGCAGCAGCTCTACGGCGAAGGCAGCCTCGCCTGCAGCCAGCGGCAGCTCCTCTTCTACGACATTATCGACAGGCGGCTCGGACAGCACCAGCTGTTTAGCCATAGCGAATTCCTCATCGCTCAGGCCCATCACGTCATAGCGGTTAACGATACGCATACCGGTAAGATTGCTCATACCAAGGTTGTTGCGCAGATCTGCAAGCAAGCCATGTGCTTCGACAGCAAAGGCATCCTTCTTTTCTACAAAAAGTCTTCTAATGTTACTCATATACACGGCCTCCAATGTAATTTTTTCGAGGTGAATACTTGCTATTTATGTTTCTATTTTAACACACTTCGGCGTTTTATCCAATATGGATAGCGATAAATATAGGCATATTAGTGAACATTTTTCAGTTTTAACTAAAAATAATTCGGAAAATCGGCCATAATGCAAAAATGGCCACCATGAAAGATGACCATAATTTTATTGAACAGGATGTTTGTGATAACGCTTGTTATTTGGCAAACTCTTGGCTTACCTTAGCAATCGCTTTTACCGTAGCGCGGATATCTGACTGCGCCAGTATGCCGCTGACTATGGCTGCGCCGTCAGCGCCTACCGCGAGCACCTCGCGGTAATTGTCCGCAGTTACGCCGCCGATGCCGACAACAGGCAGTCCCTTCTCCCTGCAGATAGCAGCTAAACCATCAGTACCAAGCTTTTGCACGTCTGCCTTGGTAGCAGTGCCGAAGACAGCGCCGCAGCCAAGGTAATCCGCACCGTTTTGCAGCGCCGCTTTAGCCTCTGCCGGATTGTGCGCCGAAACGCCGATGAGATAATCCTCGCCCAGAATCTTGCGCGCCGCAGCGCAGGGAAGGTCGTCCTGCCCCAGGTGTACACCTGCTGCCCCCACCGCCATGGCGATATCCAGACGGTCGTTGATAATCAGCGGCACATTAAAGCTGTCGCACAGTGCTTTCAGCTGCAGCGCTTCGGCGTACATTTCCGCGCTGGATGCTGTCTTGGCACGGTACTGCACCAGCGTCACGCCGCCTTCGAGCGCCTCACGCACGCAGTCAATAAGCGTCCTTCCCTGCAGGCAGCCATCGTCCGTAACCAGATAAATACTGTAATCAGGCTGTGCTTTCATCAGGACACCTTTTCCTCCGGCTTAAGATTTACTAGATTCCACTTCGTAGTTACATGGTAAATGGCGTCAATCAGGCGTACCTTGAACATGCCGGGGCCGTCCTTCTTCTCGAGGAAGTTGGCAGCCAGCTCGGCGCTCTGGCCCATGATTACTACGCCCAGTGCTGCCGCAACGAGCATATCCTTGGTAATAGCGGCGCAGCAGGCAACTAAGGTAGTAGTCATGCAGCCGCTGCCGGTGATATCCTGCATTAGCGGGTGACCGTTGTTCAGTACAACAGCCTGCTTGCCGTTGCTGATGTTGTCTATCGGGCCGGTGACAGCAAACACGCAGCCGAATTTGGCAGCAGCATCCTTAGCGGTGCGCAGTGCTTCGCCCTCTTCGGTGCCCTGCTCCATATTGTCCACGCCACGGCCGCCGGTTGCACCCAGCAGCAGCGCCTGGCATTCGCTGTGGTTGCCGCGCACGATGTCAATATAGCCTGCGTTCAGCAGCTTCAGCGCGAAGTTCAGACGTACGGTAGAAGCCATTACGCCCACGGGGTCCAGCACTACGGGGATGCCCTTGGTTTTGGCCGCCTGCGCCGCACGCTCCATAGCAATTTGCTTATTGAAGCTCAGCGTACCAAGATTCAGCACCAGTGCGTCGGCACCGGCAGTAATTTCGATAACTTCCTCCGGCTCATCAGCCATTACAGGAGAAGCACCTGCTGCCAGTGCAGCATCTGCACAGCTTTCCGCCGTAACGTAATTAGTAATTTCGTGGATGACAGGTCTTGCCTTACGCAGCTTGTCAACCAGCTCGCCAAAAGTATTTTTTAAGTCCATTAGTCTAAGATACCAGCCTTTCTGTATAAATCAACAAAATGATGCGTCGGTCCGCAGCCGCTACCTAGTTCAATGCCATGCTCGATGGCTTCGGTAACGTAGGCCTTGGAGGTGCGTACTGCCTCAGGCAGCACCAACCCCTTGGCCAGATTTGCCGCCAGACTGCTCGAAAGCGTGCAGCCTGTGCCATGAGTATTTTTCGTAGGGATGCGCTTGCCGGGGAACCACGTTTCCGTGCTGCCGTCAAAGAGCAAATCATCCGCTGTATCGCTCAAATGACCGCCTTTTACGAGCACAGCCTTCGCTCCCAGAGTAATAATTTTTTCCGCTACGGCGCGCATCTGCGCCTTTTCCGTAACCTGCATGCCGGTAATTGCCTCTGCTTCCGGCAGGTTGGGCGTAACCAGCGTAGCCAACGGCAGCAGCTCCTTAATCAGCGTTTCGCAGGCCTCCGGTGCCAGCAGCGGATAACCGCTTTTGGAAATCATTACCGGGTCCACCACGATAATGCGTGGCTGATAACGGCGCAGGCAGGCGGCAATCGTGCGGATAATCTCCGGCTGCGATACCATGCCTATTTTTACTGCGTCCACATGGATATCATCAAAAATGGCAGCAATCTGCGCTTCTACGATATCACAGTCAATATTTTGTACTGCGGTAACACCACAGGTGTTTTGTGCCGTAACGGCGGTAATGACGCTCATACCGAAGGTACCGTGAGCGGCAAAGGTCTTTAAATCGGCCTGAATTCCCGCGCCACCGCTGGAATCACTGCCGGCAATCGTCAGCAAATTCTTCATCTGCTTTCTGCCTCCTTTAATGCGCACTCAACGCGCGCATGTATTTTCTTTGTTTTGGCCGGAGTAATCGAACAGACCGTCGTTCTTTTCCTCCAACGCTTTGATAATATGATAGGTATATTCGTTGTAGGGTGTGGGAATCCCCAGCTCCTTGCCCATCGCCATCAGAGCACCGGAGAACATATCAATCTCAGTGTGTCTGCCTGCGTCCAGATCCTGCAGCGTAGAATAGCGCACGGATGGCGGAACGGCGCTGCCACGACCGGAGCTTGCGGGACATTTGCTCATATCAATGCCCTTGGCGGCGGCGATGTCCTCCAGTTCACGGCGCAGTCCTTCCTTAATCGCACGCATATGCTCACTGTCCCGGTAGCAGCCAAGACCTGCCCCAATAACAGCCTGCGGCAGATTGTTGCAGACGTTCAGGCGGAACTTGCACCAGATTTCTTCATTAATGCAATCCGTATGGCGGATATGGATATCGGCGCTGCGCATAAGCGCTTCAATCGCCAGCACACGCTCACTCTCAAACGGTGCCTGCGCTTCGCCGAAAACAATACCGATAGTCTTTTCCGGGTTGAAGCGCACACCGTTGCCATCGTGGCGCGATGCAATCTTGATCAGTGCAGGCAGAATCTGCTTGCTGTCGATAGCGCCGGCAATAATTTTCTCACTGTCCACGCCGTTCATCAGGCTCATGACAGTGGTATTAGGGCCAACTGCCTCGCGGATGCTTGCCAGTGCGCCGGGCAGAGCGCCGTATTTCAAAGCGACAATCAACAGATCTACGCCCTTGGCTTCCTGCGGGCTCCACACCTGCGGATGGTAGGTTACGTTGTTGATGCTGCAGCCCTCGTCACGCAAACGCGCAGCACGGCTGCCTTCGGCGATAATGCCGAATCTGATATCGGGGAGCTTGCTCAGTCCCCAGATTATATAAGAGCCTACGGCTCCTGCTCCTAAAAGTGCGACAGATTTTATCTCCATGCTTATCACTCCTTATTGCTTGCGAAGAAGCGCTGCAGGCCTCAGCGGAATTTATTCCGCTGAGGCTGTAACGCTCATTGCAGTAAAGCTAATTATACACTATATATTATAGCATATCGGGGCGCATAAAAAAACAGCAGCGAAGTGCAAGGCACAAGCTGCTGTGAAGAACGGATGAAATTTATAGTATATATGGAAGAAGTTTTTATGCTGTCAGCTTGGAGGCAAGCTTTTTATATCTCTCATTCAAGCAACCATTTTATCAGGTTTTTCTTTTGTATTCCATTATAATTAGCTTCGCCAAAAAGCTCGTCAAGTGTCAAAAGATATTTTGGATAATTATCCTGTACGCTTTGTAGCGGTGCCAACTCTCTTGCTAATGTATCAGGGTTTAACGTAGTAGCGGATATCTGGTAATATTCTGTCTGGTTGTTTTTAATGGCTACAAAGTCAACCTCACCTTTATCAATATCCCCCACGTATACATCATAACCGCGTCGCATCAGCTCCAGATAGGCAAGATTTTCTATGATATGACCTATATCGCTTTCTTTATTACGTATCAGGATATTGCGCATACCAATATCAACAATATAATATTTAGGCAGATTGGTAAGTAGTTGCTTTCCTTTGATGTTAAAGCGCGGAGCTTTATATAAAAACAAAGCATCTACCAACCCCTGCAAATACTTCTCAACAGTCTTGTTGTCTATACTCTTGCCACCGGATTTTAAGGTATTCGCAATTTTGTTTATAGAAACAATATTACCGATATTATCAGCGATAAATTTTGTTACCTTATCTAATGCGTTCACATCAGTAATCTTCAGACGTTTTACTATATCATTGAGAATAATTGTATTATATACATCACGCAGATAATTATAAGCATCACTGTCAAAGCTATTGTAACGTGCCAGAAAAGGAAAGGAACCATAATTCAGGTATAAATTAAACTTTTCCTGTATGCTTATGTCAACATTTTCCGGAGCAAAAGAAGATACAAATTCTTTAAATGACAGCGGCAGCATCTTTAGTTCAACGTATCTGCCGGAAAGAACGGTTGCCAGCTCTCCGGACATAAAATAAGCGTTGGAACCTGTAAGATATATATCGCAATTATCTTTAATGAACAGGCTGTCGACAGCTTTTTGATATTCCGTGCAATGCTGTACCTCATCTAAAAAAATATAGTTTTTGCATTCCTGCTGCAGGTGGTCATTTATATATTGATACAAAGTATGATAATCCCGTAAGGCTTCAAATTCCATTGCTTCAAAGTTGATGCTGATAATTTGTTTTTCATCTACCCCCCGCTTAAGCAAGTTCTGTTTAAACAGCGTAAACATGGTTGATTTTCCGCAACGGCGTACACCGGATACTACTTTTATGATTTGTTTATCCTGCCAGCGACATAACCAGTCAAGATATTCTTTTCTTGGAATAAGCTGCATAGTTATCACCTCTTACTTATATTGTAAAGCAAACCTGTTATAAACGCAAGAAAACTTGGAACGCATTCCAAGTTTTCTCTATTTTCCCTAAAAGTTTGGAATGGAATCCAAATTTTAGCATTTTTTATATAAAATTAGGATTTTATTCCTGATTTTGAACATAGAAAAAACGGTATACCTTCGCATGCCGGAAAATAAAAAGCACCCACGTTAGTGAGTGCTCGGTTTTAGTGTTTTACTCCTCATAGTCTTCATCTTCTTCGTAAGCAGCCTGCTCTCTGCAATCTGCGTAAATAGTATCTTTGTTAGCGTTCACCAAATCCATTATTTTTTTCTTTTCGGCTCATTGTATAATGAAATTGCACACCTGAAAAATTGAATAAAAAATAGTCCATTGTGATACCTTTGTGTTAAGATTAAGTTGCTACACAAAAACTAACTAAGGAGTAATCACAATGGACTACACCAAAGATATCACAAATCATCAAAAAGGTAAACACTTTTCTTTAGGAGACCGCAGGGAATTACAAGGAATTCTGTCTGACAGCTCTAAACAGTATTCTCTTCGTCAGCTGGCAAAGTATTTTAACTGTGCTCCAAATACTATCAGGAATGAACTCAAGCGTGGTGCTCATCCTCATACCGGTAGATATGGAGCTGCTCGTGCTCAACGTGCCTATATTGCTAGCCATAGCAACAGTATTTGCAAGTCTAAAAGATTTCTTACAAGTAATTTTGTTACTTGGACTGTTCGAAAAGTATTGCAAGAACACTGGTCTTTGGATGCCTGCCATGGCTATGCCCTAGACAATCATCTATTTCCTCTCAAAGAAATTGTGTGCGTAAAGACTCTCTATAACTATGTAGATTCCATGCTGCTTAGATTGCGCAACATTGACCTTCCATTAAAGGTAAGAAGACGTAGAACAACCCGCAGCATAAAGAAAAATCTGAAGCATATGGGTCGCAGCATAGACGAGAGGGATTCTAATGTGGATGAACGCAATGAATTCGGTCATTGGGAAATAGATACTGTTATAGGAAGTAAAAGCAAGAGTGACAACGTGGTGTTGACTCTTGTGGAACGTATAACACGCAAGTATATCGCACTGAAAATAACTAGTAAAACATCCTTTGCTGTTAACGAAGGCATTGCTTACCTAAAGGAATACTATGGTACTAAATTCAGTCAGGTGTTTAAGACAATTACTAGCGATAATGGAAGCGAGTTTGCAGAACTCTCGCAAATAGAGAATGACACTTCTATAAAAATATACTTCGCACATCCTTACAGTTCTTGGGAAAGAGGCAGTAATGAGCGCCATAATGGTTTGCTCAGAAGATTCATCCGAAAAGGAAAGAGGATGGACAATTATAGCTACGAAGATATTATGTTTATCGCTGATTGGTGTAATTCACTTCCAAGGAAGATTCTGGGATATAAAACTCCAGATGAACTGTTTGACTTTGAGTTGGATAAGATCTATGCATCTTAATTTTCAAAAAGTGTGCAACTTCTTATTGCAATTTAGAAAAACTCCTTTCCTGCATGAAAAAGCAGCAGTCACCATGTCGGTAACTGCTGCCGCTTCTGTCTCTGTTTACTTATACAAATACTTCTGATATTCCGCTGTCACATAATCCTCATAAGCGTCTGCGATCTTGGCGATTCGCTTATGGACTGCACTGGCGGTTTTATAGCCAACCTTGTCTGCGATCTCCTGCTCGGTGTAGCCCTCCATACGCAGCTTCAATATCTCTCGGTCTTTCTCTGTGATAGTGCTTTCTGCAAAGGTAGCGATCTGCATTTCAGAAATGACCGAGTTCTCAAAATCGCTGCGGGGGTCTGCTACATCGAAAATATCGCCGTCCTCATTCTCCATCATTTCATCCAGAGAAATCGGCTTGCCGGAACGGTTGTAATGCCACTTCTGCATGAAATCGGTCTTGACGGTGCTGCTGGTGGTTTCATAGTCCTCCACGGTGCGATTTTCCCAGATGGCATCGATCATCGGCTGCCATTCCTGCTCCGCAATCACCATGTCGGTGACATTGCCGATCAGATTGCTGATAGATCAGCCACGGCACTTCCACGCCCTGCGGGATGTTGTAAAGTTTTTGGAATCCAAGCCCATTCTGCTCAAACTTCATGCGGATGTAAGGGATAATGCTATATGACAAACGCCACAAAGGAAAATATCCTGTGTACTGCGTCCATGTACCGGGAATATCACGATAATTACCCTTGCGATCTCTCACTTGGAAAAACTGCCATGCGCTCCATGCGCAGCAGTCCCACACAAGCAGCTTGAACATATCATCACATACGATGTGGTCATATTTGTCCGTCCGTAGCACCTCATAGGGCAACGGGGCAGATCGTAGCTCGATGATCTCACCGGGCAGCACAACAATAAATCCTTTCGGGCTTTTCCGCTTCTCCATAAGCGTCACCTCCAATCGTTTTGAAATAGCCCTCTACTATATATAGCATGAGAACGGCTGTATTGTTCCAATGTTTCCAAAATTTTTTGAGATTTTTTGAAAAAATCTCGGAGGCTCATTGTATAATGAAATTGCACACCTGAAAAATTGAATAAAAAATAGTCCATTGTGATACCTTTGTGTTAAGATTAAGTTGCTACACAAAAACTAACTAAGGAGTAATCACAATGGACTACACCAAAGATATCACAAATCATCAAAAAGGTAAACACTTTTCTTTAGGAGACCGCAGGGAATTACAAGGAATTCTGTCTGACAGCTCTAAACAGTATTCTCTTCGTCAGCTGGCAAAGTATTTTAACTGTGCTCCAAATACTATCAGGAATGAACTCAAGCGTGGTGCTCATCCTCATACCGGTAGATATGGAGCTGCTCGTGCTCAACGTGCCTATATTGCTAGCCATAGCAACAGTATTTGCAAGTCTAAAAGATTTCTTACAAGTAATTTTGTTACTTGGACTGTTCGAAAAGTATTGCAAGAACACTGGTCTTTGGATGCCTGCCATGGCTATGCCCTAGACAATCATCTATTTCCTCTCAAAGAAATTGTGTGCGTAAAGACTCTCTATAACTATGTAGATTCCATGCTGCTTAGATTGCGCAACATTGACCTTCCATTAAAGGTAAGAAGACGTAGAACAACCCGCAGCATAAAGAAAAATCTGAAGCATATGGGTCGCAGCATAGACGAGAGGGATTCTAATGTGGATGAACGCAATGAATTCGGTCATTGGGAAATAGATACTGTTATAGGAAGTAAAAGCAAGAGTGACAACGTGGTGTTGACTCTTGTGGAACGTATAACACGCAAGTATATCGCACTGAAAATAACTAGTAAAACATCCTTTGCTGTTAACGAAGGCATTGCTTACCTAAAGGAATACTATGGTACTAAATTCAGTCAGGTGTTTAAGACAATTACTAGCGATAATGGAAGCGAGTTTGCAGAACTCTCGCAAATAGAGAATGACACTTCTATAAAAATATACTTCGCACATCCTTACAGTTCTTGGGAAAGAGGCAGTAATGAGCGCCATAATGGTTTGCTCAGAAGATTCATCCGAAAAGGAAAGAGGATGGACAATTATAGCTACGAAGATATTATGTTTATCGCTGATTGGTGTAATTCACTTCCAAGGAAGATTCTGGGATATAAAACTCCAGATGAACTGTTTGACTTTGAGTTGGATAAGATCTATGCATCTTAATTTTCAAAAAGTGTGCAACTTCTTATTGCAATTTAGAAAAAAATCTCGGAATGGATGGGATAGGATTGATTTAAGGCAATTATACCTGAAAGCTGTGAATAAATCTATTGCTTTTCGTGACGGCAAAAAAATAACGGGTATCTGGCTTTCACCAGATACCCGTTATTCCGTTCCCAATCCTGCCTGACAGATGCCATAATCGTAATTTTTAGAATTACTGTCTTATGAGCACCCTTGCAACCCTGCGGGGGATTTGTGCATCCTAAAGTATTCAAAGCATACAGCTGCTCTATTCACTTCTTCACAGCCAAGCTGCGGATGGAAACATTCACGTTATTCACCTTCATAGCTGTCATATACTCAATTTTTTCCTTAATCTTCGCCTGGAACTGCTTGGTAACGGCAAAGAGCTTGACGCCGTAATACAGCACAACCTCTACGCTGATAACAATGCCCTTGCTGTTGTCGCTGCGGCGGCGCACCTTAATCGATGTGATGCGCTCCACGCCCTCCAGCTTGCGCCCGATAATTTTGATGATATCCTCCAGCGCACTGTCGGAAATCAGCAGCTTGCCGTAAAAGCTGAACGAAGGACGCACGATAGAACGGTCCGCATCCTTCTCCTGCTTGCGCTGGCTGGAAAAAATATTATAGGGCAAATCGGCAAAATAGCCTGTGAAATGAGGCTTCAGCTCAATCGTCGGCACCGGCACGATATGCTTGCCCTCCTGCAGACGCGCATGACGGGCCTTCTTGATTTCGGCCTTGCTGGCAATCTGGTTGATATACACCGTCTTGACCGGCTTATCCAGCTTCAGCCTGCCTATAATCTTGTTGATCATATTGTCCGAGGTAGCAATAATCAGCAGACGATGAATGTTGTTGGTCGCCAGCGCCTCACGCACCGCCTGCGCGTGTCCTTCGTCAGTGAAGATGGCACGCTTTACGGCCTGTATTCTGTTGTCTTCGTTCTTGGCGGAGGTGCCTGCCAGGATTTTGGTACCCTTAATCAGCAGGCCGTCGTCAATAATAGCGTCACAACGGTTGTCAAAGGCCACGCCGATGGCATGGTGGCTCTTGCCTGTGCCGCTGGGTCCTACAAAAGCAACTACTTCCATTCTATTACACCCTTAACATCATCATATTGCACCTGCCAGATTCCCAGCTTTGTGGGGAAACGGTCAGGGATTCCGTGAAAGTCACTGCCGCCGCTCACCAGCAGTCCATGCTCCTTCGCCAGCGCCAGCCAATGGGCCTGCGCCCGTGCATCCGCGCTGGGGTGCCACACCTCGATGCCGTCAAAAGGCTCTGCAGCAAGCAATCGCTCGGGCAGAGTTTTATCCACCAGCTCCGAGGGATGTGCCAGCACAGCGATACCGCCTGCCTCGTGAATCAGCGCCACTGCCTCATGCGGAGAAAGCTTGGGCTGCGGCACATACGCCGGTCCGCCGCGGTGCAGCAGTGCGTCGAAAACCTCCTGCACGGTAGCAAAATAGCCCTTGGCCACCAGTGCCTTGGCCACATGCGGACGGCCCACTGCCCTGTTCTTGGGGTCGCAGGCCTCTACCTCCACATGGTAGCCTAACTTTTCCAGCTTCTCCAGCATGGCATATAAACGGTGCTCGCGCGCATAGCGCATTTCGTCCATTTTATTATGCAGCGCTTCACAGTCCATGGAAACGTGATAACCTAAAATATGCACGGCATCATCCTCGTACTGCGTTCCCAGCTCCACGCCGGTGAGGACGCGGATGCGTCCGCCGTAGCGTTTCGCCGCCTCGCACGCCTCTGCCATACCATTCCACGAATCATGGTCGGTGATGGCGATTACGCCTATGCCTTTAGCCACGGCCTCGTCCACTAGCATGGTCGGCGTGTAGCGTCCGTCGCTGAAGGTGCTGTGCAAATGTAAATCAACAAGCTGTGCAGCCATTACAGCATACCTGCCAGCTTGATAAGCGTCATAGTGCCAAAGGCAGTACCGCCCTTAACCTTGAAGCCCTCCGTCTTGGTAGCGGTGGAGGTGCCGCCGATATCCAGATGCGCCCACGGAATATCCTTGTCGACGAATTCACCGATGAACAGACCGCCGGTGATGCAGCCTCCGGCACGTCCTGCGCTGTTGAGCAGGTCCGCAACGTCGCTCTTGATGGCCTCCTTGCATTCGGGCAAAGAAGGCAGCTGCCAGTAGTTTTCACCGGCCATGCGTCCTGCCAGCTTAATCTGCTCCACCAGCTCGTCATCATTGGCCACAATACCGCTGGTTTCGTTGCCCAGAGCGATAATTACCGCACCGGTCAGCGTTGCTATATCAACAACCTTCTTTGCTCCCATTTGGCAGGCATACCAGACTGCGTCCGCCAGTACCATGCGTCCTTCAGCATCGGTGGAAACAACCTCGATGGTCTTGCCGTTGGCTGCACGTACGATATCGCCGGGGCGTTGCGCCTTGCCGTCAGGCATATTCTCCGCGCAGGCCAACACGCCGATAACGTTGCATTTCAGGCCCAAACGTGCGATGGCACGCATAGCGCCGAGCACAGCGCCCGCACCTGTCATATCGTCCTTCATCTCGCCCATGTTGTCATCAGGCTTAATGGAAATACCGCCGCTGTCGAAGGTGATGCCCTTGCCTACGAAGGCTGTATAGGGAGCGTCACCGTTGCCGTTGTAGCGCAAGGCAACGAGGCACGGAGGGTTATGACTGCCCTGACCTACTGCCAGCAGTGCATGCATGCCTCTTGCTTCCATCAAGGTTTCGTCCATAATGGTAATTTCCAACGGCAATTCCTGCCCCAGCTTCAGGGCATCTTCGGCCATGGTCTGCGGTGTTACCACGTTGCCCGGGTTATTCACTAAATCGCGTGCATAGCACACTGCTTCAGCAGAGATTTCCGCAGCGGTAATGATTGCCGCTGCCTCCGGCACAGCGCTCAGCACGGCAGCCTCGCACAGCGGTGCCTGCTTTGCTTCGCTCTTGAAGCGGTTGAAGGTGTACGCGCCGAGGTACAGGCCTTCGACGAGCGCTTGCAGGTTTTTGCTGCGTTCGGCGTTCAGCAGGATAGGCGCAGCCAGTACAGCCTTTTGCGCCTTAGCCTTATGCAAAGCGCGGGCAGCAGCGCCGGCAGCCTTACGGAAATTGTTCGGCTTACAATCCTTGCCTTCGCCGCAGCCTGCCAAAAGCAGTGTCAGCAGACCTTCACCCTGCGGCAGCACCAGT
This sequence comes from Phascolarctobacterium succinatutens, assembly GCF_023497905.1. Lineage (NCBI taxonomy): Bacteria > Bacillati > Bacillota > Negativicutes > Acidaminococcales > Acidaminococcaceae > Phascolarctobacterium > Phascolarctobacterium succinatutens. The sequence goes on along the minus strand of NZ_CP097284.1, from coordinate 1,191,198 downwards.
GTGGTTACGCTGCCTGCGTCATAAATATCATCGTGCTGCGCGGTGTACGCAATTGCCGCCTTGGCTGCTGCCTCCGGCAGCTCCAGCTTGTCGATAGCCGCCGCACATTCCTTGCACAGAAAGAGGACAATACTGTCCGCGTCATTATAGGCTGCAGCGTTGAACTCCGCTGCGGTACATTGAATTTGGTTTAACATTTCCTGAACTCTCCTATCATTATTTATATTCTATTGCAGTCTGCAATTCGTTAAGCATCGTATTGCCGCTGGAGCGCTGCAACGACAAATCGCTCACCAGCACCTTCATCTCGCGCATCAGGCGGCCCTTGGAAAAATAAGAGCCCAGCGCATGAATCGTGTATGGTGTCTGGTTGATATTGCCGATATACATCAGGCAATGGCCATCCATATAAAGTGCTGCACCCGGCATCAGCCTGCTGATAACAGCGGCACGTTCCTGTGAACTGCCGCTCAGCTTTTTCTTCGTGCCTGCGGTCAGCTCCTGCTGGTCGGCGTTACGCGGCAGCACAATGCCTACAGTGCGGTAAGCATTGAACACCAGGCTCGAGCAGTCCACGCTGTTCTTCAAACCGCCCCAGCCATAAGGCTTGCCGTAAAATTTGAAGGCGGAGCTCAGCAGATTATTGCTGGTATAGGGCAAATAACCGTAATGCACGGCAGAGGCAGCCTTCGGCACCAGCAGCTTCTGCTTCTGCAGCAGGCCTGCTTTAGTGCGCACCGGAGCAAGCACCGTATAGGTATCGCTCTGCACACTGTCAACCGGCAGGCGCGAACCCTGCTGATAAAGTACCTGCTCGCCGTCCGTTTTCAGGTTATATTCCGCATCGGTAACAACCAGGAACTTCTGCGGCTTTACAAAGCTGCTCCAGGTGTTCTTATCGGTCATAGCTACATTATACTTGCTCACCCAACCGCTGTAATTTACTGCCTGCACGTAGTAAAAATAACCGTTGGCACTGGTGTGCAGCACAGCTACAGGCTCGCCGGGGTCCAGCATAGTTTCCTGCAGCGCGTCAAAATCCCTGTCGCCCGCGTAATAATACAGGCCCTCGCCCGTAGGCAGCGCACGCACCGCAGTACGGCGCACCGTCACTGCATATTGCACGCCCACGCTTTTGGGAATAGCACTGACATTGCTCTGCTTGCGCAGGATATTCTTATAGTTTTCGCTCACCTTGTTGCCATGCAGATACAGGTCATCGTCAAGAATAGAATAATCCATAATCCTCGTTTTGAGCGCATCACCGCTCATCGTCGCAGGATAATTGGCTAGGTCAGGCATACTGCGGGAAGCAGCACGCACCTTGGCGTTGAAGGCTGCCACACCCTTCGCATCCAGAATAACCGTATCACCGCTCTTGTTCTGCTCCGTCCAGTGCGACGGGTTCACCAGCGGCGGATAATTGGTAATGCCTGCAGCCGAAGCACCCAAGGGCAGCAGCAATCCGCAAACAAAGGCAGCTGTATATAAAAGCTTTGCTAATCGCAATTTAGTTCCTCCCTCCTGCAGCATTTTGCTTACTGCAAGTCATGCAAAATACTTGTAGTATTATTATATTCTTTAGGCAGAAGAAAAATCCTGCTTTAATATATGAAAAAAGCTGATGTAAGCGTTGGCCTACATCAGCGTAGAAGCGATATTTTATTTCTGCAGATCCTTGGCATTGCCCGGTTTGATTTTGCTTTCGGTGCCTGTGAGCAGGCGATGGATATTTTCCTTGTGGCGCAAAACTACAAAGAAAGCGGCAATCACGGAAAAAATCACATAGGCAGAGGGATAACCCAGATACCATGCCAGCGGCGGCGTAAAGATGGCAGCCATAATGGAGCCAAGCGATACATAGCGCGTCAAAAGCACGCACACCAGCCAGATACCGAAGCTTGCCACCGCAACCTTAGGCATCATAAAAATCAACAAGCCCAGTGCGGTTGCAACGCCCTTGCCACCCTTAAAGCCCAGAAAAAGCGAATAATTATGTCCCAAAAGCGCGCCCAAAGCCGTAACCACATCCAGCAGAGGATTGTGGAAAAAATAGCTCATAATACCAACCGCAAGAATACCCTTGAAGGCATCGGCAATCAGCACCAGCACCGCAGTCTTGGGACCGACGATACGGAAAACGTTCGTCGTGCCGATATTCTTGCTGCCGTAATTACGGATATCAATACCGTGAAAGGCCTGCACCAGCCACAAGCCGCTGGGAACAGAGCCGCAGACATGACCGAGCACAAAGCCCAGCAGAAAATGTAATATACCCACCTCATTGAACATAACAAATCACCTGACTTTTATTTATTCATCCTCGTTCTTGCCACGGATAATCATCTGAATCGGTGTGCCTTCAAAGCCAAAGGCCTCACGCAGCTTGTTCTCCAGATAACGCTGATAGGAGAAATGCATGATTTCCGGTTCGTTGACAAAGATAACAAAGGTTGGCGGTTTGATTTTGACCTGTGTAACATAAAGAATCTTAAGACGCTTACCTTTCTCGGTCGGCGGCGGATTGATAGCCACAGCGTCCTCGATAACCTGGTTGAGAATACTGGTAGCGATACGCATAGCGTTCTGCTCGGCAACATAGGAGATAACCTCCGGCAGACGGTGAATACGCTGCTTGGTAACGGCAGAAACGAAAACTACCGGCGCATACTGCAGGAAAACAAGCTCCTTGCGCAGAGTTTCGGTGTAACGCAGAGTGGAGGAATTGTCCTTCTCGTACAAATCCCACTTGTTGACAACCAGAATAACAGCCTTGCCTGCCTCATGAGCATAGCCGACGATACGTTTATCCTGCTCGGTAACACCCTCAACGGCATCAAAAACCATCAGCACAACGTCACTGCGGTCAACCGCGCGCAGAGAACGCATAACGCTGTATTTTTCAATCGGTTCGTCAACCTTAGCCTTGCGGCGCATGCCTGCTGTATCAATGAACAGGTACTTCTGACCGTTGCGTACTACCGGAGTATCAATCGCATCACGGGTAGTGCCTGCAATATCACTGACGATAGAACGCTCCTCGCCTACCAGTGCGTTGAAAATAGAGGACTTGCCCACGTTAGGACGGCCAATCAAAGCAACCTTGATTTCGTCCTCCTCCTCCAGGTCGCCTGCCATCTTATCGGACGGGAACTTGGCAACAACGGCATCCAGCAAATCACCCAGGCCCAAATGGTTGGACGCGGAAACAGCAATCGGGTCACCGATACCCAGATTATAGAATTCAAAGATATTCATCTCCTGCTTCGGAGAATCCGCCTTATTAACAGCCAGAACAATCGGCTTCTTGGACTGACGCAGCAGACGGGCAACATCAGCATCCTCAGTAGTAATGCCTGCACGCGCATCGCAGACGAACAGAATAACGTCCGCCTCCTTAATCGCAATCTGTGCCTGCTGACGGATAGAAACAGCAATAGCATCGGCATTCATGATTTCGATACCGCCGGTATCAACCATCATAAACTCGTGGTCCAGCCATTCGGCGGTAGCATACAGACGGTCGCGGGTAACGCCCGGTGTATCCTCAACAATGGAAATCCTGCTGTTGGCAAAAATATTAAAAAGAGTAGATTTGCCCACGTTAGGACGTCCAACTATAGCAACTATCGGTTTAGCCATAATCAAATCTCCTTCATCATAATAAATTTTTTAATAAGTGTCTATCATAGAAATGTAAAATTTTTTGTATATTTATGGGGCATCCCCCTTCCGTCAGTTCGCTACGCTCACTGACACCTTCCCCAAGGGGCAGGCAAGAAGGATAGCTTTCAATTGGCCTTCATTAGTATGTTCTTGGTTCCCCCTTGGGGGACAAGGTGAATTGCCCGAAGGGCAAGAGAGGGCGCCCTGGGGCGACTGTCGCGTCAGCGACTAAAGGGGGTAACACAGATGGAGTGCTATAACGCACACCTCAATGGTCGATGCCGTTACGAGAGCTAATTCCCTTATGGAAGTAATGCTTAACCTCGCTCATATCCGTAACAAGATCAGCAATTTTAATAAGCTCTTCCGGTGCACCTCTACCAGTAGTAATAACCTCAACGTTATTTTTATGCTCACGCAGAAAATCAACAACCTCCTGCGTCGGCAGCATTTTGGTAGCAAGCACAATATTCAGCTCATCAAGAATAATAACGTCCGCAGCGTGCGAGCTGATAGCTTCCTTCGCCTCTTCCCAGCCGTCACGGCACATCTTCAAATCAACAGGATCGGGATTATGGAAATTAACAAAGGCGTCGCGTCCCACCTGCCGCAGCGTAAACCAGGGCAGATTCTTTGCAGCCCGCGCCTCGCCGTACTCAGGATCATCCTTCAAAAATGAAAGCATCAGAGTCTTCATACCATAACCGGAGGCACGCAGCGCTACGCCTAAAGCGGCAGTAGTCTTACCCTTGCCTGTACCTGTATAAACCTGCAGCATACGCCTCACCTATCTTTCCAATAATAAATGCAGTAGCTCTTTCGCACCCTTAGCAATTTCCACCTTACCGGGGTAACGCTCCTTGAACTGCGCCAGCGACATATCATCCAAAAACAGCTTATCGTTATTCAAAACCACATCCGGCAGAATAATCTTCTTCTCCTGAACGTTCGCCAAGATATCGCTGCCCGTCAAAAGACCGGTAACATTCACCTTGCCGCCGAAAAAGCTGTTAGGAACAGGCACAAAACGATGCTCCGAACCGAACTGGCTGTTCAGCTTCGCCATCAAAGGCTCCAGCACACGGTAAGCACCCTCACCCACGGGAATCACCGCAGGCTCTGCAGGATGAAAGCTTTGCATCTGCGCTAAGGCCTCGTCCCACTCCAGCATAAAGTTGGCAGTAAGGCCGATGCCGTTTTCCAGCTGCGGGAAGCCGTCATACCATTCGGTAGGAGGAAAGGGCTTTTCCGCCAGCAGATAAAATTCATCACCCAAGTAGATAAACGTCTTGCCTGTTTCCTTACGGCAGCGCTCCTGCCATGCGGTCACCTGCTCCACAACCTCTGCGGCCTGCTTCTTCGTAAAGGTAGCAAGCTGCGTTAAGTGCTCGCGGTGCTTAGTAGTACCTACGGGAACAACTGCCATCGTCAGTACATTGGGATACTGCGCGTACAAATCGTGGAAGCTCTTGGCAAGAATCTCGCCATCGTTATAACCGGGACAGCACACAATCTGCGTATGCACCTGAATGCCCGCATCGAACAAAAGCTGCAAGCGCTCCATCAGCTGACCGGCGAAACGGTTGTGCATCATCTGGCAGCGCACCTGCGGGTCGGTAGCGTGTACCGAAACATACAGCGGTGTCAGATGCGTGCGGATAATACGTTCAAAATCTTCATCCTTCATATTGGTGAGTGTAATGAAGTTACCATATAAGAAGGACAGACGGTAATCGTCATCACGCACATACAGACCCGGACGCATACCGGGAATCATCTGGTCGACAAAGCAGAAAACACAGTTATTGTAGCAGGTAGCAACTCTGTCAAAAACTGCGGAATCAAACTCCAAGCCAAGATCCTCATCCGGATATTTTTCTATATGTACCTGACGGCGTGTGCCATCGGTGGCCTCTATCTCCAAGTCAACCTCGTAATCGGAGGTATAGAAGCTCAATTCAATTATATCCTTAACCTGTACGCCGTCCACGCTGCACAGCTTTTCGCCGGCCTTGATGCCTGCGTCCGCTGCCAAACTGTTCTTGCGTACACCACTAATAAGTCCTACCATTACAACTCCTTAAAAAATGCAGATAATCAACCGTGAAAAGATTAGTCGTCAAATTATTATATCATATTAGCTTGAAGAATGCAAAAAGGGGGTAAGCGTTAAATATAATGTGTATGAAAAAAATCAGAACCACATAGTAGTCCTGGTACAAATCTTTATTTCCTGAAAATTACGCTGCATTCAGGCATTAGTAAGAACATGGACTAAATACTTAAATGGATCCAAGCGGTTCTCCTTGGCGCTTTCTACCAAGTTGTAGATAATTGCACTGCCTTGCGTTCCTCGTGGTGTATTGGCGAACAAGGAGTTTTTACGTTTCCTCTGAAACTGGAATCTCGACAAAACTATATTCTCTGCTTGAAACTCTGTTAAAAATCTTCTTTTGCCGATATAGGAACACTGTTTTCTCGGCACCATGCACGTACAGAAAGGCTACTACTGCGACAGGCACGGATCTTGTCTGCCCACTCTTGCATTTCACGATTAGTATTGACAATTTGCAAACTGTTATCCATATTGTAATACACTCCAATTCAGTTTAATTAAAGTGTTTAGAAGTGTTTACAACACTCCTGAACATTAAAAAGAGGCTGGGACAAAACCCAACCTTAAACAGAAAAACCAGTGGAGTTTTACCGTCAGGTAAATTTCCACTGGTTTTTTAGTGCTAAAAGTACACAACGAGTTGCTTTTCTGTTAGAATTAAATCACCACAAAATAACAAAAACAAGGAAAGGAACTCGTCATGTACAAAAATTATAACATAAATCAGCTGGTTTTGCCTCTAAATTTAGAAATAAAAATTCAGGATAACGATATCGCAAGGCACGTAAACAATTTGGTTGAAAGTATTCCCAAAAAGGCCTTTGATAAATATTACAAAGAAACGGGCTGCCCGGCATATCACCCGAGAATGATGCTCAAAATATTATTGTGTGCCTACTCTCAGTCGGTATTTTCCGGTAGAAAAATAGAAGCGTTGTTATCTGACAGCATTCGTATGATGTGGTTAGCTCAGGGATATTCACCCAGCTACCGCACTATTAACAGATTCAGAAGCAACAAAGACATGCAGGAACTGCTTTGTCAGTGTTTTATTCAGTTCAGAGCCCAACTTATAAAAGAAAAGATAATAAACAATGAAGCTATTTTCATAGACGGAACAAAGATAGAAGCCAATGCCAACAAATTCAGCTTTGTATGGAAAAAGGCTGTAGAAAAATATGGTATAAGTCTGATAGAAAATTCCAGACGGATATACGATGAATTGGTTGAGCAGGAAATAATTCCTGCCATGGAGCTTGAGCAAGAAGCTACGATTAACGAAAAAGAGATGGTTGAGGTGGTCGAAAAGCTTGATTCAGCTATTGAGGTTATGGACAAAGAAATAGCTGAATCTGATTCTGTCGAAAAACGTAAACGAATAAGGCACAAAAGGAAACGTCCGAAGCAACTCAGAAAAATCTTAAAAGATAATATTGCCCGAAAACAAAAATACGACAGACAACTTACTATTATGGAGAATAGAAACAGTTATTCCAAAACAGATCCAGATGCTACTTTTATGCGTATGAAAGAAGATTATATGAAGAACGGCCAGCTGAAGCCAGGTTATAACGTACAAATAGCAACAGAAGGCCAATACGCTCTTGCATATGACTTATTTCCCAATCCTACAGATACTCGCACACTTAAACCATTTCTAGATGTTATTGAAAGCAGTTATTTTTCTTTGCCGGAATATATTGTAGCTGATGCTGGATATGGCAGTGAGGAAAACTATGTCGACATTATTGAAAACAGACAACTGACACCGTTAATTACTTATGGCATGTATCTGAAAGAGCAGGAAAGAATATATAAAAAAGATGCTTTCAAGACCGCTAATTGGGATTATGATAATGCTGATGATTACTATACGTGTCCAAACGGCAAAAAATTGATATTTAAATATAATTCCCAAAGAAAAGATAAGAACGGCTTTGCGAGAAACTTTAGAGTATACGAATGCGAAGATTGTTGTAATTGCCCATACCGCAGTCAGTGTTGCAAGGCCAAAGAAGGCAATAACAGAAAAATAAGTATAAACGTAAAATGGGAACAGCAAAAAGAATATATTAGAGCACAGCTTTCAGACAATAAGACTGGTAAAATCTACAAGAGAAGGAAAATTGATGTAGAGCCAGTCTTTGGATTCTTGAAGGCTAATTTGCGTTTCAACAGATTTACGGTAAGAGGAAAATTCAAAGCAAAAATAGAAATGGGTTTGGCTTTGATGGCAGTAAATTTAAGAAAATATATGCAGCATACAGCTGCAGCTTAATTTTACGCGAAGTAAAAGGACTGGAATTTGAGAAAAAACTCAAATTCCAGTCCTTCTTTAGTTTGAGAGGGTGGTTTTGTCCCAGCCTCTATTATATATTACTGAATTGAGATTTTATACCAGCGTTATATTTGAAGCTTAGCCCTGTTCAGCAGATTTCTTATACCATTGGAACGCTTCAGCTTTATTTTTTTCACAACCAATTCCTTTATCTAAACAATAAGCTAAGTTATATTGAGCTTTTGCATGACCCTGTTCTGCAGCCTTTTTATACCATTGGAACGCTTCAGCTTTATTTTCTGCACAACGAATCCCTTTATCTAAACAATAAGCCAAGTTATATTGAGCTTCTGCATGACCCTGTTCTGCAGCTTTCCTAAACCATTGGAACGCCTCGGTTTGATTTTTCGTTACATCACCCCAGCCTTCTGTCAGATATCTTCCTACCATATATTGAGCTTCTGCAAAACCCTGTTCAGCAGCTTTCTTATACCATTGGAACGCTTCAGTTTGATTTTTCGTTATACCACCCCAGCCTTCTCTTAGATATCTTCCTACCGTATATTGAGCTATTGCATGACCCTGTTCCGCAGCTTTTCTAAACCATTGGAACGCTTCAGCTTTATTTTCTGTACAACCAATTCCTAAAAATAAACAAGAAGCTAAGCTAATTTGAGCTTTTGCATAACCCTGTTCAGCAGATTTCTTATACCATTGGAACGCTTCAGCTTTATTTTCTGCACAACCAATTCCTTTAACTAAACAATAAGCTAAGTTATATTGAGCTTTTGCATAACCCTGTTCCGCAGATTTCTTATACCATTGGAACGCTTCAGCTTTATTTTCTGCACAACCAATTCCTTTAACTAAACAATAAGCTAAGTGATTTTGAGCTTTTGCATGACCCTGTTCCGCAGCCTTTTTAAACCATTTGACTGCCTCTACTTTATCAACAGTGCAACTACTACCTTTATATAAACAATTACCTAAATTATTCTGCGCCTCAGCCAACCCTTGCTCAGCTATTTTTCTTAACCAATAATTAGCAGCAGCATCACTTCCATGATTACTATAATAGGCATGCAAATTAATCATCGCATCCTGATGATTTTTCATTGCCGCTTTCTGATAAAATCGCAATGCCTTATCCGTATCTTGTAGCACGCTAATGCCACCCTCATACAGCACGCCTAATAAATACAAGGCCAGCTCATTATTACGCCCTGCTTCACGCTCACAGTAATCCCAAATACCGCTGGTTACACCAATAAGAATATCTTCTGTTTGCATAAAGGCTTGTTCATTTTCCATATATTCTTCATAGCTTCCACTCTTTTTAGCTTCGTTCTCTGCCTTCGCCTGCGCAAACTTCCTGTTAAACGCAGCAAAATAAGCACCCAGCTCATCGAGCAGTGTGTTCAGCTTAAACTTCTCGTGGTGAGGCAGCACCAAATCAGCTACAGCCTTTTCCAACTCGGCAAAATTACCAATCTCCCGCTTTAGCGTATTATTTTCCTTCTTTCCTTCCAGCTCATACTTCGCAGAAATGCCTACAACGTACTGCACTCTGCCATTTAATGTCTGTCTGGCCTTTGCTAAAAACTCCTGCGGATTATCCTCTTCCTCGTCCAGCAGATCCATCTTATTAACAACAGCAATCGGTTTCAGGCGTGGCGTCAGCCTGTCCATCGCCGCCATCTCTTCCCTCGTTGCCAGCTGTACCACAGAAAACATCCACAGCACTGTATCCGCCTTGCTGACAAAACGCTCCGTTGCTTCAGAGCGCTTTTCCTTCAAATCATTTAGTCCCGGACTGTCAATAATGCTGACCTGCTTTAAGATTTCCAGCGGCATCTGGCGTTCGACATAATCCAGCTTTTCATGAACCTCGTTGAGCTTTTCTTCATTGTTAACAGCTGTCATTCTAGTAAATTCCTGAGGCGTTGCAGACTGCACCTTACCATCTCTGAAATGCAGCAAAAGCTTATCCTGCTGACCATAGCAAAACTTCGTTACAACAGCCGTCGTCGGCTTTTCCTCCACAGCCGCAATTTCTTCGCCCAGCAATGCATTAATAAATGACGACTTACCCGTAGAAAAAGAGCCCATGACCACAAGCATCAATGGCTCTGAGGTATGAGAAATAAGCTTGTCTAGTCCTGTAGCAAACTGCGCGAAGCGTTGCTGCTTTTGCAGCTCTCCCTTCGCTGTTTGTAATTTATTAATAATCTCCTGTAAATTGACATTCATCACTAGCAACCTCCCGTTCAGCTAAATTTTGTATAATACAAGTTTATAATTTTTCTTTACAAGTATTCTTTAATAAAAATTATAACATCTTGTTCCCGCCAGGTCAAACTCGTCTCCCGATATGCTGAACTCTTGACAGTTTTTCCCTTTCTGCGCGCATAGCTATTCAATTTTTAACATATTGCCATCCCAGCATCATCCTTCAAAACGTAAAAAACGCCATCGCAGGTTTCTCCCACGATGACGCTCAATACATATTTTATTATAACTGGAGCTTACGCGCTCAGCTTTTCTGCCACAAGATTTTTGGAAAACCCAACAATCCACTATATCCCCAGCAGCCAGTCAATGACATTCACAACTTTTATGCCTTCATAATTTCCGAGGGAGAAGCGATCAAGCGTCAAGACGATTTTCTCATAATTGTCTTGTATTCCCCGTAGCGGACGCATCTCTCGTTCAAATGTTTCCTCAGCAGTCATATTAGCTGTAACCTGATAATAAGTTAATATTCCTTGCTTCTGAGCGACAAAGTCCACTTCAGTTGAGCCAAACTTTCCAATATTGACCTTATAGCCTCGCCGTAAAAGCTCGAAATATACAATATTCTCAATGGAAAAGCCCAAATCATACCGTTTTCTTGGAAGAATATGATTGCGAAGTCCCAGATCAACCATATACAGCTTTTTATTGGCTTTCAAAAGCTGTTTCCCCACAATATCAAATCTTTCAGCTGGGTAAAAGACAAATGATTCAGTCAAAGCCTCTACATAATCACTAACCGTATTCGGGGAAATCTTTCTGCCAGAAGAGATTAAGTAATCGGTTACGCTTTTTATAGAAATCGGACTGCCGATTACACTTGCCAAATAGCGTGCAATGGTCTTCAGTAGTGCAATATCTGTGATTTTACGTCTACCTGCATCTTTTTCTTTTCTTGCCTGGCGTTCCTCAATATCTTTAACAATAACGGTGTTGTAGATTCCCTCCAGATATTGATTTACTTTTTCATCCGTGCGGTTCATCACCGCAACATACGGAAGTCCTCCCGTTTGCATATATTCTGAAAAAGCATCTTCTTGCGGTCTCCCCGTCACAGTGACATACTCACGGAAAGAAAGGGGAAGCATTGATATTTCCACATACCTTCCAGACAAAAGGGTTGCCAGTTCACTTGAAAGCAAATACGAATTTGAACCCGTAATATATACATCCGTGTTGTTCTTTACATATAGACTATCTACTACTTTGGGGAAATCAGGCACGTTCTGAATTTCATCCAAAAATATATATGTCATTTTATCGCTGCACAGACGTTCTTTTATATAACGATAAAGTACCTTATAATCCAAAAGCTCTTCAAACTCTAGGTCTTCAAAGTTGATTGATATAATCTGTTCTGCTTCCACGCCAGCTAAATGAAGTCTGTCCTTAAACTGTTCCAGAAGCACCGATTTACCACAACGTCTAATTCCCGTCACAACTTTAATGATGTGCTCGTCTTTCCACTCCCAAAGCTGTGCGAGGTATTCTTTTCTTTCAACCATGGCTCTATCCCTCCTTTCTCCGAGTATAGCACATTATGTTTTGAAAATCAAATTATATTCCTATCTCGGAATTTATTTTAAAATATTTTATTTAGTCTTCTTATTTTAGAGCTTTAATTACAAATATCCATAAGCTTCTTTCTAATAGAGAAAGTGGCGATGATCGTTATGATATCCAGCTTGAATCAAGAAGCTCTGAGCAACCAGGAATTAAAGCGACAAGTAAAGCTTCAGATAAACTCACCGACTTAGCTTTAACAGCCTAAAAACAAATTTTAGATAAAAAATACGATACAGAATTTCTCGCTCGTAATGTACATACCATTTACAAATATGGTATTACGTTTAGAGGTAAAGAAGCAAAAGTCATAAGTGACTAGAACGGTTTTCTCACCAAAAACTGCGGAGCAAGCTCTCGCCTGCTCCGCAGTTTTTCTATCCTCTTCTTTTTTACCCTCTGCGCCATCTGCACAGCTTCGCCAACTCGTAACCGCGGCTGGCAATAAAGTCACGAGTTTCTCCCGTCACAATCAGCGGAACGTCACGCAGCTCCTTCGGCGTCAGGCAGCCCAAAAGCAGCATATACTTCTGCAGTCCGTCCGCCAGCGCTTCCACATAATCTGCGGCAGCGTCAACACCCTGCTCCATAACCAGGCGCAGCAGCGGTGCGGTAATTCCTACAGCGTCCGCACCAAGAGCGAAGGCACGCGCTGCATCACCTGCACTGCGGATGCCGCCGCTCGCCAAAAGCAGAGCATTCTGCGGCAGTGTCTGCTGCGCGTCAAGCAAGCTCCAGCAGGTAGGCACGCCCCAGGCAGCAAACTCCTCCGTCAGCTCCACGCCCTGACGCTTTGCCTCAATCGCCGGGAAGTTCGTCCCCCCTGCGCCGGCACAGTCAAAGGCGGTAAAGCCCTGCTCCAGCAAAAGCTCGTACTGCTCTGCAGCAATACCGCAGCCTGTTTCCTTGACGATAACAGGCACGCTCACAGCATCACGGATCTGCACTAGGTTTGCCAAAAGTCCGCAGGTATCCTTGTCGCCCTCGGCCATCCACAGCTCCTGCGCAGCGTTCAGGTGAACCTCCAGCGCGTCAGCCTGCAGCATGTCAACGGCAGCCTGCGCCTGCGCAGGCGTAGCAAGAGCACTGATGTTACCGATAACAAGACCTTCAGCAAGCTCCTCGCGCACCACAGTATAGCTCGCGATACCGCTGCCGTCACGCACAGCGCCGAACTGCGAGCCGACAGCCATACCGATACCGGTTCTTGCCGCCACTTGCGCCAGCTTTCTGTTAATCTCCGTCACCGCATCTGTACTGCCGGTAATAGCATCAATGAAAAAAGGCAAACGTAGACGTTTGCCTAAAATTTCTACAGATAAAACAAAGTCTGCCGGATTAATCTCCGGCAGACAGTTGTGTAAGAAGCGGAGATCAGCAAGGTGCGTTGCCGCCGGGCCGTCGCCCAGCTCCAGTGCATATTGAATATGTTCTAGCTTACGCTTTGCACGTTGCATATCCTTCTCCAATTATTTTTCGAGGCTTTCCAGCTGCTCGGACAGGTTTTGGCTCAGGTGAGATTTTTTGCTGCCCATGTAGGAACGGAATTCGTTCTTTTCAGCGTCGCGTTTAACTTTGGAAATGCTCAGGCCGATTTTTTTGCTGTCCAGATCCATTTTAATGATTTCAGCTTTAACAACTTGGCCAACTTCCAGAACGTCGCTCGGAGCTTCGATGCGCTCAGGAGCGATTTCGGAAATGTGAACCAGACCTTCAACTTTGTCGCTCAGTTTAACGATAGCGCCGAAAGCCAGCAGACGAACAACTTCTACATCCAGAATGTCGCCGATGTGGAATTGAGAAGCTTCAACCTTCCAGGGATCTTCCAGAGTAGCTTTGATGCTCAAAGCAACACGTTTGTTTTCGCGGTCGATGCTCTTAACCAGAACGGTTACTTCGTCGCCTTCTTTAGCAACGTCAGCAGCTTTTACGCTACGGTCCCAAGACAGTTCGGTGTTGTGAACCAGACCAACCAGACCTTCACCGATTTCAACGAACAGACCGAATTCAGCAACTTTTACAACCTTACCGGTGTAAACTTCGCCTTCAGCAACAGAGTTGTAAGCAGCTTCTTCAGCAGCGGCGCGTGCTTCTTTAGCAGCAGCAATGCGAGCTTCTTTAGCTTCCTTGTAAGCTTTGCGTTTTGCTTCAGCTTCAGCTCTCAGCAGGTCGCGGCGGGAAACAACGATGCGTTTTTTCTCCAGGTCAACTTCGATGATTTCAGCTTCCAGCTCTTTGCCGACATAACCGGTGAAGTCTTCTACGCGGCGCAGTTCAACATGAGATGCGGGCATGAAGCCTTCAACACCTTCAACTGCAACACCCAGGCCAACAATGTTTTTAGCTTTGTTTTTGATGATGCGCAGAACCTTAACGGTTGCCGGGCGTTTTTCGCCTTCGGGCAGCTCAGCAACATTTTTCCATGCTGCGTCGCGCTCTGCTTTGATTTTGGACAGACGAACGAAATCGCTCTTGGTGCTGCCAGGAACAACCTTAGCTTCTACTTCGTCGCCAACTTTGATGGAGTTTTGCAGTTCTTCAGCAGATTCGGTCTGGGACCATTCGGAATAAGGAATCAGACCATCATGTCTATATCCAAAAGATACATAAACGCCGTCTTTATCCAATTGAATAACGGTACCGTTGACAACTTTGCCAGGATATACCTCTACCTCCATACTTTCGTTGAGCATGCTTTCAAAATCCATGTTTTCCATTACTAAAATAGCCTCCTTAATTAAACGGTCCGGAGTCGATGCTCCTGCCGTGATTCCTATTTTATTGCAACCCCTTAGCATATCGCTGCTCAGTTCGCTGGCAGTCTCTATATGATATGCTTGCCTGCAATGCTTTTGCACCAGCTCGAAAAGATGCCTTGTGTTGGCGCTGTTGCGTCCGCCGATGACGATAACGGCATCCGACTCTGCAGCCAGCTTTACAGCCGCCTGCTGTCTTTGCGCTGTCGCCAGACAGATGGTGCGCTCCACACGGTATTCTCCCGGGCGCTGCTCCTGCAGTGCCTGCAATATATCATTAAATTTCTGCAGCTCAAAAGTCGTCTGGATGATTACTCCATAACGCTCCTGGCGCGGTACATAAGAGATATCTTTTATACATTCTACACAGATAGCGTTTTTTCCTGCCCATTTTAAAATACTTTTTACTTCCGGATGATTTTTTTCTCCGACTATTACAGGAAAATAGCCATCAGCTGCTGCCTGAGCAGCCTTTTGCTGTGCCAGGCGCACATTCGGACAGGTTGCGTCCAAAATTGTCAGCCCTTGTTTTTCTGCCTGCGCGTAGGTTTCAGGCCCCTCGCCGTGTGAACGGAAGATAACCGTTTCACCGGGAGCAAACTGCTCCAGGCTGTCCTTACAGGCAATGCCATTAGATGCAAGCTCGGCAATTAGCTGGGGATTGTGTATCAATGGTCCCAGCGTTGCACCCTGCACACGGTCGGTCGCAGCCTTTTGGGCCAACGCCACCGCGCGCTTCACACCATAGCAAAAACCACAGTGCTCTGCTACCTTAATTTCCATTATACATCTTCACCTGCCTGCAGCTTTGCAATGTGCTGCATCAGCTCTTCAGTCATTGCATGCAAAAATTCTTTGTTGACTACAGCGTCCTCAGGAAAAGGCATCGGTTTGCCAAAGCGCACCGTAACCTTTGGCCAGATACGGCCATGACGCTTGTAATCGGTACCGATGATGCAGGCCGGCACGATAGTTGCCTTCGCTTTGCTCGCCATCATCAGCGCTCCGGGCTGAGCCTTACCAAGCTCGCCGGTCTTGCTGCGCGTTCCCTCAGGGAAAATCGCCAGCACCTGACCGCTTTCCAGAATATCAATACCATGCTTGATTGCAGCACGGTCCGCGCCGCCACGGCGCACCGGGAAAGCACCCAGAATTTTATAGATAGTGCCCAGAACCGGCACAAACAGCTCTTCCTTGGCCATAAAGTGGACCTTACGGGTTGCTGCCGTACCAAGTACAGGCGGATCAAGCAGACTCAGATGGTTGCTCGCTATAACCAGCGGACCATCCTTGGGAATATTTTCTGTTCCTTCTACCTTCAATCGCAAAAAGATGGTAAAAAGAATTTTAAAGAGATTCTTCACTAAGGTATAAATCATTGTGCGCGCTCCTGCACCAGCTGTAAAATTCTCTCGGTAACCTCGCTGATGCCCATATCGGATGTATCCAGAAGCAGTGCATCCTCTGCCTGACGCAGCGGACTGATAGCACGCTCGCTGTCCTGCTTGTCGCGCTCGGCAATATCCGCCTGCAGCTGCTGCAGATCAACCTGCTGACCTTTGGCCACCATTTCCGCATAGCGGCGGCGCGCTCTTTCCTCAACCGAAGCAGTAAGAAAAATTTTCAGCTGTGCGTTCGGGAATACCACCGTACCGATATCACGGCCGTCCATCAGGACACCGCCTGCCTCGCCCATACGGCGCTGCTGGTCCACCATTGCCTCACGCACTGCTCCGATAGCAGCAACACGCGACACAATCGCCGTCACCTCGGGAGTACGGATAGCATCGGTAACCTCGGTACCGTCCACAAAAACACGGTTGATTTTTGCCTCCGGCTTGAAGTCAATCAGCATAGTCTTAGATAAGCCGCTGATAAAGTCCTCGTCAAAAGGTTTGCCTGTCTGCAAAAACTTCCAGGCTACGCTTCTGTACATGGCACCGGTATCAATATAGGCATAGCCTAATTTTTCGGCAGCCAGCTTCGCAATAGTGCTTTTGCCTGCACCTGCGGGACCATCAATTGCCACAACAATTTTCTTCATTCTACATAACCACACTTTATAATGTATTAGCTATCTATATAATACCATGTTTTACATGTATATGGATAGCCTAATTTAAGTCAAATTTATGAATTATTCTTCGGCAGCCGCCGCTTCGCCCGCAGCATGACCGCTGCTGAACGCTGCCTGCAGATTATAGCCGCCGGTATAACCGTCGATATCCATAACCTCGCCTGCAAAGTACAGGCCCTTGATGCGCTTGGATTCCATGGTCTTGGGGTCAATCTCCTTCACGCTCACGCCGCCTGCAGTAACGATAGCCTCTGCAATCGGACGTGTTGCGGAAATGGTGATGACAAAATGCTTCAGCGTCTGCAGCAGTCTGTGACGCTCCTCGCGCGAAACCTGGTTGATGAATTTGTTTTCATCAACGTAGGACATATCCAGCACAACGGGAATCAGTCGCTGCGGCAGCAAATCCTTCATGCCGTTGAGCACCTGCTTACGGCTGTACTGCACAAAATCGCGCTGAATGCGCGCATCTAGCTTTTCCTCGCTCAGCGCAGGCTTCAGGTCAACCTCCAGCTCTACATCCTTGCCCGCAGCCAAAGCGTCCGCGGCAAGATTGCTCAGCGAAAGCACAATGGGACCGGAAACGCCGAAATGCGTAAACAGCATCTCGCCGAATTCACTGCCCAGCTTTACGCCGTCGGCCAAAAGCGTTGCCTGCACGTTGCGCAAAGACAAGCCCTGCAGGTCATCAACATAAGGATAATCGCTTTCCAGCGGAATCAGAGAAGGCTTCAGCGGCACAATCGTGTGACCCAGCTTTTTCGCCAGCTTGGCACCGCCGCCATCGCTGCCTGTGCCCGGATAGGAGGCGCCGCCCGCAGCCAGAATAACTCTGTCTGCCTCGTACACGCCGTTGACCGTACGCACGCCGTACACATGGCCTTCCTTGACCATGATATCAATAACCTTGGTGTCGGTCTGCAGCTTGCCGCCGGCCTCGGTATAAATCCTCACCAGCGTATCAACTACATCCTTCGCCTTGTCGCTTACCGGAAAAATACGGCCGCCGCGTTCAACCTTCGTCGGCAGTCCGTTACTCTCCAACAGCAATACTATATCATCATTTGAGAACCTATGTAAAGCACTATTTAAAAATCTTCCGTTTCCGGGCAGATTTTTTATGAAATCGGGTATTTCACAAGCGTTGGTAATGTTGCAGCGTCCCTTGCCGGTGATGAGCATTTTCTTGCCCGGCACACGCATTTTTTCATAAATCGTTACCTGCGCTCCGCTCCAGGCTGCAGCAATACCTGCCAACAGGCCTGCCGCGCCGCCGCCTACAATCGCAACTCGCGTCATAGCTTAGCCGCCTTTCTGAGCTGAGATAATTCCTGCTCACTCAGACTGCGGAACTTGCCGCGTCCCAGATTCTGCAGCTGCAGCGGTCCCAGCTTGATGCGCTTCAAATCACGCACCGGGAAGCCGATAGCGTCGCACATGCGGCGAATCTGGCGGTTACGTCCCTCATGGATGGTGATATCAAAAAGCGTAAAGCCACGCTCATGGTCATAATCACGCAGGTTGACAATCGCCGGAGCGGTCGGGCCGTCCTCCAGCTTTACGCCCAAGCGCAGCTGGTCCAGCTTTTCCTGCGACACAATGCCCGGAACCTTAACAAAGTAGGTTTTGTTGACTTCATGGCTCGGGTGCATCAGCGCCTGTGCCAGCGCACCGTCATTCGTCAGCAGCAACAGTCCTTCGGTATTGAAGTCCAGGCGTCCTACCGGGAAAACTCTCTCCGGCAGGTTCTGCACGAAATCGGCAATGCTGCGGCGGTTTTGCGGGTCGGACATAGTGGTGACTACTCCCCTCGGCTTATAGAACATGTAATAAGCCTTGGCTTCCTGCGCAATAGGCTTGCCGTCAACGCTGATGCGTACCTTGTCGGCATCAAACTTGCAGCCCAGCTCGGTAACAACCTTGCCGTTCACGCGGACGCGACCTGCCGTAATAATTTTTTCTGCTTCGCGGCGGGAGGCAACGCCTGCTGCCGCCAGGATTTTTTGTAAACGTTCTTCCATCTATCTCAGTTTTCCTTTGCTTCTAATGTATTATCAAGCTGCAGCACCTGCTGCGCAGCCTCTGCCTCATCCTCAGGCTTCGTTTCCAGCGGTGGGAGCTCCTCCAATGAGTTCAGGCCAAACACCATCAGGAATTTTTCTGTTGTAGCATATAAAATAGGGTTGCCCAAGGCCTTCTTGCGTCCTGCCTCCACTACCAGGCCAAGGTCCAGCAGTGTATTGAGTACGCCGTCAACCTTCACGCCGCGGATGGCTTCCATCTCTGCGCGCGTCACCGGCTGCTTAAAAGCGACAATCGCCAGGGTTTCCAAGGAAGCATTCGTCAGCTTTACTTCCTTTTTGCGTCCTAAGCCCAGCAGTACATTATAGTAAACAGGCTTGGTCACCAGCTGAAAGCAGCCTGCTGTTTCACGCAGCATCAATCCCCTGCTTTCCGCCTCGTAGGACTGCTTCAGCTCCGAAACAAGCTCCCACACCTGCGGCTTATCAAGCTGCAGAAGGTCCGCAAGCTCCGCTACAGAAACAGGCTCACCTGCAGCAAACAGCACCGCTTCCAGTGCTCCTGTCATTTTGTCAAGATACATCGTTTGCTTCCTCCTGTCCCTGCTTGCCGAAGATATAAATCGGTGCAAAGCGCTGTGCTTGGCTGATAGCAATCAACCCTAGCTTCAGCAGCTCCAGTACACCCAAAAAGCAGGCTACCTTCTCGGCAGGGCTGCCTGCGGTAAAAATTTCATTCATCATAAAGCCCTGTGGCCTGCGCTGCAGTCTTTGCAGAATATCTGCCATTTTATCCTGCACGCTGTAGGCCTGCGGCTCAATAAAGGCTGCCGGCTTGCCGTCGGGCGCAGTCGTCATGCCTGCCAAAGCCTTCAATAACTGCTGCACCGTGCAGGGAGCAACAGTACGCTCCACCAGATTGCCGAACATCGGCTCACGCTGCCAGTACAGGTCAGCGCTCTGCTTCATATCCGCCAAAGCAGCAGCGGCACGCTTAATGCGGCGGTATTCCACCAGCATTTCCACCAGCTGCTGGCGCGGGTCTGCTTCCTCCTCCTCGCCCTCAGCGGATTGCTTGGGCAGCAGCATGCGCGATTTAATCTGCAGCAGCGTTGCGGCCATCACCAGAAAATCACTGGCAACCTCCATATCAAATTCGCTCATGCTGCGCAGATAGCTTATATACTGCTCCGTAACCGCAGCGATGGGAATGTCATAAATATCTACTTTATCACGCTCGATAAGGTGCAGGAGCAAATCCAGCGGACCTTCGAACGCAGTCAGCTTCAACGATAAATCAGCCATGGCCTAGAACACTAAACCCAAGATACCGTTTACCAGCAGCATGTAGCCAGCGGCAAGCGGTCTGATAATCGCACCTGTAATACCGGTGAACACCAACGCAATCAGAATATAAAAGCCGTAGCGTCCAACCAGATTGTCAAATTTCCAGGCCATAGACGGCGGCAGAAGCTCCGAAAGAATCTTGGAGCCGTCCAACGGCGGAACCGGAATCAGGTTGAAGAAAGCAAACCATACATTATATAACTGCATCCACAGCAAAAAGCGGTAAACGCCATCACTCAAAAGACCGAAGCGATTTAAAAACGTCATGAAGAATGCTGCGAGAAAGCACAAAAACAGATTGGCTGCGGGACCGGCAAAGGAAACCTTCAGAATACCTTCGCGGCGGTTGCGGAAATTGCTGGGGTTAATTTCTACGGGCTTAGCCCAACCGAAGCCGGCTACCACCAGCAGAATCGCACCCAACGGGTCCAAATGTGCCATCGGGTTGAAGGTCATGCGTCCCATGTAACGCGCAGTCGGGTCACCCATGCTGTCCGCACATTGCGCATGGGCATATTCGTGTATCGTAATCGCAAACAACAGCGCAGGAATGCGATAAATCATTGTACTGAAATCGAGCATACTTTCCTCCGAGAAAAATTTATCAATAGATTTATTATACAACATCTTGTATTCCTACGTCAAAAAGAAAACGGAACCATCAGTATAAATTATGTGACAGTTCCATAAACATTTACTTTTTTCTGCTGATTAGTTTCTTATTTGCCTGTGAATTGCGGTGCACGCTTCTCATAGAAAGCAGCAATGCCTTCCTTGCAGTCGTCTGTACCCATCAGCAGCGCCTGGGTAGTTTCTTCGATTGCCAGCACTTCGTCCAGAGTCAGATCATGGTCATTGAGATATTTCTTCGTCAGGCTGATAGACAGCGGAGCGCTTGCTGCCAGACGTGCAGCCATAGCGTAAACCTTATCCTTCAGCTCTTCGTCTTCATAAACATCGTTCAGCATGCCAAGCTCTTTGGCAGTCGCAGCGTCAATCAAGTCACCGGTAAACATCAGCTCTTTAGCCTTCAGCACACCGATAGCCTTCGGCAGGAAATACAGACCGCCGCAGTCGGGAATCAGGCCAACCTTGGCAAAGCTCTCGCCAAAGCGTGCCTTGGCAGATGCATACACCAGGTCGCAGGCCAGCATCAGGTTAACGCCGGCACCGGCAGTAACGCCATTGATATAAGCAATAACAGGTTTAGGAATAGTAGTCAAGCGTTTGGCAACGTCGCCCACCTTAGCGATAAAGTCCTTCTTGGCAGCAACGCCCTCCAAGCCGTTCAGATAGCTCAGGTCGCCTCCGGCACAAAATGCCTTGCCGTTGCCGGTAAGTACGATAGCACGCACCTCAGCGTCAGCAGCAGCCTTGGTAATGGCAGCATGCAAACCGTCAATCAGCGCGTCATTCATTGAATTCAGGCTCTTCGGACGGTTCATAGTAATCGTCGCAATATTGTTTTCCACAGCGTATAATACAGCTTCTTCCATGGGGAACACTCCTTTACACATGTAGTTTATATCATTAAGGATATTATAGCATAAAACCTTAAAAGCGCCTACTATTTGTCTAAAGATTTTAGCTCTTACTGCTTTCTTCGCTTTCTGCATTAAGTAAAGGTGAAGAGCGCTGCCTTTAAGGCAACACATCAAGACCATCTTTCCCTCGCCTTTCATATCACTTGCCTTAATTCTATATAGGCATTTCATCTCCTAAATTCCGTGCATTTATCGCCTTTTCAAAATACTTATAAATTTTTCTAAAAAAACTGTTGACAAATAATTGCCATGCGAGTATAATAATCTTCGTTGGTTGACTTACCAACCTTAATTCCCCGATAGTTCAGCCGGTAGAACACCTGACTGTTAATCAGGGCGTCGTAGGTTCGAGTCCTACTCGGGGAGCCAAGAAGTTAAAGCTTCGAACTTTTAGGAGTTCGGAGCTTTTTGTTTTTCCCGAAATTGATTTATGATATAATAAATACACCACTAAAACCAACGAGGTATCTATACTATGACTTTGGAAAATAAATTAGGCATCACCAGCTCCGCCGAGCTGGCAACTCAGGAAGAGCGCTTAAGCAAAAAGCGTGCGTTAGAGCTTTTCGAAAGCGGTATGCTGGACAAGCTGGAGGCCGGCACCTTCAAAACGCTGCAGACGATTCATAAGCAGCTTTTTATGGATATTTACGATTTTGCAGGCAAGGTTCGCTCTGTAAACATTGCCAAGGGTGGCTTCCGTTTTGTCCCGGCCATGTATCTGCTTGATGCGCTGATACAGATTGAGCGCATGCCGCAAAGCACTTTCGACGAAATCATCGAAAAATATGTTGAAATGAATGTCGCCCACCCCTTTCGTGAGGGCAACGGCCGCAGTACGCGCATCTGGCTTGATCTTATTTTGAAAGGCTCTGTCACAACAAATGGTTGATTTTTGACGAGAAATAGCGTATAATAATAGTAAGAAACAGTACCACCGAAGGAGGTAATTGGATATGCCTACTATCAAAGACGCATTAGATATTATCGGTAAGTTGACTGTCGCAGAGCAGGAAAGCCTTAAAACAATGCTTTTAAGTCCTGCCTTTGTAAAGTCTTTGAATATTGAAGATTTCGTAGCAAAGGAACGCTTTGCAAATGGTCGTGTATGCCCTCTTTGTGGCTGTATCCATGTGGTTCGCAATGGTCATCGTAAAGATGGCACACAGCGATATGTATGTAAGGATTGTGGCAAGTCCTTCGTGATTGCTACGAACTCCATTGTGTCTGGTACAAGAAAAGACTTGTCCGTGTGGGAGCAGTACATTGATTGTATGATGAATGGCTTATCCATTCGTAAGACTGCTGTTGCTTGTGGGATTCACAGAAACACCGCATTCCTTTGGAGACACAAGATTTTGGATGCACTTCAGAATATGGCAGACGATGTTACCCTTGACGGCATTATTGAGGCTGACGAAACTTTTTTCGCCATCTCGTACAAGGGCAATCATAGCAAGAGTAAGACATTTGCTATGCCACGCAAGGCTCATAAGCGTGGTCATTCTACACATATCAGAGGCTTGTCCCAAGAAAAGGTATGTGTTCCTTGTGCGGTTAATAGGAATGGCTTGTCTATCTCCAAGATTACGAATACTGGTAGAGTTTCTACAAGAGATTTACATCATATTTATGATGGTAGGATTAAGACCAATTCCACTCTTGTTACGGACAAGATGAACTCCTATGTGAGATTTACAAATGCCAATGGCATTGACCTTGTGCAGTTAAAGACTGGCAAAGCCAAGAAAGGCATTTATAATATCCAACATATCAATAGCTACCATAGCCAGCTAAAGAGGTTTATGCGTGGCTTTAACGGTGTTTCTACCAAGTATCTGAACAACTATCTTGTGTGGAATAACCTTGTAAATTACGCCAAAGAAAGCGACATGGAGAAAAGGAACATCTTCTTAACTTTTGTTTTGGCAACATTGAAAACTGCTAAATGCAGAGATTTATCAAACAGACCAGCAGTTCCTCTGGTCGCCTAATTAGAATTTGTGGAGATGATAAGATGGTCAATATAACAGATGTAAAACAGATTCTTCAATTTGCAATAGATGCGGAGATTAAAGTCTTTCTTGATGGTGGATGGGGTGTAGATGCTCTTCTTGGATATCAGTCAAGAGCCCATAATGATATTGACATTTTTGTAGAAAAGAACGATTATCAGAACTTTATAGAAATAATGAAAGCTAATGGCTTTTATGAGATTAAGATGGAATATACAACATTGAACCATACTGTATGGGAAGATTTGAAAAACAGAATTATTGATTTGCATTGTTTTGAATATACGGACGAAGGTGAAATTCTTTATGATGGGGATTGTTTTCCGGTAGAAACTTTTTCGGGTAAAGGAAGAATTGAGGAAATAGAGGTTTCCTGTATTGAACCATATAGTCAAGTAATGTTCCATCTGGGATACGAGTTTGATGAAAATGATGCACATGATGTGAAGTTATTGTGTGAGACACTTCATATCGAAATTCCAAATGAGTATAGATAACTGCAAATAACAGTTTGTAGGGGAGTTCTGATACTCCCCTATAAAAATGGCTATTTATCAACTGTTTGTTGTGACATAGCCTTTTGAAAAAAGAGCTGCAGCTGGTTATTGATTGGAGCAAGGTTAATAAGGAAGATTATCTTTCCGCTATGGAGCGCAGCCCGATTAAGGACCTGGAAATCAAGTTTCTCTTAAAGAACGCCCTGACCGAGCATATTAATGACCGCGAGGTTTATATGAAGGGTATTGATGCAAGCTATATGTACGAAGGCTACGAAGAATTCAAAACGAAAGATTTATAAGCACTTGCTTGCCAATCGCCTCAGTTGTAGCAATGCAGCTGAGGTTTTTTGTTATTCTTTTAGTAATCCTTCATCAATCTTCCTTGCATACTAAAAATTTAATTGATATAATAGAAAAAGCTGAAAATTATATAAAAGGAGATTCTGTTTATGACCAACAACCATTCCAAGGGGCGTGCCATCGCTCTGCTGCCTATCGCAGTCTTTTTGCTGTTTTTTATAGGCTCAGGCCTGATTACCGGGGATTTTTACAGCATGCCTGCGATTGTAGGCTTTTTAATTGCTTTAATCATAGCCTTCCTGCAAAACAAAAAGCTCAGCTTTGTGCAGAAGCTGCGCCTTGCTTCTACCGGCGTAGGTGACGAAAATATTCTCACCATGTGCCTCATCTTCCTTGCCGCAGGTGCCTTTTCCGGCGCTGTCCGCGCTGCCGGCGGTGTAGAAAGCACTGTTAACCTCGGCCTTTCTATTCTGCCGGGTAACATGGCAGTTGCAGGCCTTTTCGCTATCGGTTGCTTCATTTCCATTTCTATGGGTACTTCCGTAGGCACAATTACCGCGCTTGCTCCGATTGCTGCGGGCATCAGCGATAAAACCGGCTTCCCGATGGCTATCTGCGCCGGTGCCGTAGTCTGTGGTGCAATGTTCGGTGACAACCTTTCTATTATTTCCGATACCACTATTGCTGCTGTTAAAACTCAGGGCTGCGATATGCGCGACAAGTTCCGTGAAAACTTTAAAATCGTCCTGCCGGCAGCAATCATCACTCTTGGTCTGTTCTACTTCCTGGGCAACACCAACGAATATCAGGTCAACGGTAACCTCGACTACAGTCTGATAAAGGTTCTCCCCTATCTGTTCGTTTTAATCGGTGCCGTAAGCGGTGTAAACGTTTTCGTTATTCTGATTATCGGTACCGTGCTCAGTATGCTGGTAGGCCTCGGAACAGGCATGTTTACTGCTACCAAAATGTTTACCCATGTTGGCAACGGCATTATGTCTATGTATGACATCACCGTTATTTCTATCATCGTGGCCTGCATCATTACCCTGATTAAGGAATACGGCGGTATTGATTTCGTACTGAACTTCATCAAGAGCCGCATCAGCAGCACCAAAGGCGGTGAGCTGGGTATTGCAGCTCTCGCTCTGCTTGTTGATATCTGCACCGCAAACAACACTGTTGCGATTGTTATGGCAGGTCCGATTGCCAAAGATATCAGTGAAGAGTTTGATGTGACTCCTCGCCGCAGCGCCTCTTTGCTGGATATGTTCAGCTCCATGGGTCAGGGACTTATCCCCTACGGCGCACAGCTTCTGGCTGCGGCAAGCCTCACAGGACTTACCCCCTTCGCCATCATCCCCTACTGCTTCTATCCGCTGCTGATGGGTATCAGCGGACTGATCTTCATCTTCATCAAGAATAAAGACTAAAAAATCAAGCCGTACGACTATAAATTTACTGCAATAGTAAAAATCAAGCCGTACGGCTTTTTTCATGCTTTAAAAACTACATCTCCCCACACAAAAAGCCTGAGCAAACGCCCAGGCTTTTGTTATAGCTTATTATTTTTCAAACGGGAATTTGTACTGAGTCAGGCCCAGCTCATCTCTGAGCTGAATGAACTCCTTCTGAATGGATTCGCCAACCGGTACACCCTTCTCTTTTCTATCCAGCCAAGCCATGTATTCCTTCTCGCCGGCAGTATAGATGCGTTCCTGACCGGGAGCCTTGGTGGAATTACGCAGACCGCGGCAGATATCGCCGGCAGTTTTCTTGAAGGTGTCAACGCCCATGAAGAACGCCGGGTTGATAACGAAGAAGAAGTGGCCCAGATGATACATAGCGTTGTTGCCGTTTTCATCCTTGCCGGACAGTGCCTTCATGAAAGGACCGCCTGCCAGTGCGGAGGACAGAATCTCTACGATAGTAGTGAAGCCGTAGCCCTTGTAGCCGCCGGTTTCTTCGCCCAGACCGCCCAACGGCAGCAGCGCAACATTGCCTGCACGCATTTCCTTCAGGATGGTAGCGGATTCGGTCATGGTGCCGCCGTCCTTTGCAACTACCAGACCTGCCGGAGTATCCTTGCCCTGTCTAGCATAGAACTCAATCTTACCGTTTTGGATGATGCTGGTTGCGCAGTCAAAGTTGAACGGGAACTCCTCATCGGTAGGCATAGTAAAGGTCAGCGGGTTGGTGCCCATCATCGGCTCAACACCGAAGGTAGGAGCAACGGAAGGTCTTGCGTTGGTACCGGAAATACCGATCATGCCTGCCTTTTCAGCCATAGTGGTCCAGTAGCCTGCAATGCCGTAGTGAGTAGAATTAAAGATGGTGCCGCCGGCCATACCGTATTTGGAAGCCTTTTCAATCAGCATTTCCATCATCTTATGGGAAGCAACCATGCCCATGCCGTTATGAGCATCCATAACTACAGTACAAGGAGTATCCTTGACAATTTCAATTTCGGTTTTCGGCAGCAGGGTGCCGTTTTTAATACGATCCAGATAAATAGGCTTGAAGCGGTTGCAGCCGTGGCTTTCAATACCGCGTCTGTCGCTTTCCAACAGAACGTCTGTACAAATGCGTGCATCCTCTTCGGGAACGCCGTATTTAACAAATACGTCTACCATAAAATCGTGGACTAAGTCCCAGCTTACAAAGGGTCTTGTTTCTTCCATGCTGTTTCCTCCTTGAAGAAAATTTTTTCAATTCATAATAATATTGCTTTCGCACTACATATAGTATACCTCATTACTCCATAATTGTACAGTATTGCTTTTAAGGCTACACTTAGCGCCTGTTACAAACGCTGATATCAAAAAATCTATTTTATCCTTAGGCATTCCCACATATAAAAAAATACCGTGCAGACCTCAGCGTCATAGCCACAGAAGCCTGTACGGTATTATATATTTTTATTAACCCTGCTCTGCTCCGTCCGCAGTAAAGGCAACCGGTGCCTTGGCCTCCAGCTCCTTCGTGCTGCCGTCGGCATTATGCCACAGGGTTTTCTTGTTCAGCGAACCGTTGGTTACAAGGCCGGTCGCATCAAAGGAGATGTCTGTACCGCTCTTGAATTCAACAAAACCGGCGCTTTCATCCTTCAGGTTGTGCTGCCAGCCAAGCGGACGCAGCTTCGTTGCCTCCGCCAGTGTACCGGTTATAACCCTGCCATTTGTATCAAAGGTCAGCAGATTGTCATTTTTAAAGCGCACAAAGCCGTAGCCGTTATCGCTCAGCTGCAGGATAACGTCATTATCAATCACACCGCTGAGCACAGTGCCGTCCTTGGCAAAGATTACGGACTTATTGCCCATGTAGCGCACATGACCGTCGGCAGGAATCACCAGCCCCGGGCGGTACGGATGGTAGAAGAAGCGCGGCGGGAAGAACGGCGCACTCCGCTCCACATAATAATAATTGCTCGCCAGGCTCTTCCATCCTGCAGGACGCAGATAGGTGGCACTCACCAGCACGCCCTCGATTACCTGACCGTCATCATTGAGCTTTACAACAGTATTCTTCTTGAACTTGATATCGTCCGCTACCGTCCAGCCCTGCGGCACCAGCTTGGTATCCTTGTCTAAGGTTATGGTTTTATCAGCAAGAGCTATGTTAGCGCCTACAAGCACTAAGGCAACTAATAGTAAGGCTGTAAATTTACGCATGATAATCACCTCATTTACACTTTCTAAGCATATTATAGCATAGGTTACTAAAAGAAAATATAAAACTATTGTGAATTAAGTGTGGAGGTGATGGGGGGTATTCTTCTATTTACTATTCACCCCTTCTACGCTATAATATAATTAAATAAGCTCATTGAAAGGAGTTGTGCGCCTATGTGTACCAACAAGCATTACTACTGCATGTTCAACGGCATTACAGTCACTACCAGCGACATTATAGATGAAGAATACAAGAAATATATTTGCGTAAGATTTGAACGTCCCAACAATAATAATGGTTTTGATTTCGCTGAAATTATTATGCCTGACAAAAAGTTTATCAAGGCTTTTGGCTTTAGTGAGGACGAGATTTATTGGATTGAGAGTTTTGCAGCGGATAATCTTTTACTTATGTGGGAAATGGCAAAGGAGAGTAAGCAAATTGCCTAAAATATTAGCAGGTTTCTTAGGATATGTGTTTTATTTTTGGGATTAAGGTTGCCATTAAACCACAGTAAAATCCAAAACACTCTCCGCAACCCCTTCAGGTTTGACAAAAAACAAGATAAAACGTATAATAAACATAAAGAGACAACTGGTTGTGGAAAGCCGGTTCTCCTCATTGTTTAAAAGTTAGAAAGAAACCGTCTTACCGCTAGGCGGTTTTTTTCATGCCGTAATTACTTACGATACGTAAGGATCAGCACGACCAGAGTTGCGAAAGCAATCATCAGAGATAACGCTTCGAAAACAGTCATAACATCACCCCCACTCGCTAGGGAGTAAGAAAACCGACTACCAGTTGTCTCAAAATGTATTATAACATAATACTTAATTTTTGAGAATACACCTAAAAAGGTGTGTTTTTTATTTTAAGCATATTTAAAAACAAAGATACCAGATTCTATCCAGCCTCTTTTATATCAAATGAATTGTACTAATGTACCCATTAATCTACTATATTTCCCGTCGCTAATTGCTTTGACGTAAATTATAGCATGACCTTTCATTGCTAAAGCCTTGGTTTTCAGTTTAATGAGTTCAACTTCCCAATCTTGCGTACTGTCCCTAAAGAACCATCTGAGAAAATGATTCCCATAATAGAATATTCTTCTTTTAAGTCGCCGGTTGTTGTAACAATAGAATCATAATCTGTTTCAGGATTTTTATTTGAACTAAACCATCCCATTTGCTGCACTCCTTTGTTCTTATGGTGAAGTTAGCTACATTATATTATTTTGTTGCGTTAAAAGCAAATGTTTTTTCATAGCAATCGTTTTGTAAAGAATCTGCATTTTTATTCTTTTGAATGTTTCATTATTTATAATGAAAGGCTCAGATTTTCGAGTGATTTAATGTGAGACAAGATTGTATGAGTTGAGTGGAAGAATTTTTTATAATCGTTCAAATTATTTTTAAAACTACAACAATGTATATAAATAAAATCCTATTGCAGACTAACTCAGAACATCTGCAATAGGATTTTACGCTTATTTCATATTAAATTATGCAACAGCGCCGGCTTTCCCCTTACTTGCTCAGGTACTCGTCAATAGCAGCTGCAGCCTTCTTGCCTGCGCCCATAGCGCTGATTACGGTTGCAGCACCGGTTACGATATCGCCACCGGCGAATACGCCCGCAATAGAGGTAGCACCTGCCTCGTCAGCAACGATGTTACCGCGCTTGTTGACCTCCAGATCAGGGGTAGTCTGCTTAATCAGCGGGTTCGGGCCCTGGCCGATAGCCATAACTACCATGTCAACGTCGAGCACATACTCGCTACCTGCGATAGCTACAGGGCTGCGACGGCCGCTGGCATCCGCTTCGCCCAGCTCCATCTTAATACACTTCAGGCCGTTAACCCAGCCTTTTTCATCGCCCAGAATAGCAACCGGATTGTTCAGCAGGCGCAGCTCAATGCCTTCTTCCTTAGCATGGGCGATTTCTTCCTTACGCGCGGGCATTTCTTCCTCGCTGCGGCGGTACACGATATATACCTGCTCCGCGCCAAGGCGCTTCGCAGTACGCGCTGCGTCCATAGCTACGTTGCCTGCGCCAACGATAGCAGCCTTCTTGCCAACGTATACAGGTGTAGCGTAGTTCGGGAATTCATAAGCCTTCATCAGGTTTACACGCGTCAAAAATTCGTTGGCGGAATATACGCCGTTGAGGTTTTCGCCGTCAATCTGCATAAAGTGCGGCAGACCGGCGCCGGTACCAACGTAAACAGCGCTGAAGCCTTCCTCCTCCATCAGCTCCTTGATAGTGAAGGTGCGGCCGATAACAGCGTCAACTACAATCTTTACGCCCAGCTTTTTCAGTGCGGAGATTTCATGCTGTACGATTTCCTTCGGCAGACGGAACTGCGGAATGCCGTACATCAGCACGCCGCCGGCAGCATGCAGCGCTTCGTACATAGTTACATCATAGCCCATTTTTGCTAAATCGCCGGCGCAGGTCAGACCGCTGGGGCCGCTGCCTACTACGGCAACCTTCTTGCCTTTGCGTTCTGCCGGAGCTTCCACATCGTTATCCAAACCATGCTCACGCGCATAGTCGGCAACAAAGCGCTCCAATCGGCCGATAGCGACAGGCTCGCCCTTGATACCCAGCACACATTTGCCCTCGCACTGGTTTTCCTGCGGGCAGACACGGCCGCAGACAGCAGGCAGTGTGCTCTTTTGCTTAAGGATTTTATAAGCCTCGGCAAAGTTTTCCTGTGCAACCTCATGGATAAACTTAGGAATATCAATATTAACCGGGCAGCTGCCTACACAACGCGGTTTGGGGCAGTTTAGGCAACGCTGTGCCTCGTCTACCGCCATTTCCTTAGTGTAGCCAAGTGCTACCTCCTGAAAGTTTTTGTTACGCACATCAGCCGGCTGTTCCGGCATAGCATTTCTCATTCCTCCACGCATTTGCAATGACCTCCACAGCTATATTCCAGTGCTTCCTGGTCCTTGTACATCTGCTGACGCATTACCAGGTTCGCAAAATCTACCTCGTGAGCATCAAACTCCGGTCCGTCTACACAGGCAAATTTGTTCTCGCCGCCAACCATTACACGGCAGCCGCCGCACATGCCGGTGCCGTCTACCATGATGGTGTTGAGGCTGGCCGTAGTTTTAACGCCGAACGGTTTGGTGGTCGCTGCCACGTTTTTCATCATGATAACAGGGCCGATGGCCAATACCAGGTCAACCTTTTCGCCTGCCTCCAGCATTTCACGAAGCGGGTCGGTTACAAAACCCTTGCGGCCTGCACTGCCGTTATCGGTGGTCAAAATCAGCTCGTCGCTGATAGCAGCCATTTTATCCTGCCAGATTACCAGATCCTTGTCGCGCGCACCGATGATGGAGATAACCTTGTTGCCCAGCTCGTGATATGCACGCGCGATGGGATAAACAGGCGCAACGCCGATGCCGCCGCCAACTACTACAACAGTACCGAACTTGCCCATCTCGGAAGGATGTCCCAGAGGACCTACTACGTCGAGAATATCATCACCCTCGTTAAAGGTGTCGCACAAGTGCTTGGTGGTGTTGCCCACCGCCTGCACAATTAAGGTGATATAGCCTTTTTCACGGTCAAAATCCGCAATAGTCAGAGGAATACGTTCGCTGTATTCGTCAGTGCGGATGATAACAAACTGTCCCGGATGGCATTTGTGTGCCACCAGCGGCGCGTCTACGACGAACTCGTAAACAGCAGGTGCTAAATTTGCTTTGGTAATGATTTTAGCCATTTTCTTGCTTTTCTCCTTTTGCTGCTAATTGCTATTTATTCAAAAGCTTTCTGGTGCAAGCCTCAGCTTCCGCATAAATCTTTTCTTCGTCAAAGGTCAGCAGCTTGCCAGCTTCCACAACCTTTTTGCCTGCTACGAAAACAGTGTCGGCGTCGGTGCTGCTTGCTGCATAAACCAGCTGGGACAGCTTATTGTGACGCGGATACCAGTAAGGCTTATGCATATCCCACAGTACGATATCTGCCTGCTGACCTGCCTCCAAAAGTCCGGTATCGGCAAAGCCCAAAGTTTTGGCACCGTCAACGGTTGCCATCTCCCACGCTTTTTTAGCAGGAACAACGAGCGGATCAAAGGTTGTTGCCTTATGCAGCATTGCGGCAGCACGGCATTCCTCCAGCATATCCAGATTGTTGTTGCTGGATGCGCCGTCCGTGCCCAGGCCAACGCAAATGCCCTTGTTCAGCATTGCCGCTACCGGTGCGATACCACTTGCCAGCTTCAGGTTGCTCTGCGGGTTGTGTGCTACACGCACGTGCTTGGCAGCCATGATATCCATATCCTCGTCTGTCAGGTGTACACAGTGTGCAGCAATGGTACCAAGCTCAAACATGCCCAGCTTATCCATCAGCTGAATCGGCGTCATGCCATGCTCTTTGACAACGGTATCAACCTCAAATTTAGTTTCGCACAGATGCATCTGGATTTCTGCCTTGTTGGCAGCAGCCTCGGCAATAACCTTTTCCAGATAATCTACTGGGCAGGTATAAGGAGCGTGCGGACCGTAGGTGATGCGGATACGGCCGTTGTCGTAGCCCTGCCAGTTCTTCGCCAGCACAGTGTTTTCAGCCAGCTTTACGTCCTTGTCCGGCGCTACGCCGATCAGGCCGCGGCTGAGGTTAGCGCGGATACCGGTTTCGGCGCAGGCACGCGCAACGTTCTCCATGAATGCGTACATATCGGCAAAGCAGGTAGTACCGCACTTCAGCATTTCTACGATGCCCAGCATTGCGCCCCAGTAGATGTCATTGGCATCCATCTTGTCCTCAATCGGCCAGATTTTGTTTTGCAGCCAATCCATAAGCGCCATATCATCCGCATAGCTGCGCAACAGTGTCATAGAAACGTGGCCGTGGGTGTTGACCATGCCGGCGGTAGCCAGCTTGCCCTTGCCGTCCACGATTTCGTCGGCAGCAAAGTCTGCAGGCACGTCCTTGCCTACATAAACAATCTTATTATCTTCAACGGCGATGTTCTGCATTTCACCGTTCGGAGTATGCAGAAGCTCGATATTCTTAATCAGTAGCTTAGCCAAAAGATTTCACTTCCTTGGTATAAATTAAGTCCTGCCTCCCTGTTTAATGCTTAGGGAGGCAGATGACAGTGATATTATTGTTTTCTACTCCTCGCCCTGCTGACGTTTGGAGTAATGCTTTTCATAAAAATCATGCATCACATCCACGTCCTCACAGCTCAGCTCGTACACCTTGTT
Source organism: Phascolarctobacterium succinatutens (assembly GCF_023497905.1). NCBI lineage: Bacteria > Bacillati > Bacillota > Negativicutes > Acidaminococcales > Acidaminococcaceae > Phascolarctobacterium > Phascolarctobacterium succinatutens. The sequence continues at coordinate 1,157,817 of NZ_CP097284.1, read as the reverse complement.
GCCGGTGCCTGCACAGATTACGGCAATCTGCGCCGCCTTTTCCAGAATTTCGGCAGCAAGCAGTGCCTCTGCCAGGTTCTTGCCCCAGCACACAGCGCCATGGTTGGCCAGCAGCACAGCCTTTTTGCCGTTCAGCGCGCGCACGGTGTTCTCCGCCAGCTCCCGCGTACCGCAAAGAGCGTACTCAGCGCACTCCACCCTGCCGCCGATAATCTGCACGATATCCTCGATAATCGCCGGCACTCCCTGATGCATAGCCGCAAGTGCACTGGCATAAATGCTGTGCGTATGGATTACGGCACCAGCCTCAAGATAAGCGTTGTAAATAGCGGTGTGCACCTTCAGTTCGGAAGAAGGAATGTGCTTGCCTTCAACAACTTCGCCATCACGGTTGATAATGACAACGTCCTCAGGCATCAGTGTTTCATAACCGTGGCCGGAGGGTGTGATAGCAATATTCTGCGCGTCAATACGGCAGCTGATGTTGCCCCAGGAGCCTGCAACGAGCTTTTTTTCAATCAGCGCATGGCCTGTTTCCACAATGGCGGCGCATGCACTTTCTTTAGCAAATAACTGCGTTTTCATGATTATTCGGCAGCCAGATATGCCTTCTGCTCATCGCTCAGGGTGTCGATGCCTGCGCCCATAGCCTGCAGCTTCAGAGCAGCGATTTCGGTGTTCAGCTCTTCCGGCAGTACATACAGTTTATTTTCCATTGCTCCCTTATGGTCGAGCAGATATTTCATAGCCAGGAACTGCATAGCGAAGGACAGGTCCATGATTTCAATCGGATGACCGTCGCCGCAAGCAAGGTTAACCAGACGGCCTTCGCCCAGCAGGTTCAGCTTACGTCCGTCAGCCATGGTGTAGGTCATGATATTTTTGCGTACTTCATACGGAGCAACTACGGAAAGCTCCTCCAGATGATGTTTGTTGATTTCTACGTCGAAGTGGCCTGCGTTGCACATAACAGCGCCGTTCTTCATAACCTCCATATGCGGTTTGGTGATTACGTCCTTGCAGCCGGTTACGGTTACAAAGATATCGCCGTGTTTTGCAGCCTCCTGCATCGGCATAACGCGGAAGCCGTCAAATACTGCTTCAATACCTTTAATCGGATCAACCTCGGTAACGATAACGTTAGCGCCCAAGCCTTTGGCACGCATAGCAACGCCCTTACCGCACCAGCCATAGCCTGCAACAACAACAGTTCTGCCTGCTACGGACATGTTGGTGGTACGCATGATGCCATCCCAGGAGGATTGGCCGGTACCGTAACGGTTATCAAACAGATACTTGCAGTAAGCATCATTAACGGCAATCATCGGGAATGCCAGATGACCTGCTGCAGCCAGAGCCTTCAGACGATGTACGCCGGTGGTGGTTTCCTCGCTGCCGCCCATCAGGTTAGGAATCAGGTCACGACGTTCGCCGTGCAGCATATTAACCAAATCGCCGCCGTCATCAATAATCAGCTGCGGTTCGCTCTTTAAAGCCTCGCGCAGATACGTATCATATTCTTCGTTGGTGCAGCCATGGGTTGCGAAAACGGTAACGCCGCTGTCAACCAGTGCTGCGGCAATTTCGTCCTGAGTGGAAAGCGGGTTGCTGCCGGTAACAACAACATTAGCGCCTGCGTTCTTCAGCACGAGTGCCAGATAAGCGGTTTTTGCTTCCAGGTGAATGGTTACAACCATGTTGATGCCTTGGAAAGGCTTAGTTTTGCTATATTCATCGTTCAGATGGTTCAGCAGAGGCATATATTCCTTTGCCCACGCGATACGTTGATGACCTAACGGTGCCAATTTGATGTCTTTAATAATGCTTTGCATAAATCTAAAAATCCTCCTTTAATATATGCTCTTTAGTCTTGTAAAAGAGCCTGCAATTTCTTAATACTTTCTGTATACGGCGCTTTGAGTACGCCATGCTCGGTAATAATACCGGTAATAAGCTCTGCCGGTGTCACGTCAAACGCAGGGTTAAACACTGCTACGCCCTCAGGCGCAGTCTGCTCGCTGCGGAAATGACGTACCTCGTCGGCCTTGCGCTCCTCAATAGGAATCTGCGCACCTGTAGCAATGGAAAAATCAAAGGTGCTCGTCGGCGCGGCGATATAAAACGGAATCCCATGTGCCTTCGCCGCCAGTGCTACGCCATAGGTGCCGATCTTGTTCGCCGTGTCGCCGTTGGCCGCAATTCTGTCGGCACCGACAACAACAGCGTTCACACCCTTCGTGCGCATGGTCCACGCTGCCATATTATCGGTAATCAGCGTAACCGGGATGCCGTCCTCAAACAGCTCAAACGCCGTCAAACGCGCACCCTGCAAAAGCGGACGTGTTTCGTCGGCATAAACCATTTTCAGCTTGCCCTGCGCGTAAGCACTGCGGATAACGCCCAGCGCTGTGCCCCAACCGCAGGTTGCCAGTGCGCCTGCGTTGCAGTGCGTTAGCACTACGGCAGCGTCAGGCAGCACAGCAGCGCCGTATTCGCCCATACGCTTATTCATGGTGATATCGTCCGCATAAATCTGCTCGGCCTTCTCCTCCAGCGCCTTGATAATCGCCGCAGGTGACTTGTCCTCGCCGTTCAGGCGCACAGCCAAAGCGTATTGCAGATTTGCCGCCCACGCCAGGTTTACCGCCGTCGGACGCGCAGTAATCAGATCTGCGCGCACAGCATCCAGCGCACCCAAAAAGTCCGGCTTGTCCGCGACCTCGCGCGCACCAAGCACCATAGCGAAGGCAGCGGCAGCGCCGATGGCCGGTGCACCGCGCACCTCCAAGCGTTCAATCGCCACTTTCACGCGCTTGTAATCCACGCAGGTAATCCATTCTATCTTTTGCGGCAGCAGAGTCTGGTCCAGCAGCACCAGGCTCCCCTGCTCCCAACGCATAGTTTCTACCATAACAACCTCTTACAGCTTAAAGCCGCCGAACTCCTGCATAGCGTGATGGCAGTTGCACTTCGCCTCAGTCGGCTCTTCATAAGCGATGAAGGACAGAATCAGCTTTTCCATATTCTTAATGCTGAGTGCCATAGCGTCGCAAACCTCTTTATGGGAAAGCGGTGTCGGGGAAATACCGGCTGCCATATTGGTAACGATGGAGCAGTTGGTGTAGCACATCTCTGCCTCACGCGCCAGAATAGACTCAGGCATATTGGTCATGCCAACCAGGTCACCGCCCATCATAGCGAACATCTTGATTTCGGCAGCACTTTCAAAGCGCGGGCCTTCGGTGCAAACATAAACGCCGTGCTTATGGAAGGTAATATCCGTTTTCTCCAGGCATTTGATAACCTTCTCGCGCAGAGTCGGGCAATACGGATAGGTGAAATCGCAGTGCGCTACACCACGCTCGGGGGAATCGTAGAAGGTGTTGATGCGGCTCTTGGTGAAGTCCAGCACGTTGTCGCAAACTACGAAGTGACCTGCCTTCATCTCCGGGTTGAGGGAACCGACTGCGGTAGTAGCAAAAATTTCCTCTGTGCCCAAGCTCTTCATAGCCCAGATGTTGGCACGGTAGTTTACCTTGTGGGGCGGCACGGAATGATCTACTCCGTGACGGCTCACGAAAACAACCTGATTACCGCTCATTGTGCCGATGTTGCACAATGCTTTACCAAACGGTGTTTCTATAATCTTTTTTTCGAATCCCTTCAGGGTATCGGGATTATCAATACCGGTTCCGCCAATGATAGCAATTTTACGCATATGCTTTGCCTCCTTTATAGTTAAATGTGATAATGAAAACTGTTTGCTGAAGTATGTTATTACGCATAATATCTATGCAGATTCTCCACACTTTTTCTATTATATAATACCATAAATAAGGCATAATTTAAAGAGTAAAGAAAAAGCACTCTCGCATTAACCGCAAAAGTGCTTAATCTGTTTATCTGACTTTATTTTGCTTTCCCTACAAGCTCCAGCAGCTCCTGCGGGCTTGCAATCACAAAATCCGGCCTGTCCTCCTCCAGCAGCTTCTCCCAACCAAAGGCGGTATAGCGCACGGCAACGGTTTTCGCCCCCGCACTACGTCCGCTCTGCAAATCGAAGGGACTGTCGCCGACGCACAGGCACTCCTCCGGCTTCACTCCCAGCTTGGCACACGCCGCCAGCATCGGCTCAGGATGCGGTTTGCTCTCCTTTGTATCGCCCAGGGCAACAGTCGCATCAAAATACGGCGTCAGCTGCAGGCAGTCCATCCCACGGCGCAGCATCGGCGGCTTCTTAGAGGTAACCACCGCCAGCTTAATGCCCTGCGCCTTCAGCTGCTCCAGTGTTTCCTTCACGCCAGGGATAGAACGAATCATATCATCGTGATGCGCGTTATTATATTCTCTGTAAGCGTCGCGCATAGTCTCCACCAGCTCCGGCTTACCGGAAAGCGCAATCATTGCCTCCGGCAACGGCAGGCCGAAGGTAGCGACAATCTTCTCGCGCTCCGGAGTAAAGCCAAGCACCTCCCGGCAGGTGTGCTCAAAGGTGGTAATAATCAAATCTATGGTATTGGCAATAGTGCCGTCAAAATCAAAAAGTATTCCCTTAATCTGCATCTTCATATCCTCTCCGCTCTTTTAGCTCATCTTCATAAAATTTGCATAAGCACAATAAATTTATTATATCATGTTTACCTGCCTTTGCGCACTAAAAAAGCACTCCCGCTTACGCAGAAGTGCTTATAAAGCTTATTTTTCGTCCTTTTTCGCAAAGACTACTTCCTTAGGACCGTCGTTTACTGCGTCCTCGGGAATAATTACATCGTCGAAGCTGATGCCGCGGGTATGCAGCGTATGGCTCCACTCATGGTCGTGGCGATGCCACCAGCCAAGGGCTGTAATAGGAATCCAGCTGTAAATAAACAGCGGATAAAGCAGCAGATACATCCAGGACTTGAAGGAAGCGCGGATTTTCCACAGTACCGCTACCGGGAAAATATACTGGCCGATACCAACCAGAGTCCAAACCTCTACCGGAATAATGGTATACAGGATATTGGTGTAGAACGGATAGAAGTTATAAATATAGCTGCAAAGCACAAAGAACGTGGAAATCATCAGGAAGTACGGCTGAATGAGGTTCACAGAGCAGTCCAGCATGACGATATTGCGTGTCTTGATTGCTTTTTTGATCATCGGGATGAGATAGCGGTCCGCAACGTCAAAGTGGCCCTGCGACCAACGCTTACGCTGGTTCCAGGTTTGCTTGAAGGTCAGCGGCTTTTCATCATAAATGATTGCATCATGCGCCCAGGTTGTAGGAATGCCTTCCATCATTGCCTGAATGGTGAACTCCATATCCTCGGTCAGGCAGGTTGCACGCCAGCCGTAACGCTTCAGCACCTCGGTGTCAAAGCACATGCCGGTACCGCCAAGGCAGCAGGAAAGGCCCATGTTGTACTTTGCCAGGCTCCATACATGGTTAACAATCCAGAAGGAAATTGCAAATACGCCGCTTACCCAGGTATCAGTCGGGTTTTTGGCATCCATATAGCCTTGGATAATGCGTTCGCCGTTGCACAGACGGCTGTTCATCTCCTGCAGGAAGTTGGGATGCACCAAGTTATCGGCATCGAAAACGCAAACCGCATCATATTTCTTATCCAGCTTGAACAGTCTGTCGAACATCCACGCGAGGGCAAAGCCCTTGCCCTTACCGGTTTCGCTGAAGCGCTCATGCACCAGCGCGCCGGCCTTGCGTGCAACCTCCGCGGTTTTGTCCGAGCAGTTGTCCGCAACAACATAGATATCATATAAAGCGTCATTGTAATTCAGACGGCGCAGGTTATCTACTAATTGAGCAATAACACGTTCCTCGTTATGCGCGCAGGCAATCAAGGCAAAGGTTTTGCTTTCATTATATATCTTAACTTCCTTCTTCTTGCCGAACAGGCCGAACCAAGAAACAAAAAAGTAGTAGAGCGTAAAAAATATAATCAATAGCTGCAAAGGTATCATGATTATATCAAAAGCTGTATACATCAAAAATCTCCTTTACTCCCCTAACGGCAAATTATTTGTTCTTACCTGTAAGAGCACGGTAAACATGGTTTACAATGCCTGCCAGCGTATAGGTGAACATTGCTACAAACGGCCACGCACCGGGACGCTCGTACAGCATTACGGCACCGACAATTACGGCAATGATTACAGGCAGGCGATACATAGGATTGCCCTTGCCCTTGAAATCCGGGAATTTAACCTCGCTGTACATGATGCAGGCAATTACCAGAGTAACTGCTGCCAGCACAGCCGGAGCAAACTGATAACCGGAAACAACATATGTTGCCAAGAAGCAGGCACCAGCCGGAATAGGCATGCCCTGGAAATAACCGTGTACAACACCGGTGTTGCAGTTGAAGCGTGCCAGACGCAGGCAGCCGCCGACAGCAAAGAGTGCAGCAATAACCTGACCTACAAGGCCCAAATTCTGCAGACCATACATATAAATCATGATGGCAGGCGCAACGCCGAAGGAGCACATGTCGCAAAGAGAATCCATCTCTTTGCCGAAGTCACCGCCGCCAACGCCGAGAGCGCGGGCAGCACGGCCATCCATAGAGTCAAAAAGTACAGCGATTACGATGAAAACGGGGGCAAGGAAGAAATCACCCTCGATAGTTTTAAAGATAGACAGCACACCGAAAATAAGGCTCGCAGAGCTGATGCTGTTTGGAATCAGACGACGCCAGTTCATTGTTCTTTAACCCTCCCCACTACGGTAATACCGCCAACAACCTTATCACCCTTCTTAACGGTGATTTCAACATTTCTGGGCACAACCAGCTCCGTGCTGGAGCCGAATTTGATCATGCCGTAGGTTTCGCCCTGTTTGAGCTTGGTGCCTACAGTTACCCAGGAAACGATGCGGCGTGCCAGCAGACCAGCAATCTGGATTACCAGGAAGCGCATACGGCCGTTATCCATACCGATAGCATGACGCTCGTTTTCAAAGGAAGCGTTTTTCTCATACGCAGGCACGAACTGACCGCAGGTATAGCGCTGATATTTGATTTCGCCATCGAGCGGCGCACGGTTGGTGTGCACGTTGAATACGGAAAGGAAAATAGTTACCTTAATCGCAGGCTCATTGAGATATTCATCATCAAAAATTTCATCTACGCCCATTACCGTACCGTCTGCAGGCGAATACAGGATGTTGGGATCATAAGGCGTAACGCGGTGGAAATCACGGAAGAAGTAGGCAAAGTATAACGCCAGCACTACGGGGATTACGGCCCACACAGCGCCGAAGAAATAATATACTATTGCAGCCAACAACAAAGAAACACCAACATAAATATAACCATCTTTTACAATAAACATATAAAGCCTCGCTTTCCTGCGAATATTTCTTTTAATCTAAAACTTCATATCAGCAAACAACCTTGAACTGACTGTACAGTCTGTTTTTTCGCAGACATAAAAAGTGATGGAATGCTACTTCCATCACTTTATTATAATACACCAACCTGCTTTTGTCTACATAAGTGTAAAATTCTTAGCACTTTCGGCAAGCACAGTATTTTTCAGTCTATATCAGAACTTGGATGACATTACCTTGATAACAAACTTAGGCAGCGCCATCATACGCATAAAACGGCTGGGCTGCTTGTACAGGCGGAAGGCCCATTCCAAGGAAGCATCCTGCATCCATTTCGGTGCACGCTCCATTTTACCTGCGAGTACGTCAAAGCTGCCGCCGATGCCCATCAGAATTTTTGCGTTCAGCTCCGCGCGGTGTGCCACCAGCCATTTTTCCTGCTTGGGTGCGCCCAAGGCAACGAAAAGCATGTCTGCGCCGCTGGCGTTGATATCCGCAATAATCTGCGGCACATCCTCATCCTTAAAGTAACCGTTGTAGCAGCCTACTACCTGTACTCCCGGATAAAGCTCCTCGGCCTTCGCCTTCGCAGCTTCGGCAACGCCAGGGCTACCGCCAAAGAAGTACGCCTTGTAGCCCTTGTGCGCCGATAAATCCAAAAGCTCGTTGTACAGGTCAAAGCCTGCTACACGCTCCGGCACCTTGTAGCCAAGGTGTCTGCCTGCCCACACGGCACCGGCACCGTCAGGCAGCACCAGCTCCGCATCCTCGCAGATTATTTTTTTGTATTCTGCGTTTTCCTGGCACATCATGATGATTTCGGCATTTGCGGTAACAACAAAAGTCTGCTCCTTGGCGAGCATTCTTTCTTCAAGCGTTTTCACTGCCTCCTGCATAGTCATTGCGTGTATAGGCACGCCTAATATTTTAATCGGGTCTTGCATATGTTTTGCCCCCTCTTTTCTGCATAATAATACTACTATTGTACACTACTTTAACGATTATTTCAAATCTGTATAAGAAAAAGCGAACCCTCAGACAAATACTGCCGAGGGTTCACCCGAATCGCTTTACTGTATATACGCCTTCAGCACATCGCTCTGCTTATCAAGGCACAGATACTTATAGACCGGTCTGCCAACGCTGCCGCGGTGCAGGTCCAGCTTCAGCAGATGCAGGGATTTCAAAAACTCCAGATATTTACGGATAGAAACGCGGGAGATTCCCACCATGCCTGCCACCTCTTCGGTAGTAAACATGCCGTCAATACCGCAGATGCATTCCCAAACAGTGCCTAAGGTATTTTTATCAAGTCCCTTGGGCAGAGTTACCGCAACCTGATTATCCTGACGCATAATAGTAGTATCAAGGTCAGCCTGCTTAATGATGCCCTGCTCCTCAACAATCTGATAACGCTTCAGATAATTGTTCAGCGCAAGGTTAAAGCGTTCAAACTCAAAGGGCTTGATAATATAATCGACAGCGCCTAAACGCAACGCCAGCTTAATTTTATCCTTATCATTTGCTGCCGAAACGATGATGACATCTACATCATAACCATTCTCGCGTATTTTAGCCAAAAGCTGTAAACCATCCATAGTAGGCATAAAGACATCAAGAATGATTAAATCGTATTTGTTCTGACGCAGCAGCTTCAGCGCAGTATCTCCGTTACCTGCGATATCGCACAGCTGAAACCCCTTGATCTGGCTAAGATAGTGCTCATGCAATTGGGCAACCATCGGGTCATCTTCTACAACTAACACGTTAATCATCTTAATCCCCCTCTTTCCTGGTCGGAAGCCTTACGGTAAAGGTAGTGCCCTCACCCGGAGCAGACTCCACAGTAATGGTGCCATTAAGGTTATTGATGCTTTGCTTAACCAGATATAAGCCAAAGCCATGACCGCTTTCACCCTTGCTGCTGAAGCCGCGCTGGAAGATATGCTCGCGTATCTCGTCACTCATACCGGGTCCGGAATCCTCCACGACGATAACAATTTCGCGGTCAAAATCCAGAATCGAGAGATTAACGATGCGTTCACCGTCAAAATTCTTCAACGCATCAAAGGCGTTTTCAATAATATTGCCGGCAATCAGTACAATATCATGTACCGAAGGCACATCCAGTTCGCTGTGCAGCTCGCTTTCCTCTGTCAGAGAAAAGTCGATATCAAGTTCACGGCTGCGGCTTATTTTACCGAGGATAAAGCCTGATAATGTAATGTCTTTCAGGCGGGTTACTACATAAGAAACCTCAGATTGTCTGTTATAGGCAATTTCCTGCGTAAAATTCTTCAGCTCGTCATAGGCCTTCATATCTATCAGGCCCATAATCACATGCATTTTGTTCATAAACTCATGTGTCTGCGCTCTTAAAGCAGTAGCATAATTTTTAAAGCCTGTCAGCTGGTTAGCCATCTCTTCTACTACAGATTTTTTGCGGAAGGTAATTACGGCACCGATAATGTTCTTATCATCCAGTAACGATACTGCAGTAATAATAAAGACAGTATTACCCATCTTGACACTGGCATCAACTAAAGTTTTACCTTCTTTTATAATATCATCCAACGGCACACGTTTCAAGACATCTTTTGCAGATTTTCCAAATAGTTCATTAACTCCTTCAATACCTGCTTGCTTCAAAAGCAATTGGGCCTCGGAATTGACAAGCGTAATGCAGCCGTTGCTGTTGATATTGATAATGCCTTCACGTACAGAGTTAAGAATAACGTCGCGCTCCTGCAGCATTCTGGCGATTTCTTCCGGCTCATAGCCGAAAAGAACACGTTTAATCCTCTGTGCCAGATAAATTGCTCCCCAGATGCCGACAATCAGGCCAAGCAGCGTCATAGACAGCAAGAATAAAACTGCATCTATTGTAGAATTATTAACGATTTCATCGGAATAACCGGTAACAACATAACCGATAGTTTTTTTATTGTCATCTTTAACAAAGCCAATAGCCTTATTGGGAATCGAATAGTTTTCCTTATAGGAAATATTGTTGCGTACCGCATATTTGTCAACCAGATTACGCGCACTATGCTCGAAGTCAGGCAGCTTGCCGGGGTTATACAACACGCGCAGATGGCGGTTCTTGTCGTAAATCGCTACGCCCGCTTCATCCGAATGGTCAACATCGTTAACAAAGGCAGCCATAAAGCTGTCTACGGAATCCTCCGGCATTTTGTTCTGCTTCTCCAGGCTCTCCCTAATTTCCGGAGAGTTACAGAGAATGTTGTTGATGCTTACGGCGTTGATACTGACGCGGTCATAAATTACCCGCGCCACCTTCTGCGTCGTAAACAAAGATGTCGGCAGCAGTGCGATACACACTACGAGCGTAATAAGTACTACTATTTTCTGTAAAAGTGAAAGCGTTTTTCCTGATTTGTAATTGTAATTATCTTTAGATTTTCTCCACATCAGCAGGTACCGTCAGGAACTGAATACCAGGATTTCGTTCCAGAATCCAATTCAGGGACCACTCGTTATTTACAAGAATAACAGGTCTGTCCTTTTTATCATAAACAAGCATTCCGTTATCCAAGCCTTTAATGTTCTCAATCAGCTTCTTATCCTCTGCATATACCCAACGTGCAACGGAGTACGGCAGCTGGTTCATCAGCAGCTTAGAACTGTACTCGTTAAGCAGACGGTATTCCAGAACCTCCAGCTGCAGTACGCCGACAACGCCGACGATGTAGCTTTCAAGACCTACGCCCTCCTGACGGAATACCTGAATAGCACCCTCCTGCGACAGCTGGATGATGCCCTTTTCAAACTGCTTGCGTTTGAGGGAGTCCTTAGGCTGTACGCGGGCAAAAATTTCCGGCGGGAATACGGGGAAATCTTCAAATTGCAGCTTCAGGCTGCTGTCGCTCAGGGAATCACCGATACCGAAGATACCCGGATCAAAAACGCCGATAATATCACCTGGATATGCTTTTTCCACTATTGTGCGCTCCTGAGCCAGGAACTGCTGCGGCTGTGCCAGCTTAACCATCTTACCGGATTGCTTGTGGTAAACGCTCATTCCCTTGTCAAAGACGCCGGAACAAATACGCATGAAGGAAATTCTGTCACGGTGAGCAGGATTCATATTAGCCTGGATTTTAAAAACAAAAGCAGAGAATTTTTCGTTCTCCGGTGACAATATTGTACCATCTTGCAGCATTCTTGGCTGTGGCATGGGAGACATTTCCAGGAATTTTTCCAGGAAGCTCTGTACGCCGAAGTTGGTCATAGCACTGCCGAAGAACATCGGAGTCAGCTCGCCGGTGTTAACCTTTTCCATATCGAATTCATCGCCTGCCATGTCCAGCAGCTCGATATCGTTGCACAGGTTTTCGTAGAGTTCGTCGCCCAGCATCTCTTTGATTTTGGGATCGTCCAAAGAACCGGTAGTGGATTTCAGCTTGTTGGCACCATGGCTGGTGTCATCCTCGAACAGCTCGATAGTGTTTTCCAGACGGTTGTACACGCCCTTGTAATGGCCGTCGATACCGATAGGCCAGTTAATCGGATATGCGCGGATGTTCAGCACCTTTTCCAGCTCGTCCATCAGGTCGAAGGGATTACGGCCGTAGCGGTCCAGTTTGTTGATAAAGGTAAAAATAGGCAGACGGCGGCGGTGACAAACCCAGAACAGCTTCTTGGTCTGCGGCTCTACGCCCTTGGCAGCGTCAATCAGCATAACAGCACTGTCGGCAGCCATCAAAGTACGGTAGGTATCCTCGGAGAAATCCTGGTGACCGGGGGTATCCAGAATGTTTACGCGGAAGCCGTCGTAATCAAATTGCAGTACGGAAGAAGTAACGGAAATACCACGCTGCTTTTCAATCTCCATCCAGTCGGATACAGCGTGCTTGTTGCTCTTTCTAGCCTTTACAGAGCCTGCCAGGTGAATAGCTCCGCCGTAAAGCAGCAGCTTTTCGGTAAGGGTTGTTTTACCTGCGTCAGGGTGAGAAATAATAGCGAAGGTACGGCGTTTCTTAATTTTATCCATCAATTCTGTCATTATGTATATGCTCTCCTATTTCTTTAAATTTTTGGTAATCCTGGCAATTTCATCCTCATCGGGAACCAGCTCGTCTACTGCCGGATAATCAGCGTTCTGCTCCTCGTACAGCTTGTAGGCATCAAGAATCTGCATTTTGATGTAGTCGGGAACAGGGATTTCCGTCTGCAGCTCACCGCGCATGGTTACGCGGAAGGCAACGTTCTCGTAGCGTTCACCGCTGTAGGTTTCGCAGGTGAAGGAAGTACGCATGAATTCATCCTTAAAGGTGCAGTCCTTCAGGATGTGCGCCTTGCGCTCCTTATCCCAGGCTGCATAAATTTTATACAGCTCCTGCTGTGCCTCCACCGGCACGTCCTCGCCCAGGACAACGGTTTCGGTTTCATCTATCGGCGTGCAGTCCATGTTGTTGCAGACTGTGCCGTCCTCCAGCTCCAGGTCAACTGTCAGCACATAATCAATCTCATGAAAGCTGGCTGTTTTAATCTGCCATTTCTGCTGCCAGCGGGCAATACATTCCGGGCAGATAAATTTGGTATCGCGAATGCTGTTGTTCATGTAATTATCACGATAATACAATTTTTCTCCGGGCACAAAATGTTCGCCGCATTCACTGCAGACGAATTCCAAGGTACGAATCATCGGTCAAAACCTCCCAATATAATATGAAAAAGCCCTTACTTCGAATGCAAGGCGCTCTGCTATAACAGTAATCAGTAATGCCGTGGCTGTCGGGAAGCTATATTCCCAAGCTGTAAGCCTTCGGCCTGATGTTTTGCAGCTTTTGCTGTCAATTACTGTTCAAATTGCTTTGTTATGCCGTCAGCAGCAGTTTTATTTACCCCTGCTGCCCGGCAGCTGCGCAAAATATATTTACACGTTCTATATTATAACATATCAGATTGTTTTTCCCTAACAATTTTTCTTTAAAATGAGGGTTGTTGGGGACGTATCGCAAAGCGAATTGTATAAAATGCTTATTTCTCACATTTTTATAAGATTTTTTGTGTTCCGAATCACACTTTTATGTAAATTTACGCAAATAAAAAGAACCAAAATCGGTTCTAAGTTTATAAGATTAGTTTTTCCTAAGCTCATATCGAGAGCATTATTATATTTTCTCGCGTGCCCCAACTTCCTTTTAAACATGAAAAAAGCCTTTACGTTAAAACGTAAAGGCTATAAGTCCGACATTGGTCGGAGCGGCGGGATTCGAACCCACGACCTCTTCCACCCCAAGGAAGCGCTCTACCAAGCTGAGCCACGCCCCGAATCACAAGGAGTATTATACAGGTTTATTTGGATTTTGTCAACACTATTTTTTAAAATATTTTAAACTTTTTTTACACCGTCTGTATCCAGGTCCAGAATATGGTAGCAGGCGTGTTCATTATTGGCCGCAAACACATCAACCATGGCCTTGGCAATGCGCTCACAGTCTGCTTCCGGCGAAGCATAGGCCATCACCGTAGAGCCTGCACCGCTGATAATAGCGTTATATGCGCCTGCCTCTTTGGCAGCCGCAAAAACGTCGGGCAAGCCCGGAATCAGATGCGCACGGTACGGCTGATGCAGCTTATCCTCCAGCGCCATGCCCAGATACTCATAATTGCCGCTCAGCAGCGCACCGACCAAAAGCGAAGCTCTGGAGGTGTTATATACTGCGTCCTTGTGCGGTACAGTCTTGGGAATAGCCTGACGCGCAAGCGACGTAGGCAGCTTGCTGTCGGGAACGACGGCAATGAACTTCAATGGCTTGGCAGGCAGCAGACGCAAAGAATGCGCCTTCTCCTGCTCCATATAGCTGATGGTGAAGCCGCCGTACAGCGCCGGTGCCACATTATCCGGGTGGCCCTCGATTTCCGTAGCGATATCGAGAAGCTCATCCTTGGTATAATGGTCATCACACAAAGCGTTGGCTGCAAACAGACCGGCAACAATCGCACTGGAGCTGCTGCCCAGACCGCGGGACATAGGAATGCGGTTGAGCATCTTCACCTTCAGACCGATGCGTTGGCCGTCGGTTACGGCGTTCCACACGCGCAGAAAGCTGGCAAAGGCCAAATTACGGCCAAACGGCTTCAGATAATCTGCGCCCTCGCCTTCTACCTCCAGCTGGAAGCCCTTCTTATCGGTTATTTCATAGCTTACTTCGTTATACAGATTGCAGGCCAGGCCGAGGGTATCAAAGCCGGGGCCGCAGTTAGCTGAGGTTGCGGGAACCTGGATAAATACTTTTTTCATGTTGCCGCCTCTTTATGCCAAATGGCTGTCTTCTACACGAATCACACAGCTGATTGCTTCTACTACCGGCAGTACGCGCAAAATTTGCAGCGCCATCTGCAGATTAGCCTCCGAAACACTGTGAGTAATTACAACAATTTCCGCCTTGTTGCTCTTAACATCATTAGTCTGTACAACATTGCGCAGGCTCACGTTCTGTGCGCCGAAGGCTGCAGCGATAGCTGCCAGTGCGCCCGGTTTATCTGCTACCTGCAGACGGATATATGCCGGTGCGGACATCTTGTCAGGCGGACAGAGGCGTTTTTCCTCAAAGCATGTGCAGCTGATGCGTCCGGTAGACTGATGCTGCATATTGCGGGCAATATCAATAATATCGCCGCAGACAGAGCTTGCAGTCGGCAGACGACCTGCACCGAGGCCCAGGAACATTGCCTCACCGATAGCGTCACCGTTGACGAATACAGCGTTATACACGCCGTTTACGCCTGCCAGCGGATGGGAAAGCGGAATCATCGTCGGGTTAACACGCAGGCTGACACCGTTTTCCGGATCGTTCTTGGCGATTGCCAGAAGCTTAACTGCGTAACCGAGGTCAGTTGCATATTTGATATCGCAGGCTTCGATGCTTTCAATGCCTTCAACCTGCACATCGTCCAGATTGAAGCGGGTATTGAAGGCGATAGATGCCAGAATAACGATTTTACGCGCAGCATCCAGACCGCCTACATCGGCAGTAGGATCGGACTCTGCATAGCCCTTGGCCTGCGCTTCCTTCAGTACCTCGTCGTAATCAAGGTGTTCGTTAGCCATCTTGGACAGCATATAGTTGGTGGTGCCGTTCACGATACCCATGATAGAGGTAATCTGATTGGCTGCCATACTGGTTTTCAAAGGTCCAATGATAGGAATACCGCCGCAGACGCTGGCTTCAAACATAAAGTCGCAGTTGTGCTCATGTGCCAGCGGGAACAGCTCGGCACCGAATTTGGCCAGAACGTCCTTGTTGGCAGTAACAACATGCTTGCCGTTGGCAAAGGCTCTGGCGATAAATTCCTTGGCAGGATGCTCGCGGCCCAGCAGCTCAACGATAATATCAATATCCTTATCCTCAAGCACTTCGTCAGCGTTGTCGGTGAAAATATATTTATCGCCGTATTCCTGTTTCAGGCGGTCTACATGGCGGTCAAGCACCTTGGTGATTCTTACCGGCTTGCCTACCTCTTTGGCTATTTTCTCTGCATTTTTCTCTAAAACCTTCAGCACGCCGCCACCGACAGTGCCGGCGCCCAACAGACCAACATTTACAAAATCCTTCATTTAGTACCCCTCCAATACCTAAATAAGTAATCGGTTATACCTGACCTAAAACTTCCAGACGTTTTACGCCGTCAATCATGCGCAGCTTGTCCAGCAGAGCCTCCAGATCTACCGTCAGATGCTTGGTTTCGATAGAAATAGTGGTGTTGGCAACGCCCTGCAGAGGAATGCCCTGGTTGATGGTCATGATGCTGCCGGAATCGTCGGCAACAGTATTCAGGACCTTGGACAGCACACCAGATTTGTGCTCAAGCAGTAAGGACA
This sequence comes from Phascolarctobacterium succinatutens, assembly GCF_023497905.1. NCBI lineage: Bacteria > Bacillati > Bacillota > Negativicutes > Acidaminococcales > Acidaminococcaceae > Phascolarctobacterium > Phascolarctobacterium succinatutens. The sequence continues at coordinate 1,141,636 of NZ_CP097284.1, read as the reverse complement.
AGGTAATAATTTTTTCCTTGCTTGCTTCATAGAACGGGAAAACGAAATCCTTATATTTGTAATAAGCACTGCGGCTCAGGCCCATTTTTTCAACTGCTTCGTTGATAGTTTTGATTTCGCCGCGTTTGAGGATTTCTTTAACCTTTATAGTTTTTTTAATTGCTTCAGGAAGAATTTCTTCGCGAACCAAATAGAATGTGGATTTTTCAGACATACTAGTGTCCCCTTTCTTCATACAAAATTCTTCTAATATTATACCACTGTTCTCTTGAAAAGTACACTTGTTATTTTTGTAAATTCTGAACAAATTCAGTGTACAATATAAGTACATATGCATACAAAAAAAGCTGCCGCAGGCAGGTTCCGTCACCGTGAGTAACAGAACAAGCCTGCAGCAGCTGCTGTGTAATTCTTAATTAAAATTAAGCGCGGGAAATGTAGTCGCCGGTTCTGGTATCGATAGCCAGAACATCGCCCTCGTTGATGAACAGAGGAACTTTAACAACATAGCCGGTATCCATGGTAGCGTTCTTGCTGCCGCCGGTTGCGGTATCGCCTTTGATGCCGGGTTCGGTTTCAACTACGGTCAGTTCTACAGTGTTCGGCAGATCAACGCCCAGTACACGGTTGTCATAAATCATGATTTTAACGTCCATGTTCTCTTTCAGGAAGTTCAGTGCGCTGCCCAGAGTTTCTTTGCTCAGCTCGGTTTGTTCGTAGGTTTCATTATCCATGAATACATACATGCCGTCGGATTCATACAGATATTGCATTTCGCGACGGTCGATGTGAGCCTTCGGCAGACGCTCGCCTGCGTTGAAGGTACGCTCAACAACAGCACCGGTGCACAGGTTACGCATTTTTGCACGTACGAAAGCAGCACCCTTACCAGGTTTTACGTGTTGGAATTCAACAACCTGCCAAGCGTCGCCATCGATAGTAACAGTTACGTTGGTTTTAAATTCGTTTGTGGAAATCATTGGAAGCCCTCCTATAAATTTAAATATTAGACAATTTCAATAAGCTGCTTTTTGACACCGTTCAAGGCTCTTGCCCCATTCTCTGTCAAAACAACAGTATCTTCTATACGTACCCCGCCTTTACCGGGAATGTATATACCGGGTTCAATAGTGAAGATCATGCCTGTCTGCAGCACCGTAGCGCCACGCTTGTTGATCATCGGCATTTCATGGATTTCCAGGCCTACACCGTGACCTGTTCCATGCACATAATAATCGCCGTAGCCGCAGGCGGTAATGCTGTCACGCACAATAGCGTCCAGCTCTCTGCCGGTCATGCCTGCTTCGGCAGCCTTCAGGCCCTTGCGCTGTGCTTCTTCAACTATAGTATAAATTTCCTGCTGCCAGGAATTTGCCAGACCCACTACCAGGGTACGCGTCATATCGGAATGATATCCCTTATAGACAGCGCCGAAGTCAAAGGTAATAAAATCACCGACCTCGATAACCTTGTCGGATGCCATGCCATGCGGCAAAGCACTGCGTACGCCGGAGGCTACAATCGTATCAAAGGAAGTCTTTTCACTTCCCAAGGCACGCATATAGTATTCCAGACGGCCTGCCAGACTGCGCTCGGTACAGCCAGGCTTGATATCCTCCAGCAGATGGATAAAGGCTTCGTCAGCAATGCTGGCAGCCTTCAGCAGCAGGTCCAGCTCTTTTTTATCCTTAATCATACGGATATCACTGAAATCAATACTCTGCATATAGGTTTCGCCCAAAAGCTCGTGCAGCACAGTATAATCATCATAGCTGTAATACGCTCCGTCAAAGCCTACTACCTGCGCTTGGGCATTCTTTGCCAAATCAGCGGCGGCAGCCCAGATGCTGTGCGCACCTGTCGGAGTATACTCCAGCACCTTGAAGAACTTCATTTCGTTTCTGGCCTGCTCTGTATAACGGCCATCCGTAATCAGCACGCCCTGTTGTCTGTCCAGATACAGCAGACTGGAATCTCCTGTAAAGCCGGTCAGATAACGGATTGTGGTAACATCCTTAATAATGACACTGTCTACCTGCAGCTTGGCCATATGCTCCAAAACTCTATTGATACGCGTCATGATATTACCCTCTTTCCATAAAACTGATGATAGCTATGAATCACCTAAATATTTTACCACTCATTGGCAAAACTTTCAACTATTATCTTTGCTAAGGCACTTTTTTTGTTAACTTTGTAGCATAACCAGCAAAAAAGCAGGCCGTAAGCAGCGCCCTGCAGCGTTGTCGGCCTGCCCTTTCAAAGACATACTATAAAAATTATTTACATTCGGCAGGAGCAATGCCTTCTGCGGTTTTGATGTTCTTACGTACATCGTCGCAGCATTTATGGAAGTTTGCCAGCTCCTCAGCAGTCAGAGGCAGCTCCAGCACACGCTCTGCGCCGTTTTTGCCCAACAGTACGGGAACGCCTACAAAGACATCCTTTTCGCCGTATTCGCCGTCAAGCAGCATGGAAGCAGGCATAATGCGTTGCTCGTCGTTGAAAATGCAGCGTACCATACGTGCTGCGGTAGAGCAGATGCCGTATTCGGTGCAGTGCTTGCCGCTGTAGGTTACCCAGCCGCCGCCGATAGCGCGTTTTTGCAGCTCCGGTTTGTCAAAAGCAAATTTAGGATCCTCGTGCTCCAGAGAGCTTAAAGGAATGCCGTTGAAGTTTACGCAGGACCATGCAGCCATTTGGGAAGCGCCATGCTCGCCAATCATGTAAGCGCTGATGGATTGCGGAGAAACGCCGGTCTGCAGAGATAAAGCAGATACCAGACGGGAGGTATCCAGACCGGTACCGGTACCGATTACATGGCCTTTCGGCAAACCGCTTTCGCGATAAAGGATGTTGGTGATAACATCGCAAGGATTGGTGATGTTAACAATGAAGCCGTTGAAGCCGCTGGCCATAACCTTGTGGATATAACCTTTAACCTGTGCTGCGGTAAAGGTAAGCTCGTCCAAACGGTCACCGCTGGCAACCAGGTCGATATCGCCGATGCAGTTTACAATAGCATCGCAGTCGCCCAAGTCAGCGTAGGTACCGCCGTTGATTTTTACATCATGCGGGCAATACAGAATTGCGTCACGCAGGTCCTGTACCTCGGCAGCCAGCTTGGATTCTTTCGGATCTACCAGCACCAGCTCGGCAGCAATGCCCTGAATAGCCAGGCTGTATGCAACGTGAGCACCAACGTGACCTAAACCGATAATACCAACTTTTCTTGTTTTCATAATTAAGTTCCCCCAAAATTATTCTTTAATATTTTATTTGTCCAAAATAGGCAGCGTAGCTGACGCATGGCCCATAATGGTAATATTGTAATCCTTTTTGCCCTGCTCTGCAAGTTTTTCCTGAGCCATATCCCAGGCCTCCTGCAAGGATGCACAGGGAATATGACCTGTCTTGCGGACAAAGTCGAAGTTCTCGGGACGTGTTACCAGATAAGCGGTTACATCGTTGACAATGCAGCGCGCCTTGAAGGCAACAAAGGCCGGAATAGTGAAATTAGCACGGATATCCTTTTCAAACTGCTCCATATCGTTACGGCTGAAGCAATCCGTAAAGATAGCAGGCTCCTTAATATCCGGGCAGTCCAAAGTGAAAATCATGATGCCGCCGTGCTTAACCGCAAACTGTGCGTTCATGTGGCACTTGGTAGCCTGATACAGATTCAAATCCTTGGGATAACCGCCTGCGGAAGCAATTACTACATCAGCCAGCTGCTTGATGTGTACGCCTGCCATAGCCAGCAAATCCTTACAGCCTTTCTGCCATGCCTCGTACCAGTGGCCTGCAACAACCTCGCTGATTTCTCCGTCCGGAGTAAACACAGTGTTCACAAGAAAATCCGGATTCAACAGTTTGCAGGATTCATACATATCCTGATGAATGGGATTGCCCTCGAGCAGACTTGCGTCACAGGCCTTGTTGCAGCCTGCGCCTTCTACCGGAGACATAGTCATGCAATGGTTTTTCATAATGCTGTCATATGCCGCTACGCCCGGCATAACAGCCTTGCGTCCGCCGCCGAAGCCGGCAAAGGGATGCAGCGTTACAGCACCGGTCAGAATAACTCTGTCGGCATTGGCAACATATTTGCTGATAGCAACATCATTGCCGAAGGAGGTTTGCCCAAGCAGTACCATGTCCTCGCTCTTGCGGGAGTCATGCTGAACTATTTTCAGACGGCGTACCATCTCCTCGCCGCAAACAGTGATATCCTCTTCATGCGTATGACCGCGGTGGGTACCGGTAGCAACAATAACAGTGATGTCCTCGTCCTTTACGCCCACACTGTTCAGCTCGGCCACAATAACCGGCAGAAATTCGGACGTGCCGCACAGACGTGTGATATCGCTGATGACAATGGTTACAGTTTCGCCTGCATGCACAATTTCTCGCAGAGGCTTGGTACCGATCGGGTTACGGATTGCTTCGGTAGTAGCGGCAACAACGTCCTCGCAGACGCTGGATTCATTGCCGTGTATATCATATATAACGCGCTCCTCGGGGAGCAGTACCTCTTCCTGTCGTTTGCCTATTGGCAGAAAGTACTTTTTCATCGACATCCCTCCATTTGAAAAAACTAACTTTATTATACATGAAATCAGCTAAATATACAAGCTGACAGTAAAACTGTAAAGAAAATTCAGCCTTTGTCTAAAATTGTGTTATAATGTTATTATATGAAAGCGAGGTTCACATTATGAAGAAAACTCTTATCGCCTATTTTACACGCACAGGCATTACCAAAAAACTGGCCGAAGACACCGCCAAGCAAACCGGTGCCGATCTTTTTGCTATCGAGCCGGTAAAAGAATATTCCTCCTCTTATCTTATCTGCGTAGGCCAGGCCAAGCTGGAAAACCTGCAAAACGCACGTCCTGCGATAAAGGCCAAGCCGCAGAACCTGCAGGACTATGACACCATTGTGGTGATGTTCCCTATCTGGTGGTTCACCTGCCCCAATATCATCCTCACCTTCCTGGAGGAAAACGACCTGAGCGGCAAAACAGTTATCCCTGTCTGCACCTACGGCAGCAGCGGTAAGGGCAGCAGCGAAAAGGCTATGACGGCAGTTTGCAAGGACGCAACCTTTAAGCCCTGCATTGAAGCAACCGGCCTCAAAGATAAGGCTGTTGCAGCCATTGCCGCAGTAATCGAAGAAGCATAAGAAGCGTAAAATTAAGGCTTCCGCAGTTTGGCAACACCTTACTGCAGAAGCCTTTTGCTTTATAATTTTTCAGGATATGCTTACGGCTTTACGCATAAAATACGCTGCGTAAGATTTGTCAGCACGTTGATGGCATTAGCCAGCGCGCTGTGGTCAAAGTGCATATCACGGTCATGCAGACGCGGCTCCAGGTCGCAGCCAATGCCCAGGCTGGCAGTTTTCAGCTGCGGACGCTCCTGCTTGAAGAAGTTGAAGTCCTCGCCTACCGTAATATTGGCAGCGGGAATCAGTCCTCCCGCTCCCAGCTCTGCAGAAATTACCTCCTGCGTCAGCGCCAACAGTGATGGGTCAGCCTCCGCAGCCGGGCAGGTGCCGACAATATGACAGTCCGCCTCCGCGCCATACACCTTCGCCGTATTCACGACGATATCTTCTACCTTGCGGCGCAGCACCAACATCTCGGCGTTCGACGTACTGCGCAGGTCAAAGCCGATGCTTACCTTGTCACAGATAGCGTTAAGCGAGCCTGCGCCGCCCATAAAGCGGGTAGTCTTGATGCTGCCGCCCAAAAGCGGGTTGCTGTGCAGTGCGTTGATGGCATTCACGATAGCGGCACCGGCATCAATAGCGTTCACGCCCAGATGCGGCTGGGAGCCATGCGCTGCCAACCCACGGATTTCGCCTTCCATCAGGGTGCAGGCCGTCCAATTGATCTGCGCTATAATCTGACCACTGCGTGCCATATCCTTCGGCATTACATGATAACCCAAAGCGTACTGCACATCATCCAGTGCGCCTGCCTCCAGCATTGCCAATGCGCCTCTGCCGATTTCCTCCGCAGGCTGGCAAAGAATCTTCACGCGGCCGCAGGCGAGGCCCTGCTCTTGCAGCAGCTTGGCTACGCCCAAAGCGATAGTCATATGCGCATCATGACCGCAGGCGTGAATAGGCGCCAGCGAACCGTCCTCGTTTTTAAAGAGCAGGCAATCCATATCGGTGCGCACTGCTACCGTAGGTCCCGGCTTGCCGCTGTCGAGCACAGCGGTAAGTGCTGTAGTATTGCCAACGTTTTCTGTTACGTCGTAACCTAGCTTACGCAAAAAATCTGCCAGAAAGGCTGCCGTCCTAACTTCCTTGAAGGCAGGCTCAGCCAGAGCATGCAGCTTGGGCCATACTTCATTAATATATGCTTGAATATCCATAAAATTACCACCTTTGCATAGACAAAAGGCCAACGGCAAAGCTCCCGCAGGAGTTTTGCACGTTGACCATGAGCTCATTATTTGTTATCCCAGCCTAAGTATACAGAACCGGGGAATTTCTTCTCGATGAATTCTGCATTTTCCTTAGATTGATATGCTTCCTGGAAAATCTTCAGACGCGGATCGTTCAGGTCCTTTTCCTGTACAGCAACAATGTTTACATACAGAGAATCCTTGGTTTCACGCAGGATAGGATCCTTGGCAGGGTCCAGGCCGGCGCTGATAGCGTAGGTAGTGTTGATAGCTGCGCAGGTCAGATCATCCAGACTGCGGGGAATTGCTGCAGCCTCCAGCTCGATAATTTCGAAATGATGCGGATTTTCGGTGATATCCTTAACGCTGGTAGTAACATCCTTCGGGTCTTTAACCTTAATCAGGTTGTTGGCAGCGAGCAGCAGAATGGCACGGCCGCCGTTGGTCGGATCGTTAGGAATACCGATTTTTGCACCGTCGGGAATGGTGTCGCCGGGTTTCAATTTTTTAGAATAGATGTTAATCGGGAACAGAGCGGTGTTGAAGGCTTTAGCCAGCTTGAAGGAAGGCTCCTTCTTTATAGTTGCCTTCAGGAAGGGCTCGTGCTGGAAGCAGTTAGCCCAGATTTCACCGGAAGCCAGAGCGGAGTTAGGAGTTACGAAATCGCTGAACTCTTTAACCTCAATCTTCAGGCCCTTTTTCTCGGCAATCTTCTTTACGTTATCCATAATAATAGCATGAGGACCGGGGTTTACGCCTACGATAACCGGCTTATTCATATCTACCTTGCCGTCATCTTTAGAACCGCCGCAGCCTGCAGCTACAAGAGCAAACATTGTCAGTACGCCCACAAGAGCGTATTTTAAAAACTTATTCATTATACATTAACCTCCCCAGCAGTTTACTAGACTGCTAAAACAAAATACATTGCTATTATATGCTTTTGCCATAGCATAGTCAAGAAAGAAAAATGTATACTATTTTACACTTTTTAAAAGTTTTGCAGTGCAAAAAAGAGGCTACCACAATTGCTTGTGATAGCCTTAAATGTTCAGTTGCAGTCCAAACTAAACGGATTATTTAATTTGAGACATAACCTCTGCAGCGAAGTCCTCTTGTTTCTTTTCGATGCCTTCGCCCAGTTGGAAACGGGAGAATGCCAGAACTTCAGCGCCTGCAGCTTTTACCAGTTTGCCAACGGTTTGGTCCGGATCTTTAACGAACTCTTGGTCAACCAGGCATACTTCTTTGTAGTATTTGTTGATACGGCCCATAACCATCTTCTCGATGATTTTTTCCGGTTTGCCTTCGTTTTTAGCTTGCTCGGACAGAACCTCTTTCTCGTGTTCCAGCTCAGCAGCCGGTACTTGAGAGCGTTCCAGATAGCTCGGGTTAGCAGCAGCAACATGCATTGCAACGTCTTTACCCAGTTCAGCATTGCCGCCTTTTAATTCAACAACAACGCCGATTTTGCCGCCGCCATGGATGTAAGCAGCAACAACGCCTTCCGGAGCTTCGTACAGAGCGAAACGACGAACGGAAATCTTTTCGCCGATTTTAGCAACGCTAGCGGTTACCAGAGCTTCAACGGTTTGGCCGTCCAGCTCGGAAGCCAGCAGAGCTTCTACGTCAGCCGGTTTGGTAGCTACGATATGAGCAGCAATTTTTTCAACGAGTTCTTTGAAGCCGTCGGTTTTAGCCACAAAGTCGGTTTCGCAGTTAACTTCTACGATTGCACCGATCTTGCCGTCAGCGCTAACGAAAGAGCCAACAACGCCTTCAGCAGCGATACGGCCGGCTTTTTTAGCAGCAGCAGCCAAACCTTTTTCACGCAGGAAGTCGATTGCTTTGTCCATATCGCCTTCTACAGCGGTCAGTGCTTTTTTGCAGTCCATCATGCCAGCGCCAGTACGCTCGCGCAGTTCTTTAACTAATGCAGCAGTAATTTGAGCCATCAGTTATTCCTCCTCAAAATGTAATATATTAACGTTAGGATTATTCAGCTTCTTCGGTTGCCGGAGCTTCTTCAGCAGCAGCTTCTTCGGTTTGCATACCTTGACGGCCTTCCAGAACAGCGTCAGCCATTTTAGCAGTCAGCAGTTTTACAGCGCGGATAGCGTCGTCGTTTGCAGGGATTACATGATCGATTTCGTCCGGATCGCAGTTGGTGTCAACGGTTGCAACGATAGGAATGTTCAGTTTGTGAGCTTCCAGAACAGCGATGTGCTCTTTGCGGGGGTCAACGATGAACATAGCGCCCGGCAGTTTTTTCATGTCTTTGATACCGCCCAAGTATTTGGTCAGTTTTTCCATTTCATGTTTCAGGCTGATAACTTCTTTCTTCGGCAGCAGGTCGAAGGTGCCGTCAGCTTCCATAGCTTCCAGTTTGCGCAGACGTGCAATACGGGTTTGGATGGTTTTGAAGTTGGTCAGCATGCCGCCCAGCCAACGCTCGTTAACGAAGAACATGTTGCAGCGGGTAGCTTCTTCTTTCATAGCTTCTTGAGCTTGTTTTTTGGTACCAACGAACAGAATGTTTTCGCCAGCAGCAGCAACCTCACGGATGAAGTTGTAAGCTTCGTCAACCTTTTTTACGGTTTTTTGCAGGTCGATGATGTAGATACCGTTACGCTCGGTGAAGATGTACGGAGCCATTTTAGGGTTCCAACGACGGGTTTGGTGACCAAAGTGTACACCAGCTTCAAGTAATTGTTTCATAGAGATAATAGCCATTTTTGTTTCCTCCTGTTTTTTCCTCCGCAGGAATGGGTTATAATTCTTCTCTACGCGGCAAAACGTAGCAACAGATGAATTTTCCTGCGTGTGTTATTTTTACACCAAAATATTCTACCATAAATTCCGCAAGCAGGCAAGAGATTTTTACTGCTTGCGAAGGGTAAATGTTAAATTTTTTACATTATAATGCTGTGCTTACAGAATATACCCCAGATATGCCGCATAGCACATCAGCATCAGCGCCCCGGCCCAGCGTTGCAGGCGCTGAGTACGCAACACGCACAGCCACAGAAGCACTGCCGCACCAAGCGCTACATAGGTATCAAAGTTGAAGGCAGATGCGAAGGGAATGTCGATGATAAGCGAGGATAAGCCTACTACGAAAAGGATATTGAAAATGTTGCTGCCGACGATATTACCGATGGCAATATCCGCGTTACCGCGGCGTGCCGCCGCTACAGAGGTGAACAGCTCCGGCAGCGAGGTGCCCAAGGCCACAATCGTCAGGCCGATAAAACGCTCGCTAAGTCCAGCATAGGTTGCAATAGAGGTTGCTGCGCCAACGGTAACATTACTGCCGGCAATAATCAGCGCCAAGCCGCCAACTGCACCCAAAAGGCAGCGTCCCAGCGGCAAACCGGGCTCTTCCAGATCACTGTCGACATTGCTCTTCATCGCCATGGTGTACAGATACATCATATATGCGGCAAAGGCTACCATGAGCACGCCGCCGTCCGCCAGACTGATACTGCTGTCGCGTCCCTGATAAAACAGCAGTGCGGTAACACCAATCATGAAGGGGATTTCGATGCGTACGGTAGAACGCGCTACCGCAATCGGTACGATAGAAGCCGCAAGGCCTAAAATAACAAGTATGTTAAGAATATTACTGCCTACGATATTACCGATGGTAATATCCGCATTACCCTTAACCGCCGCCGCGATACTTACCGCTGCCTCCGGTGCGCTGGTGCCCATCGCCACGATAGTAAGGCCGATTACCAGCTGCGGAATGCCAAAGCGCATGGCAATACCTGCCGCGCCCTCGACAAACCAATCCGCACCCTTACCGAGCATCACAAAGCCTAAAGCCAATAAAACAAACTGTAAAGCTATTTCCATTTTCTTCCTCCTTGATTTGCAGCCGTCCCTAAAAACAAAAAAGCGAGACATTGCTGCAATAAAATTACAACAAAGTCTCGCTACTTAGTCACAAAGCCGGATTGCCAAAGCAATCGTACTGACGACAGAGTGAACACGCCATGCGTGCAAGCTACTCCCTTTATATGCTTAGTTTAGCTAAACGCAGGGAGTTTGTCAAGTAAAATTTAACTTCTTTTGAACAGCTTGCCGAAAAGCGGCGAAAGCAGTGATAAAAGTGCTGCCACCAGGAAGAACAGGCACAGCGGACGCTGGAAGAAAATAGCAAAGCTGCCGTCGCTCATAATCAGCGAGCCGACAAAGTTCTGCTCTGCCATACCGCCTAAGATAATGCCGATGATAATCGCCGACATGGAAAAGCCCAGCTTATTCATAAAGTAACCTAAGAAACCGCTTGCTACCATCAGATAAACATCGTTCAGGGAATTATTGTAGGAATAAGTGCCCACGAAGGTCATCATCACGATAATCGGCAGCAGAATGTGTACAGGCACGTTAACAACCTTCATAAAAAGTTTGATTAACGAAAAGCCCATAATACCCATAATCACGTTAGCTAAGAGCAGACCGATGAAGATAGCGTAAACATCAGGTGCCTTCTCCACAAAAAGCAAGGGACCGGGCTGCAGGCCCTGAACCATCAGCGCGCCCATCATAATTGCCGTTGCGCCGTCGCCGGGGATACCCAGCGTCAGCACAGGGATGAAAGCACCGCCTGATACAGCGTTGTTGCCTGCCTCGGAGGCTACAATGCCCTCGGGCTCACCGTTGCCGAAGTTCTTGCTGTGCTTAGACCAGCGTTTAGCCTGATCATAAGAAACAAAGGAAGCAATATCGCCGCCGGTACCGGGCACACAGCCGATGAAGGTACCGATGAAGGAGGAACGCAAAAGCGTGCTGAACACCCTCTTGATATCGTCAAACGAAGGCAGCAGACGGTCCAGCATCATGTGCTGCTCCTTGCGTTCATTATGATAATAATCCTCAATACTGCTCAACACCTGCGCAAAGGCGAACACACCGATCAGCACAGGGATAAAGGATACACCGCCCATAAAATAGTTGGAGTCCAAAGTAAAGCGGATTGCACCGCTCATACCGTCAATGCCGACGGTCGCCAGGAACAGACCGATAAGACCGCCCATAATACCCTTGATAACACTGCCGGAGGAAACACTCGTAATAATGCTGAGGCCGAAAATAGCCAGAGCAAAATATTCCGGCTTGGAAAACTGCAGTGCAACCTTCGCCAGCTGCGGTGCCAGCAAAATCAGGCAGATAGTACTGAAAATACCGCCGAAGGTGCTGGCCAAGGTGGAAAGACCGAGAGCACGTCCGGGCTGCCCCAGCTTTGTCGCCATCGGATAACCGTCCAGAGTAGTCGCTACGGAAGCAGGCGTACCCGGAGTCTTCAGCAGGATTGCCGAAATACTGCCGCCGTAAATCGCACCGCAGTAAATTCCCAGCAGCATCAGAATGCCGCCGATACCGTGGAACGTAAATGCCAGCGGAAACAGCAGCGCCAAACCCATGTTAACGCTCAGGCCCGGCATACAGCCGAAGGCAATGCCCACCAGCACGCCGAAGAAAAGTCCCAGCAGATTCATGGGGACGAAAATCATATTTAATGCGCTCATTATATCAACCATCAGTATGACCCCCTACTCCATGAAAACAGATTGCGGCATCTGCGTATGCAGCAGCATGCCGAAAACAAGATAAATAAACAGCAGACTAAGCACCGTTGTCAGGCCGATTACCTTATAATTGCGATAATCCATAAGACGCATAACAGCCGGAATCATAAGTGCCGCTGCCGGATAAAAGCCGAGAATGCTGATAAGCACGCAGAACACAACAACAAGTCCCATCATTAAATAAACGCGCTTGTTGCCTGTCGAAGAAAGCTGCACCTTCACGCCATGTAAATCAGTTTTATTGATAAAGGTATAAAGCAGCAGCAAAACCGAAACAGCGCCCAGCACCGCCCCCAGCGTAAAAGGCCAGAAGCCGGGACCGGGGCCGTTCTCCGTAAACTCCAGCGGAAAGGCTGCAGCCGCCTGCATAATCAGACCGCCGATAACAGCGCCCAGCACGCCCACTATATAATTACATACTGCCATATTATTCATATAAATCATCCTTAAACAACTCCGCCATCAAAATTGACGTCAATTCGATGCCAGACTAAATTGAGTAACCGAAACTTTATTGCAAAGTTAAGAGCAAACTAAAATGGATAAATGAACTCTTATTGCAAAGCTAAGAGCAAACTACATTGAGTAACTTAACTCTTAACATAACGTTAAAAGCAAACTAAATTGAGTAATTAAATTCTCATGCAGAGAAATAATAATTGCAGCGAGTAAGTGTTTGGAACCACCGAAGGGCCGAAACTGTCTGAGCGCTATGCAAGCTAATATTGTATAATTTTTTAGCTTAGCGCGAGTTTTTCGGCACTTCGTCTTGGTTCCACACGAAACGAGCGCCCGCAATTCTTTTGAACGGAATGAGATTTAATTACGAATCTTTAACTTTATTACGCCTCTTTGGGGCCAACACGCTTAGCCGCCGCCATAATCGCCAGACGACCATGCTCAAAAGTCAAACCGCCCTGGAAGAAAACATTAAACGGCTCACGGCACGGACCATCGGCACTCAGCTCAATAGAAGCGCCCTGTACAAAAGTACCCGCAGCCATAATAATCTCATCCTGATAACCCGGCAGCGGACTCGGAACCGGCTCAACGTGCGCATCAACAGGAGAATTGCCCTGAATAGCAACGCAGAAATCGCACAGACGCTGCTTGCTCTCCAAGGTAATAGCCTGAATAATATCGCTGCGGCGTTCCTCCGGCAGCGGCTTAACATCATAGCCCAGGCCCTTGAAAACAGCAGCCGCAAAAATAGCAGTCTTAACAGCCTGCACCACAATATGCGGAGCCAAGAAAAGTCCCTGATAGAACTCACGCGCGGTATCGCCCAGAGTTGCGCCCATCTCGCCGCCCAGACCGGGAGCAGTAAGACGGTATGAAGCATTCTCTACCAAATCCGCACGGCCGACAATATAACCGCCGGTAGGAGCCAAGCCGCCGCCCAGATTCTTAATCAGAGAGCCTGCCATCAGATCAGCGCCAACCTCGGTAGGCTCCTGCTTCTCGATAAACTCGCCGTAGCAGTTATCAACAAAGCAGATAACATTCGGGTTAGCTTCCTTAGCAGCACTGCAGATACGGCCGATTTCAGCAACGTCAATAGTCTTACGTTCGCTGCTGTAGCCGCAGGAGCGCTGAATATGAATCATCGTAGTCTTGGAGGTAACAGCGTTTTTTACAGCCTCCAAATCAACATGGTCGCCCTTCATCGGCAGCTCCTTATAGGTTACGCCCAGGTCAACCAAGGAGCCGGGAGTTTTAACCGGAGAGCCGATAATAGTCTGCATAGTGTCATAAGGAGCACCGGTTACGGCAATCAGCTCATCGCCTGCGCGCAGGTTGCCCAACAAAGCAACTGCCAGCGCATGAGTACCGCTGACGAACTGAGAACGCACCAATGCAGCCTCGGTTTTGAACAGCTCTGCGTAAATCAGATCCAGAGTATCGCGGCCCACATCACTGTAGCCGTAGCCTGTAGTAGGCTTCAAGTAATAGTCGGAAACCATGTTATTACGGAAAGCCGCAATAACCTTTTCAGTATTGTACAAAGCTGCTGCTTCCAGCTCTGCGGTATGTTTAGCAACCTCAGCTAAGGCTGCCTGCTCTAATGCATTGTAATCAACCAAAATTCTCACCTGATATTTTTATATTTTTCGGCATAAGCCAATTAATCCTAAGCCTTGGCATCTGCAGCAAGATACTTGGCAAACTGCTGTACCTGCTCCGCGTCCAGAAGCACCTTCAGCAGTGTGCCCTCCGCCAGATATTCCTGCTCCAGTACAGTGCCTGCATCATGCAAGCGTCCTACCGCAGCGGAATCGCTGTAAGGCACGAGGAAGCTCTCCTCTACCGCCTTCAGCTTCAGGTTCTCCGCAATCAGCGCCAGCAGGCCGTCAAGATTATAACGTGCCTTGGTGGAAATGCAGATGCTGTTTTCTTCCTTGCTCAAACGCTCTGCCAGACCGGAATCCGGCGGCAGCTTATCAATTTTGTTATAAACCGTGATAATTGTCTTATCCTTGGCACCCAGCTCATCCAGAACCTGATAAACAGCAGCAGCCTGCTCCTTATACAGCTCGTGGCTGACATCAATAACGTGCAGCAGCACGTCGGACTGCACAACCTCCTCCAGCGTAGACTGGAAGGCTGCAACCAGCTGATGCGGCAAGCGTTGGATAAAGCCGACAGTATCTGTCAAAATGGCCTGCTGCTTATTCGGCAGATCTAACTGGCGCGTAGTCGGGTCCAGCGTTGCGAAAAGCTGGTCCTGCGCATAGATATCCGAATTAGTCAGCGTATTCAAAAGCGTGGATTTTCCGGCGTTGGTGTAGCCCACAAGGCTTACCGTAGGCACACTCGCCTTCGCGCGTCCTGCTCGGTGCAGAGTGCGCACACTCTTAACCTTGCCGATGCATTCCTTAATATAAGCAATGCGGTCACGGATGCGACGGCGGTCAACCTCCAGCTTAGTTTCGCCGGGACCGCGGGTACCGATGCCGCCGCCAAGACGCGACAGCGCCAGGCCCTTGCCCATAATACGCGGCAGCGTATATTGCAGCTGCGCCAGCTCAACCTGCAGCTTACCTTCATTAGTATGCGCACGTTGGGCGAAAATATCAAGGATAAGCGCCGTGCGGTCAAGCACACGCACACCCATTGACTGCTCAATATTACGCTGCTGTGCCGGCGAAAGCTCATCGTCAAAAATGCACAGGTCTACGTTCTCCTGCTGCACATAAAGCGCCAGCTCCTGCACCTTGCCGCGGCCGATAAAGAACGCCGGGTCCGGCTTGGGGCGCTTCTGCAGGAATCTTGCCACAACCTCCGCACCGGCAGTATCTGCCAGCTGCTTCAGCTCCTCCAAAGAATCCTCAGCCGTCCAGCCGCTGCTGTTGGGAGCACCATATTCCATGCCCACGATAATCGCACGCTCGGTTCCCTGCGCCAGGCTTGCACTGCCCGTCTGCTTATCAAGGATGCGCTCCACCATCGCCGCCAGATTCGGGAAGAACACTCCCTCCGCCTCCTGCAGTGTCAGCGGTCCGTAGCATTCCACCTGATATTGCTCGTTATCGTCAATACCGGTAATCATGCCGAAGCTCATCTGCGACTGGCTGATATCAGGCGAAGTAACGCCGACAGCAATCATCGCATCAAAACGGTTATTCTTCAGCGCGGAAATATCCACACCGCTGAGCAGCGGATTGCCGTTGGGATGAGTATGCACACAGCGCACACCGCTCAAACGGCTGGCACCACGTCTGCCCTCAACCGGAGGCAGCTCCACACTCTGATCATTGCCCACCGATACGGCAAGCACCTGACCGTTGCGCGCAACGTAAACGCTCACCTCGCGGTTAATAAAATCAGTAACATCCGCCATACGCAAAGCCAGCTCGCTAGTCAGCAGCTGACCGCCCTCCAGACGGATATCATAAAACGTTTTTAATTCTTCAATAACGGAATTACGGATACCCTTCAGGTTGCCGTAAATTTCATTCGCCATGGGTATTCACCTCCAATTGGGGGGTAACTTAGCAATTTGCTTATTGAAAGGCTCCCCTTGGGGAGTAGCTTAGCAATTTGCTTATTGAAAGGCTCCCCTTGGGGAGTAGCTTAGCAATTTTGAAGTGGTAAACTTATTTTAGACACAGAGGGGGTATTTTTTGTACAGATAATATATAATGGAATACACCAATATATATATCACTGAACAAGGAATACTTCAGTCTAAACAGGAGGTTTACCATGAAATACACTAAACAAGAAAAATTAGACATTGGTCGACGAATATATGACAGTGAGATTACTCGCTATCAAGCTGCAGAGTTATATAAAATTTGCGAAGGTACAGCACGCACTTATATGCGTATGTACAGAGATGCAAATAACCTGCCTGCAAAAAATTGTAAACAACAAAAATGTAATATAATACGTCCCGATTCCCCAGCACTTTCTGCAAATACGGATGACTTTCAATCCATGACCAAGGAAGAATTAATTCGTGAATTGCTTAAAGCAAGAATTGCAGAAGCCAGATTAAAAAAAGGCTATGCGGTGAAAGGGGATGGTACAGTAATTCTATACGGCAAGAAGAATACCAAGTAGTATTAGAGCTTTCCGGAGAATTTCCAGTAAAACTTATATGCGAAACCATGAATATCCAGCGCAGTAGTTTCTATGCTTGGAAAAAGAAGCTTGCGCATCCTTCTACAAGAATGAAGAGCCTGCTTAGCAATATTTTACTTTTTAAAGAGTACCATGCTAAGTTTCCTTCTCATGGGTATCGTTGGCTTAACGCTAAGATTCGTTTGGATACTGGTCTTGTACTTTCAGATGCATATGCACATAAGTGCTGTAAAATCACTGGCATTAAGAGTCAAGCCAAGCATTATAAATACAAAAAGCCAGGAGATTCATACCGTGTTTTTCCTAATCTGCTTATGACAGAAATACAGATTGACGGACCACTGCAATGTATTGTAAGCGATATGACTGCTTTTTATGTAAAAGGGATCTATTATGAGCTAACATTGTATATGGATCTTTGGAATAATGAAATTGTAAGCCATTCTCTATCTTCCAAACGTGGTGACCGTATGACATATATTAGCGGTCTGGAGGATTTAATTGCTTTAAAGAAGCAGTATCCGGAATATGAAATGATCTTGCATTCAGACCAAGGATCTGTTTACACATCTAAGGCATTTAACGACTTGTTGCCAATGTATAGCATTACTCATTCCATGTCTCGTGCCGGAACACCTACCGACAATGCAGCAATGGAAGCGATTAATGGTTGGATAAAGGCAGAAATGTTTACCGATTTTCATGTAACAGGCGAAAGGCCTGTTGTAGATGAAGTAAAAGAATATATTCACTTCTTTAATGAACAGCGTCCAGCTTATTCGTTAAACTATCTGACGCCAACTCAATATCGCAAGTTGCATTACGAACGGATATCTGACTAACAGATAATTTTTTGTTGTATATTTTTTTATGATTTGTGTCTAAAATTTGTTGACTAGTGCAATTTGCTTATTGAAAGGCTCCCCTTGGGGAGTAGCTTAGCAATTTGCTTATTGAAAGGCTCCCCTTGGGGGGAGCTGGCGCCCGTCAGGGCGACTGAGAGGGGCTTGACAGAAACGTTGCTTTAGGCAGAACCCCTCTCTGAAGTGGTAAACTTATTTTAGACACAGAGGGGGTATTTTTTGTACAGATAATATATAATGGAATACACCAATATATATATCACTGAACAAGGAATACTTCAGTCTAAACAGGAGGTTTACCATGAAATACACTAAACAAGAAAAATTAGACATTGGTCGACGAATATATGACAGTGAGATTACTCGCTATCAAGCTGCAGAGTTATATAAAATTTGCGAAGGTACAGCACGCACTTATATGCGTATGTACAGAGATGCAAATAACCTGCCTGCAAAAAATTGTAAACAACAAAAATGTAATATAATACGTCCCGATTCCCCAGCACTTTCTGCAAATACGGATGACTTTCAATCCATGACCAAGGAAGAATTAATTCGTGAATTGCTTAAAGCAAGAATTGCAGAAGCCAGATTAAAAAAAGGCTATGCGGTGAAAGGGGATGGTACAGTAATTCTATACGGCAAGAAGAATACCAAGTAGTATTAGAGCTTTCCGGAGAATTTCCAGTAAAACTTATATGCGAAACCATGAATATCCAGCGCAGTAGTTTCTATGCTTGGAAAAAGAAGCTTGCGCATCCTTCTACAAGAATGAAGAGCCTGCTTAGCAATATTTTACTTTTTAAAGAGTACCATGCTAAGTTTCCTTCTCATGGGTATCGTTGGCTTAACGCTAAGATTCGTTTGGATACTGGTCTTGTACTTTCAGATGCATATGCACATAAGTGCTGTAAAATCACTGGCATTAAGAGTCAAGCCAAGCATTATAAATACAAAAAGCCAGGAGATTCATACCGTGTTTTTCCTAATCTGCTTATGACAGAAATACAGATTGACGGACCACTGCAATGTATTGTAAGCGATATGACTGCTTTTTATGTAAAAGGGATCTATTATGAGCTAACATTGTATATGGATCTTTGGAATAATGAAATTGTAAGCCATTCTCTATCTTCCAAACGTGGTGACCGTATGACATATATTAGCGGTCTGGAGGATTTAATTGCTTTAAAGAAGCAGTATCCGGAATATGAAATGATCTTGCATTCAGACCAAGGATCTGTTTACACATCTAAGGCATTTAACGACTTGTTGCCAATGTATAGCATTACTCATTCCATGTCTCGTGCCGGAACACCTACCGACAATGCAGCAATGGAAGCGATTAATGGTTGGATAAAGGCAGAAATGTTTACCGATTTTCATGTAACAGGCGAAAGGCCTGTTGTAGATGAAGTAAAAGAATATATTCACTTCTTTAATGAACAGCGTCCAGCTTATTCGTTAAACTATCTGACGCCAACTCAATATCGCAAGTTGCATTACGAACGGATATCTGACTAACAGATAATTTTTTGTTGTATATTTTTTTATGATTTGTGTCTAAAATTTGTTGACTAGTGCACTCCGTCATCGCTGCGCGATGCCACCTCTCCCCTAGGAGAGGCTTTTCTTGCCCTGCCGGCAATTCACCTTGTCTCCCAGAGGAGAGGCTCGGTCGCCCTTGTTATTATCTTCTTGCCTTAGCAGGCTCAATATTAACCTTATACCCCTTGATAAAGTTCTTGTTCATCGCACCGATAACCTTTTCGGCTACATCTTCCGGTACTTCAACAAAGGTGAACTTATCATAGATATTGATCAGGCCGATATCACGCGCCGGAATGTCTGCTTCGATAGCAATGGTGCTGACAATATCCTTAACCATAATCTTCTGGCTGCGGCCGATGTTGATGAACAGGCGCACCATGCCGGGACGGCCGCCGGTGTTGCGCAGGTCCTTGGACAGGATATCCTCCTGCGGAGCCTCCAGAGCCTTAATGCCCTCCTGCATCAGCTTCAGAGCTGCGGCAGCAACTTCTTCCGCACTGTAATCATCCAACAGGCTTTCGGCAATCGGCATATAGTCATGATATGCGTTCAGCTCCAGCACCGTCTGCATCTTGCTGATAATTTGGTCGCGCTGACGCTCGATAACGTTAGCAGCAGTTGGCAGCTGACGGCGTTGGATTTTAGTCTTGACGGTACGCTCAATCAGCTTCAGCTGACGGAACTCACGCGGAGTGATGAAGGTCATAGCTACGCCGGTGTTGCCTGCACGACCGGTGCGGCCGATGCGGTGAACGTAGCTTTCCGGATCCTGCGGAATATCAAAGTTGATAACGTGGGTGATGTTGTCAACGTCGATACCGCGGGCAGCAACGTCGGTAGCAATAAGCACATCGACAGCACCCTCGCGGAATTTCTTCATTACGCGGTCACGCTGGTTCTGGCTCAGGTCACCATGCAGGCCCTCAGCCATGTAGCCACGGCTGGAAAGTGCGATAGACAGGTCGTCAACACCCTTTTTGGTACGGCAGAAGATAATCAGCTTGCCGTCGATTTCTGCGTCCAACAGACGGCACAGGCCTTCAATCTTATCCTTGGTTTCGAAATAGTATTGCTCAATCAGAGGCACAGTCAGCTCTTCCTTGGAAATGGTTACATTCTTCGGCGCCTTCATGTACTTCTTGGTCAGGCTCAGAATCGGACGAGGCATGGTTGCGGAGAACAGCAGAGTCTGGCGTTCAACCGGCAGGCTGCGCATAATTTCTTCGATATCATCAACAAAGCCCATATCCAGCATTTCGTCAGCCTCGTCCAGTACCAGGAATTTGATATGGTCCAGACGGATAGTGCCGCGGTTGATATGGTCAATCAAACGGCCCGGGGTACCGATAACAATCTGCACATTGTTGCGCAGCGCACGGATCTGGCGTTCAATCGGCTGGCCGCCGTAAACAGGCAGCGCACGCACGCGGCGGGTACGGCCGATTTTGCCTACTTCTTCCGCAACCTGAATAGCCAGCTCACGGGTCGGAGTCATAATCAGCGCCTGAATATGCTTGAAGTCGGTAATTGCCTGCACCAGAGGAATACCGAAGGCAGCGGTCTTGCCGGTACCGGTCTGTGCCTGGCCGATAACGTCGTTACCTTCGAGCACCAGGGGAATAGTAGCGGCCTGAATTGGAGAAGGCTCTTCGAAGCCCATGTCAGTCAGGGCGGTTACAATTTTTTTGTCCAGCTCTAAGCTGCCGAACATCTCTTTTTGAATGGTCATTAATGTTTATCCTCCGTATTGTTTTTTTCTTCTAATAATTTATCAATAGCCATGGAAATAGCTGTCTGAGCTATTCTCAGCTTATTTTCTGTTCTTGTAGACATAAAACGGTGCTCCTGGCAATATACCACGTTGTCAGTGGCAACGGCAATATATACAAGGCCTACCGGTTTGCCCTCGCTGGCTCCCGGTCCGGCGTTGCCCGTAATGCTCACACCATAATCACTGCCCAGCTGCTTGCGTACGCCCAGCGCCATTTCGCAGGCGGTTTCACGGCTGACAGCGCCGTATTTGGCCAGCGTATCTGCCTGCACATTAAGCAGCTTCTGCTTAGCCATGTTAGTGTAGCTGACGATGCTTCCCAGCAGATATTCACTGCTGCCCGGCACATCCGTAACCAGGCTGCTGGCAAGACCGCCGCTGCAGGATTCCGCAAAGGCAATAGTTTTGCCCTGCTTCAGCAGCTCCTGCCCTAAGCAGGCCGCCAGAGTGGCATCATCCACACCGTATATATAATTATCAACGCTCTTGCGTACCTTGGCTTCCATAGCGTCGAGCAGCTTGACTGCCTCTTTATCATTGGCAGCCTTCGCCGTAAGCCTGATGAGAATTTCACCGTAGCGGGCATAAAGCGCAATCGTCGGATTGGTCTGCGCCATAATCAGCTCGTCGAGCTTGGCAGCCACCATAGATTCGCCGATACCGCGCAGATGCAAGGTGCGCGACATGATAATGCCGTGCTTGCTGAAGCGCTGTAGCATTCGCGGCAGCAGCTGCTTTTCGCACACATCCGTAAGCTCGCTCGGAGGTCCGGGCAGCATAATGAAGATTTTGTCCTTATATTCCAGCCACAGTCCGGGAGCGGTACCCACATCGTTCTGCAGTACCTCGGCCCCGATGGGCACATACGCCTGCTTCTCGTTATTTTGCGAAGGGCAAAGTCCCTTCTTGGCAAAATATGCATCTATGCGTCCCCACGTATCCAAATCGAGATAGCCTTCAGTATGACAAACCTCCATCACTATCTCCTTGGTAATATCACCGCGCGTCGGTCCCAGACCGCCGCTGGTAATGATGATATCGGCGCGCTGCATGGCCTGCTCCAGCACTGCGCGCATACGCTCCGGATTATCTCCGACCGTAGTGTGATATAAAACATCAAAGCCTATATTATTCAGCTTGCGGGATAAATACTGCACATTGGTGTTTAAAATTTCACCCAGCAGCAGCTCCGTCCCGGTAGTAATGATTTCAACCTTCATCCTGCTGTCACCCTCTCACCGGTTATTTTGACTCATACAGCAACGTTAAACCAGCTCTGCCACCATTTCATAGGTAAAGCCTTGCAGAATACGCACTCTTACCATCTGGCCTACCTCCAGCTCGGCGGCATTTTCGATAAAGATGTTGCCGTCGATATCAGGTGCCTCGTGATAGGAACGTCCTACCGCAAGAGCGGGGTTTTCTTCATCAAAGCCTTCGACGATAACGTCCAGCTCCTCATCCTCGCGCTCCTGATGGATTTCTTCGGAAATACCTGCCTGCAGCGCCATCAGCTCATGATAGCGGTTTTCCTTAACCTCAGGCTCAATCTGGTTTTCCATAGCGCCGGCCACAGTACCCTCCTCTTGGGAATACTGGAACACGCCTGCGTTTTCAAAGCGCTGCTTTTCAACAAAGTCCATCAGCTCCGCAAAATCCTCATCGGTTTCACCGGGGAAGCCCACGATGAAGGTAGTGCGGATAGTAATGCCCGGAATACGCTCACGCAGCTTGGCCAGAAGTTCTTCTACCTGCGCACGTGTATCGTAACGGTTCATGCTTTCCAGCAGTCTGTCGCTGGCATGCTGCAGAGGAATATCAATATACTTGCACACCTTGTCGCATTTGGCGAAGGCTGCAATCAAATCGTCCGTAAAGTTGTTGGGATACAGGTACATAACGCGGATCCACTCGATTCCCTCCAGCTCGTTGAGATCACGCAGCAGCTGCGGCAAAAGCAGCTTGCCGGTAAGGTCCTCGCCGTAGCGGGTAGTGTCCTGCGCCACAACAATCAGCTCCTTGACGCCGTGAGCAGCAAGGCTTCTTGCCTCTGCCATAACCTCATCATAAGGACGGCTGGTGTAGGGACCGCGCAGCTGCGGAATAATGCAGTAGGAGCAGCAGTTGTCGCAGCCCTCGGCAATTTTCAGATACGCCATGTAATCAGGCGTAGTCAGCATTCTGGGCGGAGTCTGTACATTTTTGCTTTCCAGCTTCTGCAGATGCTTTACGCGCTTGCCTGCCAGCACCTGGTCGATAACCCAGCCGATATCGGTAAAGCTGTCAGTGCCGACGATAGCGTCAACCTCCGGCATGCTTTCGAAAAGCTCGTCTGCATAACGCTGGCCGAGGCAGCCTGTCATAATCAGATATTTGCAGCTGCCCTCCTCCTTATATTGCGCCATTTGTAAAATTGTGCTGATGGATTCCTCCTTCGCACTTTCGATAAAACCGCAGGTATTAACAATAATCAGTTCGGCATCTGCGGGATTATTGGTAATCTCCAGCTGCTTATCCTTGATAATACCCAGCATAACTTCAGAATCTACCAGATTTTTGGGACAGCCGAGGCTGACCATACCTATTTTCATTCTTTACCTCCAAAACCTGCTGCCCTCACCCAAGCCGTCGGGACAGCAAGCAAGAGCATAAATCATTATAATCTAATTCACTATTCACTGATGACTAATCACCAGCCACTAACAACTATTTACTGAATCTAACCTTACTCAGCCACTTATTTGTCAGGCCATCCTGCTTAACAGGCTCCAGATAACTGCTGTTGAGCCAGATTTTATCGCCATCGGCGGCAGCCTCATCAAAGCCGCGCAGGAACAGAAACAGATAGCCTGTAGCATTTTCCTGTGCTATCGCCTGCACCTGCTCGCTTGTCAAAAGCCATTCCATAACCTTCAGGCCCTGCAAATCATCTGTAGTATTCTTAAACAGGCCTACGCAGAAAAGATTGACCGGCGTACCTTCCTTGGGATAGACAACATAAGCGGGAAATTTATTTTCCAGATATTTAAACACGTAGCTTTGTCTGGTAATAGCCACATCCGCATCACCTACCGCCGCCATGCGCACAGGTGTAAAGGGAAACTTGGAATATTGCCCGATAAAGCGGTTGATATTGCCTAAATACTCCAGCGATTCATCCTCGCCGAAGCGGTCTGCCAGACCTGCCAGAAAGTTTTGCGTGCTGTTGCTGTCGGATAAATTTTCCAGAGCAATGCGCAGCTGTTCTTTCCCTGCCAAATCCTGCCAGCTGCAGATATTTGCCTGGCCGACAGTACGGGCGTACTGCTGGTTGACCAGAAAAACTATCGGATCATAGAAAATGCCGTACCAGCTTAAATCCGCATCACGGAACTTCTGCGGCAGTCTGTCGCCATCGGCAAAGGCCACAGGCTTCAGCCTTCCCTGACGCTTCAGGCCGGCAAGCGTGCGCTGCTCGGCCAGCACAACGTCCGGCAGCTCCCCGCCGGGCTTCAGCTCGTAAACAGCCTTCAGCTGCAGCTTAGCCTTCTGCTCCTTGTTGAAGGCATCCACCAGATTTTCAGTAAATTTATTATCAAGCTCGGAATACAGGATAACGGTTTTTGCCCCTGCGTTCTGTACAGGAGCAGGCTGCTCACCGCAGCCTCCCGTCAGTATTCCGGCCAATATCAGCACTAAAAAGATACAACGGATCATCTCATCCCTCCGTTACTATCTGCGGCGCTTATCCTCACGCCTTTTTCCACCGGCACTGCCTGAAGCGGTACTGCGCGTTGCATTACGCGCTCCACTGCCCGTTGCATTACGTTTCGGGCCGCGAGAAGCATCACGCTTCGCGCCACGCACTCCGCCGCGCTGTTCCTGCTCCGTATACAGCAGGCATTTATGTCCGCTGCCCACGAGGTCCATGCGTCCTGCCTTCTGCAGCGCCTCCAGCACCAGCTTGCGGTTACGCGGAGTACGGTACTGCATCAGCGCACGCTGCATTGCCTTATCATGCGGATTGCGGGCCACAAATACGGTTTCGCCGCTTTCCGGGTCGATGCCGGAATAATACATCGCCGTCGCCGCACTGCCGGGAGTAGGAATAAAGTCCTGCACCTGCTCCGGATTGTGCTTGATGTCACGCAAAAACTCTGCCAGCTCAATGGCATTGTTCAGCGTGCAGCCCGGATGGCTGGAAATAAAGTACGGCACCAGATATTGCGGCAGGCCGATTTCTTTATTTTTTTGCGTAAACATGCGCATAAACTTCAGATAAACTTCCTTGCCGGGCTTGCCCATACGCGCCAGAACCTGCGGCGCGATATGCTCGGGCGCTACCTTCAGCAGACCGCTGATGTGATAACGGCACAGCTCGTCCAGAAATTCCTGCTTTTTATCCGCCAGCAGATAATCATAACGGATACCGCTGCGGATAAACACCTTCTTGACTCCCGGTAAAGCACGCAGCTTGCGCAGCAGAGCTATATAATCGCTGTGGTCGGCATCAATATTGGGGCACGGCTTGGGAAACAGGCACTGCCTGTCCTTGCACACGCCGTATTTCAGCTGCTTGGCACAGGAAGGATGGCGGAAGTTGGCCGTAGGGCCGCCGACGTCATGGATATAACCCTTGAAGCCGGGAAGCTGCGTCAGCAGCTTTGCTTCACGCAGAATAGATTCATGGCTGCGCGCCTGAATGATACGTCCCTGATGCGCATGAATAGCGCAGAAGGAACAGCTGCCGAAGCAGCCTCTGCTGCTTACCAGGCTGAACTGAACCTCCTCCAGCGCTGCTACGCCGCCCTTGGCGTCGTAGCTCGGGTGCCACTGACGCATATACGGCAAATCGTAGATAGCGTCCATCTCCTCCATCGTCAGCGGGAAGATGTTCGGATTCTGTACGATATATTTCTTCTGTCCCTTTTGGACTACGATTTTGCCATAAAACGGGTCCTGCTCCTTGCTCTGCAGCTTAAAGGCTCTGGCAAATTCCTTGCGGTCGTCCTTGATAGCCTTCCAGCCCGGAAGCTCCACATTTTCATCATCGGGCAAACTGTCAGACAGATACGCCGTACCGCGGATATAATGCAAATCCTCAGCGCTGGCACCGCCTGCCAGATAGTCGGCAATTTCCATAATCTGCTTTTCGCCCATGCCGTAAACCAAAAGGTCCGCACCGCTAGACTCCAGAATAGAAGGCAGCAGCTTGTTTTCCCAGTAGTCGAAATGCACAAAACGGCGCAGGCTGGCTTCAATACCGCCGATAATTACAGGCATATCGGGCCATAGCTGCTTGACGAGCTGCGCATAAACGGCCGTAGCATGGTCGGGACGCTGTCCCACCGCACCGCCTGCGGTATATTTGTCGACAGAACGCTCATTTTTGGCTGCCGTATAACGGCACAGCATGGAGTCAAGGTTGCCGCCGGAAATAAGCACGCCCAGTCGCGGCTTGCCCAGCTCTGCCATATATTCTGCTTTATCCCAACGCGGCTGGCACAGCATAGCTACCTTGTAGCCCTGCGCCTCCAGCACGCGGCAGATTACTGCCGGACCGAAGGAGGGGTGGTCTACATAAGCATCGCCGCTGATAAACAGAAAGTCAAGCTGCTCCCAGCCACGCTCGGCAATTTCCTGAGCGGAAATCGGTAAAAACTGTTTCATGAAAAACTCCTGAACAAATTATTATTTCTTCTTATCGGCCTTCGCTTCGCCGGCAGCCTGTGGCTGCTGCGGCTCAGCCGGCTTAACCTCAGCCTGCGGCTTCGGTCCTTCTGCCTTCGGCGCAGGTGCAACTGCAGCGGGCTGCGGGGCTGCTTCCTCTACTGCGGCAGCAGGTGCAGCCTTGGTTTCAGGCTCGGACTTCGGTGCAGCCTCCTCTGCCTTAGCTGCGGCTGCAGGCTGTGCGGGAGCGTTGCGCAGATAGGTCTTGACGGCCACGCCATGCTCGCCCTTCAGGTCAACAGCCTCGCCGTTCACCTTAATGCGTACAACGCCGATATTGCCGTATTTGATAATCAGCTTATCCTTAGCCTCAAAATGCTTGCTTTCCTTAGCATGCAGAATGCCGGCAAAAAGCTCCTTGCCGTCGGCACTTGCCTCCAGCCAGCAGTCACCCTCGGCCTCCAGGTCAACGGTAACCTTGTCCAGAACTGCAGGTGCTTTAGCTTCGGGCTTAACCTGCTCAGTCTGCTTAGCCTCATCCTTAGGCATATTTTTAAAATAGTTAATCGTAGCGGGAATAGCAAAATAGCCTGCCGTGAGCACCGCTACCGCTGCTAAGCCTGCCAGACACTGCTTCATTGGCAGCTTCGGCAAGCCCGGCATTTCAAAGCGGCCTGTACCGCTGCCGATATCACGCTTATCCTTCAGCTGTATATTGAGGCGGACTTTTTCCACCTCGCGGATACCCTGGCTGCGTACAGCCTCTGCCGCCATACCGGCAGCACTTGCTTTATATTCATTAACAAGCTCCGGACCGTTCAGTCCCAGATAATTACCGTAGTTACGGATTATTCCCTTCAGGAAAACCTCGCCTGGAGTCTTGTCATATTCGTCATTTTCTACAGCCTGCAGATAACGGCTGCGGATACTGGTAGCCTTTTCGGCATCAGCCAGGGAAATACCCTTGGCCAGTCTTGCTTCTTTCAAAATTGCGCCGACAGTCTTTTCCTTATCATCCATTTCGCCTGCACCTCCGCTTATTCACGGCGCAGGAAGCGTTCCTCTGCTTCCTTACGCGACATTATAACCTCTCGTGGCTTGCTGCCTACGGATTGACCGACAATGCCCAGCTCCTCCATAGTATCTACCAGACGCGCCGCACGCGTATAGCCTATGCGGAAGCGTCGCTGCAGCATGGAGCTTGATGCCTGCCCCATATCCAGCACAAGGCTCAGGGCATCCTCAAAAAGCTCATCCTCTGCAGGCGCATTGGAGCCTGCATCCTCGGCATTATGGCCTTTATTATCACATTCCAGCTCCTGCTCTGTTACTTCTTCGCTGTAATTTACAGGAATGGACTGCTTGATAATGAAATCTACTATTTTATTCAGCTCATCATCGCTGACGAAGGCACCCTGCACACGCACAGGCTTGTTGTAGCCCATGGGGTAAAAGAGCATATCGCCCTTGCCCAGCAGCTTTTCGGCACCGCCCATATCAATAATGGTGCGCGAATCTGTCTGCGAGGATACGGCGAAAGCAATACGTGAAGGAATATTCGCCTTGACGATGCCTGTAATAACATCTACGGACGGACGCTGGGTTGCCAAAATCAGATGGATACCGGCAGCGCGGGCCTTCTGTGCCAGGCGCAGGATAGCATCCTCCACATCAACCTTGGCTACCATCATCAGGTCTGACAACTCGTCGATGATAATTACGATATAGGGCATCTTTTCGTCGGCCTGCGCGTTATAGGTGTTGATGTCACGCACACGGCTGTCGGCAAACGCCTTATAACGGCGCTCCATTTCCGCTACCGCCCAGTGCAGCGCGCTGGCTGCCTTTTTCGGCTCGGTGACAACCGGTGTCAGCAGATGCGGAATACCGTTGTAATTAGACAATTCTACGACCTTAGGGTCGACAAGAATCAGTTTAACCTCGTCCGGTGTAGCACGGTACAAAAGACCGGCGATAATCGTATTGATGCACACCGATTTGCCGGAGCCTGTGGAGCCTGCCACCAAAAGATGCGGCATTTTCGCAAGGTCGGCGGAAATAATATCACCGCTGATATCCTTGCCCAGACCGATGCACAGATGCTCCTTGGCATTGCGTACACTGCCTGCCTCCACAACCTCACGGAAGCACACGGGATCGTTCTTCGTGTTCGGCGCTTCGATGCCGATGGCGGATTTGCCGGGAATCGGCGCTTCGATACGCACACCGGGAGCAGCCAGACGCAGGGCAATATCATCCGCAAGGTTCACCACCGAGCTTACCTTCACGCCTGCCGCAGGCTCCAGCTCAAAGCGGGTAACAGAAGGTCCGCGTGTTACGGCAACAACTCTGGCGCGCACCTTGAAGTCTGCCAAAGTCTGCTCCAGCACCGCACATTGATCCATGATGTCCTTCTGATAGGTGGACGGGTCGCTGGCCTTCGGCGTATCGAGAATCTCCAGCGGGGGCAGCTGATAGCTGCTTGCGGCCTGCGCTTCAGGTTCATATGCTGCGGACTGCTGAGCAGGCGCCGCTGCGGCAATTTTATCTGCACTGTCAAAAATCGTTACGGCCGGCTTCTCCGGTTCAGGCTCAGGCTGCGGCTCCGCCTTGGCAGGCTCAGCAAACGCAGGCGCCTGCTCGCGATAGGTATTGCGGATTACGGAAGCAGGACGCTCCGGCTCCGGCTCGGGTTCGGCAGCCGGCGGCTCCGCATCATCCAGAAAGCGGCTGTCCGGCTCGTAATCATCGTCATAATTGATAATCGGTCTTACAATGACCTCGGGCTTGGACTGCTCCCATTCGGGCAGCTGCACCGGGTCACGCTCTATTTCCTCTTTTAAAGGTGATTTTTCGTAAACACTCTTGTTTTTGGTAAAGCCTAAAATGCTTCTGAAAGCACTTTTCTTCTGCACGCCCTCGTTGAAGGCATCAAATTCGGGGCTGGTATAGTTGCTGATAACATTATCCGCGGGAACGGCATGCTGTTGAGGCGCGGCACTCTTGCGCTTGAACACAGCTCTTACCGCAGGCTCGGGACGCACGCGCTCCTCCCTCACCTTGTCATCAGGGCGCACCAGCGTAATTTCGTCGGAGGTCAGGTAATCCTGCCACAGCTCCCACCATTTGCGCAGCGGCAGCACCAGGCCCAGCAGCCACAGCCAGCCTAAGGCAAGAATAATATAAACAGTCACATCACCGGCAAAGGAACGCAGCAGCTTCAGCAGCAAACCGCCGACTAAACCGCCGCCCTCCGCTATCAGCGAAGGCTCCAGCTCAGAGCCAACAGGCACAAAAACATGATGAGCTGTGCCTGTAAGGCACAGCGTCACCAAAGTAAAAATTAATGTTCTCTTGTTAAAAACACCAAACTGTCCTTTAAGCAAAGCAAAGGACGCAGCAAAGAAAGCCAAAGGCAGCAAAAAGATACCCTTACCCAGCAGATGCTGCTCCACCAGATAAGCATAATGCATTACGCCGTCCTCAGCCGTCATAAGAAGAGCGGCTGCAAACAGCAGACCAATAAGCAGGCAGACAACGCCGACAGGGCGCGAGTAGCTTCTATTCTGTTGCTTCCTTCTTCTTTCCTTGCGCAAGATAAGACAACTCCTAAATTTGCAGCTGCCGGCAGTCATCCTTTATCAGCTGACTTCTGACAACCGCTCACCAAAAACTAATCACTAATAACTAATCACTATCAAATCTCCATGATAATCGGCAGAATCATCGGACGGCGGCGGGTTCTTTCGAACAGGAAGCGTCCCAGAGAATCACGGACAGTGGACTTGATTGCCGACCATTCGGAAACATTGTTTTCCTCGCAGCGATCCAATGCAGCCTGCACCTTATCGCGTGCTTCATCCATCAGGTCCTCGGCCTCGCGCACATAAACAAAGCCGCGGGAAACGATATCCGGACCGGAAACCACATGGCAGGATTCCTTGTCGACGGTTACAACAACAATCATGATACCGTCCTGAGAGAGCTGACGGCGGTCGCGCAGTACGATGTTGCCTACGTCGCCGACACCCAAGCCGTCAACCAGCACCTTGCCTGCAGGCACCTTGCCGCTAATGGTAATGCTGCTCTTGGTCAGCTCGATAACACTGCCGTTTTCACCGATAACAATGTGGTCTGCCGGCATGCCGAGGGATTTCGCCAGATTAGCATGCTTAACCAGGTGACGGTATTCACCATGCACAGGCATGAAGAAACGCGGACGCACCAGATTGTGCATCATCTTGATTTCCTCCTGGCTGGCGTGGCCGGAAACGTGGACACCGTTGCTCTTTTCATAGATAACGTCCGCACCCAGCTTGTACAGATGGTCGATAGTACGGGAAACAAGCTTTTCGTTGCCCGGAATAGGTGTAGCAGAAATAATTACTGTATCACCGGGCATAATATCAACCTTTTTATGGTCATTCATAGCCATACGAGTGAGCGCGCTCATCGGCTCGCCCTGACTGCCGGTGGTGATAATAACAACCTTTTCCGGCGTATAGTTATGAGTTTCGTCAATATCAATCAGCACGCCCTCGGGAACCTTCAGGTAACCAAGCTCCTTGGCGATATTTACAACATTCACCATGCTGCGGCCGATAACTGCTACCTTACGGTCATACTTCACAGCAGTATCAATAACCTGTTGGATACGATGTACGTTAGAGGAGAAGGTTGCTACAATAATACGATGCTTAGCATAGCGGAACTCCTCGTCAAAGGTCTGGCCTACCATTTTTTCGCTGGGAGTGAAGCCCGGGCGCTCGGCGTTGGTGCTGTCTGCCAGCAGGCACAGTACACCGCGGTCGCCGTATTCGGCAAATTTATTGAATTCCATAACCTGTCCGTCAACAGGAGTGTGGTCGATTTTGAAGTCACCGGTGTGGATAATAACACCGATAGGAGTAGTAATCGCGATAGCAACAGCGTCGGGAATGCTGTGGTTTACGCGGATGAAATCGAGCTTAAAGGCACCGGTGTTAATCTTGTCACCGGGTTTTACTACGTGCAGGGTTTCGTTGCCTACACCGTTTTCCTTCAAGCGGCCTTGTAAAATACCCAGAGTAAGTGCGGTACCATAAACTGGACAATCAATTTGTTTCATAACATAGGGCAGCGCACCGATATGGTCCTCGTGACCATGTGTCAGAAAGATACCCTTAATTTTATCTTTATTCTCAACCAAATATGTAATATCGGGAATAACCAAGTCAATGCCGAGCATATCGTCTTCAGGGAACATCAGGCCTGCATCAATCAGGATCATGTCGTCCCCGTAACGGAATACCGTCATATTTTTACCAATTTCGCCCAAACCACCAAGCGGGATAATCTGGACCTTATGTTGAAATTTACCCAAAAAAAATACACCTCCATTTTTTATTTTACATTCTTCCGTACAAATGTAGAAATTGAATTTGATACTGTGTCCGCACACATACTCTCTACTTTATTATACACTAAATATGGGCTATTGACAAATAGTGATACATATTTTTTGTGAAAAGTTTGTTGCCAAACGGATGACTTTTTGGCAGAGGAATAGCGCATGCAAAAAAGGGCTGCGGGCAAGGTGCCCCCTGCTCCCTTGACATTCCCTTCCATTTCAAGTACACTTAAACTAAGTTCTTCAAAACCGCAAGTAAGCTTATGCATCCGGCTCATTTACCTGCGGACAATTAAATAAGCAGTATATCCTGCAGATGCACCTTTTCTGCAGAAGCTTAAGCAAGGCCATTTATATTTATATGGTACATTCTAAGAGTAGTACGAACTGACGATTTTTTATCGTCAGGGTACTGCTCTTTTTTGTTTTTCAGGCGCTTTGCAACTGCTTATGTATTTTTTTATTCACTTGTGTTAAAATGAAAGGAGAAAAACCATGCAAGACCTGGCAACAAAATTTGCAAACCTGACTATCCAAAGCGACTTCATTTTCAAGAAGGTTATGTCGCGCAAGCGTATCTGCAAGCATCTGCTGGAGGAGCTGCTGCAGATAGAAATTGCGGATATCAACTATCTGGAGGCAGAAAAGACGCTTGATCCTGAGTACACCAGCCGCGGTATCCGCCTTGATATCATCGTAGCGGATGATAAAAACACGCATTATAATCTGGAGATGCAGGTGAAAAACAATAAAAATCCCGATACGGATACCTACGTTCTGCCCAAGCGCTCACGCTATTATCAGGCGCTGCTTGATATTGATTTGCTGCAGAAGGGACAGCCGTATGACCTGCTGCCACCGACATTTATCATTTTTATCTGCGTTTTTGATTTCTTTGAACAGGGTAATTATGTCTACACCTTTAAGAAGCGTTGTCTGGAAAATCTGGAGCTGGAGCTTCCCGATGAAGCGACCACGATGATTTTGAACACCAAAGGTACGCATGGCGATATTTCTCAAGACATCAAAAGCTTTTATGATTATGTAAACAACCACATTGTAACTACTGATTTTACCAAGCAGATAGATGATGAAATCAGCTATCTGAAACTCGATACGAAAGTGAGGCGAGAATTTATGCTTATGGAAGCACGTTTATTAGATGAAAGACGTGAGGGCGAAGCTGTGGGTATTGCCAAAGGCAAGGAAATAGGTCTTGCTGAAGGTGAAGCAAATGCCAATATCGCTACTGCTAAGCGCATGTTGGCCAAGGGCTGCTATTCTCTCGAGGATATTGCGGAGCTTACAAATTTATCTCTCGCTGATGTAGAGAAGCTGAAGGAAGAGCAAGCTGAGCAAGCCTGATACGCACACACAACATTAAAGCAAAAGGCGTTCTACCGCAGTTGGGTAGAACGCCTTTAGTCTTATATGTTCGCCGTACAGCGCCACTTCGGTACTGTCAATAGTTTTGCGCAAATTTCTTCAGACATCCTAGCAGAAGTTTAGTATATAAGTTTAACGGTTAGTGCACTTAACCATTAAATATCAACTAGCTTCTGCTTTAGATACCTTTGCTTATTAAGTTAGCTGTTTTTAAGATATTTTTGCTTCACAATACAGTTCTTCGGCAAGCATATCTGTTAGATGTTTCATGTTCAAGTAACGTTTTTTGCCCCAATCATTGCTGGCTATATAACGCAATCTTGCACATACAAGCATCAATGCTGATTCACCATCAGGAAACGTGCCAATCACTCTTGTGCGACGCTTTATTTCTCTGTTTACACGTTCAATAACGTTATTGGTACGTATACGCAGCCAATGCTCTGACGGAAAATCCATATAGGTTAAGGTTTCCTCTAAACCATTTTCTAGTTTGTCTGCAGCCTTGTTAAGTTTCATCTCACGTAATCTGGAAATTACTGATTTTGCCTTTTCTTTAGCTGCTGCTTTATTCTCCTGAGCATGAATTGCTTTGAGCATCTTGGCAACTTCCTTGACAGTTTTACGTGGTACTACAGAGAATATATTACGGTACATATGCACCGTGCAGCGTTGGTATCTGGCATTTGGAAACACTTCACCTATGCTTTCTACCATGCCTAAATTTTTATCGCCAATTATAAGTTTTACGCCATCTAAGCCACGGCTTTTCAGCCATACAAAGAAATTTTTCCAGCTTTCAGTATCTTCTTTGAGGCCCTCGGCTGTACCTATAACTTCTCTGTATCCGTCTTCTGTGACGCCAATAGCAACTAATACAGAGGCGTTTTCAAAGGAACCTCCCCAACATCTTTTTAGAAAAATACCGTCTACAAAGACATAGGGGTACTTTTCTGTAAGCTTCCTGGAGCGCCATTCTTCAATTTGAGAAAAGCATTTTTGATTCAGATTGCTAATGGTTCCGGCTGAAACCTTCTGTCCCCAGAGAATCTCTGTAATACTTTCAACACGACGCATAGAAACGCCGGCAAGATACATTTCTACCAAGGCTTCTTCTACGGAGCATTCACGTCTTTGGTAGCGCTGAATAATAGCAGACTCAAAAGTAAGACCTTTTAATTTAGGCACTTTTAAAGTAACGTCACCAGCTTGAGTAGAGAATGATCTTTCGTAATGACCGGCACGATAACCTTTTCTTGTTTGGTCGCGTGCGTAGCGTTCAGCTTGTACAAGTTTGTCAGCTTCTGCATCCAAAAGAGCATTGAGAGTTTCTTCTACACTATTTTTTACAATAGTTTTCAATTCGTTGTGGATAAATTGCTCGTTTAATTGTATAATGTTACCAGACATAGATTCTACCTTCTTTCAAGTTTTGTGTGGTAACTTAATTGTAAGCAAAGGTAGTCTCTATGTCTATCTTTTTGAATTGAATTTGCGCAACTTATTATACGTTATCCGAACTGGTTCAGCTGATGCAGACGGCAATAGACAAGTTCTACAACAACCTTAAATAATGGATAACCGAAGACTAAAAGAAGTCGTGAAAAAACGAAATTTTTCACGACTTCTTTTTAACATTAATCATAATTCAACGCCATAAAAAAGAGCGTAGAATAGGCAAAAACGCGTATATTTTACATTTTACTCGCATAGGACAAGGATTTACCTATACTTGTGGAAAATTAGCCTTAATTAGGCTTTGTTGCTTTTCGTACTCGTCAATATAACGCATCACAGCCCGTTCAATAGCTACTGTTTTTGTCTGCCCTGATTGTTCACAGTAACAACACAAACGGTCAAATACTGTCTGCTCCATACGAATACTAAATGGCTTACAGTCTTTTTTAGGTCTAGCCAATTATTTACCCTCCAATGTCAAAAAGCCCATTTTAAAGATATCCGGATAGATAAACTTCTTACTAGCATTGCCAAATTTAATTTCAATATACTTGTTAAATTTATCGATTTTCTTAACGACTCCTCTACCGAACTTCTTATGTGTTACAATATCTCCAGCTTTAACAAATAACTCCTGTTCTTCATTATCAGCAACCTTTGCCATAGGTTGTTTACGAGTTACATAACCAGGTTTGTTTACTATAGATGTTTTAGCTACAGGAGCTTTGTTTACCTGAACATCAGGTTTGGCAGTTTCTTTGATATCTTTATCAGGCTTAATTCCTTTGCCGATTTTCACAATCATGCTATCCTGCTGGCTGGCATACATTTTCTCATATTCCTCTCGACGGATAACAGTATCCCAACCACCGACAACGATATGATCAGCATTCATATCCAAACCTGTATAAGAAAGACTTGCATCCTCATAACGCTTGAATTTGAATATCGCATCGTTCATCATATTAGAATTAAACAATCCAAGAGAACATAACAAATCAAAGTCCTTAGTGCTGAGGCCTGTAACTTTCTTAAACAAATCAGGTTCCAGCTGAAGAATAACATCTTTAAGAGAACGTTCACGATAATCCGTCAAATACATAAAAGCAGGTATACGAGTAGAGAACTTAATCAGTTTCTCCTGAATCTGTTTACGCATACTCTTATACTCTTTTTCTGCTTCACTAATCTCCTTCTTTTCCTTAGGAGTAAGTTTGCCACCCTTTTCCTTTTTCTTTTTAACCGCCTCGGACTTATTGATTATGGTCTCAATATCATTATAAAGATTGCGGAAAGCTTCAATGTTCTCCAAAGCCTTCATAGCTTCAGGATTATCCATTAAGCGTTTCAAAGTAGCATTATCAACATTTACAAGCAAAGCCGACTGCCAGCGGCGGGCAAGAAGGGTAGCCGAGGTACCGGCAAGTGTAATATCCAAAATATCCTGAGCACTAACCTGTTTCATGGAAGAACCATCATAGGCAAGAACAGGAAGGAACCCGATAAACTCTTCTACCTTCTTTTCAGGATTGCTTTCCTTAGCATCCAACCGGCAGGAATAATCAGCAACCTGACGCAAAGCACGGTCAAGTGCAAAGTCAAACACATAGCATTCCTGTTTCATTATTTCAGTACTGCCATCATCATTTTTTACCGTCCAAGGCGACTGAACACGGAAAGCAGTCTGGAAATAGGTCTCAGGGCTCTTAAGATTGCGGAGCATAAAAACACCGGCCCACGGTTTTACAGTTACACCTGTAGTTAGCTTGCCACAAGATAATGTAATAGTCTTTGTTTCCAGAGGATTGCCCATAGATGCTTGTACCGGACGTAGTGCATCTAAACCGATACCTGCCCTAGTACCAGCACAGATATTCACAGTATAGTCATGATAGAATCTATTCTGACGCTGCTTCAACAAATTGGCCATGGCATAACAGCTCGCTACATTAGGCAAAAACCAAAGGGTGTGCGTCAAAACATTCAATAAACGGGTATCTGAAAACGGCATAGGAGGCCTTTTATCCATACCCAGTTTTAAATCATCAAGGCCAGCCGGCAGATAAGCACCACGAATCAAATCAAGCCATTTCTGCACTTCATTTTCATAAACAAATCTGGAGCTTTCAATATCTCCTTTTTTCTTAGGCTTAGCCGAAAAGAATTCATTCAAATCAAATTCATCGAATTCACCCTGCATTGCAATCTGACGAATATCATCAGGCATCTTATAGGTAAGCATTACCATCCTAGGCAACGATTCATAAGGGTTATTAGATCCCTTCCATTCAGCTTTTGCTCTCTGTTCATCAGAATATGTCCAGTTGAAAATCTGTTCTTCAATAAATTCACCGCTGTTAAGAGCACGGAAGGGGGTGCCGGACAGGAACAGATAATAGCGGGTAGTAATAGGCAGGAAAGATTCGTTATAAGCATTGCCGGCCTCGGATTTGCTATATTGCTCCTGGTCGAAATCTACATCCTCATCATTGGCTTTTTCAAACAAGCTGGCAGCATTTTCACGCCATGCACCATAATGATACTCGTCAAAAATAACTAAGTCCCAGTTTTCCGTATGGATAAACTCATTCTTGGCTTTAATACCACCGTTTTCATTAGTACCCAACAAATCCTGGAAAGAACCGAACACTACGATGGGCCTGCTCTTGTCGGCATTTGCAAATTGTTCATCAATATTTAAGTTATTATTATGAGCATCCTTGTTAGAAACAAACTGCCATCCCTCAAAATCAACATGAGTCATCAAATCCTCACGCCATGCAGATTCAACAGCAGGTTTAAAAGTAAGTACCAATACACGCTTCAGCCCCATCTTTTTAGCAAGCTGATAAGCAGCGAAAGTCTTACCAAAACGCATTTTAGCATTCCAAAGGAATTTCGGAATATCATTAGGGCTATCCTCAAGAGAACGCTTGAAATAGTCCATTGTGCGTTCTACAGCACGGTATTGCTCAGGTCTCATACCAAAATCAAGATGCCTATTTTCTATATTTTCTGTGCCATCACGAACAGCAATAATAGCAGCCTTAACATCTGCAACAGTACACTTAAACCATTCGTCACGCGGCTTATTAGGATTTAATTGAGGGAATCCTTTACGTTTTAGTACATCATGTACATCTGTATCAAGGAAACAGCTACCATCAGGCCGCATAGCGCTTTCTGTAAGCACCAATTCATAATTAACACCAATCGTGCCGACTTGCTCACCAATACGAATATTAACATCAGGTCTTCCGGTATATCCAACTTTTATAAAACCATTGTGGCTAGGCACTCCTGGCACCTTATAGCCATAAATCTGAGGTACTACTGCAGGGCGTTGTTTAAAAAAGATATTATCAAATGCCATTAATCATCACCGCCTAATCCCATAGGACGAATCATACTTTCAATAAATTGAATCTCATAAGCATCAAGTCCATACTTTACATACAAATCCTCATCAGACCAACTTCTGTTAAAATCTTGCATGGGAACAAAACTATAAGTGTCTTTAGGAGCATGCTGAGAAATTTTCTTTAATAAAACTCAAACTTCGCAGGTAAAAATCCCCTGCACCCCTTGAAAGTCCAGGCTTTGTAAACAGAAAAATAGCATGAGTCTTGCCAGTTTGGTATAATTATGTTGGCTCAAAAACATACCAAGCACCGGAGGCTCATGCTATGAAAAGTATATCACAAACCACCCAGCAGATGGAATCCATCTCGAAGAAAACTTCGGCGTTCTTCCGTCGTTATCATGTCGGCCAGATTCTGCGCGCGGCCAACGCTTGCAAGCTCAAAGGATTTTCCTCCATTCTCGTTTTCCTCGTGCTCGTAAGCATCATCTTCGAGAACCGCTCGCTCTATATGCAGCGCCGACTTCACGAGGATTCGCTGCCGTTCGGCAAGGACACGGCTTACCGCTTCTTGAACTCCTGCCACACGAACTGGCGCAAGTTCACGCTGCTTCTTGCGGCGCGGATCATCAACGAAACCATCAAGCCGCTGACGGATGCCGGCCGGCGTTGTGCCATCGTC
Organism: Phascolarctobacterium succinatutens; assembly: GCF_023497905.1. Lineage (NCBI taxonomy): Bacteria > Bacillati > Bacillota > Negativicutes > Acidaminococcales > Acidaminococcaceae > Phascolarctobacterium > Phascolarctobacterium succinatutens. The sequence continues at coordinate 1,102,925 of NZ_CP097284.1, read as the reverse complement.
GTCGACGATTCGCTCTTCAGCCGCTCGCGTTCCAAGCGCGTGGAACTCTTGGCGAACGTCTACGACCATGTGAGCCGCCGCTATACGAAGGGCTTCCGCTTGCTCGTCCTCGGCTGGACGGACGGGAACACGTTCCTGCCACTCACGTTCTGCCTTCTTTCAACCTCGAAGGAAAAGAACCGGCTCAATGAGGCCAGCGCATCCGTCGATGCAAGAAGCAACGGCGGAAAGCAGCGCAAGCTCGCGCAGATGGAAGCGCCAGCCGTCGTCCTCAATTTGTTGCAGGAGGTCAAGGCGACAGGAATCCCCGCGCAGTACGTCCTCTTCGACACATGGTTCTGCTCGCCGTCGTCGCTGAAAGCCATCCATGACCTCGGCTATGACGTCACCGCTATGGCAAAGAAGAGCAAGAAGGTGCGCTACCCCTGCGAAGGGAAGATCTCGAACGTCAAGGCCATCTACAAGGAACACAAGAAACGCCGCGGACGCTCGCGTTACCTCCTGTCCGTCGATGCTGTCGCGACGAAACAGGGAGAATCCCTCGTGCCTGTGCGATTGGTCTTCGTGCGGAACCGCAACAAGCGGAAGGATTATCTCGTCCTCGTCACGACAGACCTCTCGCTTTCGGAGGAAGAAGTCATCCAGCTCTACGGGAAGCGCTGGGGCATCGAGGTGTTCTTCAAAGCGTGCAAGTCCTACCTGCGGCTCGGCAAGGATTGTCGTTCCGTCTCCTACGATGCGATGACGGCGCATGTCGCCGTCGTCTGCACACGATATATGCTCCTGGCTGTCGAGGAACGTGAGAACACGGATGGGCGAAGCCTCGGCGAGCTCTTCTATCTGGGGCTTGATGAGCTTCCGGACTTGAAGTACATGGAAGCGCTTCGCCTCGTGTTGCAGGAGTTTGCGGAGCAGCTTCGGGCAGAATATCCGTCAGAAGTCTTGCTGGTCGAATCGCTCTTGGAACGATTCCTGAACGATCTGCCCGCTCTTTGGATGAGTCGTCTGCGTGCACAGAAGTGTGCGTGAATGGCTTTCGACATTCAGTTCAAGCTGATTTATCAAGGCATACGGGATGTTTTCCGTGTGCGAAGTTTGAGATATTTAAATATAATTCCCAAAGAAAAGATAAGAACGGCTTTGCGATAAACTTTAGAGTATACGAATGCGAAGATTGTTGTAATTGCCCATACCGCAGTCAGTGTTGCAAGGCCAAAGAAGGCAATAACAGGAAAATAAGTATAAACGTAAAATGGGAACAGCAAAAAGAATATATTAGAGCACAGCTTTCAGACAATAAGACTGGCAAAATCTACAAGAGAAGGAAAATTGATGTAGAGCCAGTCTTTGGATTCTTGAAGGCTAATTTGCGTTTCAACAGATTTACGGTAAGAGGAAAATTCAAAGCAAAAATAGAAATGGGTTTGGCTTTGATGGCAGTAAATTTAAGAAAATATATGCAGCATACAGCTGCAGCTTAATTTTACGCGAAGTAAAAGGACTGGAATTTGAGAAAAAACTCAAATTCCAGTCCTTCTTTAGTTTGAGAGGGTGGTTTTGTCCCAGCCTCTTCCAAAAGGAACAAAAGAAAAAATAAAAAGGCTAGATATTTAAACCGTACCCTTTGTCAAGGACATTTTTAAGAGAAAGAGAGAAGCAGCAGTTCCTGCCGGAACCGCTGCTTCTTAGTTTTTATTAAAATATCCTCAATGGGTAAAGGCCTGTTTTTACATACTCATAATACTCGTTTGGGGATAGCTTGGCTAACTTCCACTGGTACCTATCGTTATTGTAGTAATCCATCCACCTATCTATTTCAGCTCTTAAGGCCTCAAAGTCTTTGCATTTAGATATATGTATTTCGTCCTTCATGTGTCCATAAAAGCTCTCTTGTGGTGCGTTATCCCAACAATTTCCTCTTCTTGACATGGATTGCCTAAGATTAGCATCATGGACTAACTGCATAAATTTATAACTTGTATAGTGTGAACCCTGGTCGGAATGAATTATAGTTTCACTAGAGATTTCATTACCATGCTTTGCTAGTACCATATTAACAGTTTCCAACACAAAATCTATTGCCAGAGAATCACTCAGACAATATCCTAATACTTGCATTGTATAGGAGTCTAGAATTGTAGATAAATAACAGTATTTATCATTTAATGGTATGTAAGTTATATCTGTTAACAATACTTTTCTAGGTCCATGTTCTTTAAATTCCCGGTTCAAAAGATTAGGAGCAACCTTATTGGTTCTCAAAGCTCTTACCATTTGCCTGTATGGATTTGGCTTTCTAATTGGGCATCTCAAATTGTACTTTACCATTAGCCGCCTTATCTTTTTAAGATTCATCAGCACTGGCTTCTCCAAATGTAACAACCTCATATGGATGCCGCGAATGCCTTTGTCATAGCCCTTAAATTTATATGCCTCAAGAATTTTACTAAAATCTGCTCTATCCTTCTGTTCATGTTCATTACGGGAATCCATATTGCTTAACCAATTATAGTATCCAGATCTAGTAACATGAGCGAGTTTACATAAATGGGACACTTTCAATTGATTATCTGGCTTAGATACTAAATCATGAATCAATTGAAATTTTCTATTCGACAACCCAAGAGATATTTCACGTGCTAGTCTGATTTGTCCAAAGAGCACAGCTTTTTTAAGAAATCTACCTCCTGTCTAAGATATGAGAGTTCGTACTGCATAGATGCTATCGCTGCCTCGAATGGCAAATCGCTATAATTTTTATTCTTAGGTGGAGGCTTTACTTCACCACCAACTCCCTGAGTGAGAGGTTTTCCAGATTCCATTGCCTTCTTTAGCTTAAAAGTGAAGTTGTTTATTCTGTAAGCACCTAAAATATTAGGGTCATATCCTAACTCCTTAAAAATAGACACTGGTGAAAAACCTTGAAGGTAAAGTTTCCAAAATTTCTCCTTAAACTCTACCGTCAATAATAACATGTTATAAGTTACTCTGTAGGTGTATGGATTCTTACGTAACAGCTCCATTTCCTCTTCAGTAAAGCGCTTTACAGCCATTTTGAGCACCTCCGCCTTTTATCCATAGTATAACATACAGTTTGGGAAAAAGTCGCTCAAAAACGATTTAAGACCAAGGAAAAGAAAAAAGTGTCCATTTTTAGGGATTGACCAAAAGAAAGCTGTCCAATTCTAGTATTTTTCTTGAAAACTGTCCAAAGTAACTCTCTTTTCGTTCTCTCTTAGTGTCCAGATTTAAACAATAAGTTAAAGGGACACTTAAGTCATAAATGCAAATATAATTCATGTAGACTATGTTGCTTTAATGCCCATATCGCTTTCTATACTACCTACCAAACTGTCCATGACTATGGGTACATTATAGGGATTTGGGCTGCGCCTACGCTCTGCTTCTACCGTACTTTACGTCTAACCTCTAGGTAGTAATCTAAAGAACAAGGTTACTACTAGCTTACGCTAGTAGTTTTTATCACAGCCAAAAGAAATAAAGACAGAAAGAAAAAATTATAAAAAAGAAAGAGAGAAAAAAGAAAACTCAATGTATTAATGGCTAAAAAACAATCAAAAGTCAGACAAAGAAAAAAAATCTAAAAAATTTTTTAAAAATATTTATTATGTGTGTCTGACTTTTACCCTAAAAAAAGCCATTAGTAAAGTGAGAGGCAAAAACAACACACTCCCGCCTCTTGCCCAAAGCAGAATCCGGATATGCAAGTAAGCGCATGGGAGAAAAAATACAAAGGAGCTTTTTGATATATGCTTGTAACAAATCCCCGCAGAATTAATCATGAACAGCTGCGAATCTTGGCTAAGAATGCCAAAGGCGGTATCACTCACATCTATCTGCATTGGACGGCAGGAACCTACGACCAGGTTTTTGATGATTACCACATCAACATCGGCGAGCAGGGCGAGCTTTACCTCACCTGCAACATGCTGCGCGAATATAAGTCGCATACCTGGCGTCGCAACAGTCGCTCCATTGGCGTCACTCTCTGTTGCGCTAAGGATGCAATCCTTGCCTACAAATGCAATCCTGTGTTTGGCGCATATCCACCGACTGAACTTCAAGTAGAACAGATGGCGATTGTAGTCGCTATCCTGTGTCACGAACTTGGACTGGAAATATCTAACGATACGGTCATGACTCATGCTGAAGCAGCTTGTCGCGACCTCTACGGTCCCGGTCAAGGTGATCCCGATATGCGCTGGGATTTGTACATGCTCAAAGGCATGCCGGAAACGAGGGCCATGCGCCCGGGAGGCGTGCTGCTGCGGAAAAAAGCTTTGGCGTATTTGCACAGTATGCTCAGGGACAAGCTGCTGCAGCCGCATGAAGCGGAAGTGGAGCAGCCTGAGCTGCTGGCAGCGTAAGGGCAACGCCTAGCGCCGACAAAAAGCCTCTCCTTGGGGAGAGGTGGCATCGCGAAGCGATGACGGAGAGGGGTTTAATTGCTAAGCATAATGACAGCAGTCCCCTCTCAGTCGCCTACGGCGACAGCCGCCCCAGGGCGCCCTCTCTTGCCCTGCGGGCAATTCACCTTGTCCTCCCTAGGGGAGCCTATCTTCTACCCATCATTTTTTTCATCATCGAAAGGAGTTTTAATCTATGGCAGAAATCAATCAGGAAATTTTGAAACGTACTCTGGTAATCAACGTTGAGGATGGCACCGGTGCCGACGGCACTACCAAGTATAAGGCGAAAAACTTCAACGGCATCAAGACCGACGCTGCACTGGACAAGGTGTACGAGGCAGGCACTGCCCTCGGCGGTCTGATGGAGAAGCCTTATAAGGATATTGAGCTGACCGAAAAGAGTGAGCTGGCGGAAGCGTAAAAAAAGGCTCCCCTCGGGGGGAGCTGTCACCCGTCAGGGTGACTGAGAGGGGTTTGCTGTTTCCACGCTTACGAATAGCGTTAGGTTGGGCGAATCCCCTCTCCGCCTCGACAAGCTCGGCACCCGCCCCAGGGCGCCCTCTCTTGCCCTGCGGGCAATTCACCTTGTCTCCCAAAGGAGAGGCTATCTTCTACCGAACTTTTATCATTATGACACAAAGGAGCAATCAAACATGGAAAAATCTTTACAACTCGTCTTTAAAAACGCTGCAGGCAGCACCAAAATCATCACCATCTCCAACCCCAAAGAAAACCTCACCAAATCCGAAACCGACGAAGCAATGCAAAAAATCGTCGCAGCCAACGTTTTCAACACCATCGGCGGTGACCTGGTACAAGCTGTTGAAGCTCGTGTTGTCAATCGTAACGTCCAAGTTCTGGCGTAAAAAGCACTAAGGAGTGATCCTCATGGAATTTGACAGACTTCTCTCCGCTGCAGCGGATTATGGTTTCCCCATGCTCGTCAGCTCGTATCTTCTGGTCCGTATGGAAGGCAGAATCGAAAAGCTGAGTGCCAATATCGACACCCTAACCCGTGTGCTGCAGGAAAGACTTGTGATGCAATTTCCATATGTACAACAGTAAAATAGTTCTAAATTGCAATAAGAAGTTGCACACTTTTTGAAAATTAAGATGCATAGATCTTATCCAACTCAAAGTCAAACAGTTCATCTGGAGTTTTATATCCCAGAATCTTCCTTGGAAGTGAATTACACCAATCAGCGATAAACATAATATCTTCGTAGCTATAATTGTCCATCCTCTTTCCTTTTCGGATGAATCTTCTGAGCAAACCATTATGGCGCTCATTACTGCCTCTTTCCCAAGAACTGTAAGGATGTGCGAAGTATATTTTTATAGAAGTGTCATTCTCTATTTGCGAGAGTTCTGCAAACTCGCTTCCATTATCGCTAGTAATTGTCTTAAACACCTGACTGAATTTAGTACCATAGTATTCCTTTAGGTAAGCAATGCCTTCGTTAACAGCAAAGGATGTTTTACTAGTTATTTTCAGTGCGATATACTTGCGTGTTATACGTTCCACAAGAGTCAACACCACGTTGTCACTCTTGCTTTTACTTCCTATAACAGTATCTATTTCCCAATGACCGAATTCATTGCGTTCATCCACATTAGAATCCCTCTCGTCTATGCTGCGACCCATATGCTTCAGATTTTTCTTTATGCTGCGGGTTGTTCTACGTCTTCTTACCTTTAATGGAAGGTCAATGTTGCGCAATCTAAGCAGCATGGAATCTACATAGTTATAGAGAGTCTTTACGCACACAATTTCTTTGAGAGGAAATAGATGATTGTCTAGGGCATAGCCATGGCAGGCATCCAAAGACCAGTGTTCTTGCAATACTTTTCGAACAGTCCAAGTAACAAAATTACTTGTAAGAAATCTTTTAGACTTGCAAATACTGTTGCTATGGCTAGCAATATAGGCACGTTGAGCACGAGCAGCTCCATATCTACCGGTATGAGGATGAGCACCACGCTTGAGTTCATTCCTGATAGTATTTGGAGCACAGTTAAAATACTTTGCCAGCTGACGAAGAGAATACTGTTTAGAGCTGTCAGACAGAATTCCTTGTAATTCCCTGCGGTCTCCTAAAGAAAAGTGTTTACCTTTTTGATGATTTGTGATATCTTTGGTGTAGTCCATTGTGATTACTCCTTAGTTAGTTTTTGTGTAGCAACTTAATCTTAACACAAAGGTATCACAATGGACTATTTTTTATTCAATTTTTCAGGTGTGCAATTTCATTATACAATGAGCCACAGTAAAATAGTATATACAAGCAAAAATATACTAAAGAACTAATCATATGGCACAAGGGCTGTCGTACTTTGCAGTACGGCAGCCCATCTTTATAGAAAACAAAAGCCCCCGGACATAAAAGTCTGAGGGTTTTCTTCATTATATAGAATGATTTATGGCAAGCATCCCCCGCAGGAGCGGAAGCAGACCGGCAAGCTGCCTATCCTAAAGCAAAACTAAAAGGCCATTAGTATAATAATAAGCAAAAAAAGTCCTGCGCAGCATCTTAAATGCACGCAGGACTATGAAACTTGCTATGAAATTTTCGGTTTACAGGTCTTCCCCATCTTGCTGAATCGCACCCTTAACCTTGTTCATGCGCTGCCATACATAGGCAACGGCAATAAGCGCAACACCGATACCGTCGGTAAATACGCCTGGGATAATCATGCAGATACCGCCAACGAGGAACAGAATACGCTGCGGAATGTTCAGCAGATTGTTGCAGAAGCCGATCATCGCCATGGAAGCACCCCACATACCGACAATCGCGGTGAAGGCGCTGTAGCAGATGGTGAACGGAGTTGCGTTGATCATCAGCAGCTCAGGTGCCAGCACGAAGATGTACGGAACGATGAACGCTGCAATCGCCAGCTTAGCAGCGATAACGCCGGTACGCATCGGGTTAGCACCGGCAATACCTGCGCCGGCATAAGCAGCCAAGGCAACAGGCGGTGTAACGTCAGCAACGATACCGAAGTAGAACGCGAACATATGCGCTGCCAGCACCGGTACATTCATCTGCACCAGAGCAGGTGCTGCAATGGTAGATGTAATTACATAGTTAGCAGTTGTCGGCACGCCCATGCCAAGAATCAGCGAAGTGATCATGGTGAAGAACATTGCCGGCAGCAGATTACCGCCTGCCAAATCTAGCAGAGCAGTGGCAATCTTCAGGCCTACGCCGGTTTTGGTAACAACGCCGATGATGATACCTGCGGTTGCACAGGCAATCAGTACGCCAAGCACGCCCTTGGAGCCGTCAACGAGGCCTTGGACGATTTGCTTGAAGCCGATGCGGGTGGATTTACGCAGGCAGGCGCAAACGATGGTCAGCACGATAGCTGCCAAAGCAGCACGCATAGGAGTATAACCGCTTACGAGCAGGTAAACGATAACGATTAACGGAATAGCCAGATGGCCTTTTTCGAGGAACAAAGTCTTGAACTTCGGCAGCTGGTCACGCGGAGTGCCCTTCAGGCCGAACTTTCTAGCTTCGTAGTGAACGCCCAGCCATACGCCGATGTAGTACAGCATTGCCGGGATAACGGCAGCCTTAACAACATCAAAGTACGGTACGCCTACAAACTCTGCCATCAGGAAGGCTGCAGCGCCCATTACAGGAGGCATCAGCTGACCGCCGGTAGAAGCAGCAGCCTCAACAGCGCCCGCAAAAGCCGGACGATAGCCAAGCTTTTTCATCATCGGGATGGTGAAAGCACCGGTGCCGGCAACGTTACCAACAGAGCTGCCGGAAACAGTACCCATGAGGCCGGAGGACAGTACGGCAACCTTCGCCGGTCCGCCTGCTGCCCAGCCTGCGATTGCGTTGGCAATATCAATGAAGAATTTGCCCAGGCCGGTGGTTTCCAGATATGCACCAAAGAGGATGAACAGATAAATAAAGGTAGAAGATACACCCATAGGCGTACCGAAAATACCCTCGGTAGTGAAGAACAGATGGTCAAACATTTCCTGCACGCCAACGCCGCGATGCGCCAGAATACCGGGAACGTAAGGGCCTAAGAAGGCATACAGCATGAAGCAGAAGGCAACGATAATCATCGGCCAGCCTACTACGCGGCGCGCTGCTTCAAATACCATAATCGTACCGATAAGGCCGACGATGAAGTCGGTTTCCGTGTTCATGCCGGCACGCAGCACCAGCTCCTGATAGTTGACAACCAGATACATGGCAGTGCCTGCGCTGAGCAGTGCCAGGAAGGCATCAAAGGGATGCATCTTGCTGCGGGACCAGGAATGTCTGCTGGGATACAGCAGGAAAATCAATAAAAAGCCGAAGGCTAAGTGAATAGCACGCTGCAAATGCGCATCCAGCACACCGAAGGTGGCTGTATATAATTGGAAAAGTGCAAACAGAATACAGATTGCGGAAATAATTTTACCCCACACACCTGTAAGCTCACGCTTGTCTGATTCCTTGTCAAATTTTTGCAATACCTCTTCTGCTGAAAGCTCTCTTACTTTCTTTTCTTTTTCAGACATGGGTATCAGCTCCTCTCATTTAATATAATAAAACCTAAAAGTACCGTTCCAGCCAGTACTGATATCGATACATGGCCTTCACCGTTACCGCAGTCCCCTGCCCGTACAGAGCAATCAGATCGTAGCTGTCGCCGCCGTGGACAATGTGCGGCATTGCCTGCTCGGATATACGCAGGGCAACCTCCTTATAGGGGCGGTTCATCTCCATATCAAACTTGCCGTCGGCAGTCTGCGTCAGCTTGCCGTCGGCAGCGGAATAAGGATAACCCCAGCCCAGCGAGGAAAAGCGGGTGTGCGTCATGGTCATGTTATTTGCGCCGTTAACCCTGAAATAATCATTCCAGGCAGTTTTTTCCACCGAATGCGTCAGGCTGATGTACCATTCATCACCTGCCGCTGTGGCAAAAGTAACAGCTCCCGAAGCTCCCTCAGGTATAATAGCCACCACCAGGCGCGTACTATACCACCCCAAAAGCATTAAAACAACGCTTATAATAATTACTAAATTCTTTACTGGGAAAAAAGACCGGCCACCGGCAAACGCCGGTTTCCGGTCTTTGAAGTTCGGCATCATTTAAAATCCTTATTTTTCGTTAAAGAATTTTTCAGCACCCGGGTTCAGCTTAATGGACATGCCGTCTTTAGCAGTATCTTTGCTGATAGCATTTGCTGCGGAGTGAGCGGATTTCATACGGTCAAGGTTGCCGTACAGAGCTTTAGCGATTGCATAAGCGGTGTCTGCATCCATTTTGTCGGTTACTGCCAGCATGCATTTTACTGCTACTGCGGAAACGTCAGCATCCTGCTTCGGATAAGTACCGGCTTTGATAACCAGCTTGGTGTAGAACGGATATTTTTTGATCAGAGAGTCAGCCTTGTCAGCATCAACCGGAACCAGTACAACGTCGTTCTGAGTTGCGATATCCTGAATAGCAGCGGTCGGATGGCCTGCGGTTACGAAGGCAGCATCAACGTTGCCGTCCTTCAGAGCACTTGCAGCTTCACCGAAGGACAGGTATTGAACCTTAATATCATCATATTTAATGCCATATGCTTCCATAATCTGGCGAGCGTTAGCTTCGGTACCGGAGCCTGCAGCACCTACAGCGATGCGTTTGCCTTTGAAATCAGCAACAGATTTGATACCGGATTTTTTCAGGGTTACAATCTGTACGGTTTCCGGATACAGAGTTGCAAGACCTTGCAGGCCGGCAACCTGTTTGCCTTTGAACATTTCAGTGCCGTTGGCAGCATAGTAAGCAATATCATTTTGAATAAAAGCAATTTCAACCTTGCCTTGGCTGAGCAGGTTTACGTTTGCTACGGAAGCGCCGGTAGATTGTGCAGAAGCATTGGTACCCGGAATATTTTTATTCAGGATATCAGCAAGAGCACCGCCTAACGGGAAGTAGGTACCGGAGGTACCGCCGGTAGCAATGTTAATGAATTTTTGAGCAGCAGGTTTTTTATCATCTTTCTTATCTCCACCGCCGCAGCCGGCAATCATAGTAGCCATAACCATGATACCAAGTAAAAAAGCCAAGAGTTTTTTCATAAGAGTTCCCCTCCTTTAATATACATATGTGCTAAGATAACAAAATTCACACAGCAACATATTGTTATTCTTCTTATTCGTCAACATTGTGTAAATTCCTGCTAAAAAATCGACAGAAATGTCATGTATACAGAATACATTCAGCATAAAAATGCAGATTCCATGAAATATTCTTGCTATTTTTTGATTATTAATACAGCTTTTCTGCATAAATTGCTGTGGAATCATTTCATTATAGATTCATTTTGCTTATTTCCGTAATCTATGTTACAATAATAGCGTTATGTTTATTGCTTTTTTTGATAAAGCGAGAGTCATCAAAAACATCTTTTTAAGGAGTGAATAATATGAGTTCCGGAGCTTATTCTTTAAGACTCGCTCGTACCCTGTACGAAAATGTTTATCATGCTATGCTGTACAATGAAAACCAACAGCCTATCGGTGATCTGGAAATTATTCCGAACATCCCTCTCGACCGCAGCCAGGTTCCCGAGGATGCACCGGAAGTACCAGCTTATCTGCTGGTAATCGTAAAAGACGCTGATATCAACAAGGACAACCTGATTGATTTCGAAGAGCGTGCTTCCTATGCTCTGCTGAAACGCTTCTCCACCGAGGTTATCAACTTCCAGCACTGCAAATTCTACTATCCGTCCCCTGCCTTCATTTTTGAACAGCCGGACGCAGTAAACGGTGGCACTGAGCCAATGCCGCTGCAATAATTTAAACCGAAAAACTCCGCTCCCTGCTGCCTGTGCAGTAAGGAACGGAGTTTTTTTGTGTCCGAACTTTTGTGATTAAGCCTCTGCAGCTGCCTTGGCAACCGCTTCGGACATACTCTTGACGTATTCGTAAACATGCTCGGGAGAAGCCTCGCCATATTGTGCCACGATTTTTTCAATCGCACTGCCTACAATAGCGCCGTCGCTGGCCTTAGCCATTTTATAAGCCTGCTCGGGAGCAGCGATACCGAAGCCTACAGCCACCGGTATATCGGTAGCCTTGCGCACCTCTGCCACAATGCCGTCGATATCGGTAGTGATGTTGCTGCGCACGCCGGTAACGCCTAAGGAAGAAACTACATATACATAGCCTTGGGCAACAGCGGCGATTTTCTGGATGCGGTCCTTGGAGGTTGGCGCAATCAGCGGCACCAGAGCAACGTGATGCGGTTCGCTGAACGGACGCATCTCCTCGCGCTCCTCGTACGGTATATCCGGTATGATAACGCCGTCTACACCTGTTTCTTCGCAGCGGGTAAAGAATTTTTCCGCACCGTAGGCATAAATCGGATTAGCGTAGGTCAAAAATACCAGCGGTACCTGTGTTTCCTCGCGAAGCTCCGCTACGAGATCAAAAATTTTATCGGTAGTAGTGCCTGCAGCCAACGCACGCATATCCGCTTTTTGGATAATCTCGCCCTCAGCCACGGGGTCGGAGAAGGGAATGCCGAACTCAATTAAGCCTGCACCGCCCTTAATCATGGCTCTCACCAGCTCCTTGGTTGTAGCAAGATTGGGATCGCCAGCGGTCACAAAGCCGATAAATACCTTTTTCTTTTCGTCAAATGCCTTTTGTATTCTATTCATGTAAATCAACTCCCATATAACGTGCGATTGCGGCAACGTCCTTATCACCGCGGCCGGAAATATTTATAACCATAATCTTGTCCTTCGGCAGAGTCGGTGCCAGCTTCATAGCGTAGGCTACGGCATGCGCACTTTCGATTGCGGGGATAATGCCTTCTGTTTTGGAAAGATAGTTGAAGGCGTCAACTGCTTCCTTATCGGTAGCAGGAACGTATTCCGCACGGCCGATGTCGTGCAGATAAGCATGCTCGGGGCCGATGCCGGGGTAATCAAGACCGGCGGAGATGGAATAAACCGGAGCAATCTGGCCGTATTCATCCTGCAGGAAGTAGCTCTTCATGCCATGGAATATACCCAGCTTGCCGTTTGCCATGGTTGCGGCGTTCTTGGGATTATCTACGCCCAGGCCTGCAGCCTCTACGCCAATTAAGCGCACGTCCTTGTCCTCGATGAAGTCATAGAACATACCCATAGCATTGGAGCCGCCGCCCACGCAAGCCACCAGCACATCAGGCAGGCGTCCTTCCTTTTCCAGCATCTGCGCTTTGATTTCCTCGCCTATAATCTTCTGGAAGTCGCGCACGATTTCCGGATACGGGTGCGGGCCCATAACGCTGCCCAGAACATAGTAGGTATCCTCAACGCGTTCGGTCCATACGCGCAGCGCTTCGTTTACTGCGTCCTTCAGGGTACCGGTGCCGCTGCTTACGGGCACAACCTTCGCACCCAGAAGCTCCATGCGGAACACGTTGAGCGCCTGACGCTCGCAGTCCTCCTTGCCCATGTAAACAACGCATTCCATGTTCATCAGCGCCGCTGCGGTAGCAGTCGCAACGCCGTGCTGACCTGCGCCGGTTTCGGCGATAACACGCTTTTTGCCCATCTTCTGCGCCAGCAGAATCTGTCCCAGAACGTTGTTGATTTTGTGGGCGCCGGTGTGGTTCAGATCCTCACGCTTCAGGTAAATCTTGCATCCACCCAAATCCTTGGTCATCTTCTCTGCGTAATACAGGAGGGACGGTCTGTTGGCATATTCGCGGTACAAGCGCGCCAGCTCAGCCTTGAATTCGGGATCGTTTTTAAATTTTTCATATGCAGCCTCTAATTCCAGCACTGCGTTCATCAAAGTTTCCGGCATATATTGACCGCCGTGAATACCATATCTACCTTTTGTCATCGTTATCTCCCCTTACCTCCGCTATAAATGCGGCAATTTTTTCCGGGTCCTTCAACCCTTCTGTTTCTACGCCACCGCTTACATCTACGGCAAAGGCGTTACTGTTTTTCAATACATCTGCAACATTCGCCGCCTCAAGACCGCCTGCTATAAGATACGGCTTATTGATTTTTTCATCTGCCACCAGCGATAAATCAAAACGCTTACCGGTGCCGCCGTACTGCCCCTTGGTATAGGTATCAAAGAGCAGGTAATCGCAGGGATAGGCTTGCAGATTTTCAAAGGAGCCTGCGTCCTTCACGCGGACTGCTTTGATAATCGGCAGTTCCGTCTGCAGTCGCAGCCTTTCGCAGTAGGCCGCATCCTCGTCACCGTGCAGCTGGATGATGTCTATCGTCCTGCTTGCTGCCAGGCGTACAATTAAATCTATCTCGGCATTGACGAAAACGCCGACTGCCTTAATCTGCGGGTTAAGCATTGCCTTCAGCTGTGCTGCCTGCTGCTCCGTCACCTCGCGTTTGGTCTTGGCAAAAACGAAGCCTATATAATCGGGCAGCAGCTTGTTGACACACTCTATATCCTGCGCACGCTTCAAGCCGCAGATTTTAACCTTTACCTTACGCATCACGCATCTCCTTCAGCATTGCCGCCGCATCCGCGCTGCGCATCAACGCTTCGCCCACCAGCACCGCCTGCACGCCTGCCTGCTTCAGCGCCTGCGTATCGGCTGCGCACTTGATACCGCTTTCCGCTACAAAAATCTTGCTTGCGGGAATCGCATCCCTCAGGCGCAGGCTGTTTACCGGGTTCACGCTGAAATCCTTGAGATTGCGGTTGTTCACGCCGATGATTTCCGCGCCCGCCGCCAGTGCCTGCTGCACCTCGCCTGCGGTGTGTGCCTCCACCAAAGCGCTCAGCCCCAGCTCCTGCGCCTGCGCCAGGTATTCACCCAGCTGCGCTGCACTCAGCAGGCTGCAGATGAGCAGTACCGCGTCGGCACCGATGCATTTGGCCTCGTAAATCTGGTACTCATCCAGCGTGAAATCCTTACGCAGAAGCGGCAGCTCCACTCTTTGGCGTACTGCCTGCAGGTAAGCATCGCTGCCCTGGAAGAACTGCGGCTCCGTCAGGCAGGAGATGGCTGCTGCGCCGCCTGCCTCGTACTCCGCAGCCTTGCGCAGGTAGATGTCCGTAAAATCGGGGGCAATAACGCCCTTCGAGGGGGATGCCTTCTTCAGCTCGGCGATTACACTCAGGCCGGGGGCAGCAAGCGCTGCCCTGAAATCCTTGCCTTGCGGTCTGCCCTCTGCCTCATCACGCACCGCGTAAAGGCTTTTGTGCGCTTTGAGCGCCCGCACACGCTCTTTGGTATATTCCGCAATCTCATCTAAAATCATAATCTAACCTCTTTAATCAGCTTATTTATTGCTCAGCTCAATCAGCTTTTCCAACGTCTGCAGCGCCTTGCCGCTGTCAATCAGCTCTGCCGCCAGCTTCACGCCATCCGCAAAGCTCTCGGCCTTGCCGCCGATATACAGGCTGGCGCCGGCATTCAGCAAAACTGCATTGCGTTTCGGTCCCTGCGCTCCCGCCAGAATGTCGCGCGTAATCTTAGCATTTTCCTCCGGCAGACCGCCTACCAGATCAGCCTTGGTGCAGCGCTCCATGCCGAAGTTCTCAGGCTTGATCACGTAATTTTTCATCCAGGCGTCCTTGAACTCGCAAACGGTAGTCGGTGCGCTCAGCGAAATCTCATCAAGTCTGTCCTGACCGTAAACCACCATGCCACGCTTAACTCCCAGGTTCATCAGTACCTGCGCCAGCGGCTGAACCAGATACTCGTCATACACACCCAAGAGCTGCATCTTCGGGCTGCCGGGGTTCGTCAGAGGTCCGAGGATGTTGAATACGGTGCGGATGCCCAGCTCCTTGCGGATAGGTCCTACATATTTCATCGAAGTGTGATACTTCTGTGCGAAGAAGAAGCACATGCCGACTTCCTTTAACAGCTCCACGCATTTTTCCGGGTCCTGCTGAATGTTCACGCCCAGCGCCTCCAGGCAATCCGCAGTGCCGCATTTGGAGGAAGCGGCGCGGTTGCCGTGCTTAGCAACCTTCATGCCGCCTGCCGCAGCAACCAGAGCGGAGGTTGTGGAAATGTTGAAGCTGTTGGAGCCGTCGCCGCCGGTACCGACGATTTCAAAGATATCCATGCCCGTTTCGCATTTCAGTGCATGGTCACGCATCGCAGTGGCGCAGCCGGCGATTTCATCGGTAGTTTCCGCCGTAGTGCTCTTGGTAGAAAGCGCTGCCAGAAAAGCTGCATTCTGCGTTGCACTTGTTTCACCGCTCATAATCTCGTTGATTACGTCATATGCTTCGTTATAGGTTAAATCCTCTTTGCCGACGATTTTTACAATTGCTTCTTTAATCATTTTTAATTCCTCCCATAGTTTAAAGCTTTAACATTCTACGAGAAGGCCTATCACAGATTTGTTATACAAAAAAGCCTGTCCTGAAGCTGCTTAGCTTTTCTAAGCAATTCCAAGGACAGGCTGTAAATACTTATACCTGCGGTACCACCTTATTTCGTCGCTATCGCGACGCGCTCTCGCAGAGTGCCATCACACTCCTCACCTTTAACGCCGGTGTTGCGTTGCCGAATACTCTCGCCGAAGCGATTTGACAGCACCCTCAACGGTCCATTTATCAGCCTGCATCTCTATCCGGCTCCCACCTGCCCGAACTCTCTGTAAGCGCATCTGCTGACTTGATCTCCGTCTCAACGGTTTGTGGTTTTTTTGAAGTTGTGCCTAGTTTACCACTGCGTATATCTTTCGTCAACACCTTTGTACAAAAACTTGCAGATTTTTTTATTTCGGGAAACTTTTGTAAAGCTGTTTACAGATTTGTAACAAAAAACGCTCTGCGTACTACCGTCAGTAATACGCAAAGCGTTGACTTCACCTGCTGATATACTTTCTGCTTCTCCCTACTCCGATAGGCGTCAGCCTGCCTGCATCGCACAGCTCCTGCAAAAGCATATAGGCCTTAGTTGTTTTCACCTGCAAGGCATCCTCAACCTGCTTGCGAGTAACATAGCCCTGCATAGCAGCCAGCTGCATTACTTTGTCCTTTTCATCCGCAAAGCCATAGCATTCCTGCGTTTCGCTGATGCTAAACTCCTTGGCCTGCACCTCATTAATATTGGGCAAAATAACCTTAAAGCCACCATAAACCGCAATAAATTCCGGCCTTGCCGCAGTATCCAAATAGCTCTGCTGAATTTTTTCAATCCCCGTACCAAAGCTCTCAATTAAGCGCAAGCGGTAGAACACGGCAGCCAGTGCAGGATTGCGCGTCTGCGATACGCCGATGAAAATTGTTTCCATTTTTAAGCCAGTGACGAGTCCTCCCAAAGAGATAAACTCAATGCGGTCATCGTAAATATTAACCAACGTGCTGCCGCTGAAGCTGTAATCACGGTGCACAAGGCAGTTCAGCAGCACCTCGCGCACAGCCTCAGGCGGATAATCCTGCGTATCTACACGCTCCAAGCCGTGAAAGGTTGCCTTAGTCTTATTATAATTATCTATAAATGCGTAAGCATCGTAAAGCTGCTGCAGCAAAGAGCCGGTAAACTCACGTCTATCGCGAAAAACCGCTCTCGTACTGCCCTGAAAAACCGCAACCTTCAGCGAATGCTCGCACTGCTCGGACAGCAGCAGCGCCAGATTTGTGTACAGGCCATCGTCACCGATGAGCTTAAGAGTGCGCAGCTGCGCCTCATCCAATTTCAGCTCACGCTGCCGAAAATGCTTGCGCAAAGCAGTAAAGGTCAGCTCCTGCTGCATACTGCGCATGCTTTCATAGCTTTTACCGTTAACCTCTATCAGCATACGGCGAATGCCTTCATCGCTCAGCTGCTGGTTGCTGCTGCCCTGCCTGATATAAACACCACTGGGCTTTAAGCCTTTTTCACGAATATAATACGGTCTGCTCGTGCCGTTTTGCACCGCAACCTTAATAATCTGTTTACCTTCTTTGGTAACTGCGCGTATTTTGACAAACGGCATAACATCCGGTGCAATGCTGTCCTTAAGCGTATTGGCTGTCTGCTGCATTACATCGTCTACGTTTGGCAGACCGACAACCTCTCCTGCATCATTTATGCCGATATATAAAATTCCGCCCTCTGTATTGGCAAAAGCAACTACTGTTTTTTTGATGTCACTGACATACAGCTCTTTAAACTCTCTGTCGATATTCTCATACGCAAGTGTTTCTTTTGTCATTAGCTTTCGTTCCTTTCGTTTTCTTTTATTTTACATCATTTTAAGAAAGAAAGCAACAAAAAACGCTCTGCGTACTACCGTCAGTAATATGCAGAGCGTTAAGCTTACCTGCTTCGAAGCCTGCTCCTTACTGCCGCACGCTGGTGCGCAGCTGAATGGCCTCCGCCAGATGCACCGCCTCAATGTTCTCGCTGCCCGCAAGGTCCGCAATCGTGCGTGCCACCTTAAGGATACGGTCATGGCTGCGGGCGCTGAGGTTGAGCATATTAAAGTAACGCTCCATAACATTCTGCGCCGCCGCGTCCAGCTGGCAATATTTAACAACCTCGCTCCGGCCCATCTGCGCATTGCAGTGCATCCCCAAGGCTTCCAAGCGCTCCTGCTGCAGCAGTCGCGCCTTCACCACGCGTTCGCGGATGGCAGCCGAAGATTCGCCCTTTTCCTTCGTTTTCAGCTCGCTGAACTCCACCCTGCTCAGGTTTATCTGCATATCGATTCTGTCCATCAGCGGACCGGAAATCTTACGTTTATAGCTGTCAATTTCCGATTGTTTACATGAACAGCGGTGCACCGAATCACCGAGGAACCCACAGGGGCAAGGATTTTGAGCAGCGCATAAAATAAACTTGCTCGGGAAGGTCATTGCCGCCCTGACGCGCGAAATACTCACCTCTCCATCCTCCAGCGGCTGACGCAGCATCTCCAACGTAGCACGTTCAAACTCCGGCAGCTCGTCCAAAAAGAGTACGCCGTTGTGCGCCAGCGTCACCTCTCCCGGGCGTGGTGTACTGCCGCCGCCAAGCAAGGCGCTGCCGCTGATGCTGTGATGTGGACTGCGGAACGGACGCTCCAGCATGACACTGTCGGCCTGCGGCAAAAGTCCCACGATGCTGTAAATCTTAGTAACCTCCAGCGCCTCGGCCTCCGTCATCGGCGGCAGAATCGTCACCAAACGGCGTGCCAGCATCGTTTTCCCGCAGCCAGGAGAACCCACCATCAGGATACTGTGACCGCCGGCGGCAGCAATCTCCAACGCTCTGCGTGCTACAAGCTGGCCTTTGACGTCAGCAAAATCCACATGATAAATCCTGTTATTGTTCTGCAGAATATTTTCCTTCGGCAGCGGCGTCAGCGTGTTCTTCCCCTTCAGGTGCTCCACCAGCTCCTTTAAGGTTGCCACCGTATACACATCAATACCATGAATCAACTTGCCCTCGGCAGCATTGGCCTGCGGAATATACACCTCCTGCGCCCCGCACTTCTTGGCATCCATAATCATGGAAAGCACGCCGGAAACCTTGCGGATTCTGCCGTCCAGCGACAGCTCGCCGATGAAAACCTTGTTCTCCAGCTTTTCCGGCTCCAGAATTCTGCCGCAGGTCATCAGGCCTATGGCAATCGGCAAGTCAAGGCCGCTGCCTTCCTTACGCAAATCTGCGGGCGCCAGATTGACCGTAATGCGCGTCATCGGGAAGGGATAATCGGAATTACGCAGCGCCGCCTTCACGCGCTCCTTGGACTCACGCACAGCCATCGCCGGCAGTCCCACAAGATCAAAGCTGGGCAAGCCGTTGCTCACGTCCACCTCAACCAAAATCTGTACACCATCAATACCACAAGTTGTTTCGCCAAGAATCTGTGCAAACATTATCAACACTCCGTTTCTTTTAAAAGCAGTGCGGCCAATGCCTGATGCTGATAGCCGCAGTGCTTTCAATGATAATTTCTACTACATCAAAGGAAAGCACCGGCGGCTGCTCCAGCAGACCTCTGCATTGGAGATAATATTCAGCGCAACGATGAATTTTTCTTTGCTTTGCCGGTGTCACGGCCTCTATCGGTCTGCCGAACCGGGTAGAAGCACGTGTCTTGACCTCTATGAAGCTGATACAGCCACTTTTTTCAACAATAAGATCAATCTCACCATAACGGTGACAGCGAAAGTTGCGGGCTAACAGTTTATAACCCATATTTTGCAGATAGCGGCAGGCAAAATCTTCGCCGTATTTCCCAAGACTACTCCTCGACGGGGTACTCATAGTTATCCGTCTGCGGAGCATAGAGGATATTTTCCTCAGCAGCCACCAGCGGCAGCTGCATGCTCTTCACAGGCTCAAAGCTGCGGCGGTGCCAGCGTGTGGCTCCCAGCTCGCTCACAGCCTGCATATGCGCGCCGCTGCCATAGCCCTTGTTATGCGCAAAGCCGTAGGCAGGATAAACAAGATCAAGGCGCTCCATGATGCGGTCACGGGTTACCTTCGCAATAATCGAAGCAGCGGCAATAGAAGCGCTCAGCGCATCACCGTGCACCACGGATTCAATCTTCATACCTGGAACCTTCACCGGCATAGCGTCAATCAGCGCTGCCTGCGGACGGCAGTGCAGGTTTTCCAGCACCTGCGCCATGCCCTGCTGTGTAGCGTAGTAAATATTCAGCTCATCAATATTGCTGACGCTGACGATGTTCACCTCGATATCCAGCGCCTTGGCCATAACCTCGTTATACAGCATATCGCGCTTAGCAGCGGAAAGCTGCTTGGAATCGTTCAGTCCGCTGATAAACACATCCTTGGGCAGAATAACGGCAGCGATAACCAGCGGTCCTGCCAAAGGTCCGCGTCCTGCCTCATCTACGCCGGCAATCAGCTCGCAGCCCTCGTCATACAGCTCGCGTTCCAATTTCAGCATCGCCGTGAAGCGCTCCTTCTCCGCCGCCGCCTTCTCCAGACGCTTGTTGTATGCTGCCAGCAGCTTCTGTACTCCCTTGCGCTCGTCTGCTGCCAATGTCGCCAGCTGCTCCGCCGTCGGTGCTCCTGCCAGCAGCTCCTTGATTTCGGTAATATTCATCTTCTGTATCCCCCTTAACATTTATTTTTGCATAAAGAAAAACCGCCCTGCGGCGGTTTTTATGGCACGACAAATCAAGGCTCGTCGATTGTAAACCGCCCTAAACGTCCTGCTCGGAAATCTCTGAGTACAAGCTGAACCACCTTATCGATGTCAAGCTGTCCACCAGACTTCAGACAACCTCTGGCAACGGCAATCTTCGCCATAACGGCGTTGACATCATCACCCTGCTCGAGGCTTACTGCATATTTATTTTGCAAATCCTGAGGATATTTGCGTATCAACAGATCAAGCAGCAGCTCTACGGCCTGCTCCCTGTCGAATACATCCTCCTTGATGGCACCGGTAACGGCAAGCGCAAAGCCCACCGACGGGTCATCAAACTTAGGCCAGAGTACACCCGGCGTATCCAAAAGCTCTAAGCCCTTGGCAATCGTTACCCACTGCTGTCCGCGTGTTACACCCGGCTTATCGGCAGCCATTACCTTGTTCTTGCCTACGAGGCGGTTAATCAGGGTAGACTTGCCGACGTTCGGAATACCTACAATCATAACGCGGACGGGACGGTTGCGCACGCCCTTCTTCAGCCATTTATCAATCACCGGCTTCGCAGCCAGCTGAACTGCACTGATAAGCTGCTTGACGCCCTTACCGGTAGCGCAGTCAATCTTGCACACAGGCAGACCGCTGTGCTTGATTTTTTCCAGCCACACATCAGTCTGAGCCTTGTCTGCCATATCAATCTTGTTCAGTGCGATAACCTTCGGCTTGCTGCCAAGGATATCCTGCAGCATGGGGTTGGTACTGGAGCGAGGAATACGCGCATCCAGCATCTCCACAACAACGTCAACCAGCTTAATCTGGCTTTCCATCATGCGCTTCGCCTTGGTCATATGACCGGGGAACCACTGAATCTTAAAATCCTCCAGCATCATTCGCCCATACCCGTATCAGCCTTCAGCACGCGCATCTTGTCCAGCGGCCAGAAAGCTAGCAGCGCACGTCCCTTAACAAGCTTCAGCGGCACAAAGCCAACGTCGGCAAAACGGCTGTCCTCAGAGTTATTACGATTATCACCTAATACAAAGATGGTATCCTTGGGAACAACTACCTTGCGGTAATCGGAAATATTTTTGCCCTTCGGGTCATTGTGGTAGATATAGGTTTCGTTCAGCTGCTTGCCGTTGACGAATACCTTGCCCTGCTGCATCTCCACAGTGTCACCGCCAACTGCGATAACGCGCTTGATAAAGTCACGGGTCTGGTCCTTGGGGAAGCGGAAAACTACGATTTCGCCCTTCTTCGGGTCGGTAACAAAGTAGCTCAGCTTATCAACGACAAGACGCTCATGGTTTACCAGAGTAGGATACATAGAGGAGCCTTCTACCATATAAGGCTCTACCAAAAAGGTGCGGATGCAGAATGCCAGTGCTACCGCAATAATAATCGAAACAAGCCAATCACTGGCAGAATCCTGCCAGGAGGTTTCACTTTTCTTGCTCAACTAATGAGCCTCCTCTCTATCGCCGGCACAGGCCGGATTTTTAACTACAATAATATAGATATATTGTAGCATAGATTGCAGCTTCAGTTATGACATAATTGTAAATTTGCTTTATTTTAAAGCATAAATGCTTCATAACGTAATAAAAGGGACCGTACTACTACAGTCCCTTTTACTATAAACAAAGATTGATTAGCGTTTTTCTCTGATACGAGCAGCTTTACCAGTCAGTTTGCGCAGATAATACAGTTTAGCACGGCGAACGATACCAACGCGTGCTACAACAATTTTCTCAATACGCGGGCTGTGAACCGGGAAAGTTCTTTCTACGCCAACGCCGTAAGAAATACGACGAACGGTGAAGTTTTCACGAACGCCGGAGCCACTGCGGGAAATTACAACGCCTTCAAACAGCTGAACGCGCTCGCGGGTACCCTCGACGATTTTGCAATAAACTTTAACGGTGTCGCCTGCTTTAAACTCAGGGATGTCGGAACGAAGTTGTTCTTGTTCCAGTACTTCAATAATGTTCATAGTTTCCTCCTAAATCATAGACGTTCATGTGCGAACTCCACAGCGGACCGTCCGTATTACACAACGTAAATTGTATCATAGACAACCAATTTATGCAAGAGAAAAGTGTATAATTTCTTGCATTTTTCTTTAATTTTTTTCCCACCAGGGCTCGCCTGCAAGCCTGTCCAGAATAATGGCTGCGGCACTGCGCACGCAAAGATGATTATAGTCACACGGGCCGTAAACAGGCTCCAGAATATAATCAAATTTGGCCATAGTTTCCGCCTCGATGCCAAAGCCTGTGCCGAACAAAAGCAGCACCGGTCTGTCACCCTCCTGCAGCTGCTTGCGCATAAAGCTGTAGGAAACGGTGTTGGGATAAATGCGTGCATCCGTAGTGACAACGTAAGGCTGCTTGCCTGTGCGCTCTGCTATCGTCTGCACCGCACTTGCGATATCAGGCTGCCACAGCACACGGCTCAGCGCGTCAGCACGGTCGGGGTTATACACCTTGCCATAGCCCTCCTGCCAGTAGGAAAGTATCTTGTCGATAATCTGCTTCTGGACCTCCAGCGGATGGATGATGTAATAGCCCTGCACGTTATAAGTGCGGCAGGTACGCGATATATCGTGGATATCAAAGTTAGTCACCGCGCCGGCGATAACGTTCATGCGCTTGTTGTAGATAGGATAATGGACCAGGCCAACATATAAATCAGCCATTCGCCTCATCCTCCTTCACCTCGGCGCTTGCGCGTTTTTCCTGCTCGGCAGCGATTTCAGCACGCAGCTCCTCATAGAAGCGGCGCTCCGATTTTTTCATTTTATAGGGCAAGCGGCCTGTCAAAAGCTCCTTCTGCTCCGCACTCAAAAGGTCGGGACGCAGAGCAAGCGTTGCTTTGAGCGACTGCTTCAGGCGCCAGCTGTTAATCAGCGCATGGTTGCCGCTGCGCAGCACCTCAGGCACCTCCATGCCCTCAAAGTTCACCGGACGGGTGTACTGCGGGTATTCCAGAAGACCGGTGCTGAAGGAATCCTCCTCCGCACTTTCAATCTTACCCAGTACGCCAGGAATAAAGCGGGAAATTGCATCCATCACAATAATGGCAGGCATTTCGCCGCCGGTGAGCACATAATCGCCGATAGACAGCTTTTCATCAACCCAATAGAAGATGCGCTCGTCAAAGCCCTCGTAATGACCGCAGACGAAGATGAAATCCTGGCCGCTGTGGGCATATTCCTCGACGATGCTCTGCTTCAGCGTGCGTCCTCCCGGACACATGGCAATAACGCGGGCATTCGGCAGCTGCTCCTTCGCCTTGCGGATAGCAGCCACCATAGGCTCGGGCTTCAGCACCATGCCTGCACCGCCGCCGAAGGGAGAATCATCCACCGTGCGATGCACGTCATGCGTAAAATCGCGCGGATTGATGCAGCTCACCTCAATCAGGCCCTTGGAGGCAGCGCGCTGCAGAATACTGTGGCTTGCAGCCTGCTCAATCTGTTCGGGAAATAAGGTTACAAATAAAAACTTCATTCTGCCTCAACCCACTCAGGCAGCTCCACGACAATGCGCTTTTCTGCCAGATTGATTTCCTTGACATATTTCTTCAGTGCCGGCAGCAGGTAATCCTTCTGACCGGGGACAGCGATAACATAAACATCGTTGCTGCCTGTGCTCAGTGCGTCCTTAAAGGTACCGATTTGCTCGCCCTGCTCGTCATAAACAGGCAGGCCGATGAGGTCGGCAACGTAAAAGCGTCCTTCCTCCAGCTCCGGCAGGTCCTCAGCGTTAATGCTTACCTCCATACCGCGCAGCAGCTCGGACTCGTTCATGCTTTTGATTTCGGCAGTAGTCACCAGCACCATTCTTTTATGAAAGCGTGCTGCTTTCACGGTCAGCTTGCGACCGTCCGGCAGCAGCAGATAATCCAGGTCTAAAAATTGTTCCGGCTTATCGGTTAACGGCAATATACGAATATCGCCCCGCACACCGTGCGGAGCGACAATTTTGCCAATAACTATTTGGTTTTCCATGGATTATTCGCGGAAAGCGATAACCTTACCGTCTTCAGTAAGGATTTCTGCGCCCATCAGGGTATCAATATTGGTGCCTACGGTAATTTCTACAGTACGCTCCAGGGTACCATGACCAATTTCAGCGCCCAGCTCCAGAGCTTCCGCTCTTTTCAGCTTAGCCTCTGCTTCTTGTTTGGCAGCAGTACGCTTATTTCTTTCGATGTCAATTTGTTCGCGCAAAGCCGGAAGCACGCTCAAATCGCTGGCAGCCTGATGCAATGCTTTTTTAGCCTGGAACTCGAATTGCTCCAGATCAAGCTCCATATTCTTTATGGTATTTTGGAGATCTCCAACAATTTTCAACTTTAAATCTTCAGTAACTTTTGCTTTAACAGCGACGGGAACCCTAACGATCATTTTATCCATAGCGATATACCATCCTCAATCAAATAATTTCGACAATGACTTTCACATTCTCACGGGTTGCTACTGCTTTCATAACAGTTCTGATAGCTTTTGCGATACGGCCCTGTTTTCCAATAACCTTACCCATATCTTCAGAAGCAACATGGAGGCGAAGCACCGTTGTTGTACCGGTTGTCTCCTCCTCCACTACTACTGCAGAGGGATCATTTACAAGAGATTTGGCCATAACTTCTACCAATTCCTTCATGTAGATCACGCCCCCTCAAATTATTTTGCTGCTTTAGCTTCAGCAAATTTTTTCATGATACCATCCTTGCTGAACAGGTTTTTAACGGTATCAGTCGGTTGAGCGCCTTTGTTCATCCAGTCGATAGCTTTCTCAGCATCGATTTTTACGCTAGCCGGTTGAACGGTGGAATCGTAGTAACCGATAGATTCGATGAAACGACCATCACGAGGAGAACGAGCGTCTGCAACAACAATACGATAGAAAGGAGCTTTTTTAGCGCCCATACGTTTTAAACGGATTTTAACTGCCATGTTGATTTTCACCTCCTTAAATTAATATCTCACAACATGGAACTTTCTTTATTATCTGCCAAACGGCAGCTTGAAGCCGCCTTTGGAAGCAAACTTTGCCATACCCTGCATACGCTTCATCATCTTCTTGCTTTCTTCGAAGTTCTTCAGAAGCTTATTGACATCCTGTACACGCATGCCGCAGCCTGCAGCGATACGTTTACGACGGCTGCCGTTGATGATTTCGGGTTTTTGTCTTTCCTTCTTGGTCATGGAGCGGATGATTGCTTCGATGCGGTCGAATTCCTTTTCGTCCACATTAGCTTCCTTCAGCTTCTGGCTGATGCCGCCCATGCCGGGGATTAAGCCTAAGATGGTTTCCAGAGAACCCAGCTTTTTAACCTGCTGCATCTGGTCCAGGAACTGCTCTAAGGTAAATTCATCCTTACGCAGCTTTTTCTCCATCTCCAGTGCCTTGGCGAGGTCTGTTGTAGACTGAATTTTTTCTACCAGAGTCAGGATATCGCCCATGCCCAGAATACGGGAAGCCATACGATCCGGATGGAAGGGCTCCAGAGCATCCAGCTTTTCGCCCAAACCGATCAGCTTAACCGGCTTGCCGGTAACAGCCTTTACGGAAAGCACCGCACCACCGCGGGCATCACCATCAAGCTTGGTAACAATCAGGCCGTCAATGCCCAATTCCTTGTCAAAGCTCTCGGCAACGGTTACTGCATCCTGACCGGTCATAGCATCTACAACCAGCAGAATTTCCTGAGGATGAACAGCGCCTTTAATGTTGCGCAGCTCCTCCATCAGCTCTTCATTTATATGTAAGCGGCCTGCGGTATCGATGATTACCGTATCGCATGCCAGGCTATGTGCTTTTTCCATGGCCTTTTGGGCAATTTCTACAGGAGAAACCTTGTCGCCCAGAGTAAATACCGGCACATTCAGCTGCTCGCCCAAAACCTGTAGCTGAGTAATAGCAGCAGGACGGTAAACGTCGCCTGCAACCAGCAACGGTTTTTTGTGCTTGCGCTTCAGGTAGTTGGCCAGCTTACCGGCGGTAGTGGTTTTACCTGCGCCCTGCAGACCAACCAGCATGATAACTGTCGGCGGTTTGGGAGCAACAGTGAGCTTGCTTTGGGTACCGCCCAAAAGCTCAATCAGCTCTTCGTTAACAATCTTGATAATCTGCTGATGCGGATTCAGGCCTTCGCCGATCGCTTCACCAACAGCGCGCTCTTTAACCTTGGCTACAAAGTCCTTAACAACCTTGAAGTTAACGTCGGCCTCTAAAAGCGCCATACGCACTTCGCGCATAGGAGCCTTTAAATCTTCCTCAGTCAGCTTGCCGTTGCCGCGGAACATCTTTAATGCATTTTGTAATCTTTCAGATAAACTTTCAAATGCCATTCTATCTACCTACCTTCACTGCAAAGCTCTTTCAGCATTTGCACGGCCTCGTCTTTTTTTGCCTCATCCGGAGTTTCCAGCAAATCAATTGCCTGCTGCAGCTTAGCATGCAGCTCCTCCTCGCGGCTTAGCACCTTCAGTGATGCTTCATAACGTTCTAGCAGCTGCTCAACACGCTTGAGCAGGTCGTGGACAGCCTGACGCGAAACGCCCAGCTCCTCCGAAATCTCACTCAGAGACAAGTCGTCATAGAAATACAGTCCCAGGCATTGCTTCTGCTTAGCTGTCAGAAGACCGCCGTAAATATCAAAGAGCCTGCCTAAGCGCATACGCTGCGCAAAAATTTCTTCTGCTGACATATTTATCCCTCTCGAAATTTAGTCGACTATGTAAGTATAAAGCATAAAGCGATGCTTGTCAAGTATTTTTACTTGTCACCTTTAAAAATTTTTCTAAGCCTCTTTTTCGTTCTTCAGCCACTTCCAGATCAGCGGCGCTGCATAGCTTCCCATCGCCTCATACGTCTGGGACTTAGGATGAATGCCGTCAACGTAGGCCTTGAAGCGTGCCCCGGCGTCCATGCCGATGGCAGGCTGCAAATCCAGCAGGAAGGCCTTGCCGCCGCAGATATGCTCTGCCTCCTGCCGCAGGTTCAGCAGCTGACGGTTGAGCGCCTGCTCCGTACTGATGAACGGCAGCACTACGCACAGGCTGTACTGCTTTTCCTCGCACCACTCCAGCACACGCTTGTAATCGCGGCTGATATCCTCAATGCGGCGTCCCTGCAGAATGTCGTTGGCCCCGCCGAGGAAGATAACGTGATGCACATATTCCGGCAGCGCGTACTGGCGCATGCGGTAGATGATATCATCGCAGCAGTCACCACAGACGCCGTAATTGAGCATTTTAATCTGCGTAAGCTTTTCCACCTGAGCGGTCCAGGAATAGCGTGGGCCGAAGGGAAAGCCCTGCACCAGAGAATCGCCGTAACAGGCAACGTATTTCATGATAATCGCTCCTCACGTTGGTTTTTCTACATATTATTATAGCATAGATGGCGGAGGAATAGTAAAGGCGTTCTATCCACTACCTTGACATTCCCCCATATTTCAAGTACACTTAAACTAAGTTCTTGAAAACCGCAAGTAAGCTTACGCATCCGGCTCATTTACCTGCGGACAATTAAATAAGCAGTATATCCTGCAGATGTACCTTTTCTGCAGAAGCTTAAGCAAGGCCATTTATATTTATATGGTACATTCTAAGAGTAGTACAAACTGACGATTTTTAATCGCCAGAGTACTGCTCTTTTTTGTTTTTGCGCTGCTTATGTATTTTTTACTTTATCTGTGTTAAAATGAAAGGAGAAAAACCATGCAAGACCTGGCAACAAAATTTGCAAACCTGACAATCCAAAGCGACTTCATCTTCAAGAAGGTTATGTCGCGCAAGCGCATCTGCAAGCATCTGCTGGAGGAGCTGCTGCAGATAGAAATTGCGGATATCAACTATCTGGAGGCAGAAAAGACGCTTGAGCCTGAGTACACCAGCCGTGGCATCCGCCTTGATATAATCGTAGCGGATGATAAAAACACGCATTATAATCTGGAAATGCAGGTAAAAAACAAGAAGAATCCCGATACGGACACCTACGTTCTGCCTAAGCGTTCCCGTTATTACCAGGCGCTGCTTGATATTGATTTGCTGCAGAAGGGACAGCCGTATGACCTGCTGCCACCGACATTTATCATTTTTATCTGCGTTTTTGATTTCTTTGAACAGGATCATTACGTTTATACCTTTAAAAAGTGTTGTCTGGAAAATCGGGAGTTGGAGCTTTCCGATGAAGCAACCACCATGATTTTAAACACGAAAGGTACGCATGGCGATATTTCTAAAGACATCAAGAGCTTTTATGATTATGTAAACAACCACATTGTAACTACTGATTTCACTAAGCAGATTGACGACGAAATCAGCTATCTCAAATTAGATACGAAAGTGAGGCGAGAATTTATGCTTATGGAAGCACGTTTATTAGATGAAAGACGTGAAGGCGAAGCTGTGGGTATTGCCAAAGGCGAAGCTAAAGAGAAACTCGCTACTGCTAAGCGTCTTTTCCGCATGGGACTTTCCGTGCAGGATATCGCCAAGGCTACTTCTCTCCCGATTGAGCAGGTTGAAGCATTGCAAGCTGAGCAGTCCTGCAAATAATTTTTTTGCTGTCATGCAAAAGGCGTTCTACCGCAGTTCGGTAGAACGCCTTTTGTGTTTTGGTGCTCTTATGTTGTCAATTTGGACGCCCTAAATTCACTGATGCATCACAACACCTTCATATTCTGCTTAATTAAGGTGCTTAGGCACAGATGATGATGAAGCACATATCCTAGCCTTTTCATCAGCAAGTATCTGCTTGCCCATCTGTCTGATTTTATCAGTAATCCACATATAGGCTGTAGTATCCGGAGTGTAATCAGCTTCGCCATACATATCCACCCTGCCGTTAGCACGCATCTGGTCAACCTGCTGCATTGCCCTGTAATCGCCTTTGGGATAAATAGCAAAGGTAAGACCACCGTTTTGTTTAACCACAGAAAACGCAGGTATATCGCTGGGACCATCAGCAATATAAATCATATGCTCAAATTGTACACGGCGCATAGACTTTTCAATTTGGGAATTGACGTCTATATCCGGCACCTTGCCTATCCCCTTATTTATTTCAAACAGGGCACGTGTTTTAGTAGTGTTATCAATCGTGTAGACCGCTTCACTTATAACACTGCCACCATTGCCATCCGGTCCATCAAGAAGCTCGCATCCCCAAATTCCATCTATCCATGGCATCAGAGAAGTTCCACGGATAGTTTCCGCAAAGCCTGTGCTTACAATGTAGTTTTCTACTTTGATGCCATATTCGGCGTATTCAGCATCATACTTAAACGTTTCCTTGATGGTTTTGAGCAGCGCCTCTACTCCCGGATAGAACTTTTGCTCACGTCCTGCCTCCAGCAGCGCAGCGTTGTTAAGTCCGGGTAGGGTTCCGTTATGAGCACATTTAATGAAATAGTTGACATAATAGGTATCTTTATTAACTCTGTAGGCTATTTTAGAGCATTTTTCTCTGTCCGCCTCCATGTCAGCCCAAAACTTTGCAGCGTCAACATTATATTTTTTAAAGATAGGATCCTGCATATATCCATCTACAAGAGTCCTGTCAAAGTCCCAAATAACAGCTATGACATTAGCCATAATCAGCACCATCCTTATTACTTTTTACTTTGCGTTAACACGCTCCACTTATATAGCTGGCTGCCAACCAACCTCAAAACCATTGAATGCAGCACTTTTATACATCTCTGGTAGTCTGTCATCATTGTAACCATAAAAATCATCCTGAAAAGCATTCATCAACTCAGCTTTTGCAAGAATTTCCTTATTACGAGTGACTATTCTTGTCATATAAAAGGGAACCGTAAGTTTGTCACGCTTGCTGCCATTGCATTTTTTGCAAGACTGTACAAAATTCCACATTTTATCGTCCTTTACAAATGACCAAGGAATAAAATGATCAACCTCACAGGTTCCGTTCAATTCAGCGCCACAATAAAAACAGGTATGCTCATGTAAATCATTAAAGAGAAAGGTCCTATACTTGCTTAAGTCCACCCTTTGCGAAGAATCATCCAGACAGCCTGCAATATTATACGCCAAATCCTTATCATTAACGCTTTCCAGAAATTTAATCCATTCAAAATAATTAAGCTTACCAATAATATACGCGTACTTTACCAAGAAAATATAGGCAAAATAACTAAACTGGATTTTTGTCTTATCCTTATCGAATCCATAAATAATATAACGAAAATCTGTACAAAGCGCACCAACTACATATTTTGAACATTCCTTCACTACTCCAAGAATCAGCCTATCTTTTTCAATCTGCGTAAGACGTTCAAACGGCATTTCTGAGCATACACAATTATTGGCACTTATTTCATTAATCAGAGTAGCTATAGCTGATTTCGTACCGCTTCCCTGACGAATCTGGTTCAGATGGTGTTTTACTATCAAATTCCAGTAAATTTCTGTGAATCTGCTGAAAATATCTATCATCGACAGTTCAAGTCTTTCATTAACGTTATAGATATTATCTAAAATGGATTTTAGGAAACAGAATTTGTAGCTAGTTCTAAATTTTGTTCTTGTATTAAAGAGATTGTTAATAGCGCTCCACAATTCGTCATCTGAATGAAAACTATTATCTATTTGATGTTCTTTTAATAACCATCCAGGTACTGTCAATTCAATCACCTACTTTAATCTGTCTGTATTCATATTTATTCGCTGGCGAAAGAAAATTTCCTGCTGGGGATTGGGGGGAACAGCGGCGGTTATATCCTGTTAGCTAGAAAAAATCTGCGCATACTACATGTCTACGCAGATTGATAGGAGATTCCGTTGATGAGTTCTTATTTTTAGGTAAATTAATGATAGGCTTACCAAAACCCAAAATTGTATCAGCACCACAATTATCTTCTAAATTGCAATAAGAAGTTGCACACTTTTTGAAAATTAAGATGCATAGATCTTATCCAACTCAAAGTCAAACAGTTCATCTGGAGTTTTATATCCCAGAATCTTCCTTGGAAGTGAATTACACCAATCAGCGATAAACATAATATCTCTAAATTGCAATAAGAAGTTGCACACTTTTTGAAAATTAAGATGCATAGATCTTATCCAACTCAAAGTCAAACAGTTCATCTGGAGTTTTATATCCCAGAATCTTCCTTGGAAGTGAATTACACCAATCAGCGATAAACATAATATCTTCGTAGCTATAATTGTCCATCCTCTTTCCTTTTCGGATGAATCTTCTGAGCAAACCATTATGGCGCTCATTACTGCCTCTTTCCCAAGAACTGTAAGGATGTGCAAAATATATTTTTATAGAAGTGTCATTCTCTATTTGCGAGAGTTCTGCAAACTCGCTTCCATTATCGCTAGTAATTGTCTTAAACACCTGACTGAATTTAGTACCATAGTATTCTTTTAGGTAAGCAATGCCTTCGTTAACAGCAAAGGATGTTTTACTAGTTATTTTCAGTGCGATATACTTGCGTGTTATACGTTCCACAAGAGTCAACACCACGTTGTCACTCTTGCTTTTACTTCCTATAACAGTATCTATTTCCCAATGACCGAATTCATTGCGTTCATCTATGACTTACGAAATGCGTATGAAGGATATTCGTGAAGAATCTCTTGCTGAAGGCGAAGCTATTGGTTTTGCTAAAGGTGAAGCCGAAGAAAAACTTGCTACCGCCAAACGTCTTTTAAGCATTGGCTTATCTGTGCAAGATGTCGCTAAAGGTACTTCGCTTTCTGTTGAGCAGGTTGAAAAGATTAAGGCTGAATTAGCTTGATTATCCCCCCTACTTCCCCCGTCATGCGCTCCCACGCACAGCTTTTTAATGCAAAAAATCTGCGCAAGCACACAGCCTGCGCAGATTTGCCAAAGCACGAAAGGTTAAACCTTAATTTGCTCAGATACCTTATTTAACTTCAATAACGATTTCCTGACCATGCGGAATATTAGGATTCATAGCATCCTTCAGCTCCTCCGGAGTTACGCCCAAATCCACATTATCCCTAACCTCTACCTGAAAATCAGTACCGGCCGGATAGTTGATATTGCTGCCCTTCATAAAAAGACCGCCCACCAGGCTAACCGCAGCAGCAACAGCCACAGCACCGCCATCGGTTTTGCCCTTGCCTTCGAGGCCTTTTCTCAACGGAACGCTGACATTGTTCAGCGTCTTGATTTCCTTGCCTGCAATACGCAGTACACCCTTTCTGCCGAAGCCGCCTGCCTTCTGCACTTCATATACATAACCCATGCCGATAGTACCTTTAGGAATAACTACAACTCCGTTAATTATCAGGTTTTCTGTAGTCTTGAACTCCACCTGCTGATTTTTCTTGTGAGTTTTAGAGCTAGCAGGCTCGATAAGCTCAACGTTAAGCATAGTTTTTTTAGGGATATAAATATGTCCCGGCATAACATTGGCAATTGTTACCTTTTGAGCAGCGGCCTGCTCCTCTTTTTTCTGCAGCGCAAGTCTTTCCTTAAAGGTCAGCTTCGAAGGATCTGCCTCCTTAGCAGGCATTTCTTCTTCTGCAAACGGGTCGTACTTTTCATCCACACTTACATACCGGCTTGACGGCGCAGCATAAGCCATCGGCAGGCTCAAGCCATTAGCCATCATAATTGCGCTGAGGATTGCTGCCGCAAATTTTCCTGTTGTTCTCATTTTCAAACACCTTCCCTTCAATAATTAGGATATCTTGAATACCATCATACCCGGCATTACAGATATCAGGTTAAAACAAAAGCCATTTTGCGAACTTCTCGCGTTGCCGAAGCTTTTTGACTTCTGCTTTAATATAATCTTACCATATAAATTGGACAATATCTGTCTATCTTGACTTGCTTTTATAAAATTTTTATAAATTATTTTACGCAATATCATTTTTCTTTTATCGAACTATTGTTTTTATTCTTTGCCTATGCTATAATTATCTTAGTTGCATGAGTAGCCGCAATTTTGCGGAGCTTATGCCTGGTCATACGGACCAGTGGCGCCTGTCGAGCTTTCGGCAGGCGCCTTTTTTGTATACAAAAAAGCATCGTAAGCTACCTCAATAGCCTACGATGCTTTTGCTTTCAGCCTTATTTGCTGTGGTGGCAGTGACCGCTGGTCTCGCCATTCATGATTTTGCGGAAAACCTCATGCGCTTCGTCTGCGCTCTTACCGCTTTCCAGTGCTTTTTTCATATGCACCATGGCAGTGCGATACTTAGCATGTGCTTCATCCTGCGGAATGGACTCAATGTCCATCGGGTTGAACTCCATTACCTTTTTGAAGATAGCATGGATTTCGTCGCTGGATTTGCCTGCCTTTTTAGCAGCCTCTACGTGCTTCATAGCGCTTTCATAACGATGCTTGCCGTGCGGATCAGTCGGAATTTCAAATTTCGGATGCATATTATTCACCTCGCTTCCTTTGATTACAACCATAATATACACTATATTGCCGCTATAAGGTCAAGTGCATATTTATATTTTTCTCACCTGAAACTAGCTCTCTTTTGCAGTCGGATGCAAGCGTTGGGCGATAATTTTGTTGAACTGCTGCTGCCAGGAGGCCAGCATAGAAGCCAAAGTGCCTTCATTTATAATCTCAGCTTCAACATTATATTGTTCTGCAATAGCCTGCAGCAGCTTCTGCCCTGCCAGCTGCATTTCTTTAGAGCTGATAAGCTCCCACAAATGCTGGTCCAGCAGGTGCGCATAGAGCGAAGTATATACCAGCATTATATCTTCCTTGGCCAGCTTTTCGGCTGCCAGCAGATATTCCGGCTTTACTACCGCAGCATCCTGCGCGCTGTATGCCTGCCACATATCGCCCGTCTTGATGTCAAAGCGTTTGAGGCGGCGGAACACGTCATGCTGCTTTGCGGGAGTGAGGCCGGATTGCTTGGCCAGCGCTTTTTTTACTGCGTTCTTCACGGTCTTGCCGATAAGCTCGCCTAGCTTAGAGTGCTTGCCTGCTCCCTCCATGTACAGCTCGCTCGCACTGTTGGCGATGATAATTGTCTGGTCCGTGCCGGAGCCTGTAGCAATACCGTTGGAGTATTTGCTTCCCTCCAGCAGCTCCTGAATAGCAGCAGTCTTGGCCTCGGTGCAGGTCACCAGGGCGCGCGCCATTACTCCTTCCGGCATATCGCAGTCCAACAGCAGCATAATATTAATTGTTCCGTACTTCGGCTTAGGCATAGGCTTATAATAATCAGCAGGGTCACCTGCACGCCCACCGTTTGTTTCGATACCGCCGGTTACGATGGCAGTTACGGTCAGCTCCTTAAAGCTCAATGTCTCTACCACAGCGTTTTCCATGCTTGCCGCCGTACCCATGCCGCTCACCTTGTCCGGGTCCAGCGCCAAGCGCTTGGATACAAGGCGCATGTGCTCCACATAGGTATCAGCCAGCATTTCGCAGGGCATACCTGCTCCCTGCTTGGCATCATAATTATATACGGCAGCGTAATCATCATGGTAACCGCCGTTATAAAGTGAGGTGCTTAAGATTTTGCGCGCTCCTTCAAAAAAAATAACGATGCTTTTATCGTAAAAATAAACCTTATCTCCTGTCGACAAGGTGCATAAATGTTCCGACATAATCAGCCTCCTTTGATTTTTATTGTTATTATAAGCTATATAGTAATAGTATGGTCAAGAGAATTACAGGTGAAATAAGAACGAAAAAACGCCGACGTCCGCAACCCTTCCGGGTTACAGCGTCGGCATTTTCATTTACGCCTTACAGCGATTTTATTTTGCTTTCTTCAGGAATTTTTCATACATTGCATGGTCTTCAGCCATCATCTTATCAGCATCGGCACCGATAATGCAGGTCGGGTCGATACCCTGTTTCATGAAATAATCCTTGAATTCCTTGGATTCGCAAACCTTTTTAGCAGCAGCGCGCAGAGCTTCCAGCTTTTCTTTCGGAGTATCCTTAGGAGCAACCAGTGCTGCCCAAGCGCGAACGGTCATGTTGTGCCCCAGCTCTTTGAAGGTCGGAACATCAGGATAGATTACGCTGCGGGTATCAGCCATAACAGCAAGAATCTTCAGGTTGCCTGCGTCTACCTGGCTCTTGAAAACAGACGGGTCAGCCAGGGTTGCATCGATGTGCTTGCCTGCCAAAGCTGCAGCAATATCAGCGGATCCTTTCGGATATGGTACATGCTTGAATTGTACGCCAAATTCCTCTTCAAAGGAAAG
Source organism: Phascolarctobacterium succinatutens (assembly GCF_023497905.1). NCBI lineage: Bacteria > Bacillati > Bacillota > Negativicutes > Acidaminococcales > Acidaminococcaceae > Phascolarctobacterium > Phascolarctobacterium succinatutens. The sequence goes on along the minus strand of NZ_CP097284.1, from coordinate 1,067,244 downwards.
TGCAGCAATATGCCAGATAGCGCCGATACCGGAGTTACCCATCTTCACCTTGCCGGGGTTTGCCTTAGCGAAGGCTACGAATTCGTCTACATTATTATAAGGAGCATCCTTCGGCACAATCAAAGCTGCCGGAGCTGCAATCGGAGCGCAGATAGCTGCATAATCCTTATAGGTGTTTTTACATTTGCCCTGATGCGGGAACATAGCCAGCTCAACGGTAACCATGCCCAGAGTATGGCCGTCGGGTTTAGCGTTAGCCAGCTCTACCATGCCGGTTACACCGCCGCCATCGGGTTTGTTTACGGGAACAAATTTGCTGCCCTTCAGCTCTTTTTCCATGAACTGAATCAGACCTCTGGCAGAGATATCGGTACCGCCGCCCGGAGCCTTAGGAATAATTACGGAAATATCTCCGTCTGCAGGATAAGCTGCTTTTTTGCTGTCGCCGCCGCAGCCGGTAAGCATAACAGCCATGGTCAGCATAGCCATCAGCACAACTAAAATTTTCTTCATTGTCTTACATCTCCTTATATTTTAAATTTAAAGGGTAACAAGTTCATCCGCGCTCAATCTTACACAAGCAATATTGCAACGCTTATAAGTATAGGTGAGCATAAGGTCCTCGCCGTCAGCAATAATCGCCGGATAGGAAAATTCCGCAGGCTCTGTTTCCAGGTCAAACAGCTTTTGCCAGCTCGCACCCTCATCTGTGGATTTGAACAGACTTAAGGGAGAACGCTGACCCCAGTTGGCAGCCACCGGATTGCACACCAAGTAGAGTACACCGCCGGCAGTCCGCACCAAGTCAAGACCGCTGTTATTGTTCGGCAGACTCAAAGCGTAGGCACTGCACCAGGTTTCGCCGTCATCCGCAGAATCGCTGCGATAGACAAAGCCCTCGCTGCTGCGCAGCAGCATATGCACGCTGCCGTCCGCACTCTGCCACAGGCTCGGCTGGATTACGCCGCGTCCGTAAAAAGACTGCTGGCTTACGGCAATATTACTGTCGGCAGTCTTTTCGCCTGTCTGATATTGCAGTCCCTCAATCTGCACTGCAGAGGATTTATGCCAGCTTGCGCCATCGTCATCGCTGATATCTGCAAAGGCCTTCCATATACCATGTTCGGTAGACGCACCGGCAAGAATGCGTCCGCTCGCCAAGCGCAACGGCTTATTGCGTACAGGTCCGCGTCCTCCGCTCACATCACCGGGCACCAGCTCCTGCGGTCTGCTCCAGGTTTCGCCGTTATCCGTAGACTGCAGCAGCCACGTCTGCCAATCGGCAATCTGCTGGCCCTGCTTGTAAAACAGCAGCAATCTTCCGTCCGCGCCCGCAAAAAGCACCGGATTCCAGTTTGCCGCCGCCCCGTTCACCAGCAGCTTTGGCTCACTCCAGCCTGCATCCGTGCGTCTGCTGATGTAGATCCCCACGTCGCTTTCTCCCTCGTGCGTACCGCCGAACCAACAGCACAGCAGGCTGCCGTCGGGCAGCGCCAATACTGTTGAAGCATGGCAGAACGCTGTAGGCAGACAGCGCATAATCAATTCCTTTTGCATTATATCAATCACATCCAAAAAAGTCGCATAATTCTATAACATAAATATTGTAACACATATACAAAAAAGCGTAAACTATTTTCTTCACATTTCTGACAAATTTTGTCCGTCGACACGTTGCCTACTAAGCCATTGGCAACGCTTTGCAGTCCGCAGGCAAAAAAATGCGCAGGCTTTTGGCTTGCGCAGCTGCTTATTTATTTGACGTACACCTTTTATTCATCAGATATAAGGCAATCATTTTGCCATGATGTACATTGCAACTTATAGTATTCCTGTAAGCTCCCTAATTAAAATGTAAGCCTCATCTGATGCCAGACAGCATTTCCATGCGTAGATTTATCGGACACTCCCTCATCGGCAAAGCCGAATTTTGCATAATAATGAACGAGCCTATCCTTGCAGGTCAGCACCAGGCCCTTTCTCCCCTGTTTTCTGGCATCCTCAATCGCACGGTGAATCAGCTCCCCGGCATAGCCATGCTTGCGATAAGCAGGAATGGTATTGACACCGAAAATCATCTGCCACGCGCCGTTTTCATCGTGCAGCGTTGCCTTCTCGTACATTTCATCCGTCAAATCAGGCTCATCCGTCACAAAACCGTCCACGAAGGCAATCAGCTTTTCAGCCTCATACATAAGCCAGAAATGATTGCCGTAATATTTCACTCTGTCAACAAACTCCTTTTCCGTTGCTGCCTCCGCCGGCGGAAAGCATTCTGCCTCCACTGCGGCAATCGCGGCAATATCTTCCTTAGTTGCATATTTTATAACCATAAGTTCTTCTCCTTAATAATTATTTATTCAACGCACATGCATCACAATATTTTGTTACGCTTTGAAGTTTTCTTCACCTTTAATTATAACACTAGCAAAATTGCAAATCATAATAAGTATATCATGAATCGTAATTCGATTAAACAGAAAAAAGCAGAAGATATTCTTAGTAGTTGCCTTTTTTGCAAAAACTGGGAGCGCTTTTATCTGCAAAAAATGTTTGCTTTACGAACTATTGTTTTTATTCTTTTTCTATGTTATAATTACCTTAGTTGCATGAGCCACCGCAATTTTGCGGAGCTCTTGCCTGGTCGTGCGGACCAGTGGCGCCTGTCGAGCTTTCGGCAGGCGCTTTTTTTACATCTGCCATCTTATATATTTTTGCCTAACTTTATGCTATAATCAAAGGAGGAAACATATGAAAAAGCAAGTATCTAATCTTGACAAACTCACTCTTTCCAACGATTTTCTGTTCAAGCACGTTATGCTCAGAAAGCGCATCTGCAAGCATATTCTGGAGGAGCTTTTACACACCAAAATTGCAGATATCACCTATCTTGAAGCAGAACAGACACTTGATGTTTATCCCGACAGCCATGGTATTCGCCTGGACGTCAGAATTGCTGATGACACCAATACGCACTATAATCTCGAAATGCAGGTCAAAAATCCTGTCAGCCGTACTGGTAAATTCAACTTCCCAAGCGCACTCGCTACTACCAGGCCGTGTTGGATACAGATGTGCTGCAAAAGGGACAAGATTATGACGAGCTTTCTCCCACTTATATCATCTTCTTCTGCCTGTTTGACTTCTTTGAGGATTCCCAGCGTATTTATACTTTTAAAAGACGTTGCATGGAAAACATGGAGATTGAATTAGCAGATGAAGCTGCTATTATGTTTCTTAACACATTAGGCACTAATGGCGATGTATCGCCGGATATTCAAAGCCTGTTTGACTACATCAACAACAATACAGTTACCAGCAACTTCACCCGTGAGGTTGCCGATACGATTACGGAAATCAAGAATGATAAGAAAGTGAGGGATTCCTATATGACTTACGAAATGCGTATAAAGGATACTCTTGCCGAAGGTGAAGCTAAAGGTAGAGTTGAAGGTAAAGCTGAAGGTATAGCCGAAGAAAAACTTGCTACTGCTAAGCGTCTTTTAAGGATGGGTTTGTCAGTACAAGATGTCGCTAAAGGTACTTCGCTTTCTGTTGAGCAGGTTGAAAAAATTAAGGCTGAACAAGCTTGATAAGAACGTGAGGGATTCCTATATGACTTATGAAATGCGTATGAAGGATATTCGCGAAGAATCTCTTGCCGAAGGTGAGGCTAAAGGTAGAACTGAAGGAAAATCCGAAGGTATAGCCGAAGAAAAACTCAGAGTAGCTAAACTCATGCTGGCTAAAGGTTCCTATTCTCCGCAAGAAATCGTTGAACTTTCCGGTTTGTCTATTGATGATATAGAAAAGCTAAAGCATGATATGCATGTAGAGAAGCAAGAATGATCCTAGTCCCTACTACCACCGCCGTGTGCTTCCGCACACGGCTTTTTTTCTGCCCGCACAAAAAATTTCCCGAACGCTGCCAAACACAGCTGTCGGGAGATTTTCAAACATCTTCATATAAACAACAGGACTCAACGCCTGTCAGCTGCAAGAGCATCTTATTTACCGCTGTCAAAAAGTGCTTCGACAAACTTATCCGGCTCAAAGGGGCGGAAGTCCATAATGCCTTCGCCTACGCCAATCCATTTAACCGGCAGTCCCAGCTCTTCCTTAATTGCCACAACCACACCGCCCTTAGCAGTGCCGTCCAGCTTTGTGAGTACAACGCCGGTAACCTTGGCGGTTTCCATAAACACCTTAGCCTGATTGATTGCGTTCTGACCGGTAGTAGCATCCAGAACCAGGAAGGTTTCGTGCGGAGCTTCAGGAATTTCGCGCTTAATAATGCGGTGAATTTTTTCCAGCTCGTTCATCAGGTTAGCCTTGTTATGCAAGCGTCCTGCAGTATCAATAAAGAGGATATCTGCCTTACGCGCAATCGCTGCCTTCATAGCGTCAAAGACAACTGCCGCCGGATCAGCACCTTCTGCATGGCGGATAACGTCGCAATGCGCACGCTCGCCCCAAATTTGCAGCTGCTCGCCTGCCGCAGCGCGGAAGGTATCGCCTGCTGCCAGAACAACCTTGTATTTGAACAAAGTGAAGTAATTTGCCAGCTTGCCGATAGTAGTAGTCTTGCCTACACCGTTAACGCCAACAACAAGAATAACCGTCGGCTTGGCACCGATACGTGTACGTTGGCCGCTGTCTGCCAGCATTTCTGCCATATATTTTTTCAAGAAAGGTATAACATCCTCGGTACCGCTGATTTCTTTCTTCTTCGCTGCTTTACGCACTGCGTCGATCAGCTTTTCGGTAGTTTTTACGCCTACGTCCGCAGACAGCAGAATCATTTCCAGCTCATCGAGAAAATCATCGTCAATCGCAGCAGACAGGCCTACAAGCTCCTGAATGCGGTCAGTAAAATTGCGTCTTGTTTTAGAAAGGCCTTCCTTTAAACGCTCAAAAAATCCCATTATTCATTCTCCTTTGCATTTATTTTTACGGATAATAGTTTAGAAACACCGGATTCTTCCATAGTTACGCCATACATGATATCAGCGCATTCCATCGTTCCCTTGCGGTGTGTAATCACGATAAACTGCGTGTTTCCTGCATAATCCCGCAGGAAATCGGCAAAACGCTGAATGTTGGCGTCATCCAAAGGCGCGTCAATTTCGTCCAGAATGCAGAACGGCGAAGGCTGATAGCTCAAAAGAGCAAAGAGCAGTGCGATAACCGTCAGCGCTCTTTCGCCGCCGCTCATCAGATACAGGCTCTGCAGCTTTTTGCCGGGTGGTTGGACATCGATATCAATACCGGAATCCAGCAGATTATCCGGCTCTGTGAGACGCAGCACCGCCGTACCGCCGCCAAATATCTTGACATAGCATTGCGCAAAGTATTCGTTGATTTTGGCAAAGGCCTCCTTGAAGCGTTTGGTCATACCGCTGTTGATTTCTGCGATAACAGCCTCCAGATTTTCCTTTGCTATACACAAATCATTATATTGCTTACACAGGAATTCGCTGCGCTCCTTCACTGCGTTATATTCTTCAATCGCCGCCGCATTAATCGGTCCCAGGTCTGCAATCTGCAGTGTCAGACAGCTTTCCTGTTTTTGCAGCGCCGCCAGATCCATGGCCTGCAGCTCGGCAAAATCCTGACCGCGCGCCGCCGCCTCATCCAGCTGATAATCCTGCTGCAGCTGCTCACGAATATGGCCGCAGTTGCTTTCGTGCCGTGCCAAGTCCAGCTCTGTCTGCTTCAGCTGTGCTTCACTGTCATTCACCTGCTTGCGCAGTCCGGCAATCTCTTTTTCAATATCCTGCTGTTTATCAAGCAGGCTGCCGCGCTTCTGAGCAAAGTCATCCTTACCGCCCAGAATCTGCTGCAGTTGTGCCAACAGCTCATCGCTTTGCTGCTGCAGGCGTTGCTTTTGCACACCACAGTCGGCAATTTCCTGCTGTCTGCGCTCCTGCTCTTTTTGGTTGGCAGCAATTTCCTCCTGCAGCCGCAGTGTATCCTGGTCAAGTCTGTGCATAGCCTTGCTGATATCCTGCGTGCGTACGGCAGAGGTCTGCAGCGTAATTTTGGCATCCTGCAGCTGGTTATCCAATGCAGTAACCGCACTGCCGTATTTGGCGATTTCCTTCTTCAGGTTATCCAACAGCTCCTTGGCCTCGGTATCCTGTCCTTCGCGCTCGGCAACTGCCGCGCGCAGCTCCTTAACCTTATCACGGTTTGCCATATAGGCCGCAGTGATATTGCTGCGATCATCCAAAAGCAGCAGCAGGCGCTCATTATCGCGCGTTTTCTGTTGCTGTACCTGCTCCAGATTGAGCTTGAGCCTGTCGGCCTTAAGCTGCTGCTGACGCAGCTCTGCTGCCAATTGCTGCAGCTGCTCCTTTTGCTTGCCTTCGGTTTCTTCCAGCTCCTCCAGCTTTTCCTGCCAGCTGAGCATCTCGGCATGCAGCTGCTTCACCTGTGCTGCCGCCTGAGCAATTTCTACATTACGGCTCAAATAGCCTTCCTTATGCTTTTTACTGCCGCCGCTCATACTGCCGCCGGCGTTTACCACATCGCCGTCAAGCGTAACTACGCGCAGACGGTAGCGTCCGGCCTTTGCTGCAGCCAAGGCAGCATCAATGTTTTCGGCAATCAGCACTCTGCCCAACAAAAAGCGGACAGCGTTTTCCGCCTCGGGCTTGAAGCCGATTAAATCAACCGCATAGCCAAGAATTCCCGGCAGCTTCGCCAGTGCTTCCTCCTCGCGGTTCGGGCCGCGACGCTGTACGGTATCCAGCGGCAGGAAGGTTGCGCGTCCGCTATTGGAACGCTTCAAATAAGCAATTGCTTCCTTCGCCGCATTGGCAGAGCGCATCACCAGGTTCTGCGCACCCTCGCCCAACGCTGTTTCGATAGCAGCGACATATTTATCTTCTACCTGCAACAGCTCCGCTGCCACGCCTACAACCTGCTCACGCCAAGGCTCCTGCGCCTTCAGCACCGCTTTGATGCCATAGCTGAAGCCCTCGTAGCTCTGCTGCAGACGCTTTAAGCTCTGCTCGCGTGTTTCGGCCGCCGTCAACTGACGCTGGCACTGCTGCTGACTGCTGCGTACAGCCTGCAGCTCCTTTTGACCTGCATCATAGGCACTGCGCAGCTCCTCGCCCTTTTTGCGCACCAGCTCCATACCGTGAGCGCACTGCGACTGCTGCTCCAACAGGCTGCTGTACTGCTCCTGTGCCTGACGGTCCGCCGCCTCGGCTTCTTCTATACTTTTCTTCAAAGCCTCTCGGCGACGTGCGCGCTGCTCCTGCTCCTGTTCCAGATTATGCAGCTCGTTGCGTAGCTTAATCAGCTCCTGCATGCCGCTGAAGAACTGTGACTGCGCCTGCTCATCATTGCGCTTCGCCTCTTCCAGCTTAGCGCTCTGCTCGTCACGCTGCGCCTGCAGATGCTTCACAGCGCCATCGGCCACAGCATGTCTTTTTTCGACAGCATCAAACTCTGTTGCCAGCTCCTGCATTCTCGCTTCCTGCTCGCGCACCTGCTGCTCCAAACGCTCATTGCGCTGCACTAAGCGTTCGCTGGCCTTTTCGTTCTGGCTGACACGTTCATCCAAAACCTTTTGGTCACCGCGCAGCTTTTCCAAAGCAGTTTCGCGGTTTTTGATATCATCCTGTAATTTATTATAAGCCTCGGCCAGCTTATCCAGCTCCTGCTGTACCTGTACGGCCTCGGCCTGCATGCTGCCGACCTTCGCTGCCTGCTCGGAATAAGCACTTGCCGCCGCTTCTTTTTTCGCCTGCAGCTCATTGCCTGTTTCCTCCAGCGCATCCAAACGACGCAAAAGCACGGATAAACGGCAACGGCGCAACGCCTCGCTCAGCTCGTTGAACTGCTGCGTTTTGGCTGCTGCCTGCGCCAAAGGCTCTACCTGCGCATCCACCTCACTGCGGATATCGTTGATACGCGTAAGGTTATTGGCCGTATCATCCAGCTTGCGCACCGCATCCTTTTTGCGCAGACGGTACTTGGCAATACCTGCCGCTTCTTCAAACAGACTGCGTCTGTCCTCGGGACGGCTGTTTAAAACCTCATCAATTTTATTCTGGCCGATAATGGACATGGAGCCCTTACCAAGACCGGTATCCGCCATCAGGTCGATTATATCCTTCAGGCGGCAGCTTTTCTTATTAATCGCATATTCGCTTTCGCCGCTGCGGAAAATGCGGCGCGTCAGGCTTACCTGCTCAAAATCGAGCGGCAGTGTTCTGTCGCTGTTATCAAAATCAACGGTGACCTCTGCTACGCCCAACGCTCTGCGCTTGCCGCTGCCGGAGAAGATAACATCCTCCATTTTGCTGCCACGCAGATACTTGGCGCTCTGCTCGCCCAACACCCAACGGATGGCATCCGAAATATTGCTCTTGCCCGAACCGTTCGGTCCGACAACAGCAGTAATTCCCTTGTCAAAGGTCAATTCAGTTTTATCAGCAAAGGATTTAAAGCCATAGGTTGAAAAGGACTTTAAACGCACTAGAAATCACCTATTTTCTCTAAGTCAGTTATTATATCTTTTTATTGTATCATAAAATGCTGTTTTTTTACACCATGAAGAACTTCTCTTATGTTAAAAATTGCAAAATAACCCGCCAGCGCTCAGCCAAACCTTCAAGACGCAGGCGCGCGTTGGCAGGACTTGTGGACGGCAAATAGAAAACCTGCACCCGCTCAGGCAGTTTTTTGGCAAAATATTTTTTAAAGGCTGCAGCCGCCTTGCCTCCGTTGCACACTACCGCCTGCAAATGCGGCAGCTCGCTTACAAGCTCGATAACAGCATTCGGCGCTTCGTTTTTGATGCTGCTGTCCAAGCTGCCGTCACGCTCGCAATAGCCCAGCGTATCCCACAGCGCCAAGTGATGCTTATGCAGCAAAGCCTGCTTAACCGCGTAATTTTGCGGCACATCCTCATTTAAAAGCAGTGCCAGCAATCGCCAGAAGCGGTTTTGGGGATGCGCGTAATATTCCTGCTGCTCCAATGATTTTATCCCCGGCATAGAGCCGAGAATCAATATTCTGCTTTGCTCGTCCGCTATCGGTGCGAAGGATTTACATGTGGACATACTCTTATCTCATCTGCCTTATCTTGAATTATCTGCAGCGCAAGACCCGGGAAGTATTCCTCCCAATAGCGCAGGTTACAGCTTTTTTGCCCACGCAGCTTCGATTCCAGGCGTGCAGGGCAATATATAGTAATAGCGCCGCAGTCAGCCAACTTTTCTAATTTTGACGTCACTTCGGTGCGCAGCACTCTGCTTTTTACCAGCTCACCCATCGCCGGGTGAAACGGTCCAGCAAGGATATTCCCCGGCGTGCACAGCTCATCGTCAGGCTGCAGGCCGATGCGGATAACATTCACGCCTGCTTCCGTCAGTTCGCGGTAAACCCAGGCTGCCTGCGTCACGGCCTCCTCCTGCGTCAGCGGTACAAAACGCCCCGCCGCGTAGTCCGCAGCCAGCGGCGTACCCTTGATTACTAATAAAGGATAGATGCGTGCCACGTCAGGCTGCATTGCTATCGCTTTGCGTACTGTTTCCTGCACGCTGTCAAAGCTTTGCTCGGGCATGCCCACCATCAGCTGCAGGCCGACTTGAAAGCCGAAGCGTTTTAAAAGCGCCACCGCCGGCGCCACCTGCGCCGCCGTGTGTCCGCGCTCCGCTGCCGCCAGCACCCTGTCATCAAGCGACTGCACGCCCAGCTCCACCAAGCGCACCCCATGACACTGCAAAAGCTGCAAGCGTTCTTCATCTATATAGTCCGGGCGTGTGGAAAGGCGCACGCTACCGATAAAGCCTTCGGCCAGCAATGCGTCCGTCAGCGCCAAAAGCTCCTCCTGCAGCTCCAGGGGCAGCCCGGTAAAACTGCCGCCGTAAAACGCCGCCTCGTTGACCACGCTCGGACGCAGCCAGCTGCGCCAACGCGCAAGCTGCTCCTTGGCACCTGCGACAGCAGCCAGCTTCTGTCCGCTAATTGTCTTTTGGTTACAAAAAACGCATTGATGCGGACAGCCTGCATGCGGTATGAAAATCGGCAGAATAGACATAGATATCCCTTCTTTTGAACAAAAACACAGCTTTTATGTAAATTTTTCAGGAAAAAGCTAAATTAATGATAACTATTCCTATTGACATTATCCCCTATAGGGGGTTATTATAGTTTTGCAAGAAATTTAATAGGAATGTGATGCAGCAATGAAATTATCTCATATGGAGTTTATAAAAACAAGTCTTCCCTTTACATTTTCTACAATGGCGGCCTCGCTTATGGGTGCTGTCGACACTGCAGTAGTCGGGCATTTGGGGAATTATACATACATTAACGCCGTTTCTTTAGGCGCAGTAATTTTCAGCACAGTCTATTGGCTTTTCGGCTTTCTGAAAATATCTACCAGCGGTTTTGCGGCACAAGCCTTAGGTCAGCATGATCGCAAGCTGCTTGCCGGTGCTTTTATCCGCGGAGTGCTTGCAGCCTTCGGCATCGGCCTGCTGCTCGTCATTTTGCAGGAGCCTATCTGGCGGACAGCTTTGCTGCTCTTCAATCCCGACGCAGCAACCAGGCCTATGTTAGAGCAATATTATCGCATGCTCATTTGGATTATGCCGCTGACGCTCGTTTTCCAGACTGCACAGGGATGGTTCGCCGGCACGCTGCATGTACGTATCGCTGTACTCACCGCACTTGCCAGCAACATCATCAACCTGCTGCTGGACGTGCTTTTTGTCATTGTATTGCATTATGAGGTAACCGGCGTTGCTGCTGCCACCTGCATCGCCAATATTACCGGCTTTTTAGCTATTCTGTACTTTTATGCCAAGCATAAGCCCCTGCCTCTGACAGCAGTTCCGCTGCGAAAAATCTTTTCCGGTCCCACTTGCCGCCAGATGCTGCAATGCGGTTCGCATCTCACCGTGCGTATGTTCTGCATGATTATCATGGTCAACAGCTTTATGCATCAAAGCTCAGCCTTCGGCGGCGAGCTTTTGGCCGCTAATTCTATTCTTTTCCAGATCCAATTCATCATGGGTGATATTCTGACCGGCCTTTCGCAGGCAGGTGCCATCTATTCCGGCATTGCCTTCGGCGAGCATGACCGCTCCATGCTCAATGATACGCTGCGCATCAGCTTCATCTGGGCCATCGGCTTCGGCCTGCTGCAGACTGTCGGCTATTATTGCTGTCGTCACGCCATTCTTGGCTGCTTCACCAATCTGCACAGCGTCATTGCCACAGCGCAACAGTACGATTTGTTCATAGCCTTCTTCCCGCTTATCAGCGCGCTTGGCATCGTCTACTACGGCGTCTTCAATGGTGCGCTCTACACCAGGCCTATCTGCATCTCCATGCTGCTGACCGCAGGCTGTTACCTTACCGCCTACTTTACGCTTATCCCGCTTTACGGCAACATCGGCCTGTGGCTGGCCTTCCTCATCTTCTATATTGCCCGCAGCAGCTTTTTACTGTTCTTCGTTCCCAAGCTGCAGCAAAGAGTAGCTTTGGTCTAATCTCAAACATGACTGCACGTTCTTAACGTGCAGTCTTTTTTTAGCGCAGATATTGGTCAATAGCCGCTTCAAAATCTTCCAGACTTTTGCTGCCCTCACCCTTTTCGATAGCGTGCAGAATGCAATGCTCCAGATGGTCCTTCAAAATAACCTTGGCCGTATTATCCAGCGCCTTGCGCACCGCAGCTATCTGAATCAGCACCTCAGAGCAATCCCTGTCGTTATCTACCATAGTCTTGATAGAACGCACATGGCCTTCAATGCGTGCCAGGCGGTTGACAACTTTCTTCTTATTAGGATGGTTGTGAGCGTGTGCATGAGCTTCCTGCAGAGCCTGCTGCTTTTTATCATCCTGCTGATTTAGCTCCGCCTGCCTGCGCACATATTCCAATAAAGATTTTTCCTCTGCCATTACTGTCACCAACCTTATCTCTACATTATTAAAAGGGAGCGCACTAAACACGCTCCCTCATTTTATTCCGCTGCCTGTGGCGTCAAAATGCTTTCGATTACCAAAGCAACACCGTCATCATTATTGGATGCCGTAATGATTTTTGCATTCTGCTTCACGCTGTCCTTAGCATTGGCAACAGCAACGCCGATACCGGCATTGGCAATCATCTTCACATCGTTATTGGAATCACCGATGCACATAATTTCCTGCGGTTGTACGCCGTAGCTTGCAGCTACGCTCTTAACCGCCTCCCATTTGTTGACACCGGGCTCCATCAGCTCCAGGAAATTGTCTTTAGAGCTGGTAACATCCAGCTTGCCGGCAAAATCCTCTTTGAACTGCTGCCATACATCGGCAAATTCCTCGCTCTTGGTCATTACCAGAATCTTGTACGGTTCTTCATCCGTATGATACAGTGCATCACCGATAGCAGTCGTCTGAATACCGCTGATTTTGGTATACATGCGGGAACAGTCATTCTCCTGCTTAATCAAAATACTGTCACCCACATAAAGCTGCAGGTAATAGCCCTTCTCGCGGCAGTACGCCAGTACCTCGTTGGCTGTAGGCAGCTTCATCTTGTGCTCGTAATAAACCTTACCGCTCAGGCTGCCCTTAACGAGAGCGCCGTTATAGGTAACCAGCGGCACATCAAGGCCCAGCTTTTGCGCATAGGGACGCACGGAAACGTACATTCTGCCCGTGGCAATCAAAAAAATCTTGCCTGCGTCCAGTGCCTTTCTGATAGCTGCCTCATTACGCGGAGAAATTTGGCAGTCCTTATTTAAAAGTGTATCATCCATATCGCTGGCAATCAACTTAATTTCCATGCTCAACCTGCTCCTTTAACATCAATTTATCCAACACAATAGCGGCTGCCGGATAAAGCAGCAAAAGAAAAATACCGTGCATAATGCCAAAGTTAAGGTCATAACCCGGCAGCATGCGGCAAACGGTTACGGCACCCTCCATGGAAAAGGCAGCCATCACCAGCATAGCCTTTATGCAATCATTTCTGCGCTGCGCAAGCTCCTGCAGCCTTGTCAGCAAAAACTGCTTGTCGACAATAACATGCATCAGCTTCAGGCCCAGGCACATAAAAGCGCCTTCGATAAAGGAACCTGCCACCAGACCGCCCAGGGTAACAACCTGCAGCATACCGGTTACATATTCACAAAGGAAAAAAATGACGCTCAGCGTCAGCCACATTGTAGCTAAATTATACATTGTTTTCTTCAAATTAATCACCAAGATACATTATAACACAGACAGCCGTCAAATTACACCAGGCGTCTGATATTTTATGATGCTCTTAAGCATATTTTGCAAGTATTTCTGCATATTTTGTGGTAAAATAAATTTATTAACGTAAGCAGACAGCATTGTCTGTACGAAAGGAGCAGTTTATATGAAGCGCAGTGATAAATTCCGCCAGGCTAACCGTGAAGCTCTGGCTACCGTTATCGCCACCATCGCCGTCATCATCTTCTGGTGCCTGACAGGCTTTGGACTCGCAGACAGCGATATTACCTTTTGGCATACACCTCTTTGGGTTTGGGGCGGCTGTGTCGGCACCTGGCTCTTTGCCATCGCTGTTACCGTTTTCCTGACTAAGAAGGTATTTGTCAACTTTGATTTGGATGACAGCACGGAGGATAAACAGCATGAGTAGTATTGTAAACATTTTACCCGCACTGGCCTTCCTGCTGATTCTGTTGAGCATCAGCGCCTATATCCAGCGCACGTCAAAAGAAAACAGGCAAAAGGATTTCGCCAAGGATTACTTCATCGGCGGCCGTACTCTCGGCGGCTTTGTGCTGGCTATGACCACCGCTGCCACCTACAGCAGCGTAAGCACCTTCGTCGGCGGTCCGGGCGTAGCCTGGGTTATCGGCTACGGCTGGCTGTACATGGCCATCGTACAGGTAGTCGTTATCTTCCTCGTCTTGGGCGTGTTCGGCAAAAAAATTGCCCTCATCGCGCGCGAAATTGACGCCGTAACCGTCATTGACGTACTGCGTGCCCGCTATCATTCAGACTTTCTGGCGAACATGGCCGCCGTTGTTATTGTCGCCTTCTTCTGCGCCACTATGGCGGCACAGTTCGTCGGCGCTGCCAAGCTCTTCGAAGCAGTAACCGGCTTTTCTTACCTCACCGGCCTCACGATGTTCGGCCTAATTGTTGTCATCTACACCACTATCGGCGGCTTTAAGGGCGTTGCCGTTACCGACGCCTGCTGCGCCATCGCCATGATCGTCGGCCTTTGCATCCTCATGGGCGGCATGATGCACACAGGCGGCGGCTTCAACAAAATCATGAGCTACATCAGCACGCAGCACCCCGATATGCTGGAGCCGCTTTCCCGCGGCAAAATGCCGATTTCTCTGTATATCAGCCAATGGCTGCTCGTCGGTATCTGTACGCTGTCGCTGCCGCAATCTGTTGTCCGCGGCATCAGCTACAAGGATACCAAGGCGTTGCACAATGCTATGATTATTGGCACCATTGTCATAGGCGCTATGACGCTTGTCGCAACCTGGATCGGTGTCATCAGCAAAGGTATTCTTACCGGACCTATTACAGCCTACGGCAACAGCGTTGATAACATCATGCCTATCGCCATCGTGCAAAGCCTTACTCCCTTCTGGGCCGGCGTCATTATCATCGGACCGATTGCAGCAACCATTTCCACCGTATCCTCGCTGCTGCTTTCCTCGTCCTCCTCTATCGTTAAGGACGTTTACATGAACATCAAGGGCAAGCGCGAAGAACAGCTCAGCAATAATCAGATTCGCCTCTACAGCCTGGGCGTGACAATTATTCTCGGCCTTTTGGTTTATGCCATTGCCATAAAACCGCCAAGCGTTATCTGGCAGATTAATATGTTTGCCTTCGGCGGCCTGGAAACAGCCTTCTTCTGGGTACTGATTTTCGGTCTTTTCTGGCCCAAGGCCAACAAATACGGCGCTATTGCAGCCATGGGCGGCGGCGTTATCATCTACTGCCTGGCTATGGTCTTCAAAATTAAGGTGCTCGATCTGCATCAGATTGTGCTTGGCATCGGTCTTTCCTTGCTGTGCTTCTTCATCGGCAACAGCTTCGGCAAGACAGCTGATGAAAAAACACTGCGCATTTTCTTCCCCGAAAAATTTGACGACGAAAAATAAATAAAGCCGCATATTATTCCAATATCCCAAAATCAAAATCTCTGCTTACGGTGTTTGCAAGCACCTTAGCAGAGATTTTTTATGCTCTGTTTTCTTTATAAAATTAAGTATCTGGCAATATTTACCTATGATCTTCTTGCATTTAACAGACGCTGCTGATTAATTTCCTCATAGATAAAATTTTCTCAATGCTGACACTCCTGTCATTTATATCCGCCTTATTCTTATTTACAAAAAGGACAAATAGTTTTCATTGAGTAATCATGATTATCCATTGACATAGAATATTATTTTCTGCTATCTTAAAGATATAAGCAGTTCTCAGCCACTCACCCCACGATACAGGAAGGAGCGTGCCGTCATGCTAAAAAAATCTGTCATTATTCTCGCAGGAATGTTGCTTTTAATTACCAGCTGCTTTGCCAACACACGTATACAACAATCTGCTAAACAACAACTAATCCCCAAGGTCAAGGAGGTCACAATTATGGATTTTTCCCAAGAAAAAGAAAACGTTATCTATCTTGCAGGAGGCTGCTTCTGGGGGTTGGAAAAACTGATGCAATCCATACCTGGCGTAATCGATGCCCAAAGCGGTTATGCCAACGGCACAGGCAAAGCAGATGCCAAGTATCAGACAATCTTGGGCGGGAAAACTGGTTTTCGCGAAACCGTGCGTGTTGAATACGATCCGGCAAAGGTAAGTCTTGACCATCTGCTCTTGGCATATTTTTACGTTATTGACCCAACAGTCCTCAACAAACAGGGTAATGATACCGGAACACAGTATCAGACTGGCATCTACTATACCAATACACAAGTGCAGGCTGTCGTAGAACGTATCGTGGAACTGGAACGCGGTCGTCATAAGGTATTTGCAGTCGAAGTCGGACCACTGAAAAACTATTATCCGGCAGAAGAATATCATCAGAACTATCTTGATAAAAATTCGGGCGGATACTGCCACATATCGCCTGCCAAAATCAAACTGCTCAGCAGTTTGAAAATTGATGCCGGTGCCTACAAAAAACCTGCTGCCGAAACTATACGCGATAAGCTTACCGCAGAACAATTTCAGGTAACACAGCAAAACGGTACCGAACGACCGTTCCACAACGAATTCTGGGATAAATTTGCCAAAGGCATCTATGTTGATATCGTAACCGGCGAACCGCTCTTTTCTTCAACCGACAAATATCAGAGCAGCTGCGGCTGGCCCGCCTTTACCAAGCCTATTGAAGCACCTTTGCTAGTCGAACGCAAGGATACAAGCTATGGTATGGTACGCACCGAAGTGCGCAGCCGCAGCGGTGATTCGCATTTGGGCCATGTTTTCACCGGTGACCGCGAATCACCCAACGGTGTACGTTACTGCATCAACAGTGCTTCCCTGCGCTTTATCCCCTACGAACAGATGGAATCCGAAGGCTATGGCTATCTGTTGGACCTTTTCAAATAATACTCTCTAATCAGGCATCATATGACTTTGATATTTTTACACCCTTGTACGAACATAGCCGTTTAAAAATTTCTATTAAATCCTCACGGTATTGATTATAAATGATTTTTCGTCTATACTTAGGTGTAAAGACTATATGATATTTGCATACCCATTTTGAATGCGATAATTCGTTAGTTTTATTTGCCATTAATACGTCATTCCTTTCTTTGCAATAGTGACTTGAACACTTACTATTGTATATCGGAATGACCTTTTTTTGTATAACAAGCAATGCGTACCCGCATAGCGGGTGGTTCTGTGTGAAGCACTCTCTCATTTCTTTGAAAAGAATCTCGATAGCGCTCCACGGACTAAAGCCACATAAAAAAAGTCCGCCCTTGCGGACGGACTTTTCAGCATAAACCGGATTATTTACGGATACCCAGTTTAGCAATGATTGCACGATAGCGCTCGATGTCTTTGCTAGCCAGGTAGTTCAGCAGGCCACGACGTTTACCTACCAGTTTCAGCAGGCCACGACGGGAATGATGATCTTTTTTGTGCTCTTTCAGATGCTCGGTCAAATATTTGATGCGTTCGGTCAGAACTGCGATTTGTACCTCAGAAGAACCGGTGTCACCTTCATGACGTGCGTTTGCCAGAATTACTGCTTGTTTAGCTTCGCTAGTTAACATTGTTTGTTTCCTCCTAAAATTTCAAATTGCCATAAGCGTAGCAGCCGTTGGAGAATCGAACTGCCAGGCCTTGGTTCAAATACTATGATAGTATACCATATCTTGCCACTGTATAGCAAGTATTTTGTAAAGATTTTTATACAAACAGCTTTAATTTACCGCAATGTCGCTTCGCAGTCATGCTTATCCTGTGCCAGCTGCTGCTTGAGCTGCTCAATGCCGGCAAATTTTACTTCACCGCGGATGCGCTGCACAAACTGCACTGTGAGCTGCTTACCGTAAAGGTCACCGGTAAAATCAAAGATATTCGTTTCCAGACGCGGTTGGGCAACATCGCCAAAGGTCGGATTGTAACCAATATTGGCCATGCCGTGATAGCTTTTGCCGTTGACAATCACCCGCACAGCGTAAACTCCCCCCAGAGGAACCGCAACATGTGCATCCTCCAGCTCAATATTGGCCGTAGGATAACCAAGCAGTCTGCCACGCTCGTTGCCGTGCGCCACCGTGCCACTGATGCTGTAGCTGCGCCCCAGCATTGCTGCTGCCTCTGCTACCTCACCGGCAGCAATCAGCTGACGGATAGCGGTGCTGCTGATAACGGTTGCACCCTCGCTTACCAGCTCGCGCACAATCAGCTCAAAGCCCATGGCCTTGGCAGAAGCAGCCAGCGTATAGACAGTTCCCTGTCCGCGGCAGCCGTAGGTGAAGTTGGCACCGACTACCAGACAGCTGTAATCAAGCTGCTGCAGTCGCTGCAAAAACTCCTGCGGCGAAAGATCTGCTACCTGCTGATTAAAGGGAATGTCCACCAGCACATCCACGCCAAGCTGCTGCAAAAGCTCCTGCTTTTGCGCACCTGTTATCAGCGCCGACGGCACCATGCCCGGACGAATCCATTCAAAGGGATGGTTGCTGAAGGTAAATACCGCCAGCTGCGAATTACATTCACGCGCCTTCTCCCTTGCGGTTTCAATTACATCAAGATGACCGCGATGCAGGCCGTCAAAGGTACCCAATGCTACCACACAGGGAGCGGAAAATTTATGCAGTTGTTCTAAAGAAGTAATAATCTCCATGCTTATTCCTCTGGCATCGGGTAATGCTCTAAGATTTTTTCTGCCTGCAGGCGCTCCTGCTCACAGCGGACGATGCCTAAGAATTCATCCCCCGGCCCCAGCAGTACGTATCTGCCGTCGGCAGTCTGCGCCACCGTGGTGCGTACACCGTTAGTGATACGCGCCGCCTGACGCGCGTTCACCTTGAGCTTAGGCAGCTCGGCAACGGCAGTCAGCGGCTCTGCGGCACAGGCTTCGGGATTCTCCGCGATTTCCTGCAGCGTGCAGGCCTTGTCAATCGTGTAGGCTCCCACCTGCGTGCGCAGCAAAAAGCTCATCGTACCGCAGGTTCCCAGCGCCGTCGCCAGGTCCTCGCCCAGAACGCGGATATAGGTACCCTTGGAGCAGGCCACGCGCACAGTAAAGCTGTTTGCCGTATAATGCAGAAGCTCCAGCTTATAGATCTCAATAGGACGTGCGGTGCGTTCCACCTCTACGCCCTGACGTGCCAGCTGATACAGCTTTTTGCCGTTGATTTTGATTGCCGAATACATCGGCGGCAGCTGCAGCTGCTTGCCGGTAAATTGCGCCAGCACCGCTTCTAGCTCCTGTTTGCCGAATGCAGGCACAGGCATCGTTTTGACAACCTCACCGCTGTCATCGCCGGTAACTGTCTGCGCACCCAGCGTAAATTCGGCAATATATTCCTTGCGGCCTTCCACAGCGAACTCCAGCAAACGGGTCGCACTGCCCGCAAAAACAGGAAGAACTCCTGCCGCGTCAGGGTCAAGAGTTCCCCCATGTCCGATTTTCTTTGTGTTAAGCACGCGCCGCAAAAAGCCGATAACATCGTGCGATGTCATCTGTGGTGGTTTTAATACATTAAAAATTGCGTCCATATTAAACCAATTTGCCCAATGCTTCCAGCAGCTGAGTGCGAGCCTCCTCTACCGGTGCATAAATCGTACAGCCTGCTGCCCGCAGATGACCGCCGCCGCCGAAGGCTACAGCCACAGCGGATACGTCAACGCTCTTGGAGCGCATGCTCACGCGCGTTACCGCCGGCTCAACGGCCTTGAACATAATAGCTACGTCAACGCCCTCAATATAGCGCGGGTAGGACACAAAGCTGTCGGTCTGGACATCCTTGTCATATAAATCGTTGGTAATTGTGAGATAAGCAATTTTGCCTTCATAAGCGAAGGTCAGCGAAGGCAGTACCTTGGCCAGCATCTCTACCGTATCACGGGAACGCACGTCCAGTGCATCGCTGATTTCGTTAGGCTGCACGCCGTATTCCAGCAGCTTGGCAGCATTACGCATAGTTTTCGGCGTAGTGTTGGCATAGCGGAACGAACCGCAGTCTGTGCTGATTGCTGTATAAAAGCAGGTAGCAATTTCCTTATCAAAGGGCCATTGCATAGCCATGAACAAATCGCACATTACCTCGCCCACGGCTGCTGCCTTGGCATCCAAGTAGAGATATTCGGCAAAGCGTTCGTTGGAAATATGGTGGTCGATGTTCAGCAGTATTTTTGCTTCTACAACCTCGGACACCAGACCAATACGGTCAAAGGAGCTGGCATCAATAACTACCAGCAAATCCGTCTGCAGCTTGCTGCCCTCTACCGGGCGTTCACACAATTCAATACCGGGAATAAAGCTAAAGCTTTTATTGATAACGTCATCACAGAAAACAGTAACCTGCTTGCCCTGTGCCAGCAAAAAGCGTGCCAGTCCCAAAGTGGAGCCCAAGGTGTCACCATCCGGGCTTACATGGGTGCACAGCACGATTTTTTCTGCCGCCAGCAGCATAGCGCCTGTTTCCTGCAGGCTAAGCTCCTTACTCATGCTCTGCTTCCTCGGCTGCAGGCTTTTCTTCCTGCTTAATCTTATCTAAGATGCTCTGAATATGCGCACTGTATTCTGCGGATGTATCCTTCTGCAGAATCAGGGTTGGTGCAAAGCGCAGGCGGATACGTTTGGCGATTTCCGTACGCATAAAGCCTAATGCCTTGTTCAGAGCCTTCCAGGTTTCATCCTGTTTATCCTTGGGACCATACATGCTGATGAAAATCTTGGCATAGCTCATATCATCTGTCAGCTCCACGCCGGTTACGGTAACAAACTGAATACGCGGATCCTTGACATCATGCAGCAGCATTTTGCTGATTTCATGCTTGATGGCCTCTTGTACTTTTTCTACTCTAAGTCTTGCCATTTTCTTTTCCTCTATAATATAGATACAGACTGACGTACAGGCAGCAGCTGCGGGGAATGCGGCTTTTGCGGCCGGCATTCCTGCGCAATGTGCCTTATGCGGCAGACTATTCTACTGCGATTTCTTCCATGTCGTATACTTCAAAGATATCGCCCTCTTTAAGGTCGCTGAATTTCTCTAAAGTGATACCACATTCAAAGCCTTGGGCAACTTCCTTCACATCGTCCTTGAAGCGGCGCAGAGATTCGATAACGCCTTCGTGAACTACGATGCCGTCACGGACAACACGAACCTTGGAGCTGTTGGTAACCTTGCCTTCAACTACATAGCAGCCGGCAATCTTCAGCTTGGAAATAGTAATCAGCTGACGGATTTCTACGCGGCCTTGAATAACCTCTTTGAATTTAGGAGCAAGCATACCCTTGATAGCAGCCTCAACATCGTTGAGTGCGTCGTAAATTACACGGTAGGTGCGTACGTCAACCTTCTCGGTTTCGGCAGCCTTACGCGCGTTAGCGTCAGGACGAACGTTAAAGCCGATAATCAGTGCGTTGGCAGCGGATGCCAGCATTACGTCGGACTCGGTGATAGCGCCTACGCCTGCATGGACAACGGCAACCTTAACCTCATCGTTTTTGATTTTCTCAAGGGATGCCTTCAATGCTTCGATGGTACCCTGAACGTCAGCCTTAACAACGATGTTCAGCTCTTTGATTTCGCCTTCTTTAATGCGTTGGAACAGGTCATCCAGAGAAACCTTGGAGTTCAGCTTGATTTCCTCTTCCTTCTTCTTAGCGATACGTTTTTCGGCAACGCCGCGGGCAGTCTTTTCATCGGTGCTGTCCAGAATATCGCCGGCAGCCGGTACATCGTTCAGGCCCAGTACCTCTACAGGGGTAGAAGGCAGAGCCTTCTTAACTTTTTCGCCACGGTCATTAATCATTGCACGAACCTTACCATAGGAGGTGCCGGCAATAATGGTATCACCGATATGCAGAGTACCGCGTTGTACCAGGACAGTAGCAACCGGGCCACGGCCTTTATCCAGCTGTGCCTCGATGATGGTGCCGTGAGCAGGCAGATTCGGGTTAGCCTTCAGTTCCTGCATTTCAGCAACCAGCAGAATCATTTCGAGCAGGTCGCTGATGCCGGTTTTCTGATGTGCGGACACCGGTACCATGATGGTGTCGCCGCCCCAATCCTCAGGAATGAGCTCATGCTCTGCCAGCTGTTGTTTAACGTGATCCGGATTTGCGCCCGGACGGTCGATTTTATTGATAGCTACAATGATAGGTACCTTTGCGGCCTTAGCATGGTTGATAGCCTCGATGGTCTGCGGCATTACACCGTCATCTGCTGCCACAACCAGAATTGCAACGTCGGTTACCTGTGCGCCGCGGGCACGCATAGCTGTGAAAGCTTCATGGCCCGGGGTATCCAGGAATACAATCTGCTTGCCCTGGTAGTTTACCTTATAAGCACCGATGTGCTGGGTAATACCGCCGGCCTCGCGGGAAGTAACGTTGGTTTTGCGGATAGCGTCCAGCAAGGAGGTTTTACCATGGTCAACGTGGCCCATAACGGTAATAACCGGCGGACGCGGAACGCGTTTTTCAGGCGGATCGTCAACCTCGGGAATCTCTGTCGGATCCTCTTCCGGAGCCTTCTGGCCAACTTCTACGCCGAAGTTGTCGCCGATAAGCTGTGCGGTATCGAAATCGATATCCTGGTTGATGGTAACCATTACGCCCAGCATAAACAGAGCCTTGATTACTTCATTAACCTCACGCTTAATGAGCTTGGAAAATTCCTGTACATTGATGGATTCGCCGATTTCAACGTAGGTCGGACGAACGATTTCTACCGGAGCCTGTTGTTGCTTCGGTGCGGGCTTCTTGCCGCCGCGGTTTATCGGCATCTGATGGCCGGCGCTGCGGTTTGGACGGCTTTCGCGGGTAGCGTAGCTGCCCTTAATCTGCAGCTTGTTGTCCTTACGGCTCTTGCCTGCGTTGCGACCGCCCTGACGGTTATCGCGACCGCCTTCGCTGCGACCGCTACTGCGGCCTTCGCTGCGGCCACCGCTAACCTGTGCACGGCTTTCGCCATGTACGCTCGTGCCCTGCTGGCTCTTAGGACCTACAAAGATACCGCCCTGGCGTTGTTGGCCGTTGCGGTTACCCTGACGGTTGCCCTGACCGCCCTGCTGACCGTTGCGGTTTTGCGGACGGCCTTCGTTACGGCCGCCTTGGCGGTTGCCCTGCTGGCCACCGCGGTTTTGCTGCGGACGGCCTTCGTTGCGGCCACCCTGACGATTTTCGTTACGCCCTTGTTGAGCGTTGTTGTTATTGCGTTGATTTTGTTGCTGATTTTGTTGCATATTCCTCTGTCCGTTATTCCTATTCATATTGTTATCGTTTCTTTTAGCTGTATCCTGCGGACGCGCAGGAGCAGCCGGTTTGCTGACATCACGTTTTTCCGTCTTCGCCGGTTTGGGCGGTTCTGGTTTTTTATCGTATGCTTTACGGATAACAGACATAGCCTTGTCATCAGCTGCACTAAAATTAGTTTTTTCGATATTATTTTTCTTCAACAGGTCAATGACCTCATTTACCGGTTTGCCATAATCCTTGGCAACCTCATATATTCTTTTATTACCCATTCATCCACCTCCAGACCAGATAATAAGAAGCAGATTCATCTGCGAAGCTCGCGCAAGCTGCGCAGACAACTGTGATTTAAATCATTATTTTTTCAGCAGCATGTTGGCAAAATTCGCATCGGTAATAGCCACAGCTATTCTAGGTCCTTTGCCGATCGCATAGCCCAGCTCATTGCGCGTCAACAGCTCAATGACCTGCACGCCTGCCATCTCTGCCAGGAAATAAATTTCCTTTTTTGAATTAGGGGCAGCATCTTGTGCCAAAACAAGTACCTTGACCTTGCCGCTTTTTAAGGCAGCACGCACAGCTACATCACCGGAAGCGGTTTTGCCGGCTTTTTGCGCCAACCCTAAAGCAAAAGCAACATTATTGCCTGCCATGCTCGAAATCCTCCAGCAGCTGCTTGAGTACATCCTCGCCGATAGGTCTCTCTAAAGCGCGCTCCAGACGTTTCTCCTTTACGGCCTTGGTAATGCATTCCTTATCGGGGCAGACATATGCGCCGCGTCCGTTCTTCTTGCCGGTGAGGTCAAGGCTGACCTCGCCCTCAGGTGAACGTACAACGCGCAGCAGAGCCTTTTTATCCTTCATTTCATTGCAGCCTAAGCATTTACGCTGCGGAACTTTTTTAACCTTCATCATGCTTCTTCCACGGGAGCAGGCTCAACAGCAGCCTCTTCGGCAGCCTGAGTTTCGCTCTTAATATCAATTTTCCAGCCGGTCAGCTTAGCAGCCAGGCGGGCATTTTGGCCTTCCTTGCCGATAGCCAGGGACAGCTGGTAATCCGGTACGACAACGCGGCAGATTTTGTCTGCTTCGTTAACGTTTGTCTTGACAACCTTTGCCGGGCTCAGAGCATTGGCAACATATTGTGCCGGATCTTCACTGTATTTTACAATATCAATCTTTTCACCGCGCAGCTCGTTAACGATAGTCTGTACGCGCATGCCCTTGTGGCCTACGCAGGCACCTACAGGATCAACATTGCTGTCAGCGGTATATACGGAAATCTTGGAGCGCATACCGGGCTCGCGGGCAACGGATTTGATTTCAACAACGCCGTCATGGATTTCCGGAACCTCCAGCTCAAACAGGCGCTTCAGCAGGCCGGGATGAGTACGGGAAACCATAATCTGCGGTCCCTTGTTGGTGCGCTTAACCTCAACAATATAGGTTTTCATACGCTCATGGTATTGGTAGATTTCACCGGGAATCTGCTCGTTCGGAGTCAGCACGGCTTCAACCTTGCCCAAATCGATATAAACGTTTTGGTTTTCCATGCGCTCGATAATACCGGTAACGATATCATTGGCACGGCTTTGGAAGCGTTCATATACCTGTCCGCGCTCTGCCTCACGGATACGCTGTACAACAAACTGCTTAGCGTTTTGGGCAGCAATACGGCCGAAGTTTTTCGGAGTAACCTCAACCTCTACGATATCGCCTGCAAGATACTGCGGGTTGATTGCCTGAGCATCCTCCAGAGTCATTTCGTTAATGCCGTCAGCCTCGCCTTCAACTACAGTGCGCTGAGCATATACATGGATTTCACCGGTTTCTTTATTCATTTCAACACGGACATTCTGGTTTGTGCCGGTGTTCTTCTTGTAAGCAGCAACCAAAGCGTCATCAACAGCCTGGAACAAAAGCTCGGGGTCAATACCCTTTTCCTTTCCTAATTCCTGGATTGCTGAGATAAAATCTGCGTTCACTTAATAAGCCTCCTATTTCTTAAATTAAAAGTCTATATGCGGTCTGATATTCGCAATCAGCCTACGTTCAATGCGGTCAGGATTTTTGAATTCCTTGCCTTTAATAATCTTTTTAACCTGTACAGCTTCGTCATCATGTGCTACCAGAATACCGGTCAGATTTTTCATTCCCTCCCACGGAGTATAGAACATAATGTCAACCTTGGTGCCGTAGGCAGCTTCAAAGTCCTTGTCCTTCTTCAGCGGACGGTCAATGCCCGGAGAAGAAACCTCCAAAAAGTATTTGTCGGGAATAGGATCCTCTGCATCCAGAATCTCCGTCAGCTTTTCGCTCACCATCTGGCAGTCATCAATTTCAACTCCACCAGGCTTATCGAGAAAAATCCGTAGGTACCAGTCCTTTTCACGCACATATTCTACATCAACCAGAGTAAGTCCGGTATCCTGCAGAAGGGGGTCTACCATTGCGGTAATCAGTGCTTCAACTTCTTTTGCCTGCATCATTTTCACCTCCATATTAAGTTTTTCTTTCTGTATTAACCTTGCGGCCAACACCTGCCTCTGCCGCAAATGCGTCAGAAACATCATAATAAGCGGAAAGAGCGGGCTTTAAACCCACTCTTTCACAAGTCATACTTATTTTGGCTATCCTTATTATAGCATCTGTTGACAAGTCTTGCAAGTAGCTTACGCTATATCTAGTTATTATATGTTAAATTTTATACAGAAAAATGCTAAATCTGCCACGTAAAATGTATACACTATGCTTTCCCTTGTCAGTGGCAAAAATATCTGCTACAGTAATATAGTAAACAGATAGAGATTGTGGAAAAAGTGTCAGTTTGGACAAGGGCGCTTTATCGACAAGCTTTTTATGAAAGGTGGTATTTTTTATGTCCTATAATTTTGATGCTGCTGTTTCTCCCTTTATTAAAGCACTGCCTCCCTCCGGTCTGGCAAAGTTTCTTGATATTATGGCCGCTAACCCCAACATCGTGCCTCTCAGTGTAGGCGAACCCGATTTTGATATTCCGCAGGCTGTCAAGGATGCCGAAATCAACAGCATCTGCGAAGGCAAAAGCTGCTACACTCCTACGCTCGGCCTTTTGGAGCTGCGCGAGGCAATTGCGGATGATATCCATAAAAACTACGGCGTTAAATACGATCCTAAAACCGAAATCATGGTAACCGTCGGTGTCAGCGAAGCACTGTACACCACTATTACTACCATTATGCATCCCGGTGACGAAATTATTCTTCCCGAGCCCTGTTACGTTGCCAACAAGGTCTGCGTTATTCTGGCAGGCGGCAAGCCCGTTTCCGTAGAAACTTATCAGGAAAACGGCTTTGTGCCCACCATTGAAGATCTGGAAAAGGCTGTTACGCCCAAGACCAAAGCTATTATGCTTGGTTATCCCAATAACCCGACCGGCGCTATTATGAGCAAGGAGCAGATTAAGGCTATCGGTGATTGGGCTGTAAAGCATGACCTGATTGTCATCAGCGACGAGCTTTATGCTCATCTTACCTATGGTGGCAAAACGCACACCATGTTCACCTCCTTCCCAGAATTCCGCGACCGCACCATCATTTTCAACGGCTTCTCCAAAGCCTACGCTATGACAGGCCTGCGTCTTGGCTATATCATGGCACCGGCAGCAATCATCAACGCTATGAACATCCTGCATCAGTATGTTGTGCTCTGCCCCAACGTTACAGCACAGTACGGCGCGATTGCGGCACTGAAATACTGCCGTCAGGACGTTGACAATATGGTTGCCGAATACAGCCGCCGCCGTCAGATTATGATTGACGGCTTCCACAAGATGGGTTTGCCGCTGTATGAGCCCAAAGGCGCCTTCTATGTTTTCCCCTGCATCAAGGAAACCGGCCTTTCCAGCATGGAATTTGTTGAAAAGCTGCTGGAGGAGCAGGAAGTTCTCGTAATCCCCGGCAACATCTTCGGTGCCGGCGGCGAAGGCTATATCCGCTGCTCCTATGCTTACAGCGAAGAAATCCTGCATAAGGCGCTGGAGCGCATCGCCCTCTTCGTAACGAAATACAGAAATCTGAACAAAGCGAAATAACTGTTATGCTGACTCCTTATTAGACAAGCTGATTTGCTGAGGAGTATAATATAAACAGCTAATAAAATATTAGCCGATGATTTTGGTATTTATCTAATCCCTTCCACTTCGTCTCACTCCTTCCGTGAGACACAAGGCAGAAAAAAACACGGTGCATAATGCCCGTGTTTTTTTCTTTTGCATCGGTATAATCATCTTCTTAAACTCGATATTTCTCCCGGAAAATTAAAGCTGCCAGCCCCGGCCTAAACCGGAGACGGCAGCTTTTTGCATAAAAGCATCTGCGTATAATTTTTATCTTAAGTTAAAGCTTACCGCACGCGTAACGCGACAGCGTGCGTTCTGACCGTACTTATCTTTGGCAGGACTGAAACGCCATTTGTTGACCGCAGTTACAACGCTGCTATCCATAGCGCTGTTGCCGGAGGAACCGACTACCGTTACATCCTCTACACTGCCGTCGGCACCTACCAGAATACGTACCGTTACCACACCGGTAGCACCGCTGTTGCGTGCGGACGCAGGATATACAGGTGCAACCTCGCGCAGCAGGCGTGGCGGTTTTACCGGCACACCGCGGCCTTCGCCGCTGCCGCTACCATTACCACTGCCGCTGCCACTGCCTGTTCCGCTGTCCGTACCTGTGCCTGTACCGTTACCGGTAGGATTACCGGCAGGAGCCTTCGGTCCGGGGGCTGCAGTCGCCTTTTTCCTGACAACTTTCTTTTGCGGTTTAGGCTTCAGCTTTTGGTCAATAATATCCTCCAGACTTTGGATGACAGGCTCTTCCTGCTGCTCCTCCTGTTCGATTTCTTCCTCCTGAGCTTCAGCGCCGCCACCGCCGCTCTCCAGCGAAACCTCCAAAATTTCCGGAGGCGTATGCACAAAGCGGTAGCCGAAAATGCCAAGGCCGGCGGCAAGAACAAGATGCACAGCCAGAGCTACGGCAAAGCCCTTGCCAAATCGCTTTTGTTCATCCTTCATTTGCTCTCACCTGTATCCGTAGCCAAACCGAAGCGTGTGACACCTGCTCCCTTCATTTTATCCATCAGCTGGATAATAGTTTTATAGGGAGCTTCGTCCTCCGCTCTGATAATAACCGAGAAGGAGGAATCATGCTTGCTTTCAATCGCAGCATTCTGAACCAGCATATCCATCTCGATTTTATTTTCATCAAGATAAAGGCTGCCGTCCTTTTTGATTGTTACATTAAAGTTACTCTTGCTGACATTCTCCGAATGCTTAGCAATCGGCAGGCGGATAGGAATCGTCTTGACCTCGCTCATATACATAGTGCTGACAATGAAAAATACCAGCAACAGGAAAATCATGTCAATCATCGGACTGAGCATTATCGACGGTGGAGTAAGCTCTCTTTTACGACGTCTGCGCATTTTTCAACACCGCCCCTCATTTGCTCTGCTCGTTAGCTTTGAAAATATCAACCAGTGTATCCGCTACTTCGTTGATATTCAGAGTTTCGGTTTTGATTTTACTTGTAAGATAAGCATGGATACACATACCCATAATAGCAATGCACAGGCCGAAAACGGTAGTAATCAGCGCTTCGCCGATACCTGCGGTAACAGCCATCGGGTTCTGAGTTCTTTCGTTCAAAGCATTAAAAGAAGAAATCATACCGGTAATCGTACCGAGCAGACCGAGCATCGGTGAAAGGCCGATAACAACGCTCAGATAGTTGATATTCTTTTCCAGGCTGTCGATGATGCGGTCAGCTTTGGTATAGACAATAGTTTCCAGACGCTGTCCGAGGTCACCCTTAATATCCAGAATCTCCTTAGCCATGGCAGCAGCCTCGCCCTTGCTCTGCTCTGCCAGCTCACTGGCGCCAACCAGATTAAAGTCATTCATCATGCGGCAGAAGCTGCTCGCGAACTTTTCTCCGGAAATAGCCTTCTTATAGAAAAGATATCGTTCCACACCAATAGCAATAGCGGCAAAGGAACACATCAGCAGCGGCCACATGCAGGGACCACCCTTAACAAAATAATCAACAGCTCCGGCAAAAATACTCATACTTAAACCTTCTTTCAAAAAAATAACGCTGCAATTTTTTTGCGGCAAATCGCAAGCTCATCATCCGCCTATACACAGCGGAAGGAAGTTGGCAAAGCCTCCATATCTGATACTTGTTGCTATTTACTAGATGTTTATATTATAGCCTCTTTACTAATCTGCGTCAAGAAAATACAAACTATATAAACAAAGGCAGTACAAGGAAAATTCCCCGTACTGCCACAAGCTTTATGTTATTTGAAATACTTGGCGAAGGCCTGCGCCGCCGCCAACTGCACCTCTGCATTGAAGGCTGTATACCGCTCAAGCAGCAAGCGTCCCTCCGGCGTCAGCACACTGCTGCCACCGCTTTTACCGCCTGCCGTGCTGCTGACCAGCGCAAAGCCCAGGTCTGCCTCCGCACGCCGCAGAATCTTCCACGCCTTGCTGGCCGACATACCCATAGCCTTGTAGGCAGCACTCAGCGAACCGGTGGCCTCAATGCGCTGCAAAAGCTCCGCTACGCCCTTGCCGAAATCAATGCTTTCGTTATACACGCGCACCTTCACATGATAATGCTGCGGCTCTGCATAGGTCATTTTACCACCCCTTGCCAAAACCGCAGGCAGGATAGGTGCACACAGCGCAATTCAGGCACAAACCGCCTTCGCCCAAGGCCGCCAGCTCGTCGGCAGTGACAAGGTCACAGGCCAGCACGCGCGGAAGCACCAGGTCGAAAATCGTGCGCTTAGCGTACATTACGCAGCCCGGCAAGCCCATAACAGGCACCTGCTTTTCACCGTAGTAGGATAGCAAAAACATGGCGCCCGGAAGCACCGGTGCGCCATAGGAAACAATGCGTGCGCCGGTATTTTTGATTGCGAGCGGTGTGCGGTCATCCGGGTCAACGCTCATGCCGCCGGTGCAAAGCACCATTTCCGCGCCCTTTTCCTCAATCGCAGTTTTAATCGCAGCGGCAATCTGCTCCAGTTTGTCATCCAGCACCTGCTTATAAACTAACTCCACATTGAACTCAGCCAGTTTTTCCTCCAGCACGGGGGTAAAGGTATCCTTAATGCGTCCGTGGAAAACCTCACTGCCGGTCGCCAGCACGGCAGCCTTTTTGATTTTATACGGCAAAAGCTGCAGCAGCGGTTCATTACCGCACAGCTCACGCACACGCTGCATCTTTTCCTTTTCGATAACCAGCGGAATAATGCGCGTACCGCAGAGCTTGTCGCCCTTCTTCACCGGCGTATTGCCGTGACGCGTCGCAATCATCATCTGTCCGAAGCTGTTCACCAGGCGCAGACGCGCGCCGTCTACCTTGAACAGACCGTCAGCAGCGGCGGCAAGCTCAATCTTGCCCTCTTTCACAGGCGATTCATCCATCATAGTGTTTTTACAGATGTCGCACAAAATGCGTGCGGCATCATTTTCATGCAGCATGTTTTCGTCGGCTTCCCACACATATAAATGCTCCTTACCGATGGAAAGCAGCACCGGAATATCCTCTGGCTGCACCACATGGCCCTTGCGGAATACGGCATCCTTCGTAACGCCCTTGATAATCTGTGTCAGGTCATGGCAGAGAACACTGCCGACCGCATCTTCAGTACGAATTAATTTCATGCTTATCTACCTCTTATTTAGCCTGCGCAAAGCCGTAGGCGGCAAAACTCTTCATAGCTTCTTCTGTCTGCAGGAAGGCCGCAAAATCCTTAGCAGCCTCAGCCTGCGGAGCCTTCGCCAACACGCCGATAGGATAAATTACCGGCTTCTTTAAGGAGCCTGCCGGAGCTTCGGCCACAACAGTAACCTTATCCTTCAAGAGTGCTGCATCAGTAGCGTAAACAAGGCCTGCATCGGCACTGCCTTCGGCAACCCAGTTCAGCACTTGTGTTACGTTAGTACCAAGGCTTACTTTGGACTGAATCGCATCCCACTGGTCCAGCTTGGACAGTGCTTCTTCAGCATATTGGCCTGCAGGAACGCTGGCAGGATCGCCGATTGCAGGATGCTTAGCCTTGCTGAAATCATTAAAGCCTTTGATTTCGCTGCCGCTTTTAGGCACAATCAGCACCAGCTTGTTTTCCAGCAGCGGCTTCACCGTGCTCTTATCCATATAGCCCTTGTCGCTCAGTGCGTTCATCTGCTTGTTGGCCGCAGAAATAAATACGTCAGCTGCCAGGCCGCTTTCAATTTGTGCCTGCAGCTTGCCGCTGGCATCATATACGCCCTCGATTTTGATTTCCGGATGTTTTTGCTGATACAACGGAATAAGCTTTTGCGTAAAGACCTTTTCCATGCTGGCAGCAGCTACCAGACGCAGTGTTTTGCCTGCCTGCGGAGCAGCAGCCTGCTTATCACCGCCGCCGCAGCCTGCAGCCATAACAGCTAACATCAAAGAAAATACTAAGCATAAGAGTTTTTTCATTTTACTCCCCCTGTTGTTGTTTTGTTTTATATAAGTAGACATTAAGACCGATAACTACCAAAAGGCAGATGCCCACAATTACGGCCACATACCAGCCTGCGGCATCCCAATCGCCTGCCGCTACGGCAGAATAAACTGCCAGCGGCAGTGTGCGTGTACGTCCTGCGATATTGCCGGCAATCATCGCCGTGGCACCGAACTCGCCCAGACCGCGGGCAAAGGCAAGCAGACCACCTGCGATAATACCGGGCAGCGCATTAGGCAGATGAATACGCCAAAAGATACGCCATTCCGTCATGCCAAGCGAACGCGCCGCCTCCAGCATGCCATTGTCAACCTGCGACAAGGCACCGCGCGCACTACGGTACATGAGCGGCAGCGAAATTACCGCTGCTGCCAGCACTGTTGCCAACCAGCTGAAGGCTATTTTTATACCTGTCAGCTGATAAATAAGCTGGCCCAAAAAGCGGTTGTTGCCAAAAAAATACAGTAAAAAGAAGCCTGCTACCGTAGGTGGCAGCACCATCGACAGTGTTATTACAGCGTCGGCAAAAATCTTCAGGATTTGGCTCTGCAGCCGTTCCACCCACCAGGCAATAATTACGCCGATAAAGAAAACTATGACGATTGTTGCTGCCGCAGTGCGCAGCGAAATCCACAGCGGTGACCAGTCTATTGCGCTCATTTTCTCGCACAGTCATGGGCGCTGCCCTTCAGGATACGCAGTCCATGCTCCAGCTGCGGCAAAACGATTGCCAGCGCTTCCTCCACCGCTTTGGTGCTTCCGGGAAGATTCACAATCAGCGTCTGTCCGCGCACTACGCTCACGCCGCGGCTCAGCATTGCCCGCCGCGTAATCTTCAGCGATTCCGCACGGATGGTCTCCGCGATACCGGGCACATTGCGTGTAGCCACCGCCATTGTTGCCTCCGGTGTAACATCGCGCAGTGAGAGGCCCGTGCCGCCTGTGGTGATAATCAGATCCACCTGTCTGCTGTCCGCAAGACGCATCAGCTCACGTTCTATTTTCTTCTGCGCATCGGGAAGCAAAACCTGCTCTACAATTTCGTAGCCTGCTTCCGCCAATAGCTCTGCTGCCCTAGGCCCGCTGGTATCAACACGCTCACCCGCGGCACCCTTATCTGAAAGTGTCATTACCGCCGCACGCAAGGGTGCGTCGGCTGCTGGCAGCGTCACTTCCAGCTCCATGCCACTGCGCAGAACGCCGCCATGCTCTACCGTAGCAAAAACGCCCTCACGTGGCATAATGCAGTCGCCCACACGTGCAAAAATCGTGCAATGGCTGTGGCATTCCTTGCCAATCTGCGTCAGCTTCATCACTACTTCACCGCTGCGCATGATGCTGCCTACCAGCAGCTTTTTGAAGTCGATGCCGCTTACCAAAATATTTTCACCGAAGGCACCGATAGCGGCATCACCGCCGCGCGCATTGAATTCATCCACCTTTTCCGCACTCAGCAAACTCACCTGACGATGCCATTTGCCGGCGTGAGCATCACCCTCGATGCCGAAATTTTCTTTAAGGACAATCTCATTCACAGGATGCTTTTCCGTACCCTTCTTTTCGCTGATACACACAGCCTTGATTATGCCTCTGATGCTTGCTTCCATACAAAATCACCACTCTTTCCGCCTGCTTTGCTCAGCAGATGCACATCTGTAATCACCATCGCCTTATCCACGGCCTTGCACATATCGTAAATCGTCAGCAAGGCAATCTGCACGCCTGTCAGCGCCTCCATCTCCACGCCTGTCTTGCCCGTAGTCTTGACCAGGCACTGTGTCTGTACAGCGTAGCTGCCGTTTTCCGCCAACAGCTCAAAATCTACCGTGCACTTCGTCAGCTGCAGCAGATGGCACAGCGGAATTAGCTCACTGGTGCGCTTGGCTGCCATAATTCCGGCAACACGTGCTACGCCCAGCACATCACCCTTAGCCATACTGCCGGCAACAATCTTTTCATATATTTCTCTGCTTACGCAGATTTTCCCCTGCGCCACTGCAACCCTCGCGGTGTCAGCCTTGTCGCTGACATCCACCATCAGAGCATTGCCCGCAGCATCAAAATGTGTAAATTCACTCATTGTCTGCTCCTTCAAAGCCTGTATTTATCCGCCAATCTGGCTCATATTAAAGCGCGCTGCTTTTACATCAAAGCTGTGTCCCGCAGGCTTGGCGTAAATAATCTCCTGCATAGCCTGCAGCAAATCCGCATCACTTGCGCCGTCACGCAGCAAGTGCTTCAGGTTCATGCCCGCGTCACTGTAAAGACAGGGCTTCAGCATGCCTACGGATGTAAGACGCACCCTGTTACAGACAGCGCAGAATTTATTGTGCAGCGGTTCGATAAAGCCCACCGGCATTGCATAACCGCTAATGCGCCAGTAGCTTGCAGGACCGTTGCCGTAGCGCTGCGCATCGGGCTGCAGCTGTAAACCTGCCTGCTCCAGCAGACTGCGGATTTCGTTGCCGCTCACTCCTCGCAGATTAGCGTTGCAGTCCAGCGGCATCAGCTCAATAAAGCGCAGTGGTGCGTTATACCTGTGCGCCAGCTTTAGCAACTGCATAATATCGGCCGGACCGTTTTCTGCAAGGGGCACACAGTTCAGCTTGAACGGTATCCCTGCAGACTGCAGCTCCTGCAATGCCTGCAGAACGCTGTCCAGGCTGCCGCCGGTAAGCTCTGTATAATACGCTGCATCCAGCGTGTCCAGGCTCACGTTGATGCTGTCCACACCTGCCGCGATAAGCGCAGGCAGCTGATTTGACAGCAACGTGCCGTTCGTTGTCAGCGTCACCTGCTCCGCGCCCTCCAGCTGCTTCAGGTTGGCAATAAAATCACTGCAGCCCTTGCGCAGCAAAGGCTCGCCGCCGGTGATTTTGAATTTGCGGATGCCAAGCTGCAGCGCAGCGCGGCAAATGCGCAAAAGCTCTTCGTAGCGCAATATTTCATTATGCGGCACATGCTCACTCACCTCCGGCTGACAATAGCGGCAATGCAGGTTGCAGCGGTCGGTAAGGGATATGCGCAGATAATCTATTTTACGGTTGTATTGGTCGTGCATGATTGTAGTCCTTTTTTACGTGAATTGAAATTAGTAAAAAGCTGTTAGTTTCTCGCCTGCCCCTTGGAGAAGGTGCCGAACACAGTGAGGTGAAAGGTGGTTATGTGCGTCGCAATTAAATATCATTTCGCTCAGAAAAAATTTTCCTGTGCCATAGGGCACAACGCAAATTTCGTGTGGAAACAGGACGAAGTGCCGCAAAACTCGCGCTATGCAAATAAATTATACTAAAGTAGTTGGCTTAGCGCTCAAACAGTTGCGACACTTCTATGGTGCCAGACACTCATTTGCTAAAATTTTTATTCGCTACACGATATATTAATTGCTCGTTAAGGCTTTGAGCTAACCTGTTTGTGTTCTGCTGTCCTTCTTGCCTGCCCCTTGCACTCTTCGAGTATAACACGACCAGCATTTTTCATTTTATGAAAAATTGGTCTTAGTATAGGGAAGGTGCCGAACGCAGTGAGGCGGAAGGGGGCTGTCCCCAGCGTCATTCTCACCCGAGAATAACGCTTGCCAAAACAAATGTGGTTTTGCAACCACATTTGTTTTCAGCTTATTAAAATCTTATTCTTCGTCAACGCCCATAGCAATTTTTTCCGGGGTAATCGGCAAAGTCATAAAGCGTTTGCCGGTTGCCTGATAAATTGCGTCGGCAATCGCCGGAGCAGGTGTATTGATTACCAGCTCGCCAACGGATTTGGCACCGAAGGGACCGCTTTCCTCATAGCTGCTGGCAAAGTCAACATAGATATGACCGATATCCTCACGGCAGGGAACCTTGTACTGCATGAAAGAGTTTTCGTAAATACGACCTTTAGGACTGTAGGTTACGTTTTCCATCAGCGCCATGCCGATACCCTGCAGAATGCCGCCTTCGGTCTGCACCTTAGCCAGATGCGGGTTAACCGGAGTACCGCAGTCAACAGATGCGTAGAAATTCACTACCTGCGCTTCGCCTGTCAGCAGGTCGGTTTCTACTTCGGCCACACCGGCCATAAACGGCGGCGGGGACAGCACACTGTTCTGCTCCACGGTTTCTTCCAGAGCGATATCGTTATTCACCATAGAAGCAGTGGCGATATCAAAGAGGCTTACAGCCTTGTCGCTGACAGTATCACGCACCTCGCGTCCGTCAAAAACAACCTGGTCCGTGCCGCATTCCAGCAGGCGTGCGCCCAGCTGGCAAATCTTACCACGCAAACGTTGTGCGCAGATTTCTACGGCCTTACCTGTAATATATGTTGTACTTGATGCGTAGGAACCGGAGTCATAGGGAGAAGCATCGGTATCCGCACCGAATACGGTAATGTTATCGTAATCACATTCCAAAACCTCTGCTGCCATCTGTGCCAGAACGGTATCGCAGCCGGTGCCCATATCGGCAGCACCGATCAGCAGTGTGTAATGTCCCTCGTCGTTAATTTTGAGGGTAGCACCGCCGACGTCGCAGTAAGGAATGGAGCTGCCCTGCATCGCAATAGCCACGCCCATTGTGCGTACCTTGCCGTCAGGCAGCTGCTGCAGCGGGAACTTCTGCTCCCAGCCGCTCATCTCGCGTACCTGCTCCAGGCAGCGGTCCAACGCGCAGCTTGTGTTGGGCGCACCGTAATAAGCAGGCATAATATCGCCCTCACGCGTAATATTCATCTCACGCAGCTTAATCGGGTCCATCTTCAGGCGTGCTGCCAGCTCGTTCACAGCGGATTCTACGGCAAAGATGCCCTGAGGAGCACCGTACCCGCGGTATGCGCCTGCAGCCTGCAGGTTGGTGTAAACTACGTCAAAGCCGAAGCGGAAGGCCTCGGTACGGTACAGAGGAATAGACTTGTGACCGGAAAGGCCGACGGTCGTAGGACCGTGCTCGCCGTAAGCACCGGTATTGGAAAGAGTATATAAATCAATCGCGCGGATTTTGCCTTCTTTGGTAGCGCCCAGACGCACGCGCACCTCCATCTCATGGCGCGGGCTGGAAGCTATATGACATTCGTAACGCGAGAAAATCATCTTACTAGGCTTTTTTGTTTTCCAGGTAACAAAAGCCGGATACATTTCGCTGACACAGCTCTGCTTAGCGCCGAAGCCGCCACCTACACGCGGTTTAACTACGCGTACCATAGTTTTGGGGATATGCAACGCGTTGGCAATAATGCGGCGGCAGTGGAAAACTATCTGCGTAGAGCTAAGGACATTCAAACGGCCGTAGGTATCAATGGAGCAATAGGTTACGAAAGGCTCCATCATATCCTGCTGCACAGCCTTGGTATGAGTTGTCTGGTCGATAACAACATCGCATTCCGCCAGAATCTTATCAACCTCGCCATCCTCGATAACCTCATGGGCACACAGGTTGCGCTTATTATCGGCGCCAACCGGGCAGTGAGCCTTCCAGGTATCCTCGGGATGCACGAGCACAGGGTTATCCAGCGCAGTACGGAAGTCAAGCACTGCGTCCAGCAGCTGATATTTTACTTTAATCAAAGACAGCGCCTTATCGACAGCCTTTTCCGTTTTGCCGGCAACAATCGCCACAATGTCACCCACAAAGCGTACATGACGGTCGAGCAGCAGACGGTCATAAGGACTCGGTTCGGGATAGGTCTGGCCTGCATAGGTGCAGCGCTCGCCGTCCTGGTCCACGTCCTCCCAGGTATAAATTGCTTCGATGTCAGGCACCTTGGCTGCAATCGCGGTGTTGATGCTTTCAATAATAGCATTCGCATGCGGAGAACGCAGCACCTTGACAAGCAGGCAGTCGTTCGGCACCAGGTCATCGGTGTAGACAGGCTGGCCTGTCACCAGCTGCATAGCATCCTTTTTGCGGTAGGATTGGTTAACTATTTTCATCTGCAGCTCCCCTCCTTATGCCTGCGCCTGAGCTTTTTTCCAGGCGATGAAATTCTGAATTCCGCGCAGCTGTCCCTCATAGCCGGAGCAACGGCACAGGTTGCCTGCCAAAAATTCCTTGATTTCTTCTTCCGTAGGCTCGCTGTTTTCACGCAGCAGCGCGATAGCGTTCATAATCATGCCGGGGTTGCAGAAGCCGCACTGCTCCGCGCCCTGGTCGGCAATAAAGGCACCGAATTCCGCTGCCTCCTGCTGCATTCCTTCCATAGTCACAATGCTGTGGCCTGCGGCACGCGCTGCCAGGATAGCACAGGAAAGCACCGGCTTATTATCCATAAATACAGTGCACAAACCACAGTTGGTAGTGTCACAGCCGCGCTTCACGCTGTAGCAGCCTTCCTTGCGCAGAAAATCGAGTAAAACTGTATCAGCCTCCACCATACGGGTCAGCTTTTTGCCATTTAAGGTTAAGGTTATCTCCATCAGGCCTTACCTCCCAGTTCTGTTAAACATCTTGCTGTCAGCACCTTAATCAGGTGTGTACGATACGCAGCACTGCCGCGCGGATTGGTTTCCGTCGGCAGTAAGCCTGCAGCATATTCCGCAAAGGCCTGCGCCTTCTCGGCAGTCATAGGCAGAGTTGCGAGCTGCTCTGCATCCTTCACCAGTGCAGCCTTCGCCGGACGTGCGCCCACTGCAGCCTGCACGCCTTCCTGCGTCAACGCCGCCGCGCAGGTCAGCACCGGAAAGTCGGTTTTGCTGATGCGCACGGATTTATAGCTGTAATGCGCTGCTGTCTTTTTAACAATAACGCGCACCAGAATATCTCTGTCATACGGCATATTCACAAAATCTGCCAGCGGCACAATACCGCCCTTGTATAATTCCACATAGCTGTCCATCACCAAAAGCAAGGTCAGCACATCCGAAAATCCGAAGCGTCCGAACACACTGCCGCCGACGGTAGCAAGATTGCGGAACTGCACACCTACAATATGGCGCAGCGCCTCCTTATTTGCTCCCTCACTGTAGGCGGTAAAGCCTTCATGCAGCTCCAGTTGGCGCAAGCTCACCATCGCACCGATGCGGAATTCCGTTTCTGTTTCCTCTATTGTATCCAGGCCTAAAGCCGACAAATCAATAGCTGTCTGCACATTGCTCTTGCTCAGGCGCATCCACAGCATACCGCCAAGCAAGCGGTTAGGGCGCTTCTGGTTCAGCTGCCACGCCTCCTCCAGAGTTGTTGCCTGCTTATATTCACGAATTGTCAACATATACTGCCCTCCTGTTCTTTTTTTATTGCATACTTATTCCATTATATTTTACCATATTTTTTCTATACTTGAAAAGAGAAAAAATGCACATTGGCTCATAAGTTACATTCTTCTACGGCATAAGAAAAATGGATGCCTCTCTGTAAAGCAAGAGAAGCATCCATAATTATTATTAAAAATTATAAGCAGGCTTATTTGCCTTTTTTAGCACCCTGACGGCGGTTACTGCCGGTTTTGGGAGCCTTGCGCTTATCAACAACGGAATTGCGTCCGCGCTTAGGTCCTGCGGACTTTTTCTTTTTGGCAGCCACAGCGACGCGGCGTGCCACAACACCACCCTCCAGATTTTGGCGTTCCATCAAAATACCCAGCTTGGTTTCGATATTACGCAGCCATTTAACCTCGTCGGCAGTATAAAGCGTAATTGCTTCGCCCTCATTGCCTGCACGGCCTGTACGGCCGATGCGGTGAACATACCAGTCGACATCATGCGGAATATCGTAGTTTACAACATGGGTTACACCCTCAACGTCCAAACCGCGGGCAGCCAGGTCGCTGGCAACCAGAATCTGAATCTTAGCATCACGGAAGGCCTTCATAACAGTTTTGCGCTTTGCAGGAGACATTTCGCCATGCAGCACATCAACGTTATAGCCCTGCATGCCCAGCCAGTCGCCCAACTCCTTAGTGCGCTCCTTGCTCATGCAGAAAACAATCATCAGATACGGGTTCAGGCGGTCAATGAGCGCTGCCACAGCCTTATTCTTGTATTCATCGGTTGTTTTCAGGCAAACCTGTTTGATTTTCTCAACTGTAGCCTGATCCGGGTTGATATCAATGAGCGCGCAGTTTTTCGTCAGCTTGCGTCCCAGCTTGCGCACTTCTTCCGACAGAGTTGCGGAGCAAAGCATCGTCTGATGCTCCGGCGCGGTCATAGCAATCAGCTCCAGCGCTTCATCCATAAAGCCCTGCTGCAGCATTTCGTCAACCTCGTCCAGTACCAGATAGCGCACACCGCCAAGGTTGGTGTTGCCCTTGCGGATGTGGTCCAAAAGACGGCCGGGAGTACCGATCAGCACATGGCTGCGTCCCTCCAGCTTATATTTTTGCGTTTCGAAATCGCGTCCGCCGGTAACAGCCAGCACTTTGATATCGCTTTCGCCCAGGATTTTTTTCATTTCGGTGGCAATCTGCTGCGCCAGCTCGCGCGTAGGCGTAATTACCAAAGCCTGCACATAGCTTTTGGCAGTATCGATTTTTTCTGCCAGCGGCACTAAGAACGCCAGTGTTTTGCCAGTGCCTGTCTGCGCACGGGCGATTACATCACGTCCGGCAAACAGCGCCGGTATAGCCTGCTCCTGTACCGGCATCGGCTTTTTAATGCCCATTTTCTGAAGCTGCTCTACGGTGTGGGCACAAACCTTTAAGGCTGCAAATCCATTTGTCATTTCACATTCCTCTTTTCCTCTAAAATTTATCTTCTGACCATAAGGTCTTTTTTCTCTATAACTTTAGTATTATATCATAGATTGGGCAGGAACGGAAAGATGCAGGCAAATTTTTCTGTTGCATATGATTGCTATAGCCTGAAAACTATCTCTGATTTTTATAATTAAGCATATAAAATTGCTTGGCCAAACAAATTGTACATGCGACAAAAAGCCCCTGCCGGCGATTTCCGACAGGGGCCTTGGCTTATTCAATTTATTCAGCTTCGCAAGCTGACATTTGCTTTTACATTACGCCTCTGAAATAGTGGCCTCTTGTAGTACC
Organism: Phascolarctobacterium succinatutens; assembly: GCF_023497905.1. Classification (NCBI taxonomy): domain Bacteria; kingdom Bacillati; phylum Bacillota; class Negativicutes; order Acidaminococcales; family Acidaminococcaceae; genus Phascolarctobacterium; species Phascolarctobacterium succinatutens. The sequence goes on along the minus strand of NZ_CP097284.1, from coordinate 1,026,797 downwards.
CGGCAGATTTTCCGGTGCCTCCACCGCACCGCCGAGAATCTTGCGGTACAGCGCCACAAGTTCGCCCAGACGTGCCGCATCGTAATCACGGCCGTCAATTCTCAGCGCCGCTACGCCTGCTTCCGCCATGTGCTGCACATTGGCAGTCATCGAAAGCTCATGCGCATTCAGAATATGCATGCGGCAGAACTGGTCCGTAACAATCGGGAAGCGTGCATCCTTGCGGTCACCCAAGAACAAAGGCTCTGCACAGTTAAACTTGCAGGCACCCTTATCCAGCGCACCCAGGAAGCTGCCGCCTACACAGTATTCGGAAACCATCATTTCCAAACGTCCCTGAATCATGCACTCCAACGGCAACGGGCTGACGCTCACAAGATGCTCTACCTGCGCCATGGTCAGCTCGGGGCTGAGCACTGCACCTGCAGCGCCCTGTTCCTGCCAGAACTGCAGTGTCTGGCTGTTGAAGATGTTCAAAGACATATCTGCTACCAAATTAAGCGCAGCATGCTTCTTCGCCAAAGGCCACAAGCCGTTGTTGTTGATATAAACAAAATCAGGCTGCATCTCCTCCCACAGGGTAAAGAGCTTGTCGAAATATGCCAGCTGTGCTTCCTTGATGATACGCGGTGTAGCAAAGGCCAGCTGACGGCCTGCCTTGCGCACCAGCTTGGCAGCCTTGGCATAATCCGCCTCGGACGGCAGCTGATGGTTAAAGCAGTCACCGCCGAAGAGAATGCGTTCAGCACCTGCCTGCAGCGCAGCATTGACCTTCTCAACGCTGTCGCAATGCACTACCAGAACGGATTCATGCTGCTTGGCCTTATGTGCCTGCGGCACTAATTGCTCGCTGAAGCTGTGCACCGCTGTGCGCGCCGGTGCGAAGGCATTCAGACGCGCTGCATCCAGTGCCTCGCATGCCATACGGCGTGCTTCGTTCATTTCGCTCATCGGCACCATGACATTTTCGTCATGCTCAAAGCACAGGCTGTTCAGGAAATATTCGGTCGTACCGAGGCGGTCCAGCTGCTTGCGCACACCGGCCTCATCCAGCGCACGCTTGCGTGCTGCCTCTACGATAAAATCGGTTTCGCCGTAGCCGACGTTGCCTTCATCATCCGTCAGCGTAACGGTCATAGGCTCGCCCAGACGTGCAGTAACTACGGCATCTACCGGAATACGTTTTTTTGCGTCCGGTCCGAAGAACTGCTGCGCATAGCTCATCAGTCTGCTGTCGAGAGTACGGAAAACACGGTCATTCAAGCGTACACCGTTAGGCACGTCAATCGTTACCTGCCGGCCAGGGGCCGCGCTCTGCACGCTATTGCCGCCGCACAGCATATCCGTAACGGTTGTGCCTACACGTCCGCCTACGCTTACCCAGAATTCCAGTCCGTCACCCAGATGCAGCTCCTTATCCAGCTTGATAACTGCCTTATTGCGGTTTTTATCCAGCTTAGCTACACGGCCGATAAGCACACCGCGGTTGTTGGGACGGCGGTCGCTCATCATTGTGCGACCGGGACGACGCTCCAAATAAGCGGTGGTAAAGTCACGATTGAAGATTTGCTCGATATTCGCCAAATCTTCTTCCGGCACGTTATAGTCACCGGCAAGATAGCTGTCAATCGCCCGGCGGTAAGCATCTACTACTACCGCAACATATTCCGGGCGCTTCATGCGTCCTTCGATTTTGTAGGACACAACGCCTGCGTCAATCAGCTGCGGCAGAATGCTCAAGGTATTCATATCCTTCGGGCTCAGCAGATACTGGCCTGCATCCTTGCCCTGCAGCATATCTTCATCCTTCGCGTTGAGCAGCTTATACGGTAAACGGCAAGGCTGGGCACAGCGTCCGCGGTTACCGCTGCGGCCGCCGATAAGACTGCTCATCAGGCATTGTCCGCTGTAGCATACGCACAGAGCACCGTGAATAAAGGTTTCGATTTCACTGCCGCGGCTGCAGGCTGCACCGATTTCCTTCAGGCTCAGCTCGCGCGCCAATACGCTGCGCTCCATGCCTGCGCCCATAGCAAAGTCTACACCGCTGCTGTTGGTAATGCTCATCTGCGTGCTGGCATGCAGCGGCAGCTCCGGCACAATTTTCTGCGCCAGACGTATAACGCCCAAGTCCTGCACAATAAGTCCGTCTACGCCTACGTTATTCAAAAACAGCAGGTAAGCGGATAAAGCCTCCAGCTCGCTGTCATCAACCAACGTATTGACGGTAATATACAGGCGCACATGGTGCATATGCGCAAAATACACCGCCTTAGCCATTTCCTCTTCATCAAAATTGCTGGCATAGGCACGTGCGCCAAAGGCTTTACCGCCCATATATACAGCATCGGCGCCGGCGTTTACCGCTGCCTCCAATGCTTCCCAGCTGCCTGCGGGAGCAAGCAGTTCTATTGTTTTCTTTTCCATATGTTATCTACCTTTCACGCACTGCTGCCAGCAGTCTGTCGTATCTGGCCTGCAGGCTTTGCAGCTCTTCTACCAGCACAGCATTTCTTTGCTGCATTTCCTGCTCGAGCGCAGCATATTTTTCCTGTATTTTCTGCTCCGCTGCTGCGCACTTTTGCTGCAGCTCCTGCTCCATCGCAGCGCATTTTTCCTGCATTTTCTGCTCCGCCGCCACAGATTGCTGCTGCATTTCCTGCTGCAGCGCAGCGTATTTTTCCTGCAGCTCCAGTCTGTCTGCAGCCAGGTCGAGCGCCGTCCAGATGGCTATTTTATCTGTCTGCAGCAGCTTTTTGCTTTCTGCCAGCTCCTGCATTCTTCTGTCTACCTCTGCTGCTATTTTCAGCACCTGTTCTTCGGAAGCAGAGGTCGTTAATGCATAGGTACTATTATATATTTTTACAGAAACTGATGCTTTTTCCATAAACACATCCTCTAGCTTATTCTGCGATAACGATAAAGTTAAAGCTTTGCAGGCTCATTTTTTCCCAAGAGCGCTTGTAATCCATGCGGATATTGTAGGTACCGGGCTTAGTAACCGCCAGCACCAGAATTTCAACGCCGGGCGCACCCATTCTTTCCTCATCAGCGCGCGGAATGGTAAACGAGCTGCCTACCTTGCTTACTGCCGGTGAGCTGCAGCTGAATTGCCAGCCGTAGCCGGTGGAAGGATTGCTGTCCAGCTTCAACGCCATAAGTCCGCTTGCAGGCAGACGCAGTGTTTTGCCTGCAGCCTTATCGGTAATTTTCGCCAGCTGCAGCAGGCGTCCCGCTTCGCCGATGCGCAGGGAGGTAACTACATCCCTGTAGGGTACAAAGCTACTGTAGGCAGCATTTTTCTTGCTGCGCACAAACAAGCCCTCTTCGCCGAAAAGCACGTTATCATAATTGCCCAAAGCATTTTTTACGTTATCGTTATCTACAAAGAAATACGTAACCTCGAACTCCTTGCCGGTTGTCAGATCAAGATTCAGTCCGGTGTACGCCTTGCGTCCGCCGTTGTCTGCCTCCAGCAGCAGGCTTACCAGGCTAGGACGGTTCAGCATCACCTTATAGGTTACACTTCCCTGACCGCCTACCTCCTTGACCAGCTTAGCTGCAGCGTCGCGTACCAAAGCGTTGGCCTGTTTTTCCAGCTCTGCGGAATTACTGCCGTCGATGTAGGGCAGCATTGCCGTTGCCTTGCCGACAGAGGTCTGTTCGGTAAGCACCGTAGTCTGCTGGTCTGCCAGAACCGGCAGAGATAAGCATAAGCATAATAATGTTGTCAACAGGATTTTCATAGCCTGCAGCTCCTTTCCAAAAACAATGTTCCAAGCCTTGAATCTCTTGGTAAAAATTAAGCAGGAAGAAAAGCCCTCCTGCTTAATTAAAGCAATCGCGCTAAAACTAGCCGCCAATCGCTATTTTACAATCATAAACTTTTAATGAACTCAACAGCCTTTTCCAGACGTGCCAAAGTTCTTTCCTTGCCCAGCAGAACCATAACGTCAAACATACCGGGGCTTACGGTGCGTCCGGTCAGAGCCAGACGAGTCGGATGGATAACCTTGCCCAGAGCCAGACCGTTGTCGGCAGCAATCTTATTGTATGCTGCTTCGGTAGAAGCCAGGTCATATACATCATCAGCCTTAATTGCTGCAATGCACTGCTCCAGTACAGGAATATTTTCTGCCTTGAAGTGCTTAGCTACACCCTTTTCATCATATTCTTCAACATCCTTGAAGAAGTATGTTGAAGCATCGGCAACCTCCTGCAGAGTTTTAACGCGTACACGTACAACGTCTACGAGCTTTTCAAAGTATGCTTCGTTGGCAGCATCGTTGAACCATTCTTCGGTTACCAGGCCGTCTTTAACGAAGAAGGGCTTAGCATCCGGCAGAATTTTTTCCAGCGGCAGCTCGGACAGATATTGGCCGTTCATCCAGGTGAGCTTTTTGGTGTCATAAATAGCAGCCTTTTTGCTCATCTGCTCCAGCTCAAACAGCTTAACGGTTTCTTCCAGAGTGAAGATTTCGCGTTCATCGCCGGGGCCCCAACCAAGCAGAGTCAGATAGTTGATGATAGCTTCCGGCAGATAGCCTTGGCTGCGGAATTCTTCAACAGAGGTTGCACCATGACGTTTACTCAGCTTGGAACGATCCATAGCCAGAATCATCGGCATATGACCGAACTTAGGCGGTTCCCAGCCCAGTGCTTCGTAAACCAGCAGCTGCTTCGGAGTGTTGGAAAGATGCTCCTCAGCGCGCAGTACGTGAGTCATGCCCATCAGATGGTCATCGACACAAACAGCGAAGTTATAGGTAGGAATACCGTTGGATTTTACAATTACGAAATCATCAAACTGGTCCATGTTAAAGGTAACTTCGCCATGAATCAGATCATGCACGGTGATACTGCCTTCGGCAGGAATCTTGATACGGATGGAATACGGTTCGCCTGCAGCGATGCGTGCTTTAGCCTCCTCTGCCGGAATATCACGGCAGGTACGTGCATAGCGGAACGGTTGCTTAGCAGCGCGTTGTTTTTCACGTTGTGCAGCCAGATCCTCGGTAGTGCAGAAGCAGTAGTATGCTTTGCCTTCGTCCAGCAGCTGCTGAGCATATTTTTTGTAAATATCAAAGCGCTCGGACTGATAGTAAGGACCGTATTCGCCGCCGGCCTCCGGGCCTTCATCCCAATTGATGCCCAACCATTTCAGGCTGGTAAGGATTTGGCTTACGGAATCCTCTTTCAGGCGTTCAATATCGGTATCCTCGATACGCAGAATCAGCTTGCCGCCCATTTTGCGGGCAAACAGCCAGTTAAACAGCGCAGTACGCGCACCACCAATATGTAAATACCCAGTAGGACTGGGAGCAAATCTTACTCTGACTTCAGACATTTCATCGTCTCCTTACATTTTAATTACAAATATAGATTGTCAATCAGATTAATTATACAGCTTTGAAGAAAAAAGTGCAAATATTAATCTGCGTTGCCGCCGTTTTTTATTTTTCTTCATGATTTAAAGAAAAAGCAAATCCAAACGACTTCGTTCATAGAAAACTGCTTTTATTGCTATTATTTCGCATTTTTTCGTTTGTCTAACCGCCGTTTTCGTATTATAATATTGTAATGAAGTAAATAAAAGGAGGATGCTTATGTGCCAAACCCCAGATTGGTCCGTCGGTGACCGCTATCTGCGTGAAAACGTTCCAGAGCTCGCCCCGTTAGTTGACCGTTATTCGCCCTGTCCGTTAAAACCAAAATCTAAAGAGGTTTATTTTACTATATTACTGACCGGTATTATTGCCCAACAGCTGCCGCCTGATGTCAGCCAACAGCTGATGAAAAAGCTCGAAGGCCTCACCGGCAATCCTATTACGCCGCAGGCAGTACTTGCTGCTTCCGCCGAGGACCTGCTCAGTATCGGTCTTGTTAAGCAAAAGATAGATTACCTGCGCAGCTTTGCCGAAGCAGTGATCAACGGCAGCGTAACTATGGATAAGTTCGACGATATGACCGACGGCCAGATTACCAAGCAGCTGATGCAAATCCGCGGCCTCGGCCAATGGACTATCGAAATGTTTCTGCTGCTGGCTCTGTGCCGCACGGACGTTGTACCCAGTTCCGACTTTATCTTCAAGAAAGAGCTGCAAAAAATGCTTAATCTGAGCGAAATTCCCAAACGCGGCAAAATCAATACGCTTACGGAAACCTGGCGCCCCTGGCGCTCACTCGCAGTATGGTATATCTGGCAAAAAGCCAACGATAGCGAAAAAAAATAACACCCAAAGCAAAACAAAACCGTCCTTCCCAGTCTGCAATTTTGCAGATAACAGGAAAGGACGGTGTTTCTTATTTTCCGAACACTATTTACTGTTCACTAATCACTGAATACTATTTCAGGCTGGCAATAGCGGCAGCGGTATCTTCAGCACCGTAAACATAGGAGCCTGCTACCAATACGTTGGCACCGGCAGCCTTCACCAGCTTTGAGGTTTCGGCATTAACGCCGCCGTCAACCTGAATATCCACATTCAGGCCGCGCTCGGTAATCATCGCATGCAGGCGCTCAATCTTCGGAACTACGCCTTCAATAAAGCTCTGGCCGCCGAAGCCGGGGTTAACGGTCATCAGCAGTACCATATCAACGTAAGGCAGAATTTCTTCTACCGTACCCAGGCTGGTAGCGGGATTCAGCGCAACGCCGGCCTTCATGCCCTCAGCCTTAATCTGCTGGATGCAGCGGTGCAGATGCTTGGTGGTTTCTACATGCACAACAATCTGGTCGGCACCGGCAGCCTTGAAATCGGCAATGTATTTTTCCGGATTTTCTACCATCAGATGGCAGTCGAAAAACAGGTCGGTTACCTTACGGATTTTTTTCACTACAGGAGCACCGAAGGTCAGGTTAGGTACAAACTGGCCGTCCATAACATCGATGTGTACCCAGTCGGCACCGGCAGCTTCAATTTTTTTGATTTCGTCCGCCAGATATGCAAAATCGGCAGATAAAATTGATGGAGCAACTTTAATCATCATTTTCTTCCCTCTTTCTCTTGCAGGAGTTTTACCTCTGCTAACATTGTCAAATATGATTCATAACGGCTGGCAGAAATCTTTCCTGCAGCCACAGCATCCTTTACACCGCAGACAGGCTCATGCGTATGCGTGCAGGGACAGAACCTGCAGCCTGCCTCATAATCGGCAAACTCACGGAAGGAGGCCAGCACCATTTCGGCTGTCAGGCCCTCCAGCAGCAGATTGCCGAAGCCCGGCGTGTCCGCAATATAGCCTTCGTCAAACGGCAGCAGCTGTGCATAGCGTGTAGTATGCTTGCCACGGCCGATTTTTTCGCTAACCTCGCCCGTGCGCAGGTCAACGCTGCTGTCGATAGCGTTGATAGTAGACGATTTGCCTACGCCCGAAGGTCCGCCAAAAGCGCAGATTTTACCACGCAGACGCTCACGCAGAGCCTCCACGCCGGTGCCGTTCTGTGCCGACAGAGTATAAACCTCGTAACCGATAGGCTCATAAACAGCCTTCACCTGCTCAATCAGGCCCGCAGGAGCATTATCCTCCTTGTTGAGCACCAAAATTGCAGGAATTTTCGCCAGCTCTGCCAACGCCAGCAGCTTATCTGCCAGCAGAAAGCTGAAATCCGGCGCAGCACAGGCAAAGGCTGCCACAAACAAATCCAGGTTAGCCAGCGTAGGGCGTGGCAGAAAGTTTCTACGCGGCAGCACGCCGGTAATCATCCCCTCGCGTTTTTCGCTGCTGCTTACCTCAAAGCCGGCGATATCGCCTGTTGCCAGCGAAAAACGGTTTTTCTTCATTTTCCCCTTTACCTTACAGGTATAGGGCTCGCTTTCGCCCTCAACCTTCAGGTAATAATAGCCGTTATAATTTTTCAGGACTCTGCCCTGCAGCTCTGCCATGTTTACAGGTTCCTTTCGGAAATGAGCTTGCCGTCACAGATGAACTGTACCTTGGCATTGCCTGCATATTCCACCTTCTGACGCAGACGCACGCTGCCGTTTTGTGTACCGCTGTACAGCGTTGCCGTGCCGTTGTCATCCGTCAGCACAATGCGTACGTTGGCAGGTTTACCGCTCGGTACGACAAAGTCAACGTAGGCGCTCTTCTTATCGCCGCCGGCAGCTACGGTAATCGCTACAGCCGCGCCGTCGTTAAGGTTACTGCCTACACCCGGGTTGCAGGCCAGAACTATATTCTTCTTGGCGCTGGCATCCTGAACCTTTTTGATTTCACCCAGCTTCAGACCTGCCTGCTCCAGCATGCCCTTAGCTTCGTCAATGGATTTGCCGATAATATTCGGAACCGGCTTGTCGCCTTCGTTGATTACCAAATCGATGGCAGTTCCTTTGGGAGCCTTGTCCAGGCCCTTCGGCGACTGGCTGAGAACAGCGCCGATTTTACCGCCGTCCACATGCTTGCGCGTCACCTTACCGACCTTAAAGCCTGCATCCGCCAGCTGCTGCTCCGCCTTCGACAGCGACATGCCTGTAACATCAGGCACAGCCTTCAGCTCCGCGCCCTTACAGATGGTCAGGATAATAAGGCTGCCCTGCTTACGTTTTTCGCCGGCCTTCGGGGACTGCTCCATAACAGTACCGGGCTTAAACTTATCAGGATCGCCGTATTTTTCCTCCAGCTCTACCTTAAACTGCTTTTCCTCCAGCAGCTTCTGTGCTTCTACTACCGTCATATTGGTAACATTAGGCACTGCAATTTCCGCCAGATTGCGGTTGAAGATAAAGTGCGCTACCAGCGAAATTGCTACTACAGCAGCAGTAATCATTACTATCAGTTTGGTATAATTCAGCTTTTTCTTAACCACTGGTTTTTCATCCCCTGTTTTTCCGGAAGGCATTGCTTCCTGCTTTTCCTGAATTTTTTCCGGCTCTTCTGTTACAGCCGGAGTTACCTGCTTCGGCGGCAGCTCACTGCGCACCGGCTTCATAATTACCGTAGCACCGTCATCACGGTTATCGACAACATTGCCGTTAGGCTTCACCGCGCCCAGCTCCTGATGATAGTCCTCGCTGCTGAACGGGAAGAGCTTCATCTTCAGGTTCAACAAATCGTGTCGCATCTGTCCGGCGTTAGCATATCTGTCCTCACAACGCTTTGCCAACGCCTTGTCCATAATCTCCTGCATGCCCTCGGGAACATTTTCCATATAGTCCTTCAGCTGCGGCACAGGCTTTTCTACATGCATCATAGCAACCGAAACCGCCGTTGTGCCGACGTAGGGAACCTCACCCGTAAGCATTTCGAAGAGCACTATACCCAAAGAATAGACATCGCTGCTGGCAGTAATCTTACCGCCGCAGGCCTGCTCCGGAGAAATATAATGCACAGAACCCATCACTGATTTGGAATAAACCATCGTCTGGTTCGTGACCATTTTGGCAATGCCGAAATCAGCGATTTTCGGATTCATATTTTTGTCAATTAAAATATTCTGCGGCTTGATGTCACAGTGAATAATGTTATGGCTGTGAGCATGCTGCAGTGCATCGGCAAGTCGCACAGCGATTTCCAGCACAGTATTCAGGCTCAGCTTATGCTCCTGCATATACTCCTTCAGAGTAACACCGTCAACATATTCCATAACTATATACTGATTGCTGCCTTCCGATACAACATCATAGATATTGATAATATACGGATGCACCAGACGCGCCGCGGATTTTGCTTCTCTGCGGAACTGCTCCAGCAGCTCATTGTCCCCCAGGAACTGGTCGCGCAGCATTTTCACGGCTACATTACGGTCCAAAAGCTGGTCGTGGGCCAAAAAGACTTCGGCCATACCGCCATAGCCAATCGGACGAATAATCTCATAGCGTCCGTTCAAGATGGTCTTGCCATTTTTATCCATTACAGCTTTCCTCCCCCTGCGTAGTTAAATCAATCAGAATCAGAGACACATTATCGCGTCCGCCGTTGTCCAGGCTCTGCTCCAGCAGTTTGTCAGCAGCCTGCTCCGGATCGGCACAGCCGATAATCCGGCTGATTTCGGCTGCACGCAGCATGTCGGACAGACCATCGCTGCACAGCAGCAGCCTGTCACCCTCCTGCAGACGGAAGCTGAAGAAATCAGCATTGACTGTTTCCTCGACACCCAGGGCTTGCAGCAAAATATTACGCTGCGGATGTACAAAGGCTTCCTCGTCCGTAATTTTTCCCTGTTCCTTTAAATCCGCTACCAGTGTATGGTCATGCGTCAGCTGCTCCAGCTTGTCGTTGCGGAACAGATACAATCTGCTGTCGCCTACATGGCAGCAGTAGCCGTGCCCATCCCCCGGCAGATAAAGCGCCGTCATCGTCGTTCCCATGCCGGAATAGCTTTCATTGCTCACCGCCATTTTAAAAACGTGCGTATTAGCCTTGTCAAAGGCCTCCAGCATAACCTTACGGATATTCTGTTCCTTCTGCTCATGGCGCAGGCTATGTGTTGCAGCCTCAAAGGCTTTAATAGTAGACCTGCTGGCAATTTCTCCTGCCGCATAGCCTCCCATGCCGTCGGCAACGGCAAAAAGAGAGGGCTCACGCACCAGCAGCGCATCTTCATTATTCTCTCTGACCAGGCCCACATGGGTTCTGCTGATTACCTGCATTATTTTTGCTCCTGTTCCTTGGCAAATTTAGCCCGCAGCTGACCGCAGGCCGCATCAATATCCTTGCCCATCTCCTTACGAACGGTAGCGTTAATCCTGTTTTTCTGCAGGATGCGCAAAAAGCGTTCTACTGCCGCTTTGGACGGGCGCTCAAAGCCCTGCTCCGGTACCGGGTTGGCCGGTATCAGATTAACGGATGCCTGCTTATAGCGCAGGTAATTGCTCAAAAGCTCCGCGTCCTGCGGACTGTCATTTTTTCCCTTCAACATAATATATTCATATGTTATCTGCCTGCCGCTGGCTTTGCTGTAGCTTTCGGCAGCTGTCAGCACATCCACGAAGGGATAACCCTTGTTGACAGGCATCAGCGCCGTACGCAGCTCGTTTTTGACTGCGTGCAGTGAAATTGCCAGATTTATCGGCTTGCCCTGCTCCTCCAGGCGTTTAATACCCGGAATGATGCCGCAGGTGGAAATCGTCATATTACGGTAGCTCATGTTGCAGGTGTCCTCGCGATGCAGAAAATCCAGCGCCTGCAAAACGCTGTCAAAATTCAGCATCGGTTCACCGCTGCCCATGACCACCACTCTGCTCACCATTGCTCCCTGCTCACGCAGACGCTCGTTGAACAGGTAAACCTGCGCCACGATTTCTGCCGCCGTCAGGTTGCGTACAGCACCCTTCAGGCCGCTGGCACAGAAAGCGCAGTGCATATCGCAGCCGACCTGGCTGGAAACGCACACGCTGTAGCCGTAATCATGGTGCATCAGAACCGTTTCTACCGAATTGCCGTCCGGCAAGCCCAAAAGCAGCTTACTCGTCATGCCGTCGGAGGAATTCTGCTCACGCAAAATTTCCAGACTGTGCGGCAACACGGTGAATTTTTCCTGCAGCACGGCAATATCGGCCTTGCTCAGGTTGTGCATAGCGGTAAAATCAAAGACCGACTTTTGGTACAGCCATTGAAATACCTGCTTGGCACGGAACTTTTTCAGTCCTGCTGCCACAAACAAATCCTGTAATTCTTCTATTGGTAAAGCAAAAATATCTTGCATTCTCTTACCTCTATATTACTGCTTTTTCATCAGCTTACAGATATAAAAGCCGTCGATGCCGTCATTCTGCGGCAGAAGCTGCAGCTCCTGTACCTGCTCACCCGTCAGCGGATGTGTGAATTCCACGCGCTGCCATTCGGGATGCTGCGTTAAAAACTCTTCCACCAGATAATGGTTTTCGCTCTGCTCAATCGTGCAGGTGCTGTAAACCATCGTGCCGCCGTCCTTCACATACTGTGCGGCATTCTTTAAAATTGCCAGCTGCAACGGCGGGAACAGCTTCAGATCCTTGCGTTGCTTGCGCCAGCGTGCTTCCGCACGGCGACGCAGCACACCCAGACCGGAGCAGGGTGCATCAACCAAAACTCTGTCAAACACGCCCAGCCATTCGCTGCGCAGCTGCAGAGCATCGTTCCGCAGTGCTTTGACGCTCTTCATGCCCAGACGGGCAGCGTTTTCGGCAATCAGCTCCAGCTTATGCTCGTGGATGTCGCAGGCGATAACCTCGCCCTTATCCTGCATAAGCTGTGCCACGTGCGTTGCCTTGCCGCCGGGAGCGCTGCACATATCCAGCACGCGCATTCCGGGCTGCGGCGCCAGCACCGGCGCTACCAGCATAGAGCTTTCATCCTGAATATAAAAATGCTGAGGCAGTGCTGCCAGAAGCGTATGCAGCGACGGCAGATGCTCTGCCACAATGCCGTAGGGACTCCATTCGGAAGCATGCACCTGCGCACCCATTTCCGTCAGATCCGCCAACAGCTTGTCGCGCGTAGTCACCAGCGTATTAACACGCAGGCACACCGGCGCAGCCGTATTATCAAACGCCAGCAGGCGTTCGGTACCGCCGCGTCCCCACGGTCCCAGCCAGCGCTTCACCAGCCAGCGCGGATGGTAATACTGCAGCGACAGATAATCGGCATCCTGCTTTTCGGTATCAGGCAGGACGAATGCTCCTGCTTCCTGCTTACGCAGCAGACCGCGCAGAACGCCGTTGACGAACTTGGCGCTGCCCTCATGGCTCACGGAGCGCGCCAGCTTCACAGCCTCGTTTACTGCCGCCGACGCAGGAATGCGCGTCATATACAGCAGCTGGTAGGTGCTGATGCGCAGTATCGCCAGAATATCACCGGCCACCTTGTCCAGCGGACGGCTGACACACTGCGCCAGATACCAGTCAAGCGTACCGCTGGCCTTTACCGTGCCGTATACCAGCTCCGTTGCCAGCCTTCTGTCAAGATCGCTCAGTCTGCTGCCGCGCAGATACTGGTTCAGCGCGATATTCGTATAAGCGCCGTCCTCCAGCACCATACGCACCAAAAGCGCCGCTGCTCCGCGGGCACTCTCAGGATAATTTGCTTTTTGTTCCTTCCGCATGCTTTGTTTCTTCCTCATCATCTTCCATAAATGCTAAAATTGCTGCTTCCAGCTTATTGATATCTACCCGTGTATTAAAGCAGGGACCGAAGGGACGCTCGTTTAAAACGCCCAGCACCGGCAGCGGAAATACATCCTGAATGCCGCTGGTCAGGTCACGCTCACAGGCCACGGCCACAATAGCTTTCGGCCTTGCCTGCTTAACCATCTGCCTTGCCAGCGTACCACCGGTGGCCACAGCAAAATGGCAACCGTACTTGTGCGCCAGCCCCAGCATAGCACCTACGCTGCAGCGTCCGCACTGACGGCAGTTCTCTACATTACGGGTTATCTTATGTACGCAGGTATCCAGCTGGATACAATGCGGTGTTAAAATCATAATTCGGTTGGCAGGCACCTTCACCTTATGCTGCAGCACCAGATTGTTGCTTACCTCGATAAAGGACTGCTCAATGCGGACGCGGGGAATATTGAACAAGCGTCCCAGTACTACCGCAAAGGGGAAGAGAATATTAATCGCCTTCCACGCCCAAAAATACAAAATTTTGAGCACCGGTATTCCCAATAGCGCCATGACAATTCCCAGCACGCCGCTGAGCATTGCCAGCACGATCAGTACGCCGAAAAAGCCGAAAATTATCGGCAGGAAACGGCTGATTTCATAAAGCCCCGGAAAGGTTACCTTCCAGACCACATAAAACATCAGCGCACCTAATACGGCACTAATGGAGGTCAAGGCCATAAATATACGTTTTTTGGGCTTAAATACACTATCTTCGTTCATTAAAAGATTACTCCTTCAATTTACAGCCTGCTTCAGGCAAGCAGATCGCCCTCCTGTACACCGCGGCCGTTCAGGAAAACCTGCGCCGGCATACGTTTTTTGGATTCGGGCTGTACCTCGGTGATTTCCAGTACGCCCTCACCGCAAGCTACAAAGAAGCTGTGCTTGCCGGTTTCGATAACGGTACCGGCAGCAGCAGCGCTGTTTTTGTCAGTCATTTTACTGCCCCATATTTTCAGGCCCTTGCCGTTCGGCAGCTTGGTAAAGGTGCTGGGTGCAGGATTAAAGCCGCGGATAAGGTTGTGTACCTCCTGTGCCGTTTTGCTCCAGTCGATATGCTCCATGCTGCGGTCGAGAAGTGTTGCATAGGTAGCCTGTTCGTTATCCTGCGGTTCCGCAACGGCAGTACCTGCCGCAATCTTGTCGATAACTTGCAGCAGCAGCGCCGCACCCTGCTCACGCAGAGCATAATGCAGCTCGCCCATCGTGGTATTTTCTTCGATAGGCACTACTACCTTATCCAGCATTGCGCCGGTATCCATGCCGATATCCATCTGCATAATCGTTACGCCCGATTCCTTTTCGCCCTTGATGATGGCATACTGAATCGGCGCCGCACCGCGATACTTCGGCAGCAGGGAAGCGTGTACGTTAATGCAGCCGTATTTCGGCAGCTCCAGAATTTCCTTGCTCAAGAACTGGCCGAAAGCAGCTACAACAATCAGCTCCGGCTGCAGCTCGTGCAGCAGCTCAACAAATTCGGGAGTTTTTACCTTTTGCGGCTGGTAAACAGTCAGGCCCTGCGCCAGCGCATATTCTTTAACCGGTGTTTGCAGCAGCTTGTTGCCGCGTCCCTTCGGACGATCCGGCTGAGTTACTACCGCAAGAATTTCATGCTTGCCGCTTTCACACAGCGCCTGCAGACTGCCTACTGCGAAATCCGGCGTTCCCATAAATACTATACGCATTTGTTTTCCTCCGTATATCTTTCTATTTTTTTCGTATCCCGGTCAGGATTTATCTTAAAGCATCCTCGGGATTTTCCTTCTGCTTAGGCGAAATGGTTTTAGCCTTGTCGATGAACAGAATGCCGTCCAGATGGTCCAGCTCATGCTGAATGCAAATAGCCAGCAGACCGCTTGCGGAAAGCAACATGCGTTGGCCGGTTTTGTCGGTGAATTCGCATTCCACATATTCGGAGCGTTCTACCTCGCCTTCGTAATCAGGCACGGAAAGACAGCCTTCGCTGCCCAGCACCTTGCCCTCGCGTTTAACAATCTCAGGGTTAATCAGCTCGTACAGGCCTTCGCCTACGTCGATAACTACTACGCGCTTGCTTACACCCACCTGCGGTGCTGCCAGGCCTACGCCGTCGGCCGAATACATTGTTTCTGCCATATCACGCAGCAGACGCTGCAATTTTTTATCTATACGCTCTACCGGTTGAGCCACCTCACGCAGCACCGGAGCGCCGGCAATCACTATTTTTAACTTAGCCATTTTTGTTCCTCCTTATATCTATTCCAATAGTTCATTATAACACATTACTACAGGAAAAAACAAATTCTCTGCACAAGCTTCCTCATATATTTAAGTAAAGACTAAAAAGCCTTCTGCATCAGGCGAATTTCGCGTCAGAAGCAGAAGGCTCTTAAGCTTTTTTGTTATTTATTTTTTATAATTGTTTTTATCTGCCATACGGATACCGGTATTTACCAGCTTCTGTGCAGGCTTGCTGCCATCTTTTGCTGCAGCAGCGGCAGCCATCACAGCCTCGTAGCCCATTTTGTACTGATTCTGTACGGCAACGGCGATACTATAGTTCTTGTCCTCCAGGCCAAGCAAAGTCTTTTTACCAAGGTCAAAACCGGTAACGACAATATCCTTGCGGCCTGCAGCCATTACAGCCTCCACGGTTGCATTGGTGGAGCCGTTGTTGCAGGCAATAATGCCTTTAACATTATGAGTGTTTTTGATTTTTTCGGTAACCAGCTTAAATGCGCCCGCTTCATCACCATAGTTGATAATATAATCATGTTCGATTTTCCAGCTTGCAGAAGCAAATTTACCCCAGTTTGCCATAATGCTGTTCAGACGGTCGGAAATCGTAGTGCTGGCCAAGGTGCTGACATGTACCAGAACCGTTGCCTCCTCGGATTCCTTCACGCCGCTAGCCTTCATCTGCTCTACCATTTGCTGGCAAACCTCGGCACCAGCTTCCAAGTTATCGGTAAGGAAGGCTGCATCATAATCATTGCTGCTGAGTGCAGTATCAACCAAAAATACCGGCAACTTCTGCTCGCGCAGTGTTTTCGCACTTGCCGTCATATTGGAGCTGTCCGCCGGAGCAAGAATCACTGCATCTGCTTTTTTGCCGGGAAGCTCCTTGACCATATCGCGTTGCAGCTCCCAATCGCCGTCCTTCATAACGCCGCCGACATAAACGTTAACGTCAGCCTTAGCTGCGCCGTCCTTAATGCCGCGGATAACTTCTTCCCAATAGTTACCCTTCATAACCTTAAGTACGGCATAGACGTTTTTGCGTCCTTCCTTTACTTCCGTCACAGGCTCAAAATCCTGCTTGGATTTGGCGTTCATAACCTTTTGTGTTACCGCGCCCTGTTGCGCATTGTTGCCGCCGCAGCCTGCAACGCCTACAAGCAGTAAAGCCGAGAATAAAACTGCTAATAATTTCTTCATACCCATACTATCAACCTCCGCTTATTTATATGAGTAACATTTCAAAACTTGCTCATATGTTATCAATAATATTATAACACTTTTACAAGAAAAATCAAGCAATTTGTAATCTTTGTTTGTTTTAACCTAAACTCAATAACCACGTAAACATTAAAGAATAATAGACTCAGCAAGCATTGTATTTATCACAAATCAAAGCTGTTTTTCTGCGTTCAAATCAAAGCTAAATATTATTTTTGTCCTCTTTCACTTCACAATAGCTTGCGTCAGGTAAAGATAACTTTACAAAAGCCTCTTTCTTCTCATCAAAGTTTGTGCTATAATCTTTTATTAAGCAAGCAAAAACTGACAACAGTACAGCCCGCTTTATGATAATTTAGGGAGGATTTTTACATATGCTGAACCAGATTTCTTTATTCACCGAAAACAACGAGGGTGGTTTGTTCAAAATCACCACCATTCTTGCTAAAGCCAATATCAATATTTACACTATGCTGGCCAATGACAGCGCGGAATTCGGCATCGTGCGCCTGATTGTGGACAAGGCAGAAACTGCTATCGAAGTACTGAAGGCAGAAGGCTACCAATGCCGTCAGGACAAGGTTATTGCTGTAGAGATGAACGATACTCCGGGTTACCTGGACGGCATTCTTTCCGCTATTCACGGTGCCAACATCGACATTTCCTATCTGTATATTTCCTTTAACCGCGACAATGTTAAACCAGTAGTAGTTTTTAAAACCAACGAGCCGGAAACTGCCACCTTCCTCATCGGTCGTGGCTACAAGCTGCTGGAAACATTTTAATAGCTGAAATATTTTAAAGGCCGCCCGCTGAAGCAGGCGGTCTTTTTGCATGCAAAAAAGCTGCCGCAGCCTTCGCTACAGCAGCTCATACTTATCAGTTTACAGTTCTTCCGCCAGGTCAAGCAACAGTCTTGCCGTCTTTTCCCAACCCAGGCAGGGGTCGGTAATAGATTTGCCGTAGACGCCATCATGCACGCCCTGAGCACCGTCCTCGATATAGCTTTCAATCATCAGGCCCTTGACGATTCTGTTGATATCAGCATTCAGCTTGCGGGAATGCACAATATCCTTGGCAATGCGGATTTGCTCCAGATATTTTTTGCCGGAATTGGCGTGGTTGGTATCCACAATAATCGCCGGGTTCTGCAGCTGACGCTCCGCATACATATCAATAACGATTTTCAGCACCTCATAATGGTAGTTGGGGAAACTGTTGCCGATGGGGTCTACATAACCACGCAAAATGGAATGCGCCAGCGGGTTGCCCTTGGTGCGTACCTCCCAGCCACGGAACAAAAATTCCTGCTCATGCTGCGCTGCCGCCACACTGTTGAGCATAACGGACAAATCGCCGCTAGTAGGATTCTTCATGCCAACGGGAATGCCTACGCCGCTGGCAATCATACGGTGGAGCTGGTCCTCGCTGGAGCGCGCGCCAACTGCGGCATAGCTCAGCAAATCGGACAGATAGCGGAAAACCTCGGGATAGAGAATTTCCTCTGCACCGGTCAGGCCGGTTTCTTCTACCACGCGCACGTTCATTTTACGGATAGCGATAATACCACCCAGCATATCCTCTTCACCCTCGGGAGAAGGCTGGTGCAGCATACCCTTATAGCCTACGCCGATAGTACGCGGCTTGTTGGTGTACAGACGCGGTACGATAAAAATTTTATCCTGTACCTTTTCCTGCAGCTTGGCCAGACGATAAACATAGTCCAGCACAGCATCCTCATTATCGCTGGAGCAAGGACCGATAACCAACAAAAAGCGGTCATCCTTGCCTGTAAAAATATTCTTTATAGCCTCGTCACGCTGCAGCTTCAGCAGCTTCGAAGCCTTACTTACCGGATAATCCTCCATTAAGGCCTGCGGTGACGGCAGCACCTTGATAAATTCCATCTGCATGCTCATAAACAATTACTCCCATTAATCAATTTGCTGACACCGGCAGATTTTTGCAACATTCTACCGGTATTAGCAGTGTCAAATCTTCTATATTGTAACACAAACTCTGTTTTTATACAATCATTTACCATGTTAAATTACACTTACAGGGTCAACATTAAAGTAAAGATTAGGCTTTTCCTTGAATTCACTGTTCAGCAATGCTTCCTTTGTTTCCCTCAAATCCTGCGCCTTCAACAGCACATTGAAACGGTACAGGTCATAGGCCTTTGACACCAGCGAGGGGAACGGTCCTGCAATCAACAAATCCTCCAGTTTGCCTTGCAGCTTTAAGCTCTGCAGATAGAAGACAACCTGCTGCGCCAGCGCCAGGCCTGCACCCTCATCCTTATCCACAACCTGCAGCTTAAGCATCTGGGCGAACGGCGGATAAAAATAGTTCTGACGTTCCTGCAGCTCGCGCTTGGCAAAGGTGTCGTAATCCTGCGTCACCGCCAGCTGCAGAATCGGGTTATCCGGATCATAGGTCTGGAAGATTACATGTCCCGGCCTGTCACCGCGTCCCGCACGCCCCGCTGCCTGCGTCAGCAACGAAAAGGCGCGCTCCGACGCTCGGTAATCCGGCAGATGCAGCGTACTGTCCGCCGCCAGTACTCCCACCAGCGTTACATTGGGAATATCATGTCCCTTCGCCACCATCTGCGTACCAATCAGCACATTGGCCGCACCGTCGGCAAAGCGCCGCAGGATATCGGCATGCGCAAACTTCGCCACAGTCGAATCCTGGTCCATGCGCAACACACGCACCTCCGGCAGCTGCTGCAGCTGTTCCTCGGCCTTCTGCGTACCGCTGCCGAAATATTTGATTCGGCGGCTATGACAGTTGGGGCACTCCTGCGGCAGCGGCATCGTGTTACCGCAGTAATGGCAACGCAAATCCTCGTTCTTCTTGTGGTAAACCATTGCTACGGCGCAATGCGGACAGGTAATCGTCTGGCCGCAGTCGCGGCACATCACAAAGGTAGAATAGCCACGGCGGTTTAGGAGGACAATCGCCTGCTCCCCCGCCGCCGCCGTCATCACTAACGCCTGCTGCAGCGCGCGCGACAGCACGCTGAAATTGCGCGCCTCCAGTTCCTTGCGCATATCCACGATCTCAACCTTTGGCAAAGCAGCACCATTAGGACGTGATGTAAGATGCAAATGTGTACATTCGCCCTGCAGTGCCTTATAATAAGTGCATAAATCCGGCGTCGCACTGCCAAGCACCAAAGCTGCGCCGGTCAGGCGGCAGCGGGTGCGGGCAACATCACGTGCATTATAATGCGGACGGTGGTCCTCCTCCTTGTAGCTTCCCTCATGCTCCTCGTCGACAATCACCAAGCCAAGCTTTTCAAACGGAGCGAACACAGCACTGCGCACGCCAATCAGCACCCTTGCCTTGCCTGTGCGCATGCGGTACCACACGTCGCCTCTTTCGTTCTGCGATAGCTTACTGTGCGCCACGGCAATCTCGCTGCCGAACCATGCCTGAAAGCGCTTCACCAGCTGCGCTGTCAGCGCAATTTCCGGCACCAGCATCAGCACCTGCCAGCCTGCATCCACAGCATGAGCCGCCGCACGCAGGTAAACCTCCGTCTTGCCGCTGCCCGTAATGCCCTGCAGCAAAAAGGACTGCGCACGCTGCGCATCTATCGCCTGATTAATCTTTACTGCGGCATCCTGCTGCTCCGCCGTCAGCTGCAGGCTTTCGCCACGCTCCTGCTCTGTGTTATAGCTGTTGCGCAGCACACGCTTCTGCACTGCGTCCGCCAAACCGTTCTGCGCTAAAGCGCGCGCTACCGCGGAGCTCACACCCTGCTGCGCCAACTCGCTCACGCTCAGTGCTCCTGCAGCCTGTGCCAGTACGCCCAGGGCAGCATGCTGCCCCTTGGCACGTTTGGCAAGCGTTCCTTCAGCCAACGCCTGCCTTCCTGCAGCATTGATACGGTAAGCCAACACAGTTTTTTCCTGCAAACGCTCATTATAAACATAATAAAGCAAACGTCCCTGCGCATCACGCACGGCACGCCGCTTAATGCTCGATTTTCCCGGCACAAAAAGGCGCATCGCCTCTGCCAGCGAACACATATAATAATCTGCCATCCATTTGGCAGTAGCCAGCATTTCCTTATCAAACCAAGGAGTATCGCCCAAGGCTGCCTCCACCGGCTTCAGCTTACTTCTCAGCACTTCATCACTAGGCAGCGACACACGCTCCACCACAAAGCCTTCCACCTTCTGGCAGCTGAAGGGAATAACTACACGCCAGCCGCTGTCTATAAACTGCAGTGCTTCCGGCACACTGTAGGTAAACTGACGGAATAAATTTTTTACTGGTAAATTTATCGCAACATTAACAGCAAACATGGCAACCTCCTGCAAACATACTTGTAGTTTATTATAGCATAAATCAGGGAGAATGCGGAGAGCGTTTATATAAAAAGGGCCGCGTCAGTTTACTGTAGGAATCAAAAGGACAGACTCCACCAATTTTGTCTTACTAATTAAGTTATTCGAGCTTGGCATACCATTCAAGGGCCGCCAAGCATTCTCAAAGTCTAACTTGGTGTTGGAACCACATCTTTTTAATGGTCTGGGAGCTTACTCCACACTGAATTCCATCAAAATATTTACCATAGGGTCTGCGAGCTTTGTTTTCAAAAGCAATCATTTGTTGTGGTGTAAAGCAAATCTCATCTTCTTCGATTTCAATAGGCTTCTTTTGGAATCTAACAAGATCTATCATCTTTCCGCCGTTCAAGCTGTATGCTCTGAGCCTTGCCATTGCATCAGCACCTACCAAACTCCACGCCATTGGCCTACTACTCATTCTAGCGCTCAATACATGGCTCACATGCCCTTCTGCGCTGCATGCCACCAGTCCTTTGGCCCTACTTAATCTAGCTTGGGCAGCTTTGAAATTATTCAGAAGATAATCTAGACCATCCAATAGCCTCTTCTCATCCGCTTTGGTATCCGTTCCTTCTGCTATTTTCTTTACTAATTTCTGCAATTCTTTTGGTTTTCCTGCTGCAATCAGAGAACAAATTCTACTTCTTGCGTCTCCTGCTGCTCCTTTAAGGCATGCTGTCATCCTAAACAGGGTTTGGTTAAGATGAAAACCATCCAAAACATATTTAGACTTATCTAGGTGTGACAAGGCTGTTTTTATCCACATACCTCCATCCGCATTTATATAAATTCTTTTTATCTTATCTAAATCATAATGTTGTTCAATATATCTATATACTTGTACCCATAACCTTTTATTCTCCTTGCCTGAATATAGGCCACAGAAGTAGTGTGGATTTACTAATCTCCTGCGTTTGCTTCCAGGATATTCAGACTCTATGCCTTCGTAGACATATACCATTTTGGTAATTGTAGAATGCAATTCTCCTGCCTTCTGTAATGCAATATGGTCCTCGTCAGCATCTACATAAAGGTATTTTACTACCTTTTTCTCCCCGCTATATTTCTCTTTGGGGAAATGCAACTCATGGACTATGTCCATAACGGCCTGTTTGCTCACCATATCCAGAATGCTGGCGTTTTCACCTGCTTTCCGGTAAGAGGTCTGAGAAGCTTCTTTAAGGATACATGCCTTGGCGTCCTCACTAATACGTTCATGGCTCTCTATCTTTAGATATTTATCTAAAAGATACTCGCTCTTGCCAGTTGCCTTATGTTTAAATAGAGTTTTATGAAATATAATTGGTCCCATGGAAGTAAGTAGCTGCTTCAAGTCAGTACGAACTACATGCCATTTCTGCTTTCTTGCTTCACTTTCTACGAGGAATTGGTTGCAATCCTCCAACGTCTCAGAAATAATATCCAGACCAAACTTCAGAACTTCTTGTTGAACATCGTTAACAAAGCTAGCTATGTCTTCCGGATGGGAAATAAATTTTTCAATAGCTTTTTGCAAATTATAAGTGCCAAATGCGACAAAACGTTGTATACTAGTATGCAAAGAGAACACCTCCATTGTGTATTTGTTTTTGTTTGGTCACTTAATCATAACACAATTTGGTGTTCTCTTTTATTTTTATTTCCCGTTTTTCCTACAAAAACTTTACGCTAGCATATAAAAAGCGTTCTACCGCAGTCATGTAGAACGCCTTTTGCAGCTTTATGCTGTTTTACTGTTATGCTGTCAATTTGGAGGCAAGCTCACGTACTTCTGCTTCTACCGAAGTTTTATCTTTCATAACCGCTAAGGTTTGCCTTTAATCTTTATGTTTACTTCTTTCGTCCCCGAAAGAAGTAACAAGAAAGGAGCGCGCTTTACCAAAGCGCGGGAAACAGTCGCTTTTTTGCTCGCACAAAAAGCTTAGCAAAAAATGCTTTACCATATTCTCTTTGGTTCGTAGTAAACTAACGACTACTGAAACACATTAACGATTATGGAAGTATTTTTTGAGGTTTAGACTAACGCAAAGTTTAATCCCCTGATACAAGTCTTAGACAAACCACAAAGCACTTCATGGGTTACGAAGAACTTTTGCAAGAATTCGAACAAGCGCTAGTAACAGTAAAGCGGCCCTATTCAAACTGTTTGCATAGATCAAAATCACTGTTTCAGCACTTCGTCATATTTCATAATCTCGCACTGAGACTAGCCATTATTTTTTGCTTTCTCTTCCAGTTCCAACATGTACTTATCAAAATCAGACATAAATAATCTGTCTTGAATGACACGATATTTTTCAAATTCAGTTTCGGCATGCAGCTTTGCAATTGCTTCTGACACCTTCCCTGCATCCTGTAAAACACCATATTCAAACATTTCAATGAAACTGTTAAGTCTCTTCTCCCAATCCTCCATAGTAAGAGGAATATGCCTTAATGTCATGTTCTCTGCGAAATCCAAGTATGCGGTAACCATACGGTTTAATTGCTGCAATTCATTTTCGCTCAGATAATTTTTTGCAATCGTCACATCACTTTTTTTAATCTTGCCGTCTGGAGCATCTGCCCATGTAGTAAGTCCCATATGTTCCTTTTGATGGTCGGCGCGTTCTACAATCAATTCAGCTGCAGTGTGACCGTGAATTGCATAGTGCATTTTGTTCTGAATAGTTGCGTAAAACCGTTTCGTTGTTGCAGAGGTTTTGTCATAATCTATCGCAGTAGCATAAATATCTGTGATTTTCTGATAAAACTTCCTTTCGCTTGCGCGAATTTCTCTGATACGTTCAAGCTGTTCATCAAAGTATTTATCCGTCAGATAAGTGCCTTGTTTCAGGCGTTCATCATCCATTACCCAGCCTTTAATGGTGTAGTCCTTGGCAATCTTATTTACCCATTTACGGAACTGCACTGCACGCTCAGAATTGACTTTAAATCCTACTGCAATAATCATCTCCAAAGAATAGTGATTTGTGCTATAGCTTTTTCCATCAGCAGCAGTTATTCGATATTTTCGAATAACTGAACCCTCCTGTAATTCACTATCCTCGAATATCTTTTTAATATGATAATTTATGGTGTTTACACCTACATCATACAAAGTTGCCATCACTTTCTGTGTCAGCCATATATTCTCATCTTCGTAGCGCATCTCAATGCTGTCCTGCTGGTCCCCCACAGAGGCAACATAAGTCAGATATTCCGCTGCGCTGGAACGGATGGTTATTTCGGCTTTGTTTTTTACCAATATCCCCACCACTTTCTCTCAAATCAAATTTATCAGCACAGTTTAACAGTACCACAGTTTCAGCGGTTCGCCGTCTCCAATCATGCTTCGCTCTCGCTCGCATTCTTGGACGGCTATCACATGGTGCGCACCAGCTGCTCACCGCGTCGCTCAGCTCCTAGTGAGCAGGGTGACGCACTCAACATGGCTAGTCATCGGGAACATATCCACCGGCTGCGCTACAATCGCCTTATACCCATGCTGCTCCATAAACGCCAAATCACGTGCCAAGGACGCAGGATTGCAGGACACATAAACAACGCGCTCAGGCTGCACCTCGGCAATCGCTGCCAGCACCTTCTGCTCGCAGCCCGCACGCGGAGGATCCACTACCACAACGTCCGGACGCACGCCGCCTGCAAGCAGCTTCGGCAGCTCCACAGCAGCATCACCGCAGATAAATTCCGCATTAGCGCATTTATTTTCTTCTGCATTTTTCTTGGCGTTTTCAATCGCAGGCGCTACAATCTCGATACCATAAACCTGTTTGGCGTGACGTGCAAGATACAGAGAAATCGTACCTGTACCGCAGTAAACGTCCACCACGGTTTCCTTGCCGCTCAGCGCCGCAAACTCCAGCGCTTTGTTATACAGCTTTTCTGCCTGCTCGCTGTTCACCTGGAAGAAGGCCTGCGCGGAAATATGGAAGCTCAGGCTGCCCAGACTGTCCTTAATCGATTCCGGTCCGTACAGCACGCGCGTCTTGCTGCCCATGACCACGTTCGTCTGTTTTTTGTTGATGTTCTGCACTACGCTCACAAGTCCCGGAACATGGCGTTTCAGCCATTCAATAAGCACGCCGCGGTGCGGAATGTCATAGCCAGAGGTAATAATAACCGCCATCACTTCGCCGCTGTGTACGCCCACGCGTCCCATAATATGGCGCACAAGTCCTTTGCCTGTCTTTTCGTCATAGGCGCTGATGTTATAATGCTGCATCCAGGTGCGCACTGTTTTCATAATTGCATTGTTCGCCTCTTTGGAAATCATGCAGGCATCCGTATCTACGACGCTGTGTGTTGCCGTCGCATAACAGCCTATCTGCAGCACACCTTCAGCATCCGCTGCCGCGGGGAACTGCATTTTGTTGCGGTAGCTCCACGGCTCCGCCGCCCCCAACACCGGCAATGCCTCTAAATTAAGATGTCCGATTCTAGTGAGCGCATCCTGCACCTGCTGACGCTTGCACTCCAGCTGTCCCTTGTAGCTCAAATGCTGCAGCTGACAGCCGCCGCATTCCTTATACACCGGACACGCAGGCTCCACACGCTCGGCAGATGCTTTGACAATCTCCTCCAGCGCACCAACTGCATAGCTTTTCTTCACCAGCGTAATAGTTACGCGCACCTCTTCCTCCGGCAGCGCGCCTTTGACAAAGACTGTAAATCCTTCATACTTGCCAACGCCCTCGCCGCTGCTGCCAAGACCATTGACAGTTAACGTAATATTATCCCCCTGTTTTACAGGAATTATCTGCTTCATATATTTCCACCTGACTTTTTCGATTTTATTGTATATATATCTAATTATATCACAAAAACAGCCTGCAAAGAAACAGCAGCACGCTAAGATAATGCTTTACATCAATTCCGCAGCCTACATAACGCCAAAATATCACTTTGCATCTTTCCTGTAATTGTGAGAAGTGTGCAACATTTTCTGTAAAGCTATATACTTTTCATATAACATAAGCTATAATTAAGTTAGGGACATTGAGTTTCCGGGTCTATAAAGGTTTTATTTTGCGAAAGGAGCGATGCACAATGACAGTAAAATTTTTAAAATGCAGTATTTGCGGTAATATTGTCGGCCTGATTCACGACGGCGGCGGTGAGCTTGTCTGCTGCGGCAAGCCCATGCAGGAGCTTGTTGCCAACACTGAAGACGCAGCGCAGGAAAAGCATGTGCCCGTAATTACCGTTGACGGCAGCACTGTGCGTGTAGCTGTAGGCAGCGTGGAGCATCCCATGATTGAAAAGCACTACATCCAATGGATTTATCTGCAGACAACTCATGGCGGTCAGCGCTATATCTTAAAGCCCGGTGACAAGCCGGAGGCTGTTTTCGCTCTTGCCGAGGGTGCAGCTCCGCTCGCTGCTTATGCTTATTGCAATCTGCACGGATTGTGGGCGGCAAAGCTGTAACAGTTGATGCCTTACATTCATAAAACACTTCTTTTCTCAGTATCGGAGTCCCGACCGATAATGGTCAGGGGCTCCGATGCTTTTTTATTACTCAAAAAGCTAAAAAATAAAACCGGCCTCCGACAGCTATATGTAATAGCATATCAGAGACCGGTTAAATTACAAAAACAATCACGCCAGGCTTATGGTCTTAAGCCCCAAAGGCTGTTAAAAAGCACAGCGAGAGAATTATTTTTCTACCCACAGGCCTTTTTCGTCTTTTTTGTAGCCAGCAAATTCGATTGCCAACGCAGCCATAACCTTGGTTGCGTCCTTGATCTGTACGTTCAGCTCTTCTGCGCGGATGAAATCATCGTGGCACATTTCGCTGGGGTTTTTGCTGGTGAGCAAAACGTATTCGTTCTGCATTTCTACAAGTGCTTTTGCTTCTGCATTAAATTGTTCCATTAGACTAATCTCCTTAGTTTTTATTATTGTACGATAACGCTCAGGTCACCTACAGCATGGGTAATATCCTTAACTGCTGCCAAGAGTGCCAGACGGTTGTTCTTCACGCGAACGTCCTCGTCCATAACCATAACGTCTTCGAAGAATTTGTTAATCGGGTCAACCAGCTTAACTGCTTCAGCCATAACTGCAGCATAGTCATACTTGGTTGCTGCAACCAGCACTTCCTTGCTGGCTGCCATAGCAGCATTGTGCAGAGCGCCTTCAGCTTCAACTGCAAAGAGCTGCGGGTTGATTGCAGATTCTTCTTCAATCTTCTTGCACAGGTTAGCAACACGGGTTGCAGCCTGAATCAGTGCCGGAGCCTCTGCGGAAGCAACAAAGCTGTTCAGAGCCTTAGCACGGGCAACAAGATCGGTGAAATCGTCGTTCATCTGGTCAGCCAGAACTGCGTCAACTACGTCATAACGGATGCCCTGATCCATCAGCATATTGCGCAGGCGCTGTTTCATGAACTCAGCAATCTGCGGTACGAGCTTTTTGGTGTCCTCTGCCGGGATGTTCAGCAGGTACAGAGCGCCGGCGATAACCTTGTACAGGGATACATGGTAGTTGCCGTCCAGTAAAATGTTGATGATGCCCAGAGCCTGACGGCGCAGTGCGTACGGATCCTGAGAGCCGGTCGGAGCCAGACCGCGGCTGAAGGTAGCGCAGATGTTGTCCAGTTTATCGGCAATACCGGTCAGACGGCCGATATCGGTAGTCGGCAGCTCGTCACCGGCAAAGCGCGGCAGATAATGCTCGTAAATACCCAGTGCAACCTCAGGAGCTTCACCGTCGAGCTTAGCATATTCGCGGCCCATAACGCCCTGCAGCTCGGTGAATTCGATAACCATGCCGGTTACCAGGTCGCATTTGCACAGCAGAGCGGTGCGCTCCAGCTTTTCTTTATCAACCTTGGCATTGATAGCCATAGCCAGCATATCAACAGCCTGTACCAGACGTTTGCTCTTATCGTTCATATTGCCCAGGCCTTCCTGGAAGGAAACAGTTTTGAGTTTTTCCAGACGGTCAGCCAAAGTTTGTTTTCTGTCTTCGTTGAAGAAGAATTCAGCGTCGCTCAGACGTGCACGCAGTACGCGCTCGTTACCGTGAGCAACAATTTCCAAATGCTCCTTGCCGCCGTTGCGGACGGTGATGAACTTGTTCAGCAGGGAGCCGTCCTCTGCCAGTACCGGGAAGTAACGCTGATGCTCTCGCATCGGGGTGATGATGCATTCCTTCGGCAGAGCAAGGAATTTTTCTTCGAATTTGCCGCACAGAGCAGTCGGCCATTCTACCAGATAGTTTACTTCCTCCAGCAGGTCTTCATTGATTTCTGCATGACCGCCTTCGGCAATTGCCAGGTCAGTAACCTGTTGACGAATCAGCTCACGGCGAGCGTCCTGGTCAACCATTACATAGTTGTCATACATAACCTTTTCATAGGAATCAGCATCAGGGATTTCTACAGCGCCGATGGTGCCGATAGCAGCGGAAGCTACAGCGTTCTTAGCCTTACTCTTTACAGTGTCGAACAGAGCCTTGGCAGCATCGCCGATGGACTCATGAGCTTTAGCGTTATCCAGTGCGGAAGGACGCAGGAAGCGGTGACCGCGGCTGAATTTGCCGGATTTTACGCCGGTAATTTCAACAGGGATAACTTCATCGCCGAACAGTGCAACCAGCCAACGAATCGGACGGACGAATTTGAATTCATGATCTGCCCAACGCATGTTTTTCGGGAAGTTCAGGCTGGTGAGGATATCAGTCAGCAGGCCCGGCAGCAAATCCTTAACCGGTTGGCCTGCCAGATGCTTAACAGCATATACATAATCATCGCGAACAACGAGCTCTTTTACGTCAACTCCTTGGCCGCGAGCAAAGCCGATAGCTGCTTTAGAGGGAGCGCCGCTTACGAAAGCGATTTTTGCGGAAGGACCTTTAGCCTCAACAGTGCTGTCCTCCTGAGCCTCGGCAACGCCGCTGGCAATGAAGGTCATACGACGGGGAGTGCCATAGGTTTTAACTGCTTCGAAGGGAATGCGCAGCTCAGTCATTTTCTTTTCTGTCAAATCCTTTAATTGTGCCAGAATGGCAGGCATAAATTTCGCAGGAATCTCTTCTGTACCGATTTCAAAAAGTAATTTTTCCATTATTTATTCTCCCCTTTCTTGAGCAGCGGGAAGCCCATTTCTTCACGTTGTGCTACATAAGCCTTTGCACACAGGCGGGCCATCGCACGTACACGGCCGATGTAGGCAGTACGTTCACTTACGCTGATTGCTCCGCGGGAATCCAGCAGGTTGAATGCATGGGAGCATTTCAGAACGTAATCATAAGCAGGACGGATATAACCAAGCTCAATAACGCGCTTAGCTTCTGCTTCATATTTGTCGAACAGGTCAAACAGCAGCGCGGTGTCTGCTACCTGGAAGTTGTAGAAGGATTGCTCTACCTCGTTGGTGTGGAAAACGTCACCGTAGGTAATGTCGCCAACCCATTGGATATCGAATACGTTTTCTACGCCCTGGATGTACATAGCCAGACGCTCCAGGCCGTACGTGATTTCAACGGTAACAGGCTTAACGTCAATGCTGCCTACCTGTTGGAAGTAGGTGAACTGGGTGATTTCCATACCATCCAGCCAAACCTCCCAGCCAAGGCCCCAAGCGCCCAGAGTTGGAGATTCCCAGTTATCCTCTACAAAGCGGATATCATGGTCCTCCTGATGAATGCCGAGCTCAGCCAGGCTCTGCAGATACAGCTCCTGAATGTTTTCCGGAGAGGGCTTAACGATAACCTGGAACTGATGATGCTGGAACAGACGGTTTGGGTTATCACCGTAACGGCCGTCAGCCGGGCGGCGGGAAGGCTCTACGTAAGCCACACGCCAGGGCTCAGGTCCGAGTACGCGTAAAAAGGTAGACGGGTTCATTGTGCCTGCGCCTTTTTCGATGTCATAGGGCTGTGCCATAATGCAGTTTTGGCCTGCCCAGAATTTTTGCAGCTTCAAAATAATTGTCTGAAAATCCATGTTTTACCTCCTATATTTGTTACAAAGACGGCAATGGCAGCAGCTTGGTCCGAAAAACAAAAAGCACCCGCGTCCCCGTAACTTAAATGTTACAGGGACGGAGTGCATACAGCTCGGACTCCGCGGTTCCACCCTGCTTGACTGCAAAAAATGCAGCCCGCCTCAATCAATATACTTTTACAGCTCCAAAGTGCCTTCATCCGCCTTTGCCGCCTTGCACTGTCACGGCTCGCTGAGGTTGCAGACTACTACTCTTCTTCTTAGCTTAACTGTTAGTATATAAAATGCAGCGCTTTTTGTCAAGTGCGGCAAATAATTTTGTAAATAACGCTCACAAAAATGTATCATCTTTCACCATAACAAAATGCCCCCACGCGAACGCGCAGAGGCATTATTGCTTCAAGTTGTCAGGTTAATATAAATTAAGCGGCTATTATTTCTTTTCGATGAGCTTCAGCGGAGCAGAAATCTTAGCTTCTACTTTTTCGCCTTTAGCAGCTTTAACAGCTACTTCCAGACCTTGCTGGCCCATGATTTCCGGCTGTTGAGCGATAGTAGCGCTCATAGCGCCGCTTTCTACAGCCTTTACGCCGTCAGCAGTGCCGTCAAAGCCAACGATGAAGATTTGCTTGCCAGCACTCTTAGCAGCTTCGATTGCACCCAAAGCCATTTCGTCGTTCTGAGCGAAAATAGCTTTGATGTCCGGGTTAGCCTGCAGCATGTTTTCTGCTACAGTCAGGCCCTTGCTGCGGTCAAATTCAGCAGTCTGTTTAGCAACAACGGTCAGCTTGCTGTCAGCCAGCTTGTGGAAGCCTTCGCCGCGTTCACGGGAAGCGCTGGCACCGGGGATACCCTCCAGCTCAGCAACCTTAACCTTTTCGCCCAGCTTTTTGATAATGTAATCAGCAGCCATTTCGCCGCCCTTTACGTTATCGGAAGCAACCAGGCATGCTACATCACCCTGGTTAGCACTGCGGTCGAGGCAGATAACAGGGATGTTAGCCTTGTTGGCAGCCTTTACGGACGTAGAAATTGCATCAGAGTCAACAGGGTTAACCAGCAGAACGCTGATGTTTTGCTGCAGCAGGTCAGCAATATCATTAGCCTGCTTTGCAGGATCGTTCTGAGCGTCAACAACCTTTACAGTTACGCCCAGCTCCTTAGCCTTAGCTTCTACGCCTTTAGCCAGGGAAACGAAGAACGGATTGTTTTGAGTGGATACGGAGAAGCCAACGGTGATTTTCTTGTCGTTGCCTTTTGCAGCATCCTTCTTGTCGCTGCCGCCGCAGCCGACAATCATCATAGCCATTGCTACAATGCAGGTTAATACCAATAAAATTTTTTTCATGTGAGAAAATACCTCCCGGAATTAGAAATTACTATGCAGACAAAAACTTGAATTAAGCAGGCTGCGGCTGAAAAGCACTGGATGGTGCTTTACGTCCGCATCACGCTTAGTTTTTCTTTCTGTCCATCAGCACAGCCAGCAAAATTACTATACCTTTGACAACTTGTTGGTAAAAGCTGGATACGTTTAAGATATTCAGACCATTGTTCAGAGTGCCGATAATCAGCGCACCGATAATGGTACCGAAGATGCGGCCCTTACCGCCGGAAAGACTGGTGCCACCCAATACTACAGCTGCGATAGCATCCAGCTCATAGCCGGTACCGGCAGTAGGCTGAGCACTGTTCAGACGGCTGGTAAGAATAGCGCCTGCCATACCGCAAAGGAAACCTGTTACGGTATAAGCAAATATTTTAATGCGGTTGATTTTGATACCTGCAATGAAGGAAACCTTCTCATTACCGCCGACAGCATAGGTTTTGCGTCCCAGCGGAGTTTTGTGCAGGATGAACCACAAAATGAAAAACATAATCAGCATCATAATAGCAGGAACCGGCAGACCGGCAACATAGCCCTGGCCAAATTCCAGGAATCGGTCATCCTCGGACAGACTGCTGATAGGGTTGCCGTTGGTATATACCAAAGTCAGACCACGGAAAATAGTCATCGTCGCCAAGGTTGCGATAAAGGGCGCCACCTTGCCGTAGGTAATTACCAGGCCGTTGACACTGCCCAGTGCAGCACCGATGAGGCAGGCCAGCACGATACCGAATACAGGATCCATACCGCCCTTGATAAAGCTGCCCATGAGTGCACTGGAAAGCGCCAGAATACTGCCGACGGACAAATCAATACCGCCGGTTAAGATAACAAAGGTCATGCCAAAGGAAATTAAGGCATTGATAGAAACCTGACGCAGCAGGTTTTTCAGGTTGCTGGGATCGATAAAGCTGCTGTTAAGGCAGGAAATGACCACAAACAACACAATAAGTCCGATTATGGAACCGGATTTTTTTAAGATTGCTTTTACATCCATTATTTTTATTGCCCTCCCGTTGCAAGTGTCATGATTTTTTCCTGGTCTGCTTCATCGTGCAGCAGCTCGCCGGCAATGCGGCCTTCGTGGACAACGACGATTCGGTCGCTCATGCCCAATACCTCCGGCAGCTCCGAAGAAACCATAATAATCGAAACGCCACTTGCAGTAAGCTCGTTCATCAGCTCATATATATCGCGTTTTGCACCTACGTCGATACCACGGGTAGGCTCATCCATAATAATGACCTCCGGGTGTCTGCCAACCCATTTGGCAATAACCACCTTCTGCTGGTTACCGCCGGACAACGCACCGGCCTCAAGGTCCAGGCTGCTGGTCTTTACGCCCAGCTTTTTTGCCATTTTATCGGCAAAATCATTAAGAATATTAAAATTGATGACACCGCTTTGGGCAAAGCTGTCAACACTCGGCAGAGCAATGTTACGCAAAATGGAGAAGTCCAGAATCAGGCCCTCTGTTTTGCGGTTTTCGGTTACGAAGCCCAATCCTGCCTTAATAGCATCCTCAGGCTTGGTAATCTTCAAAGGCTCGCCCTTGAAAACCAGCTCGCCGCCTGCATGAGGATCAACGCCGAAAACGGCGCGCATGATTTCGGTACGGCCGCTGCCCATAAGGCCGGCAAAGCCCAAAATCTCGCCCTTGCGCAGGTTAAAGTTAATATCATGGAAAACTCCCGGCTGTTCAAAGTGCTTAACCTCCAGCAGCACCTCGCCCGGCTTATTGCGGCGGTCGGGATAAAATTCCGTAATGGAGCGTCCTACCATATCGTGGACAATCTGCTCCATGCTGTATTCCTTAACAGGCTTGGTTGCAACGGATACGCCGTCACGCATAACGGTAATCGTGTCGCAGTTCTGCGTAACCTCTTCCATACGGTGCGAAATATACACCATTGCTACACCACGTTTTTTCAGGGAGCGCATAACCTCAAAGAGCTTTTCTGTTTCTCTTTCGGTCAGCGCCGCCGTAGGCTCGTCCATAATAACAACCTTGGCATCCAGCAGAAGGTTACGGACGATTTCCGTCATCTGCTGCTGTCCTACCGAGCATTCGCCGGCTTCCATATCCAGTGGCAGCTCAATTTCAATTTCACGGCATTTCTGCTCTGCCATAGCACGCATAGCCTTAAAATCCAGGATACCCATGCCGTTGGTTACGCTGTGCATCAAAAACAGGTTTTCCAGAATGCTCAGGTTCGGCCAGATATTCAGCTCCTGATGGATGAAGGCGATGCCGTAAGCTTCTGCCTCCAGAGGATTTTTGAAGCTGATTTCCTTGCCGTCGACAAAAATCTGTCCCTTATCCTGCCTGTGAATACCCGTCAGGATATTCATCAGTGTTGATTTGCCGGCACCGTTTTCACCCATCAGAGCGTGTACCTCACCGCTTTTAAGCTTCAGGTCAACACCCTTGAGCACCTCATTAGAACCAAAGGCCTTATGGATATTTCTTAATTCAATCTCCATACTTTTCCTTATTCCTACCTTACGCTAATTTTTAAAAGAAAACATTGCTGTGCAGAATCACATTGGCAAAAGGAGTAATTTCGCCGGTGCGGATAATGCATTTTGCATGCTTGGTTGCCTCCTTGAAGGCTTCGTGGTCTGCATCGATAATCCACTGCTCTTCAGTGAAAAGCTGCTTCATAGCGCCGTAGACAGCAGGATTTCTGCCTTCCATTTCCGCTGCAATTTCTACCTTTTCGATAACCATATTCTTGGCTACTTCCTCAACAACCTCCAGGAAGGAAGGAGTTCCCGGCTTCAGAGCCAGGTCGATTTTCTGCACGCCTGCAGGCACAGGCAGACCGCAGTCACCGATAACGATAGTGTCGGTGTGGCCCAAATCAGCCAGCACCTTCGCAATAGAGCTGTTCAACATTCCACCCTTTTGCATTACTTAAGCATCTCCTCTACTTCATGTAAATAAGGCATACCGCCCTGTGCTCCCAGCTTTTGCACCGAAAGAGCTGCGGCAGCATTGGCAAAGCTGATGCTTTCCTGCATGGATTTGCCATTTGCACGGGCAACAGCAAAGGCACCGTTAAAGGTGTCGCCTGCACCCGTAGTGTCAACCGGCTTTACCTTAAAGCCGGGAACAGTAATAACCTGTCCCTTTTCTGCATAGGCAACACCCTTGCTGCCCAGCGTCATAATCACCTTGCCCTGGTTCTGATCAAGGATATCCGCCTTGCCCTTACCGGCAAACAATGTTGCTGCCTCGTGCTCGTTGGGAGTCAGATAAGTGATCTTATCCAGCAGAGCCTGCGGCACCGGAGCAACAGGTGCGGGGTTCAGCAGCACAGGTACACCGTGCGCTGCGCATTTTTCGATAACATAAGCGTTAGTAGCGGCAGGAATTTCGTGCTGCAATAGCACCATGTCTGCCTTGCTGATATCCTCCCACGCTTCATCAATCAGCGACGGGGATACCAGGTCATTGGCAGCCTTGATAACGATAATCGTGTTATCGTCCTCCGCTACGGTAATGTGTGCGGTACCGCTGTTTTCACCCGGCAGCACCTTCACATAGGTGGAATCAACGTTATTTTCCTTTAAAGCCTTCAATACCAGCTGGCCGTACACATCATCACCGATGCAGCCGACCATCATAACATCTGCTCCCAGGCGGGCTGCAGCAACAGCCTGGTTGGCACCCTTGCCGCCGGGAGAAACGGTCAGGCGGTTGCCGAAAATAGTTTCTCCGGGATGCACCCAGCGGTCACATTCAACAGTAATATCAATATTACAGCTACCTACTACGACAATCTTTGACATATTTTCTACCTCCTGTCTTCAGGATTTATATAATTTTTTGTAATAACAATGCGTATTGCCCGTCAATCAGGTTCGGCTGCAGCAAATCCTTAAGGAGTACTGCCTGCTTGCGGCTGGTTTTGGGCATGGTCTGCTGCCAATAGGTGATAGCAAGCTGCAGCAGCCGCAGCAGCTCCTCTCTGGCGCTCTTGTCGTCGGCAGTCAGCTGCCAGAAAAAGCTGTACCATTGGCGAAAGATATCCGCATCATCCAGCATCGCCGAACGCGATACGTTAGCGGTTACATCACGCAGGTGACGCAAAAGCAGCTGCAGAAGCGCTGTCTGCCGCGCAGGTTGTGCCTTCGGCACACGCCGCAGCAGCAGGCGGTACAGAAGCGTCAGCTCCCTGTAAATTCTGCAGGCCTTGTCAAAGCCATCCCAGCGTGCGTACACGACGAAATGCAGCTGCAGCTGCTGCAGGCTCCACGCCCACCGTTGCAGGTCCTGCTGCTTTAAAAGCCAGCGCCCGGCCTCACGCAGCAGAAACGCCGTCTCCTCGCGCCACCGCCTGCGTGCCATACGCGCCGCCAGACTGAGCCATTCGCCCATAAATTCCTGCAGCACTGCAGTATCGCCGGCGTACGTCCGCAGCCAGCACCGCACCAGCAGTGCAAGCATAGGACGCACTTCATCCAGGCGCCTGTCGCACACGGCAAACGTCAGCCGCAGCAGAACGCTGCCGCCCTGATGTGCCAGCTGCGGATTGACCAACAGCTGCTCCAAACGCGGCCTGCTTTCCTGCATCCAAGCCGCAAAAAGCTGCCGTTGCCGGTGGCGTAAGGCCACCAGCAGACAGCAGCTGATTGCTTGTAATGCTTCATTATCTGCTGCTTCAGCAATAATACCCGAAAAAGCTGTGCAGGCGTTTTGTTCTCTGCCGTCACGCAGAGCAATACATGTTTCTAAAATAAGTTCTGTTACCATATTCCTACAGGTTAATATCGCCTTCGTAGACGTCACCGGAAACAGGATCCACCGTTACCAGCAGGCCGTCGGCCAGCTTGGAGGTTGCTTTCTCCACGCCTACGATAACAGGCAGACCGCAGGTTACGGCAACAATAGCGGTGGAGGATGTCAGGCCGCCCTCTTCGGCGATAATCGCTGCTGCCTTGGCAGCAGCCTGCGGTACAAACTCATCGTTCAGCACATCAACTACAAGTATATCGCCCTTTTGGAGCTTGTCCTTGAAATCTGCCGCAGTTCTGCCTACGCAGATACGGCCGGTGACAGTCTTGCTGCCGATACCGGTACCGCTGATAAGTTTGGTACCCACTGTAACCACCTTAATCAGATTTGTACTGCCCGGAGTACCGATAGGCACGCCGGCAGTTATAACAACAGATGCGCCGTCCTTAATCACGGAGTGATGCAAAGCACACTGCAAAGACAGCTCTATCATTTCATCAGTATTTGTGGAGTATGGCCCCAAAAGCGGCAGCACACCCCAATAAAGCTGCATCGCACGCACGCGCTCAGGCAAGCGTGATACAGCAACAACAGTACATTGAGGCTTATATTTGGCAATCATACGCGCCGTAAAGCCTGATTCGGTAATCGTAAGAATAGTATCTGCCTTTATTTCCTGAGAAATCTGCACTGTAGCATGGCTGATGGCATCGGTAGAATGGATGCGCTCGCTGATGCCCTTTTTCTGAAAGATATGAACATAATCAAGCGCATTTTCCGTGCGAACGGCAATCTTAGCCATCGTCTGCACAGCCTCCAGCGGATATTTGCCGCTGGCAGTTTCGCCGCTCAGCATAATAACGTCGCTGCCGTCAAAAATAGAGTTGGCAACGTCGCTGGCCTCGGCACGGGTTGCACGATAGCTGTTAATCATGCTTTCCAACATCTGCGTAGCCGTAATAACAGGCTTGCCCGCCTTGTTGCAGCGCGCGATAATATCCTTCTGTACCAAAGGTACATCCTCGGTCGGTATCTCTACGCCCAGGTCGCCTCTGGCAACCATAATGCCGTCGGATACGCCGATAATTTCATCGATATGCTGCACACCGGCCTCATTCTCGATTTTGGAAATAATCCCGATGGAAGAGCCTGCTTCCTCAAGCACTTTACGGATAGCGATAACATCATCGGCCTTCTGCACGAAGGATGCCGCAATGTAATCCATATCATGCTCGACAGCAAAAAGAATATCTGCCTTGTCCTGCTCCGACAAAAACGGCAGCTTCAGCTCGATACCGGGGCAGGCCACACGTTTGCGCGAGCTCAGCTCACCGCCGTTGACCACCTTGGTATAAATCTTGCAGCCGTCAATGCGCACAACCTTTAAGGAAAGCAGTCCGTCGGCCAGCAGAATATTGCTGCCTATTTCTACCTCCTGCGGCAGACCGGCATAATTGACGTATGCCATATGGCGGTCGCCCAGATAATCCTCGGTAGTCAGGCAGAAATCATCGCCCTCGTTCAGCTCGATTTTGCTTTCGGCAAACATGCCCAGGCGCATTTCCGGGCCTTTGGTATCTGCAATCGTAGCAATTACCTTACCGGCCTCTTCTGATGCCCGGCGCACCAGCTGCAGCCTTTTGCTATGATCCTCATGATTGCCGTGCGAAAAGTTGAAGCGTGCCAAATCCATGCCTGCAAGCATCATCTTACGCAACAGCTCTACATTGTCCGTGCTGGGACCTACTGTACAGATAATCTTCGTTTTCTTCATCAGGACTGCGCCTCCTCAGTACTGAAACTTATTCTCACACAAAACCTCATAGGCATCCTCTGCCTCCGAAACCGGCAGGCAGATTTCATAAGCCTTATTATGCTTGCCTCCGGCACTTTTCAGCTGTACCAAAAAGCCGTTTTCCGTCAGCATTTGCTTTATTTTTTGGGCTTGTTCCTCAGTGTGGGCAATATAAATTGTTTTCCACATACTAGAATGCCTCCTGTAAATCAGGTAATTGTATTAAGCCTTGTAAGCTTTGATTTTTTCAATCAGCTTCGGCAGGATTACGTTTACATCACCTACGATGCCATAATGAGCAACGGTGAAAATCGGTGCCTCTGCATCCTTGTTGATAGCGATGATGATATCGCTGTCCTTCATGCCGGACAGATGCTGGATAGCACCGCTGATGCCGCAGGCAAAGTAGATATGCGGAGTAACGGATTTACCGGATTGGCCAACCTGTTGGGAGTGAGTCAGCCAGCCCTCATCAATAGCGGCACGGGTGCCTGCTACTGCGGAATTTTCAAAGAGAGCAGCCAGCTGTTCCAGCACGTCGAAATTTTCCTTGCTGCCGAAGCCGCGGCCGCCTGCTGCGATCATATCAGCTTCATCAATCTTAACAGCGTTTTCGCTGCTCAGAGCTTCTTTTTTAACCAGTTCAACACGGCTTACAGCGCCTGCTTCCGGAGTGAAGGCAATAACCTCACCGGTGCGGTTGTTGTCCATTTCTGCCGGTTTGAATACTTTAGGACGAACGGTACCCATTTGCGGACGGTTAACGTCGCAGATGATGGTAGCGCAGATATTGCCGCCCAGTGCGGGACGAGTCCAGGCAACGAGCTTGTCATCGGTTACATCCAGAGCAGTGCAGTCAGCGCACAGGCCGGTATGCAGACGTGCTGCAACACGCGGAGCCAGGTCACGCCCGTCATCGGTAGCACCGAACATAATGGAAGCCGGATCATATTTTTTGGACAGCTGGCAGATAGCATCGGTATATAACTCGGTATCATAATCTGCGTATTTAGCATCCTCAACAACATAAACAACATCAGCGCCGGCAGCAATCAGCTGCTGCGGCAGCTCGCCTGCAGCAGCGGTCACCAGTACCGCACAGCATTTTTCCTCCAGCTTGGCACACAGCTCTTTGGCAGCGCCCAACAGCTCAAAGGTAACATTCATCAGCTGACCATTTTCCTGTTCAGCAATAACCCACATATTTACACACTCCTATTCGTTATCTTCAGTATCGTCAGTTTCGGCAATAGCTATAGCCTCCATGGGACATTCGCGGATGCAGGCACCGCAGCAGACACACTGCTGCATATCAATCTGCGCCTTGCCCTCACGCAGCGTTGCAGCGCCCATCGGGCATACCGCCACACATTCCTCACAGCCACAGCAAAGCTGCCTGTTTACTTTTATCAGCATGGTTCACCTTAGCGGGTAATAACCTCTGCCTTAACCAGCTTTTCAAACAGCATATCTACTGCTGCATCAGCATCTGCTTCGGTAATGATTTCGCCATTGATTTCAGGCGGGGTCGGGGTGAAGGCTTTTTTAACCTTAGTCGGAGAGCCCTTCAGGCCTACGGTTGCAGGATCAATATCCAGGTCAGCAACGGTAAGAGTAGGAATCTGAGCCTTACGTGCTTTCATTTTGCCTTTAATGCTGGCAAAACGCGGCTCTTTTTCGGATTTGGTTACGGTAACCAGCAGTGGTGCGGCGCAAGCCAGAGTCAGCTGATAGTTTTCATTTTCGCGGACAACAACAAATTTACCGTCTTCATAGCTCAGGCTCAGAGCGCCGGTAATCTGAGGAATTCCCAGATGCTCTGCCATTTCCGGGCCAACCTGTGCGGTGTCGCCGTCTACTGCCTGCTTACCGCAGAGCACGAGGTCGAACTCGCCCAGATGTTTTACAGCAGCAGCCAGAGCCAGGCTGGTTGCCAGAGTATCGCTGCCGCCCAGAACACGGTCGCTCAGCAGAACGCCGTCATCAGCGCCCATAGCGATTGCTTCCTTCAGAATATCGGTTGCCTGGGGCAGGCCCATGGTCAGTACAGTTACCTTAGCGCCTTCCTTATCCTTCAGGCACAGTGCTACCTCCAATGCCTGACGGTCATAGGGGTTCATAATATTTTCTACACCCGTACGGTCTAAGGTATTGGTTTCGCGGTTAAATTTTACTTTTGCCGTATCCGGCACTTGTTTTAAACAAACGAGAATATTCATTTGCTGCCTCCTTAAGCTTATTACAGGAGCTGCTGCTCCGGCTTTTTTACATTCTTCTCTTTATTTTAGCATTTTTGTACTTAAACTTGCAAGTATATCATGAAAGTTTATGAAAAACAGCTCAAATAATTACATCAATCTTTCTTTACCACACAGTTTTCACCAAGTATTTTGACCACATCCTCGGCAAAGCCCGGTGCTTCGCTGTTCACCCAGAAGTTAGGCGTTGTCTTGATAAGCTTACGCGAGCCCATCAGCTGCAGGTATACGCAGTCATCACCCTTGTATTTTTGAAACAGCTGCATCAGCTCACGCTGCACCAGCGGATTTTCCAGATGCGCTTCGATGCGCAGGCGGATTTCCGTAGGCGGCTTGGACGGCAGAGCGCGCACGCTGTTGGCAATAATCTTGCTTTCACGCTCATCCACGCTGAAGCGTCCTTCAATCGCCACAATACTGTCCTCATAGATATCCTTGACATTTGTATGATAAGCCTGCGGGAAAACGATAACCGGGAAGCGTCCGCTGAAATCCTCCAGCGTCAGAACGGCCATCGTATCACCGCGCTTGGTATTTTTAATTGTGCAGTCCGTAATAATACCGGCCACGCGCACGAACTGTCCGTCCTGTACCTGCGTTTCACCGCCGAACTGGTGCAGCGGCATGAAGCGCTGCAGCATCTGCTTGTAATCGCTCAGCGGATGATCGGTAACGTAAAAGCCGATAATTTCCTTTTCGTTCTGCAGAATAAGCTGCTTGGGGATTTCCGGCAGCGGCGGCAGCTTGATTTCCGTCACGCCGAAGCTATCGTCACCGAACAGCCCCAGCTGGCCGTTAGCCTTGTCCCTCTGGCAGGCGGCACCCAAATCAACCGCCTGCTCTATAATAGACAGCATCTGCGAGCGTCTGGCGCCGAAGGAATCCATTGCGCCGCATTTAATCATATTTTCGATAACACGCTTGTTGACCACGCGCATATTCACACGGCAGCAGAAATCCGTCAGACTCTTGAACGGACCGCCCTCGTTACGGGCGCTGATAATGGCATCTACTGCGGCATCACCAGTATTTTTGATGCCCGCCAGGCCGAAGCGGATAGACGAATTTTTATGTACCGTAAAGTTGTGACCGCTTTCGTTGACATCCGGCGGCAGGATTTTGACATTATCATTACGACAGACGTTGATATACCAGCTCACCTTATCCGCATCACCGATAATGCTGTTGAGGAAGGCCGCATAGAATTGCGGACGCCAGTGCGCCTTCAGATAAGCGGTTTCATAGGCTACCAGCGCATAGGCTACGGAGTGTGATTTGTTGAAGCCGTAACCGGCGAAGTGCTGCAAGAGCGAGAAAATCTGGTCGCTGAGCTCTTCGGGGATATCATGCAGCTTTTTGGCACCGTCAATAAATG
Source organism: Phascolarctobacterium succinatutens (assembly GCF_023497905.1). Classification (NCBI taxonomy): domain Bacteria; kingdom Bacillati; phylum Bacillota; class Negativicutes; order Acidaminococcales; family Acidaminococcaceae; genus Phascolarctobacterium; species Phascolarctobacterium succinatutens. The sequence goes on along the minus strand of NZ_CP097284.1, from coordinate 985,392 downwards.
ACTGGCGCATAGAATCCAGCTCCTTGGCCTTCTTCTTGCCCATCGCACGGCGCAGAATATCTGCCTGACCGAGCGTAAAGCCTGCCAGTGCGGAGGTTATCTGCATAACCTGCTCCTGATACAGAATAACGCCGTAGGTATCCTTCAAAATAGGCTCCATCAGCGGATGTAATACCTTCGCCGTGCGCTGTCCGTGACGGCCGGCGATAAAGTCCTCTGCCATACCGGTGCCCAAAGGACCCGGACGGTACAGAGCCACCAACGGAATCAGGTCCTCAAAGCTTTCGGGAGCCAAATCCATAACCAGCTTGGTGATGCCAGCCGACTCCAGCTGGAAAACGCAGGCCGTTTCACCTCGGCGCAGCATTGCGCAGGTCGCCTCATCTGCCAACGGTATATTATCAATATCAACCTCTTCACCCGTAGTTTCGCGGATAAAGCGAATGCAGTCACCAATAACTGTCAGCGTGCGCAGGCCTAAAAAGTCCATCTTCAGCAGACCCAGCTCTTCTACCTTATTTTTATCGTACTGGGTGATGACGCCACCCTCACTGCCCTGCTGCAGCGGTACGTAATTTTTCATATTATGCGGCGCGATAATAACACCGGCGGCATGCGTGCCTGCGTTACGCGGCAGGCCCTCCACGCTTTGCGCAAGGTCAATCAGCTTTTTGACCTCCGGGCGCGAGTCATATGCCTGACGGAAGTCCTTGCTGCCGTTCAGCGCCTTCTCCAACGTAATGCCCAGCTCACGCGGAATCAGCTTGGCGATTTCGTCTACCTCGCCGTAGCTCATGCCCAACGCCTTGCCGACGTCGCGCACTGCCGCGCGCGCCTGCAGTGTGCCGAAGGTAATAATCTGCGCCACACGCTCCTGTCCGTAACGGCGCACTACATAATCCAGCACCTGATTACGCTTCACATAGCAGAAGTCGGTATCAATATCAGGCATGCTGACGCGTTCAGGATTTAAAAAGCGTTCGAACAGCAGATGGTAACGCAAGGGCTCGATATTCGTTATGCGCAGCAGATAGGCCACGATACTGCCTGCGGCACTGCCGCGTCCCGGACCGACCGGAATATCATGGCTACGGCAATAATTGATAAAATCCCAGACAATGAGGAAATAGCAAGCATAGCCCATAGTGTTGATGATGTCCAGCTCAAAATCCAGACGCTTGCGGACCTTCTCATCCACAACCTCGTAGCGCTTAGGCAAGGCCTCCTCGCACAGGTGACGCAGATAGCTCACGGCATCAAAGCCCTCCGGCACCGGGAACTCCGGCAGCAGCAGATGGCCGAACACCATCTTCACGTTGCAGCGGTCAGCAATTTTATTGGTATTGCTCAAAGCCTCCGGACAATCGCCGAACAGCGCCTCCATCTCATCATAGCTTTTCAGATAATAGCTGTCGTTGTTAAAGCGCATACGGTCCGGCTCATCAACCGTGCTGGTCGTCTGAATGCACAGCAGAATATCCTGCGCTGCGGCATCCTTTTGCTGCACATAATGCAAATCATTTGTCGCTACCAGGCCAAGACCGAACTCCTGCGCCAGCTGCTTCAGCTCCGCGCTGACCTTGTGCTCCTCATCAAGATCATGGTCCTGAATTTCCAAAAAGTAATTTTCCTTGCCAAAAATATCGATATATTCCTGAATGCAGCGACGTGCTCCCTCCAGGTTGTCCTGCAAAATCATCTGCGGCACCTCGCCGGCAACGCAGGCACTGAGACAGATAACGCCCTCGTGATACGTTCGCAGCACGTCCTTGTCTACGCGCGGTTTATAATAAAAGCCCTCCAGCTGACCAATGCTAACGATTTTCATCAGGTTATGGTAGCCTGTATCGTTCTCCGCCAGCAGAATCAAATGGTACATGCCGCGGTTATTTTTTTCCAGATGCGAGCCTTTGGACAGGTAAACCTCGCAGCCGATAATCGGCTTGATGCCTGCCTTGGTACACTCCTGATAAAATTCCACTGCGCCGTACATTGCGCCGTGGTCGGTAATCGCCAGACTGTCCATGCCCAGCTCCTTAGCGTAGGCCACCAGCTCGTGGATTTTCGAAGCGCCGTCCAGCAAGCTGTATTCCGTATGTACATGTAAATGAGTAAAGCGTTTTGTCATCTCTTGCTCCTTAAATTAAAAGACCGCTGCCGCGCAAATCTGCGGCAAATGTATGTAAAACTATTCTAGCATTACAGATAAAATTCCTGCCTAAAACTGAAAAAACATACAACCGTGAATTCACAATTCGTTCGTTGTATGTTCTCTTTATCTATGTTACAATATATTCAGACTTTGGACAATCGTGCTTACGGGTGGCATTGCCATCATTCTCCAACAGAATGGAGATGATGCCTATGAAGAACTACGACTTTAAGGACCTGATGGCCTTTGGCGTATTCATTCTGGCGTTGCTGACATTTATTTTTCAGTTCAGTAAATAACCCAGACATAGGAAAACCGCCCTTAATCTTTGCCTAGTGACAGGGCGGTTCTTCCGCAATAAAAGCTTTGGCAACCCACCGACGTGGGCGGTTGTCCTTTGTCTATAATATAGCATATTACGCTGCTTTTTGCAAGCAAACCGCTTGCTGTAAAAGCAGCTTTTTCGCTTCTATTCCCCTTTTTTACCCCACGCCAGACCGATAAGTAAAAAGAACAGATTATACACGAGCGCCGGCAACAGACTGTTGATTTCCCACGGGCTGATATGCTTCCAGAAAAGCGCCGCAAAAATGCCTGCACCCATAGCAGCCACGCCCATTGAAGCGCGCACCCTGCCCGGGAAGAAAATGCAGAACGTCAGCGGCAGAAAGATACCACTGCCCCGCAGCGCCATGGAGAGATAATTCCACTCCAGCACCGACGAATCAAGGTGCATAAAGACAAACACCATCGCAGTGACAGAAACGGCCAGCACGCTCAGGCGGCTTGCCCACAGTTGGGCTGCAGCCGTAGCCTTAAGCCATATTTTGCTGACGATATCACGCGAAATCATCGTACCTACGCCCAGCGCCAGGCCTGCGATTGAGCCCAGGGCCGAAAGCAGCACGGCGCCCAGGCCGATACCTCCGAGCCATTGCGGCAGATAGGTAACGAGATACAGCGGCAGTGCGTCAATAGAATTTATCTCCGGATGGTGCAGATGCATGAACATACCGATCATTACTGACGGCAATCCCACGGGAATTACTATCAGTGCGGCAGCACAGCAGCCAACAGCTGCAGTTTTGGTATCGCGCGCCGAAAACAGCGCCTGCACATAGGTCTGCGTAGAAATAACGCCCACTATCATCGAACCGAGGCTGACAAGACCGTCCTCCACGCCGCGTCCGAAAAGGCTGAACCAGGGATATGCCGCAAAGCTCTGCGTCAAGCCCTGCCAATGTCCCATATCGGCGTAGGCCATCACGCCGCCGACGAAAATGCTGGCGAAAATCAGCACAATCTTAAAAATCCCGGCCATTCCGCTGCTGCTGAGGCCACCGAAAAACACCAGCAGCAAAGTAACAGCGATAACAATGGCAGCTGCAGCCAAAAGCGGTACGCCGAACAAGCCTGCAATGAGATGCAACGCCGTCAGCGTGCTCGCTACGATGCTGAAAAAAATACCGGCGCAGGCGCTGAAGGTCGCCAGCCACCCCGCAGGCTTGCCATAATCCGTAACGAGATACTCCGCTATGGTGGTCAGTGAGCTGCGGCGCAAGGGCACAGCATAAAACGCCGCCATCAGCAAAAGCGCAATGCCGCTGCCGAGCGTAAACCACCAAGCCGTCAGCCCCAGCTTAAAGCCAAGCTGCGCCGTACCAACGGTAGCAGCGCCACCGACAATCGTGCCGATAATCGTGCCCGCGACAAGGCCTGCGCCCGAGCTGCGGCCTCCTACGTTATAATCATCGGCAGACTTCACCCTTCTGGCTGCCAAAAGCCCCGGCAGCAGCGTCACCAGAAGCGTTACAGCCAGGCTTATATAATGTGTAGCAGTAAGCTGCATATCCAACCCTCCAATATTTTAAGCTGCCGGATGCAAACGTTCTGCCGACAGCATTAATTCTAAAAAGCTCAGTATTAGTATAACACAAAAAATACGGCAAAAAAAGCATAGCCTCCGCAAGAATGCTTTGCTGCGGCAGCAGACGAAAAAAGCGCTTGCGAGCTTGTTTTGCTCAGATTGTTACATAAAAACTATCTTCTTTATTATTGCGAAATTCAGCTTTTTTCTGTATAATATAGTTTATACCTTTATATATTTAGTGTATGCTTTTTGGAGGAAAATTATGAGCCGTTTAAGAATCGAAACACCCGACCAGGCACAGCTTACGGTCGAGCGCTTGTACAAGGACCTGGAACGACACATCATCGCCAGCCCCCCGGGACTGTGCCCTGTTGACCTGCAGCTGTCGTTCCTCAAAGTCTGCCACGCACAAACCTGTGGCAAATGCGTACCCTGCCGTGTAGGCCTCGCGCAGCTGCAGAATCTTATGGAAGACGTGCTCGCCGGCAAGGCTGACATGCACACTCTGGATTTAATCGAAAGCACTGCGCAAAATGTTGCCAACAGCGCTGACTGCGCCATCGGCTTCGAAGCAGCCAAAATGGTTTTGGCCGGTCTGGAAGGCTTCCGTGAAGATTACATTAACCACATAAAGAAGGGCAAATGCTCTGTCAACGTCCATCATTCTATCCCCTGCGTTGCTTTGTGCCCGGCACAGGTTGATATCCCCGGTTACATTGCACTGGTTGGCGCAAGCCGTTATGCCGACGCTGTCAAGCTCATCCGCAAGGATAACCCCTTCCCGACTGCCTGCGGTCTTATCTGCGAGCATCCCTGTGAAGCACGCTGCCGCCGCAGCATGATTGATGCTCCTATCAATATCCGCGGTCTGAAGCGTATGGCTGTCGATAACGCGCCCAGCAACACTGTTCCGCTGCCCGAAAAGCAGCCTGCTACCAACAAACGTATCGCTATCATCGGCGGTGGCCCCAGCGGTATGTCCGCAGCCTACTATCTGGAGCTGATGGGCCATCATGCTGTTGTGTTCGAAGAAAAGAGCAAGCTCGGCGGCATGCTGCGCTACGGCATTCCTGCTTACCGCTTCCCGCGTGAACGCCTGCAGGAGGACCTAGACGCTATTTTGTCCACCGGCGTAGAAGTACATCTCAACACCAGAATCGGTAACGAGGAGGGCGATATCCCCTTCGAAAAGCTGCGTGAGGAGTTTGACGCGGTTTATATTGCCATCGGTGCTCACACCGACAAAAAAATCGGTATTGAAGGCGAGGATTCCCACGGTGTTATCAGTGCGGTAGAAATGCTGCGCAACATCGGTGAGGAAAAAATGCCTGACTTTAAGGATAAAACCGTTGTTGTTATCGGCGGCGGCAACGTTGCTATGGACTGCACCCGCAGCTCCATCCGTCTCGGTGCCAAAAAGGTTATCATCGCCTACCGCCGTCGTCAGGATGACATGACAGCGCTGCCCGAAGAAATCGAAGGTGCTATTGCCGAGGGCGCTGAGCTGTACGGCTTAAAGGCTCCGCATCACATTGAAGCAGATGCCGAAGGTAATGTGGCCGCTCTCTGGGCTGAACCGCAAATCATCGGTCCTATCGATGCCTGGGGACGTGCACGTCCGATTCACGCTGACGTAGAGTTGGAGCGCATTCCCTGCGACGTTATCGTTGTTGCTATCGGTCAGGGCATTGAGCTGCGTCCGTTCGAGGAAGCCGGCATCAAAATCAAACGCGGTACTATTTCCGCACTCTCAAGCAGTGAGCTTGCCAACAATGAAGGCGTCTTCGCCGGCGGCGACTGCGTAACCGGTCCTGCAACCGTAATCCGTGCTATTGCTGCCGGTAAGGTTGCTGCCGCTAATATTGATGAATATCTGGGCTATAATCACACCATTTCCTGTGATGTAGTTATTCCCGACCCGTCTATTGACGATAAACGTCCCTGCGGCCGTATCCAAATGCACGAAACCGAAGCAGGCGAACGTAAACATACCTTTGAGCCGATTGAATGCGGCATGACCAAGCAGGAAGCCTGCCAGGAAGCAGGACGCTGCCTGCGCTGCGACAAATTCGGCTTCAGCACACTGAAAGGAGGCAGAACCTTAAAATGGTAAACCTGACAATCGACGGACAAAAAGTTTCCGTTCCCCAGGGGACAACAATCATGCAGGCTGCTGCCACTGTCGGCATCGAAATCCCCCGCCTGTGTTATCTTAAAGGCATCAACGAAATCAGTGCCTGCAAGGTCTGCGTAGTTGAAATTCAGGGACAGAACCGTGTAGTTACCGCCTGTACCACTCCGGTACAGGAAGGTCTGGTAGTTTATACCAACTCCCCTAAGGCCCGCAGCATCCGCCGCACCAACGTGGAGCTGATTTTATCCCAGCATGACTGCATGTGCGCAACCTGCGTGCGCAGCGGCAACTGCAGCCTGCAGACTTTGGCCAATGATCTTGGTATTTACGATATTCCCTATGAGCGCGATGTTGTCGACACTCCCTGGAACCAGGAGTTCCCGCTCATCCGCGATTCCAAAAAATGCATCAAATGCATGCGCTGCGTCCAGATTTGTGACAAGGTGCAAAAGCTGCATATCTGGGATGTGCAGAACACCGGTGCCCGTACTACCGTAGACGTTGCCGGCAATGTTTCCATTGAGGACAGTGACTGCAGCCTCTGCGGTCAGTGTATCACCCACTGCCCCGTTGGCGCGCTGAAGGAGCGTAACGATGTTCCCAAAATTTATGACGTATTGGCCGATCCCAATAAGGTAACAGTAGTACAGGTTGCACCTGCAGTACGCACCGCCTGGGCCGAAGCCTTTAACCTGCCGCCCGAGCTGGCAACCGAAGGCCGCATGGTAGCAACACTGAAGAAAATCGGCTTCGATTATGTCTTCGATACCTGCTACGCTGCCGACGTTACCATAATGGAGGAAGCAAGCGAGCTTTTAGAGCATCTGCAAAAGCCGCAGGACCACAGCTGGCCTATGTTCACCTCCTGCTGCCCCGGCTGGGTAAGCTATGTAAACAAAACTCATCCGTACTTCGTGCCTAACCTTTCTACCACCAAATCTCCGCAACAGATTTTCGGTGCGCTGGCAAAATCCTATTTTGCACAGAAGAAGGGCCTGAAGCCGAAGGAAATCTGCTCTATTTCCATCATGCCCTGCGTTTCCAAAAAACGCGAGGCCGCTCTCTTCTCTATGCGCAGCAGCGGCACCCATGATGTAGATATTGTACTCACCACGCGCGAGTTTATCCGCCTGCTGCGTGCCGAGCACATCAACCCGGCAATGCTGGACGAACAGCCCTTTGATAATCCGCTGGGCCAGAGCACCGGCGCCGGAGTTATCTTCGGTGCCAGCGGCGGCGTAATGGAAGCAGCATTGCGTACTGCCTACCATGTAATCGAAGGCAAGGAAGCTCCCGAAGATGCCTTCACCGACGTCCGCGGCACAGAAGGCCGCAAGGTACGTGAATTCACCCTCGGAGGCGCAACTCTGCGTACCTGCACGGTAAGCGGTCTGGGTAATGCAGGCAAGCTGCTTGACGAGCTGAAAGCAGGCAAGGTTCATTATGACTTTGTGGAAGTTATGGCCTGCCCCGGCGGCTGCGTTGGCGGCGGCGGCCAGCCGATTCATGACGGCGAAGAGCGTGCCGACGTACTTGGCAATAAGCTCTATACCATCGACAGCAACCGTCCTCTGCACCAGTCCCACAACAATCCGGATGTACAGGAGCTTTATAAGGACTTCCTGGAAAAACCGCTGAGTGAAAAAGCAGAGCAGCTGCTGCACTCCGACCATGTAAAAGAGCATAATTATATGTAATAGGAAACGGGAAGAAGAAAACGACTCGCAAACTGCAATGTCTTCATTAGAGAGGCAAGATGCATTACCAATAGGGCAAGAGAAGGCTCCCCTAGGGGGAGCTGTCACCCGATAGGGTGACTGAGAGGGGAAAGCCGGCAACGTTGCTTTAGAGAAATCCCCTCTCCGTCATCGCTTTGCGATGCCACCTCTCCCCAAGGAGAGGCTCTCTCGAAAACCAGGCGTAAGGATATATTAATTGCACAGCCAATTCTTCCAAAATCTATGAGGTCAATCATGTACACACAACCCTATACCTACACACAGCAAATCCCCCTCTCCCTGGACGATGGCCACGGCGACTACAACCGCAGCTACGAACGCAGCTACGATGACTTCGATTACGCCGACTACTCCACCGACCACAGAGATAACAACTTCCGTAACTACGAGAAGAAGCGCCGCAAAACCAATAAGGAAATTATTGAGGACATGCTCAAGCGCTGGGATTAAGCAAAAAACTGTGTAAAACAAAAGTAAGAGGAGAACACCTTTTATCCTGTAAAGGACTGGGTGTTCTCCTCTTTTAATTATAGAAAAGGGAGTGTTTATTTAAGGTTTAGATTATGCAGCTGTCTGCATTTTCATTTCAGCTTGCTGCCGTAGTGGTCACGATTGTCGCCGCCGTATACGCGTACACGTTCAATCTTTCCTCTGTCGCCATCCGCACCGGAGATGCGGGCAACATGGATGCGGCCCATTTCAGGTTCAAATTCGCGAACCAGCTTGTGATCCAGCTTCACGCCTTTTTCAAGCGCTCTGTACAGCATTGCTGCGAATTCGTAGCGGCTCATCATGCGGTTGCCGTTGAACATGCCGTCAGGATAACCCTCAACGATGCCTGCTGCCGCCAGACGGCCGATGTATTCGTAAGCCCAGTGGTTTTCGGGAACATCCGGGAAGAGCTTCATTCTGTCCATCTCAATCGTGCCGCCCATGCCTGCGGTCAGCTGACCTACAAGCGCGGTGAGGTTAGCTACATTAGCTCTCAGGTCCACGATTTCCTTAGCCATCGCCGTACGGGAATTGCTTACGCGTGCGGTACGGTCCAGGGAGAAGGAGATACCTGCGTTCACCATATTCTCGCCATTGCCGAAGGTTCCGCCTACGCTCAGCATAACCTTTTCATCCGGACGGTAGAACGCACCTACCGCAGCAGCGTTTCTGCCCTTGTAGTTGCCGTAGCCTGCTGCAAAGGTCAGTTTGTCATCGGGATCGAAATCCATCGGGTGCAGCGCTGCGAGAGCGGCAGCACCGGCGCCAACCTTGTCAACGCGGCTGCCGAGATTGTCAACACGATGATCAAGCTCGCTGAAATGCTCTCTGAATTCAGCATGCTCTTTATCGTTTTGTGCCTTGCTTGCGATATCGTCAATCGTCAGTCTGCGTACTTCTTCATTGGTGTAGCCGTCTTTTACTACCAGAGTAGCGGTTCCGGCTGCCTTGTCTCTCTCAATTTCAGTCAGCTGTGCATCCTTCAGCTGGCCATCCAGCTTAACATCTTCGCCGTTTCTTACTTTAAGAGTGATTTTGCCGTCTGCACCGATGCTGCCGCCGTTAACGAACTTATCCTTCGCTTCAATGGTCTGAATCAGCTTGCCTTCATCAAATGCTACAGTATAGTTATGATTGCCGTCAGCATCCATTGCGTCGGTTACTCCAATATAACCCTTGCCATCATCTGCTACGGTAGTAACGGTGTTGGTGTCGTTTTCTTTGATGGTGTTAATGAGCTTAGCTTCATCAAACCCTACGGTGTATTTGTAGTTACCGTCTGCATCAACATCTTCAGCAACATTTACATAACCATTGCCATCGTCCTGCGCGGTAGTAATAGTGTTAGTATCATACTGCTTAACAAAATCGCCCAGCTGGTCGCTATTAATGCCAAGCTCATATGCATGGTTGCCGTCTTCACCTTTATCTTCAATCGTCAGGATATTGGTATTTACAGCAACGGTAGTAACGGTATTAGTATCTTGGGTGTTTTCCTGAATGAAGCCCTTCAAAGCATCTTCATCAATACCAATTACATAATTCTTATCATCCAAACCGCTACCGCCTACGCTGTCATTTACAGTAATGATAGCATGACCGGATTCTGCAGTAGTAATAGTATTGGTATCATTTTCCTGAATGGTTTGAATGAGTTTATCTTCGTTAATTCCTACGGTATAATTGTAATTACCGTTATCATCAACCATTTCGGTAACATTTACATAACCGTCGCCGTCAGCCTGTGCGGTAGTAACGGTGTTAGTATCATTTGCCTGAATAGTTTCAACGAGCTTATCTTCATTAATTCCTACGGTATAATTGTAATTACCGTTATCATCAACCATTTCGGCAACATTCACATAACCTTTGCCGTCTGCCTTTGCGGTAGTAACGGTGTTAGTATCATATTGCTGTACAAAATCACCTAACTGATCGCCGTTGATATCAACCTTATACGCATGGTTTCCATCGGTGCCTTCATCGGTGATTTTCAGCATATTGGTTTGAGATTCTACGGTAGTAACAGTATCGGTATCCTGTGCTGTTTCCTTGATGTAGCCATTCAGAGCGTCCTCATTGATACCGATTTGATAATGCTTACCGTCTTCCTGACCTTCCATGCTATTATTTACAGTAATGATATCGTGAACAGATTCAGCAGTTGTAATGGTATCCTTATCATTGGCCTTAATGGTATTGATGAGCTTATCTTCGTTAATACCCACGGTATAATTGTAATTACCGTTATCATCAACCATTTCAGCAACATTTACATAACCTTTGCCGTCTGCCTTTGCAGTAGTAACAGTGTTAGTATCATACTGCTTTACAAAGTCACCCAGCTGGTCGCCGTTGATATCAACCTTATACGCATGATTGCCATTGGTGCCTTCATCGGTGATTTTCAGCATATTTGTTTTTGCTTCTACGGTAGTAACAGTATCGGTCCCGGCAATGTCTTCCAGCTGATTGGTTACCCAGCTGCGGGAAGCAATGCCATCTACGCTGTCGGTGTAAACTCCGCCGGCATTATCAGTAATATTGGAAGTCAGCGTGCCGTCTGCAAAGGTCAATTTATTGGCTGTAATCTTGGTATCGGTATCAACAATGGCTGCAGCAAGTACCTCATCATTAGATCTTACCAACTCATAGGTATTGACTGTCTTGCCCTGACCGGGAGTTGCTCTAACCGCTTTAATAACTGTATCCTTCAGGCCTGCCTGGCCTGCTTCACCGTAAATGGTCTTTGCCATGGTAATATCATTTGTATAGAGAGATTTGATAATTCTGTCAAATTCGCCTACGGTAATATTGCTCATAGACTCTTTGCACTGCATTTCGGAATTATCACCTGTATGTACAGGTCTGTAACCATTGCCTTGCGGATTCCATTGATCGTTATAGGTATGATAAATAAAAGGTGTGAACAATTCAATCTGCTCGCCGGAGCCGATCTGTACCTGCGCATGTCCCAAGTCAGTCCAGAAATATTTTCTGTTCCATCCGTCAGTACCATAGGCAGCATCATAAATCTGTCCTGCAGCGTCTTTGGAAACAGTCTTGTCAACAGGAGACGGGGTAGGCGTGTCAGCCCAAACAGTAGTATAACCCATCATGCCCATTGCCATAATTGTTGCCAGCACACACTTTGCTAAAACAGTCTGTTTTCTAGTCTTTTTCATTTTCAGACCCCCTTTTCGTAATGCGCCCGGCCTGCGCCGGACTAATCCTCGTTATAAATTTTCAACATCCCCATATAACTCAGATAAGGTGGTACTAAAATTCAAGGCCTTGAAAATTTAGCAGTTTATCTCCTTTACCTGCTTTAATTGTACTCTTTTCGTCTCCGTACGTCAAACTTTCGTATTCTTTATAAAGACACTAAATAGTAAAATATTCATAAACAATTTTTCATTCGTCACTTTTACGCATTAATCATAGTTGTTAGAATTTTCTCTTTTATATATTTTATACTTTAATAATTATTACAAAGAAAAGAATGTAAAATATTTTTGTCACAGTAGACAATTTCTTGACAAAAATGTGAACTGCACTCATAGCAAGGCAAAGCCATTGCTAACTGTGTGCGTCATAAAAAGACAGCATAAAATCCACCAAAAAAGTCCATCTTCTGCGGACACAAGGAAAGTAAATCAACGCATGCCGAAAGGCCTGCAACCCTTACGGGCCGCAGGCCTTTTTTGCTTCGTTTTGTATTTATCACCTATGTCAGCACTTCTACCGCAAGCACCGCCTGTAAACGCTTACGCGTTTAGCACTAGGCAGACTTACTCAAAGTTTTTCTCTTTGAACGGGCATTCCTCTACGACCACACAGCCGCGACACAGCGGCTTGCGTGCCTTACAGATTTTGCGCCCATGCCAGATAAACCAGTGATGCGCGTCACTCCACTTTTCACGCGGAATAATTTTTTCCAGCTCCTTTTCGGTAGCCAGCGGGTCCTTGCCCTTTGCCAATCCCAAACGGTGCGACACACGGAAAACATGCGTATCTACTGCCAGCGCCGGAATGTTATAGATAATGCTGGCGATAACGTTCGCCGTTTTCTGCCCCACGCCGGGTAATTCCATCAGCGTTTTGATATCATTCGGAATCACGCTGTTAAAGCGCTGCGTCAGCATATGACACATGCCAAGCAGGTTTTTGGCCTTGGCATGATACAGACCGCAGTCGCGGATTTCCGCTTCCATTTCCTCCTGCGTCAGCGCGCCCATTTTTTCCGGCGTATTTAGACGCGGAAACATACGCGCCGTAATCACATTTACGCGTTCATCCGTACATTGGGCCGAAAGAATTACAGCTACCAAAAGCTCAAACGGTGAATTATAATTCAGCGCCGTCTTGCTGCCCTTGTAGGTTTCCTCCAGCTTGGCCAGAATAGCTTCTCTTTGAGCCTTGCGCATCAGTTCGTCAGGCTCCTTACCGGTGCAGGAATACGTCCGCCGCGGTTGATGAACTTTTCAGCGCTGAACTTCTTCACGCCAAGAACAGGCGCATAACCCAGCAGACCGCCAAATTCAACGCGGTCGCCTACGTCCTTGCCCGGAACAGGAATCAGACGTACTGCAGTAGTTTTATTGTTAATCATACCGATAGCAGCCTCATCGGCAATAATTGCGGAAATAGTAGCTGCCGTGGTATCACCGGGAATAGCAATCATATCAAGGCCAACGGAGCATACGCAGGTCATAGCTTCCAGTTTTTCCAAGGACAGAGCACCGCGTTCTACCGCAGCAATCATACCGGCGTCCTCACTTACGGGGATAAACGCACCACTCAGGCCACCAACATAGCTGGAAGCCATAAGGCCGCCCTTTTTAACTGCGTCGTTCAGCATAGCCAGGGTAGCGGTAGTGCCGGGGCCGCCGCAGCTTTCCAGACCGATTTCCTCCAAAATATGCGCAACACTGTCGCCGATTGCCGGAGTCGGAGCCAGAGACAAGTCGATAATGCCGAACTGGGTATTCAAGCGGCGTGCAGCCTCCTGTGCTACCAGTTGGCCGACGCGGGTAATCTTGAAGGCAGTCTTTTTAATCGTTTCGGCTACCATACCGATATCGCCGTCACGCACCTGCTCCAGTGCGTATTTAACAACGCCCGGTCCGCTTACGCCAACGTTGATAACGCTTTCCGGTTCGGTTACGCCGTGGAAGGCACCTGCCATGAACGGGTTATCAGGCACAGCATTGCAGAATACAACAAGCTTAGCACAGCCGATTGCATCGCGGTCAGCAGTACGCTCGGCAGCAGCCTTTACAACCTCGCCCATTTGTTTTACAGCATCCATATTGATACCGCATTTGGTAGAGCCAACGCTTACGGAAGAGCAAACAATGTTGGTAACTGCCAATGCTTCCGGAATAGACGCAATCAGATTGCGGTCGCCCTTGGTATAGCCCTTGTCCACGAGAGCGGAAAAGCCGCCGATGAAGTTAACGCCAACCTGCTTGCCTGCGTTGTCCAAAGCCTGTGCCAGCGGTACATAATCGTTGCTGTCGCAGCTTTCCCCAACCATGGAAATCGGCGTTACGGAAATACGCTTGTTGATAATGGGCACGCCCAACTCAACCTCGATATCCTCACCGGTTTTTACCAGATGCTCTGCCTTACGGCAAATCTTATCATAAATTTTCTGCGCTGTTACCTTGATATCCGGATGACCGCAATCACGCAGGCTGATGCCCATGGTGATAGTACGCACATCCAGCTTATTTTGGGTAATCATGCGCGTAGTTTCTAAAATATCGTCAGTATTAAATAACATGACAGCCTCCTATATACGATGCATTGCGCTGAAAATTTCTTCGCTCTGCAGACGGATTTCTACGCCGATTTCTTCGCCCAAAGCAGCCATTTTGTCGCCTGCTTCGGCAATAGGCACGTTAGCCTCTGCCATATCAGCAATCAGCACCATATTGAAAAAGCCTTGCATAATGTTTTGGTTGATGTTGATGATGTTAATATTCATTTCTGCTAAAGCATTGCTCACCCTAGCGGTAATACCTACCTTATCCTTGCCTACGATAGTTAAAACAACTCGCATATCTGCGTCCTCCTTCAAAATAAATTAAGAGCAGCACTCATAGTACTGCTCCTATTGTATCACATCTTAGGCGCTCTGTGTTGTATACATAAATAAAGCGCTTATTTTTCCGCCTCATACTTCGGTTTGGGAAACTTCATGATGAACTCCGTCCCCTGCCCTACAGTGCTCACCACACGTATGCTGCCGCCATGGAAGCCGACGCCGTGCTTGACGATGGAAAGACCTAAGCCAGTACCCTCAATCGCCTTATGACGGCTGCGGTCGACACGGTAAAAGCGTTCGAAAATATGCGGCAGCTCGCTGCCGGGAATGCCCATACCGGTATCAGCTACGCTCACCGTATACTTATTTTCTCCTTCGCTCAGGCGCAGCGTAACCTCACCACCGGGATGATTATACTTCAGACCGTTATCCAACAGGTTGAAGAAAATTTCCTCCATCAGAGAAGAAATACCAAGCAGCTTGCTGTCGCCGCCGGTGCTGTCAACAAGCTGCAGGCTGACCTGCAATCTGCATGCCTTGTCCTTCAGTCGTGCCAGCGCACTCTGCGCCACATCCTGCAGCGTAAATTCCTCCATCATATCATGCGTCAGCTCATCGAGCTTCGACAGCTGCATGATGTCATCAATCAGACGCAGCAGATTGTGCGCCTCATCGTTGATTTTCTGCAGAAAGCGCTTGGTATCCTCCGGCTTCACCA
Source organism: Phascolarctobacterium succinatutens (assembly GCF_023497905.1). Lineage (NCBI taxonomy): Bacteria > Bacillati > Bacillota > Negativicutes > Acidaminococcales > Acidaminococcaceae > Phascolarctobacterium > Phascolarctobacterium succinatutens. The sequence goes on along the minus strand of NZ_CP097284.1, from coordinate 970,235 downwards.
GGCCGCTGAGCATAATTTCCGAATAGCCCAGCACCGACTGCAGCGGTGTCTTCAGCTCATGCGAAACGTTAGCCGAAAACTCACGGCGGATTTTTTCCGAAGCAGTACGCGCCGTCACATCCATAATCAGCAGCACAAAGCCCTTATCGGTAATTCTGCTGCCGTTTAGCTGATAATAGCTGCTGCCGCGGTTGATTACCAGGCGCCCCTTGCCCTCCTGCTCAATTTTTGCCAAAAGCTGACGGATTTCGTCACTGTCATCAAGCATAAAAAAGCTCGTTCCCAAAAGCTCCTGCTTTTCCTTGCCAAAGAATTTTACGGCACTTTTATTAATCGATTCGATTTCCCAAACCGGATTAAGGAACAGCAAGCCTTCATCCATATTGTTAGTTACGGCCTTCAGCTCCTGCTTTTTATTTTTGTAACGGCGCATTTCCTTCTGCAGCTTTTCCTGCTGCAGCTCAAAATACTCCACAATCGGCTTCAGCTCAGGGTAAACTACAGCTTCAGAATCAGGCTGCTCCAGATTAAGGTTTTCCAATGGTCGCAGTATTCTGGCGGTAATTGTTTTGGCTGCCCAAAAGGCACCGCACAAAACTGCCAGTGCCAGCAGCACAAAATAACCAAGAATTATTTTATACTGTTGAAAAACGGCGTCATTCGTGCGCGACAGGCGCAGTACATTGCCGTCCTGCAAGCGCACGGCATAGTACAGAATGTTTTTGCCCAAGGTTTCGGACGCACGCTGGCTGCGGCCCTCACCGCCTTTCAGTGCCTCCTGCACCTCCTCGCGCTGCAGATGGTTCTCCATTGATTCAGCGTCAGCATAATTGTCGTACAAGGCGTGACCGTCCGGTGTAATCAGCGTTACGCGGTCGGTAAGCTGCAAGCGCTGCAGCTCGCTCACCGGCACATTGCCCTCTCCGTCAGCCACAATCAGCAGATTAGCCTCACGCTTAAGGCTGGCGAAGCTGTCCTGCGTAATATATTGGCAGGAAACCCAGAAGAAGAGCAGCAAAACAAGGCCTACCGCTGCCCCTGTCAGCAGCAGTATACTGCGAAAAAGCCTCTGCTTCATTTTACGGCCGCCATTCTGTAGCCAACGCCACGGATAGTTTCAATCAGCTCGCCTGCCTCACCAAGCTTCTGGCGCAGAGTACGGATATGCACATCAACGGTGCGAGTTTCACCGCTGAATTCATAGCCCCAGATATCGTTAAGCAGCTTGTCGCGCGAAAAGACAATACCCGGATGCTGCAAAAACTTACGCAGCAGCTCGTATTCCTTCAGCGTCAGCACAACCTCACTGCCGCCTACGCTCACCTTATGCTCCATCTGTTTGACCTCCAGGCGACCGATGCGGATAGTTTCCTCGTCGTCCTCATCGCGGCGTGGTGCTGTGCAGCGGCGCAGCACAGCCTTGATGCGCGCCACCATCTCCAGCATACCGAAGGGCTTGGCAATATAATCGTCGGCACCGCTGTCCAGACCCTTGACCTTATCAAACTCCGAGCCCTTGGCTGTAGCCATAATCACGGGGATATTCGAATAACGTTTATCAGCACGCAAACGTCTGAGAATGCTTACGCCATCCTCATCCGGCAGCATAATATCTAAAACAATCAGCTCAGGCACCTGCTTTTCCAGCAAAGCGAAAAGCTCTCGGCCGCTGCCGCAGCCCTGTGCCTCCATGCCAACGGACTGCAGGGTATAAACCTCCAGCTCGCAAATATTTTGTTCATCCTCCACGCAGAAAATCATGCAAAACACCACCTATCAATACTCTTATGCATTATTATATACGCAAAGCCGAATTTTTTCCTGTTAAATTTAGGTAAAAAATTTAACAGGCGTAAAAAAGCCCGACAGCATCACTTGGTAATACTGTCGGGCGGTGTTGAGTTTTTGGGGGAAGCTAAGAATCAAAAAACTTGCTTTCAGCCAATTTTTTTTAATGCTTCTATAGCCATATCATACGAAATATTTTCTTCTAATAACTGTATTGTCAGATTTTCATAATCCTTCCTGTAAACATTTTCCTTAATTATTTCTTTAAGCAATCCACTTACATCAACATCTGGCAAAGCAGAAAAACAAATAGAGGATTGTGCTCGAACTTCGCGCACTTCCTTAATCAAATCTTTGAACTTATCATCTTGCGATACTAACGGTAATAATTTATAAATGTCATAAAGATGACGAGAATGCTTAGCAACCTTTCCAGATAAATAATAATCACAAAAGCTGAATCAAGTATTGCTTTTTTGACTTTCTTTTTCTGTCCTTAAGATAAAGAAACATCAATTGTAAGATCTATATCCTCGGAAAATCTACGAATTACCTTATGACATTTACTGAGTGAAGTCCCGCCTTTGAAAACAATAAAAGGAATTTTTTCGGCTAGCAGTTTAAGCAATACAGTAACATAATAATCTTTTTCTATAATCTGCATCATCTGCCTGGTCTGTTTATATGTTAATCTGAGCGCCTGAAGAAATTGTTCACGATCCTCATGCAAATATACCATTAAAGATAACCCCCGTTTCCACAAGATTCTTATACAGCTTATCGGGATAATAAGAAAAATAAGGTTTCATTTCGTTGACAGTCAGCCCGGACTTATCCATGTACCAGTAAAGCTTTTCCTTTAAAGAATCGCCAGTAACCTCAGAATACATATCAATGTCCCTGAGAAGATCCAAAAACTGCAGGATCTTATAGTTCCCATCATTTACAGTCACCTTAGGGCGACGAACAACAACCTTTGAGCCTCCGAGAGTAGTCTCGCGGCGGTCTTTTGTAGCCTTGTTGGAAACCACCTCATAAACCATCGGCAGCTGCGTCGACAGGCCAAGCTGATTAAAAAACATAAGGCCGCTAATATAACCACAGCGCTTATTGTCACTCAAAAGATATTTATATTCAAGAACATCATCAGTAGAAAGCTCAGAACCTGACTTAAAAATAGTCTTAGTCGTAAGAAAATAAATGCCACTATCAAACCGTTTGATTTTCCCGGAATCAACCAGATTTTTCATCTGTTTTCTGATATTAGCATAATTGATACCGCTAGTCTTAACATCACTTAAGAAGATAGGCTTATTGGGTTCAAAGTTTTTCAACAAGTAATCATATAAAGCTTCCATTTTTCTCTCTTCTTTCACAATATAGCAGTATTGTTCTGCCTTTTTGTTACCATTATATCAAAAAAGCAAGGAACAGTAAACATACAAAAAAGGCTGAGAGCAACGCTCCCAGCCTTGTACTATTTACTATATGCGATTGTAGAAAAAACGAAAGCTGCTTACAGCAATCCTTTCCCTGCAGTTTAAATCTGCCAAAGTCTGTGATACACTCCGTTTTCCATATTATCGATTACATCTACCTTAAACGGCATATTTTCAATAATATCCAGTGTATCAAAATACGTATCCGGCGTAGCATAAAACTTAATCAGTCCGCTAGTGCCGTCTACGGTGCTCACCATGGCCAGATGCTCATAGCCTTCCATAATCCAGTTAACATCTGCAATACGCTCAGGCTCAACCTGCGCGTAGATCATACTGTGGGGTCCGGGGTCATTGTCACTCATTCTTTTACAACCTTTCTGCGTAATAAGCTGAATTGCAGCAGCGGCTTGTCGCTGGCTGCGGAAAATTTCTGCTGGGCATGCGGTGCGCAGTCAATCGACGTACCTGCTTCATCCAGCATTTCTGTCAAAACAAAGGGCATAGTGCTGCCGTCGGGCATCAAAAGCTCCAGCGGCTCGCCTGCCTTTACATTATTGCGCTGCTCAAAATAAGCGCGCTTTTTCTCAGCATCATAGCCTGTAACGATACCAACAAAATCGTGTGTCTGCTCATACTTCGAGCTGGTGTAAACCTGCGCATTTCTGTCAGGCTTGGCCACAGCAAAGCCTGTGGTGTACTGGCGGTGGGAAACCTTGTTCAGCTCGGTAATCCACGCTTCCGGCACGCTGTAATGCTCCATATCTGCCCAACATTGGTCGATAGCCTTGCGGTAAACGCTGACTACCGTTGCTACATAATGCACGCTCTTCATGCGGCCTTCAATCTTCAGGCTGCACACACCGGCACGCATCAGCTCCGGCAGATATTCAATCAGGCACAGGTCCTTGGAGTTCATCACATAGGTACCGCGTTCGTCCTCCTCGAGGTCGAAGTATTCGCCTGGGCGCTTTTGCTCGCCCAGTTTATACATATTATATTCCCAACGGCAAGCCTGAGTGCAGGCACCGCGGTTGCCGTCGCGCCCTGTCAGATAGGCGCTCAGCAGGCAGCGTCCGCTGTAGGAAATGCACATCGCGCCATGCACGAAGGTTTCCAGCTCTACCGAGGTTTTTTCGCTGATTTCGCTGATTTCTGCCAAGGACAGCTCACGTGCCAGCACAACGCGTTCAGCGCCAAGCTGCTCCCACGCCTGTACAGCGGCGTAGTTGGTGGTATTAGCCTGCGTGCTCACATGCAGCGGCATATCAGGCACAACCTGACGGGCAGTGCTCCATACACCAAAATCGCTGATCAGCAGTGCGTCAACCTTGGCCTGCTGCAGACCGCGCAGATAATCCGGTAGTCTGTCGATATCCTCGTTGTGCGCAAAAATATTTACCGTTACATAAACCTTTTTGCCGAGGCTGTGCGCATACTCTGCCATCTCCGCAATTTCCTCTAAAGAGAAATTGTTGGCAAAGGCACGCAGACCAAACAGCTTGCCGCCCAGATAAATAGCATCAGCACCATACAGCAGGGCCATTTTTCCTTTTTCCATATTACCGGCAGGAGCCAGTAATTCGGGTTTAACTAAATTTCTGCTCATTAATTCTCCTTAAAACACTTCTCTGCTCCGCCACACTGACAGCGCAGAAATATGTAATAACCTGTTATTAACCTATTTCCTCAATCGCCTTCAGATGCTCGGCGTAGGTTTTGGTAAAACGATGGTGCCCGTCCTTTTCCGCAACAAAGTACAGATAATCTGTCTGCTCCGGCTGCAGCACAGCCTTAATCGCGGTCAGTCCCGGACTGCCAATCGGTCCCGGAGGCAAGCCGGGATTTTGGTAGGTGTTATACGGACTCTGAATTTTGGTATCCGCAAAGGTAACTACTTCCTTCTGCGTTCCCAAAAGATACTGGATGGTCGTATCCGACTGAATAGGCATGCCGATAGCCACACGCTTGAGAAAAACGCCGGCGATTTTCGGCTGCTCTTCGGCAAATACTGCCTCCAGCTCCACCATCGAAGCCATATTTACTACATCACGCAAGGGCAGGTTACGTTCTGCCACAGTTTTGGCAATACCGCTGCTCTGCATTTCCTTATCAAACTGCGCAACCATCATTTTGAGCATCTCCTGCTCGCTGATTCCCACCGGGAAATCATAGGTTGCCGGGTAGATAAAGCCCTCTGCCTTAAACAGCACATTGCTGTCATCGGTCTGCATGTAAGGATAGGGTGCATAATCCTTCGCCGCTGCCATAAACTTATCAGCACTGCCAAGCCCTTCGGCCTCCAGCTTCTTCGCAGTTTTCGCCACGCTGTAGCCTTCCGGTACGGTAAAGCGCACCTGTTTGATGCGTCCCTTAACCATAACATCAACAATCTGCTGATTGCTCATGCCGCCGTCAATCTGGTAGGCACCTGCCTGCAGCTTAGTAGCCAATCCCTTCCAGCGCGCCTCCATTTTAAAGGCAGCGGGATTTTTTACCAGCTTTTTTTCATGCAGCAGCTCGGCGATATCCGCCGTAGTCATGCCGTCCTTGACAACAATAAGTCGTGAGCCTTCTACGGCAAAGCCCTTATTATTGCCCTGTCCGTTAAGATAAATTGTAAATGCTACCACGCCGGCAATCAGCAGCACCGCCAAAGCACCTGCTGCAGCCTGCACCGGATTGTCGCGCACCAGCGTTTTAAGCTTTTCTATATCCATCAGAAAACATCGTCACATCGCATAAAAATACCGGACCGAAGTCCGGTAAAATTGCTGACTGTGAATTACTCCTCGTCCTCAAACATTTCGTCATACTTAGCAGCAACTGCTTCATATTCTTCGTCAGTCGGAGCGGTGTAAACAGCTTCGCCGTTTTCGTCAAAGTCCATGCGTGCGATAACGCAGGTATCTTCTTCTTCATCATGCTCGTGGCAATCGCAGTCGTCATCCTCGCAGCAGCAGTCTTCCATCGGAACCAGTACTGCGAATTGTTTATCATCAACAGTGATAACCATGTCCTGATAGAACTCGTGCTCGTTGCCTTGCTCGTCAGTCAGAACAACGCAGATAACTTCTTCTTCACCTTCAGCTTGCATAGCTGCTAATTCTTCATCTCTAATGTCTTTTTCCATAAAGGCACCTCTTTCGTCATAGCTCAATAAATAAAAAGCTCAATTTTAATCTAAACATATTGTATAATAGGGACGCTAATCTGTCAAATTTTAAAGCTCTTGCTGTCCAGATAATTTTGCAGAATAACAACTGCCGCCATCATATCAATAACCTTCTTACGCTTTTTGCGGCGTAAATCCGCATCAACCAGCACCTTTTCGGCAGCCACTGTGCTCAGACGTTCATCCCAAAGCACAACCTGCACCTTCGGGAACATGGTGCGTAACTTTTCAGCCATTGCTTCACAGGCCTGCGCGCGTTCACCGATAGTGCCGTTCATGTTTTTGGGATAGCCTACAACCAATGTATCTACCTCATGCTCGGCAATCAGCTCGGCAATGCGGGCATAGTCGCGTTCTTCGGTAGTACGATGAATAGTTTCCACGCCGTTGGCAATCATGCCCAGCAAATCGCTCACAGCGATACCGATAGTTCTTGTTCCTACATCAAGGGACATTTTACGCATTAAGTCAATTTCTCCTTTTATTTGTTAATCTGCTGCAGATAATTCTTTACCAGCTCTTCAATCAGCTCATAGCGCTCGTGACGGCGCAGCTTGGTGCGTGCATCCTCAAAGCTGGTGATATAAGTGGGGTCACCGCTCAGCAGATAGCCTGCCAGCTGGTCCACAGGATTATAGCCCTTCTTTTCCAGGGCAGCATATACTTCTTTTATAGTTTCGGCAACGTTCAGCTTTTCCGGCTCACGTTTGAACATCATAGTTTCTTGAGATACTTCAGACATACGAAACACTCCCTTCGTTTTTCGTAAATATATTGTAGCACATTTTGAGTAAAAAAGCTGTGTTTTTCTGGTTAATTTAACAGATAGAGAGCAACAGCAATTTAATATTAAGCAAAAAGCATAGTTTGAAAACAAAAGGCACATTACTCTTTACTCATAAATGTGAGTAAGGCAATGTGCCTTCTTGCTTGTAATTACAGCTTCGCAACGACATCCTTATCAAAAACCTTCGCCAACAGTTCCTTGGCTCTGGCATCAACCTCTTCATCAATATACCCCTGCACCTTCAGCAGCGCAAAGGTAATTGCCACCAGATCATCACTGTATCCCAGCACCGGCGTCATATCCGGCACAAAATCCAGGGGAGCGATTAAATACCCCAAAGCTCCCATAATCAACGCCTTTTCCTTCGCAGGAACCTCCGGCTTCTGCAGTACGCACCACAGCTGCACGACCTTGTACAGCAGCTCGATGCCGATGTGAGCACCGTAGCGGCTGATTTTATGCAGCAGGCCTTCCTCGCTGTAGCTTCCGGAATACTTCTGCAGCTCGCCGTCATTGATTTTCTTTTTGTCAAAGTCTTTGTGTTCTGTCATTTTGCTCCACTCTTTTCCAAACCGTGGACAAATGCTTAGCGCATGTTGATGAATTGCAGATCAACGCCGAAATCTCCGGCCTTAAGCAGTTGGATAACAGCCTGCAGGTCATCCTTTTTCGCACCGGCAACACGTACCTGGTCATCCTGAATCTGAGCAGTTACCTTCAGCTTGGAAGCTTTGATAGCTGCCACGATTTTTTTGCCGTTCTCTTTGGAAATACCCTGTTGGATTTCCAGAGATTGGCGAACGGTGCCTTTGGCAGCGGGCTCAATCTTGCCCGGAACCAGGCAACGCAGAGGAATACCGCGTTTAGCCATTTTTTGGCGCAGCATATCTAAAATTGCGCCCAGCTTGTACTCGTCCTCAGCTGCAATTTTTACTTCCTTCTCACCGAGCTCGATGGAAGCATTGCTGCCGCGAAAATCATAACGTTGGTCAATCTCTTTCTTAACCTGGTTGACAGCGTTATCCATTTCCTGCATATCAACTTGGGAAACAACGTCAAAGGAACTATCTTTTGCCATTATTATTATCCTCCTAAATGTAGCTAAAGTTTATCATGCCTAATTATATCAGAGAAAGCGCTTTAACGCCAGTAAAACTACCGGCAGCGGCAATTTTGCTTATTTGCCTGCATTTTTACCGTGCATATAAGCATGCTCCTGGCTAAGCTCCTGCAAAAGCTGCAGGCCGCTCCAGGTGCAGTTGGTGGGTGTCAGCATCGCCTTCAGCGCCACCTGACGCAGCTTGCCCTTTTTAATGGCAGCCAGCAGCCTGTCCAGATCCTGACGGCTGAAGCCGCACATGAGCAGCATTTCCTCCTGCCCCTCGTCACCGCTGTAAGCCTCACTGACAGACGCCACCTCGGGCAAGCCTGTCAGATAGCCTACAGGCTGCAGCAGCTCCTCACGCGTCACGGCGCGCAGCTGTGTGCGCAGCATCATGCAAATCAGCTTCAGCGCCTGCAGACGCTCAGGCGTAAAATTATAGGCCAAAATTATTTTTTGCATATGTATCTCCTATCTCAGGCAAACAAATCAATCTGGTTATTTTCCGGCAAATCGCCCAAAACGCCCATGTCTGCCAGCTTTTCGATGACACTCTTGTTGACACCGGAACGCTGGCGCAAATCCTCCTGAGAGATAAACGGCCGGTTGATGTCCCTCGCCGCAGCAATGCTCTTGGCAGCGTTTTCACCTACACCGCCCAAGGCAGCCAAAGGCGGACGCAGGCCGTTTTCCGTAACCAGGAATTTAATCGGGTCCGACTTATATAAATCCATCTTATCAAAGCTCAGACCGCGCTCCAGCATCTCATTTACCAGCTCCAGATAGGTGACAGTCGTTTTATCCAGAGGCGAAGCCTTGAAGCCCTGCTGGTAAACATTCTTGATAAAATTCTTTACATAGCTCTTGCCCTTGGAAACATGGGTGTAGTCAAAATCCTTGGCACGTACCGTAAAGTACGCCGCATAAAACTCTTTCGGATAATGCACCTTGCAATAGGCAATACGGTAGGCCATAAGAACGTACGCAACGGCGTGCGCCTTCGGGAACAGATACTGTACCTTTTCGCAGGACTTGATATACCATTCGGGAATATTTACTGCGCGCATAGCCTCGAGCATCTTCGGCTCCAGACCTTTTTTCGCCGCCTTGCCCTTACGCACGTGCTCCATCGTCTTAAACGCCAGACTGGGTTCCACGCCCTTGGAAATCAAGTGCGTCATAACGTCGTCACGTGTAGAAATAGTTTCGGCAACAGGCTTGCCTTCCTTAATCAAATCCTGCGCATTGTTCAGCCATACGTCCGTACCATGCGAATAACCGGATACACGCACAACCTCACTGAATTTTTTCGGCTGTACGTCGCTGATCATCTGACGCACAAACTTCGTACCGCATTCTGGGATACCGAAGGTGCCTACGGCACTGTCAATCTGCTCCGGCGTAACGCCGAGGGAGGTTGTATCCTGGAAGATACGCATCGTTTCTTCATCGCCCACAGGAATCTTCTTGGGATCAAAGTTAGGATCTACGTCCTCCTGCAGATATTTTTCCAGCATCTTCAGAACCATCGGATCATCGTGGCCCAGAATATCCAGCTTAACCAGACGATCATTGATGCTGTGATAATCGTAGTGAGTAGTAATCGTAGTGCCATCCTTATCATCGGCAGGACGGTTCATCGGCGTAATATAATGGATATCCATATTACGCGGCACAACCATGATGCCGCCGGGATGCTGGCCTGTAGTGCGCTTGATGCCGGCAAAGCCTTCAACCAGCGCAGCCACATGCGCCGGATGCACATGCAGATTCTTGCTCTCGTAATATTTTCTGATAAAGCCTATCGCCGTTTTATTGGCGATAGTAGCAATCGTACCGGCGCGGCAAACGTTATCGCGGCCGAAAAGCTCCTCGGTGTACTTGTGCGCTACGCTCTGGTCGGACATAGCGGACGGATCATCGGGATCGATACCGCCGGAGAAGTTCAAATCAATATCAGGAACCTTATCACCGTGGAAGCCCAGGAAAACCGCGAACGGGATATCGTGACCGTCGCGCAGCATCCTCGTACCGCATTCGGGACAATCCTTCGGCGGCAGGTCAAAGCCGCTGTCTACCTCATTGTTCATAAAGAATTCGCTGTGACGGCAATTCGGACAGCGGTAATGCGGCTTCAGCGCATTAACCTCGGTAATATCCAACATCGTAGCAACAAAGGACGAGCCTACGCTGCCACGCGAGCCTACCAAGTAACCGCGGTCGATAGAATGCTTAACCAGCTTATGCGCAATGTAATACAATACAGAGAAGCCGTGGCCGATAATAGCGTCCAGTTCCATCTTCAAGCGGTCCTCAACAATCTGCGGCAGCTTTTCGCCGTACCATTCATGCGCTTTGGCATAGGACAAATCACGCACGGCATCCTCCGCACCGGGAATAGAAGGCGAATACAGCTGATCGCGGTCGGGAACAGGCTTAATGCGTTCAATCATATCCGCAATCTTATTGGTATTGGTAACAACAACCTCGTAGGCTGCTTCCTCTCCCAGATAAGAGAACTCCTCAAGCATCTCCTCTGTAGTATGCAGATACAGCGGCGGCTGCAAATCCGCATCCTTATAACCCTGACCGGCCTGCAGAATCGCACGCAGCTGCGCATCCTCAGGATTGAGGAAATGCACGTCGCAGGTTGCTACAGTCAGCTTGCCCAAGCGTTTGCCCAGCTCATAGATTTTGCGGTTATGCTCCCGCAAATCCTCCTCCGTGCAGTAATTTTCGCGCACCAAAAACTGGTTATTGCCCGTAGGCTGAATTTCCAGATAATCATAAAAGCCGGCTATTTCCTCCAGCTCCTCATCGCTCGCACCTAAGCGCACCGCGCGATACAGCTCGCCCGCCTCGCAGGCCGAGCCGAGAACCAGACCTTCACGATGCTCCTCGATAACAGCGCGCGGCAGCAGCGGACGCTTATTCAGATAACGCAGATGGCTGATAGTAACGAGCTGGTACAGGTTACGCAGACCGATTTCATTCTTCGCCAGAATAATAATATGGTGACTGCTGATTTTACTCTTACCCTTAGTCGCAGCATCGGGATTTTCCGTATCAACGGCATCGTCCTTCGTCTGGCGGTCGCTGATAAGATAACCCTCCATGCCGAAAATCAGCTTCAGGTCACTGCCCTCCGCCGCATCAAAGCAGAACGGAAAGGCCTGCACTACGCCATGGTCGGTAATCGCCAAAGCCTTGTGGCCCCAACGGATTGCCTGCTTGACGAGGCCCTCCATCGGCGTCAGGCCATCAAGCTTACTCATCTTCGTATGGCAATGCAGCTCAACCCTCTTGACCTCGGCATTATCCATGCGCTCCTCCTTAGCATCGAGCTTCATAATGCCGCGAGGCACCATGCACATCTCGTCAAAGGCAAAGCGGTCTGGCGCAACATCACCCTGCAGACGCAGGCGCATACCGGGCTTCAGCAGATTTTTGAACTCGTTGCATTCCTTGCGAGGATCGCCGCCGTCACGCTTGTCAAAACGCAGCTTAACGAAAATACCGCCGGTATCATCACTAACGTTAAAGGTAAGCACAATAGAACCCACGCGCGTTTCCTTATCAATAAAGGTCTGCAGCGCACCGTCCTTATCCAGACTTTTGACAAAGGTGCCTTCGATAACAACGTTGCGCTCTTCCTCTGTCACGGTATCCAGCTTACGTGGCGTACCCTTAATTTTTTTGCCCCACAGCTGGCCGTCAGCCTTCTTTTCACCGTATAAGGCTGCCATGGCCTGCAGATACTCGGGGTCCTCCTCCGGATTGTTGTAGGACACTTCACAAGGAGGCTCCGGCGGCAGAGTTTCGCCGATTTCAATATCAGGCGGCTCCGGCGGTAAAGGAATTTCCTCCGGCAACGGCTCGCCGGTGCAGTCGGTAATCTCTACCTCTGCCTGCGGCTCACGCTGCATCACCTGGCATTTGGAGCCATCGCCGTCGCAAATCATATCTACGCTTTGCAAAGAAAAAGCGGCTGCAAGCTGCTGCGCCGCCTTCTGCAGCAAACCGCCGGTAAGATGGGCGGCACAGCTAAAGTGCACCTCCCACTGACAGGCAGACTCGTCTACACAAATCTGATTGATATGCATCAGCTTCAGCTGCATCAGTTCCACCGAGGAAAAGGTCATCGAAGCTAAAAAACTATAAAATTTTTCTTCATCAGGAATCAGGCAATATTTTTTATTCACATTAAATCCTTTCCTAATAATGACGGGAGAAGTTGTTGGATTATGATGTACGTTGAGGCAACGCAACAACGCAGATGGTGTGCTATCTTCTATTTTTCTGAGATAAGCTAGAGTGCGTCAGATGCTAGGCGCGGATGCCGACGGCGTACTTTTAGTACGTCGAGGCGACGCAACAACGCAGATGGTGTGCTATCTTCTATTTTTCTGAGATAAGCTAGAGTGCGTCAGATGCTAGGCGCGGATGCCGACGGCGTACTTTTAGTACGTCGAGGCGACGCAACAACGCAGATGGTGTGCTATCTTCTATTTTTCTGAGATAAGCTAGAGTGCGTCAGATGCTAGGCGCGGATGCCGACGGCGTACTTTTAGTACGTCGAGGCGACGCAACACCGCAGATGGCGTGCTATAGGTTATCTCATATTTTCGACACCAACAACACCCTCAATCCCCTGCAACCCTCTAACCAAATCTCCGCCATCGGGCGCAGTCTTGCCGAGCTTCAGAAAGACCTCCAACACCAGACGATTCTTTTCCTTATCACGCTTTACGTTCAGTGATTTTACCTGCACGCCGTTGAGCGACAGATAACCGGTAACATCGGTGATAGCACCGGAACGGTTTGTAGTAATGATGCGGATAAACTTGCGGTCACTGCGGCTGTTGGCAGCAAAGCGCTTTTCCCAGGTATGGAATGTAACCAGAGTTATCATGGTGATAATGGTTGCCACGCTGCTGAGGAAGTACATACCGCTGCCGGCAGCAAGGCCGATTGCGGAAACCATCCACAGACTGGCAGCAGTTGTCAGACCGCGAATAGTTAAACCCTCGTGCAGAATGGTGCCTGCACCGAGAAAGCCTATGCCGCTGACAACCTGGGCTGCAATACGCGCCGAGTCACGGCGTTGGCCGATATCCTCCTCCAGCTTGGCAGTCTGAGGATAGACATCATCAAAGCCGTAAAGCGAAACGAGCATAAACAGCGCCGAGCCCACGCACACAAGAATATGTGTACGGAAACCGGCAGGACGGTCACCACTGCCTCTTTCTATACCGACAATACCGCCGAGAATTGCAGCAACAACCAGCCTGATAACCATAACAACCTCTTTGTTATGCAAAAAAGAAGTATTAATTAAATCCATGCCAGTATCACCTCACAGCTTCTGTTCCCTCTGCCTGCGCCGGGCGCAGACACGGGAACTGAGTTATTTTTACAGCTTTTGCAGCATCTCCTTGATAGCAGTGATATAATCACCGTCCAGCGGCAGCATGCTTACTTCGCCGGTCTTACGAACTTTTACTTCCAGCTCGCCGGTCTGCAGAGTCTTAGGACCTACAACTACGCGCAGCGGATAGCCGATCAAATCTGCGTCCTTGAATTTTACGCCCGGACGCTCCTTGCGGTCGTCGATAACAACCTCAACGCCTGCTTTGTGCAGCTCGTTGTAAATTTTCTCAGCCTTAGCAAAGGATGCTTCGTCCTTTACGTTTACAGGTACAACAAGTACTTCATACGGAGCAATAGCAACAGGCCAGATCATGCCGTCGGCATCATGGCTCTGTTCAACGCAGGCAGCCATAGTACGGCCAACGCCGATACCGTAGCAGCCCATTACCATCGGCTGCTCTTTGCCGTTTTCATCCAGATAGGTACATTTCATAGCTGCGCTGTATTTGGTGTGCAGCTTGAATACCTGGCCTGCTTCGATACCGCGAGCCTTAGCAATCGGAGCGCCGCAGTGCGGGCAGGGATCGCCTTCAGCCATCAGACGGATATCGGCAACGTAGGTCGGAGTGAAGTCACGGCCCGGATTAGCGTTGATGTAGTGGAAGCCTTCATGGTTAGCACCACAGCAAACATTGTGCATATTCATAACGGTTGCATCGCAAACGATAATAACCTTTTCGGGATCAAGGCCTACAGGGCCCATATAACCACCGACAGTGCCAGCCTTAGCCAACAGCTCTGCCTCAGCCATTTCCAGCTCAACTGCGCCTACGGTGTTTTGTACTTTGGTTTCGTTAACCTCGTGGTCACCGCGAACGAAGCACAGTACCAGGCCTTTTTCGCATTGGTATGCAACAGCTTTTACGGATTTTTCAATCGGAGCGTTGAGGAAAGCGCAAACGTCGGCAATAGTCTTGCAGTTCGGAGTTTCAACCTCGCTCAGCTCCTGCATTTCTTCTGCCGGAGCCTTTATCGGATACAGCTCTGCCTTTTCGATATCGGCAGCGTAATCGCATTTGGTGCAGTAGGTAATTTCTGCTTCACCGCTGTCTGCCAGCACCATGAACTCATGGCTACCGGTACCGCCGATAGCACCGCTGTCTGCTTCTACCGGACGGAAGTTAAGACCGCAGCGGGTAAAGATTTTGTCATAAGCATCATACATAGCCTTATAGGAAACGTCCAGACCTGCTTCATCACGGTCGAAGGAATAGCCATCCTTCATAATGAAGTCACGGCTGCGCATCAGGCCGAAGCGCGGACGGCGTTCGTCACGGAATTTGTCCTGAATCTGGTACAGGTTCAGCGGCAGCTGGCGGTAGGAACGCACATCGTTCTTAACCAGAGTAGTAACCATTTCCTCGTGGGTAGGACCAAGGCAGTATTCGTGGCCGTGACGGTCCTTCAAGCGTACCATTTCTGCACCGTAAGCGTCCCAACGGCCGCTTTCCTTCCAGATTTCTGCCGGCTGCATAATCGGCATCATGATTTCCTGGCAGCCTGCATGGTCCATCTCTTCACGGATAATATTTTCGATTTTTTTAATAACACGCCAAGCCAGTGGCAGATAGGTGTACATGCCATTGGTGGATTTACGCATAAAACCGGCACGCAGCAGCAGCTGATGGCTCGGGATTTCAGCCTCGGACGGAACCTCACGCAGAGTGGGTGCATACATTTTAGAAACTTTCATTAACGGGATACCTTCCTCTCAAGTAAAATTTTATCTATTTCAGCAAAAAGCTCGCTTACAAGCTGATCTTCGGGAACCTTGCGCAGGATTTCGCCCTTGCGGAATACCAGTCCCTCGCCGATGCCGCCGGCAATACCGACGTCAGCCTCACGTGCTTCACCGGGTCCGTTGACCACACAGCCCATAACGGCAACCGTAATGGGTTCTTCAACATCCGCCAGACGGCGTTCAACCTCCAGCGCCAGCTTTTCCAGACTGATGCGGGTGCGTCCGCAGGTCGGACAGCTGATTAAGGTCGGTCCGTGCTCACGCAGGCCAAGGGATTTCAGAATGTCATACGCTACACGCACCTCGTTCACCGGGTCACCGGTCAGCGAAACGCGAATAGTATCGCCGATGCCTTCGGCAAGCAGCGTACCGATGCCTACTGCGGATTTGATAATACCGCTGTTGACAGTGCCTGCCTCCGTAATGCCGACATGCAGCGGATAATCACACTGCGCTGCCATCAGACGATAAGCCTCCAGTGTCAGCGGCACATCATGCGCTTTGAGTGAAATCTTAATGTTACGGTAATCCATCGCTTCGAGAATGCGCACGTGGCGCCAAGCCGCCTCCACAAGAGCCTCCGCGGTGGGATGGCCGTATTTTTCCAGCAAATCCTTCGGCAGAGAGCCGGCGTTGACACCGATGCGGATAGGAATATTGCGTTCCTTCGCTGCTTCCACCACAGCGCGCACCTTTTCTTCACCGCCGATATTGCCGGGGTTTAAGCGCAGGCCGTCAACACCTGCTTCAATCGCTGCCAGAGCCAGCTTATAATCAAAATGAATATCGGCAATGACAGGAACCGGACTTTCCTTACAAATAGTTTTCAGGCCCTCCGCCGCTGCCATATCAGGCACGGCACAGCGGATAATATCGCAGCCTGCATCTGCCAGACGCTGAATCTGCTCCAAGGTTGCAGCAGCATCGTCTGTATGTGTGTTAGTCATAGACTGAACGGCAATCGGAGCATCGCCGCCCACAGCCACGCTGCCTACGTGCAGCTGGCGGGTTTTTCTACGTTCTATCACTTTCGTTCACCTCTTAACGTGTTATATCTTTAAAGGTGGAAAATACTGTCAGCGCTAAAATCAGCGCAATACCAACCATCTGGATGTTAGTCATAGCCTTGCTGCCGAGCGGTTTACCGCGCAGGCCTTCCAAAAGCAGCAGTACAAAATGTCCGCCGTCCAGAGCCGGCAGCGGCAGCAGGTTGATAACGCCCAGATTGATGCTCAAAAAGGCAACAAAGGTAATCAACGGCAGCATGCCCTTTTCCGCCACCTGACCGGCCATCTGCGCCACACCGATAGGACCGGCCACCTCAGCCGGAGCCTTACCGGAAACAATCTTGTACAGGCCGTTCAGCATAGAAACGATAATATTTTTTGTATAGACGCAGCCTTCTTTAATCGAGCCGAAAAAGCCAAGGCTGACCTTGTTGAACTTAGGGCTGATGCCGATTAAGGGACGGCCTGCCTCTCTGTCATACACGGGAGTCATGGTGTAGCTTTTTACAGCGCCCTTACTTTCTGCAGTCAGCGTTACCGGATTAGTTCCGCTCGCACGCAAATTGGTAACAACATCCGTCCAGGTAGCGACAGGCTTATTGTTAATCGTCAGAATGCGGTCGCCGTTACGCAGGCCTGCTCTTTCCGCAGCCATGCCGTCTACAACAGTACCCAGGATTGGCTCATTCACCAGCTCCTGTCTGCCCTCCAGCATAAAAATACCGCTGAAAAGAATAATAGGCAACAGGAAATTCATCAGCGCACCTGCCAGAATAACCAGCATTCTGGACGGTATCGGCTTAGATTTAAAGGTTCCCGGTTCAGGCGGATCGTCAGGATCCATGCCTGCGATTTTATTATAGCCACCCAACGGAATAGCCCGCAGGCTGTACAGAGTATCGCCGTCCTTTTGCTGATACAGCTTAGGACCAAAGCCGATGGCAAATTCATCAACACGCATACCTGTGAGCTTCGCCGTAATAAAATGACCGAATTCGTGTACCGTAACCAGCACACCAAAAACAAAAACAGCGGCTAATATTGTTAGCATTTTACCTCCTTACGATAGCCGGCAAGCTTTGCCGGCCTTCAGTCTATAATTTAGCAATAACCCCTTTGGCAGCAGCACGCGCCCAGGCATCCGTTGCTTCAATATCCTCCAGCTGCGGACGCAGAACATTGTTATGCTGCGCTGTAACCGTAGCAGTGATATAAGGGATATCCAGATATTTAATTTTGCCTGCCAAAAAGGCATATACAGCCTCCTCGTTGGCAGCATTAAAGGCACATGGCAGAGTGCCGCCGGCCTTACCGCAGTCAATAGCAATCTTCAAGGAAGGAAATGCTTCTAAATCAGGTGCTTCAAAAGTAAGGTTACCCGCAGCAACAAGATCAAGCTGTTCAAAGCTGTAATTATAGCGCTCCGGCCAGCTCAAAGCGAACTGAATCGGCAAACGCATATCAGGCACACCCAGTTGAGCAATCACACTGCCGTCGCAAAATTCTACCAAGCTGTGTACAATGCTCTGCGGATGCACAACGACCGCAATTTTATCATAAGGCATATCAAACAGCCAATGTGCCTCCATAACCTCCAGGCCCTTGTTGGCCAGTGTAGAGGAATCAAGCGTTACCTTCTGCCCCATGCTCCAATTTGGGTGATTGAGGCATTGCGCCAAAGTTACATTTTTCAGCTCACTGCGTTTTTTGCCGCGGAAGGGACCGCCGCTCGCCGTAATAATCAGACGCTTGACTTCCTTTTGCGTACCGCCGCGCAGAGATTGGAAAATAGCGCTGTGCTCACTATCCACAGGAGTCAGGCTTACACCATGCTTACGCACAGCCTCCATTACAATGCTGCCGGCAGCAACAAGTGTTTCCTTATTCGCCAACGCAATGTTCTTGCCGCAGGCAATAGCAGCCAACGTCGGGCGCAGGCCGGCATAGCCTACCATAGAACCAAGCACCGTATCCGCTCCCTCGTAGGTAGCGGCAGTCAGAAGGCCTTCCTCCCCGGCTAAGATTTCCGTCTTGCCGTGATAGCGGTCAACCAAGCGCTTAGCAGCGTCCTTATCCGTCAAAACGGCAATATCAGGCTCAAACTGCTTAATCTGCTGCTCTAAAAGCTCATCGCTTTTATGCGCAGCCAACGCGCGTACCTTCAGCTTTTCAGGATTGGCAGCAGCCACCTCCAAGGTCTGACGACCGATAGAGCCTGTACTGCCCAAAATAGAAATATTCTTCATTTGCTATCCTCTATTCTTGAAACATAGATAAAGCGCTGATAATCATCAGCAGGTAATACACAACCGGTGCCGTAAACAGCAGGCTGTCGAAACGGTCCAGCACACCGCCGTGACCGGGGAAAATCTTACCGGAATCCTTAATATCAAAGCTGCGTTTGACAATAGATTCGATCAAATCGCCGACCGGAGCAAAAATTGCCACCGCCAGCGCCACTGCCACAGCATGCCACAGGGCAATGCCCAAGCAGATAATACATAAAAACAGTACGGTCACAAAGCAGCCTACAAAGCCGCAAACAGCGCCCTCAAAGGATTTCTTCGGGCTGACGCTGCAGAACGGTGTCTTACCGAAGGCACGACCGAAGAAATAAGCAAAGGTATCGCTTGCCCAGGTGCCCAAAAGCACAATCCACAGGCAGATTTCGCCGTACTCAAATACACGGAAGCCCAAATCGATATGCGGACCGCCGTCAAAGGTGCGCAGCAAAATAATGTGCGCAAACAAAAGACCGCAGTACAGCATGCCCCAGGCAGTAAGCGCACTGTTTTCTGCCCAATGCTGCTCGCCTCTGTTGCAATGCAGCCACAGGCCCTCAATCGTACTGAAAATGAAGAACAGCGCTGTGAGCATCACAATAAATGCCAACGTATAAACGCCCTCCAGCTCAAAATAATAGCCTGCGCCGGCAACCAGCACCATCAGCAGTGCGCCCACGCCACCGGTCAGCGTGTAGGCATGATAGCCCTTGTTCTCCACCATCTTGTTGTATTCGTACCAGGCCACAGCAGCCAAAACAGCAACAGCAGCATTAAAAAGCATACCACCCTTGGTGATAATGCCGACTGCCGCAATAATACCGATTACACCGGTAATAATACGTGTTAACATAGTTAAAATACATCCTTCTTTGAATTATAAAATTAATTGGAGCCCTGACGAAGTATATGGCGTCTTACCTATTTTCACCTTTCTCTAGGCAGCCGGGAAGATGCCGGAGACGAGGAAGGGCGACGACGCCGTACATACTCGTACTGCTAGGAGAACTGACGACGTATATGGTGTCTTACCGGCTGATTAGGCCGCCGAAACGGCGCTCACGCCCCTGATAAGCCAAAATCGCCTCCACCAGATGATCCGGTGTAAACTCCGGCCAGAACACCTTGGTCGTCCAGATTTCCGCATAAGCAATCTGCCAGAGCAAAAAGTTGCTGATACGCAAATCACCACCCGGACGGATAAGCAGATCCGGCGCAGGCAGGCCCTTGGTATACAAATGGTTTTCAATTACATTATTATCTATATCGTCTACGGCCAGAGTACCGTTGGCAGCTTCCGCCGCAATAGTACGCACAGCATGCAGGATTTCTGCTTGTCCGCCGTAGTTTATAGCCAAATTCAAAATAATACCGGTGTTGTTTTTCGTTGCCTCTATTGCGTGCTCCATCTTCTGCTGCACAATCTCTGGCAGACCTTTACGCGAGCCGATAAAACGCACCTGTACGTTATTTTCGTTAAATTCGTCAATCTCATTGGTCAGATAACGGCTTAAAAGCTCCATGATGAAGTTTACTTCCGTCACCGGACGCTTCCAGTTTTCTGTCGAAAATGCATAAGCACTGATAACCTTAACTCCCAGCTTATCAGCTGCACGGACAATAGTTTTCAGTGTTTCCGCTCCGGCCTGATGGCCAAAGGTGCGCACCTTGCCTTGAGCCTTAGCCCAGCGACCGTTACCGTCCATAATAATAGCAATATGCTGAGGAATATTCTGCATATCCAGATCCTCAGTATGCATTACGATATTATTCTTAGTCTTATTTTTTGTTTGAAACAAGCCTCTAAACACAAGCATCAAGCCTTTCGCTAAAATTTGTAACTTGCTTTTAGTTTTCTTTACTTTTCCCCTGATTAAAGAAGAGGCGTGCCTCCCTCTTGCGGGAGGCCGCCTTCCTGATTTTGCATTGCAGTCTTGAATTACTCAATAGCGCCAACCGGGCAGCTAGCAGCGCAAGCGCCGCATTCTACGCAGTCTTCACCGATTTCGTATTTACCGTCAACTTCAGTAATAGCGCCAACGGGGCAGGTAGCAGCACAAGTACCGCAGCCTACGCAAGAATCCTTATCAATTTTCAGAGCCATTCGTCGCACCTCCTTCCTTATCTATACACAATGGTAAGAGCTAATCTATTAGCAGACAACTGCTGTTGTCTTACTACATATCTGCGCACCTCGCGACCTTCAAAGTCTGCCTCGCTTGCACGCGGCGGCAGCAGAGACTGCACCTCATAGCTGCAGCCTGCGGCCTCCAGGCGACGGGCAGCCTCCTTGAGAGGCAGTGCCAAAACCTGTGGAATTTCCATTATACTTCCATTACTTCTTTTTCTTTGTTAGCAGCTGCAGCGTCGATTTCTTTCATAACCTTATCTGTCAGCTTCTGTACCTTTTCAGTACCCTTCTTAGCCTCGTCCTCAGTGATTTCCTTAGCCTTTTCGGTCTTTTTGATAGCATCGTTGGCATCACGGCGCAGGTTGCGGACTACAACACGGTATTCCTCAGCTTTTTTATGTACAACCTTAACCAGGTCCTTACGACGCTCTTCGGTCAGCTGCGGCAGGTTCAGACGAATGCAGATACCGTCGCTGTTCGGGTTCAGACCGAGGTCGGATTTCATAATTGCTTTTTCGATATCCTTCAGAATGTTTTTCTCCCAAGGTTGAATAACAATCATACGCGGTTCCGGTACGGTTACGCTTGCCACCTGAGTTACAGGTGTCGGGGAACCGTAATAATCAACCATAACCTTCTCCAGCAGAGAGGGAGTTGCACGGCCAGCACGCAGGCTTGCCAGATCCACACGCAGAGCAGCAACGGATTTTTCCATCTTGCTCTCGATACCGCTGATAATTTCATTAACTGTTGCCATTATTCCTTACCTCCTACCAGGGTACCAATTTTTTCGCCTGCAGCAGCACGCAGAATGTTACCCGGTTCATCAATATTAAATACTACAATAGGAATGTTGTTATCCATGCACAGGCTGATTGCAGTGGAATCCATTACGCTGAGATGACGTTTGATAACCTCGATGTAAGGCAGCTCATCAAATTTCTTCGCATCCGGATTAACTGCCGGGTCGCTGTCATAAACACCATCTACGCCTTTTTTAGCCATCAGGATAGCATCTGCTTCGATTTCCGCAGCACGCAGAGCAGCGGTGGTATCGGTGGAGAAATAGGGGTTACCGGTACCTGCGGCAAAAATAACGACTCTTGCTTTTTCCATATGGCGGATAGCACGGCGACGAATGTAGGGTTCTGCAATCTGACGCATTTCAATAGCGGTCTGCACACGGGTCGGAACCTCTAAGTTTTCCAAAGCATCCTGCAACGCCAAAGAGTTGATAACGGTTGCCAGCATTCCCATGTAGTCAGCAGTAGCACGGTCCATGCCTTTGTTGCTGCCGCTGAGTCCGCGCCAGAAGTTACCGCCGCCGTTAACGATAGCAACCTCTACCCCTGTCTCAACTACAGCCTTGATTTGCTTGGCCATAGCATATACTACTGTCGGATCAATGCCAAAGCCTTTTTCACCGGCCAGGGCTTCACCACTAAGCTTTAAAACTACACGTTTGAATTTCTTAAGTTCTGTCACGATAGCGACCTCCCATTTTTTTACTTATTCCTATACTCTATTCAATAATTATACCAAAAATACCTGCTTTATTCTACCAAAAATTTTATGAAGAATTAGCGAAAGAAATTCCCCGGCTAATCTGACCATAGATAATTTTTCTGTTCTGGCAATATTATTATAACCAAACAGCGATATAATAGTCTTTATCATCTTATAAAGAGGGGAATGTTTATATGGAACATATAGAACACAAAGCACAAAAAAGCAATGCCACCCTGGCAATCTGTATCACCGCACTGTTTATGTCGCTCAATATTATGATGAGCTCCTTCGGTCTGCCGGTACCGGGCGGTCACTTATATCTCAATGATGTTATCATCTGCACGGCAGCAATTCTGCTGGACGATCCTAAAGCAGCCTTCATCGTTGGCGGCGTGGGTGCTTTCTTGGGCGATTTATTCTTCTACCCGACACCGATGTTCGTTTCTCTGGTTACTCACGGCATTCAGGCTGTTGTTATCTGCCTCTTGGCACACCGCGGCGGCAAGGTCAGCTTCAAGGGCGCTGCTCTCGGCGTAATTCTTGGCGCTGTTATTATGGTTGTAGGCTATTCTCTGGGACGTGCTTTTATTTACAGCACACCGCACTACGCTTACATCAAGCTGCCCTACCAGATTCTGCAGGCAGCAGTCGGCGCTGTCGGCGGCCTGGTGCTTTGCTTCAAGGCAGGCCTGCTGGAGCGCTTCGACAAAATGGTCCGCAAATAATTTTTACCACATAACACAAAAGCTGTTGTACGCAAGCACACGTACAACAGCTTTTTTATTTGCGTCTGTCTGCTGCCACGGCTTGGGCAGCAGGTCTATGACAACATTATTTTTTTTACAATTACAGTGCGTCCTTAAACACACTGCCGCCGATAAATTCGCGCAGGATAGAGTTATTAGGAATAACATTATCCTCCAACGGCTTAACGTAGCTTAAAATGTTCAGAAGACGGTGCGCAGTAGTGTAGGCCATGCCTGCGGACTGCGGTACAGCACGCAGCAGCGGCTCCGCATATTTTTTCAGCACAGCTAATTCGTAAATCAGCGTAGTGTTGAAAATGATATCGGCACTGCTCTGATACGGGAAGATGTATTTTTCTTCACCATCACGCACGTCGGACCAGGTTCTCAGCGTAGTTTCCGCATCATGCGAACGAAACTGGCTGTCGCGCACCATACGGCGCAGCAGACGCATATCGGTAGTACGGATACGGTTATACTCGTCAAAGGACATCGGTGTGAGCGCACTGACATAAATTTTTATTTTATGTTCCGCCGGTACGGACGGTGTCAGCTTCTCATTCAGGCCGTGGATGCCTTCGATAACCAGCACGGAATTTTCCTGCAGCTGCAGCTCGTTACCGCGATATTCACGGCAGCCGGTGCGGAAATTGTACTTGGGCATTTTGACCTTTTCACCAGCCAGCAGACGCTGCAGATGATCGTTGAACAGCTCCAGGTCGATAGCCTCCAGACATTCAAAGTCATAGCTGCCGTCAGCCTTACGCGGCGAATCGACACGGTTTTTATAATAGTCATCCATAGAAACGGCAATCGGACGCAGGCCGTTAACTGCCATCTGAATGCTCAAACGCTGTGCCGTAGAGGTCTTGCCGGAGGAGGACGGACCTGCAATCAGCACCAGCTTCAGCTCATGGTGACTTGCCAAAATATCGGCAATATTAGCCAGCTTCTTTTCATGCAGCGCTTCCGCTACCTGAATAATCTTTTCGGCATAGCCTAAATCAATAATTTTATTGAGCTTGCCCACAGTATTGCAGTGAATCATGGCCGACCATTCTTCTGCCTCCTGATAGGCATCGTTAAGGCGCGGCTGGTCTACAAAGGGCGGCAGCACCTGCCAGTTACCGTTGTCAGGGTAATTGATAATCACGCCGTCAGCATACGGCAGCAGCTCAAAGCAAGGCACATAACCGGCATCCGGGCACATGGGGCCGAAAAGATAACCGGGTACGCCCTCCAGAAGGTTAATCGTCAGCACGGTGTCATCCGGCACCTGAGCCAGCAGCGCCAGGTTATCATCGCTGCAGATGGCGCAGGCCATATCAATAGCCTCGGATTTAGGCAGACGCAGCAGCTTAATAGACTCTTTGCGTTCTGCCATTTTGTGCATATATTCTTCAATGCTGCGGATATCCTCAGCGGTAAGCTTACGCTCGCTGTTATCCTTACAGTAGAGTGCGCTTCCCAGAGAGTTGCGCACCTCCAGATGTACATCGGGATAAAGCTTTTTGGTTGCCGCAATCAGCATAAACAGCAGCGTGCGCACATAAACACGCATGCCTACGGAATTGTTGACTTCCACGAAATCAACAGTGCCGTCGGCAGTAAGCGGACGCTGCAGGTCACATTCCTCACCGTTATAAAGTCCCATAACGATGGGAGAAGCATATTTATCGCTCAATCTTTGAGCTAAAGGCAGCAGAGTGCTGCCCTCCTCTACTTCGATAATTTGTCCATTGGACAACTGCAGCTTAAGCATTTTATTCGCCAACGGCTTGCATTGCAGCGTTGACCTTGACAGCCATACCCTTGATTTTCTTCAGAGGTACGGCGCAGACAGCGATACGCACGCCTGCAGCCAGAGGAACTGCAAAAATGTTGTCCTCATGCAGCTTTTCGCAGATTGCATCCGGGTTTTTAGCGGGGATAGACAGGAAGAAGCCTGCTACATACGGCAGCATCGGCAAACCGCATTCTTCCGCTTCCTTAGCGAACAGATCGGCACGTGCCTTAATCATCTGATAATAGTAATCACGCTCAGCGCAAACCTTTGCCAGCAGCTCGGGATCGCTGTAAATGGTTGCCAGAGTGCGCATAGCCGGACGGTTGATGTTGGACCAGGTTGCACGGCTGGTGTATTGGTTGATAGCAGCGAACTCGTCAATAACGCTCTTGTCGGAGGAAACGCCGATCATAGCGCCGGTACGCTGACCGTACATAGTGAAGCCTTTGGACATGCTGTAGCCTACAATACAGAGAATGTTGGCAGGCAAGCCGGAAAGCTTTTTAAAGATTTTGCGTACTTCTTCTTTTTCGCCGGCATAATCAATGTATGCAACGTCCAGGAAGAAAACGATGTTTTTGCCCGGTACGGCAGCTTCCTTCAGAATTGCCAGCACGCCGTCCATATCCTCGCCGCTCAGGCTGTAGCCGGTAGGATTGTGCGCCGGAGTGTTCAGCAGATACAGCAGGTTATCCTGCTTAGCAAGCAGCTCGTCAACCTTTTCCTTTAAAGCAGGCAGGTTGAATTTGTTGTTTTCGTCCAGCATTTTATAGGTGGTGAAATTGCGGCCCATATCCTGGCACAGCACCTTGTAAGCACCCCAGTACCAGTCGGAGCAGAGCACGGTATCACCGTTGTCGGTGTAGTTCCAGATAGCATGGTGGATAGCACCGGTGCCGCCTGCGGTTGCAACTGCGGCAATGTAGCCTTCCGGACGGGAGTTGCCGAAGGCAGCAGTCAGTACGCAGTCCAGATATTCAGGCAGACCGCTGATAGGTGCGTAAGCAATCATTTCGTTAGTGGAAAGACCGCGGAAAACCTCTTCTACAGTCGGCAGGCAGACGAGCTTTTCATCCTCGTCCAAAATAGCGCCGATAGTAGCGTTGGTAACGGCATCCTTGCCGTATTTGGCAGCAGCTGCCACTGCAGCAGCGTTAGCACCGAAAATTTTATCTTGGGCAGATTTACCCTTAGCGTGTTTTGCAGCAATACTCATAGTCATAGTTAAATACTCCTTTCAAAATTACAAATCAATAACCGTAGCGCCGCTGCCACCGGCCTCCAGCGCCGCCGTTTCCAGCTTTTTGACAAAGCGGTTGGTCGACAGATATGCTGTCAGGCCGGCGCGCAAGGCACCGGTTCCCTTGCCATGGATGAGGCGCAGCTGGCCGATACCGGCAATCAGCGCATCATCAATAGCTTTATCTACAACGGGAATTGCTTCATCCAGCGTCATCCCGCGCAAATCAATTTCCTGTTTGGCACTGCCTGATTTGGCAATGAACATCTGGTGTGCGTAATTGGCAGCAGCATTCTTGCTGAAGCCCTTACGCTTTTTAGGCGCAGCATCGGTATGCGCAGGCTGTGCCTTGGTCAGCAGGCATTTTTTTGCCGGCACCGTCATTTTCAGAATACCAACCTGCACTGTTACATCGTTGCCGTTGACATCGGTGATAATACCGTTCTTCCCTAAGGAAACAACAAAGACATTCAGGCCCTTCTTGGCCGTCTTGGCAGATAACGGTGCGCCCTCCGGCAGCGGTGCGTCCTCGCTCAATGTTTTGTTGAGCTTCTTGCGCGCTTCCTCTGCCGCCTGCTCCAGGCGCTTCGTATCGAAGTCAGCCTTCATGGAGCGCAACTCCTTCAGTACGGCTTCGGATTCACGGCGGCTGCGGCGGTAGATTTCATCCGCCTGCTCACGCGCCTTGCGCAGCATTTCATTCTTACGGCGCTCAAACTCGCTCTTGGAATAAGCAAGCGCGTTGCGCAGCTGCTCGCTTTCGCGGCGCAGGTCCTCAATCTCCTTACTGCCGCTTTCATAACGGCGACGTTCGCTGTCCAACTCCTGCAGTACATTTTCCATATGCACATGCTCCTGGTTCAGCAGCTCACCGGCATTTTTGATAATATCCTCAGCCAAACCCAGACGGCGACTGATGTTGAAGGCATTACTGCTTCCCGGTACGCCCATCAGCAAGCGATAGGTAGGACGCAGTGATACAGGGTCAAACTCCACGCTGGCATTTTCCATGCCCTCGTGACCGTAGGCAAAGGTTTTCAGCTCACTGTAGTGGGTTGTTACCATCGTCAGCACGCCCTGCTCATGCAGGTGCTCCAGCATCGCCATAGCTAGCGCAGCGCCCTCGTTCGGGTCCGTACCGGCACAGATTTCGTCAATCAGCACCAAATCTCCTGCCTTGACCTCGTTTAAAATGCTGATTAAATTCGTCATATGGGCAGAGAAGGTTGACAGGCTCTGCTCAATGCTCTGCTCATCGCCGATATCCGCATAAACTGCGCGGAACACCGGCATTTTTGCACTGCTTGCGGGGATAAACAGACCAATCTGCGCCATCAGCGCAAAGAGGCCTACAGCCTTCAGCGCTACCGTTTTACCACCTGTGTTAGGGCCGGTAATCAGCAGCATGGTAAATTTATCGCCCAGCTGTACATTCAAAGGCACTACCGTATCCTTCGGCAGCAGCGGATGACGTCCCTGCGCAATTTCTACGCCGCCGGACAGCACCAGCATCGGGCGTACCGCATGCTGCTCCTGCGCCAGCAAAGCTCTGGCGCAGATAACGTCCAGCGTAGTAAAGATTTCCAACGAAGCCAGCAACGCCTTCGCCTCCGCGCCCACGTTCTGCGTGAGCTGACGCAGAATACGCTCCATTTCCTCGTGCTCCTCTGCAACATAACGCTTGATATCATTGTTCAGGTTGACAACAGCCAGCGGCTCGATAAACAGCGTTGCACCCGTACCGCTCTGGTCATGCACAATACCGGGGAAATTCATCTTATATTCCTGCTTTACAGGGATAACGTAACGGTCGCCGCGCATCGTCACAATGTTATCCATGAAGTACTTCTGGTTATTGGGGTCATGCAGGATGCTGTCGAGCTTTTCCTTCACGCGATTTTTGGCAATCTGAATCGCTGTACGCAATCCGCCGAGCTTCGGCGAAGCGTTGTCCTTGATTTCGCCATACTCATCAATCGCACTGCCAATCTGCTTTTCCAGACGACTAAATTGCGTCAGCTCCGCTCCGTATTCAGCCAGATTAGGCGCAGTTTCCGCATTTTCCGCAGTAAAATCCTTCATCGAAGCAAAGGCCTGCACCGTTGTCTGGATATGCTGCAGCTCCTCCGGCTCCAATACGCTGCCAAGCTCCGCGCGCTTCACGTCAGCGGTAATATTGAAAGCACCGCCGAAGGGAAAACGTCTGCCTTCATCCAGAATGCGCAGCGCTTCCGCAGTTTCCTCCTGCAGGCGCTTAACCTTACTGAATTCACTTTCAATCTGCAGGGAAATTATTGCCTGCTTGCCTAAAAAGGTTGCGGCCTTGGAGGCCAGCATATTTTTTACTTTATCAAATTCTAATGTCTTTACAGCAAAGCGTGCCATAGTTTTTTGCACCTCTAAATCTAAATCATAATATATTATTATAGCATATTTGCAAAGCTTTGTGCTACTGCCTGCAACAGCTATTCCCTCTTACCGAGGCTGCATAAAAACGTAATCCGTTGAAAGCGCAGGCATCACTTGGCGATAAAAAGCTCGCCGTCACGCTCGTAGGCATAGCATTCCTGCTGCAAAATGCGGGCAATACGCACAAAATCATCTGTTATATCGGCATCAGTATAAGCCACCAGCATCTTTTCCGCATAGCTGCGTCCCTTATAATAGCCCACGGCATCCTGCACGAAAAAGCCGTCCGTATGCTTATACAGCACCTCGGCGAAATCGTCTATCACCTGCTGCCACGGAGCAGGCTTCAAAGCACCGTTATCATAAACAGCGCAGGGAATATGAAAAACATATCTGTGCACTAAGGCAACCTCCTTCAACCCTCTTTATCCAAAAACGGCCACCGACAGACGTTTTGCTGCCAATGGCCGTTTATTTTTCTGACTCACTGCAACAGCAGCTCAGAGCTACACTAATTTAGTTTTCGTGATGGCGTTCCTTGTTCTTACGAACATACTCCATGATAATACCGGCGGTTTCTTCAATCGCGCGGTTGGAAACGTTGATAATCTGGCAGTGCAGACGCCGCATAATGCCTTTAGCATAAGCCAGCTCGTCATCGATACGCTTCATATCGGCATAGGTCGCAGTATCGGACAGGCCCATGGTTTTCAGGCGCTCGCTGCGGATTTCGTTCAGCTTGAACGGGTCAATCAACAGGCCGATAATCTTATACGGCGGCACCTTGAAAAGCTCCTCGGGCGGAGCCAGCTCCGGTACCAGCGGCACGTTGGCAACCTTAATCTGCTTATGCGCCAGATACATACTCAGCGGAGTTTTGGAGGTACGGGAAACGCCGATAATGACAACGTCCGCCTTCAACAGACCCAGAGGATTTTTACCGTCATCGTATTTAACAGCAAATTCCACAGCCTCAACCCGCTTAAAGTATTCGTGGTCCAGAGAGTGAATCAGGCCGGCCTGATTCTTCGGCAGCAGACCGGTAGACTTTTCGATGGATTTCAGCATCGGTCCCAAAACGTCAACTACCTCAACATCACTGCTCATAGCCTTGTCCGCCATATGCTCGCGCAGCTCCGGCGATACGATTGTATAGCAGATAACCGCATGATTTGTTGCAGCCTCTTCTACAATTTTATCAATCTGTTCCTTGTCCTTTACGTAAGGAACACGGATAACATCAAATTTTTCTTCTACGAACTGACTGGTTGTTGCCTTAACTACGGACTCCGCAGTTTCACCAATAGAGTCAGATACAGCATAAATAACCGGATTAAGCTTCGTTATTATGATAATTACCCCCCTTACCCTCAGCCAGATCTACCAGCAGACGAGTAAAATTAGTTTTTGTGATACGTCCCAGAACCTGATACATGCGCTTCTTTTCATCAATGATTTTTACTACCGGCAGACAGTCGATTTCATTATCAATCAGTCTGCGAGCTGCCGAAGCGGCAGGCTCATCCGGAGTAGCTACGATGATTTTGGAAATCGGCGTCATTACCATGACCACGGGAATATCACGCAAATCATTATTATTGATAGCAGCCTTCAGTAAATCCTTTCGCGACAAAATGCCGTTCAGCATGCCTTCCTCATCCAGCACGAACACCGTTCCGACATCCTCAAGGAACATGGTAACAACTGCTTCGTAGGCGCTCTTGTCATGTTTAATCGCTACCGGTACCGACTGCAGATCCTGCACAGTAATAGCAGAAATTTCTTCCATCAGCATACCCAAAGTATTTTTACCGGTATAAAAATAACCAACCTTCGGTCTCGCATCAAGAATACCGCCCATAACAAGGATTGCCAGATCACTGCGTAAGGCAGCGCGGGTTACATTCAGCCTTTCGGCTATATGCTCGCCGGTAATAGGTCCGTCCAGACGTACAATTTCAGCAATTTGCTTCTGCCTGTTGCTTAAAGCTATGATCTTCACACCCTTTCTGTCTAATACAATAGTCTATAATATAGGTATAGTATACACTATTAACAGAAAAAATGCTAGATTGCGACACAAATAATTTCTGCAAATTTTAGCTGTATAGCTTAAATTTCTAATTGTGTTATTTTTATCTGCGCCCCTTGTCCTGACCGTGACCGCTGGGAATGTAATAGCGCGTTCCCACCAGCTCATCCGGCAGGTACTGCTGCTCCACCCAGCCTCCGGGGAAGTTGTGCGGATATTTGTAATCTATGCCGTGCCCCAGCTTGGCAGCACCGGGATAATGCGCATCACGCAAATGCTTGGGCACACTACCGCAGTTACGGCTGCGCACATCCGCACGCGCCTTGGCAATGCCCATATAGGCTGTGTTGCTCTTGGGTGCGTTGGCAATATAGCATACTGCCTCCGCCAACGGTATCTGCGCCTCAGGCCAGCCTACAAAATCCGCAGCCTGCGCCGCAGCATTGGCTACCACCAGCGCCTGCGGGTCAGCCAGGCCTACATCTTCCGCCGCACAGATAACGACGCGACGTGCCACAAAGCGCACGTCCTCGCCACCCTCAATCATGCGCGCCAGATAATGCAGCGCAGCATCCGCATCGCCGCCGCGCATGCTCTTGATAAAGGCGCTGATGATATCGTAATGCTGGTCGCCCTTCTTATCATAACGCTGCAGCGCCGTACCGATAACACTGCGCAGCGTTGCTACCGTCAGCACACGCTCGCCCTCCTCCGGCAGCATGAACTCGGCCTGCTCCAGAATGTTCAGCGCACTGCGAGCATCACCTGCCGCAAAATCGGCAATAATCCTCAGCGCCTCAGGCTCCGCCTTAAAGCTGTTGCCAAAACCACGCTCCGGGTCGGCAATCGCACGCTCCAGAATCTGCTGAATCTGCGGTGCCTGCAGTTTTTCCAGGCGCACCACCTTCATGCGCGAAAGCAGCGGCGAATTGATTTCGAAGAAAGGGTTTTCGGTAGTAGCACCGATGAGCACTATCGTGCCGTTTTCCACGTAAGGAAGCAGTACATCCTGCTGCGCCTTGTTGAAGCGATGAATCTCGTCGATAAACACGATAGTACGGCCGCGTCCGCTACGCCTGTCCTCCTGCGCCTTGGCGATGAGCTTGCGCAGCTCGGGCACACCGCTGGAAACGGCGTTAATGGCCTCAAACTTTTCGCCGGTGACATGCGCGATGACCTTCGCCAGTGTTGTTTTGCCGGTTCCAGGAGGTCCGTAAAATAGTACGGACTGCAGTACATCACGCTCAATCATACGGCGCAGCGGACTGCCTGCGCCCACGGCGCTCTCCTGCCCCACAAAATCGCTGAGGCGTTCTGGACGCATGCGGTCAGCCAAAGGCTTCGTCTGTCGCTTTTCAGTTTCAAATAAATTACCGAATAGATTTTCCATCGCTTTTTACCTGTATCTTTCTGTGACGAAAATTATCTCATAAAAAAATTAATCCCCACAATGCCGTCCAGCTCCGTGTTTTGAACCTGCATGTGCAGGTGGGTGCCTTCCCTACCAATCGCAAACGTCCACTCAAAGGAGGCATGTTTTTGAAAGAAGGAGTATCAGGCTCCCTAGGTTAGAGTGTTGGCTCAAAACCTTTGGAGCAATGTAACGAACATCGCAGGGGTATAATTAACAACTATTCTTCAATTGTCTTTAACTTCTATCGACATACATATAATACCAAAAATGGAAGCGTTTTTCAACGCTTCCATTAAAAATTTTTGAATATTTATTTCGCTTTATCCACTTGACAGAAGCAGGCTAAAGTGCTTATTTGTCTTCTTTGTCCTTCTTCATCAGCAGGCTGGTCTTGATGTGCAGCTCACGCAGCTGTTTTTCATCAACATCGTTAGGAGCCTGAGTCATCAGGTCGGATGCGCTCTGAGTTTTCGGGAAAGCAATTACGTCGCGGATAGAATCGCGCTGAGCCATAATCATGATCAGACGGTCCAGACCGAATGCCAGACCACCGTGTGGCGGAGCACCGTATTCGAATGCGTTCATCATGAAGCCAAACTTCTCTTGTGCTTCCTCATCGGACAGGCCGATAGCTTCGAATACCTTCTTCTGTACGTCGCGGCGATGAATACGGATGGAACCGCCACCGATTTCGGTGCCGTTCAGAACCATATCATAAGCCTTAGCATATACCTTGCCGGGGTTGGTCAGCAGCAGCGGCAGGTCCTCGTCACGCGGAGCGGTGAACGGATGGTGCATTGCAACATAACGTTTTTCTTCCTCATTGTACTCGAACATCGGGAAGTCAACTACCCAGGTGAAGGCCAGCTTATCCGGATCAATCAGACCACGGCGTTTAGCCATTTCGATACGCAGTGCGCCCAGAGAAGCAGCAACTACAGACGGTTTATCGGCAACGAAGAGCAGCAGGTCACCTGCTTCAACTTCAGCAGCTTTTTTGATTGCTTCGATGTTTTCATCGCTGAAGAATTTAGCGATGGAGGATTTTACGCCGCCTTCTGCCGGGAATTGCAGCCAAGCCATACCCTTAGCACCGTAGATGCCGCAGAATTTAACGAGCTCATCCAGCTGACGACGCGGAATATCTGCATATCCTTTTACGTTAATGCATTTTACCTGACCGCCGTTAGCGATAACATTGTTGAATACCTGGAAGGTGCAGCCTTGAACAGCTTCGCTGACATTTTTCAGCTCCATGCCGAAGCGCAGGTCCGGTTTATCGCTGCCGAAACGATCCATAGCATCGTCCCAGGTCAGACGTTGGAAAGGAATCTGGATATCCTTGCCCAGAGCACCCTTGAAGATGTGGTGAATTAAGCCTTCCATCAGCTCCAGGATTTCGTCAACTTCCATGAAGGACATTTCCATATCCAGCTGGGTGAATTCCGGCTGACGGTCTGCACGCAGGTCCTCATCACGGAAGCAGCGGGCGATTTGGAAATAACGCTCCATACCGGCTACCATCAGCAGCTGTTTGAAGATTTGCGGAGATTGCGGCAGTGCATAGAACTTGCCGGGGTTTACACGGCTCGGAACGAGGTAGTCACGAGCACCCTCCGGAGTGGATTTGCACAGCATCGGAGTTTCAATCTCGAGGAAATGGTTATCATCAAGATAGTCGCGCATCAGTTTAGCAACTTTGTGACGCAGAATCAGATTGCGTTGCATTTCCGGACGGCGCAGGTCCAGATAACGGTATTTCAGACGCAGGTTTTCATCGGTATCAATGCCGTCTTTGATGTAGAACGGAGGAGTTTTTGCACCGTTCAGCACTTCGATATCATGTGCCAGTACTTCGATAGTACCGGTAGGAATGTTTTCGTTGATGGTGTCCTCATCACGCAGACGTACATTACCAATTACTTTGATAACATATTCGTTACGGATGTCCTCGGCAGTTTTGAAGCTGCTGCCGGCGCTTTCGGGATCGGCAACAACCTGCACGATACCGCTGCGGTCACGCAAATCGATAAAAATCAATCCGCCGTGGTCACGTCGTTTAGCAACCCAGCCACACAGTACAACCTGTTCGCCGGCTTGCTCCTTGGTCAGCACACCACAATGATGGCTGCGTTTTTCATTAATCATCTTTAGCACCTCTACTTATAAAGTATTGAAATAACTAATAATATCATTAACAGCGATTTCATGTTGCTCGCTTGTTGCCATGTTACGCACAGTAACGGCATTACGGCTGAGCTCATCCTCGCCAAATATTAACACTTGCTTAGCTTGGAATTTGTTGGCCTGCTTCATCTGGGACTTCATGCTGCGGCCGTTAAAGTCATATTCAACCTTAAAGCCTGCACGACGCAGCTCGATGGCGGTTTTGAAAGCCAGCGCAAAGTTTTCCTGCTTGGGGCAGACAACATATGCGTCAATGCTTTCATCAAATTCGGGCAGCAGATTCTGCTTCTCCAGAGCCAGCAGCACGCGCTCCATACCCATAGCAAAGCCGATGCCGGGGCGGGCTTCGTCACCGCTGATTTCCTGTACCAGTCCGTCGTAACGGCCGCCGCCGCAAACAGCGCTTTGTGCGCCCAGCGGAGCGTACTGGATTTCAAAAGCAGTTTTTGTATAATAATCAAGGCCACGCACAAGATTGTGGTCAACCTCATATTCAACACCAGCAGCGGTCAGCAGCTGTTTCAGGCCCTCAAAGTGTTCCTTGCACTCATCGCACAGGCATTCCTCCAGGCTCGGTGCGCCCTCGCCCAGCTCATGACAGTGCGGATTTTTGCAGTCCAAAAGACGCAGCGGATTGCGGTCGAAGCGGCCTTGGCAATCCTTGCACAGCTCGTCGAAGTTAGGCTTGAAGAAAGCCTGCAGCTTTTCTCTGTGCTGCGGACGACATTTGGGGCAGCCTACGGAATTGATTTTCAGCTTCAAATCCTTCAGGCCCAGACTCTGCAGTACCTGCACAGCCAGCAGAATGATTTCCGCATCGACATTCGGACCGGTTACGCCCAGAGCTTCTACACCGAACTGGTGGAACTCACGCAGACGGCCTGCCTGCGGACGGTCATAACGGAACATAGGTCCGATGTAATAGAACTTCGTGGCAGCGTCATCCTTGCTCAGCTTATGCTCAACGTAAGCGCGGACAGCACTGGCGGTGTTTTCCGGACGCAGGGTAATGCTGCGGTTGCCGCGGTCGGTAAAGGTATACATTTCCTTTTCAACAACGTCGGTGGTATCACCGATACCGCGTTGGAAGAGCTCTGTATGCTCAAACACAGGAGTTCTGATTTCTTTGTAGCCATATTGTGCGCAAATTTTGCGCATGGTTTCTTCCAGATAACGCCATGCGTTAACGTCGGAAGGCATAATATCCTTCGTACCTCTGGGTGCTGTTGTCAGCATAGTCTATCCTCTCCTAACGGCACTCATGCCTATTACAGGTCTGTGCCTTCTATATTAAACAAATCACGGCGACGCTCTGCCAGTTCCTGCAGGCGCGCTCCATACACTGCCACATTTTTCGGCATATTCAGTTTATGCAGATGGTGTCCGTCAGGCAAAGGCACCTTGCTGGCAGATGCAGGTCCCACACCAATCACCGGATGACGTTCCTCCATCATCTGGATATTATAGATACTTTCCGTACCCGGCTTGGCATAACCGATGTTTGCCAGATGCCCCAGCATATAATGCTGGCGGTACAGATAGTAAGGCTCTAACCCAATCGCAGCAGCCATCTCAGCGGCCCGCTGCACCATTTTTTCCGCTGCCTGCGTAGTCAGCACTGCCTGCTCCTGCTTTTGAAAGAGCGGTGCGCTGCGCTTCAGCGTAAGCGTATGCACAGTAAGATTCTCCGGCGCCAGCTTTACTGCC
Organism: Phascolarctobacterium succinatutens; assembly: GCF_023497905.1. Taxonomy (NCBI): domain Bacteria; kingdom Bacillati; phylum Bacillota; class Negativicutes; order Acidaminococcales; family Acidaminococcaceae; genus Phascolarctobacterium; species Phascolarctobacterium succinatutens. The sequence goes on along the minus strand of NZ_CP097284.1, from coordinate 934,323 downwards.
TGCTCCAAAGAATATGCAATCTCCTGCTCCGTTTCCTGCGGCAGACCGATAATCAGATCCACATTCACAACAGGAATCCTGCTTTTGCGCACAAGCTCATAAGCATTGTAGAAATCCTTAACGCTATGACGCCTGCCAATCAGCTGCAGTGTTTTGTCATGGAAGCTTTGCGGATTGACGCTGATGCGGTTCACTCCCGCCGCCTCCATCGCCGCCAATTTAGCCGCACTGAAGCAGTCCGGGCGACCGGCCTCCACCGTGAACTCGCGCAGATGCCGCAAGCCTTCGCAGTTGCTTTGCAGCAGTCTTCGTTCCACAGCCTGCAGCAAACGTGCAAATACCTTATCACTCAGGCTCGTGGGCGTACCGCCGCCGATATAAAGTGATTTTACACGCAAGCTATGCATACCTATTAATTGTACCACATTTTGCAGGTCTTGTTCAATCATATTTACAAAGTTTTGCTGAGATTCTTCATCCTGCGGCACAATTCCCGCCGGGAACGAGCAATAGCTGCAGCGCGAAGGACAATACGGCACGCCGATATAAATACCGGTATCCGTAAGGCGCGTACTGTCGCTGAGGATATGATTCTGCTTAAGAGCAATGTCCGTAAGCAGCCTTCCCTGCGACATTGGCAGCAAATAGTTTTCGCTCAGATATTCCGGCAAGGCCGCAGCCTCTACACCGCCGTCCAGCAGCTTATGCGCCAGCTTCGTCGGCCGCACGCCCGTAAGAATACCCCATGGCAGCTTAGGCTGCAGACCGGTAAGCTCGGCAAAAACCTTCAGCACGACGAGCTTCACGCAACGTGTTATATCACCGCTCGCCGCAGCTTCGCTGCAAGGCTCGCTCGCTGTAAAGCTTTGCTCCGCACCTTGCAGGCAGGCGCTGATACAGCCGTGCTCGCGCGCAAGCGTCAGCGTCAGCGCAGCGGACGGCGCCGGCTGATAGCCAAAAAATGCGGCCATGTCGCTCACAGGCCGCGCAGCATCAAGCTCCAATGTATTACGTAAGCAAAAAAACATTTAATTCTCCCGTCCTTCACCGGCATGCCACAACTGCTTGTACAGCACTCTGTAAACCGCTGCTACAGGTACGGCAAAAACCATACCGAGAATACCGAACAGCTTAGCACCGATGAGCAGACTGATAATTAAAACTACAGGATGCAAATCAATCTTCTGTCCCATGAGCTTAGGCATAATAAAATTGGCATCCAGCTGATAATATACCAGATAAAAAAGCGCTACATGAAAGGCAGCCTCCGGCGCCTGACCGTAAGCGATAAATACAGCAGGCACAGCGCCCATCAGCGGGCCGACTACAGGTACCGTTTCGGCAAGGATGGCCCAAAAGCCAAGCACCAGCGGAAAATCAATACCCAAAAAAGCCGTGCCGATGGTAATCACGAAGCCGGAAATCAGGCTCAGCTTGCCCATGCCGCGCACATAGGCGCTCATGGTTCTGCCGATTTCGTCCACAACCTCCGCCGCCTTCTCCTGCGCGTCGTAGTTGAACAGATTAATCACCATCAAGCGCAGCTCGCGCCAATCCTTAAGAAAATAAAAGGCAAGGAAGGGCACGATAATCAGTCCTATCAAGCTCTGCACAATCCCCAGACTGGACTGGACAAGATTACGCAGCACCGTTCCTACAAAGCCCATCGCCCAGTTCAGCAGACCGTTGACCAGCATATTGAAATCGGACGGCAAGAGCGGAATGGTAGACGGGTCCTTAAGCATGCTGTCCAAATCCTGAAGATTGGATTTGACGGCCAATGCCGGCAGCTTTTGCAGGAACTCGTTCATCTGCCCGAAGAGCGGCAGAATAATGAAGCCGATAATCATAAAAATAAAGATACAAAAGGCCATTAATGCCAGGATAATCGCCACCACGCGCGACAGCTTAATCATGCCATGCGCCATGCGCACCTGCGCGATAGCATTAACCAGCGGATAAAGTGCGAAGGCCAGGCCTACTGCCAGCAGCAGCGGCAGTAAAAAGCCTGCCATTAAATATAAAACATAAGAGATTGCTGTAACAACACCCAGCTTAAAGAAGGTGCTTTTACGTATTTGAGGCCAATATTTCAGCATAATGTTTTATTGCAGGAAAGGATTCCTGCGACGCTCCCAGCCCACGGTAGTAGCAGGTCCGTGGCCCGGCAGCAGCTTAACGTCGTCATCAAGCACCATCAGCTTTGTTTTGATGGACTGGATTAGTGCGCGATAGCTGCCTCCCGGCAAATCGGTGCGTCCGATAGATTCGCAGAAAATAGTATCACCGGCAAAAACTACCTTGCCCGGCGCGTAGTAATAACAGAAGCCGCCTTTGGTATGTCCCGGCGTAGCAAAAGCTTCAAACTTCATGCCTGCCAGCTCCAGCACATCACCGTCATGTACAAGGTGGTCCGCAGGCTCATTTTTCAATTCTTCACCGATAAAGAAGGAAAGGTTTCTGTTCGGCTGTGTCAGGCAGTCAGCATCATCCTCGCCGATATATACCGGCGCACCGGTAGCCTTACGCAGCTCTGCCAGCGCACCGATGTGATCGCTGTGACCGTGAGTCAGCACGATAGCGACAACCTTAGCCTTAGCCTGTTCAATCATTCTCAGAATGGTCGGGCAATCTCCGCCCGGATCGAAAATAACGCCTTCACCGATAGCTTCGTTTACGGCAAAATAACAGTTGGTAGCAAGCATACCTGCTTCAACATGATAAATCTTCATTCTTCAACCTCCGTTGATAAATCTATGCACAATATAATTATAACAGCTTCGTGCTGTCCAGCAAAATAGTTACCGGACCGTTGTTCACCAGCTCTACCAGCATATGCGCGCGGAATACGCCAGTTTCTACCGGCAGGCCTGCCTTGCGGCAGCCGTCGACAAAGCGCTCATAATAGGCGTTGGCCACATCAGGCGCTGCCGCCGCCGTAAAGGACGGACGCTTGCCGTGGCGGCAGTCACCGCACAGGGTAAACTGAGAAACCGCCAGAATCGCACCGCCTACATCCTTCACCGACAGGTTCATCTTGCCTGCCTCATCCTCAAAAATGCGCATACCGCACACCTTGTCGATAATATAGGCCAGATCCTTATCGGTGTCACCCTCGGCCACCCCCAGGAGCACCAGAAGGCCCTTCTGTACCTCGCCGGTAATCTTTTCATCTACAGTAACATTGGCGCGGTCTACACGCTGTACAACTGCTCTCATTTCTTCTTGCCTCCGCTGCCGTTCGCCGTAGAAATCAGGCGCTCAACAGAATAAACACCCTTCATGCGGCGGATACGGTTCATAAAATATTCCAGCTGCTCCAGGCTCATGATATCAAGTCCCATATGCATGGTAGCAATTTTATTCTTATCTGTGTGACAGGCAAGCGAGAAAATATTAATCTTCGTTTCGCTCGTCACATTCATAATATCGCTCATCAGTCCGGTTCTGTCTACGGACGTAATCACGATATTAACCTTATAGACATCATCAATGCCTACATCCCAGGCAACCTCAATTAAGCGACGCTGCTCCTCGGGGTTATTGGTCAGGATATTGGGGCAGTCCGCACGGTGTACGGAAATGCCGCTGCCGCGCGTAATATAACCGATTACCGGGTCACCGGGAATCGGGTTGCAGCAGCGCGCCAGCTTAACCATGATGCCTTCCTCGCCCTTAACGAGGATGCCGTGGCTGGCCTTAGCCTTAGATTTTCGCGGCTTCAGCTCTGCCAGTACCTGCGCCAGGTCCTTGGCGGTTTCCAGCTTCTGCTCTTTTTTATAGATTTCCACCAGCTTGGACATAACAGTGTTCAGTGTAACACCGCCGTAGCCCAGTGTTGCCAGCAGATTTTCATCCGTATCAATGCGGATTTTGCTGCCTGCTTCCTTCAGCTTTTCCGGAGACATCAGCACCTTAGGCTCGTAGCCGAGGCGTTTAACCTCACGCTCCAGCATTTCACGGCCCTTGACGATATTTTCCTCACGGCGCTCCTTCTTGAACCAGCTTTTGATTTTGTTGCGTGTATCGGAAGAGCCGACAACATTAATCCAGTCACGGCTCGGGCCGTTGGACTGCTTGGAGGTGATAACCTCTACGATATCGCCGTTCTTCAGCTGGTAGTCAAGCGGTACGATGCGTCCGTTGACCTTGGCACCTACGCAGCGGTTGCCTACGTCCGTATGGATGCGGTAAGCGAAGTCAATCGGCACACTGCCTACAGGCAGGTCGATAACATCACCGCGCGGCGTAAAGACAAAGACCTCATCGGCAAAAATATCCATCTTGACCGTGTTGACAAAGTCGCGCGAATCATTCATATCCTTGTGCCATTCCAGCAGCTGACGCAGCCAGCTCAGCTTGGCATCAAAGCCCTTGTCACCGCCGGCTGCAGGCTTGCTGCCGCCGCTTTCCTTATAGCGCCAGTGCGCAGCGATACCGTATTCGCTGATGCGGTGCATCTCAAAGGTACGGATTTGGATTTCCAGCGGCTGACCGCCATTGGAAAGCACTGTCGTATGCAAGGACTGATACATATTGGATTTCGGCACCGCTACATAGTCCTTGAAGCGGCCCGGAATAGGACGCCACATGCTGTGTACGATACCCAGCGTTCCATAGCAATCCTTAACGGTGTCTACCAGCACACGGATGGCCAGCAGATCATAAATCTCGCTCAGCTGCTTATGGTCACGCAGCATTTTCTTATGAATGCTGTAAAAGTTTTTCGGTCTGCCCTGAATTTCGCAGCGGATACCGGCCTTCTCGACAGCGTCCTTCAACGTTGTCATAGCCTCGTTAATCATATCCTCACGCTCACGGCGTTTAATTTTTACCTGCTCTACCAGGTCGTAATAAATATCCGGCTCCATATAACGGAAGGCCAGATCCTCCAGCTCCCATTTAATGGTATAGATACCAAGACGATGTGCGAGCGGCGCATAAATCTCCAATGTTTCCCGAGAAATAGACTGCTGCTTATGCACAGGCATATACTTCATCGTGCGCATATTATGCAGACGGTCAGCCAGCTTAATCAGTACAACGCGGATATCGCGTGCCATCGCAAGAAACATTTTGCGATAGTTTTCAATCTGGCGGTCTTCCTTGGAAATATATTCGATTTTACCCAGCTTGGTAACACCGTCTACCAGGTTTGCTACCACGGTGCCGAACTGCTCTTTGATATAGTCCAGCTTATAATCCGTATCCTCTACTACATCATGCAGAAAGGCAGCAGCCAGTGTTTTGTCATCCATCTGCAATCCCACAAGGATGCTGACAACACCAATCGGATGGATAATATACGGTTCACCGGATTTACGTGTCTGCGCAGCGTGCGCCTTGGCTGCCAGCTCATAGGCCTTACGGACAAAATCTACCTGCTCCGGCGCAAGATATTCTTCTATACGCGCAAACAATTCATCTATATCAGTAATATTAGTTATTGCGTTTGTTGAGGGCATTCTCCCCACTCCCATCTGCACTTCATCAGCAGTGCAACAACTCGTGCTGACTCAGGCGGTAATTTTCTTTATAAATGTGCTCCAAACGCTCTCTTTCCTGCTGCAGGGTTACATATAGGGGTGCATCCTCCAGCGAGCAACGTTTAATAGCAGCTTTTTCTATTATACCATTATTATAGCTGATAAAGCCAAGCTCTTCCATAATTTTTACAGCTTGTTCACTTATTTGTTCCGCATGAGCAGACAAAAGCTCTTCGACGCTCACAGTTGTCCGCATTTTAAGTGCATTCATCACCAGCTTATAGGCCTGCATCATCGCATCCCTGTCCGGATGCGTTAAAGCCAGGCGCTGCAAGCGCTCCTCTAAATCCGGCTGATTAAAGAGCAGCGTTACATGTTTTGCTCCCTGCTGCCGCAATCTGCGCATAATATCCGCCAGCGGATAAGCAGGCAAATCCAACAGCACTATTTCTTCGGCCTGCTGCAGCCTTTCCTGGCTCATCCCGGCAGCCTCCTCATAAGAAGCCAGCTCCAGATAATCCCCCGCAGTCTGCAGCACCTCGGCGGGCAGCGACTGCTTATCTTCGGTATAAGCAAGCACCTTGTTATGCACCTTGACCAAGCCCAGCAGCAGACGCCATTTATCATCGGCAGCCTGACGCATATCCCCCAGCGTCACCTGCTGATGAATGCTTACGGCCTGCAGTTGCACGCTCGTTTCGTTATTCCAGACATTTATTTTCGGCTGAAAGGCAACATCAGCCACCATATTTTCAAACATATACGGCAGCAAATCCGCATTGTTCCACATCAGGCCGCGATAAGAATTATAGCCCTTATCCAGCACAAACTGCAAATGATTGCGCTCCTTGCCCATAGCGCGCTGATTATGCAGCAGCGCCTGACGGAAGGCAAAAACAGGTGCCTGATTTTCGCAGCCGCAGGGCTCCAGCAGTGCCAGCTGCTCCAAATCCCTGATGCTGATTTCGCTGCTGCCGCTCAAAACACAGTCAATTGCCTGATGCGGCAGATAATCCTCCGGACTCAGCTTTTGCGCAACGTATTCGTGGAAGCGGCGCTTGAATTCCGGCAACAGCTCTGCCGGCAGCGTCAGGCCCGCAGCCTGATGGTGACCGCCGTACTGCGTCAGCAAATCACGTTCGGCATCTATCGCCTCGTAAAGATTGAGCGCCGGAATACTGCGGCAACTGCCCTTGGCAACGCCGTTGTTCAGGCTTATCAGAATCGTCGGCAGATGGTACTTGTCTACCAGGCGTGAAGCCACGATACCGATAACGCCCTGATGCCAGCCTTCGGAAGCAAGCACGATTGCCGTATCGATATGCTTTTCCTGCGCCAGCTGTGCTTCCGCCTCTTCCATAATCTGACGGCTGATTTCCTGCCGCAGTGTGTTTTCACGATTAAGCTCGGCGGCAATCTTCTCCGCCTTCACGCTATCGTCGGTTACCAAAAGCTCCACCGCCAGCTGCGCATGCTCCAGCCTGCCCACGGCGTTCAGGCGCGGCGCCAGGCCAAAGCCGATGTTATCGGAAGCAATTCCCGTTTCCGGACAGCCGCTGGCCTTAATCAAAGCACGCAGGCCAACCAGCTTCGTTGTTTCCATAGCCTTCAGGCCACGGCGCACCAGCTCGCGGTTTTCGCCTATTAGCGGCACAATATCCGCTACCGTTCCCAGTGCCGCCAGCTCTGTAAGTTCCTGCCACTTCGGCAGCCTTCCCGGCTCGCGCTGCTCCAGCGCCTGACACAGCTTGAAGGCAATGCCTACACCGCTCAAATGCTTAAACGGATAGCCGCAGTCACGCTGCTTGGCGTTGATAATTGCGTAGGCAGGAGGCAGAACCTCAGGCACCGTATGGTGGTCCGTAATAATAATATCCAGAGACTTCGGCGCATTGGCTACCTCGTGCAGGCCGCTGATGCCGCAGTCCACGGTAATCACCAGCGTTGTACCCTTTTCCGCAATATTTTTCAACGCTTCGTCATTCAGGCCGTAGCCTTCGCTTTTACGCTGCGGGATGTAGGTGGCAACCCTGCCGCCGCGCTGCTTCAGATACAGGTACAGCAAGGAGGAAGCACTGATTCCGTCCACATCATAGTCGCCGTAAACCGTAATCTGCTCTCCCGCCTCCAAGGCCCGCTCTATACGCTCAACCGAGCGCTGCATATCCTTCAGCAAAAACGGATCATGAAAGGGAGCAGCGCTGCCGTAGAGAAAATCACGCATCGAAGCTGCATCCTGCAGACCGCGCTCCAATAAAATACCGGTGACCATCGGCGAAATATTCAGCTCCTCCGCCAAATAGTCTGCCTTCTGACTGTTATATTCTTTTATATCCCAAATTCGTTCCTTGTGCATCATTGGCGGCTACCGCTCTCGACAGCAGTCTTGTCTGCTGCAGCCGGCTCTGCCTTTTTTACAGCCTCGGCCTGTGCTGCTTCGTTGTGCAGCAGCTGGGTATGCTGCAGCATGGCAACGCGCTCCTGCAGGCGTTTGTTTTCTGCCTGCAGCTGCTGCATTTCCTCACGCATCTTTTTATCCTTCAGATAATGCTTGGCCTTCATCGTCAGCAAAAAGCAGGTGGCAACCAGCACGCCCATTAAAAACGCACCGAGAATTACCAGCACCAGTGAGGCGCTGAAGCTCCAGAAAACAAAGTTCAAGGATACTGCTACCGCATTCTGCACGGCAAACAATGCTACTATCATACAAATAATTATAACTAAGATTAAAAACGGCATTCAGCTCAACTCCTTTAGTATAAATTTTAATATATTATAACTGTTATAATTCTGCCAGCATATAAAAAAATCCTGCTTATGCGGCAGGATTTTTAGTGTATACATACTCATTTAAGGCTTAATTTTACCTATTTCACAAAGACTGACAGCAGACTGCTATTTTTTCTTCAGCTTCTCCAAAATAAAGGCTGTCACACGGCTCTGCTTGTCAACCTCCAGCGCAAAACGCAACGGCTGCTCCTTGTCGTCCTCCCAAAAATATTCGTAGGTGGTATTATCGGCAGCATAAACAACCGCATCAGGCAGGCCGTACTGTCCTACAGCTCTGCCGGCACTGTCCCCGATGCTTACGCCGCGCATCGTAATATACTTGGGATCAACAACACGGATTGCATCTACTGCCTGTTTTTTGCGGGCAACACTGATTACGGCGCCCTCAAATGTATAGTTTATCTGCTTACGCTTTTTATCTATTTTCTCCTGCTTGACGGCACCAAGGCGCTCCTCGGCCTTCTGCTCGTCAAACTTCTGTCCGAGTGCGGCATAGCCAAGAGCAAAATCCTCCTGCGTCAGCTCGTCCCTGCTTCCGGCAACGGTATAGGGCGCGTAGATAAAGCCGTCCACACCGTCCGATTCGGCCTCCAGCCAGTCACCGCTTTGGCGGATAACACGCAGCAGCGAATGATGCGGCAGTACCTTTAAAACATTGCCGTCCTCAGCGGCACTGCGGAAGTTAATATCATCGGCCTCCAAAACTACAAAGCTGCCCTTATCATATCCCTTAATTTTTTCACCTGTATAAAACGCTTCCTGCTCCTTGGCCGCAGCGCACAGCTGCATTCCCGCTGCCAATAAAAGTGTCAGACCAATTGTTTTGACTAGTCTCATTGCCACTGCATCTCCTAACTAAATTCCATAAGCGGCATGTGCCAATTCCTGCACCGCCTTAACTGTATATTGCGAAGTACTGTATAAATAATTATCATGCAAACTTTGCACGCGGCCGTTCTTTACAGCCTTAATGCTCTTATAGGCCGGATTTTGTAAAATGCGCTGACGGAATTGCTCCGGGTCGCCTTTTTTACTGTAATCCCAGCTCGGCGTAATAATCAGCTCCGGATTAAGCTCCAGCATTTTTTCCTCCGACAGGTTGCTCTGATACGGAATATCCATGCCATCAAGCACGTTATGCACGCCTGCATAATAGCACAGGCCGCTGAAGGTGCCCCTCATGCCCAGCGGTCCGGTAAAGGAAAGTGCCAGCACATTAAGCGGCTTATCGCCTGCAGCCTGCAGCGCCTGCTTACGCACAGCCTCCAGCTGCGCTTCCATGTTTTTGGCCATCGCCTCACCCTTGGCTTCTTCGCCTACGGCAGAGCCGATTTCCCTGATAAACTTAAAGATATCCTGCACATTATTCGGCGTATGGCACACATAAACCTTGAGTCCCGCGCTGCGCAGTCCCTGAATCGGCTCCACAGTATAATCCGGGATAATAACAAGATCAGGCTGCATGGCCAGCACACTTTCCAGGTTGCTTCCCTGCGCTCTGCCCTTGACGGATTTCACCTTGTCACCGGCACTGCAGATACCGGGATCATCGGCCAGCAGCGACAAGGCTGCCAAGCGCTTACTGTCAACCATATCCAGCAAAATTTCGTCGGCAGATACGTTCAGGCTCACAATACGCTGCGGCTTTTCGCTGAAGCTCAGCTTAGTGCCAGTTGCATCCGTCACTGTGTACAAAACCTTACCGCTGCCAGAGGTATTCTTCTCCTGCGGTCCGCAGCCGGCAAGCAGCAGACAAAGCAGCAGGCAAACTAAGAACAGAATTTTTTTCATAATATAACCCACCCAAAAATAATATTTGTTTCTATCTGTTACTTATTATACAAAAAAGGCGGAAATTATGCAAATTAGCCGGTCGAAGTCAGCTTGCCGCTGCAAATTAACGCTGTAAAAAGGCACCGGCCATCCCCACATATTCATGCAAAGCCATACAGGTAACGTCAAAGGCCTGCAGCTGAGGCACCAGCCAACGCGGGTTAAACTTGCCCTGCGGATTGAGTGTGTAATCACAGGGATAGGCGGCAACCTTTACGCCCTGCTCACCTAAATAACGTTCAAAGAACTGCATGCTGCGAGGCATATGCAGCGCACTTGTCAGCAGCAGCACGCTTTGGTAGCCACGCTCACGGCAGTGCATGGCAGTATAGGCAGCATTTTCCTTCGTTGTTCTGGCCCGCGTTTCAACAATAATCTGCTCCTGCGGCAGCCCCAGCTGCAGCAGAATACGCTCGGCGACAAGCGCCTCGCTCACGCCGTCCCTGAACACCTGCCCGCCGCTGATGAGCACCGGCAGCGAATGCTGCTTTGCCAGGCGTGCTGCCGTCAGCAGGCGCGCCGCTCCGGCGGACATCAGGCCTCCGCGCTCAGTGCCGTCCGGTGCGGAACCGACGCTGCCGCCGCCAAGAACAACTATCACTTGTGCAGCGTAAGGCTGCTGCTGAATATAACGGTTCTCCAACGGCTGTCCCAGCAGCTTTGCTCCCAATAAGGTAGAGCTGAAATATAACAGCAGCGTCAAAAAAGCGCTTAAGCTGAAAGCAAAACGGCCGATGTTTTGCCGCCGCCGCCACAAATAAACACTCAGTATGATTCCCAGCAGCACAAACAAACCCGGAGGTAGCAAAAAGGCTGCGATAAATTTCAAAATATAAATCATTCCAGTTCTCCTTAACAGTACCGATAAAAACAAAAGCTTCTCTTGCAATATCACCTATTATTGTAGCTTTTTCAGCCGTCAAAAACAAGAAAAATAGCCTGCGGCATTCATTTTTCCTAATGCACACAGGCTATAGTTTTAATTTTAATCTCTGCCGGGTTTCAGCTTACGCAGCATCATCCATAACGGACCTGCGAGGAAGGTGGAGGTATAAGCACCACTGGAGAAGCCTACCAGCATAGCAAAGGAGAAGTTGCGGATAGTTTCACCGCCCCAGATGAAGATAGCTACAACAGCGAACAGAGAGGTACCTACAGTATAGATACTGCGTCCCATGGTCTGCCAGATACTGTTGTCTACCATTTCCGTCATGCTTTCGCTGCGGCGATGGATTTTCAGGTTTTCACGGATACGGTCGAAGATAACGATGGTACCGTTGACAGAATAACCAACAACCGTCAGCAAAGCTGCAACGAAGGAGGAATCAAGCTCCATATGGAAGAGGGAGAAATAGCTCAGGGTTACCAGTACGTCGATAATCAAAGCAATAATCGCTGCCAGAGCAAAGCGGAATTCAAAGCGGATGGTGATATAAGCAATCATCAGGAACCAGGAAAGCACAATCGCCATCACAGCCTGTTGAATCAGCTCGCCGCCGACAGTAGCACCAACGTTTTCAACACGCTGGATAGCAAAGTCGCCAACCTTGCTCTTCAGGTCGGTCATTACCTGCTGACGCTGCTCGTCGCTGATAACGCCGGTACGAATCAGCACGCCCTTAGAGCTTTTGGCATTGCTGTCGCTGCTTTCCAGCTGGATAATAGCATTGCCCAGATCCTTTTCTTTAAGCACCTCACGTACCTGAGAAACGGTAACAGGATTTTTGAATTCCAAATCCATGATACTGCCACCGGTAAAGTCAATGCCCAGGTTGAAGCCCTTGAAGAGCATGGAGCCGATACCGATAATCAGGAAGGTGATGGTAATAGCGAAGAAAATTTTATAACGCTTAACGATAGAGAACTTCATTATTTAGCCACCTCCTCTTTTGCTTTCGGTGCTCTTGCACCAAACAGGAAGGGACTCTTGGTGATGTTACTGTAAATCAAAAAGCGCAGCAGGAATTTGGTAACGGTTACTGCGGTAAACATACTCAGCAAGGTACCAAGTGCCAGGGTAACAGCAAAGCCCTTGATAGGACCGGTGCCCAGGTAGAACAGTACGGCTGCAGCCATGATAGTAGTAAGGTTGGAGTCAAGGATGGTTACGATAGCGCGGCCAAAGCCGGAATCCATCGCACTGCGCAGAGTTTTGCCGCGCTTAACTTCTTCCTTGAAGCGTTCGAAAATCAGTACGTTGGCGTCAACCGCCATGCCGACAGACAGGATAATACCTGCGATACCGGGCAGTGTCAGTGTTGCACCCAGATAACGCATTACCAAAAGCAGCAGCATTACGTACAGCAGCAGAGCAATGTCCGCAACTACACCTGCCAGACGGTAGAACAGCAGCATAAATACAAATACGCCGATGATACCGATGCTGAAGGCCTTAACACTCTTGTCTTTGGAATCCTGACCGAGGGTAGGGCCAACGGTACGGTTTTCCATAACTTCGATTTTAACCGGCAGACTGCCGCTGCGCAGCAGGATTGCCAGATGCTCGGCTTCCTCAACGTTACGGGAGCCGGAAATCTGTGCATGGCCGCCGGTGATAGCTTCCTGTACTACAGGAGCGGTCAGTACCTGGCCGTCAAGCTCGATAGCGATTTTTTTGCCTACATTGCGGGCAGTAAGGTCAGCAAATTTTTTGCCGCCCTCATCATTAAATTCCAGACCTACTACAGCCTGATTCCCTTGGGAAACCTGTGCCTTAGCGTCCTTCAGGTCACTGCCTGTGAGAACAACCTTGCCGCTTTCATCCTTGAACTGCAGCATAGCGGTACGGCCCAGCATAGCAATAGCCTTTTCAGGATCCTTTACGCCCGGCAGCTCAACAATAATACGGTCCTTGCCCTGACGCTGAATAACAGGCTCGGTCAGGCCCAACTCATTTACACGACGCTCAATAACCTTTACACTGCGGTTGACAGCGTCATCGTCAACCTTAAGTTCCGGCGTATCCACAGCCTGTAAAACTACATGAGTACCACCTTGCAGATCCAAGCCCTGTTTAATGGAATTAGCCAGAGGCGAGATGTATACGCAGAAACCGCCGATAATCGCCAAAGCGACAATCAGAAATTTCCCGAATTCATTCCAACGCAAAATAACTTCCTCCTTAAGATTTTTTTGGATTAACTGGATTTAATTTATAAGCTAAGCGGACTGAGAGTGGTAATCCCGCTTTCACTTGCTAAAAGCTGTACAAGCACGTCAAATTCATCCCGCGGCAGATTCGGCTGAATAAAAGCATCGTAAGCGATGCCCATGAGCAATGCGTTTTCCGCCTGCGGCAGAAAACGGTCATAATAACCCGCGCCCATCCCCAGTCTGCTGCCGTCGCGGCCGAAGGCCACTCCGGGCACCAGTACAAGGTCAAGCTGCTGCGGCTGCAGCAGCTTCGCCGGTTGGCGGACGCTGCGGATGCCGTAACGGTCAAGCTCAAACTCCAGCATGTTTTCCAGCTGAACAGGAGCCATCTCCGTTGCCGACTGCACCAGCGGCACGGCAACAGTCTTGCCGTCGGCCAAGGCCTGCTGCAGAACCAGGTCCACAGACAGCTCATTTCCGAAAGCCAAATAGCCCATGATGCAGTTCGCTTTGCGATATGCATCACAGGCCAGTATCTGACGGGCAGTCAGCAGACTGCCGGAAGCAGCCTGCTCTGCGGTCAATTGCGACCGCAGCCTTTTAAAATACTTGCGCAGCTCAACTTTTTCTTCTGCAATCACCATCAGGAATTTTTAGCGGGGTTTTGGAAACCGCTGACAGCATTGCGCGCCATTTCGATTACTACGCCTTCGGCAACCTCTACCTTAACGCGTTTTTCGGAAATAGCGGTAATCTTACCATAGATACCGCCAATGGTAATGATTTCGTCGCCTTCCTTCAGGCTGTTTAACAAATCCTGTCTTTTTTGCTGCTCTTTTTTCTGGGGTTTCCAGAGCATGAAATAGAATATGCCGCCCATTAAAAAGAAGGGCCAGAGAGAATTGAGCAAAGCCATTGTATCTCCACCTTGCATATTGAACACCTCCACATTTTATCACTTCCCGCAAATTCGGACATATTTGCAGGTTCCTCTTGCAAACATTTTAGTATGCAATAGTTCAGTTTATTTATACCATTTTTATATATTCTCTGTAAATCGGAAAAATCCTTGTTATCAACGATAATTTTCTAAGAATCTTTCGCGGAACTCAGGGAAGCAGTCATTAGCGATTGCCTCACGTATTTCCTTGGCAAAATGCAGCAGGAAATGCAGATTGTGAATAGACAAGAGTCTCAGACCGAAAATCTCCTCTGCCTTGAACAGATGGCGGATATAAGCACGGCTGAAGTTACGGCAGGCATAGCAGTCGCAGCCTTCCTCAATCGGACGGAAATCCTCTGCGTAGGTTGCGTTGCGTACTACCAGACGGCCGGTGTGCGTCATAGCGGTGCCATTTCTGGCAACACGTGTCGGAAATACGCAGTCAAACATATCAACGCCAAGGTTTACTGCCTCTACAATGCAGTCTGCAGTGCCTACGCCCATCAGATAACGTGCCTTATCCTTCGGCATCAGCTCGGTGGTATGTGAAAGGATATCGTACATCATCGACTTAGGCTCGCCTACGGACAGACCGCCGATACCGTAGCCGGCGAAGTCAAGCTCTGTCAGCTGCTGTACGCTCATGCGGCGCAGCTCGGGATACATACCGCCCTGCACGATACCGAACATGGACTGATCCTCACGCGTATGAGTTTCCAGACAACGCTTGGCCCAGCGTGTGGTACGCTCGGTAGAACGCTTGGCATAATCAAAATCGGCGGGATACGGGATGCATTCATCAAAGGCCATCGCGATATCAGCGCCCAATGCCTCCTGCACCTGAGTAGAAACCTCCGGCGAAAGGAACTGCTTGCTGCCGTCGATATGCGAACGGAACATTACGCCCTCTTCGGTGATTTTGCGCATAGCGCCCAGGCTGAATACCTGGAAGCCGCCGCTGTCGGTAAGCATACCGCGTTTATAATTCATAAACTTGTGCAGACCGCCTGCCTTGCGCACCAGCTCGTGACCGGGACGCAAAAACAGATGATAGGTATTCGACAAAATAACCTGGCTACCCATATCGTACAGCTCTTCCGGTGCCAGAGTTTTTACCGTTGCCTGTGTGCCTACAGGCATAAACATCGGAGTTTCAAAGGTACCATGCGGCGTATGCAAGCGGCCAAGACGCGCACCGCTGCGCGGACATTCTTTAATTAGTTCGTAGGTTACTGCGTGTTTAGTCATATGCAACTCCTAAAAATATTTATCAGCGCCTTCGGCTTTTCGTCGAAGGCAAAAAATCTTATTTATTGAGGTCTGTAATAAACATGGCATCGCCAAAGGAGAAGAAGCGATATTTTTCTTCAACCGCCTTCTTGTAGGTCTGCAGCATAATCTCACGGGTAGACAGAGTGCTTACCAGCATCAGCAGCGTGCTCTGCGGCAGATGGAAGTTGGTTACGAGGTCATCCACCAGACGGAATTTGTAACCGGGGTAGATGAAGATATTCGTCCAGCTGCTGCCAGCGTGCAGCTGACCGTCAGCGCCCGCAGCCTCCAGAGTGCGTACTGCCGTAGTGCCAACCGCAATAATACGGCGGCCTTCGGCCTTCGCCTTATTTACTGCATCCGCAGCCTCCTGCGATACGGTGTAGAACTCCTTATGCATCTTGTGGTCCTCAATCTTCGTCTCGCTTACGGGGCGGAAGGTACCAAGGCCTACATGCAGCGTTACAAAAACCTCTTCGCAGCCGATTTCCTTGATTTTCTGCAGCAGCTCCTTGGTAAAGTGCAGGCCTGCAGTCGGAGCGGCAGCACTGCCGCGCTCACGGTTATAAACAGTCTGATAACGCTCCTTATCCTCCAGCGGTGCCGTGATATACGGCGGCAGAGGAGTTTCGCCCAGACGATCAAGAATTTCTTCGAAGATACCGTCATACTTAAAGCGTACTACGCGTCCGCCGAAGTCGGTGTGCTCAATAACCTCGCAGCTCAATTCATCGCTGAAGTTAATCTTGGCACCAACCTGCAGCTTTTTACCGGGGCGCACCAGAACCTCCCAGTCGGTTGCATCTCTGCGGGTCAGCAGAAATACCTCGACATGGGCACCGGTATCCTTCGTGCCGTGCAGGCGCGCGGGAATAACGCGGGTATCGTTAAACACCAGCACATCGCCGGGCTTAAGATAATTTACCAGATCATAAAAATGCTTATGCTCAATTTCACCGGTCTTTTTGTCAACAACCAGCAGGCGCGAATGGTCGCGCGGCTCCATAGGATGCTGAGCAATAAGCTCCTGTGGCAAATCATAATCAAAATCAGTTACTAACATGCAAAATTCTCTCTTTTCTTATATATTACTCAAACTTCGCAGGTAAAAATCCCCTGCACCCCTTGAAAGTCCAGGCTTTGTAAACAGAAAAATAGCATGAGTCTTGCCAGTTTGGTATAATTATGTTGGCTCAAAAACATACCAAGCACCGGAGGCTCATGCTATGAAAAGTATATCACAAACCACCCAGCAGATGGAATCCATCTCGAAGAAAACTTCGGCGTTCTTCCGTCGTTATCATGTCGGCCAGATTCTGCGCGCGGCCAACGCTTGCAAGCTCAAAGGATTTTCCTCCATTCTCGTTTTCCTCGTGCTCGTAAGCATCATCTTCGAGAACCGCTCGCTCTATATGCAGCGCCGACTTCACGAGGATTCGCTGCCGTTCGGCAAGGACACGGCTTACCGCTTCTTGAACTCCTGCCACACGAACTGGCGCAAGTTCACGCTGCTTCTTGCGGCGCGGATCATCAACGAAACCATCAAGCCGCTGACGGATGCCGGCCGGCGTTGTGCCATCGTCGTCGACGATTCGCTCTTCAGCCGCTCGCGTTCCAAGCGCGTGGAACTCTTGGCGAACGTCTACGACCATGTGAGCCGCCGCTATACGAAGGGCTTCCGCTGCTCGTCCTCGGCTGGACGGACGGGAACACGTTCCTGCCACTCACGTTCTGCCTTCTTTCAACCTCGAAGGAAAAGAACCGGCTCAATGAGGCCAGCGCATCCGTCGATGCAAGAAGCAACGGCGGAAAGCAGCGCAAGCTCGCGCAGATGGAAGCGCCAGCCGTCGTCCTCAATTTGTTGCAGGAGGTCAAGGCGACAGGAATCCCCGCGCAGTACGTCCTCTTCGACACATGGTTCTGCTCGCCGTCGTCGCTGAAAGCCATCCATGACCTCGGCTATGACGTCACCGCTATGGCAAAGAAGAGCAAGAAGGTGCGCTACCCCTGCGAAGGGAAGATCTCGAACGTCAAGGCCATCTACAAGGAACACAAGAAACGCCGCGGACGCTCGCGTTACCTCCTGTCCGTCGATGCTGTCGCGACGAAACAGGGAGAATCCCTCGTGCCTGTGCGATTGGTCTTCGTGCGGAACCGCAACAAGCGGAAGGATTATCTCGTCCTCGTCACGACAGACCTCTCGCTTTCGGAGGAAGAAGTCATCCAGCTCTACGGGAAGCGCTGGGGCATCGAGGTGTTCTTCAAAGCGTGCAAGTCCTACCTGCGGCTCGGCAAGGATTGTCGTTCCGTCTCCTACGATGCGATGACGGCGCATGTCGCCGTCGTCTGCACACGATATATGCTCCTGGCTGTCGAGGAACGTGAGAACACGGATGGGCGAAGCCTCGGCGAGCTCTTCTATCTGGGGCTTGATGAGCTTCCGGACTTGAAGTACATGGAAGCGCTTCGCCTCGTGTTGCAGGAGTTTGCGGAGCAGCTTCGGGCAGAATATCCGTCAGAAGTCTTGCTGGTCGAATCGCTCTTGGAACGATTCCTGAACGATCTGCCCGCTCTTTGGATGAGTCGTCTGCGTGCACAGAAGTGTGCGTGAATGGCTTTCGACATTCAGTTCAAGCTGATTTATCAAGGCATACGGGATGTTTTCCGTGTGCGAAGTTTGAGTAATTAAGATGTGAAACAAAACATACTAAAGCGGAGGTTCATGCTATGCAAATTATACCACAAACCACCCATCAGATGGAATCCATTTCGAAGAAAACTTCGCTGTTCTTCCACCAATATCGCATCGGCCAGATTTTGCGGTCTGCCAACGCATGCAAACTCAAGGGCTTTTCCGCTATTCTGGTGTTCCTTGTGCTCGTCAGCATCATCTTCGAGAACCGCTCGCTTTACATGCAACGCCGGCTTCACGAGGAATCCCTGCCGTTTGGCAAGGACACGGCCTACCGCTTCTTGAACTCCTGTCACACGAACTGGCGCAGGTTCACGCTGCTCCTTGCGGCGCGGATCATCAACGAAACCATCAAACCGTTGACAGACGCCGGACGTCGTTGCGCTATCATCGTCGACGATTCGCTCTTCAGCCGCTCGCGCTCCAAGCGCGTGGAACTCTTGGCGAACGTCTACGACCATGTGAGCCACCGTTATACGAAGGGCTTCCGCCTGCTCGTCCTTGGCTGGACGGATGGGAACACCTTCCTGCCGCTCACGTTCTGCCTCCTTTCGACATCGAAGGGAAAGAATCGTCTCAACGAGGCCGACGCGTCCGTCGATGCCAGGAGCAACGGCGGAAAGCAGCGCAAGCTCGCGCAGATGGAAGCGCCAGCCGTCGTCCTCAATTTGTTGCAGGAGGTCAAGGCGACAGGAATCCCCGCGCAGTACGTCCTCTTCGACACATGGTTCTGCTCGCCGTCGTCGCTGAAAGCCATCCATGACCTCGGCTATGACGTCACCGCTATGGCAAAGAAGAGCAAGAAGGTGCGCTACCTCTGCGAAGGGAAGATCTCGAACGTCAAGGCCATCTACAAGGAACACAAGAAACGCCGCGGACGCTCGCGTTACCTCCTGTCCGTCGATGCTGTCGCGACGAAACAGGGAGAATCCCTCGTGCCTGTGCGATTGGTCTTCGTGCGGAACCGCAACAAGCGGAAGGATTATCTCGTCCTCGTCACGACAGACCTCTCGCTTTCGGAGGAAGAAGTCATCCAGCTCTACGGGAAGCGCTGGGGCATCGAGGTGTTCTTCAAAGCGTGCAAGTCCTACCTGCGGCTCGGCAAGGATTGTCGTTCCGTCTCCTACGATGCGATGACGGCGCATGTCGCCGTCGTCTGCACACGATATATGCTCCTGGCTGTCGAGGAACGTGAGAACACGGATGGGCGAAGCCTCGGCGAGCTCTTCTATCTGGGGCTTGATGAGCTTCCGGACTTGAAGTACATGGAAGCGCTTCGCCTCGTGTTGCAGGAGTTTGCGGAGCAGCTTCGGGCAGAATATCCGTCAGAAGTCTTGCTGGTCGAATCGCTCTTGGAACGATTCCTGAACGATCTGCCCGCTCTTTGGATGAGTCGTCTGCGTGCACAGAAGTGTGCGTGAATGGCTTTCGACATTCAGTTCAAGCTGATTTATCAAGGCATACGGGATGTTTTCCGTGTGCGAAGTTTGAGGTTATTATTTTCCACAAAATCGACCGCAATGCCCGCAATGAGCTGGATTATTACCTGACCAAGGATATGCTGGTTAAAAACAATGTGCGCTATGAGTACGCAGTGCAAAACATCGACGGTTCACCAGAAGGTCAAATGATGGAAAACATGCTTGTAGGTTTCGCCGCCTATTATTCCCGCAATCTGTCCAAGGAGACAAAAAAAGGCCTCAATGAAAATGCCCATAAATGCTTGTTTAATGGCGGTCTCCCTCCGTTAGGGTATGATATAGATCAAAACCAACGTTATGTCATTAATACCAAGGAGGCAGAAATCGTCAAGCTTATCTTTAAGCTGTATATTGAGGGAATAGGCTACAAAAAAATAGCAGAAAGACTACATGAGCTTGGATACAAAACGAAAACGGGCGGAGATTTTGGCAAGAATTCACTTTTTGATATTATTGGAAATGAAAAATATTGCGGAATCTATTCCTACAATAAACACCCTCGAGCAAAAAAAGGTAAAGGCCGCAATATGCATGCTAAATCTTTCCCCGAAGATTACATTAATATAGACAGCGCCATCCCTGAAATAATCAGCAAGGAGTTATACGAGGCAGCACAAGCCCGCAGGCGACAAAACAAGTCCAGACCTGGAATATATAACGGGAAACGCCAGTATCTTTTAACGGGCAAAATTTTTTGTGGGCATTGTGGGAGTGCCATGGGAGGGCACACAATCACTCCCCGCAAAAAATCGTATAGTTACTATGGTTGCTTGGACAAAGATAGAACCCCTGCCCACAAATGCGCGCAGAAGCAGATTAATACTGAAATTGTAGATACAGCTGTAATCAACAAAATCAAGCACACTTTTCTCAATTCTGAAGCATTGTTGCGGATTGCAGATAAAATGCGTCAACAATACGCTACACTCAAGGATGATGTTAAGGATGAAATTCATGCTAAAACTTCTCAAATGACCGACGCGATCAAACGCAGAAATAATTTGTATTGTCTTGTCGAACAAGGCATAAACGATGACTACACTTTAGATAGGATTTCTGCTGTCAATGCAGAAGTCGAAAAATTAAAAGCTCTAAATTGCAATAAGAAGTTGCACACTTTTTGAAAATTAAGATGCATAGATCTTATCCAACTCAAAGTCAAACAGTTCATCTGGAGTTTTATATCCCAGAATCTTCCTTGGAAGTGAATTACACCAATCAGCGATAAACATAATATCTTCGTAGCTATAATTGTCCATCCTCTTTCCTTTTCGGATGAATCTTCTGAGCAAACCATTATGGCGCTCATTACTGCCTCTTTCCCAAGAACTGTAAGGATGTGCGAAGTATATTTTTATAGAAGTGTCATTCTCTATTTGCGAGAGTTCTGCAAACTCGCTTCCATTATCGCTAGTAATTGTCTTAAACACCTGACTGAATTTAGTACCATAGTATTCCTTTAGGTAAGCAATGCCTTCGTTAACAGCAAAGGATGTTTTACTAGTTATTTTCAGTGCGATATACTTGCGTGTTATACGTTCCACAAGAGTCAACACCACGTTGTCACTCTTGCTTTTACTTCCTATAACAGTATCTATTTCCCAATGACCGAATTCATTGCGTTCATCCACATTAGAATCCCTCTCGTCTATGCTGCGACCCATATGCTTCAGATTTTTCTTTATGCTGCGGGTTGTTCTACGTCTTCTTACCTTTAATGGAAGGTCAATGTTGCGCAATCTAAGCAGCATGGAATCTACATAGTTATAGAGAGTCTTTACGCACACAATTTCTTTGAGAGGAAATAGATGATTGTCTAGGGCATAGCCATGGCAGGCATCCAAAGACCAGTGTTCTTGCAATACTTTTCGAACAGTCCAAGTAACAAAATTACTTGTAAGAAATCTTTTAGACTTGCAAATACTGTTGCTATGGCTAGCAATATAGGCACGTTGAGCACGAGCAGCTCCATATCTACCGGTATGAGGATGAGCACCACGCTTGAGTTCATTCCTGATAGTATTTGGAGCACAGTTAAAATACTTTGCCAGCTGACGAAGAGAATACTGTTTAGAGCTGTCAGACAGAATTCCTTGTAATTCCCTGCGGTCTCCTAAAGAAAAGTGTTTACCTTTTTGATGATTTGTGATATCTTTGGTGTAGTCCATTGTGATTACTCCTTAGTTAGTTTTTGTGTAGAAACTTAATCTTAACACAAAGGTATCACAATGGACTATTTTTATTCAATTTTTCAGGTGTGCAATTTCATTATACAATGAGCCAAAAATTAAAAGCCCAGATTGACAATCTTAAAGATAAAAAGAACCTTAAGGTGCTAACTGACGAGGCCATAATTAAAGCCTTTAAACTTTTTGAATCTAAAATATGCTCACTTGATACTAACTCCGCCAAAAAATTGTTAGTCGAATTATTCTTAATCAAAGTTATTGTTACTGACAAAAACATTGAAATTATCCTAGATGCAGACAAAATTACTAATATGGTTATGGGCCAATAGCACATTGAAAGAATACCTGTTAAAAGGCTTTATTCTTGACACGGACCTTTAAAAAACAACTTTTAAACCTCAAGCAAATCCTCCATACCACAATTCAAGGCCTTAGCCAACCGCCAAACTGTCTCTGCACTAGCCTTATTGATATTCTTATGGCGCTGTTCATACATTTGGATGGAGCGAGAATTAACACCAGAAACTCTAGCTAGCTCATTTTGGCTTAATCCATTCGTACTTCTAAAGCTTTTAAGCCTTGTTTCTGGATAATACTCCTTCATTTTCGCATCAACTATATCCACGAATTTGCTAATGTCTGCTTCGTGTAAAGCATGATAGAGGCTTTTTAAATCGGCAAAGCTAATTGCCCTAAAAATCTCCCCGAATTTTCTGCAGGAGTACCATTGATAATAAGCTATCGCCCAACCAATCCAATATTCAGGAGACCGAGAAAATCTTGCCTCAGGTATTATTGGGATATATTTGCTGGTAGTTTCGTATACTATGTCTATGAGCACCTCTATGCCACTTTTTCCTTTAGTGTAGGCGGGCTCGCCATTGGCGATTTTTGTACTAATGGTGCTTACAACAAACATTTTTATAAAATCTTCTCCAGAGTAATGGCAAACATTGACGGCATAATCAAAAGCATCCCCTAACACAGCTTGGGCATTACTCAGATATATTTCTTGGTATGCGCGCATCGTCATTTTTTATGCCCCCTCTTATTATATCCTGTATATAGAGACCGTCATTTTCTTCTTCCAGTAGTTCCCAATACAATCGATTAGCTTCATCATCCCTATCCTTGCGCAATTGGTAGTAGCGCTCTCTTTCAGCTACGCTATAGCCTTGAAACTGCAATTTTGAAAAAGCAAAGCTAGATTTAACGACAATTTGCTCACCTAATTTTCCTAAGCGCATAGCCCTTGCTAATTGCTGAACCGAAATACCATTATTGATAAATGACTCTGCGTAATCAAAGTAGGAATCATCTGCTCTGTAGCCGATGATTAAGTCGTATGCATTCACGTTTACTGTAAAATTATCAATTAAGTACTGTTTAGCTCTTCTGGCCACAGGTGTTTTAACAGTGAAAAGACGATGTTCTACCAATATTGCTATCCAATTAAGAATAGTGTATTGGTGAGTATTAAGATTTAAAACATTTAAAAACTCTGTATCTAGCGTATAACAATTGGCGAAGCCATTGCGCATGGAGGACACAGCCCATTCCTTGGCTAAAGCTTCGCTAGCGGTGCAATAAAAACCCTGTCCGAAATCATTGTTTAAGCGACCTTTGCCATACTCCGGTTTTGCTATGATATTTTCAGAACCATGATAGATAGTTATAAGCTTATCCATAATTACCCCCTCTTTTATATCCTCATGGTTATTATATCACCAAAGTGATATAGATGCAATTGCTTTTGTGCTACTAATAAAATAAGAGCTAGGAGCGCGCTGTCTCCTAGCTCTTGTTTTTATCTTTATATATTTGTATTACCAAAGTGATATAGTTGTACTTTGCATCCTCACAGCTCTTCGGCCTTATAAGCATTGTAGCCTTCGATATGATAACTTACGTCTAGGCCCTTCATGTAGGTGAGGCGGTCAGCAATGTTATTGGTCAAAGCCTTGCCAAGCACATGCTTGATTTCGATATCACGAATGGGGCTCCGCTCCATAGCCAAAAGATAATCCTCTTTATCCACAATGGACCAGTCAATGCACTGCCCCAGCTCCTTTTTCAGCATATCATCCAGCCAAATGCGCATGCTGCGGCCATTACCCTCGCGAAAAGGATGAGCAATATTCATCTCCACATACTTTTCCACGATCTCGTCGAAGCTGCCCTGGGGCATGGCGTCCAAATGCTGCAGAGCCTCCCGCAGGTACATCAAGGGAGCAAAGCGAAAGTTACCCTTAGCAATATTCACATCACGAATCTCTCCCGCAAAGCTATAGATATCGCGAAAAAGATACTCATGAATGAAAGCCAGTGTCGAAAATTTCCCGGCCGGTAGATTCGCCAAAGCATCACTCTCAAATAGTTTTATAGCTTGCATTTTGCTGAGTCGCTCTTCTTCCTTGGCCAGCTCCGCAGAATTAGTAATGCCCAATTTATTTTCTATGGTCATAGGAATCTCCTTAGTCATCTTGAGAATACAAAAAAACTGATTGACTCTCTAAGAATTCAATCAGCCTTCTTTACTTAAATCATTTATAAATGATAATAAGCGTATATCATTGTTTGGTGCCGCGGACCGGAATCGAACCGGTACGGGTATCACTACCCGAGGGATTTTAAGTCCCTTGCGTCTGCCAGTTCCGCCACCGCGGCAGACATAACTACTTAACACCTTTTAAGAAATAAAAATGGAGGCGACACCCAGAATCGAACTGGGGATAAAGGTTTTGCAGACCTCTGCCTTACCGCTTGGCTATGTCGCCTTAAAAGGTGGAGCGGAAAACGAGATTCGAACTCGCGACCCCCTCCTTGGCAAGGAGGTGCTCTACCACTGAGCTATTTCCGCAATATGGTGCCTCAGCACAGAATCGAACTGTGGACACAAGGATTTTCAGTCCTTTGCTCTACCAACTGAGCTACCGAGGCATGATTGGCGACCCGGATGGGACTCGAACCCACGACCTCCGCCGTGACAGGGCGGCATTCTAACCAACTGAACCACCGGGCCAATCAACTACGAATTACATTATACAGGCTTAAACCTATTTTGTCAACATCTTTTTATACTTTTTTTTAATCTTCCAATGCAGCCATCAGTTTTTCCTCTATATGCACCTGCAAAGCCTGCAGCTTATCCTCCGCCGGCACGTTGCCAAGCACGTCAAAAGCGTCTGTGGTCAAGGGCAGATGATTCTTGCGCATTTCCGCAAACAGCTCATCACGGAAAATATTATAGGAAAAGTATATCTGATTGCCATGCTTAAAATCAGTATAATCCAAAAAGATAAAGGAACCATTGATATAAGGCAAGGGATTATCGGGCGTAATATACAGCTCATAATCGCCTACCTGAGCAGGCAGCGTACGCCAATAGTCCCACTGCTCAAAATGCAGCGCTTTCGCTTCATACGGCAGCGTATGCACGGTTTTCTTATCCATGCTGGCCAGAATATCCGGCAAACTCTTGCGCATCATGTCAGCAAAATGCTCGCGGTCACGACAAAAGAAACGCACGTCGCGGAACGTATGCAGGCCAACGGTTTTTACCGGCACATAGTCAAATGTTTCTTTTGTATAAGTCAAATCAAGACGGCAGTGCGATGCTTCATGCACATAGGCTGCAATATTCAAAATCTGCCCGTTGATACCGGAGCCCGGCACAAGGGTATAATCACCGATTGCTGCAGGCAGATTGCGCACAAAGTCCCAATCCTTAAGCCCTGTCTCTATTTCTTTGATATCAGGCTGTCCCATCTCAACCTCCGCACTTTTCCAGCAGCTTGCCGATTTTACTGTAAATCCTTACTGCATTGTTATAAAATACATCCTCGTGATAGCATTCGGGAACAACGTGGCTAATCATCCAGATATACAGGGGAATATTTACAAGCGGCCAGTCGCTGCCATACATGATTTTTTCATAATTACCAAGATAATTCAGCCAAGTATGCAGCTGGCGCAAAAAGCCACGCTGTCTTTCGAGCAGCATCAGCGGTTTGGGATTGCCCTCCACCAGACCTGAAAGGTCAATGCATACGTTGGCGTTCTTGCAGGCCACCTCTGCCGCATCAGCAAACCAGGGGCAACCACAGTGCGCTATAACAAAGGTTACATCAGGAAACGCCACTGCCGCTTCATCAACAGTAAGCGGATGCGAATATTTCAAAAGACCGCTGGGCCAGGCTGTATCGCCTGTGTGAATTGCAACTGGCATATTATAGGCACGCGCCAGCTCAAACAGCGGCCAATGCCTTTTATCGTTGACATAGACAGCATTATAACCGGGATAGAGCTTGATGCCCAAACAATGCGGGTCCTTAATAAAGCGTTCAAATTCCTGCGCTGTTTTTTCCGCATTTGCTTCGGTTATAGCCTCGCTGTTTACACCCATGCAGTAACCCATGTTCTGCGGCTGATTGTAATGCGCCTCGTCAAAAGGCGCTGCAAGGTCAATCATGCGCGGTGTGACACCGCCGTATTTCGAAGACGTATAATTAGTGTTGCCCATAGCTACGGAAAAAGCGATATTGTTTTCTTCGCATATTTTCTGCCAGCAGGCCGCTGTATTTTCATAGCCTGCATTGGCTGCAACCTGCACAAAACCATCAACATTGTAATAATGCATATGGGCATCAATAATCTTCATTTGTAACCCCTCTTTATTTTAAAACACGTATCGTTATTCTTCTTCCTCTTTAGGCAGAATGATATTTAATACCATAGCCACGATAAAAACTACAGCTACACAGTTTTCTGCAAAAACATTCTTAATCAAATCAGGGAAAATCTTAAAAATTGCCGGTGTCTGAGTAAAGCCGATACCGATGCTGAGTGCCAAAGAAGCAATCGTTACATTACGGGTGTTGTAGCCGCAGTTGGCAATCATCTGCACGCCGCTGACTACGATAGAACCGAACATCATCAAGGTGCAACCGCCCAAAACAGCCTCCGGCAGAGATGCCAGCAGCACGCCCAGCGCTGGGAACAGACCTGCCATAATCATAATAACAGCGCCTGTCATGATAGCAAAACGGTTAACAACCTTTGTCATAGCAATCAGGCCTACGTTCTGGCTGAAAGAGGTAATAGGCAGGCAGCCGAAAACGGAAGACAAGCTGCTTACCAGACCATCGCAGACAATAGAACCGGAAATTTCTTTTTCTTTAACATCGCGGCACAGACCGATAGCAGTCATTGCGGAGGTATCACCAATGGTTTCGGTTGCGGAAACCAGGAAAATCAAAAAGAATGCAAAAATTGCATCGGGATGGAATTCCATGGTAAAAGGCATCAGCTGAGGAATAGCAATCAGCTTAACCTCAGCGAGCTTGCTCATGTTTACCATGCCCATAAAATAAGCAACTACATAGCCGACAATCAAACCAAAAAGCACGGAAAGCTGTTTATAGAAGGATTTGGCGAAAATATTGTAGGCAATGCAGCTTACCAAAGTAATCGTACCTACAATAATATAAGGAGCATCACCGAAGTTGGGGTTACCGAAGCCGCCGCCGAAGGAGTTAGCACCTACCGCCAACAGAGAGAAACCGATGGAGGTAACAACGGTAGCAGCAACAATCGGTGGAATCAGACGGCGCCAATATTTTGCTCCCAGACCTAAAAAGCCTTCCAGCAAACCGCCAACCAGCACCGCACCCATAACGCCGCCGTAACCGTATTTAGCACCGATAACACAGGCGATGGATACAAAGGTGAAGCTGATGCCCATAACGATAGGCAAAGCGCTGCCGACACGCCAGACAGGATAAAGCTGTATCAGCGTACCGATGCCTGCTACCAGCATTGCCGACTGCACCAGCGCACCGCTCTGCTCTACCGGCATTTTTACCACACCGGCTACAATCAGAATCGGAGCGATATTCGCTACGAACATCGCCAGAATATGCTGCAGGCCGAAGGGAATCGCCTTGCTTACAGAAATTTTTCCGTCTAAGTCGTATATCGGATCAGTATATTGTTTTTCGCTCATTACTCTTCCTCATGTCTGAACACTACTGTGTTGGTTTTGGCATCCATCTTATCAATAATAGCTAAGGAATGCAGGTTGTAGCCGGCTTTGCGCAGCTTGTCGCCGCCACCCTGGAAGCCTTTTTCTACAGCAACGCCAACGCCCTCAACAGTGCCGCCGGACTGACGCACAATGTCAATAAGACCTTCCAGAGCACAACCGTTAGCCAGGAAGTCATCAATAATCAGCACGTGGTCGTTTTTAGACAGGAATCTTTTAGAAACAACAACGTCGTTTGTTTTGCTATGGGTATAGGAATAAATTTGAGTGAAGTAAACATCCTTATCCATATTGCTGCCGCTGGATTTCTTGGCAAACACTACCGGAACGCCAAAATACATTGCCGCAACGCAGGCAATACCGATGCCGGAGGCTTCAATAGTCAGGATTTTAGTAATATTCCTGTCTGCAAACAAGCGCTTTAATTCTTTACCAAGCTCCGCAACAAACGGCACATCAATCTGATGATTTAAAAAGCTGTCAACCTTCAGGACATTACCGCTTTTGATAACACCGTCATTAACAATTTTTTCTTCCAATAATTTCATCGTCAAGCCCTCCATACATTTTGTTTTTTAACTGCTGCTACGAACATGTCAGCAATCGATTTGCCTTTTAAGTATAAAGATTATTTTATCACACTGACAATATATGGTAAAGTAATTTTCTGCTTCCGCAGTGATATTTTTACCTTAATCCACCACCAGTGCGACTTCGCTGCCTGTCCCCTGTTGGCCGCGTTTTTTCCTGACGAGAATTTTTTTGTCAATCATTTCCTGCAAATCGTGTACATGCGAAATTATACCTACAAGGCGATGGCCTTCACTGAGTCCCTGAAGTGTAGCAATAGCCTGCTGCAGACTGCTGTCATCCAGTGAGCCGAATCCTTCGTCGACAAACATCGTATCCAACTGAATACCGCCTGCACAGGACTGCACCTCATCCGCCAGCCCCAGCGCCAACGCCAACGATGCCATGAAGGATTCGCCGCCGCTTAAGGTTTTGACGCTGCGAAGATTACCGCTGTAATAATCCTTAACCTCCAAATCAAGGCCTGTTTTGCTGTTGCCCGTCTTGCTGTCCGCATCCTGCATTTTGTCACGGCACAGCTCGTACTGGCCGCGGCTCATGTGCAGCAGCCTTACATTGGCGCGCTGCAGAATTTTATCGAAGTAGTGCATCTGCACATAGGTTTCCAGATTAACACGTTTTTTGCCGGTCAGGGTTCCGTTCAGCGTTGCGGAAAGGCTGTTGATCAAGCTGTACTCCGCTTCGCAGGCTGCCCTGCGCGCTTCGTAGCCGCTGACCTCCTGCTTAATCCGCTGGTTATTCTTAATGGCGGCATACAGCCGCTTATCCTGCAGCTCCAGCTCACGCTGTTGCACCAGCAGCTTTTCATGCTCCTGCTGCAGCTTCTGTTCATCCACATCCGTCAGCAGCTCATTCTGCTCGGCAAGCTGCTTTTTCAGCTCCTGCAGCTGTCCTTCGGCACCTGCCAGCTGCTGCCTTATGCTCTGCGCCGCAGCCTCCGCCTGCTTGTCGACAGCCTTCTGCTGCTCCAAAGTTTTCGCCAGCTTACGGTATTGCTCCACCTTTTCCTGCAAAAAGCCCATCTTCAGGCGCAGAGCCGTAATCTTATTGTTAACATCCTTCAGCTCTGACTGCGCTCTTTCGGCAATCAGCTTCAAATCGTCACAGCCAAGCAGCTCTACTCCCTTGCCTAGCAGCAAGGTTTTATCCAGCTCCAGATGCTCCTTTAAAGCCTTGCCTTCACCTATAAGGCCATCCCTTATTTTCTGAGCAGCCTCAGCTTTAGCGCGTGCCTGCTCAACATCATTTTCGGTAGGTGCATCCTGCGCCAGCTGCACAGGCTGCGGATGCTCGCAGGAACCGCAAACCGGGCAGGGCTTGCCTGGTTTCAGCTTATCGTGCGCCAGAAGGCCCGCCTGCGCGCTCAAAAATCTGTCAAAGCAAGTATCGCTCAGCTCATTAAGATGATTGAAATTATCACAGGCCTGCTTATACTCCTGACGCTTCTGCAGCAGAACAACCTCCTGCCTTTGGTAACGCTGCTGCATATCCTGCAGTTGCAGCAGCTCCCTTTGACGTGCAGCCAGCTGCTGCCTTTCTGTTTGCAGCTGTGCCAGCTCCACCTCGCCCTTTTGCGCTTCGTTGACCTCTGCCTCAAGCTTTTGCAGAGCCTCCTGTCTTTGCACTGCTGCAGCTGCTTCCTGCTCCAGTTGCTTTTGCATGCTTACCATTTTTGCTTCTGTTGTCTGCATATATTTTTCAAGCTGCTGCTTTTTAGCAATAGCGCCCAGGCTGTCCTGCAGCGCAGTCAGATTTTTCGTCACGATAGCCGCCGCTGCCGCCACCTGCTGCTGTTCCTTTTCGTCCAGAGCAGTAATCGTATCAACCAAAGTCAGTACTTCTTCAACACAGCCCTCGTAATGACGCAAAGCAAAGCTCTGCAGCTGCTCCGTATATGCGGGATAAATGCAGCTGATGCCGTTCAGCGCCTGCTCGCTTCGGCGCTGCTGCTCGGCAAATTCGTTACGCTTAGCCGCAGCATCCTGCTTCAGCTTATCCTGCAGTTGCTGGAAGAAATATGTATGAAATAAATCACGGAAGATTTTACTGCGCTCATCCGTATTGGTATCCAAAAATTTGCGGAACTGTCCCTGAGCAATCATCGTAATCTGCGTAAACTGCTTGTGATTAAGCCCCAACAGCTCCACTATGCTTTTATCTACCTCCGACATTCTGGTTACCGGAACGCGGTCATCGGGATAGTACAGCTCGGCACCGGCCTTCTCCTTCGTCATACCGGTGCCACGCTTCGCCGGACGACGGTACTCCGGGTTGCGTTTTACCCTGTAGCACTTGCCGCGGAAGGAAAACTCCAGCTCCACAAAGGTCGGCGTATCAGCATCCGCATATTGGCTGCGCAGCATGTTGGCATCACGCACACCGCCACTCGTCTGCCCGTACAAGGCATAGGAAACGGCATCAAAAATTACGGTTTTGCCGGCACCGGTATCACCGGTAATCAGATACAGTCCCTGCTCTCCGAGCTGGGAAAAATCTATCACGGTTTGCCCCGCATACGGACCAAACGCACTCATAATCAGCTTCAGCGGTCTCATAATACGTCACCTCCCATTTCCGACAGCAGATTAGTAAGATACTGCTTCTGCTCCTCGCTCAGCTTCTGATTGTTCTGCAGACGATAAAAATCATCAATAAGCTCTAACGGTGTTTTTTCTACCAAATCTTCCGTTACCTTCAGCTCCGCATTCGCCTGCGTGCGCTTATTGTCATAATCAAGCTGCAGCAAATTCCTATATACAGTCTGCAGGCGCTGCATAGCATTAGGAACATCGTTTTCATCCGTCAGCGTCAGATAATAAAAATCCTGCAGGAAGCCATTTTCATCCATAGGGAACATAGCGTAGTTCGGCTTTGTCATTAAATTCTCAAAGGTATCCTTTAAATACCGCACCTCACGCAACGGCGTCAGCAGCAGCTGCGTAACCTTCATATTGCCTTTTTCGGCAAGCTCAACCATTGTTACAGACTTTTGCTGCTGCAACTCGCTGAAGGAATACTTCAGCGGTGTACCGCAATAGCGGATACGCTCATTACCGCCGACATTCTGCGGATTATGGATATGCCCCAAAGCCACATAATCAAAAGCAGCAAAAACCTCCGCACCGATATTATCCAGTCCGCCCACATTAACAGCCTCGCTGCCTGCGGTAACAGCGCCGGTGACAAACTGATGCGCAACAAGCACATTACGCTCCTCCTGTACCAGCGGTAGCTGCGACACAGCATATTTCACCGCATCATGATAGCTTGTAATCTCAGCTGCAGCCTCCTCCGGTGCCCAATGCTTCACAACAGCAGGCTTCAAAAAAGGCAGCAGGAAAATATTCACCCTGCCGAATTCATCCTCCAACACGAGCTTCTGCTCCTCACCGTTGTAGCTGCCCGCAAAATGAATGCCGCTGCCGCTCATCAGCTGCGCACCGAATGCCAAGCGCTCCGCCGAATCATGGTTGCCGCTGATGATGCACACAGGCACCTTGAGCTCCGCCAGCTGATTCAGAAAATTATCAAACAAAACGACAGCTTCTGCCGGCGGCACCGGTTTATCATAAATATCTCCGGCAAGCAGTACGCAATCAGGCTGCTTGGCGCAAATCATCTGTACAATACGTTGTAAAATATATTTTTGATCCTCATAAAGAGAAAATTCATCGAGTTTTTTTCCTAAATGCAGATCCGACAAATGTAAAAGCTTCATGCTATCACTCCCTGTCACGAATATTTATTCACTGTTATTTAATCGTTATATTATCTTGATTTTATCATGCTAAAGCATATGCGTCAATCTATACTTCAAACAAACGTTGCTAGTCCTCCAAAACTTTTTCTAAAAAAATTCTTCTTTTTTCAAAAAAAGTACTTGACCAACTGCTATCTATCTGCTATAATTGTTATTGTTCTGATGAGCGTGCTCAAAAAGAATTGCTACTCCGGGATGGTGTAATGGTAGCACAAGTGACTCTGGATCATTCGGTCTGGGTTCGAGTCCTAGTCCCGGAGCCAAATGGCGCTATGGTCAAGCGGCTAAGACGTCGCCCTCTCAAGGCGAAATCAAGGGTTCGATTCCCTTTAGCGCTACCACGAAAGGCAAAACGCTGAGATTCAACTGAATTTCAGCGTTTTTATTATTTACAATTACTTTGACATCCAAGGAGTCAAAAAACTTCTTCAGGAAAGCGTCAGAAACCCCTACTTCAGTAATGAATGAATCAATAAAAGCTTCCAGAATATCTTTGTTGATAGGAGTATAGTCGTTCTTGTTCAAATCAATCAGTTCTGTCTCCATCATATCTAAAGTTTTCTTAGCTTGTTTATAAGCGCTTAAAACCATATCATCTGTTCCATCATACAAGGCAAGAAGGTTCTTAGCCTTGTTTTTTTGTACCCCGATTTTTTTACGCAGTTCATCTGCACGCACTTTTTCCTCTCTATTCTCAGCCTGATTTAAAAACTCCGTAATAATAGACTGCTTGTGAGCCTTTATGTAGGATAACGTATAATAAGTTGCGCAAATTCAATTCAAAAAGATAGACATAGAGACTACCTTTGCTTACAATTAAGTTACCACACAAAACATGAAAGAAGGTAGAATCTATGTCTGGTAACATTATACAATTAAACGAGCAATTTATCCACAACGAATTGAAAACTATTGTAAAAAATAGTGTAGAAGAAACTCTCAATGCTCTTTTGGATGCAGAAGCTGACAAACTTGTACAAGCTGAACGCTACGCACGTGAGCAAACAAGAAAAGGTTATCGCGCCGGTCATTACGAAAGATCATTCTCTACTCAAGCTGGTGACGTTACTTTAAAAGTGCCTAAATTAAAAGGTCTTACTTTTGAGTCTGCTATTATTCAGCGCTACCAAAGACGTGAATGCTCCGTAGAAGAAGCCTTGGTAGAAATGTATCTTGCCGGCGTTTCTATGCGTCGTGTTGAAAGTATTACAGAGATTCTCTGGGGACAGAAGGTTTCAGCCGGAACCATTAGCAATCTGAATCAAAAATGCTTTGCTCAAATTGAAGAATGGCGCTCCAGGAAGCTTACAGAAAAGTACCCCTATGTCTTTGTAGACGGTATTTTTCTAAAAAGATGTTGGGGAGGTTCCTTTGAAAACGCCTCTGTATTAGTTGCTATTGGCGTCACAGAAGACGGATACAGAGAAGTTATAGGTACAGCCGAGGGCCTCAAAGAAGATACTGAAAGCTGGAAAAATTTCTTTGTATGGCTGAAAAGCCGTGGCTTAGATGGCGTAAAACTTATAATTGGCGATAAAAATTTAGGCATGGTAGAAAGCATAGGTGAAGTGTTTCCAAATGCCAGATACAAACGCTGCACGGTGCATATGTACCGTAATATATTCTCTGTAGTACCACGTAAAACTGTCAAGGAAGTTGCCAAGATGCTCAAAGCAATTCATGCTCAGGAGAATAAAGCAGCAGCTAAAGAAAAGGCAAAATCAGTAATTTCCAGATTACGTGAGATGAAACTTAACAAGGCTGCAGACAAACTAGAAAATGGTTTAGAGGAAACCTTGACCTATATGGATTTTCCGTCAGAGCATTGGCTACGTATACGTACCAATAACGTTATTGAACGTGTAAACAGAGAAATAAAGCGTCGCACAAGAGTGATTGGCACGTTTCCTGATGGTGAATCAGCATTGATGCTTGTATGTGCAAGATTGCGTTATATAGCCAGCAATGATTGGGGCAAAAAACGTTACTTGAACATGAAACATCTAACAGATATGCTTGCCGAAGAACTGTATTGTGAAGCAAAAATATCTTAAAAACAGCTAACTTAATAAGCAAAGGTATCTAAAGCAGAAGCTAGTTGATATTTAACGGTGAAGTGCACTAACCGTTAAACTTATATAACTAAACTTCTGCTAGGATGTCTGAAGAAATTTGCGCAACTTCTTATTGCAATTTAATGTTTCATAAAAATGTCCCCAATACTGAATGTCCAGTATTGGGGGTACATATCAAAATACTTAAATTATAGCCGTTTTTTCAGTTTATGAGGTTACTTTTGTCCCATCCTCATAACTTTAAGGAACATAGAAAGTTAACGATGCAAAATAATTCTCTTGATTAACTTTATCAGCGAATTCTTCAGTAGCCGGTAACTCTAATTTAGTTTTTACTACCCAAGTTCCCCAACGATCTATACGTATTTCCGCAATACCTTTAGCATCGGTAGATGCAGTACATGAAGCAGCATCATAGTTAGAATAACCTTCATACATTGCGAAAACCTTTTTGTGTTGCACTGGTTTACCTTTGAACAAAACCAAGAACTTCATCACAGCACCACTATTATTAGTAATTTCATACGGATTAGTCAAAGGAATGATTTCCAATTTTTGACCAAAAATATGAGATAAATTTTTTGCCTCACCTTTGCCAACATTAATTAGTGATTTTGCAAATTGCTGTGAATATGTACTGCTGACAATATTATTTAAACCTTCCTTGGTTCCTTTTATTGTTTTTAACTTACCAGTGTCCAGATATGATGTATTGTAAGCATCCTTTCTTGTTACAGCTACAACGTACAATCCCTTTTCTTTTAACTCTATTTGCTTTGCTGCGAACCCAGTAGTTTCCAATTTTACGTTTTCTTTATTTTTAGAAGGTGTCAACAACGTAATATCAGTAAAATCGTCAGCCTTAACAAAACTATCTACAGGAAAATGATGTCCCCATCCCATATAGATTTTAGTTTTAGCACCCATTTTCTCATTAAAATCAAGATTATAATCAGTACAATTCACCCATAACGTATGAGTA
This sequence comes from Phascolarctobacterium succinatutens, assembly GCF_023497905.1. Taxonomy (NCBI): domain Bacteria; kingdom Bacillati; phylum Bacillota; class Negativicutes; order Acidaminococcales; family Acidaminococcaceae; genus Phascolarctobacterium; species Phascolarctobacterium succinatutens. The sequence goes on along the minus strand of NZ_CP097284.1, from coordinate 899,093 downwards.
CTGCCAACAGCAGCTGCTCCGCAAAGCAAAATAGTTCCTATAACCGTTGTGAGTTTCTTGTTTAATTTCATATAAGCAAATCCTCCTATAACATATTTGTAAGTAAGCATTATTGCACTTATAAGTTTCTATTTAAAATATGCATGAATCTCTGTGTAGATATCATTTAGAATCTGTATGTATAACTAAGCATGAAATTAGTAGGAGTATACAGACTACCAAAGCCAACTTTATTAGAATAAGAAAGAATATCACTTCTGTTTAACAAATTGTTAATCAATAAAGAAACTTCACTATTATTATCCGGCGAATAAGTTGCTGTTAAAGAAGTCAAGAAATATGGTTTCAGCTTGTATGAATAAGACATTGTTGAAGGACTAGAATATCTATCACCGATATAACTACCGGTTAATTTGGCTCTAAACTTATCAATCTTATATCCTACTCCACCAGTAATTTGATATTTACCAAATTTATTATGCCAGCCATTTCTAATATCAGTGTCCCATTTATATTTAGGGTTGTGAACTAATAAGCCTAAATCATAGTCAAATTTTTCTGATGCATCTACCCGTAAGCTTGCTTCAAAACCAGTATTTTTAAAATCCTGATTACTATATTCATATGTATCGTCTTTGTTCAATGTAGCACTAATATTATCCTTAATATCCATATGGAATAAAGCAACTTTCCAAGCATGATTACCAGAAATCTCTTTATAACCCATCTCATAGTTAATACCTTCTTGTGGTTTTAAGTCAGGATTAGGTTTTGTCTCAACCCAACTAGATGGAAACATTTGCTTGAATGATGGCATAACAAAAGATTCCGCAACACTAACATAAAAACTTTTATCTTGATCAAATTTATGTATATATTGTGCAGAAGTACTAAAATTATCATAACTTTGTCCGTTGCTTTCACTAGATGTCCAAGTACCCCTTCCACCGATAATTACATTGTCCTTATCATTAAATTTATAATCCAATTGTGCAAATAATCCCATTTGATTTCTAGCTTTTTTACCTATGCTAGGCTTCCCTTTTTTCAGCTTGGAATTATACACTTCCCTCTTGTAAACACCACCTACAGTCAATAGAGATTTATTATTTAACTCAATATTCTGTTGTAAATCAGCACCGAAAGACTCATTTTCAAACAGATTTCTTGCACTGGAACCATCATAATCTAATTTAGTCTTATTAAACCAAGCATGGCCTTTTGTCTTATTTCCATTATAGTTTAATTGAATTAAATCTTGTTTGTTTGACGAATCAGTAAAGCTGTTTAAACGACCTTTTTTTAGCGACTCATAAGAAACTTCTGTATCTAGATGATTATATTCAAAGTTCAATTGATCATTAAAATTATAACCTATCCCAATATTTTCATTTGAACTTTCTTTTAAATTTGTATATGTATTAGCTGCCGTATATCTTGCTTCTTTAACATATCCCCATTTTTTTAAATCGTAATTGATCTTCAACTTATCATTGCCAACAGCTACATTATATTGCTGCTGTTTATAATTGCCAAAACCAACTCTTACTTTATTGGATACCTTTTTCTTCGTAATAATATTAATTACTCCACTCTGAGCTTCAGATCCATATAATACAGAGCCTCCACCCTTAACTACTTCAATGCGTTCAATAGCTTCCGCCGGAATAGCATCAATAACATATGTATTATTCAAATTTATAGGATTACCATTCACTAAAATCAAAGTACCATAACTAAATCCACGTACATTGATTTCATTTGTCATAGAAGTTTGAGCTGAACCACCAGGCAAATAAGTGTTATAATCAACACCTAACATTTTAGATACAGCTTCCATAGCATTAACAGATCCGCTATCTACTATATCTTCATAAGTTATAATCTCTGTACTAGCAGGTACATCTACATCACGTTTTTCTGTTCTTGTTGCAGTAACCACCATAGTATCAAGAGAATATTCGTTTAAACTCTCTTATGCAAAAGCAGTTACAGAACTAACTAGCAAAGAGTTAGTTATTAAAGCAGTCATCAATAAAGCTTTACTAATCCTTTTTTCCATCACAAATCACTCCTTGTAACACCTGTTAAATGTAAAATAAGAATCAATCATCATTTTCATTCGCACAGATTTACTCGTTTTGAAAATAATTCTTATTTGCTGTTATTATACCATAAAAACAGTATTTGATATGTACCCCCAATACTGGACACCCAGTATTGGGGGTATTTTAATGAAATACAGCTATAAGTTCAAAAGACAGTGTGTAGAATTATATCGACAAGGTAAATGGCCTGAAACGCCTAAAGATATAACAGAAAAAAATTTCCACAATACAATCCGAGTTTGGGTTCGGATAGAAGATAAATGTGGTCCAGAAGCATTAAGACATAAAAATCAGAGAAAAACTTGGTCAGCAGAAGAGAAATATGAACTTGTAGCCAAAGTATTAGCTGGTGCGTCAAATAAGGAAACAGCTATTTCTGCAGGAATTAACGCTGGACTCTTGTATCAGTGGGTTAGATGCTATAAAATTAAAGGGTATCAGGGATTGGTCGCACAACGAAAAGGACGACCACCCAAGGAGCCTGAAATGAAGAAAAAAATAGAGCCGGCAGAACTTACTCCATCAGAACGAGAAGAAATGATTCTGCTCAGAGCAGAAAATGAGCGCTTGAGAGCGGAGATTGCTATTGTAAAAAAAGAGATTGCCTTGAGAGAAGAGAGATGCGCAGCGCAACTCAAGGCGAAAAAGCTGCGCTCGTCCAAAAACTGCGTGAAGAAGGTTACAAACTGAATTATTTGCTGGATGCGATTGGACTGTCGCGTTCAACGTACTATTACGAGCTTAGCAAGACAGATAAAGTTAGCGAACGAAATGCCGACTTATCATCCGAAATTATTGTTATCTTCAACGAGAACAAAAAGCGATATGGTGTAAGGCGCGTACATAAGGAGCTTCTGAATCGAGGTTTTCGAGTAAATCACAAGCGTGTCCAACGAATCATGAATCAGCTTACCTTGTTTGGAAAATGTCCCAAGGAAAAATACCACTCCTATAAAGGCGATGTTGGCAAAGTTGCTGATAATATCATCAATCGAGATTTCAATACCGAAAAACCTTTGCAAAAGTGGACAACCGATGTATCGCAGTTCAATCTGCCTTGGGGCAAATGTTATCTTTCTCCGATTTTGGATATGAACAGCAATGAAATAATCTCTTACAATCTTTCTCTACATCCAGATATGGCGCAAATAAAGGACATGCTGAAAAAGGCATTTAAAGGTTTTCCTTCTGTAAAAGGTCTTATTATGCACTCAGATCAAGGATGGCAATATCAGCATGCATTTTATAGGAATGAATTGCAAAAGCACGGAATCATTCAATCAATGTCTAGGAAAGGTAACTGCTATGACAACTGTATTATGGAAACTTTCTTTGGCAGATTAAAAAACGAGATGTTCTACGGATTTGAAAAAGATTACCCTTCGTTTGAATCTTTTTCAAACGCTATAGCTGAGTACATCGATTATTATAACAACAAAAGAATTCAAGCTAAAACAAAATGGATGCCTCCCTCTAAATTCAGAGAAGCATCCATGATGTAAATATAATTATTCAAATTTTTAGCGGTGTCCAGAAAACTGGGTACATATCAATTCCAGCTAGGTTTTTAATTTTATTAATATATTTTCTTTATGTTTCCATCTGTAATAATGAAAATCTCTCAGCAGTACTTTAAATCTTCATTGAGAAGTTACCGTGTATTAATCCATTAACAGCGTATACTAAGAAGCACTACACCTATCTTTCATTGATAATTTACCAGTGAAATAAAACTTTAAAAGCATATAAATACCATAAGTAAGCGAAACTGGCAGCAACAAAAGCTTTAATATAGTAAAATCTGATACATAAAGCCGTATATTATCTAATCACCATAAAAAATCAAGAAAAGCTTTGACTTTTTATAGTAAATGCTATATCATTATATTGTTAGGGAATTGTTCCCTATCCAGTAAGCACTGAAATCAACGAAGATTTTCTTTGATTTTAGTGTTTTTTTATTTTTTGTGTTTGGAGGGATTTACATGTCTACAGGAGAAAAAGTTCAAAGTGCCCTAGAGGTACACAAGCTAACATTTTGGGAAGCTGCTATGATTATTGTTGGAGCCAACATAGGTTCTGGCATTTTAGGACTTGCTTATTCTATTCGCAAGTCTGGTTGGCCAATACTTATGATCTGGCTTTTAATTGCAGGCTTCTTTACTACGATTTCTATGCTTTATGTTGCCGAAACAACTCTGCGTACTAAAAAGCCCATGCAGCTTCCAGGTCTTGCGAAACGTTACGTTGGTGAAGTCGGTTCTTGGCTCGTCTTTATATCTGTTGCCGCTAATGCGATTGGTTGTCTTATCGCATACACAAATGGCAGTGGGCGCATTCTTTCTGAATTGATAGGTGTATCCACGCAGATTGGTAGTATTTTATTTGCTGTACCAGCTGTTCTAGTTGTATGGCTTGGTCTTAAAGTTACTGGTATCGCAGAAAAATTTATCAGCTTTGGTATGATTATCTTATTGGCAATTATCATTGTCGCCTCTTTCCTTGCACCTCAAGCTAATATTTCTCAAGCCCTGTTTACAAATTGGACCTATGCCGTTCCAGTATTCAATGTTGCCATTTTCTGCTATATTGCGCAGTATGCAGTGCCAGAGCTTGCTCGCGGTTTATCCCATGACGAAAAGAAGCTTGCTCCAGCTATCTCTACAGGTATGTTTATTACAATGATTCTGTTAGCATTGGTTCCTTTGGCTGTCGTTTCACTTACTGGTCCGGAAAAAGTATCTCAAGTTGCTACTATTGCCTGGGGTAAAGCATTAGGTCAATGGGCATTCTTTACAGCCAACATCTTTGCTTTATGTGCTATGATGACTTCCTATTGGGCTGTAGGCGAAAGTTTTCTGACCAGCATCGTCGATAAGTTCCACTTTAAATCAGAACGTGACACCAAGACTCGTCTTCTGTGCATTTGTTGTGTAGTTATTCCTCCTTTTTTCCTAGCTTATAGCGGACTTGTAAGCTTTGTTGATGCAATTTATCTTGCAGGTACATTTGGTGGAGTAATTATGTCAGTACTTCCAGTACTTATGTTACGTAACGCTCGTAAGAATGGTGATGTCGAGCCTTCCTGGACCTGTGGTTGGATTGCTAACAGCTGGATTCAAGTCATTATGATCATCCTGTTCTGTGCAGCAGCCGTATATGCTATTTTAAGTCTTTTCAGCCTGTTGCCGGCCGCATGGTAATATAGGAGGTACTTAAAAATGCAGATTCTAGGAAAAGATAAAGTAATTTACAGTTTTTCACAAAAAAATCCACCTGTTTATGAAGTAGCAAATGGTGAAACCTTTTAGGTGGAAACAGATGACTGTTATAATGGCCAGATTAAGGACGAAAAAACTCTGCGTACTGATATAGATATATCCATTATGGATTGCGCTGTAGGCCCTATCGCTGTAGCTGGAGCCCAAAAGGGCGATATACTTAAAATAGATATCATTGCTATTCAAACAGCAGATTATGGCGTTATGGTAACAAAAAAAGGTATGGGAATTTTAGGTGACGATGTAGTTATACCTGACACCAAAATCATCCCTGTCAAAGATGGTTTTGCATATATCACTTCAGAAATCCGCATCCCATTAACTCCTATGATGGGTGTATTGGGTGTATATCCGCGTGATGAAGAAGATATACATTGCGCTATACCCGGTGATCATGGTGCTAATATGGATACCAAGTTAGTTCGTGTCGGTTCGTCAGTATACTTCCCAGTCTTTAAAGACGGAGCAGGTATTGCTTTAGGTGATTTGCACGCCTGTATGGGAGATGGCGAATTAGATGGTACTGGCATAGAGATAGCTGGTCGCGTGTGTCTCAAGGTCACTGTTATTAAAGGTCATATGATTAACCGACCAATAATAGAAACTAAAGAAGGCTTTTATTTCATGGCAAGCCGTGAGGACATACATGATGCAATACATGTTGCAGTTAAGGATACTGTGGACTTTTTAATGCGTAAAAAGAATATCTCCTTTACTATCGCTTATCGTCTTCTTAGCGCCACCTGTGATATACAGATAAGTGAACTTGTAAACGATACACTTACTGTACGTGTGCATGTTCCTAAATTGGACTTACAAATTGACTCCTTATTCTGATTATCACTGATATTAATATATAAAAAAAGAGGCTGGGACAAAACCACCCTCTCAAACTAAAAAAGGACTGGAATTTGAGTTTTTTCTCAAATTCCAGTCCTTTTACTTCGCGTAAAATTAAGCTGCAGCTGTATGCTGCATATATTTTCTTAAATTTACTGCCATCAAAGCCAAACCCATTTCTATTTTTGCTTTGAATTTTCCTCTTACTGTAAATCTGTTGAAACGCAAATTAGCCTTCAAGAATCCAAAGACTGGCTCTACATCAATTTTCCTTCTCTTGTAGATTTTACCAGTCTTATTGTCTGAAAGCTGTGCTCTAATATATTCTTTTTGCTGTTCCCATTTTACGTTTATACTTATTTTTCTGTTATTGCCTTCTTTGGCCTTGCAACACTGACTGCGGTATGGGCAATTACAACAATCTTCGCATTCGTATACTCTAAAGTTTCTCGCAAAGCCGTTCTTATCTTTTCTTTGGGAATTATATTTAAATATCAATTTTTTGCCGTTTGGACACGTATAGTAATCATCAGAAGTATCATAATCCCAATTAGCGGTCTTGAAAGCATCTTTTTTATATCTTCTTTCCTGCTCTTTCAGATACATGCCATAAGTAATTAACGGTATCAGTTGTCTGTTTTCAATAATGTCGACATAGTTTTCCTCGCTGCCATATCCAGCATCAGCTACAATATATTCCGGCAAAGCAAAATAACTGCTTTCAATAACATCTAGAAATGGTTTGAGTGTGCGAGTATCTGTAGGATTTGGAAATAAGTCATATGCAAGAGCGTATTGGCCTTCTGTTGCTATTTGTACGTTATAACCTGGCTTCAGCTGGCCGTTCTTCATATAATCTTCTTTCATACGCATAAAAGTAGCATCTGGATCTGTTTTGGAATAACTGTTTCTATTCTCCATAATAACAAGTTGTCTGTCGTATTTTTGTTTTCGGGCAATATTATCTTTTAAGATTTTTCTGAGTTGCTTCGGACGTTTCCTTTTGTGCCTTATTCGTTTACGTTTTTCGACAGAATCAGATTCAGCTATTTCTTTGTCCATAACCTCAATAGCTGAATCAAGCTTTTCGACCACCTCAACCATCTCTTTTTCGTTAATCGTAGCTTCTTGCTCAAGCTCCATGGCAGGAATTATTTCCTGCTCAACCAATTCATCGTATATCCGTCTGGAATTTTCTATCAGACTCATACCATATTTTTCTACAGCCTTTTTCCATACAAAGCTGAATTTGTTGGCATTGGCTTCTATCTTTGTTCCGTCTATGAAAATAGCTTCATTATTTATTATCTTTTCTTTTATAAGTTGGGCTCTGAACTGAATAAAACACTGACAAAGCAGTTCCTGCATGTCTTTGTTGCTTCTGAATCTGTTAATAGTGCGGTAGCTGGGTGAATATCCCTGAGCTAACCACATCATACGAATGCTGTCAGATAACAACGCTTCTATTTTTCTACCGGAAAATACCGACTGAGAGTAGGCACACAATAATATTTTGAGCATCATTCTCGGGTGATATGCCGGGCAGCCCGTTTCTTTGTAATATTTATCAAAGGCCTTTTTGGGAATACTTTCAACCAAATTGTTTACGTGCCTTGCGATATCGTTATCCTGAATTTTTATTTCTAAATTTAGAGGCAAAACCAGCTGATTTATGTTATAATTTTTGTACATGACGAGTTCCTTTCCTTGTTTTTGTTATTTTGTGGTGATTTAATTCTAACAGAAAAGCAACTCGTTGTGTACTTTTAGCACTAAAAAACCAGTGGAAATTTACCTGACGGTAAAACTCCACTGGTTTTTCTGTTTAAGGTTGGGTTTTGTCCCAGCCTCTTTTTTATACTTCAGTTCATCAAGTGTCCAAATTGGACATTGATTTTTATAGAGCTATGTGTATAATTAAAGTTAAAGGCTTGATGATTTTTTTACAGTATGTTTTATTATTATTTGTAGTATTGTGAGGTGACTTGTTTATGTCTAACAATAGTTTAAAAGAGCTAAGACGGAGCAATGGTCTGAAGCAGAAAGATGTAGCAGAAAAGCTGAATATGACTGTTTCTTCCTATGCCAAAATTGAACGTGGAGAAAGAAATCTCAGTATCGATATGGAGCAGGACTTGGCCGATTTATACAATGTAGATATTGAGGTTATTAACAATTTGTGTACTAAACGAACAATGCTTAAGGAAGGTTTATTGGACATATTTGAAGAACCAAAGAAACTGGACGTCTGCTATTCCAAAATTGAATCAACTGCTACTGTTGATGATTATAAGGAGCTTTTTATAGGATTCGATAATATGCGTGTAATCACTTTCAGCTCTAGTGCAGCCTTTATCGCAAAGATGATCCGTGAATGCTCTTTTAACTCAGTTGATATCATTTTCGGCAATAAAAAGGTCTTTGACGGCATGCCTTACATGAAAGAGCTGATTATGGACAGCAATGCTATCATTAATGTACTTGTAGGAAATGAGCCTGATTATGTTGATTATCTGAAAAAAAGGCTTTCTGACAACAGCCTAAATATCTATATAGCTAATCCTAATGCATTGAGCCATGAGAAGATTTATATTTTGTGGAATGACAGTGATAATAAGGTAAGAGTTATTACTGGTAGTGCCAATATGACTCTTAGAGCTTATTCTGGTAGACAGAAAGAGAATATTATTGTTTACGATAATGATGATACAGCTTTCGATTATTTCTATAACAGGTTTGATTCCTTTCTTGAAAACACAATTTGCAAAATTGAACCGCAACGTATGAAGAAGCTTACTTCTGAAAATCTTGTGTCTGATAATCCTATTATTGTCGGCGTAGTCGAAACCAAAAATACTATATATGTTGATACCACCATGGAAGACGATACGGAGGATTTTGACGGCTACTACGCTACCAATAAGGAGAATATGAAGGCAATTCTAGATAAGTATACTGAAACGATGGAAAAGAGTTTCTTTGAAAGTAAGGCAGATGCTAGAAATGTCCTTGCACTTTCTCCTGAAAAGTGTAAGAGTGTTATTAATTCTTATAAGCTTTCTTTGTATAAGGATAAGCAAAAATCTTTACCATATCCCGAATTCCGTGTTGAACCAGATATGAAGGCTTTTTTTAATAATGAGTTCTTTGCTACTGATTATAAAGAAGATAATGTAACTCAAACTTCGCAGGTAAAAATCCCCTGCACCCCTTGAAAGTCCAGGCTTTGTAAACAGAAAAATAGCATGAGTCTTGCCAGTTTGGTATAATTATGTTGGCTCAAAAACATACCAAGCACCGGAGGCTCATGCTATGAAAAGTATATCACAAACCACCCAGCAGATGGAATCCATCTCGAAGAAAACTTCGGCGTTCTTCCGTCGTTATCATGTCGGCCAGATTCTGCGCGCGGCCAACGCTTGCAAGCTCAAAGGATTTTCCTCCATTCTCGTTTTCCTCGTGCTCGTAAGCATCATCTTCGAGAACCGCTCGCTCTATATGCAGCGCCGACTTCACGAGGATTCGCTGCCGTTCGGCAAGGACACGGCTTACCGCTTCTTGAACTCCTGCCACACGAACTGGCGCAAGTTCACGCTGCTTCTTGCGGCGCGGATCATCAACGAAACCATCAAGCCGCTGACGGATGCCGGCCGGCGTTGTGCCATCGTCGTCGACGATTCGCTCTTCAGCCGCTCGCGTTCCAAGCGCGTGGAACTCTTGGCGAACGTCTACGACCATGTGAGCCGCCGCTATACGAAGGGCTTCCGCTTGCTCGTCCTCGGCTGGACGGACGGGAACACGTTCCTGCCACTCACGTTCTGCCTTCTTTCAACCTCGAAGGAAAAGAACCGGCTCAATGAGGCCAGCGCATCCGTCGATGCAAGAAGCAACGGCGGAAAGCAGCGCAAGCTCGCGCAGATGGAAGCGCCAGCCGTCGTCCTCAATTTGTTGCAGGAGGTCAAGGCGACAGGAATCCCCGCGCAGTACGTCCTCTTCGACACATGGTTCTGCTCGCCGTCGTCGCTGAAAGCCATCCATGACCTCGGCTATGACGTCACCGCTATGGCAAAGAAGAGCAAGAAGGTGCGCTACCCCTGCGAAGGGAAGATCTCGAACGTCAAGGCCATCTACAAGGAACACAAGAAACGCCGCGGACGCTCGCGTTACCTCCTGTCCGTCGATGCTGTCGCGACGAAACAGGGAGAATCCCTCGTGCCTGTGCGATTGGTCTTCGTGCGGAACCGCAACAAGCGGAAGGATTATCTCGTCCTCGTCACGACAGACCTCTCGCTTTCGGAGGAAGAAGTCATCCAGCTCTACGGGAAGCGCTGGGGCATCGAGGTGTTCTTCAAAGCGTGCAAGTCCTACCTGCGGCTCGGCAAGGATTGTCGTTCCGTCTCCTACGATGCGATGACGGCGCATGTCGCCGTCGTCTGCACACGATATATGCTCCTGGCTGTCGAGGAACGTGAGAACACGGATGGGCGAAGCCTCGGCGAGCTCTTCTATCTGGGGCTTGATGAGCTTCCGGACTTGAAGTACATGGAAGCGCTTCGCCTCGTGTTGCAGGAGTTTGCGGAGCAGCTTCGGGCAGAATATCCGTCAGAAGTCTTGCTGGTCGAATCGCTCTTGGAACGATTCCTGAACGATCTGCCCGCTCTTTGGATGAGTCGTCTGCGTGCACAGAAGTGTGCGTGAATGGCTTTCGACATTCAGTTCAAGCTGATTTATCAAGGCATACGGGATGTTTTCCGTGTGCGAAGTTTGAGTAATTAAGATGTGAAACAAAACATACTAAAGCGGAGGTTCATGCTATGCAAATTATACCACAAACCACCCATCAGATGGAATCCATTTCGAAGAAAACTTCGCTGTTCTTCCACCAATATCGCATCGGCCAGATTTTGCGGTCTGCCAACGCATGCAAACTCAAGGGCTTTTCCGCTATTCTGGTGTTCCTTGTGCTCGTCAGCATCATCTTCGAGAACCGCTCGCTTTACATGCAACGCCGGCTTCACGAGGAATCCCTGCCGTTTGGCAAGGACACGGCCTACCGCTTCTTGAACTCCTGTCACACGAACTGGCGCAGGTTCACGCTGCTCCTTGCGGCGCGGATCATCAACGAAACCATCAAACCGTTGACAGACGCCGGACGTCGTTGCGCTATCATCGTCGACGATTCGCTCTTCAGCCGCTCGCGCTCCAAGCGCGTGGAACTCTTGGCGAACGTCTACGACCATGTGAGCCACCGTTATACGAAGGGCTTCCGCCTGCTCGTCCTTGGCTGGACGGATGGGAACACCTTCCTGCCGCTCACGTTCTGCCTCCTTTCGACATCGAAGGGAAAGAATCGTCTCAACGAGGCCGACGCGTCCGTCGATGCCAGGAGCAACGGCGGAAAGCAGCGCAAGCTCGCGCAGATGGAAGCGCCAGCCGTCGTCCTCAATTTGTTGCAGGAGGTCAAGGCGACAGGAATCCCCGCGCAGTACGTCCTCTTCGACACATGGTTCTGCTCGCCGTCGTCGCTGAAAGCCATCCATGACCTCGGCTATGACGTCACCGCTATGGCAAAGAAGAGCAAGAAGGTGCGCTACCTCTGCGAAGGGAAGATCTCGAACGTCAAGGCCATCTACAAGGAACACAAGAAACGCCGCGGACGCTCGCGTTACCTCCTGTCCGTCGATGCTGTCGCGACGAAACAGGGAGAATCCCTCGTGCCTGTGCGATTGGTCTTCGTGCGGAACCGCAACAAGCGGAAGGATTATCTCGTCCTCGTCACGACAGACCTCTCGCTTTCGGAGGAAGAAGTCATCCAGCTCTACGGGAAGCGCTGGGGCATCGAGGTGTTCTTCAAAGCGTGCAAGTCCTACCTGCGGCTCGGCAAGGATTGTCGTTCCGTCTCCTACGATGCGATGACGGCGCATGTCGCCGTCGTCTGCACACGATATATGCTCCTGGCTGTCGAGGAACGTGAGAACACGGATGGGCGAAGCCTCGGCGAGCTCTTCTATCTGGGGCTTGATGAGCTTCCGGACTTGAAGTACATGGAAGCGCTTCGCCTCGTGTTGCAGGAGTTTGCGGAGCAGCTTCGGGCAGAATATCCGTCAGAAGTCTTGCTGGTCGAATCGCTCTTGGAACGATTCCTGAACGATCTGCCCGCTCTTTGGATGAGTCGTCTGCGTGCACAGAAGTGTGCGTGAATGGCTTTCGACATTCAGTTCAAGCTGATTTATCAAGGCATACGGGATGTTTTCCGTGTGCGAAGTTTGAGTAATGTAATTAATGACATTAAAATCTTTAAGAATTTCTTTTCAGGCTATCATAACGGCAGTTTTGTTGGAAGTCTGGAGCAAAGCCTTAATCTTGCAGTCGAGAAGTATTACGCTTCTGTTATCTATGGTTTCATCTCTCCTTTTATGCATTTTTGTATTAAATTATCCGGCAATGGTGTTGCGCCATATTCTTTTCCAGGATATCTGATTTTAAGAGGTCCTAAATCTGCTGGCAAGACTCCTTTCTGCAGCTTTCTTTTAAAGCTTATGTTTAGACAGTATAAGCTTAACTTCGACGAAATGTCTGGTCTTATGCGTAAATCTGAAAACGTTTCTCCTAAAGAAGGTTTAATCCCAGCTATGCTCAGCGGACAGGGTTTCCCTGTTGTAATTGATGAGTTGACCAGAGGCAGAGCCAAAGACTATGAAGGTGTCATCAAAAATCCGGAGATTTTTAAAGCTCCCTGTTCTTGTGTGATTTTTACCTGTAATGATGATTTTGAGATATCGGATTATATTGTGAAGCGATCGGTTTTATTTAACATTGATATAAGCAATAATGGTTCAGGAAACCAAAAGGTAAATTCCTTTATTTCCAATTTGAATAACCTTACCGGTGACTTATACAAATGCTTTTATAGCCGTTTTTCTCAGCGTTTTCAGGAACTGTTGAATGAATTAAGTGAAATCAGATATTCTAACGAAAGCAAGAATAAAGATATTCCAGATATTTTCAAACTTGGCTCTGAAGTATTGAAAGATATTTTTGAAGAATACGATTCTATTGATGATGCTAGTTACATCAAGGTATATGATTCATCATTCTTTAGAGATGGCAAGAGTAATCTTGATGAGCGTAAGAAAAAGTTTATAGATGATTTTGAGTTCGGTGATTGGAAGCTTGACACTTCCCATAATTTGTTATTCAAAGTATTTGACGGATTTGATGGCAAATCTAAAGCCAAGGAATTTGCTGATGCAATGAACCAATATGGTAACATCACAGCTGTAGGCAATAAAGTACGTATCAAATTAGATTGGGCTAAAGAATTTTTCGATTACGATTTTATTGAACATTGTAATGATATCACGGCTCCAGAGCGTATTGTGGAACGAGTAATTGAAAAGCCGATACCTGTTGAAGTCATCAAAGAAGTTGAAGCTGAAAAGCCTAAAGGCTTTATTAACAAAGTTGCTTGGTTACTGAAGGATTAAAACATATTAATTATAAAAAAACGCAGGTACACGAGCGCCTGCGTTTTTTTGCATTAGTCCATTACTTGTGGTTGGGTCGACCTAGTCCAATTTTTGTGCTCGATTAAGACCTAGTACATTTTGTGGTTTCGCTAGTACTTTCTTGTGCTCAAGCTATTCCAAATCTGTGGGTCAACCTAGTACAATCTTTGTGGTCATAGGCAAGCATTCTCTGTTCAACAAAAAATAATGGCTTGCACAGACAAAAATTTCTACACAAACCACATCTAAACAAATGAATCCTCCTTCGTTAAAATAGTAATTGCCTATATTACTAAGACGAAGGAGGATTTTTTATCTATGCGTCAGTTTATCACAAATATGCTTAACATTCAAGAGGATAAGATTGAGGAACTACAAACCATTGCGCAGTCCGACGGCTCAATCATTATTAATCTTAAGCTAAAGGTTACCTCTAAGATCTGTCCGTTCTGTTCCGGACCTGTAAAAGTTCATGGATACTACCCACGAACTCTCACACACTCTACACTGGTCAACCGTAAATGTAGCATTGTTTATCGCCAAAGAAGATTCCGTTGTCCCAAGTGTTCTTATTCTTTTAACGAACTTAATCCCTTTACTAAAGCCAATGACGGACTAACTCACGAAACCAAAATTAATATTTTGAAAGATTTAAAGCATCCCGAAGACACTTATACCAGTGTTGCTGAACGATACCATGTTTCCAAAGCTACTGTTCTAAGATTATTTGACAAACACGTAGATATTATGCGTAAGCCTTTACCAATGGTATTATCCATGGATGAGCACTATTTCCCTGAATCTGATATGGATTCTCTTTACTGCTGCCTGCTCATGAATTTTATCACGGGTGAAGTAATAGATGTACTTCCTACTCGCAGAAAGCATTACCTTATTGATTATTTTGCCTCTATCCGTGGAGATATACATAATTACACTCTCAAACGCAGCGAACTCAATAACGTAAAGTATATATCTATGGATCTGTATGACAATTTTAGGGATGTTGCACAGATATGTTTCCCGGATGCCATTGTTTGTGCAGACAGCTTTCATGTAACCAAACATCTTACAGATGACTTTAATAAGATTAGGCTAAGATGTGCACGAAATACTGAAAACCATACCTATGAGTATCTTCTAAGAAAATTTAATTTTGTATTTAACCATACTACGGACTTAGATAATGAACCAAAATACAACAAAGCCTTAGGCCGTTATGTCAATTTAAGAGATATCCGAGACTTACTGTTTGCTCAATTTCCAGAGTTGGAAATTGCTTATAACTTAAAAGAATTGTATCTGAAATTTAATCAGAGTGGAGAATATTACAAAGCTTCCGGCAGTCTCGAAGAAAACTATGATATACTTAAGAACCGATTTGGTGACTTCGGAATACCTGAATACAATGAATTTTATGGCCTTCTAGTTAATTGGAAACAAGAAATACTAGGTACTGTCAATAGTTTTGCGCAAATTTCTTCAGACATCCTAGCAGAAGTTTAGTTATATAAGTTTAACGGTTAGTGCACTTCACCGTTAAATATCAACTAGCTTCTGCTTTAGATACCTTTGCTTATTAAGTTAGCTGTTTTTAAGATATTTTTGCTTCACAATACAGTTCTTCGGCAAGCATATCTGTTAGATGTTTCATGTTCAAGTAACGTTTTTTGCCCCAATCATTGCTGGCTATATAACGCAATCTTGCACATACAAGCATCAATGCTGATTCACCATCAGGAAACGTGCCAATCACTCTTGTGCGACGCTTTATTTCTCTGTTTACACGTTCAATAACGTTATTGGTACGTATACGTAGCCAATGCTCTGACGGAAAATCCATATAGGTCAAGGTTTCCTCTAAACCATTTTCTAGTTTGTCTGCAGCCTTGTTAAGTTTCATCTCACGTAATCTGGAAATTACTGATTTTGCCTTTTCTTTAGCTGCTGCTTTATTCTCCTGAGCATGAATTGCTTTGAGCATCTTGGCAACTTCCTTGACAGTTTTACGTGGTACTACAGAGAATATATTACGGTACATATGCACCGTGCAGCGTTTGTATCTGGCATTTGGAAACACTTCACCTATGCTTTCTACCATGCCTAAATTTTTATCGCCAATTATAAGTTTTACGCCATCTAAGCCACGGCTTTTCAGCCATACAAAGAAATTTTTCCAGCTTTCAGTATCTTCTTTGAGGCCCTCGGCTGTACCTATAACTTCTCTGTATCCGTCTTCTGTGACGCCAATAGCAACTAATACAGAGGCGTTTTCAAAGGAGCCTCCCCAACATCTTTTTAGAAAAATACCGTCTACAAAGACATAGGGGTACTTTTCTGTAAGCTTCCTGGAGCGCCATTCTTCAATTTGAGCAAAGCATTTTTGATTCAGATTGCTAATGGTTCCGGCTGAAACCTTCTGTCCCCAGAGAATCTCTGTAATACTTTCAACACGACGCATAGAAACGCCGGCAAGATACATTTCTACCAAGGCTTCTTCTACGGAGCATTCACGTCTTTGGTAGCGCTGAATAATAGCAGACTCAAAAGTAAGACCTTTTAATTTAGGCACTTTTAAAGTAACGTCACCAGCTTGAGTAGAGAATGATCTTTCGTAATGACCGGCGCGATAACCTTTTCTTGTTTGCTCACGTGCGTAGCGTTCAGCTTGTACAAGTTTGTCAGCTTCTGCATCCAAAAGAGCATTGAGAGTTTCTTCTACACTATTTTTTACAATAGTTTTCAATTCGTTGTGGATAAATTGCTCGTTTAATTGTATAATGTTACCAGACATAGATTCTACCTTCTTTCATGTTTTGTGTGGTAACTTAATTGTAAGCAAAGGTAGTCTCTATGTCTATCTTTTTGAATTGAATTTGCGCAACTTATTATACGTTATCTTTGCGTAGTATCATCCCACAAAAGCTCCAGCTGCAAATCCGTGAAATATCTTCTCTGCATGCCGAAGGTAGCTTCCGGAGGCATATATTCATATTGGCTGAGCAGAATAAAACGTCCGCTGCCATCCGTATTAATCTTGGTCACAATTTGCCGCCATTGGTCAATGGCATAGCCGTTTTTAGCCAAATCTTCCAAGGCTACATATGTCACCCATTGTCCGTTTTCCTTACCGATAAGCCAATAACCGCAGTTCTGCTCATGAGCACCGATAGTGGCATTTATTTCAAAAAATATATTTTCGGGATTGGCGGTAAAAACATCCCGCACCCTATAGCCAACCATTCCATTCTCCGCAGGAACGAAGGTCTTATAAACATCTTTGGTATTTTTGTTCATCAGCTGCAGAGTGCCGTCATCAGCAAGGAAGAATTGCACGCCTTCCTCCTCATCACTGATTTCCAGTTCTCTGCTGTTCATATAGAGAAATGTTCCGTCATCAGCAGTCAGAAATTCCGCTGCCCGAACCTTGGGAGCATCTGCAAACAAGCACAGAATGCAAAGTAAAAATAAAGCTAAGCAGGAAAACAATTTCTTACCTATACGCATATTCATCAACCTCCTAAATTAGTTTCTGTCATTATAATTATAGCAACAAGAAACTCGTTTTCCCCCACCCCAAAGCATGATTTCAGGTAGGACGGAAGAAGTTTTCTTGTGCTGACAAGCAAATTTCCCAAAGCTCAAATTAAAAAGCTGCAGCTTGCTCCCGTACTCAGGAGCATAGCTGCAGCTTTTGCTTTTATTCTACTATTATAACAGAACTGCTCTCTTGTGCTTTACACCAGTTCCTCTCTGGACTCATGAATCTTCTTCAAAAGCTCCTTACCGGCAATACCCGGTCTAGTCATTTCCGCAGGAGCAAGGATAACATCCAAGTCCTCTTTGCTCAGCACCTTGCGTTCAATAAGCAGGTCCTTAATGTTTCTGTTGGTTGCCAACGCCTCCTTCGCCAGAACGGAGCAGGTTTCGTAACCGATATGCGGCAGCAACGCCGTAACAATGCCCACGCTCTTATCCAGCCATTCCGCGCATTGGGCACGGTTAGCCTTAATTCCGTCTACGCAGCGGGTGCGCAGAGTATTAACGGCATTGGTCAGGAAACGTAAGGAATTGAAAATATTGTAAGCCATAACAGGCTCCATAACATTAAGCTGGAACTGGCCGTTTTCTACGCCAAAGGCCACAGCCAAATCGTTGGCAATTACCTGATAGCAGGTCTGATCCACTACCTCGGGGATAACGGGGTTAACCTTACCCGGCATGATAGAGGAACCGGGCTGACGCGGCGGCAACGTAATTTCGCAGAAGCCTGCCCTCGGACCGGAGGCCATCAGACGCAGGTCATTGGAAATTTTAATCAGCGAAAGTGCCGATGTTTTCAAACTGGAGGATAAATCGGTGAAGATATCGGTGTTACTGGTAGCATCAACAAGATTGTCCGCGGTAGTGAAGCTCTCGCCGGTAACAAGCGTAAGCTGTTCGCAAACCTCTTTGATATATTCGGGATCGGCATTCAGGCCGGTGCCGACTGCTGTTGCGCCCATATTCATGGTGTGTAGCAGCTCACAGCTGCGGCGAATGTAGTTACTGCGTCTGCGCATGGAAGAAGCAAAAGCTTTAAACTCCAGTCCTAAGGTAATAGGCACAGCATCCTGCAGATGGGTACGGCCGATTTTCAGCACATCCTTGAATTCCTCGCCCTTCTTATCAAAGGAATCCGCCAGGTTTTCCAAGGCAATAATAAGCTGTTCAGCGCGCATCAGAGCGCAGACACGGATGGATGTAGGAATAACATCGTTAGTGGACTGCGACATATTGGCATGGTTATTAGGACTGATATAATTATAATCGCCGCGCGGACGGCCGAGAATTTCCAAAGCACGGTTGCAGATTACTTCGTTCGTATTCATATTGAAGGATGTTCCGGCACCGCCCTGAATCGGATCGGTCGGGAACTGGTCGTTCAGCTTGCCGCTGATGATATCATCGCAGGCCTGCACCATAGCATTGCCGATTTTTTCATCCAAAAGACCGATTTTCATATTGGCCAAGGCCGCAGCCTTTTTGACCATACCCAAGGCTTTGATAAAAAGCGGATCGGCAGTATAGCCTGTAATCTGGAAGTTTTCCATGGCACGCATGGTCTGTACACCATAATATGCATTATCGGGAATTTCTAATTCACCTAAAAAGTCGTGTTCTTTACGCATAATACATTTGCCTCCTTCTTCAAAAGCGTGCAAAAGCTGCTTTTAATCGAAATCTGTATTATGTATACATAATACATTCAAGCTACCATTCTGTCAAGCATATTATTGCGAATTTTGAGAAATTTACTTACAAAAAAGAACTGCCTTAAGACGCTAAGCTTAAGGCAGCTCAAAATAATCTGCTTTAGATAAAATCTACCAGTCCGTTCTCCAGATGATACATAGCACCGATAACGCGCAGGCCTTCCTGATGCTCAACCTTTTGAATCTCCAAGCTTGCTTCGATTTCCGCTTCACAGCTTTTGACATTCAGGCAGGCAGCCTTATACGGGTCGCACTCGTCGCCAATCGCTGCTTTGATTTTATCCGTAATAAATTTGATATAACCCTCCGGATCATGATTGATTGCAGTATGCACCGCACCGCAATGCGTATGCCCCATAACAACAATCAACGGCGCCCCCAGATGACTGGCAGCGTATTCAATACTGCCCAGCTGATGCTCATCAATCACATTACCGGCAATACGGATAACAAACAGCTCGCCGATACCTGTCATAAAAATATTCTCCGGAATCACGCGGGAATCAGAGCAGGTAATAATAATCGCGTAAGGCTTCTGACCGTTAACCAAGGTATCTGTTCTCTTTGCCTGCGAAATGTCCTCGCTGTTGACCATGGCATCAATATATCTGGCATTGCCTGCTTTTAATTTTTCTAAGGCTTTTGCCGGTGTTGTTGTTATATGCTTAATCATAAAATCGCCCCTCTTAGAACATGCTTTGCAAAAAAAATCACTCGGTAATCGCTATCTTGATAACTCCGTCTAATCTGTTTTCGAAAATGCGGTAAGCTTCCTCGATATCCGCCAGCTTGAAGCGATGCGTAATCAGCGGCGTAGTATCAATTTTGCCTTCTTCAATCAGGTGCAGAATCTCCGCACAGTCGCAGCCATCCACGCCACCGGTTTTGAAAATAAGATTTTTGCCGTACATATCGGGCAAAGGCAGGCTCTGCGCTTCATCGTAGAGCGCCACAACCGTTACGATAGCGTTCGGACGCGCGCATTTCCACGCGAGCTGGAAGGTGTCGCGACCGCCGGCAACCTCCAGAACAACGTCCGCACCGCCATGGTCGGAATGCTCCTTAACAAAGGCTTAGCATTCCTCAGGCTCGCAAAGCAGTACATCGGGATAATGCTTTCTGACAAACTCCGCTCTGGCTGCATCTTTTTCGCAGATGATGATGCGCTTCGGCTGCTTCAGCATAACACACAGCAGGGTGCAGATACCCGTCGGTCCCGCACCGATAATCAGCACCGTATCCTCCTCGGTGATTTCCGAAATGCGTGTTGCCCAAAAGCCGGTAGCAAGAATATCACCTACAAAAAGTGCCTGCTCATCGGTAACGCTGTCGGTAATTTTGTTCAACCCCTGGTCAGCATAGGGCACGCGCACAAATTCCGCCTGTCCGCCGTCAATGCGGCAGCCAAGCGCCCAGCCGCCATGAGGATCGGTGCAGTTGTTGACAAAGCCCTTCTTGCAGAAGAAGCATTCGCCGCAGAACGTTTCTACGTTTACCGTCACGCGGTCACCGGGCTTCACGGTTTTTACGTCGGCGCCGACCGCTTCCACCACGCCAACCATTTCATGGCCCACGGTAATTTCCGGCACAGCACGCGGTACCGAGCCATGCTTAATATGCAAATCACTGGTGCAGATGCTTCCCAAGGTTACGCGCACGAGAGCATCACGCGCAGAAACAAGCTGCGGCTTGGCCTTTTCCTGCAGAGCAAACTTTCCGTGTTCAATATAAGTCAATCCCTTCATAAATTTGCAGGCCTTCTTTCTCTATTTTTGCTTCAATAAAGCTCATATCGCTTCCCTCATTATATCATAATATTGACGCTGTGAATAATGACATAAGCAACATGTCACGCAGTACTACCTTCGCTGTTAAATTCAATAAGCTTTCTAAATAAAGAAATCACAACTTTTTCGCTGATAAAAATGCCGGAATGTGTTAAAATATTAGTTAGATTTTTTAGGAGGCTTTATCCATAATGCATCAATATCTCTTTTTTATCGGCGATTTTCCCATACGCATGTATGGTCTGATGCTCTGTACAGCAATTTTTCTGGCCACCGGCACTGCCTACTTTTTGGCTAAGCAGGACGGACGCTGGCACGAGCACATTTTAGACATCGGTATCTACGGCGGCTTCGCAGGCCTCATCGGCGGCAGGCTGTGGGATGTTTTCTTCTTCGACTGGGATTACTACAGTCATCATCTTCTGGAAATCCCCTTCGTCTGGCAGGGAGGCATGGCCGTGCAGGGCGGTATGCTGGCAGGCATTGCTGCCGGCATTGTTTACTGCAAGCTGCATAACATCGACTGGGTAGCCTTGGCGGATATCGTTTCGCCTTCTCTGCTTATCGGCCAGTCCATCGGACGCATGGCCAACCTGCTCAACGGTGACGCCTTCGGCACACCTACCGGCGGCAGCTTCGGTATTCTGTACCCGGAAGGTACTCTGGCCTACAAAACCTACGGCCCTGTCCCCCTGTGGCCGGCGGAGGTCTGGGAAGGTCAGCTGGATATCGTAATCTTTGCCCTGCTGCTTTTATTCCGCACCACCAAGCATGCACGCGGTCAAGCTTTATGTATGTACGCCATGCTTTATTCCGTAGTCCGCTTCTTTTTGGAAATGCTGCGCGGTGACTATGCCGAACCCTGGATGTTCGGACTGAAGTCCGCTCAGGCAACCAGCTTAGGCTTCTTCCTCGTTGCCTTAGGCTTCTTCATTTACTGCGGTTGGCTAGAAAAACATCAGCCTGTTGCCAAAGAAAAAGCTGTCGGCAAAAAATCTAAAAAATAATTGCAAAAAAGTGTTGACAAGAAGCGTACTTTTCGCTATAATATCATTGTTGCTTGAAACAACAGCAACGCTGATGTGACTCTGTAGCTCAGTTGGATAGAGCGTTTGACTACGAATCAAAAGGTCGCAGGTTCGAATCCTGCCAGGGCCACCAATTGAAACTAAACTCTGTAACTTTGGTTACAGAGTTTTTTTGTTTTTGCGTACAAAATATATTCTTCCGCTAACCGGTACTCACCCGCTTGTTAGCTCTACCATTCAGTCTTATAATAAAGATATATAATCAAAACCGTGAGGTAGACCTATGAACGTAAAATATTCTACAATAGCCTGCATCATCCTGGCGTCCGGCGTAGGCCGCCGCTTCGGTGTCAACAAGCTGCTGACAGCCATCGACGGAGCGCCCATGCTGCAGCACATCCTTGATATCAGCCAAGGACTTTTCGCCAAGCGTATCGTTGTTACACGCCATAAGGAGGTTGCGGATATCTGCGCGCAGCAGCAAATCCCCTGCCTGCTCCACGACAAGCCCTATCTGAGCGATACCGTGCGCCTGGGCACAGCTTATATAGAACAGCACCTGCCTCAGGCCGAAGGCCTGCTTTTCGCCGTTGCCGACCAACCGCTTTTACAACAGGCTTCGCTCATCCGCCTCACCGAAAGCTTTTTAGCGCAACCGCAAAAAATCCATCGCCTGTATTACGAAGAAACTCCCGGTAACCCCATCATCTTCCCTGCAAAATTTGCCGACGAGCTGCAGCAGCTGCCGCAGGACAAAGGTGGTTCCGTACTGACAAAAAAATATCCTGAACTGGTAGTAAAAGTACCGGTTCAGGATATCAACGAGCTGCTGGATATCGATACCCAGCAGGATAAAATTACGCTTGAGCGTCTTCGCCCCTATTCAGAATAACATTCAGCAGAATTGCTACAAAGGCTGCCGGAACGATACCGGATTCACCGAACATCATGCGCATAGCCTCCGGGCAGTGTGCCAGAATGCCGGGTGTAGCGCCCATGCCATAGCCAACGCCTAAAGCAACGGAAATAATCGTCAGGCTGCGCGGGTTAAGCTTCTCTTTAGTAACCAGCTGAATACCGCTGACAACAATCGAGGAGAACATCATTACGGCAGCGCCGCCCAGAACGGATTGCGGCATAATGGAAACCAAAGCGCCCAGCTTAGGAATCAGGCCGCAGAGAATCAAAAATACCGCACCGGTTGCCAAAGCAAAACGGTTAACAATCTTCGTCATCGCAACCAGACCGACATTCTGAGAGAAGGAAGTATTGGGCAGTACGCCGAAGACAGCAGCAATAGCAGAGCCGATGCCGTCACAAATAACGCCGCCGGACAATTCCTTGTCCGTAGCTTCACGGTTCAGACCGCTTTCAACAACGGCGGAAATATCACCGACAGTTTCAACCGCAGTAACAACAAACATAATCAATACAGGCATAATAGCACGCATATCAAATACGATATCAACAGGCATAAGCTGAGGCACAGCGAACCAGGAGGCGTTCGCTACCTTGTCCCAATGCAGTACCCAGGATTTGGTGTATTCCACTCCGTCAGGCGTAACTGCAGTTGTAGGCAGTACAAAGCCCATGAAAATAGCAGCAATGTAACCGGCGATAATACCAAGCAGAATGGAAGAAGAACTCAAAAAGCCCTTGGTGCCATGCTTGAAGAAAAGAATAACGCAAAGCACAAACAAGCCAAGCAGCAGGTTTTCAATAGAACCGAAATCCCTCGTCTTGAAGCCGCCGCCAAAGGAATTGATACCTACGGAAATCAGCGACAGACCGATGGACAGTACAACAGTACCGCAGACAACAGGCGGAAAGAAACGGCGGATACGCTTGAGCACCAGACCAAGCACTGCTTCAAAAACACCGCCGATAATCGAAGCACCCATAATAGCGCCATAGGCGACAACACCGCTTCCCAAGGTTGCAACGATACCGGCAAATACGCCGATAAAGCCGGAGCTTGTACCCATGATAATGGGCACCTTGCCACCGCAGGGACCAACGGAATATAATTGCAACAGAGTTACCAGACCTGCAACAATCATCGCATTCTGAATCAAAACAACCTGCAGCTGTTCAAAACCGGCACCGCCGACAATGCCGCAGGCACCACCAATAATCAGAACCGGTGTAAGATTGCCGACAAACATAGCCAAAACATGCTGCAGACCTAAAGGAATAGCCGAGCTCAAAGACAGCTTGCCTTCAAACTTATAAGCTTCCTCAGACAGTTTAACAAACTTAGACATATAAGCACCCCTTCATTTTTCATGCATATATTTTATCGCATATCAGGCAATATTGTAAAGAAAATTACAGAGAAAATCCGTATAAATTTTATCAGATAGCCTTTTTCGTTCGCAATTCAAAAGAGAAATATAAAAATGAGCACCGACGACGTACTTTTGCTACGTCGAGATGCTCATTTTTATATAGATAAAGTATGTGGTACATTCCCCTTTACTCATCAGCAGAACGCAGAGAAGGTACCAGAACGCTTTACTATTTAAACAGAACACGAAGAAAATATTTGATACCTTTACCATTAAACAGAACGCGAAGAAGGTATCAGAGACGAAGAAGGAGGCCCGACGGCGTACTCCCGTTACGTCAAAGGCCTCCTGATGAAAGTATATGATGCATTATACTTTATAATCAACAGAACGCGGAGAAAGTACCGGAGACGAAGAGAGAGGGCCGACGACGTACTACTGCTACGTCGAGGCCCTCTCGATAAAGTATACGGTGCTTTATACGCGTTCTGCCCTAGTTTGGATTAATTGTGCTGCAATACTCACCGCAATCTCCGCCGGCGTCTCACTGCCTATGTCGATGCCGATGGGCGTAATAACACGCGCGAGCTGCTGCTCGCTGTAACCGTCCGCCAACAAAGCGGCTCTGGCCATGGCTGCTTTATTTTTACTGCCCATAATGCCGATATAACCCACAGGCGTAGTCAACAGATAGCGCTCCACATTGGCGTCATGCACGTGACCGCGCGTCATAACTACCGCATAATCCTTTGCCGTCAGGCTGCAAACCTCCTGCAGCTTAGTAAAATCAACCTGCTGTACATGCTCCGCCTGCGGAAAGGCCGCCGCATCCGCAAACTCCGCCCTGTCATCCAGCACGATGCATTTAAACCCGAGATGACTCAAAAGCGGCACCAGCTCACGCGCAACATGACCTGCGCCAAAAACATAAACCGAACCGTCATAATCATAGTGCTCCGCATAATAAGTGCAGCCATCTATATTGATTACACCTCTGCGACCTGCAAGCTGCAGGTCTTTTTTTATTTGCGGCAGTGCATTGCCTTCACCCAAAGGCAGTAAAAACCACCAGGGAGCACGCTGCTTCATTGCACTAAGAGCTTCCTCTGGCAAGTCCCCCGTTTCTTCCCCCACAGGCAGGTAGCAGAACTGCACCTGGCAACTGCCGCCGCAGGCCATGCCTGCTGCCGGAGAAAGGTCAAATGTTTTGACAAAGCTGCCGCCACCGCAGCGCAGACGCTGCTGTGCCAGCTGCTGCGCCGCATATTCCATACCGCCGCCGCCGATGGTTCCGTAAAGCAAACCCTTTTCTCCGACCAGCATATAGGCGCCGCTGGTGCGCGGAGTAGAGCCTTCACTCTCAATCAATGCAACAAGATAGCAAGGCTGCGAATCCAAAGCCTGCACCTGTATTTTTTTCATTAAATCCTTCATTTTTATTTCTCCTGTGCATAACGGCAGACTAATTCCAGAACGCTGCCAGCAATGCAGCGCGCCTTATCCGAAATCGTAAAGCAGTTGGCCAGCTCCTCCTTACGTGGGTCGATATCGGCAATTTTAAAGCCTTCGGTAACAGCAAAGCCATCGCGAATCATGCCGCGAATCAGACCGGACAGTGTTGCCTTTACCGCCACCTGATTACTGCCATCGGTAATAGTTGCAATAGTTTCGCCCTTTTCCACAATGCTGCCAATGTCATGAACAACGTGCAGAACACCTGCGCAGGGTGCGTGCAGCACACGCTCCTTGCTATAGCCTGCGATATTACCGGGCACACCGCTGTTAGGCGCTGCACTGCCGCTGCGGATAATGCGTCCCAGGTTATGACCGCGCTTCGTTTCTACAATTACGTCGGCATCTGCGCCCACGCTGAAGCCGGGGCCTAAAGCAATAACGAGCGGTGCCATTGCGCTGTTCGTACCCAAATTACGCTTGGCAATAATCGCATCAATCACAATATCAGGCGCAAAAGCACGCACACTGTCCGCTGCTGCGTCAACCAGCACCGGTACTTCATCATGCTCCCAGACAGCGTCTGCCTCAGGCAGTGAATTTATCAATCTTGCAGTCAGGCCTTCTACCTGAGCGCTGCCCTGATACACCGCTTCGCACAGCGCTACCTGTCGACGAATTGCCGCAGGCTTGGCACATTCCAGCACTAAAATCTTAAAACCTGCTCCCCACAAGCGATGGATAACGCCTGTTGCCAGGTCACCGCCACCGCGTACAATAATCTTCAGCATTTGCTATCTCCCCTTTCACGAAGCCATATTCTTCGCTCGTCTATTCCTTCACCCACTAACAGCCGAAGCATTTCCTCCTGCTGCGCTGCTTTTATCAGGTCGCATTTATTCAAGACAATATAATAAGTGCGTGCACCGACATTTTTGCGTGCCCCCTGCTCTGAAAGCAGCAAAGCAGCCAGCATTTGTTCATCAATAACAGAATCTAAGCTGCAGCCCAAAAGCTCTGCCGCCAGCTGCGGACGCTGGCAAGCCTGCTGCAGCGAATTGTCCAAGGCGTCCATGCCCGCAACAGCCAGCACTATGTCACTGTCAGGCAAAAGTACAGGCTCATTCTCCGCAGGCACCTTGCAGGGATGATGTCTGGAGCCATCAGCCTCACACAAAATTACGTCTGCCTGCAGGTGCAGCGCTTCATATAAATCTTGCGGCGGCGCTGTCAGCTTACCTGTTGACAGTTCCGGTGTACCGATAACGGCATAACGCCCCTGCTGCCACAAATTATGTACCGCTGTTGCGTCGGCAGCAAAGCTGCCATCCGCAGGCTGCAGGATATGCGTACTCGTCAACACCAGCACCTTGCATCCGCAGGCTGCCCATGCCGCTGCCAGCTCGTACATAACCGTCGTTTTACCGCCACCGCCGACCAGGCAGATAGTATGTTTTTTCCCGTCATTTACAAAATCAAAGGGACAATCAGCCATCTGCTTCACCTCCCACCAAATACACTTATATTATAACACACTCACTAAAAAAGGCCGTCGCTTGCCTGCGACAGCCTTTAATAACATTAGTCTTTATTTGCCTTGAGCAACAGCAGCGATAACTTCTTCAGTCAGATCCTTGCCGCCGAATACAACAGCACCTGCATCAACTACATTAGCAATGCCATGAGCTTTTGCAACCTGGCCGATAGTTTTGCGGATTTTTTCGCGGATAGGATTCAGCAGGGAAGCTTCCTTCTTATCTACCTGAGCGGATAATTTTTCGCCCAGCTCGCGTCTGCCCTTTTCGTCAAGGTTCGGAGCCTTTTGGTTGAATTCATTTTCAGCCTTTTGGCGCTCCAGATTGATAGCGCTCATAGTAGTCTGAATATCAGGATAGCTGCGGAAAACACGTTCAACATTTACATAACCCAAATCTTCCGCAAAAGCACTGGTTGCGCAAGCTAAAGCCATAACCAAAGCCATAATCAAAGTCAATAAGCTCTTTTTCATTAAAACAGTAACCTCTCTTCTTAAGATTTTGATACTAATATTATCTTACACTATTTCCTATAGAAAAGCAAGCTGTTTATAATTGGCCGCTCTGCCATGTCCGTTTACGCAACGGCGGCGCAGGATAAGCCTTGCGGCTTGTTTTGAGCCCCTGCCGCACAAGGCATTCCGCCAGCGCCACAGGTGCCACCGCCGGGTCAACAACAGGAACGCCCAGACGCTCACTGAGCGGGTGCGCCAAACCTAAAAAGGATAAGCAACCCAAAAGCAGTACCTGCACTCTGCCTACCGCCAGCAAATTTTTGCCGGCTTCCGTAAGCAGGTCCAGAACCCGCTCACGCTCTGCCCACAAATCGACACCACGGGCCTCAATACCACCAATTGCAGCAATACGCGCAGAATCAACACCGCATTGAGCAACAAAAAGCTGCTTTTCCGCATAGCGTGTCGTATCTGCCAGCAAAAGCCCGGCCTGCCTGCCTACCAGCGGTGCCAGAAGACAGCTAGCCTGACCGCCGCCCACTACAGGTATGCTCACCACCTCACGGCAGGCATCCACCGCGGGGTCACTGAAGCAGTACAGCACGACTGCGTCATAGCCTTCGCTTTCCGCACGCACAGCCATTTTGATAATCTCGGGCGCAGCAAGCGCAGCATCCAGAGCAGAATCAATTTCGATATGATTTTCAACAAGGCACTCCATGTGCAGCTCCACATCCGGACCTACATGCACACTGAGCAGATGACAGCGTGCTGCCATCTGCTCAGGAGTAACCCCAAAGTCAGGATTAATTATAAATATTTTCATTAGTGTATCCTTATACCAAAACAGAAGCAAGGAACTTCTTCGCACGTTCCGTTTTCGGATGATTGAATACTTCATCCGGCGTACCGCTTTCAATCAGGTACCCGCCGTCCATGAAATAAACTGTATCCGATACGTCCTTGGCAAAACCCATTTCATGGGTAACAAGAACCATGGTTATACCGGTATTGGCAAGCTGCTTGATAACATCCAGTACCTCCTTGACCATTTCCGGATCAAGTGCGGAGGTAGGCTCATCCAAAAGCAGTACCTTCGGCTCCATCGCCAAAGCACGCGCAATCGCTACACGCTGCTTCTGGCCGCCGCTCAGACGGCTGGGATATTCATTGGCTTTATCGGAAAGATTGACCTTAGCCAACAGCTTCATAGCCTTTTCCTTGGCCTCCTGCTTGGACAGACCGTTTACTACACGGGGAGCGTAGGTCATATTTTCCAGAACAGTCATATTAGCAAAAAGATTAAAATGCTGGAACACCATGCAGGCATTCTTGCGGATATCTTCAATTTTAATTTTGGAATTTACGATGTCCTTACCTTCGAATAAAATCGCTCCGCCGGTAGGCTGCTCCAACAGATTGATACAACGCAGCAGCGTAGATTTTCCTGAACCGGAAGACCCGATAATGGTCACAACCTCACCTTTTTTTATTGTCAGGGAAACATCCTTAAGGACCTCTAAATTGCCAAAGCTTTTAGACAGGTGTTGAATCTCAATCACTGACGCGCACCTTCTTTTCTAACAAACCGCCCAAAAAGTTCAGGGCCATAACCAAAACATAATAAACAGCAGCAGCTACGATAAAGGCTTCAAACGCACGGAAGGTTTTTGCCTGAATCAGATCCGCCCAACGCAGCGTATCGGCAACACCGATAACGGAAACAAGGCTGGAATCCTTCAGCAGCATAATGCTTTCGTTTACCAAGGAAGGCAAAGCATTCTTAATAGCCTGCGGCAGAATAATATCCAGCAGGAAACGATGCTTAGGCACGCCCAAGGACATTGCTCCCTCCCACTGACCTTTGTCGACAGCAAGAATACCGCCGCGCAGTGCTTCGGAAATATATGCGGCACTGTTCAGGCCAAAGGAAAGCACGCCTGCCTCCAAAGCGGAAATAGTATAGCTCGTCAGCTGCGGTGTTGCAAAGTAAATCAGCATCAGCTGTACTAAAAGCGGCGTTCCGCGGAATACAGATATATAAACCTTCGCCAGGAAGGAAAGTACTCTGTTCTTGGACAATGTTATCAGCGCGAGGATAAAGCCTCCGAAAAAGCCCATAATTGTAGAAAAGAAAGTAAATTTAAGCGTAATCCAGACAGCGGTTGCCAAAAGCGGTATATAAGGTTCCAGAACGGAAAAATCTAACATCTGCTCAATTCACCTCTTACAGCTTTGCAATATCCAGCTTTTCAATTGCAGCTTCGTATTCTTTAGTGCCTTCTTCACCCAGATGAGCTACGAGAATTTTGTGCAGCTCGCCATTGGTGCGCATTTCTTTCAGGATTTCGTTGATTTTTTCAACATCCTTGGAATCCTTCGGCAAAGCGATAGCAAAGGTATCGTCTTTCACTACAGCTCCTTGCAGAACGTGCAGCTCAAGATCAGGATTTTGTTTTACGAAAACAGCAGCTTGGGAAGAATCGAACAGACCTGCAGCCAGACGGCCGTTTTTAATATCCTGAACAACCAGCGGAGTGGTATCCATTTCAACAACTTCGATACCGCCGACAGCCTTCAGCTCTTTAGCATAGGTAGTACCCATAGAAGCACCGGCTTTTTTACCCTTCAGTTTATCCATAGCGTCATAGCCTGCACCCTTTTTGCAGAGAATAGCCTTCATCGGGAAATAATAAGGCTTGGAGAAGGATACAACCTTTTCACGCTCGGAAGTCGGAGAAATTGCAGAAATAATAACATCAGCACGGCCGCTTTGCAAAGTCGGCACCAAAGAAGCAAATTTCATATCGGTGAATTCGATTTTCTTGTTCATCTTCTTGGCGATGTAGTGAGCAATATCAATATCGACACCCTGATAATCCTTGGTGCCTTCCTTTACGGATTCAAACGGCGGGAAGGTGGAGTTGATAGCAACAACCCATTTGTCACCCTTGCCTGCATCAGCTGCAGCATCTTTTTTCTCGCCACCGCAGCCTACCAGCATCATAGCCAGCATTGCTGTTGCCAGGAAAGCAAAAATACTTTTCATTTTAAATTTTTTCATTAGAAAAACCCCTCTCAATTTTTAATATCTGTTTACTCCGTACATTTAATGAGTAAACTTGCTCATATAATGAATTATTATACCATAGAATTAACGACACTGCCAACAGAATTTTTTAATTCAGTAACGAACCTCAATGTCATAACCCTTCTGCTTTAAAACATGTTTAGCACAGGATTCGTCAGTAGTAATCCAGGCTCCATTTTCTTTTGCATAATGAATAAATGAACGCAATGCGCGAACATATCCCGGACGTCCGACAAACTGCGGATGCATAACGAAATTAATGATGCGTCCTTCATCTGCCAGACCGTCAAACTCATCCTGCCAAATCTGCACCATTTCGCGCCCGCTGCGCAGGTAATGATGCTCCGGATGCTGCAGAGTGTACATGTCATAGGAGGTATCATCAACAATACCGTCCTTCGGCAGCTCCACGATAGGTATTTCCTTGCCGTCTATCTTCAGCAGGAAAGGACCGTCATTATTGCGCCAGTTAGAAGAATAAATACAGCCGCGATCCAGCCACAGCTGCTTATGAAAATCATGCAAGATACCATCAGGCATACGCACACCTACGGGACGTTTGCCAGTAAGGCTGCGGAAGATAGCATCAACCTTATCCATCAGTGCATTTTCTTCTTCATAAGTATCCTTTACTTCATGCAGATAACCGTGATAGCCGATTTCATGTCCCTGCGCTGCAATGTATTGAATGATTTCCGGATGAATCTCCGCAGTATAGGCAGTAGTGAAAAAGGTTGCCTTAAGGCCTTCTTCCTCCAGCATCTTCAGGATGCGCGGCAAGCCCTGCTTCGTGGCATAAAGACCACGGGACATGTGCACCAGATGACGTTCATTGATATCGTTGCGTGTAAGCCACAGAGTTTCCGCATCGATATCAAAGGAAAGCAGGAAAGCAATGCGCTTATTATCAGGCCAGTTCCAGTTCATCATGCTTCGCCTCCTTCCGCACGTTTAGCGTAAAAATCCTTTACGTAACGAGCTACCTCTTCGCAGCTGGCAAGCCATGCGCCGTTCGCCTTCATATAGGCAATAAAGCGCTCCAGCATGCGCACGCGGCTGCTGCGGCCGATAAGCTGCGGATGCAGCTTGAGAACAAAAATTTTGTCGCCCTCATTGGCAAGCTCGTCAAAATTATCCTTCCAGATATCGTAAACATAGTCCACCGGAT
The DNA here is from genome assembly GCF_023497905.1 of Phascolarctobacterium succinatutens. Taxonomy (NCBI): domain Bacteria; kingdom Bacillati; phylum Bacillota; class Negativicutes; order Acidaminococcales; family Acidaminococcaceae; genus Phascolarctobacterium; species Phascolarctobacterium succinatutens. The sequence continues at coordinate 867,297 of NZ_CP097284.1, read as the reverse complement.
AACTACAGGTGATAGTAGCTTCATCCGCATAGGAAAAATAGAACCAGGAGAAATCATCCAGCGTAGGCTCAGTAGGAAGCTCCACAATCGGATAGTCCTCATGCACGTACGCCCAGTCGCAATCCTTAAGCGTAGAACCGTATAAATATCCACGTTCAGCCATCAGCTGCATGGCACAGTTGGGCAGCAAATCCAGCGGACCGCGATAGCCGACAACCTTACGTCCGCTTACTTTTTCCAACAGTTCCTCGCTCTTGGCCATATTTTCTCTTTCCTCGGCAGCAGGCATATCTACAGAGGCTTCATGCAGATAGCCGTGATAGGCAAGCTCATGGCCTGCATCCGCTATTTGCTGCACCTTATCGGCATAAAGCTCCGCAATGCGTCCGGGAACAAAAAAAGTAGTTTTAAGCTGTTGGCGTTCAAGCATATCAAGACAACGCTTTAAGCCCTCATCAGGACCGTATTGGCCCCTGCTTGTGTCCGAAAAGCCGATTGTTCGCTTGCCGATTACAGATTTACGCAGCAACTCCGCATCAAAATCAAAGGTAACCATCACGGCGATACGCTTGCCGTCAGGCCAAACCATACCGTCACCATTTTTTAAAGTAAACATTCTTGCCTCCTTGGTAATTATTCAAACATATTCAGTGAAATGAATCCATATTCTTGATAACTATTTAATTATGTCACTATAAGCAGATAAATGTCAACTCATAGAATTAAAAACGCAGGCCTTTCGACCTGCGTTCACTTCGTTTTGCTGATGTAAGGTATTGGTGGGCCCAGTAGGGTTCGAACCTACGACCAGCCGGTTATGAGCCGGCGGCTCTACCACTGAGCTATAGGCCCATGCAAGCTACCAAACATTATTATTTTATAATAGTTACAGTTGTTTGTCAACTATTATTCCAAGAAGTCCTTCAGCTTTTTGCTGCGGCTGGGATGACGCAGTTTACGCAACGCTTTAGCCTCAATCTGACGGATACGCTCACGGGTAACGCCAAAGTGCTGGCCAACCTCTTCCAAAGTACGACTGCGGCCGTCCTCCAGACCAAAGCGCAGCTCCAATACCCGTTTTTCACGGATAGTAAGCGTTTCCAGAACCTCCTCCAGCTGTTCACGCAGCAGAGTAAAGGAAGCAGCGTCGGCAGGCGCCGGTGCATCGTGGTCCTCAATGAAATCGCCCAGATGCGAATCCTCTTCTTCGCCGATAGGAGTTTCCAGAGAAACAGGCTCCTGCGCAATTTTCATAATCTCGCGTACTCTGTCAACAGAGGTATCCATTTCCTTGGCAATTTCTTCCGGCAAAGGCTCGCGGCCAAGCTCCTGCAGCAGCTGGCGGGAAACACGGATAAGCTTGTTAATGGTTTCCACCATATGTACGGGAATACGGATAGTACGTGCCTGATCGGCAATCGCACGGGTAATCGCCTGACGAATCCACCATGTAGCATAGGTACTGAATTTAAAGCCCTTGTTATAATCGAATTTATCTACAGCCTTAATCAGTCCCAGGTTACCCTCCTGAATCAAATCCAAGAACAGCATACCGCGACCGACATAACGCTTGGCAATACTTACTACCAGACGCAGGTTGGCTTCGGACAAGCATTGCTTAGCTTCGTCACCCTGATGCGCAACTGCTTTCAACAGCTTTTCGAAATCCTCATCCAGATTGCAGTAGGCTTCGACAACAGCGGAATCCTTTTCTCTGCCGTCGCTCATACGCTCTCTGAGCTCGTTGAGAATAGCCTTAATCTGATACAGCTTGTGATCATCTATATCGCTTGTTTCACGCGTTACTACGAACTGCTCGCAGCCGGGAATCAGACATCTTTGTTCTGCCATCAGGCGCTGCAGATGCAGGCGCTCATCCTTGGTAAATTCAAAAATCAGGTCCTCGTAATCTTCAACAGTATAAGGCTGACCTACGCTCTGACGCTTTTTAATCATCTGCGCCACACGGAAAACAGAACGCATATTGGTAATCTGCCATTCCTCTTTCAGGCTATGACGCAGCTTTTCAATCAATGCGCTGCCGCTGTCCTCAGCAGTAAAAGCAGGCTCCTCCAGCTCAATCATTCTGCCGCGCTGAATACGCTCTGCCTGACGGCCCTTATCCATACGCTTAGCGAGCTTAACCTCATCCTCACCGATAAGCAGCGGTACTCTGCCGATTTCCTTAAGGTACATGCGTACAGGATCGTCAATGCTGATGCCTTCGGGAACGCTCATGTTTTCCAGCTCACTGCTGCTGGGCTCATCATTATCTTCGTCGTTTCCTACCAAAGGCAGTATATCTTCGTCGGAGGCGTTGTCATCATCAACAAGCTCCAGACCTTTACGTGTAATAACCTCATAGATATGCTCAACATCTTCGGGCGTGATATCTTCCAAAGTATTGGTGAGGTTCATTACATCGCCATAGGTGAGAACACCCTTATTAGCTTTACCCTTGCGGATAAGCTCATCAATTTGCTCCTGCGTTATTTTAGTAGCTGCAGCCATGGTGTCCCCTCCTTCCTTATTTATTTTGGTTTCCATAGAGTTTTTTGATTTCATTCTTTATCCTTTGACTTTCCATTAATTCACTGAGAAAACGCTCATCTGCCGATCTTTCGTATTCATCCGCCAGCAGACGATGCTTTTCATATTCTTTTTCCAGACGAAGCCGCCGCATCTGCCTGAGGCAGTCCTGCATAAGCTTATCCATATCTCCCTCCGGAAGCTGATGTGCCAAAATACGCGCCAACGCTGTCTGCGCCGCATCGTCCAGGACATTATTCAGCTTATCCGTTGTATAAGCGGTGCCAAGCTCGCACAACCTGTCAAACAGCTGTGCCAGCACAGCATCTTCAAAGCCTGTTTCCTTTACCTCCGCACGGCATTCGTCACACAGCTGCGGCTGCTCCAAAAGCAATCTCAGAAGCAGTTCTTCCGCCTGCTGACCGATACCGGCGCTTTTTTCCTCCGGAATCACCGTCGGCTGCCCAGTCTGCTGTCTGCCACCTCTGCGTGCTGCCTTGCGGTATTCTTCCGCAATCAGGCCTTCATCAATAGTCAGCCGCTGTGCCAGCCTTCGGATATGCTCCGACGCTTCAATTTCATTTTGACATTCTAATAGGAATGGTAGTATATTCGACACAGCCTCTACTTTTCCTGCTAAATTAGCAATATTATTTTGCAGGATAGTTTCATCTATTTGAAAATCAATACCATTCTGCGCCGCCGCCAGCACCTGTGCAAAAGCAGCGCTGCCATGCTGACGTACATATTCGTCGGGATCCTTACCGTCAGGTACACCTGCTATGCGCACCTTCAAGCCTGCTTCCCGAGCAATGCTCACGGCACGCACCGAAGCCTTGCGGCCTGCGCTGTCGCTGTCATAGCAGAAGATTACTTCATCCGCCAGACGCTGCAGCAGCTTAGCCTGCTCCTGGGAAAAGGCCGTTCCCATAGATGCTACAACATTATCAAAGCCTGCCGCATGCAAGCTGATAGCATCCATATAACCTTCGACAACTACAGCCCGACCGCTTTTGCGGATAGCCTTCAAAGCTATATCCAGACCAAAAAGCAGCCTTCGCTTATTAAACCACTGCGTTTCCGCTGTATTCAGATATTTAGGCGTGCTGTTGTCCAGCACTCTGCCGCCAAAGCCGACTATACGTCCGCGCGCATCGCGGATAGGAATAATCACACGGTTGCGGAACTTGTCATAATAGCCGTCGCGCCCACGGGCCGCCAGTCCGGCAGCCTCCAGCACCTGCGGCTGACAGCCGCGCTTAGCAAGAGAGCTGACAAGCGCGGTAAAATTATTCAGCGCATAGCCTATGCCAAAGCCGGCAATAATTTCTTTGCCTATTCCGCGCCCGGCAAGATAAGCCAGGGCAGGTTCACCGTAAGCAGTTTTTGTCAGACAGGCCTGAAAAAATTTTGACGCCAGCTCATTAGCACTATAAATGCTGTCCCTTTGTTTCTCGCGCGCAATTTCGGCGGCCGTCTTCTGCTTCTCAGGTATCGGAATACCGTATCTGCCGGCCAGCAGCTTTAATGCATCCATAAAGCTGCAGTTTTCGATTTTCATAATAAACTTAAAAATATCTCCGCCCTCATGGCAGCCAAAGCAATAAAACATGCTCTTGCCGGGGTTCACCGAAAAGGACGGCGTTTTCTCTCCGTGAAACGGGCAACAGCCCCAGTAGTTCTGGCCTTTCTTTTTCAACGGCACATAACCGGAGATTATTTCTACCATATCAGCTGTGCTGCGCACCTGCTCTTTAAAGTTTTCAAAATCTCCGTTCATTACCCTCTCCGCCTCCAACTACTATATCACACATAATTTATATTCAATGTATAAAGGAAAAATCCTCTTTTTTTCTAAAAAAATCTTTTTTAATGCTTGCGCCGATTCTCTAAAAATACTATAATAAAGAGTACACTTAAAATTTCTCCTGTTTTTCATGCTACAAGAGGTGATTTATTCATGAAGAAATTGCTTTTAATATTAACTATGCTTGTTATGATGCTGCCTTCTATGTGCTTTGCCGATCCGGTAATCAAGAGTGACAGCCGTACCTTTAACCCGCTCACCGGTGTATATGACCTGCAGGGAAATGTTTTCGTACAGTTTCCTGCACATGATACTACCTTAACCATTACCGGAGACGCCACCAAGGTATATCTTTATGCTATGGAGGTTCACGGCCAGGGCAATATTCGTCTGAGCTTCGGTGATATGAGCTTTGCCTGCGATAAGGTAGATGTATATCATTCCGGCAGAACTGCCTATGTAAACGGCAATCTTGTTTTTAATGATAACAGCAATAAAATTACCGCAGACAGCGGCAGCTACTGCTGGAAGACGAAAATTGCAGCCTTCCATGGTAATGTAACGGTCAACGGTCAGCCGCATGACGGTGATGTAGCCTATAACGTTATAGAAAATAGAATAACAGCGCAGTAAATATTTGCACTAACCAAAATAGCCCATGTTTTACGCTAAGTAAGGCATGGGTTTTTCTGTTGTCAAAAAAGCAGACTGCCGGAACATCCGACAGCCTGCATAAGCTTTAAAAATATTCGTTATTATAGGTGCGGCATTTAGGAAAGAGCTCGTCGAGCAGCTGCAGCTTCCGCACATCGCTGCATTTGATGTGCCCTGCCTCCCACAGCTCGCTGGCGCTGAACGCACCGAAGTAAAGCTGGGTAAAGGCTCCCATATCCATGGTAACCTCCTCCTGCTCCAGCGTGCTGACTGCTTCCAGCTTGCCCGGTGACGTGCGCAGCTGCAGCAGATGATTATTGCGCTCAATCATCTTATCCGTAAGCAGTACGACAACGCTGCCGCTGCTCATGCTTTCTGCTACCGGCAGCTTAGCGAGCGCTAAACGCGCATCAAGGCAACGTGCCATCATAAACGGCTGCAGTCTGCCCGTAAGCGCCTGGTCCTCAAAGCCAAGATATGTTTTATCCCACGGCTCCGCCAGCCAGCAAAACTCCTGCGCTTCGCTTCTGTGTCCCGCGGCATATTGCAACAGACGGTTCTTCGCCGCAGCATCCTGCGTAAGCAGCTCCTGCAAGTTGAACGTGCCGTCAGTCAGTGAGTAAAGCATATAGCCAACTGCTTTCCCCGCACGGTAAACAACAGCGCACAGCACATTTTCCTGCGTAACTACCGACAACAGCTTGCGCCATTGGAACGCAGTGCGCTGCGGTACGCCGTTCCATGCTGCGGTAACACTTGCGTAAATATTTGCCAAAGGATTGCAAGGTTGCGTTTCCTCATCCGTCACAGCTTGCAGCAAAGAAGCTAAATCAAGACGTTCTACCGACAGGTCATCACCAATTGCAGGAATTTGCAACTTTGCCAAAGGCATTTTATATTCATGACGATAATAGCAGTAAGCAAATTCATACGGCAGATAAATACCGGCACTTATAGGCATCAGCGTCACAAAAGGGAATCCCTGCGAGCGCAGCACCTCAAAAGCAGTTTCCAAAAGCGGACGCAAAAGATGCTGTCCACGTGCTTCCGGAGCGGTGGCAATGCCCACAAGATACGGCACCAGCATCTCCTGCCCGCGCAAACGCAGCATATAGGGATTTACATGCAGCATCGTGCGCAGCTTTTCTTCCTCGCCGACCTTGTCAAAGCCACCGATAACCATATTGTCCTTGCCGCAGTACTGCTCAAAATAGTACCGAAAGAAAGGCTCCGTCTTTTTTTCAAAGCAGTAATTCCAAAGCTCTTCCGCCTGGTACATACGCTCCTTGCTCAAGACACGGTAAATCATAAGCTACCTCACCCAATAATTACATTATATTTTTTCACCATAAATTCCGGATGCAGCGCCAGCTTTGCCTCACGCAGACCGGGATGTCCCATATCCTCCTCACGGTTGAGATATTTTACATCCGTCCAGGCATGAGCGGCGAACTCCTTGGTAATAGCAGTATACAAGCCGCGCACATCATGACGCGCCTTTTCTACATGCAGCACCGCTGTATCGTCGTTAATCTTCTTGCCAAAGCTGAAGGCCTGAATTTTACCGTCGAAACGGATTGCACCGCCGCGCAGCTCCAGCTGCTCGAAGCTCAGAAAGGCCTCCTGGATAGCATATTTTTCGCACAGCAGCGAAGGGTCCTCTGCCATATGCTCGTCGCACCAGCGCTCGCCGAAGTTCAGGCATTCCATCATATTATCCATAGTAATCGGCTCATAAACGAAATCCGGATGCGCCTTGACAAAAGCATTGTAGTGATTCTTCTGCCCGTGCAGCTTGCGGCCGGAAAGCGTTGCCAGCTTTTCCTGCAGATATACATAATCCCAGTTATCGCGGTCTTCTTCATATGTCAGACCGGGCATTACGCGCTCAAAGCGCTCCTTGGTAAAATCATAGATACCGTGCATCTCAAACGGTTTACCATGATGCTCCTCCTTCAGCTCCTGCATCAGACGCGGCAAATCCTCATCACGTCCGCCAAAGGGCTGAATATAAAAATCAACGTTGTTGCGTTTAACCTTCAGCAAAAGGAAATCGTGCGCTACGCACCAATAAATATGATAGCAGTCACGCCAGACAAAAAGATTGGAAAAGGCACATTCGCTGCCATTTTGATGTGATTTTGATATATAGCTTTCAAACAAAGGCTTTTCCGCCAATGTTACAGGTTTAAATTCTAAAATACTGATAACCCCCTAAAACTCATTACTGCTTGTATATTATAGCATATGAAATATAGCTTGCGGCACTGCATTGGCATTTTTAACATTAACTTCACAAAACAGATAACTACTATCCATTGCCTATATTATAATATGCTGTTGCCGTTCATTTGTAAAGTATGCACAAAAAAGTGCTTCAGTTACCAAAAGGTTACTGAGCAAAGCCGAAGCATTAAACAAAATAACCGCTCAGCTTTTACACCGGCGGTTATTTTCGCTGTCGGTTAAATACTACGCGCATAAATACATTATATTATTGCCAAACCTGTATTAATCAAACTGACGCAGACGCTTTTTGACCTGCTCTGCCAGCAAAATACCGGCAACAGCCGTCAGCAGCTGCGGTACGCTCATCGCAAACATAACCGTCTTGCGCAGCGCAGGATTCGGCAGCGCCAAGAAGCTCAGCGCAGCCCAGGCTGCCAGCAACATAACACAGGCCTTCGCCAGTGGCGGTATAGATAAAGACAGCTTACGACTGTCCTTAAACTGACGCACAAGCAGCACAAAGATAAAATTACCCAGCCAAATTACGGGAATCAGAAACGGCAGCAGCACCTGCCCCTGCACGTAAGCAGTCAGTGGCAGCAAAAACGCCAGCAAAAGCGCTGTCTTCAGGCCGCTGAGCTGCAGCGTGAGCACCAGCATCATGTGCACCAGAGTACCGATGATAAATGTGGAAAGCAGCTGCGGCATCGGCAGCACCAGACGCAGCGACTGCAGCGCCAGCGCCAAAGCCACCAATAACGCTCCACGCACCAGCTTGCTGTTATTCATGCTTAGCAGGGCATTCCTTAGCTACAAATGCCATATATGCATCCTGCAGCTTTTGTGTCAGCTCGCCAACCTTGCCGTCAGCAACGAAGCTGCGGTCAATTTTTGTAACAGGCATAAACTCGCAACGCGGTCCGCAAAGGAAGGCTTCGTCTGCTTTGAGTGCAAAATCCTTATCAAAAGCTCTTTCGATAATCTGCAGATTCAGGTCTTTGGACAGGCGTTCCATCAGCAGACGGCGGGTAATATTTTTATGGATAAAGTTGTTTTCGGGATGAGTCCACAGAATACCGTCTTTATAAATGAAGAAGCTTGCTTCCGTGCTTTCGGTAATTTTGCCGTCGCGAACAAACAGGGAATCAAAAGCATTGCCGATAACAGCCTTCTGTTTAGCCATTACTTCCGGCAGACGGTTCAGAGTATTGATATCGCAGCGTGCCCAGCGCACATCCTCAACAGTGATAACATTTACGCCCTTGGCACGTTTCTCAGCAAGTGCCTCGCGGTCAACCGGTACAGCATACATAGTCAGATGCGGAATGCTCTGCTCCGGATAGGACAGGGCATAAGCACCGCTGCCACGAGTTACCTGAGTATAGATTTCGCAGTCCTTCAGACCGGTTGCGGCCAACAGGCTTTCATGGAACTCTACCAGCTCTTCAATCATATAAACGCCGGGAATTTTTACTGCGATTACAGAATCGAATAAATTGTTCATATGCGGCAGCAAAGCAAAGCAGCGGCCGTTATAAACCGGTACAATTTCAAAAACGCCATCGCCGAAGTTATGACCGCGGTCGTTAACGTCAATAAATGCTTCAGCTTCCGGCATAATCTCGCCGTCTACCAAAACTAATTTTTCTTGTTGATTTTCGTTCATCTTTATTCCTCCAATTGCGCAAGTCACAATAAATTAACATAATAAAGCATTATTTATGCAATAATTTCAGTCAAAAATATTGTATAATATAATTGAGATTATTTGTTTTGCAGTCTGCAGAGCTTGTAAAAAGCTAATGACTACATTTCAATTATTATACACCATTTAAAGCCATTTTGGCAAAAAATATCTCAAAGGAGCTTACCATGACTCATCTGCCTACTATTATTAATGATTTAGCAATGATTTTGCTCGTAGCCGGCGTCACAACAATTCTTTTCAAGAAAATCAATCAGCCGTTGGTACTTGGCTACATTGTTGCCGGCTTCATCACCGGTCCGCATTTCAACTTCTTCCCGACGATTACCGATAAGGCCAACGTCCACGCCTGGTCCGAAATCGGTGTTATCTTCCTGCTGTTCGCACTGGGACTGGAGTTCAGCTTTTACAAGCTGAAAAGCGTAGGCAGTACAGCCTTCATCGCCACCGCGGTAGAAATCGGCGGTATGCTGGCCGTGGGCTACTTCGCCGGTATGCTGCTCGGTTGGAACCATATGGACAGCCTTTTCCTGGGCGGCATGCTTTCAATGTCCTCCACCACGATTATCATCAAAGCCTTTGACGATTTAAAGCTCAGGGCGCAGCGCTTTACGGAAATTGTTTTCGGCGTGCTGATTATTGAAGATATCGCCGGTATCGTGATGATGGTACTGCTTGCAACCATGGCCGTAGCCAGCGCCAATGTTTCCACAACGGAGCTGCTGCTCAGCATCGGACGCTTGATTTTCTTCCTCGTTTTATGGTTTGTTCTGGGTATGTACCTTGTCCCCAGCTTCTTTAAATGGGCCAAACAGCTGATGAACGAAGAAACTCTGGTAGTTATTTCCATCGGCCTGTGCCTCGGTATGGTGGTGCTGGCAACTCAGCTCGGCTTCTCCTCCGCTTTGGGTGCCTTCATCATGGGCTCTTTGATTGCCGAAGCACCTAACGCAGAAAAAATCGAGCACCTCGTTGCTCCTATCAAGGATTTGTTCGGCGCAATCTTTTTCGTATCCGTCGGCATGATGGTAGATCCCGCTATCCTGCTGGAGCAAGCGCTGCCCATCTTCGTGCTGGTAGTAGCAACAATTATCGGCAAGCTGATTTTCTCCACCGGCGGCGTACTGGCCTCCGGCCAGAGCCTCAACACCTCTGTACACTGCGGCTTCAGCCTGGCACAGATCGGTGAATTCTCCTTTATTATTGCTTCCCTCGGCATGAGCCTGGGCGTAATCAGCAGCTTTTTATATCCGATTATCGTAGCGGTATCCGTAATCACTACCTTTACCACACCCTTCTGCATCATGGCAGCCGAGCCCTTCTACCAGCTGGTGCTGAAGCTGCTGCCGCCGCAGGCTAAAAGCTGGCTTGACCGTTATACCGGCACCAATACTGACGATGACAAGGATCAGGACTGGAAGAACCTGCTGACCGGTTACACCATGCGTATGTTGATTTTCATCACCCTGCTGGCAGCCATTGCCTTGGGTGCGGAATATTACCTGCTGCCTTATTTGGGCAACACGCTGAAGCTGCCGTACAGCAGACTGCTGACCGCCGCTGCCACCTTTATCATTATGTCGCCGATTCTGCGTGCCGTTTTGGTTAACCGCGCCGGCAACGGTGATTTATTCTCCAAGCTCTGGTTCAAAAAGCGTGCTAACCATCTGCCGTTAATGTTCCTTGTATTCGGCAAGCTGCTTGTAGCATCTGCTTCGCTGTACTTCATCTTCCACACTCTGCTGAATCTGCACGGCTTCCTGGCCTGCGTTTCTGTCCTGCTGGCAGCGTACTTCATCTCCTCCTCCGACTGGCTGATGAGCGAATACCTGCGTATCGAATCACGCTTTTTGGTAAACCTTAACGAAAAGCACATGCGCAAGCATCGCGAAAGCGCTCCCGATGACAGCCGTACCTGGTTCGACGAGGATTTGCAGCTTGTTTACTACGATTTGCAAAAGGATTCTCCCATCAAAGGACGCAGCCTGCGCAGTCTTGGCTTCCGCGAAAGCTACGGCTGCAACGTTCTGCAGCTTTTGGGTACCCACCGCACTGTTGATATGCCCGGCGGCGAGCAGATAGTAGAGCAGGGAGATAAGCTGCTGCTCATCGGTACAAGCAGCCAGCTGCAGGTTTTTGACGCTGCCGTAAGACAGCGCAGCTTAGGCCTTGAACGCTGCGATTTGCCGCAAAGCCTGCGTGAATTCATGCTGGATAACCACCAAAATAAACCGGAGCAGCAATTCCTCTCACTGGCGATTACTATCGACAAGCATTCGCCTATTTTGGGAACCTCACTGAAGGCTGCGGATTTGCGCAACAAATGGAGCTGCCTCGTTGTCGGTCTGGAGCGTGGCGCCTTTACCATTACCAACCCCCACGTTTCACTTGTTTTCGAAGAAAACGACCTGCTCTGGGTATTAGGCAAGCAAAAAATGATGAACACTTTAATCAGAGAAGAAATTTTGTAATACCGTTTACAGTATATCTGTATATATTAAGAGGCTGGGACAAAACCACCCTCTCAAACTAAAAAAGGACTGGAATTTGAGTTTTTTCTCAAATTCCAGTCCTTTTACTTCGCGTAAAATTAAGCTGCAGCTGTATGCTGCATATATTTTCTTAAATTTACTGCCATCAAAGCCAAACCTATTTCTATTTTTGCTTTGAATTTTCCTCTTACCGTAAATCTGTTGAAACGCAAATTAGCCTTCAAGAATCCAAAGACTGGCTCTACATCAAATTTCCTTCTCTTGTAGATTTTACCAGTCTTATTGTCTGAAAGCTGTGCTCTAATATATTCTTTTTGCTGTTCCCATTTTACGTTTATACTTATTTTTCTGTTATTGCCTTCTTTGGCCTTGCAACACTGACTGCGGTATGGGCAATTACAACAATCTTCGCATTCGTATACTCTAAAGTTTCTCGCAAAGCCGTTCTTATCTTTTCTTTGGGAATTATATTTAAATATCAATTTTTTGCCGTTTGGACACGTATAGTAATCATCAGCATTATCATAATCCCAATTAGCGGTCTTGAAAGCATCTTTTATATCTTCTTTCCTGCTCTTTCAGATACATGCCATAAGTAATTAACGGTGTCAGTTGTCTGTTTTCAATAATGTCGACATAGTTTTCCTCGCTGCCATATCCAGCATCAGCTACAATATATTCCGGCAAAGCAAAATAACTGCTTTCAATAACATCTAGAAATGGTTTGAGTGTGCGAGTATCTGTAGGATTGGGAAATAAGTCATATGCAAGAGCGTATTGGCCTTCTGTTGCTATTTGTACGTTATAACCTGGCTTCAGCTGGCCGTTCTTCATATAATCTTCTTTCATACGCATAAAAGTAGCATCTGGATCTGTTTTGGAATAACTGTTTCTATTCTCCATAATAGCAAGTTGTCTGTCGTATTTTTGTTTTCGGGCAATATTATCTTTTAAGATTTTTCTGAGTTGCTTCGGACGTTTCCTTTTGTGCCTTATTCGTTTACGTTTTTCGACAGAATCAGATTCAGCTATTTCTTTGTCCATAACCTCAATAGCTGAATCAAGCTTTTCGACCACCTCAACCATCTCTTTTTCGTTAATCGTAGCTTCTTGCTCAAGCTCCATGGCAGGAATTATTTCCTGCTCAACCAATTCATCGTATATCCGTCTGGAATTTTCTATCAGACTTATACCATATTTTTCTACAGCCTTTTTCCATACAAAGCTGAATTTGTTGGCATTGGCTTCTATCTTTGTTCCGTCTATGAAAATAGCTTCATTATTTATTATCTTTTCTTTTATAAGTTGGGCTCTGAACTGAATAAAACACTGACAAAGCAGTTCCTGCATGTCTTTGTTGCTTCTGAATCTGTTAATAGTGCGGTAGCTGGGTGAATATCCCTGAGCTAACCACATCATACGAATGCTGTCAGATAACAACGCTTCTATTTTTCTACCGGAAAATACCGACTGAGAGTAGGCACACAATAATATTTTGAGCATCATTCTCGGGTGATATGCCGGGCAGCCCGTTTCTTTGTAATATTTATCAAAGGCCTTTTTGGGAATACTTTCAACCAAATTGTTTACGTGTCTTGCGATATCGTTATCCTGAATTTTTATTTCTAAATTTAGAGGCAAAACCAGCTGATTTATGTTATAATTTTTGTACATGACGAGTTCCTTTCCTTGTTTTTGTTATTTTGTGGTGATTTAATTCTAACAGAAAAGCAACTCGTTGTGTACTTTTAGCACTAAAAAACCAGTGGAAATTTACCTGACGGTAAAACTCCACTGGTTTTTCTGTTTAAGGTTGGGTTTTGTCCCAGCCTCTTTTTTCATGCGATTATTCCTCGCAGCTGCAAGGCCTTTACTGCGTCCTCCATTGTCTGCATACCGTAGCGCGCGCCGGTCTGCAAATAGGACTGCAGCTGATGCGTGCGCCCCTCACGAATAAGATTGCGCAAGGCAGGCGTTGCAACGAGCACCTCAAAGGCCGCCGCTCTGCCTGCTCTGTCACAGCGCGGCAGCAACCTCTGGCAGCAAATTCCCAGCAAGCAGTCAGCCAGCTGCGTACACACATGCTGCCTGTCGGGCAACACATCAAGAATACGGTTTACCGTACCAACCGCATCCTGCGTGTGCAGCGTAGCTAAAACAAGGTGACCTGTTTCCGCCGCCGTCAGTGCTATACCGATTGTTTCCGCATCTCTGAGCTCGCCCACCATAATCACATCCGGGTCCTGTCTGAGAGCACTGCGCAACCCGCTGGCAAAGCTCCTTGTATCACGCCCCACCTCCCGCTGGTTAATCAGCGCCAGACCAGGAGGATACACGTACTCTATCGGGTCCTCCAGCGTCAGCACGTGTACAGCGCGCGTTTGATTTATCTGCTGTACCAGCGAGGCAAGCGTGGTGCTTTTGCCGCTGCCTGTGGCACCTGTAACGAGCAGCAAACCGCTGCTGCTCTCAGCAAGCTGACAAACAGTTTGCGGCAGGCCAAGACTGTTGCAGTCAGGAATTTCCTTCGGAAGCAGACGAATCGCCGCCGCATAGCCGCCGCCAAGACGATAAACATTGAGACGGCAGCGCTCCTGTAAACTGTCACTAAAAGCAGTATCAATCTCACCTGTCTGCAGCAGCTGCTGTTTTTCCTGCTCCGGCAGCAGGGCAAGCAACGCTTTCTCCAGCTTTTCCCGGGAAATAAATTCGTTTTGCAAAGGCTGCAGACTGCCATCTACGCGCACCATCGGTACACTCGCAGGCCTAATATGCAAATCGCTTGCTTCCATATTCCGTGCCCAGAGCAGCAGCTTATCAAGCATAATCAGCCTCCCCGGTGATACCGACGCGCCACAATTCTTCAACCGTAGTTGCACCCTGCAGTACCTTTGCTACTGCATCGGCGTACAGACTGCGCCATCCCTGCTTGCGCGCCTCCTGCAAAAGCTCTGCTTCATCGGCGCCGTTTACCAAAAGCTGCTGCATTCGTTTATCAAACACAACCAGCTCATGCAAGGCCAAACGCCCTCTGTAGCCCGTGCCGTGACAATGCTCACAGCCGTGAGCCTGCACCACCTGCAGTTTTTCATCCGCACTGTACCCAAGATACTGCAGCTCCGCTGCCGTTGCCAAGCGCCGTTCGCCGCAATAGCGGCACGGACGGCGCACCAAACGCTGTGCCAGCACACCGCGCAAACCGGCAGCCAAAAGATAATCTGCAATCCCCATATCCAGCAGACGATAGACCGCACCGATAGCATCATTCGTATGTAGTGTGCTCAGCACCAAATGACCTGTCAGCGCTGCATGCACCGCCATCGCCGCCGTTTCCTCATCTCTGATTTCACCCAGCATGATAACATCCGGATCCTGACGCACCACCGAACGCAATCCTGCCGCAAAAGTCAGTCCGCTCCTGCGGTTGACTGCCACCTGATTGATTCCCGGTAGCTTATATTCCACCGGATCCTCCAAGGTTATAATATTACTGGCAGCAGCATCAAGCTCCTGAAGCGTAGCATAAAGCGTCGTCGTTTTGCCGCTGCCCGTCGGTCCCGTCAGAAGCACTAAACCGTTCGGCTGATGAAAAAGCCGGCGGTAACGCTGCAAATTATCATCGCTGAATTGCAGTTGCTCCAGCTGCAGCAAATTATCTTGACGCTGCAAAAAACGAATCGCCAGCTTTTCGCCGTTCACTGTCGGCAGGCTGGATAAACGCAAATCCACCTTGCTGCCTTCATGCTCCAGCAGCAGCCTGCCATCCTGCGGCACTCTTTTTTCGGCAATATCCATACCGCTCCACACCTTCAGCTGCGTCAGCAGCGTACTTTGCTGTGAGTGCGGCAGCACGCACAGTTGTTGCAGCAGGCCGTCAACACGGATGCGCACACGCACTCCCTGTCCGTCAGGCTCGATGTGTAAATCACTCGCTCCCTGAACCAATGCCAGATGCAGCAAATCCTCCGCCAGTTTATTATTACGCAAACCCTCCACTGTATCACCTCATTTTTTCTTGTGTTGCATTCATTGTAGCATAAAAAAAGCGAAATGCAATATGATAATTCAAAATTTTCTCTATTTTCTAAATTTTCACTTGAAATTATTCCCTGCTTGCGCTAAAATGAAAAATGAAATTTACTATGCAATGCTTGTTGCCGTCATCTTAACGGATAACACTGAAAGGAGCCATTATGCTAAAACGATTTTTCCCGTTAATACTCAGCAGTCTGCTGCTTGCCTTAGCTCTGCCCTGCAATGCCCAAAATAAGCTCGCCAATCCCTTTTTGCCTTCCCCCGCCAACGTCGGCCAAACTGTTGCAGTAAACGTTCCCGCACTACCGCAGCCCATCAGCGAACGCCTAGCCTGCTATCCCTTAAGCTACGCCAGAGCCAAGGATGTACAGGAAGCATTGGCTCCGCATTTCGGCTCCAAGCTCAGTCTTGACAATATCACCAACAGCCTCATCCTTTTGGGCGACGAACAATGCCACGCACGCTTAAAGCAGCTGCTGCCCAAGCTGGATATCCCTACAAGGCAGGTAACACTAGAAGCAAAAATCATCGCCGTCAGCCGCGAGGACAGTAAAAACCTGGGCGTACGCTGGGACTGGGACACTATTCCCCAGAGCAAGCAGGAAACGAACGACAGTAACAGTGACAGCAGCAATTATGACGGCAGCTTTAAATTTTGGCGCGGGTTTGCCTTCCGTTTCAACGCTACGCTTAATGCTCTCATAAGCAACGGTAAAGCGCGCATTTTGGCAACACCGCGCATCATCACCATACCCGGCAAGGAGGCCAGCATTTTCATCGGTGACCACATCCCCGTGCAGACAGAAAAGCATGACAGTAGCGGCAGCTACACGGCAACGGAATATCTTGACGCCGGCATCAAGCTGCAATACGCGCCCATCATCAGCGAGGATGGTAAAATGGTGACCGCCAGCGTCCACACTGAGGTGAGCACGCCTGTGCTCATCAGCGAGCTGAAAAACTACCGCATCACCAGCCGCACCGCTGACACCAACGTGCGCATGTACAGCGGGGAAACGCTGGTAATCGGCGGTCTTATCAGTGAGGAGCAGCATCGTACAATGCAGAAGGTGCCTTTTTTGAGCAAAATTCCTCTATTGGGTGAGCTGTTTAAAAACCGTTCGCGTTCGCACAATAAGACGGAGGTTTTGCTGCTTTTAACACCGCACATTACGGAAGCAGGCGCTTCACCGGCGATTTATAATGAGGGGCTGATGAAGGGGGAAGGAAAGCCGCAGACAAATAATCATTAGATAAAAAGCTGCATAACACAAAATCAGCCAATGAGCTTTTGCTCAAAGGCTGATTTTGCTATATCCTATGCAATTTTACATTTCCGAGAATTGATCCTTGCCTACACCGCAAAGAGGGCAAACCCATTCTTCCGGTACATCTTCCCAAGCAGTGCCTGCAGCAACACCGTTATCGGGATCGCCAACCTCAGGATCATACACATAACCACAAACATCACATACCCATTTTGCCATTAGCTTCGTCCTCCTCTTGCCATAGCCTGCGCTTTTAAGAAAGCTAAGCGCGAGCTACAAAATAATAATTATTTTTGACCTATAATTATTATAGCATAGTATGCGAGGATATTCTGCAAAATAGCTGTGAACCTTTTACTGCAGCGCCTGCTGCTTTTCCGGCAAATCCAGACGGAAGAAATCGTACAGCGTCTGCGCCGCCGCATGGTTCATGCCTTCTACCGCAGCCAGCTCTTCAACGCTGGCTGCCCGCATAGCGTCCAGCGTTTTGAAAGCCTTCCACAGCTCCTGCCGGCGCTTAGGCCCGATACCCTCCACATGGTCGAGCACAGAAACGAGATTGCGCTTACCGCGCAGCTTGCGGTGGTAGGTAATGGCAAAGCGGTGCGCCTCATCGCGGATGCGTTGAATGAGGTGCAGCGCAGCGCCTTCACGGTCCAGCATAATACTTTCGCTCTGGTGCGGCTTGAAGATTTCCTCCTCGCGCTTAGCCAGACCTACAACCGGCAAATCATCAAGACCAAGGCCGCGGATAACCTCCAACGCCGAGCTCAGCTGACCCTTGCCGCCGTCGATAACCACTAGGCTTGGCAAGTCCTCATAATCTCTGTAACGGCGGTAGACAACCTCCTGCATGGATTTGAAATCATCAGGCTTGCCTTCTGCCGAGACAATTTTATATCTGCGGTAATCTTTTTTACTGCTGGTGCCGTTGCGGAACACAACCATGGAAGCAACAGTTTCGCTGCCCTGCGTATGGCTGATATCGAAGCAGTCCATGCGCTCCAGGGGATGCTCCAAGCCCAAGGCCTGCTGCAGCTCTTCGGCTGCCTGCAGGTCATTTTTGAGTGATAAACTGCCCTTACGCAGGCGTTCATTCAGCAGCTTGACAGCATTTTCATTCGCCAGCTTCAGCAGGTCCTTTTTCACGCCGCGCTGCGGCAGCAGCAGCTCCACCCGTCGCTGTGCCTTGTCTGCCAGCCAGGTTTCAATAAGCTGCTTTTCATCCTCCTCCGGCAGGTACGGCAGCACCACTTCCTTGGGAATAAAGGTTGCTTCGTTATAATATTGCTTCACAAAGGCTGTCATAACCTCCTGCGGCGTATCGCCGCCGTCGGGCAAGAAGAAGTTATCTCTGCCGATGAGCTTGCCCTTACGCACGAAGAACAACTGCACGCACAGGCCCGTCATATCCTGCCCCAGGCCGAAGATATCCATGTCACCGCCATTATTGGTGACAGCCTTCTGCGCTTCATTCAGACGTGCCACAGCCTGCAGCTGGTCGCGCAGTCGGGCAGCCTCCTCAAAGGCGTAGTTATCTGCCGCCTCCTGCATCTGCTGCTTCAAATCCCGCTCCAGCTCCGTGGTGCGTCCGTCCAGCACCATACAGATGGATTTAATCATCTTGTGATAATCCGCCTTGCTGATGTAACCGGCGCAAGGCGCAAGACAGCGCTTGATGTGATAGTTCAAGCATGGTCTGTCCGGGTTCATTTTGCGGCAGGTGCGCAGAGGAAACATGCTGCGCAGCAGCTTTACCGTAGCATGCATAGCACCGGCGTCGGCATACGGTCCGTAATAACGGGCACCGTCACGCAGCTGCCTGCGCGTCACATATAAACGAGGGAAATCCTCCTGCATGGTAACCTTAAGATAAGGATATGTTTTATCGTCCTTCAGGCTGATGTTGTAACGCGGGCGATATTTTTTGATCAGGTTGCACTCCAGAATCAGCGCTTCTACCTCACTGGAGGTTACAATCGTTTCAATCTCCGCGATTTTTGCCACCATCGCCTTCACCTTCGGCGTATGGCTGGCCAGATTGCGGAAGTAGCTGCGCACGCGGTTTTTCAGTACAACAGCCTTGCCGACGTAGATAACCTTGCCGGAGGCATCATGCATCAGGTAAACGCCGGGCTTTTCCGGCAGTACGGCCAAGGCATTTTTTATATTATCGCTAAAGTCTGCGGCTAATTCTGTCATACATACCACCCGTTCTTCTTCGCCTTAGCCAGCTCCTGCTTGATGTACTGTCCGGTGTAAGATTTTTTGACCTTCGCTACCTCCTCCGGCGTACCGCTAGCCACCAAAGTACCGCCCTTGTCGCCGCCCTCGGGACCGAGGTCGATAATGTAATCCGCCACCTTGATAACGTCCAGATTATGCTCGATGACGATAACGCTGTCACCGCCTTCTACAAGACGCTGCAGCACATCCAGTAGCTTGTGGACGTCCGCAATATGCAGGCCTGTCGTAGGCTCGTCCAGGATATATACGGTGCGTCCCGTACTGCGGCGCGAAAGCTCCGTTGCCAGCTTTACGCGCTGTGCTTCACCGCCGCTCAGCGTCGTCGCTGCCTGTCCCAGATGAATGTAGCCAAGGCCTACATCCTCCAGCACTGCCAGCTTGCGGTAAATGCGCGGCTGATTCTTAAAGAACTCGCAGGCCTCGCTTACCGTCATATCAAGAACCTCAGCGATGGATTTGCCCTTGTAATGCACCTCCAGCGTATCGCGGTTGTAGCGTGCGCCGTGGCAAACTTCGCAGGGAACGTAAACGTCCGGCAGGAAGTTCATTTCTATCTTATTCATGCCATCGCCCTTGCAGGCCTCGCAGCGTCCTCCCTTGACGTTAAAGCTGAAGCGGCCTGCCTTATAGCCGCGCAGCTTGGCCTCATTGGTCTGGCTGAAGAGCTCGCGGATAAAATCAAAGACGCCGGTATAGGTTGCGGGATTGGAGCGCGGTGTGCGTCCGATTGGGGACTGGTCGATGTTGATTACCTTATCCGTATATTCTATGCCCTCGATGCTGTCGTGCTCCGAAGCACGCAAACGCGCACCGTTGAGCTTGGCAGCCAGGGAGTTATAGAGAATATTATTTATCAAAGTGGATTTTCCGCTGCCGCTCACGCCTGTCACCACGGTAAAGACTCCGAGCGGAATGCTGACATCAATATTTTTGAGATTGTTGGCGCGGGCGCCGTAAATCGTCAGCATCCTGCCATCGCACTCGCGGCGATGCTTGGGAACCGGGATAAATTTGCGGCCGCTAAGATAGGTACCGGTAACAGATGCAGGCACCTGCTTAATTTCTTCTACCGTACCCTGAGCTACTACTTCACCGCCATGCTCGCCTGCTCCCGGACCGATGTCGATAATCTGGTCGGCAGCATACATCGTTTCCTCGTCATGCTCAACAACAATCAGCGTATTGCCCAAATCGCGCAAATGCTTGAGTGTTTCCAGCAGCTTACCGTTATCGCGTTGGTGCAGGCCGATGCTCGGTTCGTCCAGAATATACAGTACGCCTGTCAGGCCGCTGCCTATCTGCGTTGCCAGACGGATGCGCTGCGCTTCGCCGCCGCTGAGCGTACCGGCGCTTCTGTCGAGCGTCAGGTAATCAAGGCCTACGTCGTTAAGGAACTGCAGACGCGCCATAATCTCCTTCAGCACCTGATGCGCAATTATTTGCTGCTTCGGCGTCAGCACAAGCTTTTTAAAGAACTGCAGGCAGTCGCGCACTGTCAGCGCCGTCACCTCGCAGATATTTTTGCCGCCGATAAGAATTGCCAGTGCCTCCGGCTTCAAGCGGCTGCCGTGGCAGGCAGCGCAGGGAGTGCTCGTCATAAACTCTTCCAAGTCCTGACGCATAGCATCGCTGAAGGCTTCACGGTAACGACGGCGCAGCACATTCAAAATGCCGTCAAAGGTTGTGTTATGCTCCTTGACTTCTCCCTGCAGGTTTTCGTACATAAACTTAAACTTGCTCTCGCCGGCACCGTCCCACAAAAGCTGCTGCATCTCGGGCGAAAGCTCATTCCATTTGGTGTCGTAGCTATAGCCGTAGGCAGCAAGCACTGCGCCCAGCTGCTTCATAAAATAGGAATTCAGATTGTTGCTGAAGCAGGCAATACACCTGTCGGCAAAGCTCTTGTCAGCGTCAGGCACTATCAAAGCCTTATCAAACTCCATATGCATACCAAGGCCAGTGCAGTCTGGGCAGGCACCGAAGGGATTGTTAAAGGAAAACAGGCGCGGTTCAATCGCAGGCAGACTGATGCCGCAGTCATTGCAGGCAAAATGCTCACTGAAAAGCTGCGTTTCCGTTGCTTCTCCCAGCGTTTCCACCTCGGCAAAGCCGTCTGCCAGCTTCAGCGCTGTTTCCACGGAATCCGTCAGACGCTGCCTGATGCCTTCGCGCACCGCCAAGCGGTCGATGACCACGGAAAGGCTGTGCTTTTTGTTTTTCTCCAGACGGATATCCTCATCCAGCGTGCGCACCTCACCGTCGATAAACATACGCACATAGCCTGCACGCCGCATATCGTCGAGCACACGCATATGCTCGCCCTTGCGCTCGCGCACCAGCGGTGCCATAACCATAAAACGGGCTCCCTGCGGCAGCTCCAGCACCTTGTCGACTATCTGCTGCACGCTCTGCTGCTCGATGAGCTTGCCGCATTTAGGGCAGTGCGGTTCACCTGCGCGTGCGAATAAAAGGCGCAGGTAATCGTAAATTTCCGTAACCGTACCTACGGTAGAACGCGGATTGCGGCTCGTGGTCTTCTGGTCGATAGAAATTGCCGGGCTCAGGCCCTCGATGTAGTCCACATCCGGCTTGTCCATCTGTCCCAAAAACTGGCGGGCGTAGGCCGAAAGTGATTCCACGTAGCGGCGCTGGCCTTCGGCGTAAATTGTATCAAAGGCCAGGCTGCTTTTGCCGCTGCCGCTTAGGCCTGTGATAACTACCATTTTATTGCGTGGTATTTCTACCGTTATATTTTTCAGGTTGTGCTGACGCGCACCCTTTACAATTAAAAATTCTTGCATATTTTTTACCTCTGTTAACAAAAGGCAGAAGCTGCTCCAGCTGCTGCCGGCGATAGTATGTTTATATTATAGCACACTGCTAGGATAAACGCAGTAAAATAAAAACCACCTCAGCCTCAATCCAAGGTGGTTGCAGTCCTCAAATATTATTTTACTTCTTCATACAGCGCGCGCACGCAGGCATCTGCCAACGCACCGATGCTGGAAACGCTGCGCTCCTGCGGCAGTCCGGATGCATCATAGCCAAGCGGCAGCTCGGTGCAGGCGGTCATTACAGGGATGTCGCGCTCAGCCCACAGCTCCTCTACCAGCTCTTTCATAATAGCGCCGGCCTTTGCCAGCTGGTTAGCCTTAACGCAGTTGATAACCTCCTGAGATTTATCGCTCTGCTCCTCATTCGGAATATACAGTGTCAGTCCACGCTTTTCTGCATATTTCTGGTACAGTCCGCAAGCACGTGTGCCTTTGGTAGACAGCATCCAGGCACCCTTTTCCGGAGAAAGCTCTTTGGCAGCCTTAACGGTTTCGTCAACGATATGCAGCAGCGGTACCGGCAATTCATCAGCAAACTGGTCGATAAAGAAGTGTGCGGTATTGCAGGGAACAGCAAGTACATCCGCACCCATATCGCACAGCTGCAGCAAATCAGCCTTCAGCTTCGGCAGCGGAGATTCACCCTTGCCGAAAATTGCTGTGCCGCGGTCCGGGATATCGCAGTCACCGATCATATATACAACAGGATGCTCCTGGTCGCAGTTCGCCGGGCATCTCATAGTGAACTGACGCAAGAACTCTGCAGCGGCTGCAGGGCCAAGGCCACCGACAACACCTAATTTTTTACCGTTTTTCATCATTTTCTTTTCGCTCATATATACCTCTTCTTTCCCATTCAGTTTCGCTTATAAGATTAGTAAATTTCTTATCATTTTAGCACACCGGGCTGTTATTTGCAAATATCATCAGCCTATCTGCGTACACAAAAAGCCGTTGCCGGCCACCCCGCAAGGTGACAAGCAACGGCTAACTTTTGTTATTTATTTGCTAAGCCAGGAACGTACATTAGAAGAAGTTCTTGCTTCCTCTTTGTTGACCTGCACCTGTTCAGGCGCATAAAGCAGCAAATCATCGTTAATTTTTTTCACATCGGCATTAATGATGTAGCTTACACCGTTCAGATAATCGAAAATACGATATCTGAGTGCTTCATCAACTGCATCAAAGCATACCATAATGGCACTGCCGTTCATCAGCGAATCAGCATATTCGCGCACGTCCGCAAAGGATTTCGGTGTACGCACCATAATATTCAGATGTCCGGATTTCAGCAGACGCGGACGGGTATATTCCTCCTGCTGCTCTTCCATTTCATCAGACCAAAAGAATTTCATTGCTGTATTTTTTAAACCCATGGCCATCAGCCTCCAAACCAAAACAGTTATTTAGACTATTATTCGCTGCCTATAGGCAAAAGTCCTGCTTAGTAATATTAATTGTAGCAGATTTTTAACAGATTGTCAAAAATTATGCCTGAACATTCTTCATACGGCCACGCATCTTACCGCGCTCCAGACGATCCAGAACCTTCTTACGCATACGGATGCTCTTCGGAGTAACCTCAACCAGCTCATCGTCGTTGATATGCTCCAGAGCCTGCTCCAGAGAGAAGGTCTGAGGCGGAATCAGACGAATAGCATCATCACTGCCGGAAGCACGCATGTTGCTGACATGTTTCTTCTTGCAGGGGTTAACATCCATGTCGTCCTCACGGCTGTTTTCGCCAACCAGCTGGCCTTCGTAAATCTTTTCTGCAGGAACAACGAACATGGTACCGCGCTCCTGAGCGTTGCCGATACCATAGGAAGTGGTTTCGCCGGTTTCAAAAGCAACCAGGCTGCCACGGGTACGGCCGGGGATTTCACCCTTATATTCTTCGTAACCGGCAAATACGTGGTTCATAATACCGTTACCTTTAGTATCGGTGAGGAACTGGTTACGGAAACCGATCAGGCCGCGAGCAGGAATCTTGAATTCCATACGCAGATAGCCTGCCATTTCGGTCATGTTCTGCAGCTCAGCCTTACGCAGGCCCAGGCCTTCCATAACAGCGCCCATGAAGTCCTGCGGTACATCGATAGTCAATGCTTCCATAGGCTCCATCAGCTTGCCGTTTTCATCGCGGTGCATAATAACCTTAGGTTTACCAACCTGCAGCTCAAAGCCTTCACGACGCATAGTTTCAATCAAAATAGACAGATGCAGCTCGCCACGTCCGGCAACCTCATAAGCATCCGGGCTTTCGGTTTCAGTAACACGCATGGAAACGTTGGTCTTAACCTCTTTGAACAGACGGTCACGCAGATGACGGCTGGTAACAAATTCACCTTCACGGCCGGCAAACGGACTGTTGTTAACGTAGAAAATCATAGACAGGGTAGGTTCGTCAATCTTGATGCCCTTAAGAGCTTCCGGATTTTCGCTGTCAGCGATAGTGTCGCCGATGTTAGCGTCCTGCAGACCGATCAGAGCAACGATATCACCTGCTTCAACCTCAGGCACTTCTACACGCTTCAGGCCCTGGTAGGTGTACAGACGGCCGATTTTGCCGTTACGGTTGCCTGCTTCGTCCATCAGAATGATGTTTTCGCCGTTGTGGATGGTACCGCGAACTACACGGCCTACAACGATACGGCCTACATAATCATCATAGTCCAGGGTGTTAACCAGCATCTGCAGCGGTGCATTAACGTCAACATCCGGAGCAGGAATGTTTTCCAGAATTACTTTGAACAAAGGCTCCAAAGAATTGCTTTCCTCGTCCATGGACAGTTTGGCAATACCGTTACGGGCGGAAGCCAGAACAACCGGGAACTCCAGCTGATCTTCATCTGCATCCAGTTCAATGAACAGGTCCAGAACTTCGTCAATAACTTCATCAACACGTTGGTCAGGGCGGTCAATCTTGTTGATTACAACAATCGGTTTCAGGTGCTGTTCCAATGCTTTACGCAGTACGTATTTGGTCTGCGGCATCGGGCCTTCATAAGCATCAACCAGCAGCAGTACGCCATCAACCATGGTCAGTACGCGTTCAACCTCACCGCCGAAGTCAGCATGGCCCGGGGTGTCCAGAATGTTGATTTTTACGCCGTTGTGCATAACAGCGGTGTTTTTAGACAGAATGGTGATACCACGTTCACGCTCCAGAGCATTGGAGTCCATAACACGTTCTTCAACGCGCTCGTTAGCACGGAAAACGCCGCTTTGCTTCAGCATAGCATCAACCAGGGTAGTCTTGCCATGGTCAACGTGGGCAATAATTGCTATATTACGAATATCGTTTCTAATCATTATTCCTTTTCTCTCCTTCATAAAAGACAAGAAAAAGGATGCTTGTCAAGTGCATCCTTTCACAGTATTACTAAACTATTTTATTATATGCTTTTTCCGTCATACTGTCAATAAAATTGTCTTGAAAGTTACAGAAAAGCTTGTAAGATGCAAGGTAAAGGGATTAGCGACAAAGCCTTGCATAAACTATTTGCTAATAAAGTAGTATCTTGCTAAACGCAGACATGAAAAAAGCCTGAGAGCTGAACTCTCAGGCTACGCTTGCTATGGCAGGGGCACTAGGACTCGAACCCAGATCGACGGTTTTGGAGACCGTTGCTCTACCATTGAACTATGCCCCTATGGAGCGGAAAACGAGATTCGAACTCGCGACCCCCTCCTTGGCAAGGAGGTGCTCTACCACTGAGCTATTTCCGCATTGGCGACCCGGATGGGACTCGAACCCACGACCTCCGCCGTGACAGGGCGGCATTCTAACCAACTGAACCACCGGGCCAATGTCAGTGTGTCTGACAGTTATATATATTACCATACGTCTTGCGTTTTGGCAAGAGGTTTTTTTGAAAAAATTTTAGAGAAATTTTTTCAGCGCCAATTTATCCACCTTACCGCTTTCATTATGCGGCAGCTGCTCCATGAAAACAAACTGCTTGGGCAGCTCGTAATCCTCTAAGGTTTGCCGCAGCAGCTTAACCAGCTCCTGCTTGCCGTATTCGCGCGCCGCCCCCACAAAAGCAATAAGCGCATCGACATCGTCCACATGACGGCAGATTACTGCAGCCTCCTCAATGCCCTCCAGTTCAGTCAAAGCAGTGCACACCTTAACGGCAGAAACCTTGCGTCCGTTGACGCTCACAATATCATCCGTGCGCCCCAAAAAGTGCAAACGTCCTTCCGCATCCAGATGTCCCCTGTCCTTCAGGGAAAACGGCAGCGAAATTTTCTCCACATGATATGGCGTATCAATGAAAATTTCTTCATTACAAACGCTCACCTGCACGCCCTTGAACGGACGGCCGATAAGTGTGCGGTCATCCGTCATTTCCTCGGCCTTGATGTAGGTAATGTAATTCAGTTCGCTGGCGCCGTAGTACAGCGTGATATCAGCATTGGGGAATACCTGCAGCAGTTTGTCCGCCTCCTGCCTGCCCATGCTCTGCGAGCCGCTGATGATACTGCGCACACGCAAATCAGGCTCACGCAAAAATTTAGGCAGCAGCAGCAGCTTGGATGGAATCAGGTAGATTGCGTTCACCGCATAGCGCTGCATCAGCTGCAGCCAATGGCGCGGACGGAAGCGCTCTGTAACTACCAAAGTGCCGCCTGCCGCCAGCACTCCCATATAAATATTAAGATTACCGGTAAAGGCCAGGCTTCCCTGACAAAAAATTACCGTCTGCTCATCAACGCCGAAAACACGATTCTGCTCCGAAAAAAAGTCCGCCCAGCTATGATAGCTGCGCCACAACAGCTTGCTTTTGCCGGTGCTGCCGCTGGTCATAACGCCCATGCAGGCCGCTTCGGGAATAGCCTCGCAGCTGAACTGCTGATTTTTGCTCACCTCGGTAGCGATAACCGGCACAGTTTTTGTACCGCTATATGCCAGAAAGCTGATTAACTGACGGGCGATGCTGCTTTCATAGATAAAAACCGCCGGAGCGCTAAAATCCGCCTGACTGCGCAGCTCACGCGCTGCTTGCGCCAGTCTTGCGTAGGTATATTCTTCTTCGTCCTCTATAAGAGCGAGCTTATCCTGTTTTTGTTGTGTGATTAAGGTCAAGTAATCCATTTGCTTCACTCCACTCTTTCCAACAGCAGCGCCGTACCTACGCCGCCTGCTGCTGCTACGCTTGCGGCGCCGTAGTGACCGCCCTTCTGCTTCAGTGCCTCCAACAGATGCAGCGTAATTATGCCGCCGCTGGCACCGTATGGATGACCGTAGGCCAGCGCCCCGCCGAACACATTGTATTTGTCAATGCTATTCGGAAAGCTGCGGGCAAACAGCACATCAATTACGGCAAAGGCTTCATTCAGCTCAAAGTCTGCGATATCCTGCTCCTGCAGTCCATGCTTGGCCAACAGCTTTTGCAGTGCGGTAACTGCAGTACGCGGACTTACCAAGGGATCGCCGCCGCAGGCTGTGCTGCCCAGCACTCTGGCCTGCGCCTTTAAGCCGTGCTCATGCAGATATTTTTGCGAGCACAGCACTACAAAGGCCGCACCATCGTTAATCAGGCAGGAATTGGCCGCTGTAATAAATTCGCCGCCCTCCAGCACCTTGGGCATTCTGTCGAGCAGGCGCTGGCTCATGCGCGGTCTGATGCCTTCGTCCTTAACGGCACCGCAGACCGGAGCGATAATATTCTGCAGCAATCCCTGCTCGCGCGCCTGCGTTGCAAGCGCATGGCTGCGCAATACCCAACTGTCCATTTCTTCTTTAGTAATGCCTTCGCGCTTGGCGGCAAGCTCCGCACCCTCCAGCATTACTGTTTCGCGGTGGATGCCAGGCATAAACTTGGCTACGCTGTACCAAGTATCGCCTGCATAATCGGGATGATTGGGATTATAACCGCGTCTTGGCTGCGTAGAACTGCTTTCAAAGCCACCGGCAATAATTACATCTGCTTCGCCGCTGTTAATCTTGGCTGCGGCAACAGCAATGCTTTCCAAACCGCTGCCGCATTGCACATCTACCGTAAAGGCCGGCACCGAAATATCTACGCCCGCCGTCAATGCCATCAAGCGCGCAATGTTGCCGCCGGCGCCCACACCGTTGCCGGCAATGATATAATCAGGCTCGCGCAGCTGATATTTTTCCATCACCTGCTTAAGCACTTCCGCACCCAGCACCTCCGCCGGGATATGACGATACATACCGTTGACTACGCCCACGTAGCTGCGCAGGCCACCTAAAATATATGCATTTTCCATCTTAACACCTCTATATCCGAAAAGAGCTGCCTGCCACCTGCCTTGCGGCAAATAGCTGACAGCTCTAAAATTATACCTTATTTATCTGTTGTTGGCAAAAATACGGTTAATCGGTCCTGCAATTACGGCAGCAGCCAGACATTTAACAATATCCAGCGGGATGAAGGGCAATGCGCCGGTCATAATTGCCTTATCCCAGCCCATACCGGTAATCAGCTTCAGCTGGACAACGCCGAACACATAAATCAGCGGAATGCCGATAACACAGCCAAGCAGAGCGTAACGCTTGAAGTTGTATTTTTCCCCTTTGAAATATGCCAGGAAAACAGCGGTAAACAAAAAGCCGATGATGTAACCGCCGGTAGGACCAAAAAGCTTGCCCGGTCCCGCACTGCCGCCGGTAAATACCGGCACACCTGCCAAGCCTACCAAAAGATAAACCAGCATGGTCATAAAGGCCTGCTTAGCGTTCAGCACATAGCCTGTAAGATTTACAATCAAAGTTTGCAATGCAAGCGGAGAAAGTGAAAACGGCAGCGGAATAATAATATACGCAGATACGCAGTTCATTGCTACCATCAGCGCCATCTTAGTCATTTCCGCAGTCTTGTTGACGCTTGCTCCTCTATGATTCTTATTGATTTCTGTACCAGAAGTTGTCATTTTCATACACCAGCCTTACTATAATTCTTTAATCACAAAAACATTTATTGCTCCCACATAAGCAGCAAGCTGACCTTCTGTCCTGTAAATGCACAGCTCGTCGCCTGCGTAAACAGGAGCGACAAAGGTAATGCGCCAGTCCAGCTCCGTCAGCGCCAGCTCACGCTGCAGCCAGGCAGCCATACACAGTCCCGGCACGATGGGATGCTCACCCTTATGGATGACGTTTTCGTCACCTGTATAAGCAACATAATCCGCTATCTCCTGTGTTGTGAAGAAGTGCTTTGTCAGCAAATCGCCCTTAATTGCTTCAGGCTCCAGCGGCTTCGTGCCTAATTTATGCTTAGGCAGTACCAAAAACACCCGCATCTCCTTAGCCAGACTGCCATCTGCCGCAGTTCCCGCTACACGGATGATTGATTTGCGTTCCTTCGCCAACAGCACCTGATTATCCATAGCCTCCGCAGGCTGATGAATATGTGCTTCTGCTCCTGCCAGTACCCAGCCGCCGAAGAATTTGGCATCGCTGTCCGCCAGCTTATGTGCAAGCTCTAACATTTTTGCATTTTCCTTTCATCTGAGCAGCTTATTGTTATCTGCTTCACGTGCTTTATTATAATGCAAGTGATGTAAATAGTCAACTTATTATACAGTATTGGTTTACCATTGTGTCAAAAGAAATGCCGCAAAGCATTTCCCCGCTCACAGAAGGAAGTAAACCGCTCCTCCTATCAGCAGCAGGCCCAGAAAATTGTAGTACAAAAAAGTTCTTACATATTTTCCTGCCTGCGAGGGATGCTCTGCAGCATAAAGTTTATAGGAAATAACGCTCGCCATCGAAGCAATCATCGTACCCAGACCGCCGATATTAACACCTAAAAGCAACGCATCTGCTTCCTTAGTCAAGCCTGCCAGCAGCATAGCCGCCGGTACATTGCTGAGAAACTGGCTGGCCAGCAGTCCGGTTAAATAGGTGCCTGCCGCACTGCCCATCAGCGATTGCTGCAAATAGCTTACCGCAGGACTGTGGCTGATGTTGCCGATGAATACAAAGAAACCGGCGAAGGTCACGAGCAGGTTGTAATCAACCTCCCGCAGGCGACGCCAGTCGCACAGGGCAACTACGCCTGCCGTCAGCAGCAAGGCCCACAGCTTGTCGAACCAATGCAGCACTGCACCGATGTTTAACAAAAGCAGTCCCAAAAAGAGCAGCAATATTCCCTTGGGAGGCTGCTGCAGCTTAGGCAGCTCCAGCTTCAGCACGCTGTCCTTGCCATGGAATAATAACAATAGCAGATATGCCAACGAAATCACTCCCGGCACAGCCATTACGGCGAAAAAGCTGCCGGCGCTATAAGCATAATGCGCGTATAAAAACAAATTCTGCGGATTACCGGGCGGCGTCAGCATACTGCCAAGGTTAGCAGCCAGCGTCTGCAGGATAATAATCCGCTCCATATCCATTTTTAAGGTTTTGCCGATAACCAGCGCCAACGGCACAAAGGTCAGCAAAGCCACGTCATTCGTCACGAACATCGAGCTGATATAGGTAACTGCCAACAGCACCAGCTCCAGCTGACGCTTGCTGCGGCATTTGTTCAGCAGCTCCACCGCCAGCCAGTCCAGAAAGCGTATCTCCTTCAGCACCGCTACCACCAGCATCAGTGAAAGCAGTATCGCCAACACGTCAAAATCTATATAGGCAAGCTGCGGCCTGCTGTAAAGGCTGCTTACCGCAGCCAAAATAACTGCTATGCACAAAACAGGCTCACGCCGCCAATAATTCTTCAATTTCTGCATCAACAAAAAGTCACTCCCAATTAGCCTGCGCCGCGCACAGCGCCAACGCCGATACACGCGCCGCACCTGCGTCCAGCAGCACCTGTGCCGCTTCCGCAAAGGTGCTGCCCGTAGTATAGATATCGTCGCAAAGCAGTACATGCTTGCCGCTCACCCTGGCATGCGGCAGCATGGCAAAACAGCCTGCCAGCTCCTGCTTTCTCTCCTCCGGCTTCAGCTCGTACAAAGGCTCCGTGTGGCGCACCCGCTCCAGCAAAACCTCCATGCCCACGCTGCGTCCTTCCAAAAGGCCCGCAAACAGCTCCTGCGGCACATCAAAGCCACGCTGCTTGCGTCGCTCGGGCGCCGTCGGTACGCAGGTAATAAGGTCAAACTGCTGCAGCCAGCGCATTTTGGCCGCAGGCAACGCAAGCTCCGCTTCCTCACGCAGCAACGGCAGCCAGCCTGCCTCACCGTCAAATTTTATTTTATGCAGCGCATCCTTAAACACGCCATCATATTTATAGAGCAGCAACGCACTGTACAGAACATCAGTCGGCAGCGGTGCTGCCTGTCCCGCCAGATATTCCTCACGCGGACAGCATGGCAGCTGACGCTGCAGCAGATATTCTTTGCGGCACTGCTCACAGACATAGCCGTTGTCAATATTAGTCGCACACACAGCGCAGCGACGGGGAAAAATAAGCTCCTTCGCTACACGCCCGTAATAAGCAAAATCTCTTAACAAACGATGCATCAGAACACCTCGCTGCTTTCCTGCAGACGCTCAGCCAGCAAGCTGTAACGCCTTTTTGTCTTGTCGTTTTCCACAGCGGTACGCACCGCGTTTTTGCTGCCGACAATCAGCACTTTTTCCTTAGCTCTGGTCACAGCCGTATATAGCAGATTGCGCTGCAGCATGATGTAATGACTCTGCACCATGAGCAAAATAACATAGGGATATTCGCTGCCCTGCGACTTATGCACGCTCATAGCGTAGGCCAGCTGCAGCTCCTCCACCTCACCCTGAGCGTAGGTAACGTAATCACCCTCAGGACGCTCCGGAAAGGCTACCGTAACATTTTTCCCGTCTATCTTAATTACACGGCCGATGTCGCCGTTGAAAACATCTTTTTCGTAGTTATTGCGAATCTGCATAACCTTGTCGCCAATACGCAGCACGTTGCCGGGTATGTTAACCTCAGGCTTGACAGCAGACGGCGGATTAAGATATTTCTGCAGCAGCTTATTCAGATTCTGCACGCCGCAGGGATTCTTATGCATCGGCGTCAACACCTGCACCCTGCGCCAGTCACCGCCGGACGTAAGCTGGGCATAGGTACGCGCTACGAATTCCGCAGCATCCTGCTCATTGGCAAACTCCTCCAGCGCAAACTCGCTGTCGGCACCGGCAAGAAACTCCGGCATCTGGCCACGGTTAATCTTATGCGCATTACGGACAATCGGGCTGACCTCTGCCTGACGGAAAACATTTTCCAGACGTACAACAGGCATTCTGCCCGAACGGATCATATCCTTAAGCACCGAGCCTGCACCCACGGACGGCAGCTGGTCCACGTCACCGACGAAAATCAGACGGCAGCCGCCGGGAATTGCCTTAAGCAGATGATAGGTCAGGCTGATATCGAGCATCGAAGCCTCATCGATAATAATTGCTTCCGCATCCAAAGGATCGCTGTCATCCTTGCCGAAGCACAGGCCGTCACCCGTAGGCTGGTATTCCAGCAGACGATGCACCGTTGCCGCCGGATGACCGGCAGAATCAGCCAGCCTGCGTGCAGCGCGACCGGTAGGCGCAGCCAGCAGAATGCGGCAGCCAGCCTGCTCCAGCACATTCAGAATGCCTTTGACAACAGTTGTTTTACCTGTACCGGGACCGCCGGTGAGCACAAAGACACCATGCTCCAGCGAAGCATAAATTGCCTGACGCTGTGCCTCCGCCAGCGTAATACCGGCATCACGCTCCCACTTGGCAATAACCTCATCCGCATTCACGCGCGTCACCGGCTTTGCCTGATCGCGCAGCTTCAGCAGACGGCGCGCAGTCTGCACCTCAGCCGTATACAGATATTCCGGATATATCAGGCGAATACCGCCCATTTCTTCAGTGCGCAGCAAATCCTGCTCCAGCAGGCTGCTGAAAACATCCTGCACCATGGAAGTATCTACCGCCAACGCTCTTGCCGTTTCGCGCACCAGCAGCTCCTCCGGCACGCAGGTGTGTCCCACGCCTGCGGCCTGCGTCAACGCATAAGCAATGCCTGCGCGCAAGCGTTCCTCGCAGTCATGCTCCATGCCCATAGCCATAGCAATTCTGTCCGCAGTTTTAAAACCTATGCCGGTAATATCCTCCGCCAGGCTATAGGGATTCTCCTTAATGCGGGTAATCGCCGTAGCGCCGTAGGTTGCCTGCAGGCGAGCTGCGTAACCGCTGCTCACGCCGTGCGCTTCCAAAAACACCATCAGCTCGCGCAGACCGGAAAGCTGGCTGTACGATTCACCGATAGCGGCAGCCTTTTTGGCGCTGATGCCGCGTACCTGTGCCAGGCGCTCGGGATAGCTTCCCAAAATCTCCAGCGTATCCGTTCCAAAGGCCTCCACAATTCTTGCCGCCGTCACCGGCCCTACACCCTTCACAGCGCCGGAAGCCAGAAAGCGTTCAATGCCTGCTACCGAAGTTGGCTGCAAAACCTGCAGTGCCTGTATATCAAATTGTCTGCCGAATCTGGCATGCTCAATCCAGTTGCCTTCCATAGCCACATTTTCGCCCATGTACGGCGCATTGCCATGATAAACGGCAGTAAATCGTCCCTGCGCCTTGCTTTCCATACGCAGCACGCTGAACATGCCGTCATCGCTTTGAAACACTATATCATCAACTATCGCTTCCAGCTTTTCCATTTTCTCACCGCCACACAAAACAAATGTTTTAACTATAGCTATTATTATAACATAGTTTTCTCAATTAGGATAGTAATTTGACTTTACAAGTATTATAATTTTCGCTATAATTAAATGAGATATGCACTATATATTGTCTCCGGCAAATCAGCGCCCTGCGCCTGAACCGGCTTTGTATTATTGTAACTATAAACATGAGGAGTTTTACACATGCAACCCAAAAAATTTACAGGAAAATTAATAGCCATAGATATGTATAACTGCGGCGTAAACGAAGTCAACGACACCGAAAAGGCAAAGACTCTGTTGCAGGAAGGCTGTGACAAATACCAGATGAACAGCCGCGAGCTGCTTGTTTGTCAGGAAGAAGGCCAGAGCGAATATTCCATCTCCGCACTCTGCAAACAAGGTCATGTAACTCTGCATGTATATCCTAAGCTCGGTTTTATTGCTGCGGATATTTTCAGCTGCTACGACGATGCCGACCCTGCGGGCATGGCACGCTATCTGCGCAGCGCTTTTGACTGCGACAAAGCCAAGATTACCCTGCTGGACCGTGGCGATTTCGGCAGCAAATACGATATGAAGCCTAACCACCGCTCCAACATCAAATTCATCCGCCGTACCCAGAACGTTACCAAAAACGTCGGCGCTCAACTGAAAAAAATGATGCTCAAGCCCCGTGGCATCTAAGCGGGACTATAAGATAAACTTTTCCAGGGGTTGTATGAACAGCCCCTGTTTTTTCTTAAACCAAAGGAGATTTTTCACATGAAATATTTAATGTGGGATGTAGACGGCACCCTCATTCTGTCCGGCGGTGCCGGCAAGGATGCCATGATTAAGGTTATCAAGGATTATTATTTTCTGGATGCCTTCGATTTCAACAAATCGCTGGCAGGACGCACTGACTCGGATATCATCAAAAGCGTTGTTACCCGTCTGCGCGGACGCTGCAACAGTGCGGAAGCAGCAGGCCTGCTTATACGTTACCATATGGAGCTTCCCAAACAGCTGCCGCTGCATAAGGGCCGTGTTTTGAAAAACGTGGAGAAAACGCTGCAATACTTCTGCCGGCCTGATAGCCGTTACTGCAACTGCCTGCTCACCGGCAACACCAGCACCGGTGCCCATCTCAAACTGCAGCATTTCGATCTGGACCAATATTTTAACCACGAACACAGCGTCTTCGGCGAAATAAGCGAAAACCGCGAAATGCTTGCTAAGGTTGCCTTCCACCGTCTGTATATGCAAAATGAAGAAGCTAAGCCGAACGAGCTGATTTTCATCGGCGATACGCCTAATGACGTGCGCTGTGCCAATGCCATCGGCGCACCCTGCCTGATTATTTTGGAAGGCTCCGGCTATAAGCCTGAGGATTTTGCCGAGGTTAAGCCTTGGAAGATTATCGACTGTCTGCCGGATGATCCCAAACAGCTGGAGCTTCTGCTGGACGAAGTAGAAAACTATACAGGAGGGCAAAATGCGTAAGAATATTTTCAAGACTGTGCTTACTCTCCTGGCGCTCGGCTTAAGCAGCACATGCCTTGCTTACAGTAACAGTGATTTAAATGCGGTACTGAACGGAGCAAGCTGCCCTGGCGGCGACCTTTCCGGTGCCGATTTATCGGGAATGGATTTATCCGGCCGCGATTTTACCAACACCGATTTTACGGAAGCACGCCTTGATGCTACCAAGCTGGACAAAGCCAAGCTGCAGGATGCCTGCTTTCAAAGCGCTCTGCTGCCCAACGCCAGCCTGCGCGGTGCCAATTTGGCATATGCCAACTTCCGCTATGCCAATGCCTCCGGCAGTGATTTTACCAACGCCAGCCTGCAGGGAGCATATCTCAACCGCTGCCAGCTGCGTGGCGCACATCTGCTGAACGCTAATCTGCAGCAGGTCAAAGCGCAAGAGGCTTCTATGGATGGCGTACAGGCCGATTACGCCGACTTCAGCTTTGCCAACCTGCCCTACAGCTGGCTCCGCCGTGCTAGTCTGAAAAACACAATTTTTCATGGAGCAAACTTGTACAGTGCCCATCTGGAGCGCAGCGACCTGACGGAAGCAGACCTGCGCAGCAGCAAGCTGAGCCACAGCAATTTGAACAACAGCAAGCTGGACAAGGCGCTGCTGGACAAAGCATTTTTGGAATACGCTGACCTGCGCGGTGCGGACATGAACTATACTCAGTTCGGCACAGCATTTTTGGATAATGCAAAATTGGATAAATAAAGCGTAATACATGTAAGCGTCAAATCTGCCGTACATAAAAAACCAGTGGAAATTACCTAACGGTAAAACTCCACTGGTTTTTCTGTTTAAGGCTGAGTTTTGTCCCAGCCTCAAAAATCTTCATTTCTTGCAATTTGCGATTTCTTCCAATTCGCACTCAATACCAACAAACATCCCTGTACCAACCAAAAGCTTTTCATAACAGCAGAATTACCAAAGTTATATTCTGTCATTCCTTGTAAAACTAAAGCTAAACTGGAAACACACATCATTAAAGCATACGGATTATTTTCTTCAATAAAGCGTTTAAAGGAATAAAATATAAAGCAGAAAATTAATGTAAGAAAACCTGCGAATCCAATAATGCCGTTTTCTGCAAGCATTTGCATAAAATTATTGTGTGCATGGCTAAGCTTAGGCTCTTTTGCCTTATGAGAAATATACTTATGCTGATAATTATCTTTATACTGTCCTAAACCAACACCGGTTACAGGATGATCTTTAAACATATTAAACGCACTGTGCCATATTAAAATACGCTCAGTATTCGACTGATAATTTGCATCGGTAATTGAACCAAGACGTTTGATAAATGGGGGATAGGAACTTATGCTTGCGCCAAAAGCAATTAATACTATTAAACTAAGCACCGCTAATTTATTGCCTTTTAAGATGTAATATATTAATATTAGCAAAACAACAGAAGCTACTGCCAACCAAGCTCCTCTTGTTAAGTTAAACATCAGAGCAACAGAATTCAAAATAATCAAACACCCTGCTAACCACTGCCATCTTCCAGATATATTCTTTTCCAGAAAACTTATAAAAAGTATTGGCAGATATATGCAAAAATAACCGGCAAATGTCATGGGATGCCCAAAAAAACCGGCAGCACGAATATGATCCACAAGTCCTTGATATATCAAATACAATCCGCCGACTGTAATACCAATAATTGAAAAGACTAATATTTTTTTAGCAGTCTCTGCTTCTTTTATTGCCAAAGTAACAATAAAAAACGGCATCAGACGCCATAACCATAAATCGCTCCATACCTTTAAGCCTTTGCCAATATCTCCGCTAGCAAGTGCTGAAACAAACATAGTAAATACGAAAGCAGCAATAGCAAGATAATATTTTTTATCTATTATATATATTGTCTTTCTATGCTTTAACAAATAAAGAAAAAAGCATAACGTCGCTATACCAAGCATCACATTCCCTGCAGCAATGGAAACATAAGATATCAACGCAAAAACTGTTATAGCGATACCACAGTATTTATCAGATTTTGTTAACAAAAAAACACCCCTCTTGTGTAAAAAACTCTGTCTCATTATATCATGAAATCGCACGTTTGAAAATTTGAATAAAAATAGTCCATTGCTGTTAAAGAAGGCATTGCTTACCTAGAGGAATACTATGGTACTAAATTCAGTCATTGGACTATCCCAACCCGCAAATTAGAACCAATTCCCCAAACTTGGACCATTGCCTTATTTTACTACCTTCTTCAAATAATCCAAAAACTTGTCCTTTAAATCTTCTCTTCTCAGCGCATACTCCACAGTCGCTTCCAGATATCCTTGCTTGTCGCCAACATCATAGCGTCTGCCAATAAAATCATACGCATACATATTTTGCTGTTTTGCAAGCACCTTTAATGCGTCTGTCAGTTGAATTTCACCGCCGCGGCCAGGTTCAGTATGCTCCAAAATGGAAAAGATCTCCGGAGTAATAACATAACGACCAAGCACAGCTAAACGACTGGGAGCTTCATCCACTGCAGGCTTTTCTACCATGTCGGTTACTTTGAAAATACGCTCAGCAGCGGTATCTTCACTTGCAACAATACCATACGAAGAAACCTTTTCTTGCGGTACAGTCTGGCAGCCAAGTACACTGCCGCCATATGTATTATAAACATCAATCAGCTGTTTAAGACAAGGGTTTTCGTCATTATACACAACATCATCACCCAGAAGCACCGCAAAAGGCTCATCACCCACGAAGGATTTAGCACACAAAATAGCATGTCCTAAGCCTTTAGGTTCTTTTTGGCGAATATAGTGTATATTAATATCAGCTATAGCTTTCACCTGCTCCAGCAAGTCAGCTTTACCATGTTCTTCCAGGTTTAACTCTAATTCCGGATTGCGGTCGAAATGATCTTCAATAGAACGCTTGTTGTGACCGCTAATAATAAGAATATCATTGATACCGGAAGCAAGTGCTTCTTCAATAATATATTGAATTGTCGGCTTGTCTACAATAGGAAGCATTTCCTTTGGACAAGCTTTGGTGGCAGGCAAAAAACGGGTGCCTAAGCCTGCAGCGGGGATGACTGCTTTAGTGATTGGTTTCATTTCCATTCTCTCCTAACTTTTATTTTCTATAGCCTTGCACAAAACTATTACATGATTTGTTGTCAAAGGCTTCATTATCTTCGAAGTACTCTGCGCAGCTTGCTTTTTTCTTCATCATTCATAGCAAACATGTAAGTTATAATTACATACAACAATATATATACTGCTATACTTGCCGCAAAAAGCAATTTGCTATTTGCCGACAGCAGGAAGTTCAACAGCCAGCCTATAACAGTCAGTACCGCTACCGGAAGGCTTATCCTGCCTATTTCACACCAAAATCTAGCAATATCTAATTTAGTGATTTTCAGATAATACCAGTTCATAATTAAACCATTGCCAATGAACATAGACAAACCGGTTGCAAACGCACAGCCAACGCCGCCATATTTAATTGCCAACGGTATAGCCAGACACAAATTAAATATACCCATAACAAAGTATACCTTTGCTCTGAAATCATATTTGTTCTGCGCCTGCAAAATTGCGAGACCGATATTCTGGATAAGATCAATGGTGAACGGAAGGATAATCAAAAGCGTAATATAATATGCTTCGTCGAAGCTATCCCCGGCCCATATATGAACAAACTTCCTGCCGAAAATGATAAACCCGCTAGCAACTAACGCCAGTAAAAAATACTGCAGACGTCCTATTCTTACGAATAAATCCGTAAGCTTGCTACCCGGCTCATTCTTAGCAATAAGCTCCGTCACATGCGGCAGATATACGCCGGAGATTGCTGTAGAGAGTGCCATGTAGTTCATGTAAATAAGCGAGGCAACAGAATATACCGCTACTGCGCCCGTTCCACTGACTACGCCCAATATTACCTGATTGGTTTTAAAAAACACCTGGTCTATTATGGTTACAGCAAATACACTCAATGCCAGCTTTTTAAAGCCATTGAACATTTCCTTGTCCCAGAAGTGATAGTGAATTCTGATACGCAGCTTTGCAAAACAATAGTATATGCGTGCTATGATTAAAAATATATTCAGCACAGTTTGCACCCCTGCGACAGCCAATGCATTGGGCAGGCTTTGCAACACCAATACAACTAATACAGGCTGCAAAACAAGCTGCACCGTTTCCAAGCCCTTAAGGAAGAGGAAACGTTCATGGGCGTTAATTACTGCTCTGAAAATCATGGTGGAAATGGTTATCACCATGTTAAACAGCAACAGGATAAACAGCTTTTGTGCCGAGGATATTTCCGCTGCGGTCATACTGTTGGCAAACATTTCCGGAATAAAGGCATAAAAGGCACAGCCAAGGATAAATAAAAACACCGTAATTACCGCATAAGCACGCATGGCGATTGCCAAGATGTTTTCCATGTTAACCTTATCCTGCAAGGTCTTGTATTTGGTATAAAAGCGCACTACAGCAGCCGTCAGGCCAAAATCCATGACAGAAAAATATGCAATAAAAGATCCTATGAGCTGGTACAGGCCATACTCACTTTTGCCAATGAAGTGCAAAAGGATGGGCACATAGGCAAAGCCTATTACCGCCTGGAGAACGATATTCAGATAACTGATTAAGATTCCTAATTTACGCTGATTCATTAGATTCCTTTTCTTTTTGTTTTCCTAAAGCCATAGCATAAGCAATGCCTAATAAAATCCAGATAGCATAAAGCAGATTTACGCTACCGTTACAACCTGCCACTAATGAAGATATTAAAGCAAACGCCATAAACATTGATGCAAGCTGTTTATCATTACGCCATTGTTTTAATAAACGTAATAATACATATGCAAAGGGGAAGAAGAAAACTATAAAGCCTAAAATTCCGCTAGTAGAAAATCTTGTTACAAATTCATTCATAGCATCAGGAATAGAATAACCATCTGCCATCGCTCCTCTTTCCTGTTGATATTTTATCCATTGGGCAACTTCAATATTTTTTGCTTCTTCAGGTGTAAAGTTATGTTCAACATAAGCACTAGTTAAGCCTTGACCTACACCTAAAACCGGATGCTGCAAACCTGTTCTGAAATGTGATTTTAAAAGCGCATAACGTGCGCCATTGCTTCGCTTGTTACTTGAGGCCAGACTGGTAAAATTATTCTCAATCGCTTCTACAGCAATATTATCTTTAGGCTTAGCAACATTATTTGATTTTATAGACGAAAAGCCTACAAAGCAACCAAAGCCAATAGCTATACAAACACATAAAACAATATATTGTTTTATTAACTTCCATTGTTTGCCTAATACAATAAGTGCTAGCAACAAAATAGTCATACCAAACAACATAGCGTATGCTGTTCTAGCCTTAGTCATAAACACGAGGAATGACATAATTATTGTAATTAATAAACTTATCACCCATATTTTCTCGTTTTTATTAAAATACTTGTACCATATCACAGGTAGACCTAAAGCAATAAAATTGCCAACGTGGGATGGTTCAGGAAATACTAAGCGTAATTGATCTTTCCATAACAATGGCGGCCACCAACCATGATTGGTTACTATTGTATGAATGTAAGGATTGATTGCTGTTAATATGCTCCTGCTAGTAAGGTTTCCACCGAGATATGCAACTTCTACAACTGCATACAAAAACAAAACTGTAAACGATGCTATTAGGCTTTTTATTAAAATATCTACAGCTTGTTGCCAATCATCTTTATACCAGCAATAAATAATATACGCACCACCAAAGCACCAAAATGCTTCCATCAGTACACTCTTAAGCTGACGAGCAATAATCCACGCCTGCATAAGCAGCTTACTATCTACGTCAAAACCATGTGCATGGCAGAAGGCTAATACTTTCGGTAACTTTTCAATTTGGTTTACCGGACCATTGAGAACTAAATCGTAGTAGGGATAGTTAAATAAGCCTACTACGGTAGAACAAAGCATTATTGAGATAAAAGCAAGAATGTACTTTAGAAACGGTTTAGTATCTACAAATACATTTTTATACTTATATTGGCAATAGAATGTATAAGTAAAGGCTGCAATAAGAGGATAAACAACCAGCTTACTGCCTACTGGCCCGCCTAGGAAATTTAGCTGAACTGGTTTAGGGATGTTGTTGAATATGAGAGAAAACACCAGCACCCCAAAAATAACGTTACAGATTTTTTTGTTCATATGTATTAAACCACTACCTTTTTCAGAATTTTATTAACTAATCGATAAATCTCCTCTATACACATCAATATATTATTTAATATAACTACATAGCTTAGTGCTACAGGCATATAAGATTTAGTTTTCTGCCTCCGCCTGCGCACTCAAGTACATGGATGTTTTTTGTATTATTACATACTACTTTAGTGAGCTGCTTTATTTATTACTTTGTACAAGTAATAAATAAAACCAAGCACTCTTTTAGGCAGTAAAGAAGCTATCAGCTTTATTTTCAATACAGCACTAAGATTGTTATCTTTACAATATGTTAAAACATTTTTCTTAATCTTATTTCTAATAATCTTCGCTGCTGCTATATCCTTAGGCTCATTGCTGTTGATACCTAACCGATAATAGCCGACAAGCCTTGGGATATAACTTTCTTCTAGTAAGATTTTTTTAGTAGACTTCTCCACCTGAGGCATAATCCGTTCAAATACTTTTAAATCATTAACCTTCTTATATATGCTATAGCTATTAACAGCACTATTTTCACGAATAAAATAATGATACTTGGGCAGATAATGATAAATATACCGGCCATCATTCAATTGGCAAAATTGGAACCTGAACAGTAAATCCTCACCATAAACAATATTTGTATCAAACTTAACCTTTTTACAGGCAGTTGCTTCATAAAATGAAGCAACCGGTTCCCATCCATAATGACAACCAGTTGCCATTTCGTAAAAAGCCTGTTTTGCAGTACAGTTAAAATCTTCCGATGGTAAAAACTTACAGGTTATCTTTCCTTCGCCATCATCCTTAACATAATTGTTCTGCAACAGTATTGGTTTTTGCTTGATTAATATAGGGGCAACAAGCTCGAAATAATCTATATCAAGCCAATCGTCACTATCAACAAAGCAAATATAAGCACCAGAAGCTACTGAAATCCCCAGATTACGGGCACTGCTCACGCCACCATTAGACTTATGCAAAACTTTTATACGTAAATCATCTGCAGCTAACGCGTCGCATATCGCTCCACTATTATCTGTGCTGCCATCATCAATGAGAATAACTTCAATATTTTCATAAGTCTGATGCAAAATAGAATTTACGCATTTTTCTAGATAAGCTTCAACGTTATATACAGGCACAATTACACTTATCAGCATGGCAAAGCACCAGACCTTGCCACAAATGTATAACTACTCACATAACTGTTAAAGGATAAACTCTTATGGTTTACCCCCCCGAATTTTACAAAAGATAATATTTTATAAGCTATATTTAGTGTGTTAGTATATTCCATGACATATTTTACTTTATTTTTTATGCTAACATCTTTACTAAGCAGCAAGGCTTTTATATTAAGAGAAATTTCCTGATGACAAAGCTCCAGTTCCTTTTTCCAGCTATCACATTCCTGCTCTTTTATTACTGCGACTACAAAATAAATATAGTGCTTTAAATAAGCTACATCAGATACTTTTACTCCTCTGGCAGTAAGCCATTGATAGCGTTCTTTAGCTATGAACATAGCCTTAAAGCAATTGCCCAGATGAACAGAATGAGAAACACTGTCATTTCTTATAATATAAAAATATAATGGCTCTGCAAGATAGTATATCTTCTCAGCATCATAAAATAGCTTATGTATAATCGAGTAATCTTCCATCAAGGAAATATCTCTTGGAAACTTAAGCTCAGTAAACAAAACCTTCTTAAAAACACGAGTGGGAAGATAACTAAGCACTTTCTCGTCAAGAGTTAATTCCGCTATATACGCTGCTTTATTCAGGATGCGGGATTTCCCACCATAAGCCATCTTTTTAGACCTGTCATTTTCAACACGAAAATAATCAAAGCACACAATGTCATAGTCTTGCAAAAGTATTTCCTTGATTGCTAAATACCAATTATCAGCAACATAATCGTCAGAATCAACCCAGGCAATGTATTTTCCACTGGCATTTTCTAAGCCAAGATTGCGTGCGCTGCTCACACCACCGTTAGGCTTATGAAAAACCTTTACGTTATCATAATTAGCAGCAAATTCATCGCATATTACTTCGCTTCCATCTGTACTACCATCATCAACGCAGATGATTTCAGCATCAGTATCAAGTTGGCTTACAATTGACGAAATGCATTTATTTAAATACAGTTTTGAATTATATATGGGGATTATGATTGATAAGAGCATTAGTTCACCTCCGATTAGAGTATCAGTATCAGTATCAGTATCAGTATAACTATTAATTCATTTTTATTTATTTGTATACTCTCTAGCATCCTTCAAAAAACTCCATGCTATCACCAAAATAACAATGCCTATTGGAAATGCAGCAATTATACTCACACTCTGTAAATTGCTCATTGAGCTTTCTGCGAACAATAATGCTATGGGTAATAAAATAAGTAGCACACACCACATCAGTTGAATACACTTATGGGGCATTTCATTTTCAGCTAACTTATGATAGCTATAGCAGGAAGCCGTTAAAGCTATGGAATCAAATGATGTAGCATAACTAACAAGTTTTTGAGCTTGGTTATTAGCCCCATACAACTCCCAAACATGGGCATTGTATAAATTTACATACTGAACCATATTAAACACTTCATCACTTCCAAATACTAATATGTCTAATACAGGACTATAATTATGTGATAACTTCAAAACACTCATATAGTTATTTTTAATTTTACACTTCATATTATTTATTAATAAAATTAATTTGCTTTTTTAAATTTAATTTCATAATGTTTTTCTGAAAGCGCCATATATATATTAGGAAAGGAAGATCGTAACATATCTTTAAAGCCTTCCTTAGATAATCCTTAAGATTCTACTCTAAATCAAAAAATTCAACTAAATGTCCTAAGCTTTCTATTATTCTTTTTAAAGCATAAGTTCTAAGTAGAGTTCTATTGTTTATGACTCTTTGCATTGACATTATACTTATTTTTATGATACACCTCTATGATTATTATACACTGTTTTTATCATATATATCTTTTGCTTTTTTGTAAATATTTAAATTTAATGCTATTAAAACATATGCAAGTAACTGTTTTTCTGAATTGTATTTATTGTTAATAATGCTAATAATATTTTTTCTAATTCTTGATTGTATTTGATATGCATCATTTATATGCTCTCTATAATCTACGCATCCTAATAACATATCTAAGGCACACCTATGCGCCCACCAATATCTGTAATTAACTGATTCTGATACTTTTCTATAATCTCTATAAATTATAGAACGACTTTTTTCATAAATATTAATCACATCAAAGATAGATGATTTATATTTTTTTCTATGTGTTATCGATCCATCACGTTGAACATATTTGTAAAACGGATTAGAAATTCTTCCATAACGAGAAACTCTATTAATCCAAGATAGAACAATTTCATCATCTTCAAATGTGGTATTCAATTTGAAGTATAACTTGCTAAAAATTTTTCTTTTAAATAACTTATTCCAAACTGTTGTCGTAGAACCCTCATAAGACTTAGCATATACGTCTTCTATAA
The DNA here is from genome assembly GCF_023497905.1 of Phascolarctobacterium succinatutens. Classification (NCBI taxonomy): domain Bacteria; kingdom Bacillati; phylum Bacillota; class Negativicutes; order Acidaminococcales; family Acidaminococcaceae; genus Phascolarctobacterium; species Phascolarctobacterium succinatutens. The sequence continues at coordinate 822,639 of NZ_CP097284.1, read as the reverse complement.
TATCTTCTTTATCAGTTAAAATATATGAATCAAATTTTTTACTAGTTACTTCTTTTTCTCCAAAAACGCTACTTGTACCGCACATCACAACGTCTAATTGATTATCTAACATATAACGCAACATATGTTCATACATATTAGAATCTATATAATCATCACTGTCAACAAATCCTATATACTCTCCTTTCATTATTTTTAGTCCACTATTACGAGCATCACTTAAGCCACCATTCTTCTTATGAATTACTATTATTCTATTATCGTTAATAGCTAACTCATCGCAAATCTCTCCAGATCTGTCTGTAGATCCATCATCGACCAATATTATTTCTAAATTTGAATAACTTTGATTTTTTATTGAATCGACACATTTGTTTATATAATTTTCAACATTATATACTGGTACAATTATACTAATTAATGGCTTTTGTATCATTGATTTTTCCTTTCTGACGATACTATATACGCTCTATATGACTTTTCCGTATCAAAAATAACATTTCCATGATATGATTGTTCTTTTACAGGTGTCATATAATTAATCACCAAAAGTCTTACTTAAAACTAAATCATACCCTACCGGACATGACGCTTTTATATACTCGAAATCTAACTCTACTGTTTCGTTAAACCATTCGCGTTTCCAGATGCATTTGTCATGGTAGTCAAAAGATATCTCTCCTATATCTAAATACTTTTCATTATTATACTTTGCTATGATTTTTTCAAACCAATTAAAGTATGTATGATAATCTATAAACCAGAAAATCGGTTTAGCTAAATAATGTGCTATAATCTTAAGTATGCTTTCATTTACCTTGGGATTTATCATAACAGCAGCATACCCTATACCATTAACTAAATATGTCAATCTTGAATGAAAGAACCATTTTACTCTATTATTAGGTGCAGCATCAAGAGGAAAAATATCAATAAAAATTCCTTGATTGAATTCTAGTCCTTTTTCATGCTCAACTATTGCTGTAGTTTCTGAGTTTCTAATCTGTACATGCGGTCTATAATAATTTTTATCAGTATCCACAGTTTGGGAAAAAAACTTCCCAGTAAATTCTTTATGCCTAATACATCCTAATAATGTGCCTCTAGCTAAAAAATATTTTAAATTGTATTTTTTACAAACTGCGATCAACTTCTCTAAAATATCATGTTCACTTAACCAAAATTTTTTCATATTTTCGTCAATATAGTATCCATCTACTTCCTCGCCTTTTAAGAATCTCTGCTTGCTCATAAATTCACCCCACAGTTAAAAAGCTTGTACTCCACTTTGTTCATTATATCTACTTATAACCATGCACTCACTAAATATTTCATCTCTTGTTAAAATAATATTGTCCAACCTTCCATCTTGAATACTTCTGACAAACTCAACAAGCTCATAGCGCAAACCCTCTCCCTCAAATTTGTAAAAATATTTCGTATTTTTGTTTATATCTTCATACCTAACTTCAAAGTAATCTGTCTTCCACCAAGGAGCAGGAACATAAATATAACCCTTGGTACCGGTTATAACCAAATTACCTTCAGCTTTTGCATTAATTGCAACTGTAGCATTAGCAATTGCTCCATCAAATATAAAATCTATTTTTGAAAAAACATCTACACCATTTTCATAATGAGAAGCAAATTTTATATCTTTATACTTAGTTCCTAATAATTTAAAAATGACTAGCAAAGGATATGCTGCTAATGATTCTATACTGCCACCAGCTATTCTTACCTGCTCTTGCAGGTGTTCTCCTAAAATCTGTGTAAACCTAGCCTCTACATTAAGAATGTTACCTATAACACCACTTTTTGCTAAAGAAATCAGTTTACCGAACGCCGGACAATAAGCGGTCTTCAATCCTTCCATTAACACAAGTTTTTTTGAACTTGCAATATCAAGCAATTCTTTAGCTTGTTCAATATTATTACAAAATGGGAATTCAGTAAGTACATGTTTTCCTGCCAACAACGCTTTTTTCATAAAATCAAAGCGCTCTTTTAAAGGAAGATTAATATATACAGCATCAACTTCTTCGAATAATGATACCACATCAATAAACTGTTTTAATTCACTTTTAGGCTTTGCTTTGTTATTGCAGTAAATACCTGCTATCTCCATACCACTAACATAATTAAATTCATCTAAAAATCGTTTTAAGATATCTTCATTACCAATAATTCCTAATTTAATATTGTGAGAGTTTCTAATCTGAGTACTGGAAATACCTTGTGTCCTATCAAGATAAACCACTTTACAATATTCAGACAAGTAATCAAAATGACCTACCCAGTCTGAGCCAACTGTAAAAATATCTACTCCATATTTTTTTATATCATCTATCTTTTGACCAAAATACTCCTCAATGATAATTTCATCAGCAAATCCTGTTTTTTCAACATTTTTTACTCTTGCCATTAAGGAATCATGAACATTAAATTTACCTCTGCACTTATCAAAATAATCGGAGGTGACAGCAACAATTAGGTAATCACCTAAAGCCTTTGCCCTTTGCAACAATTTGTAATGACCTTCATGAAAAAGGTCAAAAGTTCCATATGTGATTACCTTTGTCATAGTTATCACGCCTTTTCTTTTAATCTTTGCTATCTACTTCAAAAAATGCATCTAAAAAAGCTTGCATAGATTTTTTTGATCCAGTTGAAACACGAATAAACTCTTTTAAAAGAGGATTAGAATATGGATGTACTAATATATTTTTTTCCGTTTCTAATTTTTGAGCAATAATACTAGCATCATGTTTAGGTTTTACAAATATAAAATTACCTCTACAATCTTTACAATCATATTTTTTTTCTTTTAAAGATTTTAAAGTAAAATCTTTTCCCTCTTTCTCTGTAGAAATCAGATTATCTATTAATTGCGGATTGTCTATTATTTTTTCGCCAAATAATAATGCAAAAGAGTTTACATCAAACGTCAATTTGGCATTTTTTATATAATGAATGATCTCCGGATTACTAATAACTACACCCAAGCGACATGCAGCAAGAGAAAATAACTTAGAAAAAGTTCTCAATACAATTACATTATTTTCTTGCAAAGCATATTGTAAAAATGTATTAGGATAAAAATAGTGGTAGGCTTCATCGATTATTACAATAGCATTCATTGATTTAGCTTTATTGATAATTAATTGTATTTCTTTTTCAGTATAAACATTTCCTACAGGATTATTAGGATTCAATAAAACTACAATCCTCGTATCTGGATTAATTGCATTAATAATTTTATTTACATCCATACTTAAATCTTCTTCATATGATATTGGAACGTGTTTTAACCCTAAAATACAACAATTAACCCAATACATTTCAAAAGATGGCGCTACAGTAATTACCTCTTTCCCTTGTTCTCCAAAAGTTTCTAAAATATAGCGTATTGCCATATCCGAACCATTGGTGGCTAATACATTTTCATATTGAACTCCAATAAAATCGGCATATTTATTTAAAAATCTGTCTGGCTCAGGGTATACAGCTAAAAATTCAGGTGTTATCTCTTTTAACACGCTATCAACAAAGTCTTTAGGCAATCCTTCTGGATTTTCATTCATATCATAGCGTTTATACCCATATCTACCTTGCTGTGGAAAAACTCTTTCTGTATTTTTTATATTTTCATCAACATATAATTCCATTTTCACACCTCGTTTTTATATACTTTGAAAGAATGATGTGATACTTGGCATTCAACTGGCGGTGGAACCATATAATCACCATAAGTTGATGTTAAGTATTCATCATAACCTTTTGGACCCCAAAACTCACAATCCTCAAATTTAAATTTTATTCGTTCTTCGAAAGACACAGCTTTAGCTTTCTCAAACTTCCAATTCCATACAAAAACTGTTAAGCCGATATAATCACTTTCATTATATTTATATTTTCTAGAATTTTTATTAATGATTTTGGCAATAAACTGCGTATTTATCATTGAAAATAAGCAAATTGCAACAAACTTCAAACACGTTCTAATCGTATTTTTGAGCGAAACATTACTATCTTTGGAATCAGAATAATGTTTACTCGGCAAAAAGCAAAATGCAGAGGCATTAATAATGATACCCCAAATTTTCTGTTTAATCATAAATATTTTTTCTTTTAATTTATTAGCCGGTATTCCATCTATAGGGAAAACATCAACGAAAGCATGACAATTCCTATACTTCTTTTTCAAAGTCCCTTCAATTAATGTAGTTGTATAGTCTTCCACTCTTGCAAATGACATATGCCATTTGCAATTATTTTCAATTGAATTTACCCTGTATATAGATTCTTTTTTATTGTATTCTCTTAAAAATCTATCATAATCATCTCTAGGCATAGCTATATCAACATCATCATCCCAAGGAATAAATCCCTTATGCCTGACTGCCCCTAATAAAGTTCCACCACACAAAAAATACTTTATACCTTTTTCATCGCAAAATGCAGCTACATCTTTTAGAATTCCTAATTCTATCGCTTTAAGTTCTTCATTACTTAATTCAATCATCAAAATTACTCCCTTGCCTTATTTGAATACATTTCTAAAAATTTTCTATACTCCCTAGAATCCTTAGACATAGGCGTTCTAAGCATTTTATCAGTATATAAATAGTAATCTACTTTTACATTTTCTCTACTCTGTGACATAACATTTAATGCTGCAACCCTAATTACATAGTTAGAAAAATTACTTTTTATGAGTTTTTTTGCAGCTAAAATAGAACTTCCAGTATCAACAGAATCATCTACGAGTAAAATTTTCAAGTTACTATTTTGTATATTCAAAAATGCTACATTATCTAAAAATTTAATATGTCGTTCTTTTTTATGCCCATGCACATTACTTTTTAACTCTATTCGACGTAAAAAATTACATAACCATCTTGGTAGCACTCCTAATAACAAAGCCAATTTTTCTTTTAATTCATTTCCATCTCTAGTTGAGCCAACTGCTATAAGAGGAACACCGAATACATCACTCATTGACTTGCCAATAAGATATGCTCCTTTCGCAAGATATATAACCATATCAGGTTGATATTCTTTTTTTATTTCATGCGCAAAATTACAACAAACTTCATCTAATTTTTTTATTGATAATTCTATACAATCCATTGATATCTCCTTTTCTCAAAAACTTTATTGCTCTATCTATTTTCGTAAATATATGGCAAAAGCGCAAGCATTTTTTTTTATTAAACGTCGCTGATTTTATTGCACATCTAAAGCTTTCAGCATCTTTAGGATCAATTAATACATCCATAAAGTTACGCCCAACTTCAAAAATAGTATGCGCATCAGAGCCAATAACCTTTTGTAGGCCATACCTATCAGCAATTTCTTCTTGCTTTATACTGTATTCATCAGCAATATTCCGCCCATTATGGCACTCAATGCAATCAATGTATTTACAGTTATCTGAAATAGACTGCTCATCCAAAACTGTTTTATAGCGTTTCTTATCAAACGGATGAGGTATATATACGATGCCTTTCTGCTTTAAAATTGCATTTATTGTTTCCTTCGGTGATTGCATAGGCTTAATTTCTTTGTTTAGAAACAAACCTATAATCTCACCTTTATCAGTCATAATTTCTTCACCAATAATTACTTTTACAAAATCACCTTTTGAACGACAATAATCTCTAAATGCTAATGCACCTTTTATATTATTATGTTCTGTAATAGCTACATGAGTTATTCCTAAAAACCTACATTTCATGTATAACAACCAAAACGGCATTATGCTATCATGTGAATATGTCGTGTGTACGTGCAACTCTAATCTATACTGTCTCATAGTTAATTAAAATATATCCTTTCATGACACGTTACAATTGATAATAATTTAAGGCTATGTCACAACAAACAGTTGATAAATAGCCATTTTCTAAATTGCAATAAGAAGTTGCACACTTTTTGAAAATTAAGATGCATAGATCTTATCCAACTCAAAGTCAAACAGTTCATCTGGAGTTTTATATCCCAGAATCTTCCTTGGAAGTGAATTACACCAATCAGCGATAAACATAATATCTTCGTAGCTATAATTGTCCATCCTCTTTCCTTTTCGGATGAATCTTCTGAGCAAACCATTATGGCGCTCATTACTGCCTCTTTCCCAAGAACTGTAAGGATGTGCGAAGTATATTTTTATAGAAGTGTCATTCTCTATTTGCGAGAGTTCTGCAAACTCGCTTCCATTATCGCTAGTAATTGTCTTAAACACCTGACTGAATTTAGTACCATAGTATTCCTTTAGGTAAGCAATGCCTTCGTTAACAGCAAAGGATGTTTTACTAGTTATTTTCAGTGCGATATACTTGCGTGTTATACGTTCCACAAGAGTCAACACCACGTTGTCACTCTTGCTTTTACTTCCTATAACAGTATCTATTTCCCAATGACCGAATTCATTGCGTTCATCCACATTAGAATCCCTCTCGTCTATGCTGCGACCCATATGCTTCAGATTTTTCTTTATGCTGCGGGTTGTTCTACGTCTTCTTACCTTTAATGGAAGGTCAATGTTGCGCAATCTAAGCAGCATGGAATCTACATAGTTATAGAGAGTCTTTACGCACACAATTTCTTTGAGAGGAAATAGATGATTGTCTAGGGCATAGCCATGGCAGGCATCCAAAGACCAGTGTTCTTGCAATACTTTTCGAACAGTCCAAGTAACAAAATTACTTGTAAGAAATCTTTTAGACTTGCAAATACTGTTGCTATGGCTAGCAATATAGGCACGTTGAGCACGAGCAGCTCCATATCTACCGGTATGAGGATGAGCACCACGCTTGAGTTCATTCCTGATAGTATTTGGAGCACAGTTAAAATACTTTGCCAGCTGACGAAGAGAATACTGTTTAGAGCTGTCAGACAGAATTCCTTGTAATTCCCTGCGGTCTCCTAAAGAAAAGTGTTTACCTTTTTGATGATTTGTGATATCTTTGGTGTAGTCCATTGTGATTACTCCTTAGTTAGTTTTTGTGTAGCAACTTAATCTTAACACAAAGGTATCACAATGGACTATTTTTTATTCAATTTTTCAGGTGTGCAATTTCATTATACAATGAGCCATAAATAGCCATTTTTATAGGGGAGTATCAGAACTCCCCTACAAACTGTTATTTGCAGTTATCTATACTCATTTGGAATTTCGATATGAAGTGTCTCACACAATAACTTCACATCATGTGCATCATTTTCATCAAACTCGTATCCCAGATGGAACATTACTTGACTATATGGTTCAATACAGGAAACCTCTATTTCCTCAATTCTTCCTTTACCCGAAAAAGTTTCTACCGGAAAACAATCCCCATCATAAAGAATTTCACCTTCGTCCGTATATTCAAAACAATGCAAATCAATAATTCTGTTTTTCAAATCTTCCCATACAGTATGGTTCAATGTTGTATATTCCATCTTAATCTCATAAAAGCCATTAGCTTTCATTATTTCTATAAAGTTCTGATAATCGTTCTTTTCTACAAAAATGTCAATATCATTATGGGCTCTTGACTGATATCCAAGAAGAGCATCTACACCCCATCCACCATCAAGAAAGACTTTAATCTCCGCATCTATTGCAAATTGAAGAATCTGTTTTACATCTGTTATATTGACCATCTTATCATCTCCACAAATTCTAATTAGGCGACCAGAGGAACTGCTGGTCTGTTTGATAAATCTCTGCATTTAGCAGTTTTCAATGTTGCCAAAACAAAAGTTAAGAAGATGTTCCTTTTCTCCATGTCGCTTTCTTTGGCGTAATTTACAAGGTTATTCCACACAAGATAGTTGTTCAGATACTTGGTAGAAACACCGTTAAAGCCACGCATAAACCTCTTTAGCTGGCTATGGTAGCTATTGATATGTTGGATATTATAAATGCCTTTCTTGGCTTTGCCAGTCTTTAACTGCACAAGGTCAATGCCATTGGCATTTGTAAATCTCACATAGGAGTTCATCTTGTCCGTAACAAGAGTGGAATTGGTCTTAATCCTACCATCATAAATATGATGTAAATCTCTTGTAGAAACTCTACCAGTATTCGTAATCTTGGAGATAGACAAGCCATTCCTATTAACCGCACAAGGAACACATACCTTTTCTTGGGACAAGCCTCTGATATGTGTAGAATGACCACGCTTATGAGCCTTGCGTGGCATAGCAAATGTCTTACTCTTGCTATGATTGCCCTTGTACGAGATGGCGAAAAAAGTTTCGTCAGCCTCAATAATGCCGTCAAGGGTAACATCGTCTGCCATATTCTGAAGTGCATCCAAAATCTTGTGTCTCCAAAGGAATGCGGTGTTTCTGTGAATCCCACAAGCAACAGCAGTCTTACGAATGGATAAGCCATTCATCATACAATCAATGTACTGCTCCCACACGGACAAGTCTTTTCTTGTACCAGACACAATGGAGTTCGTAGCAATCACGAAGGACTTGCCACAATCCTTACATACATATCGCTGTGTGCCATCTTTACGATGACCATTGCGAACCACATGGATACAGCCACAAAGAGGGCATACACGACCATTTGCAAAGCGTTCCTTTGCTACGAAATCTTCAATATTCAAAGACTTTACAAAGGCAGGACTTAAAAGCATTGTTTTAAGGCTTTCCTGCTCTGCGACAGTCAACTTACCGATAATATCTAATGCGTCTTTGATAGTAGGCATATCCAATTACCTCCTTCGGTGGTACTGTTTCTTACTATTATTATACGCTATTTCTCGTCAAAAATCAACCATTTGTTGTGACAGAGCCTAATTTAAACAGGTAAAATATCATAAATAGAGATAGTAGCTAATACTATAAAGATAAAACTAAATCCTATTAAACAACAGTATATAGTACGATATTTAATAAAGCTCTTCTGTTCTTCTCTAAAAAATACGATATCTTTTTCGCTTAACCCATTTACACCATAGGCTTCAGCATAAGCTTGCAACATAGCATATGTGTTGACATTAGCATTATGAAAGTCATAAAAATAGAAACAAATATATGAGCTAAATACCGATATCAAACTAAATATTAACAATAAAGCTGCTATTTTATGCCCTTTTGTTACAGCAAGCAAAGCAATTATAACCAAAGTTGTAATATGTGATATCTGAATAAGCTTGTTATTCTCACTTTCCTTGTATTTCAAATATGCGTCTTGTGTAGCTTTTGTTGAAGCAATCTTGAATTCTCTTAAAGATTCATTACAAGGCAATACTTCACTCATCAATACGCACCCTTTCTGGCTAACAATGCCAATTCATTAATACTTTATCGCTTTATATATTGTATAGTTTTAGTCGGTTGAAAAACAAAGTTAAGGCAATAAATCCTTGTACAAAATTTAGCAATAAACACAGGAATAAGCACGCCTAAAATAGTTCCGACAACCATATATAAGAGTAAACTGTTTATACCCGCAACCTTAAATACCAACCTCAAACCTGCAGTAACAAAGCAGTGAATTACATAAATCTGTAAAGTGTTCTCCCCTATTACTTTCAGTACTTCATATACTTTCATTTTAGCTATCGTATAAAAACAAATAAGCGAAGCTATATTGGCTACGACAAATATTTCAAATGCATTTACATAGACACCTATCATGAAATGATTAAAGTACAGATATATATTGAACGCCAAAACCATACAAGACATACAAACATGCGGTGTTTTTAGCTTCGTATATAATTTTGTTTGAACAATATACCCCCATGATAAAAAAGTATGCGTGATAGAGAAGTTGATTTATAACTCCTATATTTAAATTCATGATTTTAGAAGTAATTGCAACAACTCCACATAAAGCAACCACAGGAAACGTAACCTTTTTTATATTTAAAACAGAAAAAATCAGATAAAAGATTATAAGTACATAAAGATACCACATTGGAGCAATAGGGTGATAAAAAATACCCAAAAGCTCCTCAAATCCAACCTGCTTATTTACTTTAGCACCAAGTAAAAACTTCACCAACCATGTCAAAAAATCCCAGATCAGATAAACAATCACAAAATCAAGAACCTTAGATTTATATTTATTATAGCTTTTGCTAAGCCAAAAAACAAAACCGCTGACTATAAAAAACAACGGCATATGAAATGAATAAATTGCATCATAAAGCGCCTGCAATTCAAATTTATACTGACTATACATTCCTGCAGATAATATACCGTCAGCGCAATGACCTATAACGACAGTCAATATCGCAAATCCCTTTAAAGCATCTATCCACTCAATTCTGTTATTCAATTTAGCACAATTCCCTTTCCGCAAATTTCAGCTCACTTTAAATTACACAGTTCATGTCATAATAAGAATCCAAATACTACTTCTGTTACGTAACACATAATTGTATTTATGTTTTTCATCATTCAGCCTTCTACAGTATTAAATTCCCTCATTTTGTTAAACATATACAGTTAATACGCACCCTTTCTCATCGCCACAACAGCAAAAGTCTTAAACAGCATCACAATATCAATCCACACGCTCCAATTGCGCACATACCAGCTGTCAAGCAGCACGCGCTCGTGATATTCGATATCACTGCGTCCGCTCACCTGCCACATGCCGGTAATACCAGGCTTCACCATCAGGTAATCGCCCACATATTCGCCGTAACGCTCCAACTCCTCCTGAATAATAGGCCTTGGTCCGACAAGGCTCATTTCACCCTTCAGCACGTTAAAAATCTGCGGCAGCTCATCAAGGCTGGTCTTACGCAGGAAAGCACCGCTTTTTGTAATACGCGGGTCATTTTTAAGCTTAAAATCACGTTCCCATTCTTCACGCGCCGCAGGATCATTAGCCAAAAGCTCTGCCAGCTTTTCTTTGGCATCCACACACATACTGCGGAATTTGTAGCAAGGAAACGGCTTGCCGTCCTTACCGATACGGATATGCTTAAAAATTATGGGGCCGGGGCTGTCCTTATAAATCCAAACAGCGATAAACAGCAAAATCGGTGAAATCGCAATTGTACCGATAATTGTCAGCGTATAGTCAAATACAGTTTTCAGCATTCTGTTAAACGGTCTTGCCAAATTATTCTTCAAGCGCAGCACAACCAGCTTCTCATTAAACAGGCTCTCAATTTCCAAACCGCCCGTCGGTATACCAACAAAGTTCGGAACTACACCGATGTTTTCCACTAAAGGCTGAATTCGGTAAATCAGCAAACCCAAAGCCTCATCCCGCAAACCCGGCGCAGCAATAAACACGCGCTTCACACCGGTTTGGGCAATAACCTTTTCGGCATCAGCAAAGCCTCCCAATACCGGATATCGGTCCAAAATACCATGCTGTACCTTGTTATCCTCTAACAGGCCGACAATCTTATAACCCATGCCAACGTCACTGCTAATTGCCTGCGCAAGCAGCTCTGCCGTTTTGCCGGCGCCTATAATCAGCACCGGAATCTGCAACAGCTGTTTTTTTATCAGGTACTTCTTAGTTGCATAACGCAGGATAGCAATAAACAGGAAAACCAAAACGGCAAAAAGCAATACAAAAAGCCTGCTGGTCCTTTCCGCAATTTGCGCTACATAAAGCACAAATACCAATGCTGCCGTACCATACAGGCAGGAATGAAAAATCTGCTCAACCTCTTTGTAAAAAGGCATCCGTCGGCTGTAAAGCTGACGCATATTAAAAAATACCATATAAAGAACTGGGAATACTACCCAGAAATTCAACCAGGAAATATGCAAACTTGTTGCGTTAAAGAAAAAATTGCGCAAAAAAACTGCGCTCTGCTCCGCTGCTACAATTGCCAGATAATCCAATAATACAAATAAAAATATTAAAACGATTTTTTGGTTATTCTTATACACATCCATACTCCCCTATTTTCAATATCGATAAATCTGCTATTCCTTGCGCAAATAAATTTGATTGTTATTTAAGGCATGCTATCCGCACACTTATCTAACAACCATTTATCCAATATTTATTATACACTCACGTACTTGTATAGTCAATCAACTGCAAGGTTAAACCTTTATACTATTTCATTTATAACATTATTATGCATCGAAAAACTGGCTTCTTGTTTTTTATTATTTAGCAACACCTGTTATATCAAAATTTCAGCGCCCTTCGGCAATGTCTTCCAGCAAAAAAGCTCCGGCAACCGCCGGAGCTTTTTTTGCGCAACTATTCAGGAATAATCCTGTTTATTAATCGTCAGTCCTGAGGATAAAACCCAGAAGGAGCATAACTGAGATTAATCATAATATTTTTCACTTGTGTATAGTGGTTCAAAATCATCTTGTGAGTTTCACGGCCGATACCGGAGGTTTTGTAGCCGCCGAAGGGAGAATGTTCCGGAATCTGATTGTAGGTGTTCACCCACATACGACCGGTTTCCACGTTGCGTGCCACACGGATAGCCTTGTTAATATCCTTAGTCCAGACAGCACCGCCGAGGCCGTATTCACTGTCATTAGCCATAGCCACAACCTCATCCTCATCGTGGAATTTGATAACTACGGCAACAGGTCCGAAGATTTCCTCCTGCGCCACACGCATATCGTTGGTTACATTGGTAATCAGCGTCGGCTTCATAAATGCACCCTTGGCCAGCTCGCCCTCGGTAAAGCGTTCACCGCCGCAGGCAATAGTAGCGCCCTCCTGCTTAGCAATTTCAACATAGCTCAGGATTTTCTTGATTTGGGTTTCGTTGATTTGAGAACCCATCTGAGTATCATCATTCCACGGCAGGCCCACCTTAACCTTATTGAAAGCTTGTACTAAAGCCGGTACGAATTTATCATAAATGGTATCCTGCACGAAGATACGGCTGCCGGCACAGCAAACCTGACCTTGGTTAAAGAGAATACCTAATTGAGCACCGTCGATGGCCTGATCAAAATCGCAGTCATCAAAATAAATGTTGGCACTTTTACCGCCCAGCTCCAATGTTGCCGGGATAATGCGTTCTGCCGCCGCCAAACCTACATTGCGGCCAACCTCGGTACTGCCGGTGAAGGCCAGCTTGGCAAAGCCTTTGTGCTCCAGCATATATTGACCGGTTTTGCTTCCCGCGCCGGTAATAACATTGAAAACACCTGCTGGCAATACGCCGTCAATCAGACGTGCAAATTCCAAAATAGAAAGGCTTGCTTCCTTGGAAGGCTTCAGTACGGTGCAGTCGCCTGCTGCCAACACCGGCGCCAGCTTCCACGCTGCCATCAGGAACGGGAAATTCCAGGGAATAATCTGACCGACTACGCCGATAGGCTCACGCAGGATGATAGACAGGAACTGTTCGTTAAGTACGGAAGCCTGACCTTCCTCCGCCAGGATGCAGCCGGCAAAATAACGGAAATGCTCCGCCGCCATCGGAATATCCACGTTCATGGTTTCACGAATCGGCTTGCCGTTATCCATGCTTTCTACCATTGCCAGATGTTCTTTGTTAGCATCAATAATATCGGCAATTTTATTCAGCAAAGCGGCACGCTGTGCCGGGGTAGTCTTTTTCCAGGTTTTAAACGCTTCCCAAGCTGCTGCGGAGGCTGCCTCTACATCCTCACGGCTGCCTTGGGCGCAAACTGCCAGATGGCTGCCGTCGGCAGGGCTTTCTGCATTATAGGTTGCGCCGTCGGATGCATTGCGCCACTCTCCGTTAATATATAAACCATATTGTGCTTGTAATTTTACTTTTTCCATAATAATGATAAACCTCCTCATTTGGCTCTTGCCCTTCACACCATTGTGACGGGACTTGTTTTTTTGATGTCACTATTGTATAATCAAAATGGTCCTATTAAAAGAATCAAAAAGCAAAAATATTTTAGAACCAAGGAGAAATATCACTCATGTTAACATATGATTTGGATAAACGCGGCAGCACACCGCTCTATGATTACTTATACCAATGCATCCGTCAGGATATCATCAGCGGCAGGCTGCAGGCAGGCGAACGCTTGCCCTCCAAGCGCACGCTGGCACAGCATCTGAGCGTGGGCATCATCACCGTGGCCAACGCCTACGCCCAACTGGCGGTAGAAGGCTACATCACCTCGCGCGAAAAGAAAGGCTACTTCGTAGAAGACGTCAGCAGCTACCGCGTGCGCCGCAAGGCTGCAGCAGCGATGCTGCCGGAGGCAGCAGAGCGTGAATACTTTGCCGACTTCAAGGCCAACCGCATCAGCCTGCAAAACTTCCCACTCGCTACATGGACACGCCTGATGCGCGAAACACTTTCCGTGCACAACGAAGAGCTGCTCAAAACCGTTCCCTACAAGGGCGTCTACGAACTGCGTAAGGCTATTGCCGACTATCTGGCACATAACCGCGCTATGCAGGTTGATCCTTCGCAAATTATCATCGGCGCCGGTACGGAATATCTTTACGGCCGCCTGCTGCAGATGTTCGGCCATGCCTGCACCTTCGCCATCGAAGAACCGGGCTATAAAAAATTCGCCTCCATCTCCGCCAGCTTCGGCAATCCCTGGAAGTACATCCCCATTGATGACAACGGCCTGATGATTGACAAGCTGGAGGAAAGCGGTGCCGACGTAGTACATCTTTCCCCAGCCAACCATTTCCCTACCGGTATTGTCATGCCCGTAACACGCAGGCTGGAGCTGTTTGAATGGGTTAACCGTATCCGCAAGCGCTATATAATTGAAGATGATTACGACAGCGAATTCCGTTACACCGGTCGCTTTATCCTGCCGCTGTACGCGCAGGATACGCAAAGCCGCGTAATCTACATGAACACCTTCTCCAAAAGCCTGGTTCCCTCGCTGCGCATCAGCTACATGGTGCTGCCGCCGCGTCTGCTGGAGCGCTATGAGCAGACCATGAGTTTTTACAGCTGCACCGTATCCAGCTTTGAGCAGTATACGCTGGCACGCTTCATTTCCGAAGGCTATTTTGAACGCCATATCAACAAAATGAAAAACTACTACCGCGAGCAGCGCCACAAAATTCTGGCTGCCATCCACTCCTCGCCGCTAGCCGCTGTTTCGCAGATAACCGAACGCAACGCCGGTACGCATTTTGTACTGCATATCAACACCAAACTGACGGAAGCAGAAGTACGCAAGGCAGCACTGGCAGCAGATATGTGCCTTTCCTTCTATTCCGATTACAGTCATAATACCGAAGAAAATAACGGCTGCACGCTTGTTATCAATTACGCTGCCATCGAGGCAGATAAAATTGCCGCAGTAATAGAACGATTAAGCAGCCTGTTCCCCGAATGCAACCAGATAAGCTGAATAATTACAGACCAGATTTAAACGCAAAAAAGCATGCACCGCTTCTCACAGCAATGCATGCTTTTTGCTTTAATTCTTACAGCTCGATTTTCTGTACGTTGGCAATAGCCTCTTTGGCTTCAGCAATAATACGCTCCATAACATCCTTGCAGGGCAGAATATTATTCAGCACGTTCAGGCTCTGACCGCACATAACGGTACCGTTGGTAACATCACCTTCCACAAGACCTCTGCGGTTGGTGCCTGTACCCATCGCCATCAGCTCCTCTTTGGGAGCACCGGCAATTTCACGTGCAGTATACGCATCGGTAAAAGCGTTCGCCAGGCAGCGTACACCAAGATTACGGCTATAGCCTGTTGCTACACTGTCAGTATCGGTTGCTTTGACAATTGCTTCCTTAGCAGCAGGATTTGCCGGGCATTCCTCAGTCAGCAGGAAACGGCTGCCCATCTGCACACCTGCAGCGCCCATCAGCAAAGCTGCAGCCAGCGCACGACCGTCGCTGATACCGCCTGCAACAAGCACCGGAACAGATTTAATCTGCGGCAGTACGTTTTCCATCAGCGCCATAGTAGTCTGCTTGCCGATGTGACCACCGGCCTCCATACCTTCAATAACCATAGCGTCAGCGCCTGCAGCTTCAATACGCTTTGCCAGCTTAACATTAGGCACTACCGGAATAACCTTGATGCCTGCAGCATGAAAAGCAGGAATGTGCGGTACAGGGTTGCCTGCACCCAAGGTAACAAAGGCTACCTTTTCTTCGCACAGCATAGCAATGATTTCCGCAATGTTAGGAGCCATCAGCATAACGTTAACGCCGAAGGGCTTGTCGGTCAGAGATTTTGCCTTGCGCACCTCGTCACGTGTCCATTCCACAGTACGGCCGCCGCTGCCGATGATACCGGCACCACCGGCGTTGGAAACTGCCGCAGCCAGCACAGCGTCACTCGTCCACGCCATACCACCCTGGATAACAGGATATTTTATACCTAAGAGCTCAGTTAATTTAGTTTTCATGATAATCACCTCGCAACAATTTTACACGCCTATTATATACTATTCTCCACGCAGTAATCGTGAATTATTTTTAAATTTTACCAAGTTTGTAAAGAATGTAACTAAGATGCAGTTTTTAAGGTGCAAGCTTACACTTAATTGTAGTTTTTTGTCCATAAAATTTGACATCAGGCTATAAAAATTGTAAAATTTTATGAGTACCCTGAAAGACTTCAGGACTGTTGTTTTTTATTTTTAACCGTATTGGCTGCAATAAAAAGCATTAAGGTCGAGGCGACTTGATGTATATGGTGCTTTATCAGCAGCTTGCTAAGTTCATTCCACGCAGGCTGCTCAGAAAGTGCCGGAGACGAAGAAGGTTGACGATGGCGTACATTCTGTACGTCGAGGAAAACCTGATGAAGTATACGGTGCTTTATCAGTAGCCAGTACGGTAGTAGTTATTACTTAAGGGAAAGAGGTCAAAGAAACATGCGCAGTACACAAGTAAAAAAAGGTTCAACCCGCGCAGCCCATCGCTCTCTGTTCTATGCAATGGGTTATACTGAAGAAGAATTAAAGAAACCGTTAATCGGCATCTGCTGTGCCGCTAACGAAATCATTCCGGGGCATATGCATCTGGATACCATCGCTAAGGCAGCCAAATACGGTGTGCTGGAAGCTGGCGGTACTCCGATTGAGTTCCCGGCTATCGGCATCTGCGATGGCATTGCCATGGGCCATGACGGTATGAAATATCCGCTGGCAAGCCGTGAGCTGGTTGCGGACAGCATCGAAGCTGTTGCTAACGGCCATGCGTTTGACGGCTTAATCCTGATTCCGAACTGTGATAAAATTGTTCCCGGCATGCTGATGGCAGCAGCTCGTCTGAACATCCCGACCGTTGTTGTCAGCGGCGGTCCGATGCTGCCCGGTCGTTACCATGGCAAAGATATCAGCGTATCTACTGTATTTGAAGCTGCCGGCCGTTTTGAGTCCGGTCAGATTGATAAAGCAGAGCTCAGAGAAATCGAGCATTGTGCATGCCCGGGCTGCGGCAGCTGCTCCGGTCTGTTCACTGCAAATACCATGAACTGCCTGACTGAGGTTCTTGGCATGGGCCTGCCTGGCAACGGCACTATCCCCGCTGCTTATAACGGCAAGCGTATTGCTTTGGCTAAGCACGCAGGCATGGCTGTTATGCGTCTGCTGGAGGAAAACGTTCTGCCTCGCGACATCATGACGCTCAATGCCTTCAAGAACGCTATTACTGTTGATATGGCTATCGGCGGCAGCTCCAACACCGCACTGCATCTGCCGGCAATCGCTCACGAAGCAGGCATCGACCTGCCGCTGGAGCTGTTCGATAAAATCTCCAAGAAAACTCCGTACCTCACTAAGATGAGCCCTGGTGGCAGCCACCACATCGTTGATTTGAACGAAGCCGGCGGCATCCCTGCCGTTATGCACGAGCTTGACCGTCTGAAGCTGATTAAAAAATCCTGCCAGACTGTCAGCGGCAAAACTGTCGGTCAGATTATCAAAAATGCGGAAATCCTGCGTCCTGAAGTTATTCACAGCGTAGAAAATCCGTACAACAAAACCGGCGGCATCGCTGTTCTGAAGGGCAATATCGCTCCGGAATGCAGCGTTGTCAAGGAAAGTGCTGTTGATCCTTCCATGAAGGTCTTCAGCGGTCCGGCTAAGGTTTATAATTCCGAGGATGAAGCTATTGCTGCAATTTGCGCACAAAAGGTTGTTTCCGGTGACGTTGTCGTTATCCGTTACGAAGGCCCGAAGGGTGGCCCCGGCATGCGTGAGATGCTGAACCCGACCTCCGTACTGGCAGGCATGGGCCACGACAAGGACGTTGCACTGCTTACCGACGGACGTTTCAGCGGTGCTACCCGCGGTGCCTGCATCGGTCACATTTCTCCGGAAGCACGCGAGGGTGGTAACATCGCATTGATTGAAAACGGCGATATCATTGAAATTGATATTCCGAACCGTACCCTGAATGTTAAGCTGAGCGACGAAGAGCTGGCTGAACGCCGTAAGAACTGGGTATGCCCGCCGCCGAAGGTTAAGAGCGGTTACCTGGCACGTTATGCTGCTTTGGTTACCTCCGCTGCTACCGGTGCTGTGCTGAAGGTTCCCGGTCAGGACTAAAAGAATTATATAAGCTGAAAAAGCAACTCCCCATCTTTCTTACCGCAAGGTAAGACGGATGGGGAGTTTTTGCATAAGAAAAGAGGCTGAGATAAAACCAACCTCACAAATTATAGAATCGCTAAAGTTTAAGAAATTTTTTTACACTAAAAAACAGTGGGAATTTACCTGACGGTAAACCTCCACTGTTTTTTCTGTTAAAGGCTAGGTTTTATCACGGCATCTCAACAATTGATTATTAATACTCAATTTTGCTCCAGCAGATAGATATCGCTGATTTCCTTTACTGTGCGCACATTATTCGGCAACGGACCCGCCTTCTGCACGCGACGGTATTCCAAACCGCGCACCAATAGATATTTTTTGCTGCCGTCACGCAAAGCATCTGTCAAAGCACCTGTCTGCGGAATCATTTCGATACCGGGTTTGCCTGCATAATACATGAAGCCGGGGCGCAGGAACTTGTCTACATAAACAGGCGTCTGCTGCTCACATTGTTCCTTATACACGCTGCTCATAGTTTTTACACTGAATCGGTCGGCAATTACCGGCAAAACAAAAGCAAAGGCAACACACATCGTCACAGCGCCAATCATCACATGCAGCCAGGATGCCAGCTCGATATCGCGATAATACAGCAGAGCGAAAACTGCCGCTGCACCCAAAAGCAAGGTCAGCACACCCAGCATCACCAGGCTGAAGTCAGCCTCCGGCAGATACTGCGCACCGATAATCCAGCCCACGCCAAGCAGTACAAACATAATACCGCTGCCTGCCGCCCAACCGTAAAAGGTTGTATTATGGCGCAGTCTGCTTTGCATTCTCGCTATATTCCAGCCGATAATTACCGCCATAGCAGGGAACAACGGCAGAATATAGGATACAAGCTTTGTTTTGCAGATAGTAAAGAACAGCAGCACGAAAATCCACCAAACGTGGAAGAACAGCAGCTTGCGCATATCATCTATACGGCTTTCGCTTACAGATGCTTTAGCAGCCTGCCACAGCATACCTGTCCAGGGGAACAAGCCTAAGATTATTACAGGAAAATAATACCAGAAGGTAACGCGGTTAGCATGTTCAGCCGTCGTAAAGCGCGTTATATTGTGAAAGCCCAGGAAGGTATTGATAAATTCCATGCCATGCACAGTATACATAGCGTAATACCAGGGTGATGCAATGAGAAAATACAGCAGCAGACCACGGATAACATGCATGCGCAAAATCTCACGCAGCTGGCCCATAACCACCAGATACAGAAAAATTATCGCACCCGGGAAGACGATACCGATAGGACCTTTGGTAACAGTAGCCAGCGCCATGCACACATACATCAGCCAATAACGCTTATGGATAAAGCTCAGCAGCGCACCTGTCATAAAAAAGAGCAGCGTTGTATCTGTCACCGCCGCCTTGCCCATATAGAAAAATTCTACACAGCTTGTAAGAATCATCGCAGACCAGAAGCCTGCACGTTCATTAAACAGCCTGGTAATAGCTACATACATCATAACGGAAGTACCGCAGGCCATCAGAGCCGCAGGAAAGCGGGCCGCAAACTCTCCGTCACCAAAAATAAATTGCGCAACAGCAACCAGCCAATAATACATTGGCGGCTTATCATACCAGAAATTACCAAAAATTCTCGGTGACAAAAAATCACCGGCAGCCAGCATTTCTCTAGCTGTTTCCGCATATACCGGTTCATCCGGATCCAGCAGCGGAATGCTGCCGATACCGAACATAATCATAAATAACGCAGTGCCTGCTACAATCAGCAGGCTGTTTTTTTCAATCTGATTCATCAGTTTCCATCCCTCAAAATAATTCCAAAATTCATATGCCAACTACTCATTTTTCTTGCCCTCGGTAGTTTTGCTCTTAATCGAAGCCATATTCAGCACATCACTGCCAAAGGCTCTGATTGTTACTACCGCACCCAGCATAAAGGGCAGATATTCTGCCGTAAAGCGCCAGAGAACTGCCATAATGCCTTCAACACCGTTAGGCAAAATATTGGAAAACAGCACCAAGAAGCCTGCCTCCGCTACACCGCTGCCACCGGGTGTAGGCGAAAAATACAGTATTAAATTCAGCAGTACCATGCGTCCCATAACCTGCCCCAGGTCAAAATCAATATTCAGACCGGTAAAATAAGCAGGCACAGTGGCATAAATAAAGAGCAGGCTCACACCGGATTCGATAAACGCACGGAAAACCATCTTCGGATGCTTGCCCATAACTACAACGGCGTTCTTAAACTCGTTATACCAGATAAAGCAATTGCGCTGCGTAGTAAATGAAAGCTTACGGGTAAACCACATAATCGCCTTCTCGGGATAACGTGTTTGCAGCAAGGAAATTACGATGATCGGCAGTGATATAAACAGCACCGAAAGAATTGTCAGTACAGACGCAGGCATCCATTTTACTATATCCGCATCGCTGTGCAGAACCACCGGCACCAGCAGAATAAGGAAGATAATGGACATAACGGTGCGCACCAAAACTACTACCGTAGATTTGGCGACAGGCACCCCGGCCTTACGCATAAACATAACCTGAGCAATGGCGCCGCCGCTGGCACCCGGCGTTACCAACGCCAAAAAGTAGTTGCTCAGAACTACATTCACTATCTGATGAAAGGTCAGCTTCTCGTCTGTCACCGAAGCCAAGGTTATCAGGCGCAGGCCGTCAAAAATCAAGCCTATCGCAAGACATGACAAAGCCAGCAGAATACAGCGAGGCTCGAACATCGTAAGGTATTCCAAGGTCCGTATATCAAATGTAAAATAAATAACCGCCGCCGAAATCAACAGGACAAAGCCAAAAAGCAGACCTAAGCGGAACAATAATTTTTTATTCATCTAGCAGACTCCAAATGAGCTTATTTTTTTAGTACAAGAGCTTTAGCAGGCCGTAAAATTAACAGGCTGAATATGCTCCTGCTGCAGCAGCTTTTTATTGCCGCTGTCAAGGTACGCCTGCATTTCCTCCTGCCAATGATATTGCCAGGGAAATATTTTTCCCAAGGCAGCAGAATCAAGACCGGGATGCGTCATCAGTTCGCTGACGCCATCCGGAAGCTGATGCAGGATATTGCCTACAAGCTCCGCATTCAGATGACCGCCTGCCAGCATGCCGAAGAAATGCTGCGGATGCTTTAGCCCAAGGCTGTCAGCGCGCTGCGCCGCCATTTGAGCACAAAAGCTGAGCCCGCTGCGACCGATCATTCTGCCGATACCTGTATGAAAACCTCCGGTAAAGGTATAGGCTTCCTTAGGTATACGTACCCTTATAATATTATACTCATTACAGAGCTTTAATACAAGTGCATTAATTCCCGGCAGCACATGCGTATGCTGATGGCTGTCGATATGCGTAATGTTTATTTTAGCTTCCAACGCCCTTTCGATTTGCGCGCGTAGCTCCGCTTCCAGCTCGCTGCGCTTGACGCTGCCGCTGTAAAAGCGCTTGGCAAAGGCAACGTAATCCGCCAAAAACAATCCCTGCTCATCCAAAAGGCTGCTGACCTTGCCTGCAGGAAGTACAGGTGCCACGCTGCCGACAAGCGTCAGATGCACACCTATACCGAGCTGAGGATTTTCCTGCGCCAGCTGCACCGCCTCCTGCCAGCAGGGAGCACTGGGCATCAACGAGGTGCTGGTAATAAAGCCCTCCCGATAGCCCTTAATAATACCTGCGTTAATCAAAGGATGCAGACCGAAATCATCTGCGTTAACAATTAGTTTTTTCATAATCTCTACACTCTTTTGTAATTGGCAAAGTGCAGCTTTACATATTCACGCAAAGCATCTTTGCCATATTTTTCTGCTAAGCGGCGGGCACATGCCGTTGCCTGCTCGCCGCCGCCCTTCGGCAGCTCGCCTACGCCGGCCTGCTGCGCCAGCTCGTCCATCGTCCGCAAGAAGCGGGCGCGGGCCAGCACCGAGGCAGCGGCAACCGCCAGGTTGCTTTCTGCCTTAGGCTGCTGGCGCACGCTGCAGCCGGGGAAGCGCTGCTGCAAAGCCTTTAAATTTACCGTAGACTGGGTAAACTGGTCAATCAAAGCGCTGTGGCAATCCTTTTGCCGCTCCAGCACCTGACTGAGCGCCGCCACATGTCCGTAGCCTAAAAGCTGGTTGAGCTTGCCTCCGGCAGCCGCTACCTGCTCATAGCGCAGATTATAAATCTTGGGCTTCAGCTCCAGCACACTATAATCAACAACGGTTGCCTTGATAACATCCCCCAGCTCAAGGATTTTTTTATCAGTCAGCAGCTTACAGTCCTTAACGCCTGCAGCCTGCAGCTTAGCTGCCGTTGTGTTGTCCACTACTGTGGCCGCCACAACCAGGCTGCCGAAGAAATCACCCTTGCCGGATTCATCACTGCCTGCCCACAGGCCGTTGCTTACTGTTGCTCCTGCGGCTGCAGGCTGCAGCTCCTCAGACGCATTCTGCACTCCCTCCAGCACCAGCATTAATCTTTGCTTTAAGGCACTGTCACCGTTATAAACATGCGTCAGTCCTTTTTTGCCGTTATATATATTCACGGATGCCTTAGCCTCACAAAACTGTACTGCAATCTGCTGGCCATAATTTATCGGCTTATCCTTAACAATACTGAAACCATCCTGACGGATTTTTTCTGCAGCCTCTGCCAGATAATCGGCAAAGGCCTTCGGTGTCAACTGTTTCACTCCTATTCTCCTCTTTGCACATAGTTTTTCGCCTTCCACTCCTCAAAGAGCAGATAAATCAACGGAACAACCACCAACGTCAGTAAGGTGGAGGTTGTTAAGCCGCCTATCAGCACCACGCCCATAGACTGGCGCAGCTCCGCACCCTCGCCGATGCCGAGAGCAATCGGCAGCATACCAAGTATCGTAGACAATGTTGTCATAAGAATAGGACGCAGACGCAGCGAGCAGGCCAAGAGCACTGCTTCACGGATAGACATGCCCTTTTCACGCTCCTGGTTGGCATAGTCAATCAGCAAAATAGCATTTTTGGTAACAAGACCCAGAAGCATGGTAAAGCCAATCATGCTCATCATGTTCGCCGTCTGTCCTGCAACAAGCAGGCCCAGGATAGCGCCGATAATCGCAAACGGCAATGATACCATGATAATCAGCGGCTGCGAAAAGCTTTCGAACTGCGCCGCCAGCACCATGTATACTACAACTATGGCCAGAATAACGGCCTTATAAACCTCTTTAAAGGAGCGTGCCATGTTATCGGCCTGACCAATCATCTTATAGTTATATCCCGGCGGCAAATTCAGCTCAGGAATATATTCATCGCGCACCTTGCCGATTAAATCACCGGGCGAAATACCTACTGTGTTGGCATAAACAACGATCTGACGCTGCTTATCCTCACGCTCAATGCGTGTAGGACCGCTGCCGTAGCGCACATCTGCGATATCCCCCAAGCGGATGAACTGACCTGCGGAAGAAGAAATGCGCAGGTTCATAACATCATTGATATTAGTGCGCTGACTTTGCTCCAGCTGCAAAATAATATCATAGTCATTGTCACCGATGGTATAGCTGTTGCTGGTGCTTTTGCCCATAATAGCCATTTCGATAACCTTGCCAACCTCCGTAGCATCAAGACCGAATTCACTGGCCTTGGCGTGGTCCAGTTTGACCACGATTTCCGGCTGCTCTTCCGAATCGGATATATCAACGTCGGTCGCACCCTCAGTCCGGCGTATCATATCTGCCAACTGCTGAGCGTAATTTTTCAGCTCCTTGATATTGCTGCCGCGCAGACCAATCTGCACCGGACGGCTGTCACCACGGCCACCGCCCTGGTTTGATACAACGGTAACCTTCAGGCCTTCAACATTTTGGAAGCGTCCGCGCAAATCATCCATTATCTGCTGCATGCTGCGTTCACGCTCATTGCTTGGCTTCAGGCGGATATCCAGAGAACCCTGGTTAACAGGATTGCGGCCGTTGCCGATATTAAGCGCCACGATTTTGACCTCCGGCAACTGCGAAATCTCCTGCTGCAACGGCTTGGCCAGCTCTACAGTTTTCTGCAAACTGGTGCCGATGGGCGCTTTAACATTGACGCTGAATTCACCCGAATCATATGTAGGTTGGAATTCCGTACCCACAAATGGAAGCAGCAGCAAATTCAGCAACAGCGAAATGATACCTACGGCAACAACCTTCTTAGGTCTTTCCAAAGCCCAGGCCATTAAGCTGTCATACATTTCACGCACGGACTGGAAGCCTGCTTCAAATTTATCGAGAGCCCTCTGCACAAAATGCGTGCGCTCCTTGCTGCTCTGCTCCTCGGTTTCTGCCTTAATCCAGTACGCCGAAACCATTGGCGTAAGCGAAAAGGCTACAATAGTAGAGAACGCTACCGCAAAAGCAACCGTCAGACCGAACTGCTTGAAGAACTGGCCGATGGTTTCACCCATATTGCCGATAGGCACAAATACAGCCATTAAGCTCAGGGACGTCGCCAAAATCGCCAGCGTCAGCTCCTCCGTCGCTTCCTTGGCTGCCACAAACGGCGTCTGTCCCATCTCAATATGGCGGAAAATATTTTCAATTACTACAATCGCATCATCAATCAAAATGCCGACTGCCAGGCTCAAAGCCATCAGCGACATATTATTCAATGTAAAGCCCATAACCTTCATCATAAAGAAGGTGGCGATAATAGACGTAGGAATACACAGACCGCCGATAATAGTCGCACGGAAATTGCGCAGGAATAAATATGTTATCAAAAGCGCCAGAAACCCGCCGAAAAGAATCGCATTCCAGACATCCGCAATATTGTCGCGTATATAGTTGGACTGGTCGCGCACCTTATCAACAATGATATCGGGCGGCAGATTGCTGTGCTTCAGCTCCTCCATCTTGGCATTGACATTATCGGTAACATCAACAGTATTGGTTTTGGACTGCTTGCGCACAAAGGTCATAACGCAAGGAACACCGTTAGCACTGGCAAAGGTATCCTCATCCTCCCAGGAATCAAGCACATCGGCAATTTCACTGATATAAACAGGACGGCCGGTATGATTAGCAACTACCACCTGCTTGATATCATTAATATTGTTATACTTGCCTAAGGTACGCACAGTGATTTCCATAGCGTCATTTTTCGCCTTACCGCCGGGAGTATTATAGTTATTGGCGTTCAGCTTACTGCGCACTGTCTGATAGGCAATACCGTATTCCGCCAGCTTTTCCGGCTTCAGCACAATGCGGATAGCACGCTGGCTGGCACCGACAACAGTAACCTCGGAAACACCCTCCACCATCTGCAGCTCATCCTTAATATTATCCTCCACAATGCGGCGGATTTCACCACGGCTGCGCGAAGGCGAAGCAAAGGTATAGGCCACAATCGCGCGGGAGTTGATGTCAACAGTCTGCGTTACCGGCTCGTCGATATCATCAGGCAGAGCCTTGCGCACACTGGCAACCTTTTCACGCACCTCACTGGCCTTAACCTGCGGGTCGACACCGATATTAAATTCCAGAACTGTTTCACTGTAGCCTTCCAGCACAGTTGAAGACAGCGTCTTGATACCCGAAACCTGACTGACGCGGTTCTCAATCGGCTTGGTAACCAGCGTTTCCATTTCCTGCGGCGAAGCACCGCTATAAGTAACACGCACGCTGACAATAGGCAAATCAACATCAGGATTCAAATCAACGCCGATTTCCGGATAGCAGCGGATACCGAACACCACCAACAGCAAAATAAACATGGTGGTAAATACCGGCCGCTTGATAAATGTTCCAATCATCGTTATTTACCAGCCTTTTTCAAATCTATCTTGCTGCCTTCACGCAGCTTGTTATGTCCTTCGGTAACAATAGTATCCTTTTCATCCAGTCCGCTCACTATTTCAGCAAGCTTATCATTCGTATAGCCGACATTCAGCACACGGCGCTGTACAACGCCTTTATCATCAACAACAAACACCGTCTGCTGGTCATCACGCATCACAATAGCCTGCACCGGAATAGTCAGCACATCAGCTTTAGGTGAAGCTGTAAGCGTAACGTTGGCATAGACGCCGGCCAAAAGACCTTCGCTGTTATCCACGCTCACCTCTGCCGCAAAAGTATGCGCCGGCAAATCCGCAACCGGAGCGATGCGGGTAATTTTGCCTATCAGCTTTTTACCGGGATAAGCAGGCAGGGTAATACTTGCTTCATTGCCGACATGTACACCGGCAATCTGTCCTTCGGGAATATGAATCGTAGTTTTCAGCATAGAGATATCAGCAACGGCAAAAATAGGCGTACCTGCCTTTGCGTAATAGCCCTCCTGATAATAACGCTTAGAAATAATGCCATCAGCCGGCGCTGTCAGCACCGTGCCCTCAGACTTAGACTCCATCGCCCGCAGACTGCCTCTGGCAGCCTCCAGCTTAGCTGCAGCATTATCACGCGCAAAGCGGTAATCATCCACCACCTGCTGCGAAACAGCACCCGTAGCATATAGCTTTTCATAGCGCTGCAAATCTGTTTCCGCCTTGTGCAAGCTTGTCTGTGCATCCAAAAAGCTGCCCTTGGCGCTCAACAGATTGGCATCGGTATCAGCTTGCTCCAAAATTGCCAACACCTGCCCACGGCTCACACGGTCGCCTTCACGGACATAAACCTTTTCCAAGCGTCCGTCCACCTTAGCGGCAACCTCTGCCTGCCATTCCGGGTCCAAACTGCCGGAAAAGCTCAGACTGGGAACAATCGTCTGCCTTATGGGGTGAGCAGTAACGACCGCCACATTGCGTACCTGCGACAGTCTGGCAGCACGCGCCTTATCAGCCTGAATATTGCTGTAAATACGGTAGCCGATAATTACGCATACCGCCAGCATCAGGCCAAATGCTATCTTAACCTTGCGATTCTGTAAATTCACTTTCTTTCCTCCCTGCACCATTCCCTTGGGGGTAAATTATAATGGGGTAAGTTTAATTTTAGCTTAGTTTATTACGGAGTAATTATAGTTATAGATAATAATATTATACCCCTTATCAAGATAAGTTAGCAAGAGCAAAGCCACAGGCAGGCATAGAAAAAGCACGCTGCAAGCAGCGTGCTTTCGACAGTTTTAAATTAATCTTACAGGCCTGCCTGCTCGCGCAGTGCAGCAGCCTTTTCAGTATGCTCCCACGGCAGATCTACATCGGTACGTCCGAAATGACCATAAGCAGCAGTCTGCTTGTAGATAGGACGCAGCAAATCCAGCTCACGGATAATGCCGGTCGGGCTCAGGGAGAAGTTTTTACGAACCAGCTCAACAATCTTGTCCTCGCTGATTTTGCCGGTGCCGAAGGTTTCAACCAGAACGGAAACCGGATGTGCTACGCCGATAGCGTATGCCAGCTGGATTTCGCATTTATCTGCCAAACCTGCGGCAACGATATTTTTAGCAACGTGACGTGCAGCATAAGCAGCACTGCGGTCAACCTTAGAGGGGTCCTTGCCGCTGAAAGCACCGCCGCCATGACGAGCCATACCGCCATAGGTGTCAACGATGATTTTACGGCCGGTCAGACCAGCATCACCCTGAGGACCGCCGATAACAAAACGGCCGGTCGGATTGATGTAGTATTTAGTTTCCGCATCCAGCATTTCTGCGGGAACAATCGGTGCAATAACCTTTTCGATAATATCTTTGCGAATCTGCTCGTTGGAAACTTCCGGTGCATGTTGGGAAGAAATAACGATAGTATCTACACGAACAGGTTTGCCGTCGTCATATTCAACGGTAACCTGAGTTTTGCCGTCCGGACGCAGGTAAGGCAGCACGCCTTCCTTACGAACCTTGGTCAGCTGCAGAGCCAGCTTGTTAGCCAGATATGCAGGCATCGGCATGTAGCTTTCGGTTTCGTTGGTTGCATAACCGAACATCATACCTTGGTCGCCGGCACCGGTTTCTTCCTCAGCAGCCTGGCCTTCCTTAGCTTCCAGCGCTTTGTCAACGCCCATAGCGATATCAGGGGACTGCTCGTCGATGGAAATCAGCACACCGCAGGTGTTGCCGTCAAAACCGAATTTTGCACGGTTGTAACCGATATTGTTGATAGTTTCGCGAGCAATGTGTGCGATATCAACATAGCATTGGGTAGAAATTTCGCCGAAAATGTGAACCTGACCGGTAGTAACGATAGTTTCGCAAGCAACACGGCCTTTAGGATCTTGAGCCAGGATGGCATCAAGCACAGCATCGGAAATTTGGTCTGCTATTTTATCAGGATGACCTTCGGTAACGGATTCGGAAGTAAATAATTTTCTCATTGGTAGCTCCTTTCATAAATAAAAAACGTTGTTGAGAGTGTTTAGATGGTATAAGAAAAGGCGTTCTCATTATGAGAACGCCTTAAATTATTACTCTTAGCATTCTCATCTTACAGATAAACTGCAGGACTTAGCACCGTTTTACAGCTGTCACGCTGCAATGGTTGCTGCGACTTCACAGGGCCATTCCCTCCATCGCTCTTGATGAGTTGTATTAAATTGGTTACAGATGCCATTATATAACAAAATCAAGATAATGACAAGTACTTTTTTTACGAAAAATATGTGAAAACGCCTTTTCCGTAATGGCCGATACTAAATAGAATTTAATTCTATTATACAGGGATTCATAATGCATACGTATCCTTGCAATCCCTACTCCAAAGAACGCGGAGAAGGCTGCAGATGCTAAATGATTGCGACGACGACGTACTTCTAGTACGTCGAGGAGCGGTCATGACGCAGATGCGGTCTTATACGCGCTCTATCAAGCGCGCTCTCTACGAATACGCAACGCCTCGTCCAAAATACGGTTCGCCACATCAACCTTCGGCATCTGCTCCAGCTCGCATACATCGCCGTTGGCGTAAAGGAACTTAACGATATTGGTATCGGAGTTAAATCCGGCACCGGCAGCCGTAACATCGTTAGCTACAATCATATCAAGATTCTTCTTGACTACCTTTTCGCGGGCGTTAGCCAACAGGTTTTGCGTTTCTGCAGCAAAGCCAACCAATACCTGATGCGTTTTCTTCGCACCCAAGGTTTTGAGGATATCCGGATTTTTATCCATAACTACAGTCAGAGCATCGTCTGTTTTCTTCTTAATCTTTTGGTCTGCCACATCACGCGGACGGTAATCGGCAACAGCCGCTGCCTTAATAACGATATCAACTGCATCGTAGGCTGCCAGGCAGGCCTCCAGCATTTCATTGGTCGATTCAACCTGCACAGCCTTCACATTAGGCGGTACGGCAAGCGCAGACGGACCGCTGATAAGCAATACCTCTGCACCGCGCTCGGCAGCCATCTGAGCTACGGCATAGCCCATCTTACCGCTGGAACGGTTGCCGACAAAGCGAACGGGGTCAATCGGTTCACGTGTACCTGCTGCGGTAACGAGTACCTTCAGGCCACGCAGATCGCCCTCACGGCCGGCAAAAAAGCTGCTCATGAACTCCACAATCTGCTGCGGTTCAGGCAGACGGCCATGGCCGCTGGTGCCGCAGGCAAGATGTCCGGAAGCAGGCGGCATTACAGTAATACCGCGGCTTTGCAGCTTAGCGATATTTTCCTGAGTTGCAGCATTAAGATACATACCGGTATTCATTGCGGGGCAGACAACTATCGGTGCCTGAGCTGCCAAAAGCGTAGTGCTCAGCAGATCATCCGCAATGCCATATGTCATTTTAGCCAGAATATTAGCGGTAGCAGGCGCAACTAAGAAAGCATCTGCCCAATTTGCCAAAGCAATATGCTCAACATTAAATTCCTGGTTGCTGTTCCACATGCTGGTAGCAACAGCATTACCGCTGATTTCCTTGAAGGTTAACGGAGTAACAAACTGCTGCGCATGCTCGGTCATGACCACACGCACCTCGCAGCCCTGCTTACGCAGACGGCTTACAAGATCTACAGCTTTATAAACGGCAATACCGCCGGTTACTCCCAAAACAATTTTTTTGCCCTTTAACAAGGTTTTACCCTCCCGCTGTTATACGTTTTTAGTACGCTCGTAGGTAATAGTATCGTTAGCAATTTCCTTCAGCGCAGCGCTGACCTCTTTTTCCGCGGAATTTACACCGGGAATAGTGAGCTCGCGTGCTCTTTTTGCTGCCAAAATAACCAAAGTGTATTTGCTATCTACTTTTTCTGCCAAATAGTCAATAGACGGATCTACCATAGACATTATAGAATCACTCCTTTAAGTATTTCATGTTTCACACAGCAGACTGCTGCATAATGTAAATTTATTTTTTAGCTTTACAAATCTTATCAACAATAAAATATGTTCTGGCTACGCGGTAACGCTCAGCCTCCATAATTGTAAGTACCTTTTGCGCTGCCTTTTCCGCAATATCATTAACGATGATATAGTCATATTCCGCTGCGTAGGTCAGCTCGCTGGCTGCGGAAGCCATACGGCGCTTAATAACATCCTCGCTGTCTGTACCACGTTTATAAATACGTGCGGAAAGCTCATCTAAGGAAGGCGGTACGATGAAAACAAATACGCCTTCAGGGAAGCGCTTTTTAATCTGCAAAGCGCCCTGAATATCAATCTCCAACAGTACGTCACGGCCGGATTCCAACTGCTCTTCCACGTATTTGCGCGGTGTGCCGTAATAATTGCCGTATACTTCGGCATATTCCAGCAGCTCGCCCTTTTCAATCATCTGCTTAACATCGGGAATTGTTTTGAAGAAATAGCTTTCTCCGTCAACCTCACCCGTGCGCGGTGCGCGTGTAGTAACAGAAATAGAATAACCTAAATCCGGCAGCTGGTCTCTCAGCATCTGGCAAATAGTTCCTTTGCCTGCTCCCGACGGACCGGATACTACAAGAAGTACTCCCTTAGGAGTAACATTATCAATATCGTTGCTCATGATCCAATTACTCCTCTTCTTCAGAATCAGCAGTTTGTGCTACCAGACGGTTGGCTACAGTTTCCGGCTGTACCGCAGACAGGATGATGTGACCGCTGTCCACAACAACTACAGCACGAGTACGACGTCCGTAGGTTGCATCCACAAGCATGCCCTTATCGCGGGCTTCCTGGATAATACGTTTAATCGGTGCCGATTCCGGACTGATAATAGAAATAATGCGGTTGGCTGCAACAATGTTGCCAAAGCCGATATTAACTAGCTTTATATCCATAACTTCCTCCAGTTTTATTCGATGTTCTGAATCTGCTCACGGATTTTTTCTATTTCCGCCTTAATTTCTACGACTATCTGCGCCATAGTATAATCGTTGGCTTTGGAAGCAATAGTATTTGCTTCACGGTTGAATTCCTGAATAAGGAAGTCCAGCTTGCGTCCTACCGGCTGGTCGGAAGCAATGATAGTCTTGAATTGCTTGATATGGCTCTTCAAGCGGACTATTTCTTCCGTAATGCTGGTGCGGTCAGCAAAAATTGCTACCTCCTGCAGCAAGCGCTCCGGCTCAACCTTGATATTATTGTCAGCCAGAAGATTAGTCAGACGCTCCTGCAGCTTAGCCTGGTATTCTTCCACAACTAAGGGAGAACGCTCCTCAATCTGTGCCAGCTTTTCGGCAATCAGATCTGCACGGTAAATAAAATCACCGTAGATATTGCCACCCTCTGTTTCACGCATAGCTACCAAATTAGCAACAGCCTGCTCAACAGCCTGCTCAACCTTGGGCCAAACGCTTTCTACATCAAAAAAGCCTTCCTTAACGTTAATCACGTCAGGGCATTTTGATAAATAGAGAATTTCTGCAGCAGCGTTAATGCCTGCAGCGTCGGCTCCGATAGCAACGCCTACCTCCTGCAATGCCTTATGATAGGCAGCAGCAAGGTTTTTATCAACCTTCAGAGTACAGTTGCCGCTGACATTATAATCAGCAGTAATAAACACATCAATACGTCCACGGCTAACGGTTTTTAAAATAGTTTTGCGGATTTTATCCTCCAAAGGATTCAAAAATCGCGGTAAACGGATAGCAACCTCGTTATACCGGTGGTTCACGGTTTTCATTTCAATGTTAACAGAAAAATCTGCATCCTCGTAGGAACCACGGCCGAAACCGGTCATACTTTTTAACACAGGCTTCCTCCTTCATCCTCACCAGCAAAGGTGATATTATTTCAGCTTAAAAGATAAGTATTTTTTGCTTCAATCTTATCTTGAAAATTTATTATACCATATTTCTCTAATGATTTCAGCATTTTTCTTCGTTTTTCGTCGCTTAGATAAAGAAATGGCCCATTTTTGTTTTGCTATACTTGTTGCAGGTAATGGAGTATAATATGATAAATTAATAAATTGCATTGTATTCTCGCAGGTTCAAAAAACTTTGCCGAGCCTGCACCGAAAGGAGTCCCTATGAACATTGAAGGCTTAACTTTAAAGCTTCTTACAGATACATTAAATGAAGAACTGCTGGGCAGCAAAATATATAAGGTATATATGCCTAATCCGCAGTCACTGCTGCTGCTCGTCCGCAGAACACGCGATACAAGCAGTCTGTTGGCGGATATGCATAACGGCAGCTGTGTGCTTTATCTGCCGCAGCAGCTGCCGGAAAACCCGGAAACTCCTCCCACCTTCTGTATGCTTCTGCGCAAGCATCTGGAAGAAGGACGTATCACGAAAATCAGCCAAAGCGGCCTGGACCGCATTATTACACTGGAAATAGATCTTTTAGGTGCCTCCAGTAAAATTATTACCAAAAAGCTGATTTTTGAGCTTACCGGTAAAAACAGCAATATCATTCTTACGCAGGATGATGTTATTATCGACTCTTTGAAGCATGTAAGCGCAGCCCAGAGCAGCTATCGCACTATCCTTCCTGGCAAAGCCTATATTGCGCCCCCGCCGCAGGAAGGTCTTAACCTTTTGACTGATGACCCGGCAAAAATTGTGCAGACTGCCAACAGTCTGCCTGCAGCCAACTTCGCCAAGGCCTTTATCAGTGCTACCACCGGTGTCGGCAAAATGACAACACTGGAGCTTTTAGCCGCTGCGGATATCCTGCCGCAGGAGGTGCGTCTGGAAAGCTCCGCCTGCCAGTCCCTAGCGCAGGTTATCGGCAAGCTGCAGGCAGATATGCAGATGCAGGCCGCCAAGCATCCTGTCTATGCGCTCATCAGCCGTACTAATCAGGTAAAAACCTTGCTAGTATTGCCTCCGCAGAATGTGCAGGAGGGCATGCAGGTTAAAGAATTTACCGATATCAACAGTGCGCTCAATTTTGCTGTCAGCCTGAAGCCTATCCAGCTTCCGCGTCACGAACAGCTGCAAAAGCTGGTGAACTGCGAAACTGCCAAACTCAAGAAAAAGCTACAGGCCCTGCAAGAGGATTTAGCTCATGCAGCCAATGCCGAGGAACAGCGTATGCTGGCAGATACTATCATGGCCAATATCTACCAGATAAAAAAAGGCCAGACAAGCGCCGAGCTGATCAATATTTATGACGGCGAGCCGGTTACGGTCAGCCTTTCCCCCATCCTTTCGCCTACGGAAAACGCACAGGCCTATTACAAGCGCTATAATAAGTACAAGCGCGCTCAAACCGAAGTACGTATCCAGCAGGAATCTACGGAAGAAATGCTTGCTTATCTGGAAAGCCTGGACGCTTCACTGCTCACCGCTACAACGAAGGAAGAAATTGAAGAGATTAATCAGGAAATGCTTGGCAGCGGTTTGCTTAAGGACACGAATAAAAAGAAGAAAAATGCCGGACTGCAAAAATCTCAGCCTCTGCATATCCGTTTAAATCCTGAAGCAGATTTGTATATCGGTAAGAATAATAAGCAGAACGATTATGTTACCTTTACCTTGGGCAATCCTAAAGATTTATGGTTCCATACTAAAGATATCCCCGGCTCGCACGTTATTTTGAAAACGTCACTGCCGGAAGCACGTCAGGAGGATATTAATCTTGCTGTGCAGCTGGCAGCATATTTCAGCAAAGCGCGCGACGGCAGCAATGTTCCGGTCGACTGCGTACAAAGACGCTATGTAAAGAAGCCTGCAGGCAGCAAACCCGGCTTTGTTGTTTTTACAAACCAGAATACTTATTACACAACACCTGATATGGAGTTAATCCAAAAATATTTAAAGTAAGGATTTAGTCAGAACTTCATCCGTCTGTATATAAAACGCGCCCTGATTCATAGAAATATGAAGCGGGGCGCGTTGAAGTTTATGGGAAGTTTTTTGAGTGTAGATAGTTGTATCAATCTTTTTTGTCAAAGCAAATCTGCAGAACAATGCTGATTGATAAGAAGGCAAGTAAATCGAGCGAGAGGTAATATCGTGCAAGGAATAGCAATTTTAGCGAATGAGTGTCCGGAATCATCTGCGGGCGCATCCAAGAAGCGAGTCCGCAGGGCGATGCTGATTGGCTCATGCGCGCCATGCGATAGTGTCCCAAGCAGCAAGCTAGAAGATCGAAGCTGATTGGTTTGACACGAACCGCTAAGTGTTGCATTGTCTGAGCGCTAAGCTATCTACTATAATAAAATCTCTTTGCATAGCGCGAGTTTTGCGACACTTCGTCTTGATTCCATGCGAAATTTGCGTTGTGCCCTTTGGGCACTGGAAAATTGCTCCTGACCGGAACGATATATCTCTCGCGAATATAGAAAGTTTGGTAGAAAGCCTGACACATGCTTGCGCGTCGCTTCGCTCCTTCAAGCATGGCTATCTATCCCTCCAAAAATACTCCTTGCAGCAATACTTCATTAAGAAGCTCCCGCTGCCGACTTTACTGCATAATCGTAGATTCTATCCTCAATCGACAAGCTGATTACATCAGCTCGTCGATACGCCTCGCCACAAACGCATTTGCTCGTCGCGTTGCTTCTTCAAATGCGGTGGCTGGTCAGCCAGGCCCGCTGCTGGTCATAAGATAGCTGACGGTAAAAGAAAAAAGACATGTCACATGACATGTCTTTTTTCTAACCGGCAGCTATCTATCCTCCCAGGCCGCTTCCAGCCAAGTACTTTCGACGTATAAGGGCTTAACTACTGTGTTCGGGATGGGAACAGGTGGATCCCCTTAGCCATCACCACCGGATTATTTAATTTTGAGGTTTGTACCCTCAAAACTTCAACAGAAGAATGAACCGTTAAGTTCTTTTTAACGTTTTGTTTAAGCTGACTTCTTCATCGAAAACCGCTCCTTATTCAGTCGCTGTTTTCGATGTTTGCACGACCTTTTCGATTTCTCGCTTCGCTTTGCTTGCGACAAATCGGGTCCTTGCTTCAAGTCAAGCCCTCGACATATTAGTATCGGTCCGCTGAATACATTACTGTACTTACACTCCCGACCTATCAACCTCGTCTTCTCCAAGGTGTCTTACTAGATTGCTCTATGAGAGATCTCATCTTAAGGCTGGTTTCACGCTTAGATGCTTTCAGCGTTTATCCTTTCCGAACGTAGCTACCCAACTATACCTCTGGCGAGATAATTGGTACACCATTGGTTCGTCCACTCCGGTCCTCTCGTACTAGGAGCAGCCCCCTTCAAATCTCTTGCGCCCGCGATGGATAGGGACCGAACTGTCTCACGACGTTCTGAACCCAGCTCACGTACCACTTTAATGGGCGAACAGCCCAACCCTTGGGACCGACTTCAGCCCCAGGATGTGATGAGCCGACATCGAGGTGCCAAACCTCCCCGTCGATATGGACTCTTGGGAGAGATTAGCCTGTTATCCCCAGGGTAGCTTTTATCCGTTGAGCGATGGCCCTTCCACTTGGATGCCACCGGATCACTAAGCCCTACTTTCGTACCTGATTGCCGTGTTTGGCTCTCAGTCAAGCTCCCTTCTGCCTTTACACTCTTCGCGCGATTTCCGGCCGCGCTGAGGGAACCTTTGGGCGCCTCCGTTACTCTTTGGGAGGCGACCGCCCCAGTCAAACTGCCCGCCTGACACTGTCCCGAGTTTCGTTACTCCTACGGTTAGAATTCCGATACATCAAGGGTGGTATCCCAACGGCGGCTCCACGAAGACTAGCGTCCTCGCTTCCATGCCTCCCACCTATCCTGTACGTGATGTATCAGAACCCAATGTCAGGTTACAGTAAAGCTCCATGGGGTCTTTCTGTCCAGTCGCGGGTAACCTGCATCTTCACAGGTACTTCAATTTCACCGGGTCCCTCGTTGAGACAGTGCCCAAATCGTTACACCTTTCGTGCGGGTCGGAACTTACCCGACAAGGAATTTCGCTACCTTAGGACCGTTATAGTTACGGCCGCCGTTCACCGGGGCTTCGGTCGAATGCTTTGGATTGCTCCGGACATCCTTCCTTAACCTTCCGGCACTGGGCAGGTGTCAGCACCTATACGTCAGATTTCTCTTTAGCAGGCACCTGTGTTTGTGGTAAACAGTCGCTTGGGCCTCTTCTCTGCGACCGCCTCATGCTCCGTCTGTTCAGACTTCACAACAGCGGCTACCCTTATCCCGAAGTTACGGGTACATTTTGCCGAGTTCCTTAACGAGGGTTCTCCCGCGCACCTTAGGATTCTCTCCCCGCATACCTGTGTCGGTTTACGGTACGGGCGGTAATTCTCTAACTAGAAGCTTTTCTCGACAGTGTGGGGTCAGCAGCTTCAGTTCCGTTTCCGGAACCTCCACATCACGCCTCAGACTCACAGGACGCGGATTTGCCTGCGTCCCATCCTACACGCTTGTACAGGAACAACCAATCTCCTGCCTGCCTGCCCTCCTGTGTCACTCCATCGCTCAAACAATCATTACCGGTACTGGAATATCTGCCAGTTGTCCATCTCCTACGCTCCATGCCTCGGATTAGGTCCCGACTTACCCTGGGACGACGATCGTTGCCCAGGAATCCTTATGCTTTCGGTGGAATGGATTCTCACCATTCTTTTCGCTACTCATACCAACATTCTCACTTCTGTGAAGTCCACCGTTCCTTACAGAACGACTTCAGCCCTCACAGAACGCTCCCCTACCCCACGACATATGTCGTAGCCACAGCTTCGGTTTCGTACTTTAGCCCCGGTAATCTTCGGCGCAGGGTCTCTCGACCAGTGAGCTATTACGCACTCTTTAAATGGTGGCTGCTTCTAAGCCAACATCCTGGTTGTTTTAGAGACCCCACATCCTTTTCCACTTAGTACGACATTGGGGACCTTAGCTGGTGGTCTGGGCTGTTTCCCTTTTGACCACGGATCTTATCACTCGTAGTCTGACTCCCAAGCTCTACAGTATAACCATTCGGAGTTTGACAGGGTTCGGTAACCTTTATGGCCCCTAGCCCGATCAGTGCTCTACCGCCTATACTTACTACTTGAGGCTAGCCCTAAAGCTATTTCGGGGAGAACCAGCTATCTCCGCGTTCGATTGGAATTTCACCTCTACCCACATCTCATCCTAAAGCTTTTCAACGCTCACAGGTTCGGTCCTCCACGCAATTTTACCTGCGCTTCAACCTGGACATGGGTAGATCACTGCGGTTTCGGGTCTACGTACACTAACTATCCGCCCTCTTAAGACTCGCTTTCGCTTCGGCTCCGTGTCTTCCACTTAACCTCGCTAGTGCACGTAACTCGTTGGTTCATTCTTCAATAGGCACGCCGTCGCTTTCGCTCCGACTGCTTGTAGACATACGGTTTCAGGTTCTCTTTCACTCCCCTCCCGGGGTTCTTTTCACCTTTCCCTCACGGTACTATGCGCTATCGGTCGCCATTCAGTGTTTAGGGTTGGAGGGTGGTCCCCCCGGCTTCCCACAAGATTCCTCGTGCCTCGTGGTACTCTGGATACTGCTCATCTCTCCGGTCTTTAACCTACGTGGCTTTTACACTGTATTGCCTACCTTTCCAGGTAGTTCGGATAGACCATTGAGACTAAATGCAGTCCTCAACCCCGGCGAGCCGTAGCTCACCGGTTTGCCCTCTGCCCTCTTCGCTCGCCGCTACTGTGGGCATCTCGTTTGATTTCTCTTCCTCCGGGTACTTAGATGTTTCAGTTCCCCGGGTTCCCTTCCTTTCGGATACCTGCCCATGACGGCAGGTGGGTTTCCCCATTCGGACATCTACGGATC
This sequence comes from Phascolarctobacterium succinatutens, assembly GCF_023497905.1. NCBI lineage: Bacteria > Bacillati > Bacillota > Negativicutes > Acidaminococcales > Acidaminococcaceae > Phascolarctobacterium > Phascolarctobacterium succinatutens. Next base: position 784,140 of record NZ_CP097284.1, on the reverse strand, counting down.
AATACTTGCTTGCAGTTCCCCGTAGCTTTTCGCAGCTTACCGCGTCCTTCATCGGCTGATGGCGCCTAGGCATCCGCCGTATGCCCTTAGTAGCTTGACTTTTTCAGCTTACTAAGAACTTTGCGTTCCTAGATCTCGTTAACTCATTTTCTTTGCTTTCGCATTGATTAGAGGTGCCTTGTCATCTCATCAATAACAAGGACTTTTTATTCTTCTGTTTGAAGTTTTCAAGGTACAATATTTGGTGGGCCTAAGTGGACTTGAACCACTGACCTCACGCTTATCAGGCGTGCGCTCTAACCAGCTGAGCTATAGGCCCGAAAGTTGGTGGAGACGAGGAGAATCGAACTCCTGACCCCCTGCTTGCAAGGCAGGTGCTCTCCCAGCTGAGCTACGCCCCCAACTTTTAGAAGGATTTGAACCTTCAAAACTAAACATTAACCTAAGCGAATGTGCGTCGACTTGTCGTACGAACAAGTTTCCTTGCTCATGTACTCCATAGAAAGGAGGTGATCCAGCCGCACCTTCCGATACGGCTACCTTGTTACGACTTCACCCCAATCATCGGCCCCACCTTAGACGGCTGGCTCCTTACGGTTACCCCACCGGCTTCGGGTGTTACCAACTTTCGTGGTGTGACGGGCGGTGTGTACAAGGCCCGGGAACGTATTCACCGCAGTATGCTGACCTGCGATTACTAGCGATTCCGACTTCATGCAGGCGAGTTGCAGCCTGCAATCCGAACTGGGATCGGGTTTCTGGGGTTTGCTCTGCCTCACGGCTTCGCTTCCCTCTGTTGCCGACCATTGTAGTACGTGTGTAGCCCAAGACATAAGGGGCATGATGACTTGACGTCATCCCCGCCTTCCTCCAAGTTGTCCTTGGCAGTCTCCTATGAGTCCCCGGCATTACCCGCTGGTAACATAGGATAGGGGTTGCGCTCGTTGCGGGACTTAACCCAACATCTCACGACACGAGCTGACGACAGCCATGCACCACCTGTTTTCATGTCCCCGAAGGGAAAGCTCCATCTCTGGAGCGGTCATTCAATGTCAAGCCTTGGTAAGGTTCTTCGCGTTGCGTCGAATTAAACCACATACTCCACCGCTTGTGCGGGCCCCCGTCAATTCCTTTGAGTTTCATCCTTGCGGACGTACTCCCCAGGCGGGGTACTTATTGCGTTAACTCCGGCACAGAAGGGGTCGATACCTCCTACACCTAGTACCCATCGTTTACGGCCAGGACTACCGGGGTATCTAATCCCGTTCGCTACCCTGGCTTTCGCATCTCAGCGTCAGACACAGTCCAGAAAGGCGCCTTCGCCACTGGTGTTCCTCCCAATATCTACGCATTTCACCGCTACACTGGGAATTCCCCTTTCCTCTCCTGCACTCAAGTCTTCCAGTATCCAGAGCCATACGGGGTTGAGCCCCGCATTTTCACTCCAGACTTAAAAAACCGCCTACATGCTCTTTACGCCCAATAATTCCGGACAACGCTCGCCACCTACGTATTACCGCGGCTGCTGGCACGTAGTTAGCCGTGGCTTATTCGTTTACTACCGTCATTACAAGTCATTATTCACAACCTGCACATTCGTCATAAACAAAAGAGCTTTACGGAACGAATTCCTTCATCACTCACGCGGCATTGCTCCGTCAGGCTTTCGCCCATTGCGGAAGATTCCCCACTGCTGCCTCCCGTAGGAGTCTGGGCCGTGTCTCAGTCCCAATGTGGCCGTTCATCCTCTCAGACCGGCTACTGATCATCGCCTTGGTAGGCCGTTACCCCACCAACTAGCTAATCAGACGCAGGCCCATCCTCTAGCGATAGCTTATAAATAGAGGCCATCTTTCACAGCATCCTCATGCGAGATTGCTGTCACATTCGGTATTAGCACCCCTTTCGGGATGTTGTCCCCATCTAGAGGGCAGGTTGCCCACGCGTTACTCACCCGTTCGCCACTAAGAAAGTTCAACACCTAATACTTCAACCACCGTGTTAGTTCATGCTTTTAATGCGTAGTAAAAATTGCTTCGCAATTTTTACCGCTATACTTCAGCGGATGAAATACTTGGTGTTGAACTTTCTCCGTTCGACTTGCATGTGTTAGGCATGCCGCCAGCGTTCGTCCTGAGCCAGGATCAAACTCTCCAATAAAGTTTATTGAAGAACTAATCTAGCTCTTATTATTTAAAAAAGAAGTTATTTGACTTGGTCTTGCGTTTTCACGCTCGACCCGCACATTCGCTTTTTCTAGGTTCAATGTTCAGTTTTCAAGGTTCAGTGCCTAGCGATTTTGGCTTTTGTTTTGTTGCCGTATCGCGTCGACTTGTATATAATACCATGTGACCCGCATTATGTCAACACCTTTTTTGTTACTTTTTTAAGATTTTTTGTGAAACACTAGGATTCGTGGAAAAAGAAGCATGCTTGATTATAGCCTTTATCGGCATTAAAATTTCTTCAAAAAATCTCAAAAAAAGTAGGATTTTTAGCTGTTTTTTCCATAAAAAACGCTGAAAATCAGCAAATTTTTTCTTTGTTCCGCAGATTTTTTCTTAAATTATTGCTTGTTTTTCTTTCCGGCTTCATTATCCGAACGCTGCCGATTCATCACATATTCTTCCGGAGCATGCTTTTACATACTTTCCTTTAAAATAAATACGCTGAGTTTTCAATAATTCTATGACAAAGTTGTCTGAAAATGCTATAATAAGATGACTTCTATTTGCAGCCTTTGGTATTGGCTGCGCAGTCAATATAATGAAGAAGAGGTAGAAAATGTTTAAAGTACTAAAATTCATTGTCATCAGTGTTGTTTGCCTCATTATAATGGGAGCATCAGTGCTTTATGGCTTCTCCAGTCTTTTTGCACCTCCTAATATGGATGAAACACTGATTCCGGACGCTGCTTCACAGTTCTATGATATCAATGGTAACGCAATCTATACTACGCTTTCGGAAGAACGCAGAATACCTGTTACTATTGATAAGATTCCTAAGCATGTGCAGCGTGCCTTTATTGCTATTGAAGATAATCGCTTCTATGAACACGGCGGTATTGACTACCGCGGTACTGCACGTGCTCTGCTTTCTACATTAAGCGGTCACGAAGTACAGGGTGGCAGTACCATTACCCAGCAGCTGGCAAAGAATGCTTTCCTTACCCAGGAACGTTCCATCATCCGTAAAATTAAGGAAGCTTTTATCGCTAAGGAGCTTGAGCACAAATATACTAAGGATGAAATCCTCACTATGTATCTGAACCAGATTTACTTCGGTCAGGGTGCATACGGTATTGAAAGTGCTTCTATGTATTACTTCAATAAGCATGTTCAGAATCTGGATATCGCTGAAGCTGCTACTCTGGCAGCTATCCCCAAAAGCCCTAACTATTTTAATCCTTTCGAAAATCCGCAGGAAAGTAAAAAACGTCAGGAGCTTGTTATCGACCAGATGGTTAAATACGGTTTTATCTCTGCTGCCGACGGTAATGCTGCCAAAGCAGAAAAGCTTGTCTTCAGCACAACACATAAAACCAATTCCGATCCTCGCTCCTATTTCTTCGATATGATTACCCAAAAGGTTATCGAAGAGGTTGGTGCAGATGCTCTCTATAAGGGCGGTCTTAAGATTTACACCACTTTAGACCCGGATATGCAGAAAGCTGCAGAAAATGCCATGAAGCATCTGCCGGGCTATTATACAGACGGCAAGAAGCTGACTCAGCCGCAAATGGCTCTGGTTGCAGTTGACCCGCATAACGGTTACGTTAAAGCTATGATCGGCGGCCGCGGCCAGGATAAATTCAACCGTGCTACTCTTGCAGTACGTCAGCCCGGTTCTGCCTTCAAGCCTTTTGTCTACCTGACTGCAATGCAGAACGGTTATTCTCCGGCCAGCGTTATTGAAGATAAGGAAGAAGAATTCTCTCCCGGCTGGAAGCCGCAGAACTCCGACAGAGCATGGCATGGTAAGGTAAGCCTGCGTACTGCTCTGGCACGTTCTATTAACGTGCCTACCGTTAAGCTAGCCCAAGAGGTTGGCGTAAGCAAAATTATCAGCAATGCCGAGAAAATGGGTATTACTACTCTGGTTGATTCCGGTGCTTACAGCGATGCAAACCTTGCTATGGCACTCGGCGGTCTCAGCAAGGGCGTTAATCCCCTGGAAATGGCTGCAGCCTACGGCGTTCTGGCAAGCAACGGTATGTATTGCAAGCCTATTGCTCTGCTAAAAATTGTTGACCGCGAGGGCAAGGTTCTGTACGAAGCTAAGCCTGAAGCCAAACGTGTTATTGATGCCGAAGCCGCTTACCTGACTACTAATATGCTGCAGGATGTTCTTATCAGCGGCACTGCAGGCGGCATGGGAATCGGCCGTCCGGCAGCAGGTAAAACCGGTACTACCGATACCTACATCGATGCCTGGTTTGTTGGTTACACTCCCGACCTCAGTACTGCTGTATGGGTTGGCGATGACAACAATAAATCCATGAACCGCATGTACGGCAGCGGCGCTCCGCTTTCTATCTGGCATGATTTCATGGTCAACGCTCTGGCCTCCACTCCGCGCACCGGCTTCAGCAATCCTGGCGTAGCAGTTCCGCCGGAACCTGAAATCAAGCAGGATGACAAGGACAAAGATAAAGACAAGGATAAAGATAAGGACAAAGACAAACAGGCTCCCGCTACGGTAACAACCGAAGGCAATGCCAACCAGGCACCTGTAGTAAGCAGCCAGCCAACTAAAAAGAAACGCAGCATGAAGGACCGCGTTAACGAAATCATGGGCAAGCCTGTTGTCAGCAACCAGCCTACTCCTCGTAACTAATTCACTTTTATGGTGGTCACCAAGTGTGCCCACCATTTTTTATTTTCAGACTTCCGTATATTGTATACATGAATACAGATTTATGCTATAATAATTACAGCTATAAATCAGCTTTAATTAACTAACTATACTAATAAAAGGAGTACTGCCATGGAGAAGAAACCCGTAAAAATAGTTGAAACCGTCCTGCGTGACGGCCACCAGTCTCTTGCTGCCACCAGAATGCGCATCAGCGACATGCTGCCGGCTCTGGAACAGCTGGATAATGCCGGCTACTATGCTTTAGAGGCTTGGGGCGGCGCCACCTTTGACTCCTGCCTGCGCTTCCTTAACGAGGATCCCTGGCAACGTCTGCGCACGCTTAAAAAGCATCTGCGCAAAACCCCGATTCAAATGCTGCTGCGCGGTCAGAACATTTTGGGCTATAACCATTATGCCGATGATGTTGTACGCGAATTTGTAAACCGCTCTGTTGACAACGGCGTATCTATTATCCGTATTTTCGATGCTCTTAACGATACCCGCAACCTGGAATGCGCAATGCGTGCCGCTAAAGAAGCAGGCGCACACGTTCAGGGCTGTATTGTATATACCATCAGTCCCTACCATCAGGACAAGGACTTTGTTCAATTAGGTAAGGAACTGGCGCAGATGGGCGCAGATTCCATCTGCATTAAGGATATGGCAGGCCTGCTGCGTCCCTACGCTGCCGAAAGCCTTATCCGCAGACTGAAGGCGGAGCTTGACCTGCCTATCGACCTGCACACACACTTCACCAGCGGTATGGGCGATATGACCTACCTGAAGGCTGTTGAAGCCGGTGCGGACATGATTGATACCGCACTTTCTCCGTTCTCCGAATCTACTAGCCAGCCCTGCACCGAATCTCTGGTAGCAACGTTGGAGGGCACTCCCTACGATACAGGCCTCAAGCTTGCAGAGCTCAACAGCTTGGCAGATTATTTCAAGGATGTACGCAAGAACCTTATCCATGATTTCAACCTGAACGCCAACATCCCCATCGATCCCAAGGTGCTCACCTTCCAAATTCCGGGCGGTATGCTTTCCAACCTGCTGAACCAGATGAAGGAAATGGGCGTTGCCGACAAATATCCGCAGCTGCTTGAGGAAATGCCGCGCGTGCGTGCCGAGCTCGGTTATCCGCCGCTGGTTACTCCTACAAGCCAGATTGTAGGCTCTATGTCCGTATTGAACGTTGCACTTGGACGCTATAAGATGATTCCCCGCGAGGTTAAAGATTTAATCCTTGGCAAATACGGCCGTACTCCGGGACCGATTGACCCTGAGGTTAAACGCCTGGCCATCGGTGACGCACCGCAAATCGACCACCGTCCTGCCGACGATATTCCGCCGCAAATGAAAAAGCTGCGCGAAAAGCTGGCTGAGGAAGGCTTCCCCAACGCACCGATTGAAGACGTTTTAAGCTATGCCTCCTTCCCTGAGGTAACTCTTAACTTCCTGCGTCACAGCAACATCGGTATGAAATTCCACGATTTATAAGCACAACGCTAAAGAGCACGCTGAGAAATCAATCTCAGCGTGCTCTCTTTTTATGCAGATATTATTTTACATCCTCCAGGTGTTCTTCCTGAAGCTCCTCGTGAATCTTTTCCGGCTCATGCAAAAGCTGGATACCGACACGCACAATACGCATCTTGTCAATCTCCTCTACCGTAAAGGCTGCAGCAGGTGTCTGCACCTTCTGCCCCACCTTAGGCGGATAATCAAGCTGAGAGTAAACCCAGCCGCCGATAGTATCACAGTTTTCGGTATCTAAGGCCAGCTCAAAGGTATCGTTAACATCCTCCAGCAGCATTTTGCCATCGACAGAATAGGTTTTACTGCCCTTTTCTTCTACCTCCGGACGTTCCTCGTCAAACTCGTCCTGGATTTCGCCTACGATTTCCTCCAGAATATCCTCAACGGTAACCATACCTGCAGTACCGCCGTACTCGTCAACCAGAATTGCCAGCTGGCTGCGATGCTTCTGCAAAATGCGCAGCAGCTTGCTGATAGGCAGAGATTCCGGCACCAGCAGCACCTTACGCGCCAGACTGCGCAAATCAGGACGCTCGCCGGCATTTAAGCTGCGCAGCAAATCCTTGATATGCAAAAAGCCGATAATGTGGTCCTTGTCCTCATCACATATAGGATAACGTGTCATGCGCTCCTCCAGCGCCGTCTTGATGTTATCCTCCCAGGAATCCTCCAGATACAGGCAGATCATATCGGTACGCGGCACCATGATATCGCTGGCACGACGGTCGGAAAAGTCAAAGACATTGTCCAGATAAGTAAGCTCTGTTTTATCAATATAGCCATGCTTATGGCTTTCTTCCATCAGTATGCGGATTTCGTCCTCATTGTGTGCCTCTTCTGCTTCGCTTGCAGCCTCAACGCCCAATTTGTGCAGTACCCAGTTGGCAACGTGATTGAGGAACCATACTGCCGGATACATCAGCTTATCAAACAGAATCAGCGGAGCTGCCACAAACAGAACAATCTGCTCTGTCTTTTGAATAGACAATGATTTAGGCACCAGCTCGCCTAAAACAATATGCAAAGCAGTGATAACACCAAAGCCGACAACAAAGGCTATTGTATGCTCAACTTGCGGCGGCAGCTGCAGCAGATTAAATACAGGATGCATCAGCTTAGCCACTGTCGGTTCACCGATCCAGCCTAAGCCCAGCGAAGCAATAGTTATACCAAGCTGCGTAACCGAAAGATAGGCATCAAGATGCTCCGTTACCTGCTTAGCGCTTTCTGCCCTAGTATTGCCTTCTTTAATCAGCGCATCAAGACGCGAAGGACGCCCCTTGACAATAGAAAACTCCGAAGCAACGAAAAAGCCGTTCAGCGCCACCAAAAATAAAATCGCTATAACATTAAACAAACATATGAGATAGTCCAAAAATCTCTGTAATCCTGCAGATTGCAGAAAAACAGTTTCACCTCCGTAAAATATATAATATTAACAGTATTGTACCATACATAGGCGATAAAGCAAAATATTTTTTTGTAAAATTTGTAGCAAAAAAGCCGCCGTATCAGCAAAATTGGTTCTATAATAAGTGTTGGGGTATTGGCTTGAATTAAGTCAATACTTCCAACACTTATTTTTTAGGCAAAAAATAAAGCATAAAATGCTGGAATTGTAGTAAAATATCATCGACCAAAACAATACAATCTACAAAGGAGACCAGACACCTTATGCTTCATGACAATTATACACAATCCATTCCTTTTTTTAAAGGGGTAAACACAAAATACTTTGAGGAAGATTAATCAACAGGATCATATAAAGCCTTTATAGAGATGCCTGTGAAAGAACATCGTTGTCCTCACTGCGGTAATAGTACTACTTATATTAAGGATTACAGACTTCAAACGGTTAGAGATTTAGTTGTTTTAGGCAAGCCGTTAATTGTCACAATAAGAAAAAGACGTTATATTTGTAAAAACTGCAATACTACTTTTACTGAAGAAAATCCATATATAAAAAGATATTGCCATTTTCCAGACAGGCTTTATCTTGAATCAATCAAAGAAACTTTCTGCTTGCAGAGCTTTTCATCAATAGCTAAGAGATTTGGCGTATCTGTAACCAGTATAATAAGATGGTTCGACAATCTCAATTACCCTCATCCTAAGTTACCGGAATGCATAGCAATAGATGAATTAAGAGGTAATGCCGGTGGTGAAAAATTCCAGTGCAATATTGCAGATCCTGTAAAACATCGAGTAATAGATATTCTGCCGAGTCGCAATATGGAGAATCTTTGTAAACATTTCTTGGAATATCCATATAAAGAACGTGCTGCGGTCAAGAAGATAATTATGGACTTAAGTACTTTGTTCAGCTCTGTTGCCAAGTCCATGTTTCCAGAAGCCAAGATAGTAGCAGATAAGTTTCATGTTATCAGAGCAGTTATAAACAGCCTGGAAAACGTTAGAAAACGCATCCAGAAAGAATTTCATGCAACAAAAAGGAAATGGTTCAAGCGAAGTCTTTATCTTTTGCTTAAGCCGGAATACAAGCTGACAGATGAAGATAAAATAGAGTTAGCTCGGATGCTTAACTCATCCTACGATCTTGAAAAAGCATATGTTTTGAAAGAACGTTTTTATGAAGTGTTCAGGAAACAAACAAGAACTGAAGCAAAAAAAGAACTGGGAAAGTGGTTATTGTTGGCTGCGGATTTATCACTTCCTGAATTCAGGCATTGCATTACGACTTTTAGTAATTGGAAAACTGAAATCGCAAATATAATTGGCGAAAGAGTTTCTAATGGTTTTATTGAAGGCAGTAATAATAAAATAAAAGTATTGAAGCGAATCAGCTATGGTGTGCAGAATTTCGATAGGTTTTGTAACAGAATACTGTATCTGCAATAAAATATTGTGAAAATGCATTAGGATAACTATGTCTTATTTTAGAAAAATAAAACCAGCCTCCAATATAAATATACTAGAGGCTAGTTGAATTGCAAAAATAATTATGTGTTGTCTAGGTCTATGATGTTAAAGTCTTGAATACCCCAAAACTTGACAAAGAACCGCAAAATTCACATGATACGACGGCTTTAAGTATTTATTTTATGTCAGCTACAACTTTATGCAAAGACGATGCCTTATACTCAATCTTTAACTGCTTCAGCGCAGCGTTTGCACAGAGTCGGATGCTCAGCGTCCTGACCAACCTCGTCACTGTAAATCCAGCAACGCTCGCACTTGTGGCCTTCGGCAGCAGCAACGGTAACCTTCAGGTCCTCGCGGCCGGTTGCTTCGGCACCTTCGGCAGCGCCTTCAACAATAATAGCCTGAGAAACAATCAGCAGAGTTGCCAGGTCTTTTTCTACGGATTTCAGGATAGCAAGAGCTTCGCCTTCGGCATGCAGCTCAACCTTAGCGTCCAGGGAGTGACCGATTTGTTTGTTACGACGAGCCAGCTCCAGCACCTTGGTGATTTCGCTGCGAATTTCAATGAAGTTATCCCATTTAGTTTCCAGCTCTTCGTTGATGTATTCTTCCTTAACTTCCGGCCAGGGCAGCATTTGTACGGATTCCGGAGCATTAGCAGGTTTCTTCATGAACTGCCATACTTCTTCCATAGTGAAGCTCAGTACCGGGGACAGCATAACGATGAGGTCCATGAGGATTTCATGCATAGCGGTTTGTGCACTGCGACGCTCTTTGCTGTCAGCCTTGTAAGCATACAGGCGGTCTTTGAGGATATCCAGATAGAAGCTGGACATTTCAACGGTGCAGAAGTTGTGGATTGCATGATACAGTACATGGAAATCATAGCTTTCGTAAGCAGCGGTAACTTCCTTCTTCAGCAGCTGCAGATGCATCAGAGCCCATTGGTCAAGCTCCAGCATTTCGTTGAACGGAACTGCATCTGTTTCGTAGTTGAAATCGTTGGTGTTGCCCAGGATGTAACGGATGGTGTTACGGATTTTGCGGTATACCTCAGCCAGCTGCTTCAGGATTTTCGGGGAGATACGGATATCTGCCTTGTAATCGGAGGAAGCAGTCCACAGGCGGATGATATCAGCGCCGTATTGTTTGATTACGTCCTGCGGAACGATAACGTTACCTACGGATTTAGACATCTTGCGGCCATCGCCGTCAACTACATAACCATGAGTCAGTACGGATTCGTACGGAGCACGGCCTGCAACAGCAACGGAAGTCAGCAGAGAGGACTGGAACCAGCCACGATGCTGGTCACTGCCTTCGAGGTACATAGCAACCGGCCAGGACAGCTCCGGACGTTTTGCGGCAACAGCCATGTGAGAGGAACCGCTGTCGAACCATACGTCCATGATATCGCTTTCCTTATGGAAGTGCTTACCGCCGCATTTCGGGCAGACAGTGCCTTCCGGCAGCAGCTCTTCTGCAGTGTGAGCCCACCATGCATCACTGCCTTCTTTTTCGAACCAGTTGGCAACGGAATCGATGGTAGCTTCGTTGATCAGATGCTCGCCGCAGTTATCGCAGTAGAATACCGGGATAGGAACGCCCCATACACGCTGACGGCTGATGCACCAGTCGTGACGGTCGCTTACCATGTTGTGGATACGTTGTTGGCCCCAGGAAGGAATCCACTGTACATCGTCGATAGATTTCAGTGCTTCATCACGGAAGCCGTCGATAGAAGCGAACCATTGAGAGGTTGCGCGGAAAATAATCGGGTTTTTGCAGCGCCAGCAGTGTGCGTATTGGTGCTTAATGTTTTCTTTGCCCAGCAAGCAGTTCAGCTCAGCCAGATATTTCAGTACCGGGATATTAGCGTCGAATACAAACATGCCCTTGAAGCGTTCGCCGGCTTCTTCGGTCAGCTTGCCTTGGGAATCAACCGGGCAGAGAATCGGCAGCTTGTATTTCAGGCCGGTTTCAAAGTCGACATCGCCATGACCGGGAGCGGTATGTACGCAGCCGGTACCGGCTTCGGTAGTTACATAGTCAGCCATAACTACGAGAGAACGGCGGTTGTTGTATTCAGGGAACGGATGCACGCATTCAGCGAATTCCATATCTTTACCAAGAGTAGTGCCGAGGATATTGCTGAGGTCCTTATGGCAGACAGCGCCAACCTGAGCCAGCAGGTCCTTTGCCATGAAGAGAACTTCGCCTTCGCATTCAACCCAGGCATATTCCAGAGCAGGGTTCAGAGCAACAGCAACGTTGGCAGGCATGGTCCAAGGAGTGGTGGTCCAAATTACCATGTAAGCCTTTTTGCCTTTAGCAGCTTCCGGAGTTTGGCCGTTGTCTTTTACCAGCGGCATTTTTACGAAGATAGTAGGAGTTTTTTGCTCGCCATATTCGATTTCTGCTTCAGCCAGAGCGGTTTCGCAGTGCGGGCACCAGTAAACGGTCTTTTTGCCTTTATAGATATAGCCTTTGTTAGCCATAGTACCGAATACACGGATCTGCTCAGCTTCAAAGCTGTGATGCAGAGTGATGTACGGATTTTCCCAATCACCCAGAACGCCCAGACGTTTGAAGTCTTCGCGTTGAATATCAACCCATTGCAGAGCGAAGTCGTGGCATTTGCGGCGCAGAGTCAGCGGATCCAGCTCATTGCGGTTCAGGCCCAGCTCTTTGATAGCAGCGTGCTCAATCGGCATGCCGTGAGTATCCCAGCCGGGAACATACGGGGTATCGAAGCCGCGAGCATATTTGTATTTCATAATGATATCTTTTAAGATTTTGTTCAGGGCATGACCCATGTGGATTTTGCCGTTTGCATACGGAGGGCCGTCATGCAGAACAAATTTCTTGTGGCCTGCATGCAGAGCCTGCTTTTTGCCATAAATATCGTTTTCTTCCCAGAATTTCAGAAAATCAGGTTCGCGTTGCGGCAGACCTGCACGCATAGGGAACTCTGTTTCGGGCAGATTCAGTGTTTTACCATAGTCCATTACTAATAACCTCCAATTTTATTAAACAAAAAAATATAGCAATAATAAAAAAAGCTTCGTCCCTCAGATAAGGGACGAAGCTGTAGACTAACAACGATTAATACGCATGCGTATCATGCATCATTAACAAAACGTGTACTCCGTGGTACCACCCTCATGACGACAGCCTTTGCCGCACGCCACTCGTGTGCGCAATATCGGGCGCTCCCGTATGCAGCTACTCAGGTTCGCCGCATCCACTCCAAAGTGATTTTCACCTGCTTTACTTCGTCCGGGCTTGCACCATACCCCGGCTCGCTTAACCTGCGCCGCAAGCTACTGTCTTTTTCATCGCGTTAGCAAATATCAATAAACGCTAATATTATACATTAGACAATGTGATAAGTCAAGGAGTGACGAGCCTTGCACTGCCAAAATTTTATAATACACATCTTCAGACTTCTTACTGCTAAAGTCATATGTTAACAATCCAAATGAACGTCAGCAACACTACGATAAAAATTCCAAAGGACATTAAGTCCTGAAAACTGAAATATACCATAGACATCACCTCCATTCCTAAGAATTTCGGCAATGCCACCCTGCAACACGGTCGTCTTGCATAGTATTTTATCATACCGAATCTAAACATACAACGAACAAACTGTGAAGTTTGTGTTGTATGTTTTTTGTTTTTACAAAAATCTCCCCAGCCTTACGCGAGCGTAGAGCAGGGGAGCTGGAAAATTTTACTTATTTATTCTTTTTACAACAGTTCCATATATCTGCAAATAAAAAAATTGAACCCCATTAGTATCAAGATCTATATCCTGACGCATAGAAACGATAGCATCTCCTCCAAGCACTACTGCTCTTTTCTTTAATTCTTGTACAGCAACAAAAAATGCTTTTTCGAAATCATTCTGCCCGACAGAACGTTGTCCCCACAAACCGCCCCAGTCTATTCTTTCTTTATTTATTAAAGCACTATTTCTCATCTCTTCAATTTCCGCGCTATACTTATTTATGAGTTCACTTAACGTACTGCTAAACAATCCTTTATTAGAAACCTGAAAGAACACCGGACCAATAATTTCATAATCCTCTTTTAAGTCACCAGTTGTAACAATTATGGCATTTACTTTTTGCCGATACTCAGCTGCTCTTTGTTTAGCTTCAAGAGCTTTTTGCTTAGCCTCAGCTGCTTTTTGTTCGGCAGCTTCCTTTGCAGCCTTAGTTTTCATCGCTTCTTTTTTGTAATCAGTATCCCAAAACGGCATATATATTCCCCCTTGTAAAATTATTCATTAGGAGCATTCATAACATCAATCTGATAATCTCCAGGTTTGTCTGAATACTCATATACACTCACATAAACTCTCTTGCCATTTTTACCACGGCCAACCAAATAGAGAACATATTGTATATGCTTTCCATATGTATTAACTGAAGTTGAAGAGCTATCACTATACCATACATCTAGTCTTCCCTTGTCAAAACCAGCACTGAGCATAGGACCAAAATGTTCTTTATATTCTTCTAAAGTACACCCTAAATCCTTAGCATTTTCTCTTGCGGTTGCTTCTCTTTTAACTGCTTTTGCTTTAGCTTCTTGTTCAGCCTGCGCATCTGCTAATTTATGCTTAGCTAACATATCGTTATAAGAGCCAAGAACATTTCCATTTTCCACTAAATTAAACGACCCATTGCAATTTTCAGCTTTATGGGATACGTTTACTTTATCAATGGCTCCTTTATTATCAACAAATACAGTAGTATCCCCTTGCTCACCATCTTGATATAAAATTTTATAGCAATGTAATTTACCATTTTCATCAGTAAAGCTAATTTGATTATCAGCAGGAACTTTTAAGCCAATTTTAGCTAAAAACTCCCTATGCTCTTTTGGTATAGCAGTTGTGACTTTACTCGTAGGAGAAAATATCATTCCAACAATTGCTAAAGCAACAACTACTCCGACAATAATTTTCTTTTTTGAAGTTTTCGTTTCTTCAATTTCTACTTTTTTATTTATTGGTTCAGCACAATTTTTTATATCACCCTTAGAACCAGCTTCAGCCTCTTTTACTACTTTCGTTCCGCAATTTTCACAAAATTTAGCATCTGGTTTAAGATTCTCTCCACAAACTTTACAATACATAAACACACTCTCCTATCCTAATAAAATTTTAAGAATAGCTATAACGTTATTATATCATCTTGTCCCCCCCCCCGCAACCAAATATCCATTTGGTTGCGAATTAAAAAATAATAGTGCTCTGTCAAAAGCACTCAACCTAAATTATCAGTTTAACTTATGTTCTAACAAGCCACCTCTCTCTCAATCCTCCCCCTTCGTACTCCACTTCCTCTGCGTCACCCGCGTCAGCTCCTGCAGCAAATACTCCGGTCGCATCTCCAGCACAGCAGCAATTCTCAAAAAAGCAACAAAACTCAAAGACTGCCTGCCATTTTCAATCTTAGTCATCGTCCGTCGCGACACCCCGATCATCCTGGCAAACTCTTCCTGATTTATCCCTGATGCCGTTCTATGCGATCCTATAAGCACTCCCAGTTCAACCAGTTCTGGCAAATAATCCGAATCCACCAGCTCTTCAGAATACAAATTTCTAAGTCTTTTTCTCATACTGTCACCTCAAAATATTACTATTTTGCTAACAGATTATTACAAAAAGAACGGTGAAAACGTATATGTAGCATATCTGATACATATACGAATCTTTTAAATTTTCTGTGCTATAATAACCCCATCAAGACTTGATGCAGTACAGCACAGAATTCTGCCATACGCGGCATTGCGACCGCCACAGAAAGGAACTGGACAACATAACAACAAAAAACTGCCCTGAGCAGGAAAATACCGAACAGGTAATCTGCTGCGTGCCGGAAGGCACCGAACCGCAGGACTGCACGGAGGAAAAAACAACCTTCACTCTCACAGAATTTAAAGAGCTGGTGCACAGCGCCCAAAAGGGTGACCGCGAGGCTATCAATGTATTATGCACAGCCTTTAAGCCCTTAATCTACAAGGAGGCCTATCGCTACGAAGTGCGTGAAGCCTTGGGCGAGGATGCCGTCAATACTGCCTGGTTAATCTTTTTAGAGCAAATCAAGAAGTATGACGGACGCGACTTCGGGCATCTGCCCGGACTATTGCAATACTATATCCATTACGGACTGCTGCACAAGTTTACGCGCGGGAAATCTGTCAAGGATTGCTATTATCTGGACGCAGAGGAAGAAGGCGAAGAAACACAGATTGCTGACGAAAAGAATTATATTGACCAGTTGGTGCATAATCAGCTATTGTCCGAAGCAATGAAAAAACTTACAGATGCACAAAGAAATATTATCAAAACAGTTTTCTTTGAAGATAAAACTATGCAATCCTATTGTAAAAAATATGGAATAACTAAGCAATCAGGCTATGTTCACAAAGAACGTGCGCTAAAAAAAATAAAACAAGTCTTAGTAAGTTAAACACAAGCGTTCTGCTGCCAGTTCAGCAGAACGTTTTTGTATTTCTACGCTAGTATAAAAACAAGAGTGTCAAGTAAACGGGATTCAATATTTTCTTTTGTCAAGGATCAAGAAAATCTCCTTTTTCAAGTTAAACCGTACCCTTTGTCAAGGACATTTTTAAGAGAAAGAGAGAAGCAGCAGTTCCTGCCGGAACCGCTGCTTCTTAGTTTTTATTAAAATATCCTCAATGGGTAAAGGCCTGTTTTTACATACTCATAATACTCGTTTGGGGATAGCTTGGCTAACTTCCACTGGTACCTATCGTTATTGTAGTAATCCATCCACCTATCTATTTCAGCTCTTAAGGCCTCAAAGTCTTTGCATTTAGATATATGTATTTCGTCCTTCATGTGTCCATAAAAGCTCTCTTGTGGTGCGTTATCCCAACAATTTCCTCTTCTTGACATGGATTGCCTAAGATTAGCATCATGGACTAACTGCATAAATTTATAACTTGTATAGTGTGAACCCTGGTCGGAATGAATTATAGTTTCACTAGAGATTTCATTACCATGCTTTGCTAGTACCATATTAACAGTTTCCAACACAAAATCTATTGCCAGAGAATCACTCAGACAATATCCTAATACTTGCATTGTATAGGAGTCTAGAATTGTAGATAAATAACAGTATTTATCATTTAATGGTATGTAAGTTATATCTGTTAACAATACTTTTCTAGGTCCATGTTCTTTAAATTCCCGGTTCAAAAGATTAGGAGCAACCTTATTGGTTCTCAAAGCTCTTACCATTTGCCTGTATGGATTTGGCTTTCTAATTGGGCATCTCAAATTGTACTTTACCATTAGCCGCCTTATCTTTTTAAGATTCATCAGCACTGGCTTCTCCAAATGTAACAACCTCATATGGATGCCGCGAATGCCTTTGTCATAGCCCTTAAATTTATATGCCTCAAGAATTTTACTAAAATCTGCTCTATCCTTCTGTTCATGTTCATTACGGGAATCCATATTGCTTAACCAATTATAGTATCCAGATCTAGTAACATGAGCGAGTTTACATAAATGGGACACTTTCAATTGATTATCTGGCTTAGATACTAAATCATGAATCAATTGAAATTTTCTATTCGACAACCCAAGAGATATTTCACGTGCTAGTCTGATTTGTCCAAAGAGCACAGCTTTTTTAAGAAATCTACCTCCTGTCTAAGATATGAGAGTTCGTACTGCATAGATGCTATCGCTGCCTCGAATGGCAAATCGCTATAATTTTTATTCTTAGGTGGAGGCTTTACTTCACCACCAACTCCCTGAGTGAGAGGTTTTCCAGATTCCATTGCCTTCTTTAGCTTAAAAGTGAAGTTGTTTATTCTGTAAGCACCTAAAATATTAGGGTCATATCCTAACTCCTTAAAAATAGACACTGGTGAAAAACCTTGAAGGTAAAGTTTCCAAAATTTCTCCTTAAACTCTACCGTCAATAATAACATGTTATAAGTTACTCTGTAGGTGTATGGATTCTTACGTAACAGCTCCATTTCCTCTTCAGTAAAGCGCTTTACAGCCATTTTGAGCACCTCCGCCTTTTATCCATAGTATAACATACAGTTTGGGAAAAAGTCGCTCAAAAACGATTTAAGACCAAGGAAAAGAAAAAAGTGTCCATTTTTAGGGATTGACCAAAAGAAAGCTGTCCAATTCTAGTATTTTTCTTGAAAACTGTCCAAAGTAACTCTCTTTTCGTTCTCTCTTAGTGTCCAGATTTAAACAATAAGTTAAAGGGACACTTAAGTCATAAATGCAAATATAATTCATGTAGACTATGTTGCTTTAATGCCCATATCGCTTTCTATACTACCTACCAAACTGTCCATGACTATGGGTACATTATATATAGTACATTATAGTTCTACCGCAGTATAGGTAGAGCGCCTTTTGCCTACGCTCTACTTCGACCGTACTTTACGTCTATGCTTTAGGTAGTACTCTAAAGAACAAGGTTACTACTAGCTTACGCTAGTAGTTTTTATCACAGCCAAAAGAAATAAAGACAGAAAGAAAAAATTATAAAAAAGAAAGAGAGAAAAAAGAAAACTCAATGTATTAATGGCTAAAAAACAATCAAAAGTCAGACAAAGAAAAAAAATCTAAAAAATTTTTTAAATCTAAATTGCAATAAGAAGTTGCACACTTTTTGAAAATTAAGATGCATAGATCTTATCCAACTCAAAGTCAAACAGTTCATCTGGAGTTTTATATCCCAGAATCTTCCTTGGAAGTGAATTACACCAATCAGCGATAAACATAATATCTTCGTAGCTATAATTGTCCATCCTCTTTCCTTTTCGGATGAATCTTCTGAGCAAACCATTATGGCGCTCATTACTGCCTCTTTCCCAAGAACTGTAAGGATGTGCGAAGTATATTTTTATAGAAGTGTCATTCTCTATTTGCGAGAGTTCTGCAAACTCGCTTCCATTATCGCTAGTAATTGTCTTAAACACCTGACTGAATTTAGTACCATAGTATTCCTTTAGGTAAGCAATGCCTTCGTTAACAGCAAAGGATGTTTTACTAGTTATTTTCAGTGCGATATACTTGCGTGTTATACGTTCCACAAGAGTCAACACCACGTTGTCACTCTTGCTTTTACTTCCTATAACAGTATCTATTTCCCAATGACCGAATTCATTGCGTTCATCCACATTAGAATCCCTCTCGTCTATGCTGCGACCCATATGCTTCAGATTTTTCTTTATGCTGCGGGTTGTTCTACGTCTTCTTACCTTTAATGGAAGGTCAATGTTGCGCAATCTAAGCAGCATGGAATCTACATAGTTATAGAGAGTCTTTACGCACACAATTTCTTTGAGAGGAAATAGATGATTGTCTAGGGCATAGCCATGGCAGGCATCCAAAGACCAGTGTTCTTGCAATACTTTTCGAACAGTCCAAGTAACAAAATTACTTGTAAGAAATCTTTTAGACTTGCAAATACTGTTGCTATGGCTAGCAATATAGGCACGTTGAGCACGAGCAGCTCCATATCTACCGGTATGAGGATGAGCACCACGCTTGAGTTCATTCCTGATAGTATTTGGAGCACAGTTAAAATACTTTGCCAGCTGACGAAGAGAATACTGTTTAGAGCTGTCAGACAGAATTCCTTGTAATTCCCTGCGGTCTCCTAAAGAAAAGTGTTTACCTTTTTGATGATTTGTGATATCTTTGGTGTAGTCCATTGTGATTACTCCTTAGTTAGTTTTTGTGTAGCAACTTAATCTTAACACAAAGGTATCACAATGGACTATTTTTTATTCAATTTTTCAGGTGTGCAATTTCATTATACAATGAGCCAAAATTTTTTAAAAATATTTATTTTGTGTGTCTGACTTTTACCCTAAAAAAAGCCATTAGTATAGTGAGAGGCAAAAACAACACGCTCCCGCCTCTTGCCCAAAGCAGAATCCGGATATGCAAGTAAGCGCATGGGAGAAAAAATACAAAGGAGCTTTTTGATATATGCTTGTAACAAATCCCCGCAGAATTAATCATGAACAGCTGCGAATCTTGGCTAGAAATGCCAAAGGCGGTATCACTCACATCTATCTGCATTGGACGGCAGGAACCTACGAGCAGGTTTTTGATGATTACCACATCAACATTGGCGAGCAGGGCGAGCTTTACCTCACCTGCAACATGCTGCGCGAATATAAATCGCACACCTGGCGTCGCAACAGTCGCTCCATTGGCGTCACTCTCTGTTGCGCTAAGGATGCAATCCTCGCCTACAAATGCAATCCTGTGTTTGGCGCATATCCACCGACTGAACTTCAAGTGGAACAGATGGCGATAGTAGTCGCTATCCTGTGTCACGAGTTGGAACTGGAAATCAACAATGATACGGTAATGACTCATGCCGAAGCAGCCAGTCGCGACCAATATGGTCCCGGTCAAGGTGATCCCGATATGCGCTGGGATTTGTACATGCTCAAAGGCATGCCGGAAACGAGGGCCCTGCGCCCGGGAGGCGTGCTGCTGCGAAAAAAGGCTCTGGCGTATTTGCACGGTATGCTTAGGGACAAGCTGCTGCAGCCACATGAAGCGGAAGTGGAGCAGCCTGAGCTGCTGGCGGCGTGAGGGCAACGCCTAGCGCCGACAAAAAGCCTCTCCTTGGGGAGAGGTGGCATCGCGAAGCGATGACGGAGAGGGGTTTAATTGCTAAGCATAATGACAGCAGTCCCCTCTCAGTCGCCTACGGCGACAGCCGCCCCAGGGCGCCCTCTCTTGCCCTGCGGGCAATTCACCTTGTCCCCCCTAGGGGAGCCTATCTTCATACCATTCATTTTTTTCATCATCGAAAGGAGTTTTAATCTATGGCAGAAATCAATCAGGAAATTTTGAAACGCACTCTGGTAATCAACGTTGAGGATGGCACCGGTGCCGACGGCACTACCAAGTATAAGGCGAAAAACTTCAACGGCATCAAGACTGACGCTGCACTGGACAAGGTGTACGAGGCAGGCACTGCCCTCGGCGGTCTGATGGAGAAGCCTTATAAGGATATTGAGCTGACCGAGAAGAGTGAGCTGGCGGAGGCGTAAGCAGAACGCCAAAGTAAATAAGTAGGAGAGCCTCTCCTTGGGGAGAGGTGCCGAGCTTGTCGAGGCGGAGAGGGGTTCTGCCTAAAGCAACATTGCTTTCAGTCCCCTCTCAGTCACCCTATCGGGTGACACCCGCCCCAGGGCGCCCTCTCTTGCCCTGCGGGCAATTCACCTTGTCTCCCAAAGGAGAGGCTATCTTCTACCGAACTTTTATCATTATGACACAAAGGAGCAATCAAACATGGAAAAATCTTTACAACTCGTCTTTAAAAACGCTGCAGGCAGCACCAAAATCATCACCATCTCCAACCCCAAAGAAAACCTCACCAAATCCGAAACCGACGAAGCAATGCAAAAAATCGTCGCAGCCAACGTTTTCAACACCATCGGCGGTGACCTGGTACAAGCTGTTGAAGCTCGTGTTGTCAATCGTAACGTCCAAGTTCTGGCGTAAAAAGCACTAAGGAGTGATCCTCATGGAATTTGACAGACTTCTCTCCGCTGCAGCGGATTATGGTTTCCCCATGCTCGTCAGCTCGTATCTTCTGGTCCGTATGGAAGGCAGAATCGAAAAGCTGAGTGCCAATATCGACACCTTAACCCGTGTGCTGCAGGAAAGACTTGTGATGCAATTTCCATATGCACAGCAGTAAATAGTATATACAAGCAAAAATATACTAAGAACTCAAACTTCGCACACGGAAAACATCCCGTATGCCTTGATAAATCAGCTTGAACTGAATGTCGAAAGCCATTCACGCACACTTCTGTGCACGCAGACGACTCATCCAAAGAGCGGGCAGATCGTTCAGGAATCGTTCCAAGAGCGATTCGACCAGCAAGACTTCTGACGGATATTCTGCCCGAAGCTGCTCCGCAAACTCCTGCAACACGAGGCGAAGCGCTTCCATGTACTTCAAGTCCGGAAGCTCATCAAGCCCCAGATAGAAGAGCTCGCCGAGGCTTCGCCCATCCGTGTTCTCACGTTCCTCGACAGCCAGGAGCATATATCGTGTGCAGACGACGGCGACATGCGCCGTCATCGCATCGTAGGAGACGGAACGACAATCCTTGCCGAGCCGCAGGTAGGACTTGCACGCTTTGAAGAACACCTCGATGCCCCAGCGCTTCCCGTAGAGCTGGATGACTTCTTCCTCCGAAAGCGAGAGGTCTGTCGTGACGAGGACGAGATAATCCTTCCGCTTGTTGCGGTTCCGCACGAAGACCAATCGCACAGGCACGAGGGATTCTCCCTGTTTCGTCGCGACAGCATCGACGGACAGGAGGTAACGCGAGCGTCCGCGGCGTTTCTTGTGTTCCTTGTAGATGGCCTTGACGTTCGAGATCTTCCCTTCGCAGGGGTAGCGCACCTTCTTGCTCTTCTTTGCCATAGCGGTGACGTCATAGCCGAGGTCATGGATGGCTTTCAGCGACGACGGCGAGCAGAACCATGTGTCGAAGAGGACGTACTGCGCGGGGATTCCTGTCGCCTTGACCTCCTGCAACAAATTGAGGACGACGGCTGGCGCTTCCATCTGCGCGAGCTTGCGCTGCTTTCCGCCGTTGCTTCTTGCATCGACGGATGCGCTGGCCTCATTGAGCCGGTTCTTTTCCTTCGAGGTTGAAAGAAGGCAGAACGTGAGTGGCAGGAACGTGTTCCCGTCCGTCCAGCCGAGGACGAGCAAGCGGAAGCCCTTCGTATAGCGGCGGCTCACATGGTCGTAGACGTTCGCCAAGAGTTCCACGCGCTTGGAACGCGAGCGGCTGAAGAGCGAATCGTCGACGACGATGGCACAACGCCGGCCGGCATCCGTCAGCGGCTTGATGGTTTCGTTGATGATCCGCGCCGCAAGAAGCAGCGTGAACTTGCGCCAGTTCGTGTGGCAGGAGTTCAAGAAGCGGTAAGCCGTGTCCTTGCCGAACGGCAGCGAATCCTCGTGAAGTCGGCGCTGCATATAGAGCGAGCGGTTCTCGAAGATGATGCTTACGAGCACGAGGAAAACGAGAATGGAGGAAAATCCTTTGAGCTTGCAAGCGTTGGCCGCGCGCAGAATCTGGCCGACATGATAACGACGGAAGAACGCCGAAGTTTTCTTCGAGATGGATTCCATCTGCTGGGTGGTTTGTGATATACTTTTCATAGCATGAGCCTCCGGTGCTTGGTATGTTTTTGAGCCAACATAATTATACCAAACTGGCAAGACTCATGCTATTTTTCTGTTTACAAAGCCTGGACTTTCAAGGGGTGCAGGGGATTTTTACCTGCGAAGTTTGAGCTAAGAACTAATCATATGGCACAGGGGCTGTCGTACCTAGCAGTACGGCAGCCCATCTTTATAGGAAAGGAAAATAATATGCGCTATAAAATAATTGCCTATACTCTCTTTCTTCTCTTTGCACTCGGTCTTATCGGCATAGCCTCCATAGCCAGCGCACAGGCGAGGCCTTGCAGCACCTATACAGCACATGTGGTACGCATTATAGATGGTGATACCATTCATGTACGCGATATAACAGGCGAAGCACACCGCATCCGACTTGCTATGATAGATGCACCGGAAAGTGAGCAGCCCTTTGGCACGGAATCAACAAAAAAACTAAGCGAACTGTTACGCCAAAGCACAGTCCGCTTGAAAGTTAAGTGTATTGATAAGTATAACCGTGAAGTTGCTTTTGTATATTGCGAAGGAAAGGACGTGAGCGCCGAAATGCTGAAGGACGGCATGGCACTGCATTACCACATGAACTTCGATAAATGCGAAATATATGATAAATTTGAGGCAGCAGCAAAGCGCTGGCATAAAGGCTTATGGTCACAGGAAAAAATTGAAAAGCCTTGGGATTTAAGAAGAAAACATCGGAAGGAGAATGAATAATGTTTATCAGAACTTTTAACACACCTAATTGGCCATCTGACTTTAGTGTTTCAGATAATATTGAAGGATTGGATTTCTATGATAATCATTGGAGATGTATGAACCGTCTGCCGGATTACATAAACAGCGATACAATTACTAATCTGGTATATGATAATGGTGATTGGTGTTTTACTGCTGATGGCAAATACAAAGATTATTATTATGTGATGGCTTTCGTTAACTGGTCTAAGGCACCAGTCATTCTTTCTATGCACCAAACGGAAGAAGAAGCACAGGAGAAAATTAAGCTTTTGGCTATAGAACTGAACAATAAATAATAAAATGCTTCGCCTACCCTAAAAAAAGAGTAAGCGGAGCATTTTTATTGTTGAAAAAAGGATATTTTAAGAAATAAAATATATCGAGCAGTCTGCAAAAGTTGCTGCATCTGTGCTAGGAGTTTAGACATGAATCTCTCATACTTGGTTGATTGTTTGTTTCACTTCTATTGTACCAAGTTTTGATGCTTTACGCATTTTTTATCTTCTGAAATATGCAGAGCAAGTGGACAGATCATGATCTGGTGGAGTACTGTATTCGCGAGAATTATCTCAGCACTCTGGCATTATTGTTGACAAAATGAAGTTAAGTAACTACCCAACCAATTATTTATCTGCCGTATTACTCAGATAAATTATATGATAAACGCAAGCAGGATAAACTATCTTCAAATTTGTCCTGCTTATTTTTTTGCGTTAGGGGGTGAATAAAACGACAAAAAAAGCCATTAGTATAGTGAGAACACAAAAACAACCGCTTAAGCGCTTTCCCCAAGCACCCAAGCGGAGTTTCCCAAAGTTAAAGATACCACATCAATCCCACGCGGACTTTTGCTCAACCGATACAGCCGGAGGGCTGGATAACAAGAAAAGGCGGTATGCGCCCCGTGGAGGGGTAGCGTACCGCCTTTTCTTGTGGGGGTTTCCAAAGGGGGCAACGCCCCCATTTGGCACACGACTTTGCGAAGCAAAGTGTAGTGTGTTATACGCTCTGCCGGCGTTGCCGTGAAAATGCCGTTGCCGCCGGGGAGGGCAAGGGCATTTGAAGCGGCAGGAAAACAGGGCTGTGCTTGCGTGGCGTGGAGCCGCAAGCGCAGGTCTGGACTCATCAGCAGACAGGGCGTATATGAAAGCCCCAGTTCCTCGTCCTACGCTCCAACTTGTGGACAAAGTGTCCCGAAGTTGTGGCCACACTCCCGGAAAAGTAGCAGGACAACGGGCAACCGTCAAGGCTGAAATGAACGGGTTTACACCCGGCCTTGACCTCCGCCCGCTGTCCCGCTGGATGGGTGGACAAGGCGGCCAATCCCTCAAAGTGCTTGGCCGCTCTCTTTCTGATTTTGAGGTATTCAGTTTTTCAAAATTGAATAATCAAAATAAATTTTTTCGATTGAAAAAATTTTATTTGTTATCATCTTCAATGCCATATTTTTTCTTTTGCCGAATCACATAATTACTGATTTTTTCATCATATAGTGGATACTGGTAATCCAACTGGCATGCCACTTCTGACGAAACCTCCCGGAACAATGCCATACATTGTTCAAAGGATTCCCACATATGGGGATAGGAATCCATATTATAAGTGGACATAAGTCGTTCCCACAATTCCTCTGGGACATATTGCTTCATAAATTTATAGTTTTTTCCCAAACTGAAATGAAATCCCTGTTTGATACCAATCAGCCAGGAAATCATGCGAAGCAATTCTTTTCGTACTATATCATTCATATGGTCAATAGCAAAAAGAATTTCTTTGCGGCATAAGCCCTTTACTACATATGTTGTAGTATTCCAAAATTCATTACAGCAATCGTCAAACATTCTTTGAGTAGGCTTCTGCAAGTGGTAGTCTATATCCGTTGGTATTGGCGGCTTTACGATACGGTTGTCTTTATCCAACAGTAACTTTACCAGTTTATCCCATGTAAAATACTCGTCTATCAGTTCCAGCGGCAGCAAAGTTAAATCTATCTTAACATCATCAGTAAACAGCATTAAATATGAAAATCCCTTTTCTACAGCTGGAAATAATTCCATATCTTCCGGCTTTTGCAGAATCAACCTTTCACCAAATATATCTAGCCATTTATCATCACTTGTGAAGCTGTCCATATCCGTAACAAAAAAAGTAATATCAAAATCCTGAAAATCATCAGGCGGAATATTTGTATTTGTTCTAGATCCTTCCAAAGTAACCATGCGAATGCGTTTGTCTGTTTTTGCAAAATTCAAAACAATATCATAAACTTCCTTTTCTGATCTCATTTTTATCTCCTCCAATTATTGAAATAGGTGTGAAGCCATTTTAGGGCTTTCCCGCCTTGATTACCCTTTAGCAAAGACGGGCGGGACTGTCAACGGCGGCGCATGAAATGCGCCGTTCATTTTGACCGTTGACTGGCTTGGCTGCCTTTGCTATTTCTCTGATAAATGAAATTTCGATTTTTAGAAATCGTTTAAGATAGCAATGCGGCTCCACTTGAAATTTTTTCTTTTACTGCAAAAACAGCCTCTTGGATAGAATAGGTTGTCGTTTCTATAACATTCGATTCATATATCCCCAAATTACAAAATTGCTCCCACATTGTTTCTACTAATTCAACATTTGTTTTTCTGTCTAATTTTGAACGTTCCACAGCTCGTTTCATAGTTTCTTCTTTACTGGCTCTTAAAACAATATAGTGTACTTCATAATCTTCTCGAACAAGGGCTCTCCATGGTTCTAAAAACCACGGCCCGACAATTCCATCTACAATTACATCATATCCGCCGCGGGCATAGCGCTTTGCAGCTTCTAAAAAGGCTTCAATGACAACTAAATTTTGTTCGTTGGACTCTGGTAAATGCGGCGGTATTGCTCCTTTGCTTAAATAATGAAAAAAGTCGTCTGTGTGCATATGCACAGATTTATCCATGTTCGATTCTTTTGCGACAATCGACGCAGTTGTTGTCTTTCCTGTTCCCGGCGAACCTGTAATCACAATAATTCTTCCTTGATTCATCTACATTCTCCCTCGCAATTCAGATTTACCGCTCTCTTTCTGATTTTGGAGCGTTTCTTCTCTCAAGATTGAAATGGGCGGGAAGCCATTTTAGGGCTTTCCCGCCTTGATTGCCCATCAGCAAAGACGGGCGGGACTGTCAACGGCGGCGCATTTATGCGCCGTTCATCTTGACCGTTGATTGGCCCCGCTAACTTTGCTACTCTGTTCTAAGTAATTCCTCAATTTGTTTTTTCATATATTCTACAAGTGCCATCGCTTCCTTTTCTACTGTCTCCCATTCATCAGACAAATTTCCCAAATAAGCTTCCTTTGCCGTTGTTAGCAGGGGGGGAAATCTCTCCGGCAATTTTAAAATTACCCATTTTGCGGCAACATCTTTTGTCGTGATTTCTTCTGTTACTAAAGTAAACCACATTCGTGATAAGGTTAATAACACATTTCTTTCATCACCCTTAAAGCTGGAAATCAAACCAGGTAAAGAAAACCGAATTGCTTTTTTAATTTCGTGAAATGGGATAGCGGGAATAAGCTCTTTGCTTTCCGCCCCCTTCAAAGTTATGCTATTTTTTCTTGCTTGCCATAATAAAATCATTATATCTGGGTCATTGCAGGCTTGCGGATATTCTCCTGCTTCCATCTCTCCCCTTAGCCATTCACCATACATATACTGACATTTTGGCGGAAATTGCAACGGAACAATATCAGATTGATTGATAATAGTTACCTCTAAAGGTCTTTTTTCAATACAGCCTACGGAGCCAGAAATTTTCAATAATTGCTTTGTTAGATCTGCTCTGATTGAATTACTCAATTCTTGCTTAGTAATTATCAGTATATCTATATCACTATCTGGACGCAGCCCATTCATTGTTGCTGAACCATATAAATATATCCCCAATATTTGACCTTGTAATATGGTTTCTGCTATTGAAATAACTTGATTTACTTGTTGTGGAAATTCATTTATATTCATTGTAACTCCTATATGTATTTATTTTTACTCCTCAACAACTGATAAAACAGCGTCTAAGGCTAATTCTAAGGCTATGGATATACTTGTTTTTCCCCATTCTCTTTCTTGGTATTTATGAGGGTCTGCAAGAGTATCGGCTGAAAAAAGCAGCATAGCCCATGTAACTTTTCTAAATTTTGCACACGCCGCCAATGCGGAACATTCCATTTCTACTACTTGACATCCCTCTTCTTTCCGATACTGAACCATTTCTACTGTTTCTCGATAAAAACCGTCTGTTGTCCATGTTTTAACTTCCCAATATGGTATATTCTTTTGGCTTAAAGCAGATTCAATCGCATTTATACCAGCCTTTGAAATCTCTACTTCTCGGGAGGGAGGAAGATAATGGTAAGATGTTCCCTCATCTCTCAATGCAGAAACAGGTATCAAAAATCTATTTTCCGGGATGTCTTCCAATACGCCGCAGGAGCCGACGGAAATAATCTTTGTTACACCCCCTGCAATTAAATATTCTAAAACTTGGACGGCAGCAGCACTTCCCACAGGAGCCGGACATAGACATATTTTCTCCTGATTATAAAGACATTCATAAATAGGATATCGTCTTGTTGCACTTTCAATTTCATCTATCTGTATTCCATCATGGGTATGTGCATAATTTTCAACCTCGTCTCCTAAAAAAGCAAACACTGCTTTTGCAGGAAAACATTTTTTCCCATTTCCCGGCTGAAAAACAGCTTTTGATGCGGTATCGTACTCTAAAACAGGGTAGTCATGCTTTACTAATGGCATATTATTATCTCGAATAACAGGCTATTATTCTATTCCTTTCATCATCTTTTTTGCCAACTGCTTGAACAGGTCGGCAGTTTCTTCATCCATCGGCGTAAGCTGTCCGATCTGTCCGGCAACCATCGCCGCTACATCGTCAATGGAAAGCGGGTTTTGCTTCTGTTCCGCCAATGCGTCCCGCATGGCTTGGAACATCGCGGCGGTCACAGCTTCTCCCGGCTGTTCCCCGTTGTCAATGTCTTTCTTAATATCCCGCAGGATAGCAAGGAACACATTTTTGATTTTCTCAATCTCCGCCTCATGTTCCCCCATCTTCTGGGCGTTCAAAAGCTGTAAATCCTGCTTTGCTTCCGCCCGGTGTTCCGGGTGTTCTTTCATCAGGTCGGACAGGGAAGCCGTTGCTATCTCGATAAGCTGGTTTCTTGCTGTTATGCCTTTTGCCGCTGTGTCCTGAAAATAAATCCGTATCAAATCTATCAGCTTAGGAAAATTCCTGTGTTCCAACAGGCGGTTGAGGATTTGCACATCAACAGCACCCGTCACGAGCCCCCTCACGGCTCCCTCGGACAAGCCTAATTCAGAAATATCGTAGCTTTTACGGACGCTCACGGTGGATAAGCCCAGTATGTAGTCTGTCGATACCTTAAATTCCTTTGCCACGCCTATGAGAATATCACTGCTGACCGTTCTTGTTTCGCCGCTGACAATGCGGCTCAACTGGGAAGCGGAAACGCCTATCTTCTCCGCAAGTTCCTTTTGTGTGATGTGGTTCCCGTTGCATAAATCGGAAATCCGCTGTCCGGGTGTTCCGGGTAAAGCCATAGATACGCACCTCCTCCGCATACTTCCATTATACAGAATGATTGCAAAAAATGCAATTTCCAAAGTGTAAACTTCATCAAAATGCAATTCTCGCAATATTCCGGGAATTGCATTTTTTTCGTGTAGACTTAGGGTAGTTCATCGATGGACGGCACCTTGAAAACAGAATGACCGTCCGAAAAGGAATACCCCGGCTGGGGAAGCACCGCAAGGAGTCGGACTTCGGGACAAAATGTCCCGAAGTTGCGAGGAGCGTGCCAACGCCGGAACACGCCGCAGGAATGGGGCAGGAAACCTTTTCGGGGAGAACGGCAACGGAAAGCAAAATGGAGGGAACGCATGAGAGATAACCCCTATAAAGACTTGCCGCCACTGGAACGCAGGCCGGACGGTTCCCTTTACCGCATGACACCGGCGCAGAGAAAACAGGCGGCCAGCCTGATACGCCGGGAGTGTTGTTGCTGTGAGGACGGCAACTGCATTGTCCTTGATGATGGGGACACCTGCACCTGCCCGCAGACGATTTCTTTCTCGGTCTGCTGTAAGTGGTTCCGCTGGGCGGTCTTGCCGCTGGACGGGACGCTGGAAGCGGAAATTGTCCGGGATAAGGACTTGAAACGCTGTGCGGTCTGCGGTGGCGTGTTCGTCCCCAAATCCAACCGGGCAAAATACTGCCCCGGCTGTGCCGCCAGAGTTCACAGGCGGCAGAAAACAGAAAGTGAACGGAAAAGGAGGTCTGCTGTGGACAGTTAGGAGCGAAAAAAGCCTTGATTTATCAGGCTTTGCAAGCCCCAAACCGGGGCAGGTGGTATAAAGTATCGCCCGCCCCGGAAAACGGGCTTCTAACCGTCCACAAAACGAACTATGACAAATACCATCTATATCCATCAGCCGGAAAAGGCGTTCAGCTTCACCCGGCTCCCGAATTTCCTCTTTGAAGCCCCCACATTCAAGCCCCTGTCTAACGAGGCAAAGGTTCTGTACGCCTTTATCCTGCGCCGGACAGAGTTATCCCGCAAGAATGGGTGGGCGGATGACTGCGGACGGATTTTCCTGTATTACCCTATCTGTGAAGTGGTCACACTGCTCCATTGTGGGCGGCAGAAAGCGGTGAATACCCTGCGGGAACTGCAATACGCCGGACTGGTGGAGATCCAGAAGCAGGGCTGTGGAAAACCCAACCGCATTTTCCCAAAATCCTATGAAGCGGTTCCAAACACCGACTTCAAGAAATCCGGTTCTGGTACGCCGGAGGACTGAAAACCGTACCCATGAAGTACGGAAATCACTCCTGAGACGTACGAAAACCGGACGGTATATAGAAATACGAAATACAAAGATAAAAAGATTGATTTATATTCTATCCATTCCAATCCTATCCGAGCTATTTTCTGCGGGATTTTCCCTGTGGAAAACCCCGGATAGGAAAGGAATGGGGAAAGGAGCAGAATGGCAAAACACGCAATTTTACGGTTTGAGAAGCACAAGGGCAACCCGGCAAGGCCGCTGGAAGCCCATCACGAAAGACAGAAAGAACAGTATGCCAGCAATCCCGACATTGACACAAGCCGGAGCAAATACAACTTCCATATCGTCAAGCCGGAGGGACGCTATTACCACTTCATTCAGAGCCGGATTGAGCAGGCCGGGTGCCGAACCCGCAAGGACAGCACACGGTTTGTCGATACGCTGATAACCGCCAGCCCGGAGTTTTTTAAGGGGAAATCCCCAAAGGAGATACAGGCGTTCTTCCAAAGGGCGTCGGACTTCCTCATTGGCCGGGTAGGACGGGAAAATATCGTGTCGGCGGTGGTACACATGGACGAGAAAACGCCCCACCTGCATTTGACCCTTGTTCCGCTGACAAAGGACAACCGCCTGTGCGCTAAAGAGATTATTGGCAACCGGGCAAACCTGACGAAGTGGCAGGACGATTTTCACGCCTATATGGTGGTGAAATATCCCGACTTGGAGCGTGGGGAGAGTGCCAGCAAGACAGGCCGGAAGCATATCCCCACCCGGCTTTTCAAACAGGCGGTTTCCCTCTCCAAACAGGCCAGAGCCATTGAAGCCGCCCTTGACGGCATTAACCCGCTGAACGCCGGAAAGAAAAAAGAGGAAG
The DNA here is from genome assembly GCF_023497905.1 of Phascolarctobacterium succinatutens. Classification (NCBI taxonomy): domain Bacteria; kingdom Bacillati; phylum Bacillota; class Negativicutes; order Acidaminococcales; family Acidaminococcaceae; genus Phascolarctobacterium; species Phascolarctobacterium succinatutens. Next base: position 753,127 of record NZ_CP097284.1, on the reverse strand, counting down.
CCCTCTCCATGCTAAAAAAGTGGTTCCCGCAGATGGAGAACTTCTCCGGGCAGTTGAAAAAGTACAAGGTCACAATCAATGACCTGTTGGCGGAGAATGAGAAGTTGGAAGCAAGGGCAAAGGCCAGCGAAAAAGGAAAGATGAAAGATACGATGGAACGGGCAAAGCTGAAAAGCGAACTGGACAATTTACAGCGGCTGGTTGACCGTATCCCGCCGGATATACTGGCGGAACTGAAACGTCAGCAGCGGCACACGGTAAAGGAAAGGTGATAGATATAAGCAGAAATTTTCGCCGCCTTTGTGCGGCATTGTACCTTGAAAACTGAATATGGAGGACACTGGATGGCAAAAAGCGAAAGCGATATTTTTACACCCCGGACAGGGCAGGTCATACAAGCAGAGAACGGCACGCAGTATTTTGTATGTGGGAACAACCGTATAAAAATCTCCGAACACTTCGCCGCAGGCGGGAAGCCCCTCGGTGATCTGATTGTAGATGTGGTGCGGCATACCGCAGAAAAAGCCGCTTCAACCTGATAGCCCATCATTGATAACACGCCCACGCTTATGATATAATTGCCATAGAGCAAAAGTATTGTAAGCGTGGGTTGTTTCTTTAGAAGGAGGATTTTTAACGGTGAAACAACCTTACAATACTACGATTTACAACACGGCGCTTTATATGAGATTGAGCCGGGACGATGAACTGCAAGGAGAAAGCGGGAGTATTCAGACACAACGCATGATGCTCCGGCAATATGCCGCCGAGCATAGCCTGAATGTCATAGATGAATATATCGACGATGGATGGTCTGGAACGAACTTTGACAGGCCGGATTTTCAGAGAATGATTGATGACATTGAGGACGGGAAAATCAACTGCGTTGTTACGAAGGATTTATCCCGCTTAGGCAGAAACTACATTCTGACCGGCCAATACACGGAAATCTACTTTCCCAGCAAAGGAGTCCGCTATATCGCTGTCAATGACAATGTGGACACCATCAACGGAGAGAATGAGCTTGCCCCATTCCTCAACATTCTGAATGAAATGCACGCCCGCCAGACCAGCAAAAAGGTAAAGGCGGCCATGCGGACACGGTTCGCAAATGGCGCACACTATGGAGCCTATGCTCCGCTTGGCTATGTCAAAGACCCAGATAAGAAAGGCCATCTTCTGATTGACCCGGAAACAAGGTGGATTATCGAAAAGATTTTTGACCTTGCCGTTCATGGCCGGGGAGCCGCCAGCATTACACGGATTTTGGTCGAAGAAAAAGTACCTACTCCCGGCTGGCTGAATTTCCAGAGATACGGCACTTTCGCAAATATCTATGCCGGAGCGCCGGAGGAAAAAGCCTATGCGTGGACGATAGCGCAGGTGAAAAGTATTCTGAAAGAGGAAACCTATATCGGACACAGCGTCCACAATAAGCAGACCAACATTTCATTCAAAAACAAGAAGAAAGTACGCAAGCCAAAAGAGGAATGGTATCGTGTGGAGAACACCCACGAAGCGATTATTTCCGAAGATGTGTTCCGTCAAGTACAGGAGCAGATTTGCAACAGGCGCAGACGGCAGAAGAACGGCACAACACAGATATTTTCCGGGCTGGTAAAATGTGCGGACTGCGGCTGGTCGCTGGCCTATGGTATGAACAGCCAGAACAAAAATCCCTATGCCCACTACCATTGTAGCAAGTACGGGCAAGGATTGCACCAGTGTTCCATGCACTATATCCGCTATGATGTGCTTTACGCCTATGTCCTTTCCCGTCTGCAATACTGGTCTGTGCTGGCACAGCAGGATGGGGACAAACTTCTGAAACGGCTACTTAACGCCAGCGACAAGGAACGCAATACTGCAAGGAAGCGGCAGACAGCCGAACTGAAAAAGGCGGAAAAGCGCAAAGCAGAAGTAGACACCCTGTTTGCAAAAATGTATGAGGACTGGTCTGCCGGACGCATTACAGAATACAATTTCAATATGCTGTCCGAAAAGTATCAGGGCGAACAGCGAGAATTGGACGTAAAAATTGAACGGCTTCACGAAGCGATGGAGACCGCCGCCCAGACAGCGGTTGACGCTGAAAAGTGGATAGGTCTGATGAAACAGTATGTCAATCCCACAGAATTGACGGCTGAACTTCTGAATACGCTGATTGAAAAAATCCTTGTCCATGAAGCGGTCAAAAGTGAGGACGGAAGCCGGGAACAGGAAGTGGAAATCTTCTACCGCTTTATCGGCAAAATCGAATGACACATCTTGAGATACCCAACAATATCTTTAACTAAGGGAAACGGGTCATTCACAGCCTTATTCACTTCTCGTACTTAAACTCAAACACGCCAAAGCCCTTTCCCTGCGTCAGATGACTAACGTCATTCAGGCGGAAAACAGCGTGCTCATGCCATTTGTTAATCCCCAGAACAGTTACGCTGGCAGGCTGCACATCAACCGAAAAGTTAAACGCCGCCACCTGCTGCATATCCATTCCCAGCCAACGGAAAATAATATTCTGAATCGTGCCCTTATGCGCAACAATCAGCAGATTTTCCTTGTCGACATCCGCACAATGCCACAAGCCGTGTACATTACGGCGATAAAATTCATTGCGCGTTTCACCGCCGGGATAGTTGCGGTGATCCAGCTCCTGCTCGGAAGCCGGCTTGCAAAAATGCTTCTTAGCCTCTTCCTCGGTCATGCCGGCAGCAATGCCGTTATTCTTTTCCCTCAGGAATCGGCAATGCTCTATTTCGCCCTTAAAGCCAAGCTCCTCGGCAATAATCTGCGCCGATGCGGAAGCGCGCTGCAAATCACTTGCCAGAATCCGCAGCTTGCAATTACGTCCGGCAAAATCCTTCGCCAGCTTTACCGCAGCAGCCTTTATCTGCGCCCTTCCCTTTTCGGTCAGCTGCGAATCCGTCCAGCCGCCGGTCAATCTTTGCGTATGATGCGTTGCTTCACCATGCCTCACTAAGATAATCATCATTCATCCTCCGACTATTCTTCGTTATGACTGGCATAGTTTTTGAGCAGCTCAACCTGCGTTTCCAACAGATGCAGCATATTTTTTCGATGCAGCGCCGCCTTTTTCACCTGCTCGTTATAAGCCTGTTCGGCCATAGCAGCCTTGGCATCAGCCTCAAAAATAATTTTACGGCTGCGTTCCTCTGCATCCCCCACCAGTTTACGATATTTAGTATTTGCATCCAGCATCATTCTGCCGGCTTCGCTGCGAGCATCCTCCAGCAGCTTGTTAGCCTCGCTGGCAGCACTGTTAGCGCGTTTTTTGCAGACATCCTCGGTAGTAACACGCAGCTTTTCTGCATCTACCTCAGCACTGCTGCGCAGCTTATCTGCATAAGCCTTAGCCTCTTCGCGCAGCTTGTTGCATTCAGCCATCGCTGCCTGCAGCATGTTATCGGTTTTGTTCTTTGTCTGATTATACAAATCCTCAGCATGCGCCATGGTATCATCATGTAGCTTTTGCGCCGCAGCCTTCGCTTCTCTCAGCTGCTGCTCGCACTTCACTGCAGTTTCCTTCTCCAGCAGCGCCGCCTTCTTTTCACTGGCGTTCTTTACCTCGTCAGCAGTTTCCTGCGCTACAGCCAGTGTACTCTGCATGGTAGCCTCCATCTGCTGATAATATTCCAGCTTGGAGCTGACGCGCTCGATAGTTTCCTTCTGCTCCAGGTTATCCAGATAAAGGTATTCGTATTCCTTAATCAGCTTAGCAAGAAACTTGTCTACCTCTTCTACCTCATAGCCACGAAAACCCTTGGTAAAAGTTTTTTTCTTTAAATCCTCCGGATTAAGCATGGTTTATCCTCCTAGATATAACGCTTCAGCGTTACGCTGATGCGTCCTTTTTTAGTAGTGCCGCGGATTTCCTCAATCTCTACTCGTCCACGGCCGCGGAAGGAAATTACATCGCCCTCGTTCACCGGCTGTGCCGCCTTCTTGGCCTCTTTCCAGTTTACCTTGACATTCAGGCTTTTGATTTCATCCGCCATACGGCTGCGGCTTACGCCATAGCCTGCCGCTGCCACGGCATCAAGACGCAAATCAGCGACTGTAGCGTTAATCAGCTTAACCTTTTCTTCCTTCTGCAGCAATTCCTCGCGGGGAATTTCCGTAAGCGTTACCGGCGCAGAACCGATCTGCGTCAGATTACCGGTAAGATAATTTACCAGTGATTTTTCTACCACGAACTGCGCTCCCTCGGGCACAAAAACGATATCGCCCAAGGCCTCGCGCTTGCAGCCCGTGCCCATAAACGCACCGAGAATATCGCGATGCGACAAATCATAATAGCGCTTATCCCAAGCCGCCAGAAAATAGGCCATGCCGAAATCCGGCTGACCGTAAAAATCATCGGCAACAAAGGCAGCCTTCACCCTTTCGGCATTACTGAAGCCGCCGTCGCTTTCCAGACGCACATTTTCGTAGTTCGCCGCAATAATTTCCGCAACGTTATAGGCATGAGGATCAAGAAACTCGCTCACACGGAACTTGCGCGATTTATTGGCGCCCTCGGCCAAATCCAGCAGCTTGGCCGCCAGCTGTTCGTCACCGCCGGCTTTAAAGTAACGCAGAATTTTTTCTCTGTCTGCCATAAATTATTTCCCCTGTAATTCCTTATCTCTTTGCAGCACTGCCTGCACCGCATCATAAAAAGCACCGCGCACGCCATGATTTTCCAATGCATGGATACCGGCAATAGTCGTGCCGCCGGGGCTTGTTACCTGGTCGCGCAGCTGTGCCGGATGCAGGCCGCTTTCTACGCACAGCTTGCCGCTGCCTGCCATTGTCTGTGCTGCCAGCTTAATAGCCAGCGCACGCGGCAAACCGGCACGCACGCCTGCATCAGCCAGTGCATCGATAATCACAAAGCAATAGCCCGGTCCGCAGCCGGAAATAGCGGTAATCGCCTGTAATGCTTTCTCATCTACAAATTCTATTTCGCCGCAGCTGCTGAAAATTGCTGCCGCAGTCTGCTTCATAGGCTCGGTTACAGCCTCATCGCAGCAGATGGCAGTCATACCGGCGCCTGCTGCTAGCGGAGTGTTCGGCATCGTGCGGATTACCGGGAACCCCGGAGCATAGGCATGCAGCTGTTCCAATGTAACACTGCCCATGATAGAAAGTACCCAGGCATCCTTTTTCATCGCAGCCATCAGCTCGGGCACCAGTGCCACCGGTGCTACCTGAGGCTTAACGGCAAAGATTACCAGATCAGCATCCTTTACTGCCTCTTTATTATCCGTAGTAACATTTACGCCAAAGGCTTCATGCAGACTGCGCGCATGTGCCTCAGTCGGCTCGCCTACGGTAATCATCTCCGGCGCAATCAGGCCGCCGCCGATAATTCCCTTAATAATGGCTTTGGCCATAGCGCCGCCGCCGATAAATGCAATTTTCTTTACTGCTATTTGTCCCATGGATTATTTCCCCTCTCGTCAAGCTCGTGCTCTTCGCCCGCATCTATATCTACGTTTTTCGGAGCGCAGATAACAATATTGCGTCCCAGCTTTTTCATGCTGCCGCCGATAGCATAAACAGTACCGCTGATAAAATCGGTCATACGCTTGGCAACAACATTATCTGTCTTATCATAATTAACAACTACAGCCTGATTATCGCGCAGATAATCGGCAATCTTAGGAGAATCGTTGAAATCGACAGGTTCCAGCAGCACAACCGTCATCAGCTTGTCGGCAATAGGCAGGTTAATGGTTTTACTGCCCATTTTTTCATTTTTTGCCGGTTCAGGCGTTGCTGCCGAACTTTTAAAGTTCAAAATGGATTTGCGTTCACGCTTAGGCTCCTCTGCCGGTACCGAAGCGGCAGGCTCCTTGCTGCCGAAGAAACGCTTCTTGGGTTTAGCCGGCTCCTGCTCGGTCTTAGCAGGCTTCTGCTCAACTTCTTCTTCGATGATTTCTTCCTCGTCATAAAGACTTAATGCATTCATGATTTTATCAATAATATTCATCACGTCACCAACCTTATCTATGTCTTAAAATTTCAGGCTATAATCACGCTGGCCGAACAAGGCTGTGCCTACACGCACAATATTGGCACCTTCTTCTATCGCAACTGTATAATCATTGCTCATACCCATAGACAGAATATCTGCCTGCGGATACTGCTGCTTTAAGCGGGCGAACGCACGGTAGCCTGCCGCAAATACAGGTCTTGTCTGCTCGATATCTTCGCATTTCTGGGCAATAACCATCAGTCCGCGCAGACGCACATGCTTGTATTCGGGCAGCTTCGGCAGCAGCGCCAGATAATCTTCCTTATCTAAGCCAGACTTTTGCTCCTCATGGGCAATATTCAGCTGCAAAAGGATATCCTGCACCTTACCGATGCGTTCCGCCTCCTTATCAATCGCAGCCAGCAAATGCTCACTGTCAACCGATTCGATAAGGTCAAACAAAGCAACAGCCTGACGCGCCTTATTCGTCTGCAGATGTCCGATAAGGTGCCAGTAGCCGTGTTTGCCCAAGGCCTCCTGCTTATGCTTGGCCTCCTGCACGCGGTTTTCGCCTACGTTGGCAATGCCCAAGGCTTCGATATTTGTAATAATTTCCGGCGGATGATTTTTCGTCACCGCCACCAGCGTTACATTATCTCCTGTGAGCAGGTCTTTATTTTTACGCTTGTCCAAAGCAGACGCTATCTGCTCCTGAACCTGCTTTAAATTATCAGCTAACAATGTATTTGCCCCCCAATTCTCAGCAAAATGATTTGTGGCAAAGATTCTGCTTTTTATTATGCTTTAAAAGCTCTTTATCTTTATATTTTAGCATACGTGTAAACCATTGTCACGAATAAAAACAACAAAGAGCTGCCGCACAAAAGTGCAGCAGCTCTCAATAAATTTATCTTCGTTATGATAGCTATTAGTATAACAGCTTGTTGGCAATAACCAAACGTTGGATTTGGTTGGTACCTTCGTAGATTTGCATGATTTTAGCGTCACGCATCATCTTCTCTACAGGGTATTCTTTAGTGTAACCGTAGCCGCCCATTACCTGAACAGCGTCGGTGGTTACCTGCATAGCGGTATCGGCAGCATAGCATTTAGCCATAGCAGCCTCTTTGGAGAATTCCATGCCCTGATCACGCATCCAGCAAGCCTTTTGAACCATGAGGCGAGCGGTTTCAACCTTCATAGCCATGTCAGCCAGCATGCCTTGAACCATTTGGAAGGAAGCAATCGGTTGGCCGAACTGACGGCGCTCTTTAGCATATTTAACAGCGCAATCCAGAGCAGCCTGAGCGATACCTACGGAAACAGCGCCAACGAACGGACGAGCGCTGTCTAAGGTATTCATAGCAATACGGAAGCCTTCGCCTTCGCGGCCTACGCGATAGGACTCAGGAATAACAACGTCTTGCAGAACCAGCTCGGTAGTATTGGAAGGACGGATGCCCATTTTGTTTTCTTTCTTGCCAACGGAGAAGCCCGGAGTGTCTTTCGGAACGATGAAAGCAGTCAAACCACGGATACCGCCGGTTTTACGGGTGTTAGCGAATACCAGAAAAATTTCTGCCAGACCACCGTTAGTGATGAACATTTTGGTACCGTTCAGAGTGTAGGTACCCTCTTCCTTGTTGTGTACAGCACGGGTAGAAACACCGCCTGCATCACTGCCTGCACCGGGTTCGGTCAGAGCGAAAGCAGCCAGACCGCCGTTGTTCAGGATATCGCAATACATTTTCTTTTGCTCATCGGTGCCTGCCAGCAGAACAGGTACAGTTGCCAGGCTGTTGGCAGCCAGAGAGGTTGCAACACCTGCGCAGCCTTTGCCCAGCTCTTCATAAATGGTAGCAACAGAAATGCTGTCCAGGCCGGGGCCATCTAATTCTTCCGGAACAATAACGTTCAGCAAGCCCATTTCGTTAGCCTTGTCAATCAGGCCGTCACGCATATGGTTTTCTGCATCCATTTCAGCAGCATAAGGAGTAATTTCTTTTTCAACAAACTCCCTTACCATTTCCTGTAATTCTAATTGTTCCTCGTTTAATGCAAAATCCATCATATCCTCCTTGATATCAAGCGGTCTTCCGCGTCATTTCCCTTCCAAATCAACTCAGGCAAGCTCACCATTTGGCGGGTATTTCTTTAAATCTGTCGACGACAAACATTGTTGTTAAAATCGTCCCAATTAAATTCTTTTTGCTGTCAGTCATTTCAGCCTCAATAACCATCGTAGAATGTCCGGAATGCTTAATATGGCTTCGTACCGTTAAGGTTGTCGGCTCATGGACACCTTTGATAAAATTCATGCTGAAATTAAGAGTTGCCACTACAGCGCCCACGCTTGCACCGGTAACACCCAGAACGGAGTCTGCCAAGGCCAACATTACTCCGCCGTGACATATGTCACGATGATTAAAATGCTTTGCCGGATCAACGTCAATGCTGACTTCAGCACTGCCACACTTTATCTCACCAATATGCACACCGAATTGAGTCATAAAATTATTATCTGTGTACATCTGGCGAATATAGGCAGGAACATCCTTGACCTGCTCCACAGCTATCATCGCCTTTCTTCGGACAGCAGAAAATATTACTGTCAATATATCTTTGATATTTTACCACAAAACAGCGCTTAACTCAACAGTTTCATGCAAAAAAATAAGCTGAAAGGAAAGTTTTAGGGATAATTTTTTCAATAATCGCACTTTGATATAAGCGGTAAAGATAAAATGGCTGCCGCACTTTGAGTACAGCAGCCATGCAGGAAGCATATAAATTAATCGATAATATTTTGTTTATAATCGTGATACAGAGTCTTGAGCTCTTCCATAGTTGCACCCATCTCAACCTTGAGCTTGGAAACAGTATCATAGTCGCCTTCGGCAACAGCTCTGCGGATAGCAGTGAAGATGCTCTTCTCCTCAAAGGAATCCTTGGCCAGCTTAGCACGCAGGTTCTGGATTTTACGCCACATTGCCAGGTCGCAGTCGGTGCAGGTTTCCTGGTTATGCAAGCGCTTCATGTCGATAACAGCCTGATAGTTTTCCGGAATCAGACGAGTCAAAAGCTCGGTCTTCCAACGAATCAGCGCACCCTGCATGAAGGAGTCGATATATTCCTTCTTCAGGATATTGCCTTGGGTGAGCACGGCAACCTTTTCCGGATATTTTTCGAAGGCGCAGAGATTTTCCCAAACGGTAGCAGGCGGTTCGCCGAACAGCTTGCTGCGTTCTTCCGCAGTGAAATCTTCAAACACGTCTTCCTCAGTGCGGTATTGACGGTCGGTATCCAGATAGAAGCCCTCTTCGCCGGCCTTCTTGGAAATTTCTTTTTCCAGAGCCTTCAGGTCCTTGCCGGATTCTACGCAAGCCTTGATGCCGTCGAGGCAGGACAGGTAGAAGGCAGCAATGGCGATGTAGGTATTGGTGTACGGGTTCGGAGAACGCATTTCGATACGGGTAGCTTTATCGTTGTCCAAATCGCGGATCAGGCCTGCAAGAATGGTTCTGTTACGGGACGGATTATCCGGGCTCAGACCAAGGCTGGTAACGATGCAGACAGGAGCTTCAAAGCCGGGTTTCAGACGGTTCAGAGAGTCAATGGTGCAGGAGATAAACGGATTGGTTACCTCGTAGTTTTTCAAAAGGCCCATGAGAGCGCCATAGCCGACAGCGGAAAGGAAGTCCTTGTGCATATCCTTCGGCGAGAACAGGTTGACGATTTTGCCGTTTTTCATTTTTGCGGCAATGCCTACATGTGTATGCTCACCGCTGCCTGCAACACCGGGAATCGGTTTAGCCTGGAAGGAAACCTCCAAGCCGTTCATGCGGAAAACTTCTTTAACGATGATACGTGCCAGCAGCTCGTTATCCGCAGTCTGAACGCCGCTGCTGAACTTCCAGTCAACCTCCAGCTGCTCCATAACGTGAGTCATATGGCCTGCGGCATCAATCTGACCTTTAACGCCGCCACATTCCTTGTGGCCCATTTCAGGCTCCAGGCCGTACAGCTCCAAAGTCTGAATAGTCTGCTCCAATGCAGTACGCACATTGCCGCGGGTACGCTGCCAATATTGCTCCTGCATTACCTGAGAAGAGCTCAGAGCCTCCAGCGGTGCGTCCTCACGCGGAGTTTTTACCCAAAATTCCAGCTCGGTAGCACTGGTGAAGAGCAGCTTTTCAATCTCAGCAGGATTTACATGCTCCAGGCCGGCAATTACCGGATGCTTAGCAAACAAATCCATAATCTCTTTTTCTACATAAGCCAGAGTATCATTCAAAATAGAACGGGAATCAACATGATTGCCGTTGTGAATCAGATAGCAGGGAATGCGCAGAGTACCGATCATGCGACCGCTTTCTGCATCAAAATGCTCATAGTTATAATCAACAAACCAGTTAACGGTTTTATCAACCTTCATATCAACGCGGGCATCGTTCAGAGTAGCGATACCGGTCAGCACAACGGAGGAGCCGTCAGTCTGTGCTGCGCTGCCTGCCAAAAAGCCATCGATATCCTCAAGGAAAATCTTCATCGGGATTTTTTCGTCGGTATCATTACCGGCAAAATCCACACCCATCAGAGATACGAACTGAATCTCCGGATGCAGAGTCAGAAGCTCGCGCAGAGTGCTTTCGTTTTGTTCTTCAGGTTTAATTACGTACAGTAAATCTTTGTTGTTCATGATCAGTGCAGCCATAAGGCTGCCTCCTTTCTCAATACTCCCTAATTATCATGCTGCAGAAAAATGCTCCCTACATATTTTCCGCAAGATAAACGAAAAAGGACCTTTTTAAGCATGGACACACTACTTCCTTACTCAAAAAAGTCCTCGTTGACTGTTCCATTATTATAGCAGATATTAAGTGCTTTTGTCCAGCTTTAATTTCTGAGGATAAGATATCAGGCGAGCAGGCGGACAAGTATTTCCTCCAGCTTTTCGTAGCCGCGTCCGCCCTGACGCAGTTTGATATTCATATCCGATAGTCCCAGCAAGGCTTCCGTCAGGCGCTTTTCATCAAAGCGCCTGCTGTCGCGCTCCAAAAATCTGTAGGCATATGGGCTGCGCATCCCCAGCTCCTCCATAATACCCTTCTGGTCGTAGCCTCTGCGCTTCAGCTCCAGATAACGCAGCACCTGACGCAATTTAAAAGCTACGGTTGCACTGAGCGGCAGGATATAGGTTCCGTGCTTGCGTTCGCTCGCCAACAGCTCCAGACACTGCTTCAGCTTGCCTGCCATAATATAATTGGTCAGCGCAAAAGATGAGGCGTTGGGCAGCAGCGCGAACACATTCAGCACATCATCTTCCGTCCATTCCCTACGTCCTGAGGCATAAATTGCCAGCTTGCCGATTTCCTGCTGCAGCAAATCCAGCGGAATTTCTTCCTTCACCGGCTCAATATATTCGCTGATGGCAGCCAGCGCATCTCTGGTAAAATGCGCGCCGTATGCTGCTGCCTGCGCATATAGCCAATCATCAAGATCTCTTTCCTTAATGCGCTCACACGGGCAAATCAGAGCACTTGCTTTGAGCTGCTTATACAGCTTGGTCCGCTTATCCATTTTTTTGCTGCTGATAACCAACAGACAATAATCCGGTACGTCGCTGACTATCGCCGCCAGCTGCTCCATTTTCTTGGAATCGGTATCATCCTGCGCATCAGCGGCACTGTTTGCTTTGGCAGGCTTTGCTGCCCACAGCTTTTCATCCTTCAGGAAAATCAGCGATTTGCCGCAGAAGAAGGGATAGCTGTTGACGGCTGCCTGCAGCCCGGACAGGTTGGTATCTTTGTCAAAGACCGTTATTTCGCGGTCAGCCTCCGGCGTATCGCCAAAAACATATTCCGGCAGCGCGGCAATAATGCTGTTGCGGTAGTAATCCTCCTCGCCGCACAAAAGCAGTACCTGCGCCTGCGGCAGCGGCTTATGCTGTTGTAATAGTGAAATCAGGTTTTCCGGTTTAATATCCATCTGTATTCCCTCTTATTATTTTTCTAACGGTACAATGGCTAATGTCTTGCCTAAAGGTGCAAGTATTTTTAAGATTGTACTGATTTTAGGAATAGAGGTACCGTTTTCCATTCTCGCAATTACAGGCTGCTTTACTCCGCTCAAAAGCTCCAATTGCTTTTGAGTTATTCCCTTATCCTGACGTGCCTTGATAAGTTCACCGATTAAGGCAACTCGCAAATCACTTGCGGAGATTTCTTCCGGTGTAAAAATATTCTTTCTGACATCCTGCCATTCATAGCCTACTGCACTATTTTTCACTTTCCTCACTCCTTAATTTCTCTCCTTTAATTATAACTTATGAGTTATATTTTGACAACAGCTTCACTGTAAATCAGCGTAGCCATAGCATTTTATTCCCTCTGCGTCAAAAACAACTTTAATACAGCCAAGCTCATCCGTTCGGACAACAGCACTGCCTATTGCCTGCAAACGCTCCAGCGTTTCCTGATGCGGATGGCCATAGCGGTTACCGCGCCCGCAGGAAATAACTGTCAGCCTTGGCCGCACCTGCTCCAGAAATTCCATACTGCTGCTATAGTGCGAACCGTGGTGTCCTGCCTTCAACACAGTGTACTGCTGCAGCTGCAGCCTCTGCTCGCGTTCTTCCCCCATGTCGCCTGTAAACAGCACGCTGCCCTGAACACTCTGCAGCGCCGCCAGCGTGCTGGCTTCATTTCCCGGCACGTCCTGCTGCGGTACATCAACTAAAACAATCTCCGCATTATCATCCAACGCATAGCGTTCACCGCCCTGCACCACATGCGCCTGCGTCCTGCCGGCCTGCGCCAAAATTTCCTGCTGCACTCTTTTGCTTTCCTCTGTCAGTGCTTCGTTAGGCAAAAGTAGCTTTTTCACCCGCAGCTGTCGCAATAGGTCCGCTGCAGCACCGACGTGGTCAAAATCATAGTGGCTTAAAAGCAGGATATCAGCCTCACGCTTGCCAAGATAACGCAAAAACGGAGTAATCACGCGCGTAGCAGTCGAGATATTTTTCAAGCCGCCGGTATCAATAATTGCCACCCGCTGCGACGGCGTGACGATAACAGCGCAGTCCCCCTGTCCCACATCCAGAAAATAGCAGGCCAACGGCAGCGTGCGATACTGCTGATAAGCAAGCATCCCGGCAAGCAGCAAGGCATGCAAAAGCAGGATGCAGCGCCGTTCCCTATTGCTCCAAAATTGTAGCCATGGAAAATCCGCCCACACAAACAGCGCTGCATAATAAAGCACCAAACAATAGGCAGGCAACTTGCCGATAACCACCGTGCTGTACGGCAGGTCGGCAAAAAAACGCGCCTGCGTCAGCACCTGCGCCGTCAGCCAGGCAGCAAGCTGCAACAGATACTCGCCGCAGACAGGCAACAGTGCACCCACGAGTGCCAACTGCGCCGCGATTTCCAACACCGGCACCAGTACGATATTGCTTACCAAGGCAATCAGCGAAAATTGTTGAAAATAGTAAACCTCCAGCGGCAGTACAGCCAGCTGTGCTGCCAGTGAAACCGCTGCCGCTTCGCCTATCGGCGCAGGCAAAGCCTGCGGCAGCAGCCTTTGGCATGCAGGCAGCAGCCACAAAAGACCGGCTGCCGCCCCGAACGATAGCTGAAAACCGATATCGGCTAGCCATAACGGCTGCAGACACAACAGCAGCGCCGCCACCAAACACAGCAAACGCCCGCGCTCCGCACCACTGCCGCCAAGCAGCAGGACGCTGCTCATAGCCAGCGCCCGCAGCACCGGCGGACGCAAGCCGCAGAGCAGCGCATAGGCAGTAAGTAAAGTTATAACTATAACCTTGCGCCAGGGCAGCGGTACCCACTGCAGCAAAGCAAGCAGCAAACCTGTCAGGAGCACAATATGCGTACCCGAAACAGAAAGAAGATGCGCCAAGCCGTTATCCGTAAACAGCTCACGTGTTTCTTCGTCCAGCCTGCCGCTGCCGCCAAGCATCATGCCGCTCAGCAGAGCCCCATGTTCAGCACCAACTGTTGCTTCCATGCGCTCGCTCAGCTTTTTGTTCCACAAGGTAAAGCGCTGCCACCACAAAACCTGCGGTTCTGTCTTTAGCAGCTGCGCCTTGCTCAAACGTCCGCCAAGCTCCTGCACTCTGTTGTAGCTCGCAGCATCAAAGCCTCCGGGGTTACGCAAGCTGTCCAGCTGCTCCAGCGTCCCCTTAAGCACCACACAGCCTGCCTGCGGCAGCTCGCCCTTCACGCTCACGCGCAAACGTCCGCTGTAAGCAAGCTCCGTGTCGCTATACACCTTGTAGCAGCGCAGAACCGCACTACTAAAGCCATCCTGCCTGCGCACGCTCAAAGGTTCCACCGCGCCATACACAACCAGCTGCCGCCCAAAGCAGGCAGCAAGCTGCTGCTCGGCGGACGGCGGCACGGTAAGCAGACGAAAAAACAGTACGCAAAGCAGCATGAAGGGCAAAAATAATCGTAGATAACGTGTTTTCTGCAGCACTAATCTACCTCCACATAATCACGCAGCTTTGCCAGCTTGGCTTTGCCTATTCCCGGCACACGCAGCAAATCATCCGCGCTGGTAAAACGCCCGCTGTTTCTTGTTTCTACAATACGCTGCGCCAGCGCAGGACCTATGCCCGGCAGCTGCTGCAGCTCACCGGCGCTTGCGCTATTAATGCGCACACTCTGCATCATGCTGCTGTTTCTGCCTGAGCCTGCTTTAGCACTGCCAGACTTTCCTGACGTACTCTCACCTAAACCGAACTTTGCCTGAGCGTTTTTCCTCTGCGCGCTGCTTGTCCGTGCAGCCTTCTGCACAGGCACTCGTATCTGCATGCCATCGCGCACCTTACGCACCAAGTTGACACGTTCGCTGTCGGCATTTTCCGTCAAGCCGCCGGCAGCAGCAATGGCTTCTTCCACTCTGCAGTTGGTAGGCAGGTCGTAAATTCCCGGCTCCAGCACGGCGCCGCTCACCTGCACGCGTACTGTTTTTACCTGCGCTGCTTTGGATGCGACAGCGCCTTGCGCGGACTGCGGCAGGCTGCTGCCGGGTAGCGTTTTCTCCTTATCGTTGGTGCTTATAAGACTGGTGATGATGCAGCCTGTGAGGAGAATGGCGATGAAGATTAGTTTTTTTACTTTCTCAAACTTCGCACACGGAAAACATCCCGTATGCCTTGATAAATCAGCTTGAACTGAATGTCGAAAGCCATTCACGCACACTTCTGTGCACGCAGACGACTCATCCAAAGAGCGGGCAGATCGTTCAGGAATCGTTCCAAGAGCGATTCGACCAGCAAGACTTCTGACGGATATTCTGCCCGAAGCTGCTCCGCAAACTCCTGCAACACGAGGCGAAGCGCTTCCATGTACTTCAAGTCCGGAAGCTCATCAAGCCCCAGATAGAAGAGCTCGCCGAGGCTTCGCCCATCCGTGTTCTCACGTTCCTCGACAGCCAGGAGCATATATCGTGTGCAGACGACGGCGACATGCGCCGTCATCGCATCGTAGGAGACGGAACGACAATCCTTGCCGAGCCGCAGGTAGGACTTGCACGCTTTGAAGAACACCTCGATGCCCCAGCGCTTCCCGTAGAGCTGGATGACTTCTTCCTCCGAAAGCGAGAGGTCTGTCGTGACGAGGACGAGATAATCCTTCCGCTTGTTGCGGTTCCGCACGAAGACCAATCGCACAGGCACGAGGGATTCTCCCTGTTTCGTCGCGACAGCATCGACGGACAGGAGGTAACGCGAGCGTCCGCGGCGTTTCTTGTGTTCCTTGTAGATGGCCTTGACGTTCGAGATCTTCCCTTCGCAGGGGTAGCGCACCTTCTTGCTCTTCTTTGCCATAGCGGTGACGTCATAGCCGAGGTCATGGATGGCTTTCAGCGACGACGGCGAGCAGAACCATGTGTCGAAGAGGACGTACTGCGCGGGGATTCCTGTCGCCTTGACCTCCTGCAACAAATTGAGGACGACGGCTGGCGCTTCCATCTGCGCGAGCTTGCGCTGCTTTCCGCCGTTGCTTCTTGCATCGACGGATGCGCTGGCCTCATTGAGCCGGTTCTTTTCCTTCGAGGTTGAAAGAAGGCAGAACGTGAGTGGCAGGAACGTGTTCCCGTCCGTCCAGCCGAGGACGAGCAGGCGGAAGCCCTTCGTATAGCGGCGGCTCACATGGTCGTAGACGTTCGCCAAGAGTTCCACGCGCTTGGAACGCGAGCGGCTGAAGAGCGAATCGTCGACGACGATGGCACAACGCCGGCCGGCATCCGTCAGCGGCTTGATGGTTTCGTTGATGATCCGCGCCGCAAGAAGCAGCGTGAACTTGCGCCAGTTCGTGTGGCAGGAGTTCAAGAAGCGGTAAGCCGTGTCCTTGCCGAACGGCAGCGAATCCTCGTGAAGTCGGCGCTGCATATAGAGCGAGCGGTTCTCGAAGATGATGCTTACGAGCACGAGGAAAACGAGAATGGAGGAAAATCCTTTGAGCTTGCAAGCGTTGGCCGCGCGCAGAATCTGGCCGACATGATAACGACGGAAGAACGCCGAAGTTTTCTTCGAGATGGATTCCATCTGCTGGGTGGTTTGTGATATACTTTTCATAGCATGAGCCTCCGGTGCTTGGTATGTTTTTGAGCCAACATAATTATACCAAACTGGCAAGACTCATGCTATTTTTCTGTTTACAAAGCCTGGACTTTCAAGGGGTGCAGGGGATTTTTACCTGCGAAGTTTGAGTTACTTTTGCTTGCATGGGGATACCTCCTAATGATGTTGGGGAAAAATATTTTAGAACAAAAATAGAGCCTATCTTAAAGAGCCTCTCATATGACGTGCATCGGCAGACCGAGCCTCTCCTAGGGGAGAGGTGCCGAGCTTGTCGAGGCGGAGAGGGGTTTTTTTGTGCAACTGTTTTCTGAACTCTATTGCACTAGTCAACAAATTTTAGACACAAATCATAAAAAAATATACAAGGCTCATTGTATAATGAAATTGCACACCTGAAAAATTGAATAAAAAATAGTCCATTGTGATACCTTTGTGTTAAGATTAAGTTGCTACACAAAAACTAACTAAGGAGTAATCACAATGGACTACACCAAAGATATCACAAATCATCAAAAAGGTAAACACTTTTCTTTAGGAGACCGCAGGGAATTACAAGGAATTCTGTCTGACAGCTCTAAACAGTATTCTCTTCGTCAGCTGGCAAAGTATTTTAACTGTGCTCCAAATACTATCAGGAATGAACTCAAGCGTGGTGCTCATCCTCATACCGGTAGATATGGAGCTGCTCGTGCTCAACGTGCCTATATTGCTAGCCATAGCAACAGTATTTGCAAGTCTAAAAGATTTCTTACAAGTAATTTTGTTACTTGGACTGTTCGAAAAGTATTGCAAGAACACTGGTCTTTGGATGCCTGCCATGGCTATGCCCTAGACAATCATCTATTTCCTCTCAAAGAAATTGTGTGCGTAAAGACTCTCTATAACTATGTAGATTCCATGCTGCTTAGATTGCGCAACATTGACCTTCCATTAAAGGTAAGAAGACGTAGAACAACCCGCAGCATAAAGAAAAATCTGAAGCATATGGGTCGCAGCATAGACGAGAGGGATTCTAATGTGGATGAACGCAATGAATTCGGTCATTGGGAAATAGATACTGTTATAGGAAGTAAAAGCAAGAGTGACAACGTGGTGTTGACTCTTGTGGAACGTATAACACGCAAGTATATCGCACTGAAAATAACTAGTAAAACATCCTTTGCTGTTAACGAAGGCATTGCTTACCTAAAGGAATACTATGGTACTAAATTCAGTCAGGTGTTTAAGACAATTACTAGCGATAATGGAAGCGAGTTTGCAGAACTCTCGCAAATAGAGAATGACACTTCTATAAAAATATACTTCGCACATCCTTACAGTTCTTGGGAAAGAGGCAGTAATGAGCGCCATAATGGTTTGCTCAGAAGATTCATCCGAAAAGGAAAGAGGATGGACAATTATAGCTACGAAGATATTATGTTTATCGCTGATTGGTGTAATTCACTTCCAAGGAAGATTCTGGGATATAAAACTCCAGATGAACTGTTTGACTTTGAGTTGGATAAGATCTATGCATCTTAATTTTCAAAAAGTGTGCAACTTCTTATTGCAATTTAGAAAAAAAATATACAACAAAAAATTATCTGTTAGTCAGATATCCGTTCGTAATGCAACTTGCGATATTGAGTTGGCGTCAGATAGTTTAACGAATAAGCTGGACGCTGTTCATTAAAGAAGTGAATATATTCTTTTACTTCATCTACAACAGGCCTTTCGCCTGTTACATGAAAATCGGTAAACATTTCTGCCTTTATCCAACCATTAATCGCTTCCATTGCTGCATTGTCGGTAGGTGTTCCGGCACGAGACATGGAATGAGTAATGCTATACATTGGCAACAAGTCGTTAAATGCCTTAGATGTGTAAACAGATCCTTGGTCTGAATGCAAGATCATTTCATATTCCGGATACTGCTTCTTTAAAGCAATTAAATCCTCCAGACCGCTAATATATGTCATACGGTCACCACGTTTGGAAGATAGAGAATGGCTTACAATTTCATTATTCCAAAGATCCATATACAATGTTAGCTCATAATAGATCCCTTTTACATAAAAAGCAGTCATATCGCTTACAATACATTGCAGTGGTCCGTCAATCTGTATTTCTGTCATAAGCAGATTAGGAAAAACACGGTATGAATCTCCTGGCTTTTTGTATTTATAATGCTTGGCTTGACTCTTAATGCCAGTGATTTTACAGCACTTATGTGCATATGCATCTGAAAGTACAAGACCAGTATCCAAACGAATCTTAGCGTTAAGCCAACGATACCCATGAGAAGGAAACTTAGCATGGTACTCTTTAAAAAGTAAAATATTGCTAAGCAGGCTCTTCATTCTTGTAGAAGGATGCGCAAGCTTCTTTTTCCAAGCATAGAAACTACTGCGCTGGATATTCATGGTTTCGCATATAAGTTTTACTGGAAATTCTCCGGAAAGCTCTAATACTACTTGGTATTCTTCTTGCCGTATAGAATTACTGTACCATCCCCTTTCACCGCATAGCCTTTTTTTAATCTGGCTTCTGCAATTCTTGCTTTAAGCAATTCACGAATTAATTCTTCCTTGGTCATGGATTGAAAGTCATCCGTATTTGCAGAAAGTGCTGGGGAATCGGGACGTATTATATTACATTTTTGTTGTTTACAATTTTTTGCAGGCAGGTTATTTGCATCTCTGTACATACGCATATAAGTGCGTGCTGTACCTTCGCAAATTTTATATAACTCTGCAGCTTGATAGCGAGTAATCTCACTGTCATATATTCGTCGACCAATGTCTAATTTTTCTTGTTTAGTGTATTTCATGGTAAACCTCCTGTTTAGACTGAAGTATTCCTTGTTCAGTGATATATATATTGGTGTATTCCATTATATATTATCTGTACAAAAAATACCCCCTCTGTGTCTAAAATAAGTTTACCACTTCACTATCCCCTCTCAGTCACCCTTACGGGTGACAGCTCCCCCCTAGGGGAGCCTCTTCTAAAGTTTTATTTCTTACGTTTTCATAATCAATTCCAACGCAGACACACCCTTCTCTATCTCATCACAAACGCTATTAAAATTTTTATCAATAGCATTATTAGGAAATCTTATTACTGTTATTCCCAAATCATTAAAATAAGCTGTCCTTCTTTCATCATATTTAGCATGCTTATCTTCGTAATGTTGACTCCCATCCAGTTCAACAATCAACTTAACATGTCCACAATAAAAATCTGTAATATATTTACCTATTGGCTTTTGTTTATACCACTTACACCTATGTTTTTGTAAAAAATCATACCATAGATGTTTTTCCTGTTTAGTCATTGCTCTACGCAATTTTTTCGCAAAATTCTTTGTTGCTCTATCCGATAAATTATTAAACATAATTATTCTCCTTTAGCTATTCTCCCCTCTCAGTTACCCTTACGGGTGACAGCTCCCCCCTAGGGAAGCCTCCTTTAAATTAATCGCTGGATAAACATCACAAAAAAACAAAAAGAGCCCCCAAGAATAACAATTACGTTATTCTCAGAGACTCTGAAAATGTAAGCGTTATTTAGTACTACTAAATAATGTCATTGCTGACATGCACTGCTTATTTTTTTGTCCGCGCTACAGTCTGCGGAAACTGCCTGTTGCAGGACAGCTGTAACTGCGGTGGTCGCGGTTAGTAATTAGTGGTTAGTGGCCAGTAATACTAAAGCTCGCGACAGATTTTATTTCTAATTTTATTTCTCCCCTCTTCTTGCTCGCTATCCGCTCGCAACGGGGATTCGTTCCACCATTTCACTTTCTCGCTTCGCTATTGCTCGCGACAAAGTGGGTGTCACTTCGCTACGATGTTTACCAGACGGCCGGGTACGCAGATAACCTTACGTACGGTTGCATCGCCGATGTGAGCCTGAACGTTAGCGTCAGCCATAGCAATCTTCTCCAGCTCTTCCTTGGTAGCTTCAGCCGGAACAGTCAGACGACCGCGAACTTTGCCGTTAACCTGCAGAACGATTTCTACATTGTCAACCTTCAGGGCTTCTTCATCGCACTCAGGCCAGCTTTGTTCATGTACGCTGCTGTTGGCATCGATAGCACCGCGCCACAGCTCTTCGGTGATATGCGGAACAAACGGGCTCATCATCTTGATAAGGTCGGAAATTGCTTCGTAAACCAGACCAGCATTCGGCTCTTTAGCAGCTTCTTTATAAGCATAGAGAGCGTTAACCAATTCCATCATAGTGGAAATAGCAGTGTTGAAGTTGAAGCGGGTTTCGATATCGTTGGTAACCTTCTTAATGCTGCTATGCAGTACACGGCGCAGGTCCTTATCTGCTTCGCTCAGGTTGCTGTGATCGTATTCGGTAACCTTTTGTGCCAGAACAGCTTCAAATGCTTGTACAATACGCCAGATACGGTTCAGGAAGCGGAAGGAGCCTTCAACGCCCTGGTCGCTCCACTCCAGCTCTCTTTCAGGAGGAGCAGCGAAGAGGATGAACAGACGCGCGGTATCAGCACCGTATTTGGAAAGAATTTCTTCAGGGGAAACAACGTTGCCCAGAGATTTACTCATCTTAGCACCGTCTTTGATTACCATGCCCTGAGTCAGCAGGTTGCTGAACGGTTCATCGTAATCAACCAGGCCTGCATCGCGCAGAACCTTTACAAAGAAGCGGGAATACAGCAGATGCAGAATAGCATGCTCAATACCGCCGATATATTGGTCTACAGGACCCCAATAGTTATTGAGCTCCTTGTCAAACGGCATCTTGTCGTTGTGTGCGTCGGTATAACGCAGATAGTACCAGGAGGAGCACAGGAATGTGTCCATGGTATCGGTTTCACGGGTTGCGTCAGCACCGCATTTCGGGCATTTGCAGTGAACAAATTCTTCGGAGGTTGCCAGCGGAGATTTAGCACCGGCATTGAAGCTTACGTCCTCAGGCAGGCGAACCGGCAGCTGGTCTTCCGGAACCAGAACCTCGCCGCAGTGCGGGCAATAAATGATAGGAATCGGAGCGCCCCAATAACGCTGACGGCTGATCAGCCAATCGCGCAGACGATAGTTTACACGGCGTTTACCGAAGCCTTCAGCTTCAGCCTTATCCATGATAGCGCTCATAGCCTTGTGCATTTCCATGCCGGTGAATTCGCCGGAGTTAACCAGCATGCCTTCTTTTTCTTCGTAAGCGCAGGTCATTTCTTCCAGCTTCAGCTCTTTGCCAATAGGGCAGATGGTAACGATTTTTTCAATGCCGTATTTGTCAGCAAACATCCAGTCACGTTGGTCACCAGTAGGAACGCCCATTACAGCGCCGGTACCGTAATCATACAGTACATAGTTGGTTACCCAGATTTCTACCTTGCGGCCGGTGAACGGGTTGATGCAGTATACGCCGGTGAATACGCCCTCTTTTTCGGATTCGCTGGAGGTACGTTCAATTTCGGACTGATTGCGTACACGCTCGCAGAAGGCGTTGATTTCGTCAGCCTTCGGATTGTTTTCGCAAATCTTTTTAATCAGCGGATGCTCAGCAGCCAGAGCCATGAAGGTTACGCCGTAAGCAGTATCCGGACGGGTGGTGTAAACAGCAACAGTATCGTTAAGTGCCGGGATTTCAAAGGAGAATTCCAAGCCTTCGCTACGGCCGATCCAGTTATGCTGCATGGTTTTTACGCGCTCGGGCCAGCCCGGCAGCAGGTCAAGATCCTTCAGCAGCTCATCAGCATAATCGGTGATTTTGAAGAACCATTGGCTCAAATCCTTTTTAACAACCTCATGGTCGCAGCGCCAGCATTTGCCGTCGATAACCTGCTCGTTAGCCAATACGGTGTTACAGGTGTCGCACCAGTTTACGGCAGATTCCTTTTTAACTGCCAGACCGCGTTTGTAGAACAGCTCAAAGAACCATTGAGTCCATTTGTAATAATCTTCCTTACAGGTGGTAACCTCGCGGTCCCAATCGTAGGACAGACCGAGAGCCTTCAGTTGGCGAGTCATGTTAGCGATGTTTTCCAGAGTCCATTTTTTAGGCGGAATATTGTGTTTGATAGCAGCGTTTTCAGCAGGCATACCAAAGGAGTCCCAACCCATCGGATGCAGAACGTTGAAGCCCTTCATGGTGCGGAAACGTGCGATTACGTCGCCGATGGAATAGTTACGAACGTGACCCATGTGCAGGTTGCCGGACGGATAGGGAAACATTTCCAGAACGTAGGATTTAGGCTTATCCTTATCCATCTCTACTTTAAAGGTTTTGTTTTCTTCCCAGTATTTTTGCCATTTAGCTTCAATATCATGGGGAGCATACTTTTCTTGAATCATTTCATTACCTCCCAGGTATTATAGTTGGTCGAAAATAAAAAATCCCCGACCTTAAAGAAGGTCAGGGACGAAAAATTCGCGGTACCACCCTGATTGCGGCTACAGCCGCCACTCAATTAGCCTTAACGCAGCATCACGTCCGCACATTTCCTTGCGGCTTCTTCACGGTGAGTTCATCTGCCCTAACTGCCGGCTCGCATCAACCGCCGACTTTCTGTAAGATACTGCAGACTACTGCTCCGCTTCACAGAATTTGAATAAAAATATATTGTATATTATATAACGCCAAACAGGAAAAGTCAAACTTCCGCATCGGCATTTATTTTTTCTTTTTCTTCGGCACCAGCTTCTGCCCCAGCTGTCCTTTGACGATAATCAGCTGGTCACGCAGCTCGGCCGCCGCCTCGAAATCCAACGCCTTCGCCGCCTCCTGCATCCGTCTTTCCAGCTCGCGGGCCAGCGTGTTCAGCTCCTTAGTTGATTTCTGCTTCAGCTTCTTACTGCTACCATAGGACGTTGCCTCCTCGGTGTCTGCCACCTTCGTCAGCTTAATCAGCTGGCGCTGCTCCTTGTAAATCGTCTTAGGCGTAATGTGGTGCTCCTCGTTGTACGCCTGCTGCTTTTCACGGCGGCGATTAGTTTCGTCTATCGCCCGCTGCATGCTGTCGGTAATACGGTCGGCATACATAATAACACGACCGTGAGCATTACGCGCAGCGCGTCCGATAGTCTGAATCATCGCCGTATCACTGCGCAAAA
The DNA here is from genome assembly GCF_023497905.1 of Phascolarctobacterium succinatutens. Classification (NCBI taxonomy): domain Bacteria; kingdom Bacillati; phylum Bacillota; class Negativicutes; order Acidaminococcales; family Acidaminococcaceae; genus Phascolarctobacterium; species Phascolarctobacterium succinatutens. The sequence continues at coordinate 729,468 of NZ_CP097284.1, read as the reverse complement.
AGCCTTCCTTATCGGCATCCAGAATCGCAATCAGCGATACCTCGGGCAAATCAAGGCCTTCACGCAGCAGGTTAATGCCTACCAGCACGTCAAACTTACCGGCACGCAGGCTGTCGATGATCTCCGCTCTTTCAATCGTGGCGATTTCCGAATGCAGGTAGCGCACACGCACCCCTGCTTGCTTCAGATATTCCGTCAGGTCCTCCGCCATGCGCTTCGTCAGCGTAGTCACCAGCACACGCTCGCCTGCGGCGGCAACCTTGTTTATTTCGCCCAACAAATCGTCAATCTGTCCCTTAATCGGGCGGATTTCAATCTGCGGGTCCAGCAGTCCGGTCGGACGAATAATCTGCTCGACAACATTGTCCGCCTGCTCCAGCTCATACTTCGCCGGCGTAGCAGAAACATAAATCGCCTGCTTAATCTGTGCCTGAAACTCATCAAAGGTCAGCGGTCTGTTATCATAGGCCGAAGGCAGACGGAAGCCATGCTCCACCAGCATCTCCTTACGCGAGCGGTCACCGGCATACATAGCGCGAATCTGCGGCAGCGTTACATGCGACTCATCCACTACCAGCAAAAAATCCTTAGGAAAATAATTTACCAGCGTAAACGGCGGCTCACCGGCCTTACGGCCAGCCAGATGGCGCGAATAGTTTTCGATGCCGGAGCAATAGCCCATCTCCTGCATCATCTCGAGGTCATAATTCGTACGCTGCTCAAGACGCTGTGCCTCCAGCAGCCTGCCATGCTTATTCAGCTCATCCAGGCGCTCGTCCAGCTCCTCGCGGATATCATTCATAGCGCGTTCAAGATTCTCACGGCTCGTTACATAGTGGCTCGCCGGGAAAATTGCCACATGATTGCGCTGCGCCAGAATCTCGCCCGTCAGCACATCAAATTCCACAATGCGGTCAACCTCATCATCGAACATTTCAATACGCACTGCCTTCTCGCCGTAGGCCGCCGGAATAACCTCAATCACGTCACCGCGCACACGGAAGGTGCCGCGCTTAAAATCAATATCATTGCGCGTATACTGAATCTCCACCAGCTTATGTAAAATCTTCTGGCGGTCGATAATCTGCCCCAAGCGCAGCGACAGCACCATATCATAATACTCCTGCGGAGCGCCTAAGCCGTAAATACAGGAAACGCTGGCTACGATAATAACATCCTTGCGCTCAAACAAAGCGCTGGTCGCACTGTGGCGCAGCTTATCAATCTCATCGTTAATCGAAGCATCCTTCTCAATATACGTATCCGACTGGGGAATATACGCCTCCGGCTGATAATAATCATAATACGAAACAAAATATTCCACCGCATTCTCCGGGAAGAACGCCTTCAGCTCACTCGCCAGCTGTGCCGCCAGCGTCTTATTATGCGCAATCACCAGCGTCGGCTTGCGCACCTTATTGATTACCTGCGCAATCGTATACGTCTTACCTGTACCCGTTGCGCCCAGCAAAACCTGCGTGCGCAGGCCCTGCTCTACGCCCTCCGCCAGGTTGGCAATCGCCTGCGGCTGGTCGCCGGCAGGCTCAAACGGAGCCTGAATTTTAAAATCCATGTTCATCACCAACTAAAAAACAATAACCAAAACCGTAAAAATGAAAGTACAAAATATGCAATTGCAACGCCAGACTCAACCCTTACACATCCAGCTCAATACTTACCGGACAATGGTCGCTGCCGAAAACCTCATTGTGAATCTCCGCACTCTGCAACTTATCCGCAATCCTGTCCGACACCACAAAATAATCAATACGCCAACCCGCATTCTTCTCGCGCGCCTTAAAGCGATAGCTCCACCAGCTGTACTTAACCTCCTCCGGATGCAGATAACGGAAGCTGTCCGTAAATCCAGCGGCCTTCAGCTCACGGAACTTAGCGCGCTCCTCGTCCGTAAAGCCTGCATTCCTGCGGTTAGTCTTAGGATTCTTCAAATCAATCTCCTCAGCCGCCACATTCAGATCACCGCAGACAACAACCGGCTTCTTCGCATCCAGCTCCTGCAGATAAGCGCGGAACACATCCTCCCACACCATGCGGTAATCAAGACGCGCCAGCCCATCCTTGGAATTAGGCGTATACACCGTCACCAGATAAAAGCTCGCAAACTCCAGCGTAATCACACGGCCTTCCTTATCGTGCTCCTCCTGTCCCAAGCCATAGGTAACAGCCAAAGGCTTAACCCTCGTAAACACAGCAGTACCGCTGTAGCCCTTGCGCTCCGCACTGTTCCAATACTCCTCATAGCCGGGGAACACAAAATCAGCCTGCTCACGCTGCATCTTCGTTTCCTGCAGGCAAATAATATCCGGCGCAGCCTCCTGCAAAAAATCGGCAAAGCCCTTCGTCATGCAGGCACGCAAACCGTTAACATTCCAGGAATATAATTTCATAAAATCAACCTCTTTTCCGTAAATTTATCCGGTATAACAACGGTAAAATTACTGTGTAAAATTTATACTCTGTCTTTTTATTTTAACATTCGATGCAAAAAAATAAAAGAGCTGCCCTCAGCGCAGCCTCGTCATCAGCGATGACAAATGTGCACGGCAGCCCTTAAATTTTAGAATTTGATTTGCGACGGCTCATAATCAACTGTTGTCTTGATGAAAGCAATCTCATTGCAGTACGGATACTGCGGACAATACACGCATTCTTTCCATACCTTCTGCGGCAGCTTATCCTTCGCTGTTTCAATATAATCGCACTTGGCAAAAAATCCCGGCTGATAGGTCAGAGTGAAAAACATCGTCACTCCGCGCTCAATGCCCTCCTTTTCCAAATGCTCCACCAGCTGACGGCCTATACCTGTTTTCTGCAAGCTCGGTTCCACCGCCAGCGAGCGGATTTCCGCAAAGCGGTCCCAGACAAAATGCAGCGCACCGCAACCCAACAAGCGGTTGTTTTCCACCGCTAAAATATAATCGCGCAGATTCTCATAAATCGCATTGCGCGCACGTGGCAGCATCAAGCCTTCCTTTGCATAATAATTCAGCAATTTGTGTATATGTTCTACATCGCTGAAAGTTGCCGGTCTAAAAACAATCATTTTTCAAACCCCCTCATTTGTATTCCCCATATCAGTTTATCTAACGTAACTGATTTTCTATATATTATCACGTATTACAGCAGAGTACAAGTATAAAAATGCAAAAAAAGAATTATCTAAATTGCAATAAGAAGTTGCACACTTTTTGAAAATTAAGATGCATAGATCTTATCCAACTCAAAGTCAAACAGTTCATCTGGAGTTTTATATCCCAGAATCTTCCTTGGAAGTGAATTACACCAATCAGCGATAAACATAATATCTTCGTAGCTATAATTGTCCATCCTCTTTCTTTTTCGGATGAATCTTCTGAGCAAACCATTATGGCGCTCATTACTGCCTCTTTCCCAAGAACTGTAAGGATGTGCGAAGTATATTTTTATAGAAGTGTCATTCTCTATTTGCGAGAGTTCTGCAAACTCGCTTCCATTATCGCTAGTAATTGTCTTAAACACCTGACTGAATTTAGTACCATAGTATTCCTTTAGGTAAGCAATGCCTTCGTTAACAGCAAAGGATGTTTTACTAGTTATTTTCAGTGCGATATACTTGCGTGTTATACGTTCCACAAGAGTCAACACCACGTTGTCACTCTTGCTTTTACTTCCTATAACAGTATCTATTTCCCAATGACCGAATTCATTGCGTTCATCCACATTAGAATCCCTCTCGTCTATGCTGCGACCCATATGCTTCAGATTTTTCTTTATGCTGCGGGTTGTTTTACGTCTTCTTACCTTTAATGGAAGGTCAATGTTGCGCAATCTAAGCAGCATGGAATCTACATAGTTATAGAGAGTCTTTACGCACACAATTTCTTTGAGAGGAAATAGATGATTGTCTAGGGCATAGCCATGGCAGGCATCCAAAGACCAGTGTTCTTGCAATACTTTTCGAACAGTCCAAGTAACAAAATTACTTGTAAGAAATCTTTTAGACTTGCAAATACTGTTGCTATGGCTAGCAATATAGGCACGTTGAGCACGAGCAGCTCCATATCTACCGGTATGAGGATGAGCACCACGCTTGAGTTCATTCCTGATAGTATTTGGAGCACAGTTAAAATACTTTGCCAGCTGACGAAGAGAATACTGTTTAGAGCTGTCAGACAGAATTCCTTGTAATTCCCTGCGGTCTCCTAAAGAAAAGTGTTTACCTTTTTGATGATTTGTGATATCTTTGGTGTAGTCCATTGTGATTACTCCTTAGTTAGTTTTTGTGTAGAAACTTAATCTTAACACAAAGGTATCACAATGGACTATTTTTATTCAATTTTTCAGGTGTGCAATTTCATTATACAATGAGCCAAAAAAAGAATTAATCAGTGTAATAAAATACTGATTAATTCTTTTTTCAAACAAGGTTACATTCTTTCCTTCAGCATGTCTGCCGCAGCACACAAAGCCACAATAATAGCAGCAGGTCGCGGCGGGCATCCAGGCACAGCAATATCAACCGGCACCACGTCAGCCGCACGTCCTACAACAGCATAAGTGCTGCCATAGGTTTCGCCGCCACAGGCACAGGCACCGCAAGCCATAACCATTTTCGGTTCAGGCATAGCGTCATAGGTCATACGCAGCGCCTGCTCCAGGTTGCGCGTAACTACGCCGGTAACCATCAGCATATCCGCATGACGCGGAGAAGCAACGAAGGCGATACCGTAACGGTGTAAATCATAAACAGGATTGCTCATCGCACCCAGCTCAAAGTCGCAGGCATTGCAGCTGCCAGCGTCAAGATGACGTACATGCAGAGAGCGTCCCAGCTTTGCCGTAACAGCCTCGCTGACCTCCACGGCACTGTCAGCCAGAATCTGCGCCAAAGCATCATGGTTCGTATGCACCAGCGCCTTACGCGCGCAGGCCTCCACACAGCGTCCGCAGAAAACGCACTTACTGTAATCTATTTTTGCTTTACCGTCAGCCACACTCACAGCGCCGACCGGGCAGGCAGCGGCACAGGCACCGCAGCCGTCACAGCCGCCGTCGCACTGCAGCTGACCACGCAGACGCTTGTGGCCCGTAGTATCAATATTTTCGGTAGCAATCTTTCCGTGAAAAATTGCCTCCAGCATTTTTAACATCTTGCCACCTCCTTAGCGGTCTATGCAGGCATAGCATAACTCAAAGCTCTTATTTATTAACGGGAAGTCCGGGATGATGTCGCCCTGTACCGCCACAGTCAGCGCAGGCCAGTTAGGATAGGAGGCACTGCGCACAAACAGGCGTTCTATGCGGCCTTCCTTATCCAACAGCAGGCAGTGCAGATTGTCACCGCGGGCAGATTCACTGATGCCCCAGGTAAAATGACCTTCCTCCTGCTGCAGCTCGCCCAGCTCTACCGCCAGCTGCGTTTCCGCGTTGCGGCGCAGCTTGCTGATAAGCTGGCGCACCATCTTCAGGCTTTGGGCAACCTCACCGATACGCACCTTGATACGTGCTTCGACATCGCCAGCTGTTTCCGTAATAACCTCAAAATCAAGCTCATCATAAATACCGTAGCCGATATCCTTACGGCTGTCACGGGTACTGCCGCTGGCACGCGCACCCACGCCTACCATAGCCAGATCAAAGGCAGTTTCCGGACGCACTCTGCCGGTGGTACGGATACGGTTGACGAAGTTCGCCTGCTCCCACATGATATGCACCATATCGGCATAAACAGCCTCTACCTCACGCAGAACCTCCTCGATTTCCTCCAACATTGCGTCAGTAACATCGTACTGCACACCGCCGGGGATAATCAGGCCGCGCAGGAAACGGTTGCCTGCCAGCATTTCGTTAAGCTGCATCAGGTATTCCTTCAGACGCGCCCCCATGCTGATTACAGGCGAGAAGCCGACACCGGCGCAAATATTGCCCGTATCGCCCACATGGTTATACAAGCGCTCCATCTCCGCAGCCAGTGTACGGATTAACCACGCACGGTAAGGCACCTCCGCCTCCGAACATTTTTCCACCGCCTGACAGAAGCTCAGCGTATTTGCTACACTGCAGGCACCGCAGATGCGTTCTACAATCGGCAGTGCCTCCATCGGAGTAAGACCTTCGACAGCCTTTTCAATGCCGCGATGGGTAAAGAACAGCTTGGCATCCAGCTGCAGCATAGCCTCGCCTGCCTGACTGAAGCGGAAATGACCGGGCTCGATGATGCCTGCGTGGATAGGACCTACAGGAACCTCAAAGAGGCCTTCGCCCTGAGAGGTAAGCATTTCGTATTCACGATTTCCGCGTGCATCGTAATTCTTAGGATATTTTTTCAGCAGCGGATGAAAGCCTTCGGGAAAGCTCTCATGCAGCACCAGCGGACGCATATCGGGATGTCCCTGCGGCTCGAAGCCGAACATATCATGCAGCTCACGCTCATACCAAGCAGCAGCCGGCAGCAGCGTAGTCAGCGACTGATATTCCAGAGGACCATCCGCGGGGAACGGAGCCTTCAAAACATCAATATCGCGTTTGGCAGCATTATAGAACAGGCAGTAGATGGCCAGACCGCCGCCCTGCAGCGTTTCGTCTGCGCCGAACATAGCAGCCAGCGGACGCTTGCCGCTGTCACTGCAGATATTGGCAGCACCACGCAAATTTTCCGGTTTAACTAGCATTATCTCAGCCTCCTATAATCCGCACAGCCTGGTTCAGCAGATTGTTGAGCCAGGGAATATTTTCAAAGCCGGCACCCACTACGCAGGTCAAAAGCAGCAGCACAGCCAGCACAGATACGTCGGTCGCGCCCAGCAAATCGCCCAAGGGCTGACGCTTCGATTTATCGCACAGCATACGCATGCCGTGGTACAAAATACCGATTAAAACGCCGGCCAGCAGGATAATCAGCAGACTGCCTGCTACCCAATGTCCCTCACGGAACATGGACGCCATAATGTAAAACTTACTGAAGAAAAGGCCCATCGGCGGCAGGCCCAAAATGCCCAGCATACCCAAAAGCCAGAAGGTCGCGGTATGCGGTACATCCTTAATCATACCATGAATACGCATCATATTACGTGTCTGATATTCTTGGATAATAGTGCCGGCAATATAGAACAGAACAAACTTAATCATCGCATGGCTGTACATATGCAGCATTACAGCCTTCAGGGAAAAAGCGGAAAAGACGCCGATACCGGCAACCATAATGCCGATGTTTTCCATGGAGGAATAAGCCAGAATACGCTTAACGTCGCGCTGTACAACAACGAAAGGTACCGCAATGGCCACAGTCAGCACGGCAAAGAACAGCAGCATGCTGCTCATCATCGCAGCGCCTGCTGTCGGCAGCAGGATAACCAGATTACGCAGCAATACATAGATAGCACAGCTGCAGAGTGCACCGCTCAGCATACCGCTGGTCAGCGACGGAGCCTCGGCGTAGGCATCAGGCAGCCAGGTATGCATCGGCGCCATGCCTGCCTTCGTACCGTAGCCGATAACGATAAACAGCAGTGCCAGCTTAGTCATAGCCGGGTTCAGGCTTTTGGCATGCTCATGCAGGTACAGCCAGCTGAGCGCCTTTTCGCCGCCCAACGCATCAAGCTGTGCATAATACAGCACCAGTGTACCCAAAAGTGCCAGACAAATGCCGACGGTACAAACCATGATGTATTTCCACGTTGCTTCCAAAGCAGCGCGGGTGAATTTAAAGGAAATGAGCAACGCACTGATTAAGGTAGTCGCTTCGATGGCTACCCACATCAGACCCAAGTTTTTTACCAGCAGTACGATGAACATCGTCCAGCAGAAAAGCTGCATCAGTGCAAAGTAACGGCCGGTCTGCAGCTGCTCGCCCTTGAGTACGCCGCAGCGCTCTTCACGCGTAAGATAATTACGCGCAGTCCAGGTCGCTGCCAGATAAAGTGTGGTAATAATAATGATTACCCACATATTCAACGCATCAATGTAAAAATAATCGTCTACATAGGGCACAGCGGGATTAAAGGACTTTGCCATCAGCGCTACGCACACACCTACCGCAGTTGCCGTCAGGCGGTGCAGCCAATGCAGGATATTATTGCCGAAGCCCGCAGCCAGTGCCAGCACCGCGCACAAGGGTGACAGGCATAACAGTATCAAAATATATGTTAACATTACATTCCCTACCCTTTCAGCTTGTCCAGCACATTTGTATCCGTCGTTTTAAACGACAGACGCAGACGCGAGGTTAAAATAACAAGAATAACAACAGCAATTAGCACATCAAGGAAAATACCCAGCTCGATAATCAGCGGCAAGCCTTCCGTCATAATCAGACCGAGCAGGTAAATGCCGTTTTCCAAGGTAATCAGGCCGATCATCTGCATAATGGCACGGCTGCGCATAACAATCAGCGCCAGACCGGTCATAATCATAAACATAGAGGTCGCTAAAATATCGCGTCCCTCTGCCTGCGGCAGCAGACCGTCAATTACCATGTAGCCGAGTGCCAGACTGCAGGCTGCAAAAGCAGTGGAATAGTTAACATTGATATCACTGACAATTTCACGCTCATCGCGCAGCTGATTTACCACGCGCAAAATAGCGTAAGGAATAAAGAGCACCTTAACGGCAATCGTCAGCACACCGGGCAGCCAGGCATGCAGGCCGCTGCCATGGCTCATGCCTACGACGAGGCAGGCTGCCGCAATCAGTGCAGACTGCAGCGCCAGGCACAGAGTTGCGCGGCGCAGCTCCACAAAGCGCGTCTGCAGGAAAACGATAAACATTAAACTTACAACCAAATATTCCATCGTTACCTCCTTACTGTGCCACTACTGCCAACAGCAGCATCAGGCCTGCTGCGGCCAGATATACACGCACCTTGAAAAGGCGCATCTTATTGTTCAAGGTTTCTACTACGCCTACTGCCACCGCACTGATAAGCACCTTAAATACAACCGGCAAATCCAGCGGCAGATACAGCATAGCGAAAAGCACTAAGAATACCAGCAGCTTGAGCTGGCTTGCCCAATGGATGAGCGCCAGCAGACGGCCGGAATATTCCAGTGTCATACATTCATGGATCATCGTCAGCTCCAGATGCGTATCAGGGTTATCAACCGGGATACGGCTGTTTTCTGCGAGCAGCACCAGGAAGAAGGCAATGCAGGTCAGCACGCCTGCTACCGTCAGGTTGACCTCATCCATACGCAGGCTCATGCCTGCCAGCGAGGTGCTGTTGGTGTGCAGCACGTTGGAAAGCACGGCCAGCATTACCACAGGCTCAACGAAGGCTGCCACATAAACCTCACGGCTGCCGCCCATGCCGCCGAAGGCGGTGGCTGCATCCATCGAGGAAACTGCCATAAAGAAGCGTCCCAAAGCCAACAGATAAACAAATACAAAAACGTCGCCGAAGCCGGCCTGACCGCCTAAGAAGCCCGGCAGCATGCAGGCTGCCGCAAAGGTCGTCAGAAAATATACGCAGGGTGCCAGACGGAAGGTGATGCTGGTATAAGGAGTAAGCATAGTAGGCTTGCCCCACCATTTGCGGATATCGTAATATTCCTGCCAGATGCTGCTGCCGATACGGTTCTGCATCCAGGCCTTTACCTTTTTAACAATGCCGGTTACCAGCGGAGCGCACAAAAGCAGCAAAACTGCCTGCGCCATACCGAGGGCCAGCTGTAACAATTCATTCTCTAAAATCATTTATAAAGCGCCCCCCATACCAGTACCAACATCATTGCCACCATAACATAGGCAACATATAAACGCACACTGCCCTGCTGCAGACGGCGCAGGAAGTTGGAAACACTTACAAAATGCTTCTGCAGGGGCTGATAAAGCTTTTCTGTAATCATATCGGGAATTTCCAGCTTGTAGGAAAGCTGACGGCCGAAGTAAGCATGCTCCTTGCGCATGTAGGTTACCTGACGCTTGGGCTTCAGCAGATAATCGAAGGCACGACGTACAGGCTTACTGAAGCCGGTTGCGGAATACTGCTGACGCTGCGTCGGATAGGTACCGCAGTTCCAGGTAACATCCTCCACAACAAAGCAATCCTTAACAGCGAGCCACAGCACTGCGCCCAGTACCAGCAGCAGAGCCAAGAGTAGCAGCGGCTTGTAGCAGACAGCAGTGCCTACACCGGCCCACGCCAGATTCATACCGAAGGCATCAAGTGCGACAGGCATGCCCAACGCCAGCATTGCTGCACGTACAACAGGCAGCGGATAAAGACCGCAAGCAACAACTAAAACAGATGCTACGCCCATAGCAGCGAGCATAAATTTATCGGATTCGTGCGCATGCTCCACGATTTCACTGCGAGCACGGCCCAGGAAGGTGATGCCGAAGAAGCGTACAAAGCAGCCTAGAGCCAGTGCTCCGGTAAAGCCCAGCAGAACAAAGGACACTGCCGTCCACAGGCGGATATCCTGACCTGCGCAGCTTGTACCCAGGCTGATAAAGCTCTGCAGCACCAGCCATTCACCGGTAAAGCCGTTCGTCAGCGGAATAGCGGCGAGTGCCAGCGAGCCGACGAAAGCAAAAACAGCGGTATACGGCATTTTGCGTGCGAGGCCGCCGAACAGCTCCAGGTTTTTGCTTCCGGTACCGTGCATAATACTGCCGGCACACATAAACATCAGCACCTTCATAATGCTATGGTTAAAGGCATGCACCAACGCAGCCACAAAGCCAAGCATATAAAAGCTGCTGCCGGAAGCCTTCATCAGCATACCGCAGCCGAAGGCAGCAAAAATTACGCCCATATTTTCCACGGAGGAATAAGCAAGCACGCGCTTGATATCCGTTTCCATCTGGGCATAGAGTACGCCCAAAAATGCGGATACTACGCCTGCCAGCAGTACAGCAACGCACCACCAGTAATTCCAGGCAGGCAAAAAGCTGAACATAAAACGACCGAAGCCATAAAGCGCAATCTTCAGCATAACACCGCTCATCAGCGCGGAAACGTGACTGGGTGCTGCCGGATGCGCCTTAGGCAGCCACACATGCAGCGGCACCAGACCGGCCTTCAAAGCAAAACCGACAAAGGCACAGACAAAAACAAGATGCTGCCAACTGCCATCCAACGTATTCTTGGCCATAGCAGCAAAGCTGAAGCCCTCGCTGGCAGAGCCTGTCAGCAAAAAGGCAATCATAATCGCCGCCGTACCTACGCTGGTCATAACCAGATACTGATAGGCAGCATTCCAGGTAGCACGCTTTTCGGATTCATGGTTAACCAGCATAAAGGAGGCTACGGCCATAATCTCCCAGAAAAGCAGGAAGCTGAAGGCATCGCCGGCCAGCAGCACCAGTACCATAGACATGATAAACAGGCACCACATACCTCCCAAAAGGCGCAGACGACTGCCCTCATAACCACGCGCATAACCAAGCGCGTACAGGCTGGTAACAACACCGGCGATACCGATCAAAAGCAGAAAGACTGCGCTCCAGCCATCGCAGCCTAAAGAATACGAGCCCCAGATCAGGGGTGCGGGGCTCACGCCGCCGAAAAGCAGCAGGCCTGCTGCATAAGCGCAGACAGCGCTGCCAAAAAGGGCAGCGCTGTTAGCAAGCCAGTGTGCAGCACGCTGCATGCCGTGGGGAAGCAGCATGGTTAATACGCCGATGCCATAGAAGCCCACAGACACCAAAAACATTTCCATTTCATCACCTACACATAAAAATTTCAACTTCTTCACAAAAATGACATGTATTGTTAATTATAACACATTTGTTGATTGCGTAAAAGCAAATTACTGTTAAGCAGGCAAAAAAAATACACCGAACCTGCAGAAATTCCACAGGTCCGGTGGTTTATAATAAGGCTTCGGCATCAAATGAGCTTCCGGCAAATTATATTTTTACCCTTACTCCTTCGCCCGCAGCGCCAGCTGCTTACGCAGCCTGTGACGCAGCAGCTCAATAAAGCCTGCCGCCTCCTGCACCCGCAGCAACGGTCCGAAGGATAAAATACGGATAACCATTTCCGTTTCATCACTTTTGTTATACATCAGCTGCAGCCTATAATGCTTTTCATCCAAGCGTTCCGTTATCTTTTCCAGATGCGAAAAATGCAGCATCGCCCGCTCCAGAGCATTGCGCTCGTCCGTCAGCAGGACGGTAACCGCACATCGCTCCGGCTCCAGCAGCATGCAGGCCTCCTCACCCGTCTGCTCCAGCATTTTGCAGCTTTTGATGCGCCCCACATTAACGTAATGCAGATGGCGCTCGCACACCGCCTTCAGGCGGAACTTGTCATCCTTCGCCGAATATTCCAGCTGCAGCGGCAGATATTCTTTCCGCACGCTCTCGTTTTTGCCGCTGATAAAGCTGATTTCTACCCTGCGCTTTTCCGTTATCGCCTGCAGCAGCAAGCGAAAATGCTGTTTGTACTCGGGATCATCATAATTATCACCGTCGCTGTAACGGTCGAAATACACAAACTGTTCCTCACTGAACAGCGGCTCCACATTCTCCAGTCCGCTGGAATCTACATCAAAAAGCTGTATCCGCTTATCCGTCAGCAGGCATTTCAGCCAGCGACGCTGCAATGTTGTCAACGGCATCGCCGGTGCATGCCGCAGCGGCGTAGTCATATCCTTCTGCAGCAGCGGCCAGCTTCCGTCCTGCAGTGCCTTGGGAATGGTCAGGCAGCTGTCGGCAAAGGCCTGCTCCCGCACCAACAGCTCCAAGCTGTCCTTCGTCAGCTGTTTTTCCTGCGCCTGCCGCAGAATACTGCTCACAACATTAAAATAGGTGCCGTATATTTCGTTAAAAAAGCTGTCATTTTTCGCCATCCGCTTGCACCTCCTGCAGATAATAGGCTGCCGTCTGCTCCAGATCATCATAAAAAATGCGCTCTATTTCCTCGTTACTGCAGCTAAAAGCAGTAATACGCCCGATAAAGGTGCGTATCCACGGCAATAGCTCACGCGCATCATACACGGCAGCACTGAAGCAATAATGCTCCGCATCCAGCTGCTGCACCGTTCCGCAGCGCTTTTCGCGCTCCAGGCGCTGCACAATAAACTGCTCGTCAGCTGCCGCCTCCACCGTAAAGCTGATTTCCTCCAACCGATCTGTCCTGAGCATGCCTGCGCCCCAGATGTGCGGCGCCACCTCTTTGGCCAGCTGCAGAAACTCCTCATAACGTCCTTCTGCGCGTTTAACCTCAATACTCTCGATATGGTCCAAGCGGTTGAACAACAGCTTCCGTGCAGCATAGCTATAGCTCAAAAGATACTGTCGTCCTGTCCTTGTGCTACAGTAAATTTTCAAAGGACAAACATATTGCGGTATGCTGCTGCCGTCCTTGTCACAGCGGTAAAGCGTTACGGACTGCCTGCTGTTCATCGCCTCCAGCAGCTCAAACAAAAGCCTGCTGTCCATAGTATAAAGAATAAAGTGATGCTTAAAAGCAAACGCTTCGCAGTCCTCGGCAAATTTATCCAGCAGATAGGAGCCAACCTCTCCCAAAGGCGCCGCCTCGGAAAAGAAGGCGCAGGCAAACTGCCAACTGCGCCAGTTCACTTCATCACGCGCCAGGCAGTAAAGATTGCGCCGTCCCTGCTTCACCAGCCGCAGCATTCCCAGCGCAGTATATTCATTCAGCTTGTTGCGCACCGTCGATTCATCGGGCTGACGCAGCCGATTATCGAAACAGTTAAAATAACGGCCGCTCAGCAGCTCCAACAGCTCTGCCGCCGAATAGGCCTTGCCGTCTGCAAGAATATCCAGCAGATAAAAATGCAGCGTAATATCCATGGACGTAAAGCTCTTGGCCTTCCAGCTTTTATACAAAGGATTATGACTGATACTGCTGCTGTCGAAGGAAATGCGGTAGGCTCTGCCGTCCGCTTCGCTCTTGAAGCTCATGTAATCCTCCAGCCAGCTGTCCAGACGCCGGCGATTATCATCGTAGCTTCTGGAGCTTTTGGCGGTAAAATCCTGCCGCTTTTCAAAGCCATATACATAAAAGCGCCGCATAAAATTGCGTATATCACTGTAATTTTTAAAAAGCTCGCTATAAGCCATCTGCTTCTGTTCCCCTTCCGCGCTAAATTAATATTAGTATAACATAAGCAACGTATCTCTGTAATTACAAAAACGGCGCAACAGATTTTTACATCCGTTACGCCGTTAATTTATTTTTTATTCAACTGTTACACTCTTTGCGAGATTACGCGGTTTATCAACATCACAGCCACGAGTCAGCGCCGCATAGTAGGCCAGAAGCTGCAAGGGCAGCACTGCCATCAGCGGTGCCAGATATTTGTCCGTACGCGGGATGTAGATAACGTGATCCGCATATTTTTCCAGAGAGGTGTCGCCCTCAAAGCCGATAGCAATAACCACAGCCTCGCGCGCCTTAACCTCCTGCAGGTTGCTGACGGTTTTATCATATACATCCATCTGCGTTGCCAGCACGATTACCGGTACACCGGAAACAATCAAAGCCAAGGTGCCGTGCTTCAGCTCGCCTGCTGCATAAGCCTCCGCATGAATGTAGGAAATTTCCTTCAGCTTCAGCGCACCTTCAAGCGCTACGGCATAATCAAGGCTGCGTCCCAGGAAGAAGGCATCCTCACTGCTGCCGTATTCACGCGCAAACACCTTAATCTGGTCCACGTTTTCAAGCATTTTATGAATCTGCTCGGGTACAAAGGTCAGGCCCCGCACCAGCTCCTGCTCACGCTCGGCACTCATGCTGCCGCGCAGACGGCCTACATAAATCGCCAGCATCAGCATTGCCAGAAGCTGTGTAGTGTAAGCCTTGGTAGATGCTACGGCAATTTCCGGACCGGCATATGTATAAACAACCTGGTCTGCCTCGCGCGCAATAGAGCTGCCGACAACATTTGTAACTGCCAGAGTGCGGGAACCAAGACGCTTAGCCTCGCGCAGCGCTGCCAGTGTATCACTTGTTTCACCGCTCTGGCTGATAACAATCGTCAGGCTGTTGCCATCAACAAGCGGATCGCGGTAACGGAACTCGCTGGCAATATCCACCTCAACCGGCACACGTGCCAGCTGCTCCAGATAATATTTGCCGACAATGCCTGCATGGTAAGCGGTACCGCAGGCCACAATAAAGATTTTATTGATTTCCCGCAGCTCCTCGGCTGTCCAGTTCAGCTCGGGGAAGCCGATGGTTTTTGCTGCCGCATCCAGACGACTGGTCATGGTATCGCGCAAAGCCTTGGGCTGTTCATAAATTTCCTTCAGCATGAAATGCTCAAAGCCGCCCTTTTCCGCTGCTTCGGCATTCCAGTTAACGACAAACACCTTCTTGCTGATGGGAGTTCCGTTGATATCCTGCACCCATACACCGTCTGCCGTTACCGTAGCGATTTCGCCGTCGCTCATGATAAAGGTACGGCGCGTATGGTTGATAATTGCCGGAATATCGGAAGCGATAAAGTTTTCACCCTCACCCAGGCCGATAATCAGCGGATTATCCTTTTTGGTGCAGATGATTTTATCAGGCTCGTATTCGCACATAAACACCAAGCTGTAGGAACCCTTGATGAGCTTCAGCACCTTTTTGACGGTTTCTTCGAAATCTCCGTCATATTGGTCCGCCATCAGATGAGCTACAACCTCACTGTCTGTTTCGGACAGGAATTCATGTCCCTTGGCAATCAGTTCTTCCTTCAAGCCAAGATAGTTTTCAATAATACCGTTATGGACAACGACAAACTTACCGCTGCTGTCCGTATGCGGATGCGCGTTGCGATCCGACGGACGGCCATGTGTTGCCCAGCGTGTGTGACCGATGCCTACATTGCCCACAGGCATATTATCCGCTAATTTCTGACGCAGTGCGTCAAGACGGCCTACACATTTTTCTACACGGATGCTGTTGTTTTCATAAACAGCAATGCCGGCAGAATCATAACCGCGATACTCTAGCTTGCTCATACCGTCAAGCAAAAAGGGGGCTGCTTCGTGATTACCGATATAACCTACAATTCCGCACATAAGTAGTAATCCTCCTCTACGCTGCAAGGTATAAGGCATCATCTGCTTCGTCAGATTTCCTCGTATCTGATACCTTCTCCCTTGCGAGCCTGTATTATATTCTTTGCCCTTTCTGCCACCGTGCTTTTCTCTCCCCCGTTACCGGAGGACTTTGTACACGGTTTGCGGCCTGCAGCCGGCCGTGAGGCATCCGCTGACTGATCGATAACCTCATTCCTCGTCCACCGCCTAAGCGGTACATGCGCTTACATCCTTCACTGTCTGCTTTTAGCAGCAAAGACAAGGCTCTGCTGATTTATGAGCAAACAGACAATGAGCCGCGCAGGCAGGCAGTCCCACGCGGCACATCCTCAGACTAATTTAATTTTACAATATGATGACTGACAGGTCAAGAAAACATTCCTTGAATTTTTTATACCAAAAAAGAAATGCCAGATAAAAAACTAGACCTTTACCAACTGCAAATACGGTAAAAGTCTAGTTTTACTTTAAAAATATTTTAGCAAAGGCCTGCTTATGCCAGCTCCTTGGTTACAACGTCGGCAATAGCGTTGGCAATCTGCTCCAGACGCTCCTGCTTCGGTCCTTCGGCCATAATACGGATTAAAGGCTCGGTGCCGGAAGCACGTACCAGAATCTGGCCGTTTTCGCCCAGCTCCTCCTGATATTTTTTGATTACTTCCTGAATAGCAGCCTTTTCTTCCCAGCCGTTTTTATTCTTCACGCGTACATTCAGCAGAATCTGCGGGAATTTAGTCATTACGGCGCCCATCTCGGACAAAGGCTTGTTGTTGCGAACCATTGCGCACAACAGCTGTACAGCAGTCAGAATGCCATCACCGGTTTTAGCGAATTCGGAGAAAATGATATGACCGGATTGCTCGCCGCCGATAGAATAATTATGCTTGAGCATTTCTTCCAGTACATAGCGGTCACCTACCGCGGTTTTGACAGTCTTGCCACCATGAGCCTTCATAGCCTGATGCAGGCCGACGTTACTCATAACAGTGGTTACCAGCATATTGTCATGCAGCTTGTTGCGCTTCATCAGCTCCAGAGCGCAAATCAGCATAATTTGGTCGCCGTCCATAGCCTCGCCGTTTTCGTCAACTACCAGGCAGCGGTCGGCGTCGCCGTCATTGGCGATACCTACATGAGCGCCAACCTCGACAACCTTCTTCTGCAAAGCCTCCAGATGAGTGGAGCCGCAGCCGTTGTTGATGTTGATGCCGTTAGGCTCGTTGAAAATTGCCACAACCTCAGCACCGAGGCTGCGCAGGATAACCGGTGCGATTTCGCTGTTGGCACCGTTGGAGCAGTCCATAACAATCTTCAGACCGTTCAGCTTAGCATAAGCAGTGCTCAGAATGTGCTTAATATACAGCGCAGACAAATCCTTTTCATGAATAATCTGGCCGACGCTGCTGCCGCTTACTGCCTGAGTGTAATCAATCGGTGCAGCAACGATAGCTGCAATTTCGTCCTCTACTGCATCAGGCAGCTTGTGGCCTGTCTGAGAGAAGAATTTGATGCCGTTGTCTTCAAACGGATTGTGAGAAGCAGAAATTACTACACCGGCGTTAGCCTTAACCTCACTGGTCAGGAAAGAAATTGCCGGAGTAGGCATAACGCCCAGAAGATGTGCATTGCCGCCGGCGCTGCAGATACCTGCTGCCAAAGCGCTTTCCAGCATTTGTCCGCTGCGGCGTGTATCTCTGCCGATAATAATTTTCGGGCAGGAAACCTCGCGGCCAAAGTATTTTGCGGCAGCATAGCCCAGCTTAAAGGCCAGCTCCGGAGTAAGCTCTACGTTCGCTACACCGCGAACACCATCAGTACCAAATAATCTTGCCATTTTTTGTAATAACCTCCCTAATGTTAATTCGTTTATATGTGAGTTGGGAATTGTTGAGCTAAAAAATCAAATTGATAGGCTCCCCTTGGGGGAGCTGTCACCCACAGGGTGACTGAGAGGGGTTGGTACTCGCTATGCTTACTAACAGCGTTATGTTGAGCGCGCCCCTCTCCGTCATCGCTACGCGATGCCACCTCTCCCCTAGGAGAGGCTTTATCACCGTATTTTTCGTATTTTATTATCCTACTTCACCGGCGCAAATCGTTCCATAATCGCGCGCGCCACATGATAGCCGTCAAGCGCGGCGCTCATAATGCCGCCGGCATAGCCTGCGCCTTCGCCGCAGGGATAAAGCAAATCATGCGTCAGCGATACATAGCTCTGTCTGTCGCGCTCGATGCGAACCGGCGCCGAGGTGCGTGTTTCCACACCCGTCAGCAACGCGCCGCCGTCGGCGTAACCAGCCAGCTTGCGTCCGAAGCTCGTAATGCCCTCGCGCAGAGTATCCGTAACGTAAGCAGGCAGCACCTTGTCTAAGCTGCAGGCCGCAAGTCCCGGACGATAGCTTGGCTGCACCATGCATTCCAAAGACGGTGTGCTGCGCTTCAAAAAGCTGTCCAGATTTTGCGCAGGCGCATAATAATTTTGGCCTGCCGCCGCATAAGCAAGCTGCTCGTAGCGGCGCTGGAATTCTACACCTGCCAGCGCACCATCACCGAAATCCCTGCTGTCCACATTCACCACCAACGCGCTGTTGGCAATGCCGCTGTCACGCTTAAACATGCTCATGCCGTTGACAACCACGCCACCGGCCTCCGAAGCAGCGGCAACTACCTGACCGCCAGGGCACATGCAGAAAGAATAGGCTGTGCGTGTTTTATCCTGAGTATGGTAAACAAGCGCGTAATCCGCTGCGCCCAGCAGATGATGTCCGGCAAAGCTGCCGTACTGCGCCCTGTCAATCAGCTCCTGCGGATGCTCGATGCGCACACCGATAGCAAAGGGCTTCGCCACAATGCCTACGCCCCTGCGTGCCAGCATAGCGTAGGTATCGCGCGCGCTGTGACCGCAGGCCAGTACCACGGCTCCTGCCGCCAGTCTTTCGCCGCCGTCGAGGATTACCCCCTGCACAGCATTATTTTTAATATCCAGATCAACAACATGCGCATCATAGCGCACGCTGCCGCCCAGCTCCGCAATGCGGCGGCTGAGCCCCTGCACCATCGCACGCAGCTTATCCGTGCCTACGTGCGGCTTGTGCTCGTACAAAATATTTTCCGGCGCGCCTGCATCTACAAACAGTTGCAGGATTTCAGCCATCATAGGATCATTCACACGTGTAGTCAGCTTGCCGTCCGAAAAGGTGCCTGCACCGCCCTCGCCAAACTGAACGTTGGACGCGGGGTTAAATTCTCCCGTCTGCCAAAAGCGCTGCACATCCTGCACGCGCTGCGCCACCGGCTTGCCGCGCTCCAAAAGCAGCGGCTTGTAGCCATGCTCCGCCAGCTGCAGTGCCGCCAAAAGTCCCGCAGGACCGGCACCGATAACCACAGGCGGTGCGCTCAGCGGCAGTGTGCCAAGCTCCAGCGTCGGCTGCTGCTGCTCCTGATATTGTGTAATATCACGGTCCGCCAGCAGACGCTTCGCCTGTCTGCCGCCTGTTTCAACCTCTGCCAGCACATGGTAGTTGAGGCAGATATCATTTTTCTTGCGCGCATCCACTGCCTTGCGTACTATCCTCACACTGCCCAAAGCCTCGCGCGGTATACCGCATTTGCGGCACACCGCCTGCTCCAGCGTCTGCTCCTGTCGCAGGCTGATACGCACATTATTTATTTTCAGCTTCATCTATAAATCAGTTCTGCCTTTCTACCGATATTTTAATCTGCACCGTACGTCTTTCTGGAATAACCTTTTCCGGCAAATCAAGCTCAGCTGCAACAACAGTACTGCCATTGAGCTTGCTTACATCCAAGGGCTTAGTTTTGACATCCTTCAGCTCCTTCAGCACGGAAGGCGGTGCGGTAACGCGAACGCTTGTCGGCACAATCTCTGTTTTGGTAACAATAATACCGGCAGGCAAATCACCGCTCATAACCAGCTTAACCGGAATATCAAGCGAATGCATCTGGCTTACCATATTGGCCTGCACCATAACGCGCTCAGGGATAATTCTCATATTAGGAATATCGTAACCGTCGTCACTCACGGCAACCAGCTCGCTTTCCGTCTGGAAGCTGCCGCTATGGTTGCTGATATCTATCGGAGCAACCACACGGTTTACCTTGTCAATACGATGTGTTGCACCACGCAAAGTAACCTCCGCTGGAGTAATTATACTGCTGCCGATGGTCATATCACCGTTCACCGCGCCAACGATACGCGTAGTAACGGGAACCTTTTTCTCGCTTACCGTATCCACATATACGGAAACCTCCTTAGGCGTTACGGATACAATCTCGCCGCCGGAGTAGGTTACCGTAATCGGCAGGCTCTGCTGACCTTCGGTTATATTTTTTAAATTGATAGAAGCATTGATTTCGGCACTCAGATTATCGGAACTCAGCTTGGCACGCGAACCGCGCACCTTTACCAGAATTTTATCGGGAGCATTAAAGACCATCATATTTTGCGGCAGATTTCTCTGCTGCAGGCGCACCTCGATATTGCGCTCGATTATCGGGTTCTGGTCGGTCATTACATATACCCACAGGCCGCAGGCCATGAGCAGGCAGATAATCCTTGCCAACAGGTTTTCCTTACGCGCCAGCCTTTGCAAAAATCTCATTTTTTCTCACCGCCCCACAAGCTCTTGATTTTATCAACCAAAGAATTCTTAACTGCTGCATGCGGACGGAAAATTGCCGTGCGCAAAATTTCCTTCACATCATCCACCGTCAGATAACGCATCAGCTCACCGTTGCGGGCAATGGAAATCGTACCGGTTTCCTCGCTGACAACAAGAATCATCGCATCGGACTGCTCGGACATACCGATAGCGGCACGATGGCGGGTACCAAGCTCCTGGCTCAGATTACGGTTTTCCGTAAGCGGCAGCAAGCAGCAGGCAGCAACAACGCGGTTGCCGCGGATAACGACAGCGCCGTCATGTAGCGGTGTATCCTTAACAAAAATGTTCTGCAGCAGTCCCGAGCTCACCAGACCGTCAATCGGCACACCGGTTTCGATACGCTCTGCCAAACCGGTAGCACGCTCAAAGACCATCAGCGCACCTACCTTGTTTTTGCTCATCACCTTAGTGGCATGAGCAACGGAATCCAGCATTTCCTCCAGCTCCTGCTCGTCCAGCTCGCTGCCCTTATGAAACAGCTTGCCGCGGCCGATTTGCTCCAAAGCACGTCGCAGCTCCGGCTGAAAGACAACAGGCAGGGCGACCATAATCACCGTCATGCTCTTTTCCAGCAGCCAGCTGATAACATGCAGGTTCAGCCAACGGCAGATAAGCGTGAAGCCTATCAGCACCATAAGCCCCTTACCCAATGTTGCGGCACGGGTGTTTTTCAGCATCAGGAACAAACGGTAAAGAAAATAGGCAACGACGACAATATCTATAACATCCAAAAATGTGATTGTCGAAAGCAAGCCTTGCAGTTGTATCATCATAATTGCATTGCTCCTATCTATCAGACACTATCGACTAAGCGCTAAGCCTTAGTCCATTTTCAGAATCGCCATGAATGCCTCCTGCGGCAGCTCTACACTGCCAACCTGCTTCATGCGCTTTTTACCTTCCTTCTGTTTTTCCAACAGCTTACGCTTACGGCTGATATCACCGCCGTAGCATTTCGCCAGTACGTCCTTACGCATAGCGCGGACGTTTTCGCGGGCAATAACCTTGTTGCCGATTGCTGCCTGTACCGGAATTTCAAACATTTGACGCGGAATCAGGCTGCGCAGCTTTTCAACCAGCTGACGGCCGCGAACAGTAGCAAATTCCTTATGCACAATCGCGGAAAGCGCATCGACAGGCTCGCCGTTCAGCAGGATATCTACCTTCACCAAATCGGAATAGCGATAGCCGGACAGCTCGTAGTCCAAAGAAGCATAACCGCGGGTAGCGGATTTCAGACGGTCAAAATAGTCAAAGATAATCTCACTCAGCGGTAATGCGTAGTGAATCATTACGCGGGTATCATCAAGATAGGTCATATTATCGTATTCACCGCGTTTTTCCTGGCTCAGCTCCATAACAGCGCCGACGTAATCCTTCGGCACAATGATGGTTGCATTAACGAAAGGCTCCTCAACATGGTCGATAACGGTCGGGTCCGGGAAGAGGGACGGGTTATCTACCATTTCAACGTCACCGTTGGTGCGGAACACCTCATAAATAACGTTCGGTGCGGTAGTAATCAGGCTCAGATTATATTCGCGCTCCAGGCGCTCCTTGATAACGTCCATATGCAGCAGGCCCAAAAAGCCGCAGCGGAAGCCAAAGCCCAGCGCGGTAGATGTCTCCGGCTCAAATACCAGAGAAGCATCGTTCAGCTGCAGCTTTTCCAAAGCATCACGCAGGTTATCGTAATCGGAATTCTCTACCGGATACAAACCGCAGTATACCATCGGTGTAGCCTTGCGGTAACCGGGCAACGCTTTTTCGGCAGGATTATCGGCATCGGTTACGGTATCGCCTACGCGTGCATCCTTAACATTTTTGATGCTGGCAGCAAAGAAGCCTACCTGGCCCTCCTCCAGCTCATCAACATTGACAAGGCCGGGTTTGAAGTAACCGACCTCGGTAACATCAAATTCCGCACCGGTTGCCATCATGCGAATCTTCATGCCCTTGCGCAGACGGCCCTGCATAATGCGTATATATAAAACTACGCCCTTGTAAGCGTCAAATTTGGAGTCAAATACCAAGGCCTTCAGCGGTGCTTCCGCATCGCCCTGCGGCGCCGGCACGCGCGCTACGATTGCTTCCAGTACGTCCTCGATGCCAATGCCTGTCTTGGCACTGCACAAAACTGCGTCGGAGGCATCAATACCGATAACGTCCTCAATTTCCCTTTTAACATGCTCCGGGTCCGCACTCGGCAAATCAATCTTATTGATAACCGGGATAATCTCCAGATCGTTATCCAGCGCCAGATACACGTTAGCCAAAGTCTGCGCTTCAATGCCCTGGGTAGCGTCAATAACCAGCAGTGCGCCCTCGCACGCTGCCAATGCACGCGAAACCTCGTAGGTAAAGTCTACGTGGCCCGGGGTGTCGATAAAGTTCAGCATATACTCCTCGCCGTTGCGCGCCTTGTAAATGCTGCGCACAGCCTGCGCCTTGATGGTGATGCCGCGTTCACGCTCCAAATCCATGGAATCGAGAATCTGCTCCTCCATCTCACGCTTGCTCAGCGTTCCTGTATATTCAATCAATCTGTCCGCCAGGGTAGACTTGCCATGATCTATATGGGCGATAATAGAAAAGTTGCGAATGTGATTTTGTTCAATCATAAATTACTCTTCCTGCTCCTTCATTAGAATGTATTATTTCAGGCCAATATTGGCTTGAGCCTGTTTTATTAGTACTAATTATTATACCATTATACGGCAAAGCCTGTAAACTAAAAAGAGAGACAGCTCGGCGCCATCTCTCCTCGTACTGCGTTTTATTTCAGTTTGCTATCCTCAAATTCAACGCACTTGTAATAATTATCGATTTTATAATTCAGCTTATCGAGCGTTTCCTGCATCTGCTCCATGCGCTCGAGCAGCTTGGCACGCTCCTCGATTAAAATTTCCTTGCGTGCGGCCTGCGTTTTGTCGCCCTGCTGAAACAGTGCCACATATTCAATCAGGCTTTCTACCGAAATGCCTGCTGCGCGCATGCATTTGGCAAAGTTTACCCAGTTGCAGTCCGTTTCGGTGTAGTCGCGAATACCGCTTTCGTTGCGGTTCACAGTCGGAATCAGGCCGATGCGCTCATAATAACGCAGCGTATCCGCTGTAATATCATACATTTTGCTTACTTCGTTTATTTTCATCCCGCTTACCTCCTGCCAAGATTGTTTCCTGCTTTCTGCTTATATTTTAGCATTTGGAGTCAGCTCCAGGTCAAGCGTCCGCAAAATATTTTTTACAGGAACAGGCAGGCATATTTGTGATTTTCTCTTGCATAATGCTCTCATTCGTGGTAGAATAATGCAGTACAAGAAAATTCAGGAGGTGAAATTCGTTGCCGAACATTAAATCTTCCATCCGCAGTGTAAAGACCGACGCAGAACGTCGTGCTAAAAACGCTCCGATTAAAGCATCTCTCCGTAATGCTTCCCGCAAAGTAGAGGCTCTGACTAAAACCGGCGCTAAAGAAGACGCTCAAGCTACTATGGCTACTGCTTCCGGTTTGCTCGATAAAGCAGCTCGCAAAGGCATTATCCATAAGAATGCTGCAGCTCGCAAAAAATCCAGACTTGCAAAGAGAATCAACGCTATGGCTTAATTCTTACAAGCTGACCTGCTCTGAAAAGAGCAGGTTTTTTGCATTTCAGGGATAAATTTTTGCAGGCAGGCCATTCCCAAGGTCATGCCCAAAAATAATTTCTTTTGTATATCCCTCCATTGATTGCGGAACGAATATATCTCCCCCGTAAGGGAAGGTGGCTGCGAGCACCGGCGAGCAGACGGAAGGGTTGTTACCGCTTCCGAAGCAGCAAAAGCTGTGTTTCTCAGCATCATTATAGCGTAAAAAAGCAAAAGCATCCCCACACTTTTACTGCAAAAAGTGTAGGGGTGCTTAATTTTTTATCAGCAGCAGTCATTTCACTGCCTACGCCTTACTCCCGGCAGACACCGCAGCGACGGCAGCCGTCAAAGCACATCGGCGTAAACTTGCCGCTCTCGCTGCGCTGCAGCTCGGCAGCAAGATATTCCTGCGTCACGCCCATGTCCAGATGCTGCCACGGCAGCGGCTGGCCGAGCTGCAGCTCGCGCTCCGCCAGCTCCTCGGCATCAAGGCCCTCCTCCTTCAGCACCTGCTTCAGGCTACGGCCTTCCACATGTGCCTTCAGCAGCGCTTCGCCGATACGTCTGCTGCCGCGCGCCAGCACGGACTGCACCACTGTTTCCTTCAGCGATTCGGTAATCAGCTTGATGCGCTTTTCCTTCTTCAGACCGTCGCTCAAAATCTTGAAGCGCTTCTTCAGCGTGCGCACATTGCACAGCGGCGCCCACTGGTACGGCGTAAAGGGCTTAGGCACAAAGCCGTTGACCGAAATAACCAGCTCGCCCTTGTTGCCCACCGCGTCCATTTTGGCACGCACGCGTTTAATCATCTCCACCGTTTCAACGATATCCTCGTCCTTTTCTCCCGGCAGACCGATCATATAATACAGCTTGATGTTGCGCATTCCGGCAGCAGCAGCCAGCTCGATAGAATTATAAACATGCTCCTCCGTAATGCCCTTGTTAATCGCAGCGCGCATCCGCTCGCTGCCTGCCTCCGGCGCTACGGTCATCGTGCGCTGTCCGCTCTGCGCCAACGCATGCGCAATCTGCTCCGTGAGCATATCGGCACGCATGCTGGCCACGGAAAACGGTATCTTATGCTCTACCAGGTATTCCGTCAGCTCCGCCATCTGCGGATGGTCGGAAACGGCAGCTCCCATCAGGCCCACCTTTTTCGTGCGCTCGGGACGCTTGGCGATATCCGCCAAAATATTTTCCAGCTTACGCGGACGCGGCTTGCGGAAGCAATAGCCTGCCATGCAGAAGCGGCAGTGACGGCCGCAGCCACGCGCCACCTCGACAATAAACATATCCTCAAATTCCGTTCCGCTCGTCACAATAGCAGAGGTGTGCGGATAAGCGTCGATATCACGCGCCCACTGGCGTGCTACCTTCGCCGGCGCACCTTCCTGCGGCAGCAGGGCGGTAAACTCGCCCTCATCATCGTACTGCGCCGTATACAGGCTGGGCACATAAACACCCGGCACCTGCGCCAGCGCCGCCAGACGCTCTTGCTTGCTTTCCTCGCGGTAGATGGTATCCAACACGTGCTGTACCGTTTCCTCACCCTCGCCGATAACAAAGGCGTCAGCCACAGCAGCCATCGGCTCGGGATTAAAGGTAGCACAGGGACCGCCGATAATCACCAGCGGCTCACGCTGATTGCGCTCCGCCGCCCGCAGGCGGATATTGCCTAAATCGAGCACCGTCAGCAGATTATCATAATCCATTTCAAAGGACAGCATGACGAAGATAACGTCAAAATCTGCCAGCGGACGCTGGTTTTCCAGGCTCAGCAGCGGTGTTTTGCTTTTGATATGCTCCTGCTGCAAACGTTTATCCGGCAAAAAGAAGCGTTCGCAGGCACTGTCACCGCGCTCGTTAATCATCTGATACAGAATGTGCATTCCCAGGTTCGACATGCCTAAATGGTAGACGTTGGGGTAAATAAACGCTACCGGATGACGTAAGCCCGGCGGATACACCTGCGCGCCGGTTTCATTTTCTCTTGTTTCTTTAATATAGTTTTTGATTATCCAGGACAAAGCATTTCCTCTCCGAGTATCTATAATGTATTAAGAAAATATCAGCGCAGAATTACGCTGATATCTCTTGTATTTTACTGCTGTTTTTCTGCCAATTTGCGTTCAAACAAATCGATAACTGTTTTCAAAACCTTTAAGCGGGCATAATATTTGTTGTTTCCCTCAACCACGGTCCACGGTGCATAGGAGGTGTCGGTGCGTACCAGCATTTCGTTGACTGCTGCTTCGTAAGCATCCCATTTATCACGGTTGCGCCAATCCTCGTCCGTAATTTTCCACTGCTTGTTGGGGTCATTCTGACGATCATTGAAGCGTCGCAGCTGCTCATCCTTGTCAATCTGCAGCCAGAATTTGGCGATGGCGATACCGTGCTCGCTCCACTGCGCCTCCATATCCTTAATTTCATCGTAGGCACGCTGCCATTCCTGCGGTTTGGCGAAGCCTTCGATACGCTCTACCATAACACGGCCGTACCAGGTGCGGTCAAAAATCGCTATAGTGCCCGGCTGCGGCAGTCTGGTCCAGAAGCGCCACTGATAATGGAACTGCTTTTCAACCACGTTCGGCGCCGCAATCGGGTGCACATGAAAGCCCAACGGGTCCAGTGCCGCCGTCAGTCTGCGGATAGCACCGCCCTTGCCGGCAGCGTCCCAACCCTCAAAGCCGATAACTACCGGTATCTGCGCCTTGAACATTTCAATCTGCAGCTGTGTCAGCTTTTTCTGGTACTTATCGAGCTTTTCCTTATATTCTTCCTTGGTAAGCTCCTTGTTGGCGTCAATCGTGCTCAGCACATCGTAGGTTGCCGCGGTGCGCTTGTCGGCAGCAGGCTCGACAGGCATCTGCACAGCTTTTTCGATAGCATCGGCAATCTTAGTAAAAACCTCCAGACGCGCGCTGCGCGGATCATCGTCGGCAATCAGGTGCCAGGGAGCGTTTACCGTATCGGTAGCCTCCAGCATTTTTTCGTAATGCGGCAAAAATTTATCGTAATCTTCGCTTTCATCAATCGCAGGATTCAGATCACGCCACGCTTTGCCCAGTGTTTTGGCATTCTTGGCGATATTTTTCTTTTGCTGCTCCGGTGACAGATGCAGGAAAAATTTGAGCACAAGATAATTATCGTCCGTGAGCATTTTTTCAAAGTTGTTGATATGCTCGAAGGAAACTACGGGATATTTGGAATCGTCCTCTGCCTTATCCGCCATCTCGTTGGCGTTTTTCAGATAATACCAGCTGCGGTGATAAACGGCAATATGTCCCAAAGCCGGCAAACGCTTCCAGAAGGCACTGAAAAACGGCTGCTCCTGCAGAACGCCGCGCAGGCGCACGCTGGAATATACATTAAAGCCGCGGGCATCCATCTGCTGCATCATTTCGTTAATCAGCGCACTGCGGCGCGCACCGCGCCAGCCCTCAAACACGATGATAATCGGTCTTTTGGCGTCGCGGGCCATGCGCTGCGCCTTTCCCAGGCGCTCACCCAGCACATCCATCTGCTTGTTGTAATCTTCCTTGGACACTTTTTTACTCAAATCCAGCTTTTCCAGCATTCTCCAACATCTCCTTACTGTTTGTGAGAATCTTTAAATCAGCGCTCCTCATAGGGGTTAAGAGCGCGCGGTTTTCCTAATACCTCTACCATGATAATGCCGTTGACCAGCGCCGCATGCTTCAGCTTCACACGCTTTTTTGCTGCAGGCTGCGCCTGCTGTGCGTAGTGCGCATTAAACGCCGCTGCGGCAGCGTTCATCTTTGCTTCGTCGTAGCTGTAATCACTGCGGGGATCGTAATAAACCTTGCCCTTGTCATGCACCAGGGCTTCGTTTTCACGGTGAATTCTGCCGGTGTGGTCATGCATTGCTTCGCCGTCGCGGTGAACTCTGCTGTCGTCATCACGACGCACGCGCGTTCCGTCATGCACCACGCCGCCTTCGCGGCTGTTTTGACTTTTGCGCGCCTGTGCTTCCTCCGTAGTCTTTTTCAGACGGCGTTCAAACTCGGCAGCAAGGTCTTTAGGCTTAGTCTGCGTTTGCTGCTCTGCCTGCGTCGGCTCCGCCGTTTCCTGCGGCTGCTCTTGCGGCAGCTCCTGCTGCCTGCGGCGGCGGTTGCGCCTGTCCAAAAATACGTTGGCCAGCATTACGAGGACAAAAAGCAGAGGGATTAAATCACTGTCAAACAAACCGCCCATAAGCTACACCTCGCTTATTTGCCGCCCTCAGGCTTTTCCTCGCCCTCCGGGCTTACCTCAGCAATCGTGCGACGCATCTGCGTATCTGCCTGAATGTTGTTAAGGCGGTAGTAATCCATTACGCCCAAGCGGCCGTTGGCCAGTGCCTCCGCCATAGCTGTCGGCACCTTAGCCTGTGCTTCCACAACCTTCGCCTGCATTTCCTGAGTATAGGCCTTCATTTCCTGCTCCTTGGCAACAGCCATCGCACGGCGTTCCTCAGCACGTGCCTGAGCAATGCGCTTATCTGCCTCCGCCTGGTCGGTCATCAGCGCAGCACCAATGTTACGTCCAACATCTACGTCCGCAATATCAATGGAAAGAATTTCAAAAGCGGTGCCTGCATCAAGGCCCTTGTCCAAAACTGTTTTGGAAATATAGTCGGGGTTTTCCAGTACCTTGCTGTGGTCGGCGCTGGAGCCTACGTTTGTTACAATGCCTTCGCCGACACGCGCAATAATCGTTGCTTCGCCGGCACCGCCTACCAGGCGGTCAATGTTGGCGCGCACGGTTACGCGTGCCTTTACCTTCAGCTCAATGCCGTCCTTGGCAACAGCGCTTACTACCGGAGTTTCGATAACCTCGGGGTTAACGCTCATCTGCACAGCCTCCAGCACGTTGCGTCCCGCAAGGTCGATAGCACAGCCACGCTCAAAGCTCAGCTCAATCTGCGCTCTGTGGGCAGCAATCAAAGCATCAATAACGCGGTCAACGTTACCGCCTGCCAGATAATGCGCCTCCAGCTGGTTGACATTTACGTCAAGGCCTGCCTTGTTAGCCTTAATCAGCGGCAGCACAATCTGCGACGCGGGCACGCGGCGCAAGCGCATACCGATGAGGTTGAAGATGCCTACGTTAACACCGGCGGCGATTGCCGAAATCCACAGGCCCAACGGCACAAAGTTAAAAAAAATCGCTATACCGGCAATAGCAATGATTACTGCAAAGCCACTGCCGAAAATCATACTGAATAATAAATCCATAATGTCACTCCTTCGTTTGTTCTACAAAAATTTTGCTGCCCTCTACCCGCACGATAATCACGGGAGCAGACTTTTCGATATAATCTCCCTGACTGCTCACATCAAGACGCTTGCCGTCCACCAGAATCGTACCTGCAGGACGCAGCGTAGTCAAGGCTGTGCCTCTTTTGCCCACCAGCATGCTCCAGTTTTTGCCGCCGGTGTAGCCCTCGCTATTCTTTTGGCGTGTCCACAGCACAAAGGGATTATACTTGCTTTCCTTGGGAAGATACACGCACAGCAGCGTAATTACCAGCACCAAAAACAGATACACTGCCAACAGCACCAGCGCCGCCCAGGCATTGCCGCCCAAAACGTAAAAGCCGCCGACTGTCAGGCACACCATGCCGCTGACACCGAAAATTCCGAAGCCCGGCACAACAAATTCTATCAGCAGCAGGACAAGGCCCGCCAGCATAAAATAATATTCCAATGGCATGACTGCACCTCCTCAACGCTTGTACATTTATAGTATAGCAGAGTAAAAGCATGAAGTAAATTTAAAGTTTATGCCGCAAAAAGCAAAGCTGCCTGTAATACTTTAACAAAAGAATTTTTTTGGCTCATTAATTTAAAAAGCAGTAGCTTGAAGACGTACCAAGCAAGAGCATTTGCTGCTTTACTTATTGCGCCAAAAATTGTATGATAAAGGAAAAGCTTCTTCTACTATAAGCAAAGGCGGGACTTAATGATGAAAAAATTACTTATTTTACTGACGCTGATTTTTGCGCTTGCCTGCACTTGCACAGCCTTCGCTGGCGCAGGCACTGATAAAAATGCTAACATGGAAAAAATAACCAGCACCAGCGCTGGCGATTTATATCTTGATAAGGATAATTTGCAGGCATTGCGCCAGGGCGACAAGCTTTTTTTGCTGTTGTCTGCCGAGCTGCGCTACAATAAGGAAATGCTGCCTAAGTTGCAGGCCACCAAGCCGGAGCTGAAAACAGCAATCAGCATGACGCAGATTTATTTGTATAATAACGATGGTACGCAGTATGCGTTGCTCAAAAGCCTGTACACCGATAAGGACGATAATGTTGTTTACACTATCGAAGGCTCGCCAAATTTGCAGCCTGTCAAAAGCAAGCTGCAGATGCTGCTGTACGAAAGAGCGTTGACAGCGATGGAAAACCAAAAGCGCATTGCCGATATGCTCAGACGCAAAGCGTAACAAAAAGACCTTGATGTCAGTTTTTACTGACGCCAAGGTCTTAATTTTTAATGAAGCTCTTTATAAGCAAACATTTTATTGCTTTAGTTGAAATTTTATGATAGAATGTTTTTGACAACCGGTTCACGGGGTGTGATTGCCTTCATTCTATACGAATGGAGGTGATGTCTATGGTATATTTCAGCTTTCAGGATTTAATGTCCTTTGGAATTTTTATCGTAGCATTACTTACGTTCATTTTTAAGAACAAATAGTAAAAAAGTTACGGACATAGAAAAACCGCCCCTTGACTTTGGCGAGCTCGGAGCGGATTTTTCTTAACTAAACTCGGCAACCCACCTCTGTGGGCGGTTGTCTTTTCTATATCTAATATACCACACAATTCACAGCTTTGCAAGTTTTGAATTGCGCGCAATAATAAGAAAACCACTCCTACACTGATATGTACCCCCAATACTGGACACCCAGTATTGGGGGTATTTTAATGAAATACAGCTATAAGTTCAAAAGACAGTGTGTAGAATTATATCGACAAGGTAAATGGCCTGAAACGCCTAAAGATATAACAGAAAAAAATTTCCACAATACAATCCGAGTTTGGGTTCGGATAGAAGATAAATGTGGTCCAGAAGCATTAAGACATAAAAATCAGAGAAAAACTTGGTCAGCAGAAGAGAAATATGAACTTGTAGCCAAAGTATTAGCTGGTGCGTCAAATAAGGAAACAGCTATTTCTGCAGGAATTAACGCTGGACTCTTGTATCAGTGGGTTAGATGCTATAAAATTAAAGGGTATCAGGGATTGGTCGCACAACGAAAAGGACGACCACCCAAGGAGCCTGAAATGAAGAAAAAAATAGAGCCGGCAGAACTTACTCCATCAGAACGAGAAGAAATGATTCTGCTCAGAGCAGAAAATGAGCGCTTGAGAGCGGAGATTGCTATTGTAAAAAAAGAGATTGCCTTGAGAGAAGAGAGATGCGCAGCGCAACTCAAGGCGAAAAAGCTGCGCTCGTCCAAAAACTGCGTGAAGAAGGTTACAAACTGAATTATTTGCTGGATGCGATTGGACTGTCGCGTTCAACGTACTATTACGAGCTTAGCAAGACAGATAAAGTTAGCGAACGAAATGCCGACTTATCATCCGAAATTATTGTTATCTTCAACGAGAACAAAAAGCGATATGGTGTAAGGCGCGTACATAAGGAGCTTCTGAATCGAGGTTTTCGAGTAAATCACAAGCGTGTCCAACGAATCATGAATCAGCTTACCTTGTTTGGAAAATGTCCCAAGGAAAAATACCACTCCTATAAAGGCGATGTTGGCAAAGTTGCTGATAATATCATCAATCGAGATTTCAATACCGAAAAACCTTTGCAAAAGTGGACAACCGATGTATCGCAGTTCAATCTGCCTTGGGGCAAATGTTATCTTTCTCCGATTTTGGATATGAACAGCAATGAAATAATCTCTTACAATCTTTCTCTACATCCAGATATGGCGCAAATAAAGGACATGCTGAAAAAGGCATTTAAAGGTTTTCCTTCTGTAAAAGGTCTTATTATGCACTCAGATCAAGGATGGCAATATCAGCATGCATTTTATAGGAATGAATTGCAAAAGCACGGAATCATTCAATCAATGTCTAGGAAAGGTAACTGCTATGACAACTGTATTATGGAAACTTTCTTTGGCAGATTAAAAAACGAGATGTTCTACGGATTTGAAAAAGATTACCCTTCGTTTGAATCTTTTTCAAACGCTATAGCTGAGTACATCGATTATTATAACAACAAAAGAATTCAAGCTAAAACAAAATGGATGCCTCCCTCTAAATTCAGAGAAGCATCCATGATGTAAATATAATTATTCAAATTTTTAGCGGTGTCCAGAAAACTGGGTACATATCACACATTCCAAGCAAAGAAGCGGCTTTCTAAAAACTTTTTTACTCAGGCAACCCACCGCTTAGGCGGTTGTCTTTTCTATATCTAATATACCACAGATTATATGGCTTAGCAAGTTTTAAGGCTGGAATTTGAGCAAACGCTCAAACTCCAGCCTTTTTTGTTCATAAGGTCAGTATGATGAACCCAGCCTCATGAACTGCCAAGCAAGCGGTTGGGGGCATTGCTTGGCGGAGTATGATGATTTATAGGAAAACCAGTTGTTATCCTGCTATGACTGCACCTGCTGCCAGCTTATCAGCCAAAATGCTTAGCCTGGGTTGCATCAGCTGCTGCCTTAGCATTATCTGCGCTCACCTGTGCCTGACGCGCCAGTTTGGCTGCATATTCAGCACGCTCCTGCGCTTCTTTGGCAAGTTTGGCTGCTGCCTGATATTTTTCAGCTGCTGCCAGCTCTTTCTTAGCCTGAGCCTCGCGCTGCTCTTCTAAAAGCTTTTGCGGGGATTTGTGGCCAAAGCGCCAGGTTGCACCGATACCGCCCATGGTTTCGCCGCCGGCAGTAGACAGGCTGACGTTGATCATGAAGTTCTTGTTCGGATAGTGGAAGAAGCCCATTGCCACGCCAGTTTCGCCCTTGTATTGGCCGAGGCCGATGCTGAATTCACTCGGAGCCTGCGGATCGTAGCCAATGCTCTTCAGGGAAGCGATAGCTGCTGCCATAGCGCCAACCTTATTTACACGGTCGTTGACGTCGTTGATGCGGCCGTCAAGACGCGCTACCTCTTCGCGGCGAATTGCAGCTTCGGCGTTGATGCCGCCGACTGCGGTCGAATTGTTCTTGTACTCGTCGCGACCAGTGAGTTCAGGGTCGAGGTTATCAATCTGACCAAGGTCGGACAGGTTGATGCGCTTGCTGTCATCCGTTGCCGAACCGATGGAAACATCGCTGCTGTTGATGCGGGTTGCGTTGTCAGGCTTAGCGCTGTCCGTATAGGTCAGGCCAGTGCCGCTTTGCTCCAGCTTGCTGCTTCCGTTGGCATCAGTAACTTCGTTGGTAAGCAGGCCAGTTGCACCGTCTAATTTTTGCGCTACCTTAATTTCGCCATTCGTTACCACGCCGCCGATAGAGGTAAAGCCTTGGTTGAATTCGGATTTATGCTTCGCATCCTCAGTAACAGTGTTGCTGTTGCCTGCAGCGGTAACCTTGTTTTCCGTAGTAGTCGTGCCATCGGTTACCTTGGTATTTACGCCATTAATATCAGTCGTGAACTGCGTATTCTTAGCACTGCCAGCCTCTTTGACGTCGCTCTTAATCGTGCCATTGCCGCCGAAAGCCAGAGAACCGGAGCCATCGCCCGCTGCATCGCCTTTACCGGTGATTACCAGCTCGTCAGTAATCAGCTTACCGGTAGTAATCGTACCGCCGTTAATGTTAGTTGTCTTACTGCCGCCATTAGCGAAGGTCGTACCGTTAGCGTCCGTAGTTACGGAGTTGTTGCCAACCTTATCGACAATGCTGTCCTTCGTAATCGTGCTCGTTGCATTGTCCGTAACCTTGCTCGTGATACTTTCGTTGGTTACGTCGATAGAGCCTGCACCAGCGGATACATTAGCACTGCCGTCTGCTACGGAAACATTGGATGTTACGTCGCCTTTTTTAAAGCTCATCTTAGCGCCTTTTTGATTGGTTGTAAAAGAAGTCTTACCACTAGCATCATCACCAACAACATTAGTAATAGAACCTCTGCTTCCTGTAGTACCGCCAGTAACCTTGAAATTACCGCCAGCCGCAGTGAAGCCGCCATCAGCAGCTAAAGTTACACCAGAACCAATCTCTTTGCCAGTTCTTTCATCTACAATTTTTTCACCAAGCTGAATACGTTGTACCTTCAAAGTATCAGTTGTAATGATACCGCCGTCAATCGTAGTTTTATTACCCTCTTGAGCACTAGCACCTTTTTTACCAGTGAAGCTCACGCCGCCTGCGGTCAGTTCGGTCTTATTATAACCATTAACCAATGTCAGGTTACTGCCATTTAATACGCCAGTATCTGTTGCAGATTTAATAGAGGTAATTACACTGCCGTTGACAGTGGTAGTTGTTTCATCAAGTCCTTTAAAAGTGCCGATACCTTTCTTAGTATTAAAACCGAAGGCAGAAGTCTTGCCCTCTGCAGTCTGTCCGTTAACAGCAAAGCCATTTTCGTCAAATTTCAGCTCAGCCTGCTGATGATTACTATCCTCTGCTTTAGCGTTCAGTTTACCGTTTTCGATAACAGTCTGGTTAGCTGTATCCTTGCCAAAGGTTGCTTTATCCTGCGACAGCTTGCTCATTACATTGCCAGCTGTATCAGTAATTTTGATTTCACCTTTAGTAGTTACGTCGCCGTTACTGCCAATAGTGATATTTTTATCAGTGCCTTTACCTAAGCTAATCTTATCAACATTCAGCTCATCAGCAGTAATTGTACCAGTGGTAATCTTGTTGCCATCAATCGTGGTGGTGTTGCCAGCTGCATCACTAAAGGTCGCTTTACCTTGACTATCTGTACCCAGTGCAATGCCATTAACAGTTGCTTTATCAGCTACAAGACCACCTTCATTAGTCCATTTGTTGGTATCATTCAACTGCAAGCTTTGGTCGGTTAAACTTGTTTTCTGGCTAACCTGTACGCTACCATCTTCAATAACAGTATTAGTCCCAACCTGAACTTTAGATCCAGCTTTTACTGTCAGGCCCTTATTATCCAGCGTATTTACTCCACCGATGGTTGCCTTGTTTGCCTCAATGGAAACTACTGAGCTCATAACGCCATCTTTAATCTTCACGCCTTCAATGCTCAAGCCATTAGCAAAAGAACCCTCAATAGTTTCATTATCAATATTGATAGCACCAATCTTAGCAGTTTTGGATTCAACCTTGCCGCCAGTAATAATTGTACCTGCACCATCTTTAATTGTTGTTGCTGTCAGCTCGCTTATTCCTGATACATTACCGCCAGCAGCGAAGCTTACATCGCCAATTGTACCGGTAGTAGCAGTCAATTTGCCACCAGTTTCAAAGTTTACGCCTGCAATAGAGCCGCCATCATTAATGCTGATAGTCTTGCCATTAATAGCTCCACTTGCAGTCAAATCACCATTAACAGTTAAATTACCGCCCGTTGTAAATGCACCAGTAACAGTCAAAGCATCAGTTGTCAGAGATGTTACACCAGTAATTGCGCCAGTGTTATCAATACCTACATAACCAATCTTAGCGGATCCAGAATGCAGCATACCGCCAGCTGTAATATTGCCGCCCTCAATAACAGTATGCAAACCTGTCGCATTGCCAAAGGTTGCTTTTTTATCCACCTGCAGCTCATCTTTCAAGGTAGTTTTGCCAGTCACGTCCAAAGTGCTACCTAGGGTTGTCGCGCCTTTGACGTTCAAAGTGTCTTTCAAGGTTGTCGCACCAGTCACGTCCAGCGTACCGCCAACATTAGTGTTACCATTTGCCTCAACAGTAAATTGATCATTAGCAGTACCGCCAATGCCTAAGGTTTGCCCCTTCAATGCGCCATTTGCAGTAATATCAGTAGCGTTTACATTACCATTTTTTAATTCGACATCATTAAATTTATTGTCAGTAGTAATTTTGTTGCCATTAACAGTAACGCCTGCATTAGCTGTTTTTTCCACAATCGTATCAGTCTTGATTCCATTAGCAAATGTGGTTTCTCCAGCCACGTCCAGCGTGCCGCCAACAGCAGTATTGCCAGTTGCACCGTCAACAGTGAAATTGCCATTAGCTGCCTTCAAAGAACCATCACTCTTCATGCCTGCTTTAGCATTATCATAATTCGCATCGCCAGTATAAATAGCGTCACCTTTAATATAAGTAGAACCAGTGCCAACCTTAATACCTGCTGCACTAATTTCTACCTGACCGTTCGTCTCACCTCTATTAAAGGTTACAGTCTTGCCATCAGCAGAAATTTCAATTTTACCGTTAATGCTTTTCACACCACTAACAGCGCCAGCGTTAAACGTTACGCCATCAACTCTACCAATGGTTGTACCAGTTGTAGAGTCATAGGAAATGTCAGTAGTTTTAGTTTCCAAATCCCCTACTTTTTTTACCAAACCAGTAGAAGTATCGTTTACAGTAGCCTCCAACACATCAACTTTACCTTCATAGGTTTTCCCTGCAAATCTGCTATCAGATTCTATCTTAGTATATACATTTGCTGCATCTGCTTTACTAGTTTGTAAATCTGAAATGTTAGCTTTATTATTATCAACATCCGTTTTAGCGGCTTTGGCTTCAATAGCAGTTTTAACATCATCCATACCATTCAGCTTCAAGCTAGTAGCTGTAATTGCGCCGCCATTAGCAAATGTTGCACCATTAATACTGATATCGCTCGGAGTTGATTCACCAGTATTTTTAATACCAACTATATTCTTAGCAATGATTTTACCGCTAATCCCTCCTGTGCCACCAATAGTCACACCACCAACAGTAAGTTCATTAATTGCTGTATTATCTGCGGTACCACTTTGGGCAGAAGTTGTTACATTGCCACTAGTTTCTTTGTACAACGTAAGAGCCTCCGCCGCATACACCGGTTCAAGACCAATGCCCCCCCCTGCGAGAATCGCACACGTTACGGCGAGAGCCAACGCCTTTACATTACTTTTTTTCCTAGTCATGAACATCATCCTCCTTACGTATAAACCAAACCCATGCGTGCGCCATCCGCAGCTGGCAGCATCCGGCGCCTTCCGCATAACTATTATCATGGTCATTATCTCATAAAATTCAGTGAATTCAATGCCTTGTATCGTAAAGCGCAGGTTCTCATCGTAAAACGCATTTTGCCAACTTTACTTGCTTATTTTTATTCAAAACTGTAACAAACAAAACAATAATTAAAGCACATTTCCACTAAAAACTACTCACTATCCACTAATCACTACCCACTGCCCACTTCCCACTACTCACTAACAACTATCCACTAACAACTAAAAAACCTCCACAACGGCAATCCTGCCCGTAACGGAGGTTCTCTTTCTTTATAACAAAGTATCCTTAATCCTGCAGCAGCGCCCACTGCATATAGGCGTTGCGCACAGCTGCGCTGTCGCGCACCCTGATGGGTGCCTTGAAGCCATTGCCCAGCAAAAAATAATTGCTGTAAACACCCTCTACATAATGCATGTTAATCAGCACGCTGCGATAGGTCAGCAGAAAATAATCCTGCGTCAGCTTTTCCCGCACCTTGTTGATGGAGCTGTACACCTTATAGGTGCGCTGTGCTGTGTGAATATAGCAGTATTTATCCTGCACCTCTACAACGATAATGTCCTTGGGCTTTAGCTTTACCGTCTCCACCGCAGTATCAAAAGTAACATACTCTTCCTTGTCAAAAGCACCGCAGCGCTTCAGCGCCTGCTCCAGCTTTTCCGGCTGCAAAGGCTTCAGCAGATAGTACGCTGCCTCCACCTCATAGCTTTCAATGGCAAAGTCATTACTGGAGGTAAGAAAGACCAGCTGAAAGTTAAGCCTTTGCTGGCGCAGGCGGCGCACAAGCTCCACGCCATTACCGGGCTTCAGATAGATATCCATAAAAACAATATCAGCGCTATTCAAAAGCAAGTATTCACAGCACTGCTCCCCTTCAGTAAATGTACGTATATCCAAAAGCAGCTGATACTTCCTGCCTATTTCCTGCAGTTGCTGTTTAAGCTCTTCCAGCTCGCTTACATCATCATCACAAGCCACAATACGCATAATATCACTCTTTTCCTACACTCAACATACTCTTGCTTATGCTCAGTTTTCCGCCAGCACTGGCTGCAGCAGCTCCAACGCGCTCGCTTTGTTCGTGCCCAGCTCACCGCGAAAGGCACGCGCCAGGATGGATTTCTTCATCAGGTCGATGCTTGCCAGCGCCTGCTCCGCTGCCTGCTGCAAGCGTTCTTCTATTGTCAATGCTGTCTTTTTCTTTAGTATTGCAACTCCTCCTTTATAAGCAAACGTTTTATTGCTTTAATCTATATTTTATGATAAAATGTTTTCGACAACCGTGTTGCAGGATGGTGTTGCCTTAATTCCTCAGGAATCGAGGTGATGCTTATGAAGAACTATTCCTTTCAAGATTTAATGCTCTTCGGAATGTTCATTCTGGCATTACTTACATTTATTTTTCAATATTGTAAATAACCCAGACATAAGAAAACCACTCCTACACTTTGCGGGTAAAGAAGTGGCTTTCTAAATTTCTTTTCTCGGCAACCCACCTTGTGGGCGGTTGTCTTTTTCTATATCTAATATACCACACAATTCATAGCTTTGCAAGCTTTGAATTGTGCAGGATGTAGTGAAAGCCTCTCCTTGGGGAGACAAGGTTAATTGCCCGTAGGGCAAGAGATAGCGCCCTGGGGCGGGTGTCATCACATATCGATGACGGAGAAGGGTTCGCTAAGAAAGCAGGCAGTCCTTCGGTCCGCTAATCGCTATAAAGTAAAATAACCGCGCCAAGATTTCTCTTAGCACGGTTATCAGTTGTTATTTGAGCAATTCACGAACCATAACGTTAATACGTTTGCCATCTGCACGGCCTTTGGTTTTTGCCATAACTGCCGGCATTACCTTGCCCATATCCTTGGGACTTGTAGCACCAACAGCAGCAATAACCTCTGCCACGATAGCCTTCAGCTCGTCATCGCTGAGAGCTTCCGGAAGATATTTTTTCAGTATAGCAATTTCTTCCTTAGCTTGGGCAACCAATTCGTCACGACCTGCTTTTTGGAATTCCTCAACAGAATCCTGACGCATTTTGACCTCTTTCATCAAGACAGCCAGAACCTCATCATCTGTAAGTTCCTTTTTGTCATTGATTTCAACATTTTTAATATTAGCACGCACCATGCGGATAACAGACAAACGCAGCTTACCTGCTTCTCTGTCCTTCATGGCCTGCTTCATATCAGCAGTCAATTGGTCTTTTATAGACATACAGCCCGCCTCCAATTATCTGGTTTTACGTTTTCTGGCTGCTTCGGATTTTTTCTTACGTGCAACGCTCGGCTTTTCATAGTGCTCGCGTTTTCTTACCTCAGAAAGAATGCCTGCCTTTTGGGTTGCTCTTTTAAATCTGCGCAGTGCGCTGTCTAAAGTTTCATTCTTGCCAACTTTAATTTCTGCCATCTGTTCTCCCTCCCTCCACACACTTAGGGAAGTGTATATGCAAATTAAGTTTCAGCCGTTGCCAGCTAAAAACACTTACTGATTAATTATACAAGAAAAGACAAGCATTGTCAAGGTTTAGCATGGGGGCCAACCCAAAGCTTTGCCGCCAATTACGTGAATATGTAAATGTTTTACTGTCTGACCGCCTTCATCGCCGGTGTTGATAACAACGCGGAAGCCTTTTTCGGCAATTCCGGTCTTTTCAGCGATCATTTTAACCTTGCCCAGCATGTATGCAACCAACTCGGGGTCCGCAGTAGTGATGTTAGCTGTGTGGTCCTTAGGCATCAGCAGCACATGAACCGGAGCAGCCGGAGCAACGTCATTGATAGCAATCATTTTATCATCTTCGTACACTTTGGTAGAAGGGATATCGCCCTTAATGATTTTGCAAAAAATACAATCCTCAGCCATTTCATGTCCCTCCTCTCATTTATCGTATCTAGTTATATTCTGTATTTATTTCTTTTATCCTGCTAAAGAAATAATTTTTTCACAAATTAATTCAATTCGCCCAGCAAAAAATCCTCTTTGATGCCGGTAATTTTTACCTTGGCAATGGTGTTCGCCAGCTCCGCCGTTCCCGGAACGACAACGCGCAGATACGGACCGCACAGGCCCTCCATATGCTCATCGTCCACAGGCTGCTCAAACAGCACCTCCTCCACCTTGCCGACAGTGCTCTGCAGCATTTGCTGATGCAGCTCCTCGTCCACCTTCGCCAGACGCGCCGCACGCTCGCTC
Organism: Phascolarctobacterium succinatutens; assembly: GCF_023497905.1. Lineage (NCBI taxonomy): Bacteria > Bacillati > Bacillota > Negativicutes > Acidaminococcales > Acidaminococcaceae > Phascolarctobacterium > Phascolarctobacterium succinatutens. Next base: position 688,811 of record NZ_CP097284.1, on the reverse strand, counting down.
TTCACAGCCTCGTCCACCTGCTCCTTCATTTCGGCAGCAGGCGTACCCTTGCGCTTGGAATAAGGGAAGATATGCATTTTGGCAAAGCCGCATTTCTTGGCAAATTCCAAAGTAGTCGCAAAGTCCTCCTCGTTTTCGCCGGGGAAGCCCACAATAACGTCCGTAGTAATTGCCACATCAGGCACCTGCGCACGGATTTCGTTCACCAGCTCCGTAAAGCGCTTTGTGTCATAAGGACGATGCATAGCACGTAAAATCTTGTCGCAACCGCTTTGCAGCGGCAGATGCAGGTGACGCTGCAGGCGTGGTTCCTCTGCCATCAGCTGCAGCATGCGCGGTTCCACCTCCACGGATTCCAAAGAACCGAGGCGCACACGCTGCACACCCTCAACGCTCAGCGCTGCCTTTACTGCGTCATACAAAGTAACGTGCTTGCCTTCCTTCGCCAGCTCCTTGCCGTAGCAGCCAAGGTGAATGCCGATGAGCACAACTTCTTTGTAGCCTGCGGCAACCAGCTTGCCGACCTCCTCGCGGATGCTGTCCAGGCTGCGGCTGCGCAGCGGACCGCGGGCAAACGGGATAATGCAGTAGGTGCAATATTGGTTGCAGCCCTCCTGAATTTTGAGGAAGGCGCGGGTTTTATCGGTTTCCGTGCAAACGCCCAGCTCTTCGAACTTAGTATCCACAGTCATCTGCTGCACATTGTCCAGAATCTCCGTGCGCTTGTGCTCCAGCGCCTCCTCAACCAGCTCCACAATGCGGCCGCGCTCCTGATTGCCGATGATTACATCAACACCTTCGATAGCACGCACCTCCTCCGGCGCAGTCTGCGGATAGCAGCCGGTAACAACCACCAAGGACAGCGGATTGTGACGCACAGCGCGGTTGATAATCTGGCGCGATTTGCGCTGACCGGTATTGGTAACAACGCAGGTATTAACTAAATAAACGTCTGCCGGTTCACCGAAAGGCACAACCTCATAGCCCGACGCACGGAAAATCCCCTCCATGCTGGCAGTATCGGCCTGATTAACCTTACAGCCCAGCGTATAAAATGCAATTTTTCTCATCTATGTTTAATCTCCTAAATCTCCGGTTTCATAAAAAATCGCTGAAATAGCAACAAGTCCTGCCGTTTCCGCACGCAGAATGCGTCTGCCCAGCGATACGGGCACAGCACCTGCTGCGCGTGCCGCATCCAGCTCCGCTTCGCTGATGCCGCCCTCAGGACCGATAATCAGCAGCAAATCTGTCAGCGCGCCCTTCGCCTGCGCCTCCTTCAGCGCCGCCTTCAGGCTCTTTTTATCCTCGCACTCGTAAGCGATAATCTTCGTAGCGCAGTCATTCGCCGCCAGCATCTGTGCCATCGTCTGCACAGGCTGCACCTCGGGAAGAATATCGCGCTTGCTCTGCTTCGCTGCGGATTCGGCAATCTTCTGCCAGCGCTCCACCTTTTTGGCAGCCTTCGCACCGTCAAGGCGTACTACGGAATGCTCCATAGCCACAGGCACCACGCTGTAAGCGCCCATCTCCACAGCCTTTTGGATAATGAACTCCATCTTCTCGCCCTTCGCCAGGCCCTGCGCCAAAATCAGGCGCACCGCCGGCTCATGGCTTTCCGCCAGCTTCTCCAGGCAATGCACAGTCACGCACTCGCTGTCAATCGCTGTAATCTCCGCCAGCGCGCTCACGCCGTCGTCACTCACAAGCTGTAGCTGCGCACCCGGCTGCATGCGCAGCACCTTACTGATATGACGTGCATCCACGCCCTCAATAGTCATTGTTTCGTTATATAATTGCGGTACAAAAAAACGATGCATATAGGTTTCCCCTTACTTTTTCTTCTTCATCTGCATAACAACCCAGCCGCCGCGATGGTCAACCGCGTCAACATAAAGTCCCTGCGCCTGCGCTGCAGCCTCCACATCCGGCATACGCTCCTCAATAATACCGCTCGCCAACAGCACACCGTTGTCATTCAGCTTCTGCGGAATATCCTGCAGCAGCATAATAACAATATCGGCAATAATATTAGCGATAATTACATCAGCCTTGCCCTCGGTGCCATGCAGCAAATCGCCCTCGCGCACCTCAATCTGCTCGCTCAGGCCGTTATACGCAACATTCTCCTTCGCCACGCGCACTGCCACACCGTCAATATCAACAGCCTTTACAGACTTAGCGCCCAGCATTGCCGCAGCAATCGCCAGAATACCGCTGCCGGTACCAACGTCAAACACTGTAGAATCAGGCGTAATAACCTTCTCCAAGCGCTCCATCATCATATTGGTAGTGTGATGCGTGCCTGTGCCGAAAGCCATACCCGGATCGATTTCAATAACATGCTCGCCTTCCTTAGGAGCATACTCCTCCCAGCTCGGCTTAATAACAAGGCTCTTGCCCACATGAGTAACATGGAAATACTGCTTCCATTCGTTAGCCCAATCCTGCTCGCTCACCTTGCGGAAGCGGGTATTACCGAAACGGTACTTGCCGATGCGCTCCTCAATCAGCGCCAGCTGCTCGTCAATCTCCGCCAGGCGTTTTTCCAGCTTCTCATCATCAGCATAATAAGCGCTGACAGTAACAACCTCGGTATTCTCCTGCTCCGGAATATCGCACAGCTCCCAGGTACCGCTGTTGCGCAAATCATTAATCAGCTGCGGGTCCTCAATCGCAACTCCCTTAGAACCGATGCTCGTCAGCATATCCGCTACGGCCTCAACTGCTTCATGCGTTACCGCTACATTAACTTCTATCCACTGCATTGTATGCACTCCTTTGAAAATTTATATTCATTTTATTATACAACAGAAAAGCCTCGCATTTCAACACGCCATTTTATCTCTGCCGTTAGAAAAAATTTACTTTAAATTTAGTTTACATTTGCTATAATTATCTTAAAGAAGCTTTTTCTATATTATTTTTAAGGAATGATGTTATATGCAGATTCAAGATTTGATTATCCTTATCTATATTATCCTGCGCGTTGCTCCCAGCTCTTATCTATGCTACTATCCCTTTTTGGAAGACCTGCGCTTATCCAAAAAAACAGCAATATGCGGCTTTTTTGCTATTATTCTCATAGAATGGGGCATTTTCATCTTTACCGGACGCAATTTCGATAAGCTGCCGACATTATACGGAGTTTACCTGCTCTACATATTCTACTACTTTGCCATCGTAAAAGGTAATAAAAGTAAGCAGCTTTTTTGCATCCTGCTCTCAGGCAATTTTGAAAATGTGCTGCAGACACTTGCTATGCTCGCCGAACGCTTTTCGCCCACTCCTGGCTACTACTATGCCACCGCCACCTTCGTGCTCCTGCTGGCACAATCTGCTTATTTTTCCTGGTTCTACTTTACTGTAAAAAAATTTAAGCAGCTCTTCCGCAGCACTAAATACAATAAGATTATCACCTATTCCAACTATATTTTAGCTTTTAACTTCGTTGCCCTGGTACTCATCCGCAATTTTTCCGAACCACGCACCTGGAATCTTTTCTTTGCCCGCTTTCTGTGCATCATGCCGCTCTTCTTCTTTGTTTGCATGATGATGGATCTGCTGAAGGAAAAAAATGATAACAAGGTGATGTCCGTCAAGCTCAGCTCACTGGAAGAACTGCGTCGTAACGAAAAGCCTTACTACGATTTTGTTATCGAAACCTGGCAGAAATCACGCCGCCTGCGCCATGACCAAAAGCATCTCGCGGTTATGCTCAACCAGTTTTATGAAGAAAAACAGTTTGATAAGCTTGGTCAGCATCTGCGTGCTATCCTTAAATATACCGAAACGCTGCAAACAGTAAAGATTTATGGCAATGAAACCATCGACGGCCTTATCGGCTACTGGCAGATGCAGGCACAGGAAAAAGGCATCCCCTTTGCCGTGGATATCAGCTTCAGCAAAATTAAAATCAACGATATTGATCTGGCCATTATTTTAGGCAATGCTTTGGAAAACGCTTTTACCGCAGTTACCAAAGACGACGTAGCCCAGCGCAGCAACTGCTATATTAATGTGAAAATCAGAGAAAGAGCCTCTCTATTACTTATAGAAGTTGTTAATTCCTTCAGCGGTAACATCGTGCGTTATAATGACCAGTTTTATTCCGCCAAGCGCGACTACAAGGAACCTGGCACCGGACTGGAAAACATCAGGATGATTTGCGAAAAATACGCAGGCAGCAATAATGTAAGCTTTGATAACCAAAGCTTCAAGCTGGAGCTGATGCTGGCAAACACGCACTTAGAAAGTTAACCCTTGACGCAAAAACTAAAAGTGCTTATGCTAAAATAGATTGTAGCTTTTGCACAGTCTATTTTAGTATTTTTATTAAGGGAAAGAAAAGAAGGTAACCAAATGCTCTCATTAGACAAAATTTATCATGCAGCCTTCATCCTTAAAAGCGTAGCACGTAAAACAGATCTAATAGCTGCTCCGCATTTAAGCGAAGGCAACAACTTGTATCTGAAAACAGAAAACCTGCAGGTAACAGGCAGCTTCAAGGTACGCGGTGCCTACTACAAAATCAGCCAGCTTACACCTGAGGAAGCAAGCAAAGGCGTAATCGCCTGCAGCGCCGGCAACCACGCGCAAGGCGTAGCACTGGCTGCAACCAGTATGGGCATCAAAAGCGTCATCTGCATGCCGGACGGCGCACCGATTATGAAGGTAGAAAACACCAAGCGCCTCGGCGCACAGGTGGAGCTTGTTCCCGGTGCCTACGACGAAGCACATGACCGCGCCGTACAGCTGCAGGAAGAAACAGGCATGACCTTTATCCATCCATATGACGACGAGCTTGTTATTGCCGGCCAGGGCAGCATCGGTTTGGAAATTTTGGACCAGCTGCCGGACGTCGAAGCAGTAATCGTACCGATTGGCGGCGGTGGCCTTATCAGCGGCGTAGCCTTCGCTATCAAAAGCCTGCGCCCGGAGGTTAAGGTTTACGGCGTGCAGGCAGCAGGCGCAGCCAGCATGTTCAAAGCCTTCCATGACCATAAATATGAAACCTTAGATCACGTCAGCACCTTCGCTGATGGCATTGCTGTAAAAACTCCTGGTGAAAACACCTACGAGCTCATCAGCAAATATGTTGACGATATCGTTACCGTAAGCGAAGATGAAATTGCAACTGCAATTTTAACCTTGATTGAAAAACAGAAGCTGATTGCCGAAGGTGCAGGCGCAACTCCGGTAGCAGCAGCCTTGTTCGACAAGCTGCCGATTAAGGGCAAGAAAACAGTCTGCGTTGTATCCGGCGGTAACATTGACGTTAATATTCTTTCGCGCGTAATCACCCGCGGTCAGGTTACCAGCGGCAGAAGGGCAGACCTCGTTATCGCTTTGCAGGATCGTCCCGGCCAGCTGCGTGAAGTGAGCGAAATCGTAAGCAGCTGTGGCGCTAACGTTGTAGGCGTACAGCACAACCGCAGTGATGCCGATATGGATATCACAGGTTGCTTCCTGCGCTTAGAACTGGAAACCCGTGATGCGGAACAAATCAACGAAATCCGTGCAAAGCTTACCAAGGCAGGCTTTACACTGATTGATAAAAACGCCGCTCATTATTAACAACAAAAAAATTACCACAGCCTACATAAAATGTAAGCTGTGGTTTTTTATAGTGCGTTACATTATTCTGTTCCTTGTAAGTACGAAGTATACGACGTTTATATTACGCTATCTTATAAGAGCGGGGAGAATGTACCGGAGGCGATGCGAACCTGACGAACGCGTACTTTTAGTACGTGGAGGAGGGTTTGCGATGCATACGGTACGTTATACCCGCTCTTGCTGAAGCCGACGAACGCGTACTTCTAGTACGTGGAGGATGGTTTGCGATGCATACGGTGCGTTATACCCGCTCTTACTATTCTACGGTAACGCTCTTAGCCAAGTTCCTAGGTTTATCTACATCCAAGCCCTTAGAAACACTCACATAATAACCCATAAGCTGCAGCGGAATAACTGCCAGGCTGGTCATGAAATGCTCGTCGGTCTTAGGAATATACACTGTGAAATCAGCGGTATCCTCAATATTATAGTTACCATAGGTAGTCAGGCCCATCAGGTAAGCGCCACGGCTGCGGCACTCTACCATGTTGCTGACAGTCTTTTCGTAAAGCTCGCTTTGAGTCAGCACACCGATAACCAGAGTACCGTCCTCAATCAGGCTGATAGTACCATGCTTCAATTCACCGGCAGCATAAGCCTCACTATGAATGTAGGAAATTTCCTTCATCTTCAGGCTGCCTTCCAGGCTGACAGCGTAATCAAGACCACGGCCGATAAAGAAGATATCCTTAGCGTTAACCTGCTTAGCGGCAAACCATTGGATGCGTTCCTTATCCTCGATAATCTTTTGGATTTTATCCGGCAGCTGTGCCATTTCCTGAATCAGCTCCAGATATTTAGCTTCATCAATAGTGCCACGAACAATAGCAAACTGAATTGCCAGGCAGTAAGCAGCAATCAGCTGAGTGCTGTAAGCCTTGGTAGTTGCAACGGCAATTTCCGGTCCTGCCAGAGTATAGAAAACATTATCAGCTTCACGGGCAATAGAGCTGCCTACTACGTTAACGATGCCAAGAGTTTTGATGCCCTTTTCTTTAGCCAGACGCAGAGCTGCCAAGCTGTCGGCAGTCTCACCGGACTGGCTGACAATAATAACCAGCTCGTTCTTGCTCAGCAGAGGCTTGCGGTATCTGAACTCGGAAGCCAGCTCGGTGCGAACCGGAATCTGTGCCAAATCCTCAATTACATATTGCGCTGCCACGCCTACATGATACGCACTGCCGCAGGCAACGATGCAAATCTGGTCAATCTTTTTGATATCCTCATCGCTGAGACCGACAGCGCTCATATCCAGCTTGCCGTCAACCAGTACGGAATTCAGGGTATCGCGAACTGCCTTGGGCTGCTCGTGAATTTCCTTCATCATGAAATGCTCAAAGCCTGCTTTTTCGGCAGCTTCGGCATCCCATTTAATTTCGGTCAGCGGTTTTTCGATTACTTCTTCATCAACGTTGTAGAAGGTAACCTCGCCGTTAGCCAGACGAGCCATTTCCAGATTGCCGATGTAATAAACCTTACGGGTGTATTTCAAAATAGCAGGCACGTCGCTGGCAACATAGCATTCGCCGTCCTGTACGCCGATGATCATCGGGCTGTCCTTGCGGGCAACATAAATTTCACCAGGATATTCCTTGAACATTACTGCCAAAGCATAGGAGCCGCGCATACGGATCATAGCATGGCTCAGAGCATCGGTAGGAGTATGCTCGTATTTTTTATAGTAGTAGTCAATCAGCTTAACGGCAACCTCGGTATCAGTCTGAGAATAGAAGGTGTAACCGTTATGCAGCAGCTTTTCCTTCAGCTCCTGATAGTTTTCGATAATACCGTTGTGTACGGCAACTACATTGCCATCAGCACTTGCATGCGGATGCGCATTAGTTTCGGAAGGCTCACCATGGGTTGCCCATCTGGTATGACCGATGCCACAGGTACCAACGAGGCTTTGACCGCCGTTAGTCTTGGCGTAAAGCTCCTTCAGACGGCCCTTAGCCTTAACAATCTGCACCGGCGCACTGCCGTCACGCACTGCTAAACCGGCAGAATCATAGCCACGATATTCCAGCTTAGACAGCCCATCCAACAAAATAGGCGCTGCCTGCTTATCTCCACAAAATCCAACAATACCACACATAAATATTTTTCCTCGTTTTCTCCAATTTTTCTTTATGCCTTACGCTTCAAAACCGTTAGGGTTGTTTTTCTGCCAGTTCCAGGAATCGCGGCACATGTCCTCAATTCCCAGCTCTGCCTTCCAGCCCAGCTTTTCCCACGCCTTCGAAGGGTCCGAATAGCAGGCTGCAACATCACCTGCACGGCGTTGGTCGATTACATAAGGTATTTTTATTCCGTTGGCCTTTTCGAATGCTTTCACCAGGTCCAGCACCGAATAGCCAATGCCTGTACCAAGATTATACACCTCTATGCCACATTTGTCATCTATTGCCTTTAATGCTTTGACATGTCCCTTCGCCAAATCCACAACGTGAATGTAATCACGCACACCTGTACCGTCCGGAGTTGGATAATCATTGCCGAAAACATGCAGCTCCTTTAATTTGCCGGCAGCAACCTGCGTAATGTACGGCATCAGGTTATTGGGAACGCCGTTGGGATTTTCACCTATTAAACCGGAGCTGTGCGCACCGATAGGGTTAAAATAACGCAGCAACACTACGTTCCATTCATTATCAGCCACATGCAGGTCTCGCAGGATTTCCTCCAGCATCGACTTGGTATTACCGTAAGGATTGGTGCAATGTCCCTTGGGACAGCTTTCGGTAATCGGCATTACAGCAGGATTACCGTAAACCGTTGCCGAGGAGCTGAAGATAATGTTCTTGCAGCCTGCGTTACGCATTTCCTCCAGCAAAACCAAGGTACCGGAAATATTATTGTCATAATACTCCAGCGGCTTCTGCACCGATTCTCCTACTGCCTTCAAGCCGGCGAAATGAATGCAGCAGTCAAAGCTGTGCTCAGCAAAAATTTTCCGCAAGCCCTCGCGGTCCCTGATATCCGTTTCATAAAAAGGAATCTGCCGGCCGGTAATTTTTTCTACACGCTGCATTGCCAACCTGCTGGAATTGACAAGATTATCTACGACTGCAACGCTATGTCCGGCGTTAAGCAGCTCTATAACTGTATGCGAGCCGATATAACCGGCCCCCCCTGTAACTAATATATGCATATTTTCACCTCAATTTACGCTTCAGGCAACTATTCTATTATACCGCCTGCAGTATTATTTTACTACCTGCTGCCTTAAACTAAGGTGAACAAGCTAACTCTTTTTTCATATTTTCTGTTTAACTGCCGATAATCGGCTTATTTTCCATAGTATTTACCAGCTTGGAAAGCTGCCATTTAATTGTTTCTGCCGGCTTGTCATAATTGCCCATATCGCGCAGTCCGCTTTCACGCACACGCTTCTTCAGCAGCTTATTGCCATCCTTTTTATATACGAAAAGGTCTGCATCCGCTACCACACGCACATAGGTATCGTGGTCAAAGCGAAATCCCCAACCGCTGACAAGGCTTTCATCCATTTCATAAATACGGGCAACAACCAGCACATCTGTTTTGCTCTTTTCCGCCAAAGCGGACAAAGAAGCAGCATCCAGCTTTACGCCGTCACGCACTGCCCGGCTCACCAGCATCTGAGGCTCGCCGCCATCTATAATCTGATAATATGGGAAGCGATAAGCCAGCTTGACCATCTGACGCCACTCCTTATAAACAGCGCCGTCCACACCGCCGTCCTGGTCGATAACCACAAAGCCAACAGGACGCTCCGCAAAATCTGCCCGCGCCGTCTGCGGCATTAAGGCTGTAAACAAGGAGGCAAATACCACTAAAAAGCATATTTGCAGCAGCCATCTAATTTTTTTCATAAGTATCACCTACCAATTAATCGGCATCCGCTGCCAACAACAGCTCAACAGCTCCGCGTGTCACCTGCACCATATAGCCGAAGGCACGTTGATAAACATCAGGCGGTGCTACGCTTTCGCTCTGCGTGCGCTTAACTACCACGCCGCAGACAGCACCGGCCTCTAAGCCTAACGCCTGCGAGGTCACGAACAAAGCAGAGGTTTCCATTTCATAGTTCAGCACGCCCAGCGCCTGCCATTCCTGCATCGTCCCACGGAAGCGGCGCGGTACATAGCCGGTGAAGCTGTCGTAACGCTCCTGTCCCGGCCAGAAGGTGTCGCTGGAGGCCGCAATGCCCAAATGATAGAGCGCACCGGCATTCTTGGCTGCCAGTACCAGTGCGGTTGTCACCTCAAAGCTGGCAACAGCCGGGAACTCCAACGGCGCATAGTGCTGCGAGGTGCCGTCAAGGCGAACAGCTGCCTTATCAACAATAATATCACCCAGATTAACCTTTTCCTGAATCGTTCCCGTCGTACCGAAGCGGATGAGCTTTTTGATACCCATACGCGCCAGCTCTTCCAGACAAATTGCTACGGAAGGACCGCCCATTCCCGTAGAGCAGACAAGTACCGGAGTATCGCTGATTTTAGTCAGCCAGCTGGTGTATTCGCGATGGCTGGCAATAAAGCTTGCATCACTGCCCAAGGCCTTCGCCAAAGGCTCCACACGTCCGGGGTCACCGGGAAGCACGGCAACAGTTGCGCCCTGCAGTTGCTGTGCCGAAAAACCTACATGGTATAAAATCTCCTCAGGTGCTGCGTAATGTTTGCTCATATTGTCCACCTCTTTCAAAACAAGTCCGCTTTAGTTCCAGTAAGGGTTGGTTCTATTTTCATATAATCGGCAATCGTCTGTCCTATATCGGCAAAGGTCTGCATAGGCTTAAGCTGCTTGCATTCAATGCCTGCTCCCGAAAAGAGTACGGGAATTTTTTCGCGCGTATGGTCCGTGCCGCTCCAGCTGGGGTCATTGCCGTGGTCCGCCGTCATCAGCAGCAAATCGTCCGGATGCAGCAGAGCGGTAATTTCCGGCAATCTGCTGTCGAAATATTCCAGTGCCTCACCATAGCCCTGAATGTCACGGCGATGTCCGTAGGAGGAATCAAAGTCAACAAAATTAGTAAAGACAATGGTATTATCCATAGCATCGGCTACAGCCTGCTTCGTTGCATCTACCAGCTTATCCAGTCCGCCTGCCGCATAATGCTTCGTAATACCGCGATGCGCAAAAATATCGGCAATCTTGCCTACGGCGTAAACGCTGCCGCCGGCTGCAACCATTTTATCAAGCAATGTCGGCTGTGGTGCCGGTACTGCGTAATCGTGACGGTTGGTTGTGCGGGTAAAATCCGCAGCACAGGTGCCGACGAACGGACGCGCTATTACCCGGGCAATATTATACGGCTGCACCAGCTTAAAAGCTAGCTTGCACAAATCATACAAGCGCTCCAGGCCAAAGGCTTCCTCGTGCGCTGCTATCTGCAACACGCTGTCGGCGGAGGTATAAATAATCGGCTTGCCGCTTCTTACATGCTCCTCGCCCATCTCCTTGATGATTTCGGTACCACTGGCATGGCATTCGCCCAGCACTCCCGGCAAATTGCCTTGGCTGATAATTGCATCCACCAGCTCCTGCGGAAAGCATTTCGGCACATCCGGGAAATAGCCCCAGTCAAATTTAACCGGCACACCGCTGATTTCCCAATGTCCGCTCAGTGTATCCTTACCGCGGCTGACCTCCTGCGCATAGGTATAAGCACCGATTGTATGCTCGGCGCCTAAGCCTGCCGGCAACGCTTCGCCGCGGCTCAGCTCGGCAGCTGCCTGCAGTCCGCGCTCAGCCAGATGCGGCAAATGCAACGGCATCGGCGCTTCGCCTGCGTGCCGCGGATTTTTCGCCAGCCAATCGCAGATATGGCCCAAGGTATCTGCACCCTTATCACCATAAGCTTCGGCATCATGGGCATAACCGATACCGAAGGAATCCAACAACAGAATAATAGTACGAGCCATTTTTTCACCTGCTTTCTTAAGCAAAAGGGAGCTGCTAACACCAACGCTAAACAACTCCCCTAAAATCAGAATCCTAAGCTTTCGCCAACTAAAATGATTTTAATGCGTCCCTTATTACGACTGGTACGCGTTATAACAATCTGCGAGCAGATGCAGTCCGCAGAAAGGCAGTCACCGCAAAGGCCAGCTTTATAACAAGGTGTCTGCAGTCCGGCAAACCTTTTGGCATTTATCGGCGCAGCTACATTGCGCGCTCTGTCCATGGCAGCCTCCAAGGAGCCTGTAACCTTGTTCATACCGGCAATAACCAGCACCTGCTTCGGTCCGAAAATCAAAGCGGCGCAACGGTTGCCGTTGCCGTCAATATTTACCAGCTGACCGTCGCTGCTGATGGCATTGCTGCTCATTAAATATGTATCACATAAAAGCGCCTGACGCATCAATTCTGTTTTTTCTTCCGGAGTTGCTGCCGCAGCTCTGTCGATAACCTTATTGCGCTCCTTTACTGCGCTCAAAAGGCCTATTTCATCAATCGTTACAGAACCGCCCCAGGAAACAACATCATCCTGCGGAATCAGCGCCAAAGCCTGCTTAAGCGCTGCCTGCTTATCAGCACAGTAATAAGCATCAAAGCCACGCAACTTCAATTTTTTTACCAAAGTTGCGCCCAAAGCCTCATTGCGCAACATTTCAGCCTGCTGCATAGAATCTCCTCCTGTTCCATTAACAAGCTACGGTCGATTATTCTTCGATATCACCGATTGCTACTTCATCAATGCCGTCTTCCTCTGCCAGGTATACGTTGATAGCTTCCTTGTGGGAGGTAGGAACATTTTTGCCGGCAAAGTCAGCACGAATCGGCAGCTCGCGATGTCCGCGGTCGATAAGCACTGCCAGCTGAATAGCCTTCGGACGGCCCATATCCATAACAGCATCAAGAGCGGCACGGATGGTACGGCCGGTGTACAGCACATCATCAACCAGAATTACGGTTTTGCCGTTCAGATCCAGGTCAATTTCTGTACCGTGTACAATAGGATTATATGCAAGAGTAGACAGGTCATCACGATAAAGAGTGATATCCAGCATTCCTACCGGCAGCTCAACATTCTCTATATCTTTAATTGCTGCTGCCAGACGTTCCGCAATAGGTACACCGCGGGTACGGATACCGACAATAACAACATTGTCTACGCCTTTATTTCTTTCGATAATTTCATGAGAAATACGGACAATTGCACGACGCATAGCCTCTGCATCCATAATAACATTCTTTTTAACAAAATTGCTCATTTGGCTCACCTCTTATTTTTATTCAGGCTTTTTAACCTGCTATCAAGACTGCCCTAAGGCAGAACTCTGCTAATTAAACTGTCCCAGGCGCAGGCGGGTAACAATCTTATGCATATCCTCCGGCAACGGAGCTTCAAAGCTCAAGCGTTCTCCCGTACGCGGGTGGGTGAATTCCAGTGTCTGCGAATGCAGAGCCTGTCCCTGAATGCTGAAGGGAGTTTTCATCGGAGAATATTTCGGGTCACCAACCAAAGGATAGCCCAGATACTCCATATGTACGCGAATCTGATGCGTGCGTCCCGTTCGCAGGCGGCAGCGCACAATAGTATATTTGCCGAAGCGCTCCAGCACCTCGTATTCGGTAACAGCATCACGTCCGCCCTCCTTGACAACCGCCATTTTCTTACGGTCGTTTTTATCACGGGCGATAAGCGTTTCAATCACGCCGCTGTCTGTCTTTATGTTGCCGCGTACTACAGCAAGATAAGTACGCTGGGCGGTTTTAGCCTGTATCTGCTGCGACAGGGAAAGATGCGCCGCATCATTCTTGGCACAAATCATAATACCGCTGGTATCCTTATCCAGACGGTGCACGATACCCGGGCGGATAACGCCGTTGATACCGGATAAGTTTTTGCAGTGATACAAAAGCGCATTGACCAGCGTTCCGTTTAAATTGCCGGCCGCCGGGTGGACTACCATCCCGCGCGCTTTGTTGACAACAACAACATCCTCATCCTCATAAATAATATCCAGAGGAATATTTTCCGGCTGTACATCCAGAGGCTGCGGCTCAGGCAGAGTAACATCAATTTCGTCACCCAGACGCAGCTTGTAGTTGGATTTCAGCACCTTGCTGCCGCGCACCGCACGGCCCTCCTCCAGCAGCTTCTGCATATTCGAACGTGTAAGCTCCAGCATTGCCGCCAGGCCTACATCGGCACGCTGGCCGGCCTCCTGTTCAGTTATAATTAATCGTTGCTGCTCAGCAGCTCCGTTTGCAATATGCTCCATATAATCAAACCTACTCCCACACAAATTGCTATATCGGCCACATTAAATATCGGCCAGATACGAAAATCAAAAAAGTCAATTACCACACCGCGTGCAGTGCGGTCAATCAGGTTACCCAAAGCACCGCCGGCAAAAAGCGCTGTTCCCCAGCAGGCCATTACGCCGCTTTTGGCAATCTCACGGCGCATAAACCAGACACCGCCGATTACAGCAACCGCAATCATTACGAACAGCCAACGGCTGCCCTCCAGCATGCCGAAGGCGGCACCACGATTCAGTATAAACGTCCAGTGAAATACATTATTAATCACCGGTACGCTCTCCCCTAACGCAAAATGTGTTACCACATAATACTTTGTTGCCTGGTCCAGCAGAACCACCAGCAAAGCTAACAAACCATAAACCATTTTATTCTCCTATTATCTTGATATGTATATTATAACACACTAAAGACATAAAAATACAGATGACACAAAAACTTAATGAAAAAAAGCCATTGCATATTTCCGCAATGGCTTTCATAAATACTAATTAATTATTTTCAGTTGCCAGATTTTCACGAATCTCAGCAAGCTGTTTGCGACGGCTGTGAACCTTTTCCCAATGCTCGAAGTACAGCTTGGTTTCTGCAACAACTACACCGCTCAGGCCCAGCAGAGCAATCAGGTTAGGAATAGCCATCAGACCGTTAACGATATCAGCAATAATCCAAATCATTTCCAGCTTCAGGAATACGCCCAAACCTACCAGAATGATGTAACCGATACGGTAAGGCATGATGCATTTTACGCCGAAGAGATATTCTGCGCAACGCTCGCCGTAATAGCTCCAGCCGATAATAGTGGTGAAGGCGAAGAGTACCAGGCCGCCGGTCAGGACATACTTGGCAACAGCCGGGAAAGCAGAAGCAAAAGCAGCCTCAGTCAGAGCAGCACCGTTCAGGTCGCCGGTCCAGGCACCGCTGACGATGATGGACAGGCCGGTCATGGTGCAGATAATGATGGTATCGATAAAGGTACCGGTCATAGAAACAAGGCCCTGTTCTGCAGGCCATTTGGTTTTCGCTGCAGCTGCTACGATAGGAGCAGAGCCCAAGCCGGATTCGTTGGAATAAATACCGCGGGCGATACCGCTGCGCATTGCCAGCATAATTCCGGCACCGGCAAAGCCGCCTGCTGCCGCAGTACCGTTGAAGGCACCGTCGATAACCAGCTTAATTGCTGCCGGAAGAGCATCAGCATAAAATACCAGCACAGAAACGGTTACGATAACATAAACAGCAGCCATGAAAGGAACAATCTTGCTTGCTACGTTAGCAATGGATTGCAGACCGCCGATAATAACAACAGCAACAAGAACAGTCAGGATTGCTGCTACAACGTATTCGGAAACGCCAAAGGATACATTAACAATAGAGGTGATTGCATTTACCTGAGTAAAGGTACCGCTGCCCAAGCAGGCAGTCATAACACCGAAGATAGAGAACATTACAGCCAAAGGCTTAAATTTTTTGCCCAAGCCCTGTTCGATATAGTACATCGGACCGCCGGAAGCGTTACCGTTTTCATCATAGGTACGATACTTAACAGCCAGCACGCCTTCGGAATATTTGGTTGCCATACCGAAGAAAGCAGCGAGCCACATCCACAGCAGAGCACCAGGACCACCGAGCTTAATTGCCGTTGCTACGCCAACGATATTACCGGTGCCGACAGTTGCGGCCAAAGCAGTGCACAAAGCCTGAAAGCTGCTTACATCACCTTCGCCCTTGCTGCGGGCGGTAAAAATCAGCTGCAAGGCTTTAGGCAGCTTCATAACCTGAAGCAGACCAAGACGGACGCTCATTAAAATGCCTGTGCCCATAAGCAGCATCATCAAAGGCGGGCCCCAAATGAAGCCATCAATAGAATTCAAAATCTCCAACATAAAAAAATTCCCCCCAGTAAAAATTTAAAACACGTTTACAATTTAAGGCTTTTTCCCGAAGCCCATGTATAGTATTGTATCACATCAATATATAGTGTACAATACTTCACACGATTGTATACACGTATTCTTCTTAACGGCAGGGAATAGTGTGACAAATCACTGCATGCAAAGCAAAAAGCCTCCGTCTGCGGCCAAGGGCCACAGGCAGAAGCTTCTATTCCTTAATCAGCAATGCTTATTTTACTTCGCATTCTACACGTGCCAGAATAAAGCACAAATCAGACAAACGGTTCAGGCAAACCAGAACATTGGGGTTAACCGGTTCGTTTTCAGCCAGACGCAGCAGGCAACGCTCGGCACGACGGGTAGTAGTGCGTGCGATGTCCAGTGCGGCAGCACCTACAGTATCGCCGGGGATAATAAAATGGCCCAGCGGCTGCAGCAGAGAATCAAACTTGTCGATTATATCTTCAAACAGCTTAACGTGTTCTTCTTTGATGTAAGGTTCGGGCAGGTTGAGGCTGGCAATGTCAGCCATCACAGACATGAGCAGCTTTTGTACATTGAAAATGGTTTCACGCACATCCTCACGCGTAACCTGAGCACGTGCCAAACCTAATGCCGAGGAAATTTCATCCACAGTACCATAGGCTTCTACACGCAGGCTTTGCTTGGGAACGCGTTCTCCGGTGTACAAACCTGTAGTTCCTTTGTCACCGGTTCTGGTATAAACAGCAGCTTTCTTCATTTCTGCACCATCCTTTCCGTGAGAGTGTACCCCCTCTCAGTCAGCTCATGGCCGCCGAAAGGCTAAAGTTAATTAGTAAATTTCTTCCGGAGCGAAGAAGTTGTTGATTTCGCGTTCAGCAGCTTCCGGGCTGTCGGAACCGTGAACAATGTTTTCACCGATGCTCAGAGCGAAGTCGCCGCGGATAGAACCGGGAACTGCTTCGATCGGGTTGGTAGCACCGTTCAGTTGACGAACAGCTTTGATAGCGTTTTCGCCGCGGATTACAGCGCAAACCAGCGGAGCGGAGGTAATGAAGTCAACCAGTTCGCCGAAGAAGGGTTTGCCTTCATGCTCAGCATAGTGGAATTTAGCTTGAGCTTCGGTAACTTTAACCAGTTTCAGAGCTGCAACTTGCAGGCCTTTGTGTTCGAAACGAGCGATGATATCGCCGATCAGATTTTTCTTAACTCCATCAGGTTTTACGAGTACGAGTGTTTGTTCCATTTGTAAATCTCTCCTTAAAGTGTAATTAAATTTTTTATACTAACCCAGTCACCGATGTGACTTAGAGGTATAGTTGAATTATTAACGGATACCCATTTTTCTTGCCTGCTCACGCAGCAGCTGAACTCTTTCCTCAGTTGCGGGGTGAGTACTGAAAAGCTGCTTGGCATCAACACCGGCAAAGGGGTTGATAATAAACATATGCGCAGTTGCTTCGGTAGCACCGGGCATTACACGACGCTCCGCATAGGCTTCAATCTTCAGCAGGGCATCAGCCAGAGCATTTGGATTGCCGCAAAGCTCACCGCCGGATTTATCTGCCATATATTCGCGGGAACGGGATACTGCCATCTGAATCAGCATAGCTGCTAGAGGCGCCAAAATCATAACCAGAATAGAAGCGATAGGATTACGGCTTTCGCCATCCTCATCACGTCCGCCGCCAAAGAACATACCCCATTGGGCAATCGTGGAAATAGCACCTGCCATAGAAGCGGCAATAGTACTTACCAAAATATCACGATGCATAATGTGACTCAGCTCATGACCCAAAACACCGGCCAACTCTTCCTTGGTCAGCATATCTGCCAGCGCAGTATTTACCGCAACGGCAGCATGCTCCGGATTTCTGCCGGTAGCAAAAGCGTTAGGCACCGGACTATTGATAATATAAACCTTCGGCATAGGAATATTGGCTTTTTTAGCCAGCTTTTCTACTATTCCGTACAGCTCCGGCGCACTGTTGCGGTCAACCTGTTGTGCATCATAGTGTGCCAGAACCATCTTATCGCTGTTCCAATAAGCAAAGAAGTTCATTGCCACGCCTACAAAAAGCATTACGGTCATGCCGCGCAGACCACCGAAGAAGTCGCCCAGGAGCATCAGCAGCGCTGTCATTAACGCCATTAAAAACGCTGTTTTCATCTAAGTAATTTCCTCCTCATAAAAGACCTGCACTGTAAACAGGTACAGGCATTAATAGAATACATTTTCAACATATCTATTATAACAAGTAATTACTTATTTTTCAATTTGGGCCTTGATAGAGTTTAACATATTTTCACTGTTTTCACGAACTTTTTTCTTAAGAATAGGATTCAGGAGGCCGGCAATCATCGGAATACCGAACTCAAAATCAACTGCCAACGTTACCTCGCAGCCGTCAGCCTGCGGTGTAATCAGCCAGGAGCCTTCCATTTTCTTTAAATCACCCTCGGTCTGAGCATAGGTAATTTTCAGCTCCTCAGGATAGAATGTATCGCGCTCGGTCCAGACGATTTTGCGTCCGTCAACATTACTTACCCAATGAGAAACAGTATAATTCTCACCGCGCTCCAAAATTTCTACGCTTACCAGGTCATGCATAAAATTAGGGTAAGCAGCCATATCCTTGATAATATCATAAATTTTTGCACCATCGCCCTTGATGGTGGTTTTGCTCTCTACATAAGGCATAATCTTATCTCCTCTTATAAATCTTCAATAACATCCGCAGTTTCCTTAACAGCACCTCTGAAAGCCTCCAGAACATGGTCGATAACCTCTTTAGGCATAATCAGCGGCGGCTCCATACGGATAACCTTAGGATTGTTCAAGGTATAAGCAACAATAATGTGCTGGTTAATCATCAGGCTCATCAGCATACCGCCGGCACCCTCTTTGGTCAGCTCAATGCCGATCATCATACCTCGACCGCGTACTTCCTTGATAACGGAAGGATATTCCGCAGCGATAGCCTCCAGACCAGCCTTCAGATAAGCGCCTGCCTCACGTCCGCGACGCAGCATATCCTCTTCCTTGATAGCCTTGATGGCTGCTACACCGGCAGCGCAGGCCAGCTGGTTACCGCCAAAGGTAGAGGTGTGCAGGAACGGTGCTTCAATAAGACCGGCCCAGGCACGCGGAGTACCGATAATCGCACCTATGGGCATTACACCACCGCCCAAAGCCTTAGCGCATGCCATCAGGTCGGGAGTAACACCGTCATGATTAACGCCGAACCATTCGCCGGTACGGCCGATACCGGTCTGTACCTCGTCGGCAATCAGCAGAGCACCCTTCTTCTCGCAAATTTCCTTCACCTCACGCAGGTAACCTGCAGGCGGAACAATAATGCCGCCCTCGCCCTGAACAGGCTCCAGAATAACGGCAGCGGTATCTTCATCAACAGCAGCATCAACAGCTGAGGCGTCTCCGTATTCTACATGAGTAAAGCCATCCAGCAGCGGTTTAAACGGCTCGCGATACATATCACGGCCGGTAGCAGTTAAGCTGCCAAAAGTTTTGCCGTGAAAAGCATTCTTTGCAGCAACGAACTTTTTGCGTTTTGTTGCCAGACGTGCTACCTTCAGACAGCCTTCAACGGATTCGGTACCGCTATTGACAAAAAAGCTGTACTGCAGCTCACCGGGAGTAATCTCGGCCAATGCCTCCGCCAAATCAGCCATCGGACGGTTGAACAGCACCTTGCCGCACATCGGCATAGCATGCAGCTCTTTTTCCACAGCCTCAACAACCTTCGGATGACGATGGCCTAAAGCAAACATACCGTAACCGCCCAGGCAGTCAATAAACTCCTGACCTTCGCTGTCGGTAATAGTCCAGCCCTCAGCATGGCCTTCAATGCTTGCCAGGCCCATGAAGCGGAACAGCTTTGCCTGAGCGGGATTGATATACTTTTCATATTTACCGATTGTTTCTTCTACATAATTAGACATTTTCTTACCTCGATTCAGTTTATGTAAATTAGAGTTTTGCAAACAGCAGAAAACTTTTTCTTAATAATTACAACTCTTGAACAACACACCAGAGCAAGCAACTAAATATATCGTGCAGCGAATAAAAATTTTAGCAAATGAGTGTCCGGAACCATATGCGGGCGCATCCAAGAAGCAAGTCCGCTGGACGAAGCTGATTGGCTCATGCGCGCCATGCGATAGTGTCCCAAGAAGCAAGCTCGAAGAGCGAGGCTGATTGGTCTGACACGAACCGCTAAACGACGCAACTGTTTGAGCGCTACACCGCACTCATATTGCAAAAACTCTAAGCTTTGCGCGAGTTTTTGCGACGCTTCGTTCTGGTTCCACACGAAATTTGCGTTGTGCCCTGTGGGCACGGGAAAATTTTTTCTGAGCGGAACGATATGTTAGTTGCGCAGTTATCAGGCGCAAACCTTTCTTGCCAACTTCTTTCAGTTATGAAAGAAGCCGAATCTAACTCCAAATCTAAATTTAATACAGCAGTTCCGTCACCGGCACAAAGGTTATCCCCGTCCGCTTAAACTCCGCCGCATACATCTCCCAACATTTGGCAGTATTCGGTCTGGCATGACAGATAGCAATAACGCTGCCATTCTTTTCCGCCATAGCGAAAGCCTTATATATCTGCTGACGAATTGCCTGCACGTCAGAGCTGTTATCCAAAAAGATATCATTGCGGGCAGTAGAAACATCCAGCTGCTGCGCCATATTGCGTGCTACCGACGCAGAATTTGTACGGCTGTCCACAAAGAAGAGCTTCTGACGACGCAGCTCCTGCAAAACAACTCTCATAGTATCCTTATCTGCAGTCGCCTTCGAGCCCTGGTGATTATTTACACCCATCACTCCCGGCAGACTGTTAAGCGCACGCCGCGTCAGGGACAGCTTCTCCGCCGCAGACAAATCCGTACGGATAGTAGCAGCGCCCTCGCTCATAGCACTGCGATCAATAGGCTCCATCGGCAAGTGCAGCATCGGCACACGCCCCTTAGCCTTCACCATCTCCAGAACATCGCTGCTGTACTGCTTATACGGCAATATCGCATAGCTGAACGGCAGCCCGGTATTCAGCAGCTTGCGCACCGGCGCCATATCATAACCGCAGTCATCAATAACGATGGCTACTTTTCCTCTGAATTGCCTGACGGTCCCCTGCTGCTCCTCTTCTGCCTTTTGCTCCGGTAAATCCTTAACATCCTTATCCTGCTTGGTCAGGTTAATGTTATGGAAGAAAATCACAGTATCCGTTACAAAGCTCTTGCTGCCTGCACCGGCCTTAACCTTAATACCAATTTCAGCCTTATAGGCATCCCATTTTTTATATTTGGCAGGCTTGCCGCTGATATAAACCAGTCCGGCCTGCTCAGCCTTTGTCTGCAGCCAGTCGCAGGCACCGGCAAGGCTTGTACCGGAAGGTACGCCAACTGCCAGCTCACGCTGGTTAATCTGCACTTTGGCACCGGATTCTTCAACCTCAACATCCTTTTTGCCATGATCATTTTCAATCAGCTGCCAATTATTTTTCTGCAGCAAAATATTATCCAACAATCGTTGTGCTTCTATAGATTCATCCAGCAGACTTACCGTCTGCGGCTCGTCACCCTTCTTGTCCAAAACATCCTTCTTGCTGTTGCTGGTGGCATAAAAAAGTCCGCAGCCAATGGCAACAATCGCAATAACCGCTGTTAAAATCAGCACAGCATATTTACTGCCGGAGGATTTTTTCTTGCTCGCTTTTGTCATAGGTGTTCTCCTTTCTAAGCCCGTGGGTGCGTTTTATCGTACACCTCGCGCAAACGCTCCACATCAAGATGCGTATATATCTGCGTGGTGGAAATATCTGCATGTCCCAAAAGCTCCTGCACTATGCGCAGGTCGGTGCCGTTATTTAAAAGATGCGTCGCAAAGGAATGACGCAGCATATGCGGTGTAACGCGCTTGCTGATGCCTGCGCTCTTGCCGTATGCCACAATAATTTCGTAAAAACGCTCCCTTGTCATCGGCCCGCCCCAACCGGTTACAAAAAGCTCTGCAGCCGTATCAGGCTTGCCATGCAGAAGCTGCGGGCGTACCACAGACAAATAATGCTCCAGATAATGCAGCGCAGTACGGCCTAACGGCAACATACGCTCCTTGGAGCCCTTGCCCATAACAATGACATACTGCATCTTCATATCAACATTTTTCACCGGCACATTTACCAGCTCAGACACACGCATGCCGGTAGCATATAAAAGCTCCAGCATTGTCTTGTCGCGATAACCGTCCAAGGTTCCCAAATTAGGCTCATCCAAAAGCCTTTCGACCTCCTGAACGCTCAGCACCTTCGGCAAATGCAGTCCTCTGCTCGCCGCCTCCAGCACCTCGGCAGGATTGCGTCGGATATAACGCTCTGCCGTAAGAAAACGGTAAAACGCCTTAATCGAAGCCAGCTTGCGTGCCACCGTCGATGCAGCGCGGCCCTCCTGCTTCAACCGCACAAGATAGGCAATCAGCTGCTGTCGCGAAACCTGCAGCAGCTCCTCATCTGCCTTCAGCTGCAGGCTTTTCATCAGCAGGCGCAAATCACGCATATACGCCAGCTGTGTATTTTTTGCCAGTCCCAGCTCTACCGTCAGATATTCCTGAAACAAGGCCAGATAGTCAAACATAAAAACCTGCCTCCATACCGAAAATTCGCCGCTTGTAAATTTTGCCGGATGCAATCTCTTTCAGAAAAAGAAAAACAACGCTTATGCGCCGTTTTTCTTTATAATCATAACTTTATTAATATTCTTTTTTCTCAGGCTGCATAATAGTAATATTAGTTGCCGGAGAAATAGTGGAAATAGCATGCTTGTAAACAAGCTGCTGTTTGCCTTCGTTTTCAATAATAACAGTAAAGTTGTCAAAACCTCTTACTAAGCCACGGATTTGGAAACCGTTCATCAGATAGATGATAACACCCAGGTTTTCCTTGCGAACATGGTTTAAAAAGCTGTCTTGCAAATTCATTGCGGGTTTTACTGAAGTAATCATTAAAAGCCCCTCCTACTCATTTTCGTTATCTCCGGAAGCACAGATTCCTAAAAACCTACACTCCTCTTTATACTTATATTTTACACCGAAATACCACTTTCTACAAGTATTTCGGAAATTTCTGCCACTGCCTGCTTATAATCAGGCTCTTCATCCAAATGCAGCCAGTGAATATACGGCATTTTTTTATACCAGGTAATCTGCCGCTTGGCAAAGTTACGCGTTGCCTGCTTCAGCTTGTCTACGGCAGCCGCGTAATCCATACTGCCGTTAAGATACCATACCATCTGTCTGTAGCCGATGCTCTGCATCGACTGGCACTCGGGCGCTACGCCCTGCTCCAGCAGACTGCGCACCTCCTGCTCCAGACCGGCCTCCAGCATCAAATCCACACGCCTGTTGATGCGCTCGTACAGCGCCTGACGCTCCATCTCCAAACCGATAACTACGGCATCATAAGGACTTTCCTGCGCCCCGTACTGGTTGACGGCCTCGCCCTGCATAGCAGATTCCAGCGCACGGATAACGCGGCGCACATTATTGGGATGAATGCGCTCCGCCTCATGCGGCGCCAGCTCCTGCAGACGCGCATGCAGCGCCAACGCGCCTTTTTCCTGTGCCTCGGCCTCCAGCCTGCGGCGCAGATTGCTGTCCTCATCCGCATTGTTAAAGGCATAATCCTCGAGCAGCGCTTTGATGTACAAACCTGTACCGCCGGCAATTATCGGCAGATGTCCGCGCGCATTGATTTCCGTAATCAGCGCAGACGCACGCTCCTTAAAATCCACAACGCTGAAGGATGCGTCCGGCGGCAGAATATCCACCAGATGATGCGGTACGGCAGCCAGTTCCTCAGCAGTTGGCTTGGCAGTACCGATATTCATATTTTTATAAACCAGCATTGAATCACCGGAAATTATTTCGCCCTGAAACTGCTTGGCAATCTCAATAGCGCAATGACTTTTTCCGGTTGCTGTCGCTCCTAAAATAACAACTACCTTGGGTTTTTGCAACATAAATCACCTTTTTATTATTCCGTACTTAATCCTGCTGTATTTTCCGCCGATAAATTCCTCGCAACCATACTCGCGCAGAATATATTTGCTGCGCTCTTTGATAACCACGCGCGGTGCTACACGCAATGCCAGCTGCAGCGTTTCTGCCGACAGCGCTTCCTCGTAGGAAAGCGGACGCAATGCTTCCATGCCCTTGGCACCGTTGACAGGATGGCGGAACATCGGATCGAAATAAACAACGTCAAAGCTGTCCGGTGCACACTGCGTCAGATAATCCTCCGCCAGCGCCTGCACCGGCTGAATCCGGCGCAATGCCGCCGTCAGGTCAACATCCTCGGCAACATAATTTTTAAGGCCATAGCTCACGGCAAAATACAGCAGCGGTGAAGCCTCCAACCCCACAACCGTTCCATCCTCACCGACAGCATAGGAGCTGATGGCGGCATCCGCCGCCAGGCCCAGCGTAGCATCCAGCACTCTTTTCCCAGGACGCAGGTCCAACGCCGTCAGCAAATGCTCCGTCGCGCTACGTTTCAGCTGCTGCAGACGCAGCACCGCCATACCAGGATGATAGGCAAAGCTGCCTGCGGCACTGTGAATACGCGGACCGTCCTTTTCGCCCACAACCAGCGCCGCCAAGTCATGTTGCGCCATAATCTCGTCTACGCCCATATTGTGCGGACGCTCCACATAAAGTGCGCCCAGCTGCTCCGCCCAGGCCCTAGCCTGAGCTGCAGCGGCGCTGCCTGTAGCATTTCTGGCCGTTGTTACGCCAATTTTGCCTGTAAGCATTAAAAGCCCGTCCTTTTAAACATTTTATACAGCTGATTGCTGTCAATTTCAATCATGCAAGGTCTGCCGTGTGGGCAGGTAAAGGGATGCGTAGTATTGCACAAATCAATAATCAGCTGACGCATCTGCCGCATATTCAGCAGCTGTCCTGCCTTAATCGCTGCCTTGCAGGCAGTCATGTGCAGCACCTCCTGCCGCAAATCACTGCCGTTGACATTACGCATTTCCCGCAGCATTTTGCTGATAGCGTTGATAAAATCCTCAGCAGAATCTGCCTTGATATCCGCCGGCAAACTGCTCACGCGCAGCAAGCTTTCGCCGGCGCTGGCAGCATCCACACCCAAAGCCAGAAATTCATCCCTGTGCTCCTCAATCAACGCAATATCATCGGCAGCCATATCCACATACAACGGCATCAAAAGCTGCTGCGACGGAATCTGCTCATGCGAAGCCACAAGCTTGTCATAAAGAATGCGCTCATGGGCAGCATGCTGATCAATAAGATAAAGCGTTGTTTCGCTTTGGGCAATAATAAATGTTTTATCAACCTGACCAATCGGCCAGATAGTATCCATACCGCTGTCGGTATCGGTAAAAGCAATAGTTTCCCTGTCAGCCGCAGGTGCAGCCTCCGCCGGCTGCGGCTTAGCAAATTCGCTGCGCGCCTCATGCACCTCCAGCACAGGCTCCTGATATCCCTTGCTGTAAGAAACTGTTGCGGCGGTTTGAGTGAAATCATCAAACGGCTGCCACATTGTCTGCTGCTCTCCCTGCTCTTTTTTTACAGCAGGCACAGGCTGTTCAGGCACCAGTAAACTTTCGGAAGCAGTTGCAAGCTGCGCATCTTCCTTGCGCTCCGGCGTTTTAAAAATCGGCTCTGCACCGCTCTTGAACACAGGCTGCGGCGCCTGATACGCCGGCTTAGGCTGGGGTGCAGGTGTAACCGGAGTTGAAATAGATTGTGGCTTCACAAACACATTCAGCTCCGAATCCGGCAGCAGCGTTACCTGCGTCTTTTTGGCGCTCATCGGCTTCGTCAGCGCATCGGTCAGCGCCTTATACATAGCCTTGTAAATAAGACTATCATCACTGAATTTGATTTCGCTCTTCTGCGGATGCACGTTAACATCAACACTGGCTGTATCAACCTTTAAATTGATGACAGCAAAGGGAAAGCCGCTTTTGGGAATCTGCGACTGGTATGCATGGTCCATAGCCTTGGAAAGCATCTTGCTGCCGATGCAGCGGCCGTTAACGAAGAACGTCTGCCACTGGCGTGTTCCCTTCAACAGCGTAGGCTTGCCGATAAAGCCGCTAATTCTTACCTTAGGATCGTTCAGCGATACCTCCAAAAGGTTTTCAGCAACATTCTTGCCGTACAGTGCTCTGATAGCATGCTCTAAATCTCCGTCACCGGGAGTACTGAGCACCTCTTTATCATTGTTCACCAGCTTAAAACGCACATCAGGACGCGAGAGCGCCAGCCTTGTCAACAGCTCGCTGATATAACGTCCCTCGGTGCTCACGGTTTTCAGGAATTTACGGCGTGCAGGCACGTTGAAGAACAGATTCTCTACAATTACGGTAGTACCTGTACTGCCGCCGCTTGCCGTAACCTCCGTGTTTTCACCGCCGTCGATATGCACAGAAGTAGCGAATTCCTCGCTCTCTGGACGGGTAAGCAGCGTAAAGTTAGAAACAGAAGCGATACTGGGCAAGGCTTCACCGCGAAAGCCCAAGGTATTCAGACTCAGCAAATCCTCAGCCTTCGTAAGCTTGCTTGTGGCATGGCGCAGCACAGCCATTTTGGCATCAGCCTCACTCATGCCGCAGCCATTATCAGTTACTCTGATATATTCCGTACCGCCGGCAAAAATCGTTACTTCAATTTTATCCGCACCGGCATCCAGTGCGTTCTCAACCAATTCCTTTACTACGGACGCAGGCTTTTCAACAACCTCGCCGGCAGCAATCTGGTTGGCGGTATTCGTATCCAACAAACGGACGGCATGCTCTTCTGCCATTATTTACCCAGCTCCTTTCTTGCTTCATCCTGCAATTTATACAAGGCGCTCATCGCCTCAATCGGTGTCATACTCATAACATCGAGCTTTAAGAGCTCATTGGCAATAGAACTGCCAAACAGCGAGCCCATCATATTATCCGGCGCTGCGGCAGCTGCAGGCTGCTGCACGTGGCCGTTGTCATTATCATATTCCTTCAGCAGCTCTTCCGAACGCTCCAGCACCTTCTTCGGCAGACCGGCGAGGCGTGCAACATGTACGCCGTAGCTGCGGTCGGTACCGCCCGGTACAATACGGCGCAGGAAGATAATATCCTTGCCTCTTTCCTTAACTGCAACGGAATAATTCTTCACACCGCTCAGCACATTTTCCAAAGCAATCAGCTGATGATAATGCGTAGCAAACAACGTCTTTGCCTTGATGCGGTCATGGATATATTCCATAACTGCGTGAGCAATACTCATGCCGTCAAAGGTACTAGTACCGCGTCCCACCTCGTCAAGGATAATCAGACTGTTTTTCGTAGCGTATTTCAAAATCTGAGCTACCTCGTTCATCTCCACCATAAAGGTGCTCTGGCCTGTCGCCAGATCATCACTGGCACCGACGCGCGTAAAAATCTTGTCTACCGGGCAAACGCTCGCCTGACGCGCAGGAATAAAGCTGCCGATTTGCGTCATCAGCACCAGCAGCGCCACCTGACGCATGTAGGTTGATTTACCTGCCATATTCGGACCGGTAATAATTATCATGCGCTCGTCAGTATTATTCAGATTGGTATTGTTGGGGACAAAAATCTCCTTTTCCAGCAAGCGCTCTACTACGGGATGGCGTCCGTCAACAATCTTGATTTCGCCGTTATTATTCAGCTCCGGTCTTACATAATTATATTTATAGGCAGCCTCTGCCAAACCTGTCAGCACATCAATGTAGCTGACGGCGCGGGCAGTTTCCTGAATCTCCTTGATTTTGCCGCGAATCAGTGTACGCAGCTCATCAAACAGATAATACTCCAGCTGCTCGATTTTTTCCTTGGCACCGAGAATCTTATTCTCGAACTCCTTAAGCTCGGGAACAATATAGCGCTCCGCGTTTACCAGCGTCTGCTTACGCACAAAGTACGGAGGCACGCTGCTGCTCTGTCCCTTGCTTACCTCGATATAATAGCCGAAAACCTTATTGAAACCGACCTTCATGGTTTTAATGCCGGTTTCTTCTTTGATTTTCTGCTCAAAGTTCTGCATCCAGGTTTTATTGTCGGCAGCAATCAGATGCAGCTCATCCAGCTCCTGATTATAACCGGTGCGAATCATACCGCCCTCGCGGACAGAAAACGGCGGCTCATCGACAATCGCCTGCTGTAATCTTGCAGCCAGCTCCTCGTGCAGATGCAGGCCCTTCCACAGCTTACGCAGCAGTCCGCTGCTGCAGCCTTCCAGGATGCCCTTCAGGCCCGGCAGCACGCTTAAGGAATTACGCAATGCCACCAAATCTCTGGCATTGGCACTGCCCACCTCAATACGGCTGACAATACGCTCCAGATCCGCCACCGCCTTCAGCTGCGCCACAATTGCTTCGCGCAGCTCTGCGGCTGCAGCAAGCTCGGCTACCGCCTCCTGACGCTCATAAATGCGGCCCACATCAAGCAGCGGGCTTTCAATCCAACTGCGCAGACGGCGCGCACCCATCGAGGTATTGGTAAAATCAAGCACCTGCAGCAGCGTACCGCGCTTCGAGCCATCCGTCATATTGCGAACCAGCTCCAGGTTACGGATAGCAGTCACATCAAGGTTCATAAAGCTGTTGCGTTCAATCCGCACCAAACGGTTAATATGGCTCAAATCGGCCATCACCGTTCCGTGCAGATAGCGCAGCAAAAGCTCAACCGTACTATGTACCTCATCCGGCACCTCACTACCGGCAAAGTGCTGCGCAAAATAATCAGCCTCCGGCGTACTCTCGTCATAATGCGTAACAACGCATTCCGGCAATCTTGCAGCCAGCCATTCCTGCAGCTTCTCACTCATTTCATCAGAAGTAAAATGAACAACAAGCTCTGCGGGCTGCAGTCTGTAAAGCTGCTCGGTGATATTCAAAAAGCTTTCCGGTGTCTGGTCAAGAAACCATTCGCACTCGCCCGTAGTTACATCGGCCGCTGCCAAGCACATTCCCTTTTCCTGCGCCTGCTGTAAAAATACCAGATAGCGATTGTGCTTATCCTCCAGAAGCTGTTCGTTCAGCGCCGTTCCCGGCGTAATAATTTTAATAACCTTGCGCTCGACAATGCCTTTGGCGAGCTTGGGATCCTCCACCTGCTCGCAGATAGCGATGCGATAGCCTTTTTTTATCAGCTTGGCGATATAGCCGTCCACCGAATGATAAGGCACACCGCACATCGGCATATGCTCCATACCGTTGGAGCGCTTAGTCAATGTTAAATTCAGCTCACGCGATGCTGTAATAGCATCGTCAAAAAACATTTCATAAAAATCGCCCAAGCGAAAGAAGAGCAGCTCATTCTGATGCTCCTGCTTCACTGCCATATATTGCTGTACCATGGGCGTAACATTTGCAGCAGCCATTAATCAACCGCCTTACCTTTCACCAGCCAGGTCTGCGCAGCTTCAATCTGCACGTTAACCTTCTGTCCAACCTCGTATTGCTTATCTTCAATCGGCCACAGCACCAGAACTCCTGTGCGTGTGCGTCCGTTCCAGACGGTTTTCTGCTTGCTGGGGCCTTCTGCCAGCACTTCTACAGTCTGACCTACCAGCTTTTCATGGCACTTCAGGCTGTTCTCGTTCTGCAGAGCCATCAAACGGTTCAAACGCTCCTTCTTCACTGCCAGCGGCACCTGGTTTTCCATTTTGGCTGCAGGTGTACCGCTGCGCTTGGAATAAATAAAGGTATAGGCAGAGGTGAAGCCAACCTGACGCACAACATCCAGAGTTTCCTCAAAATTCTCTTCGGTTTCGCCGGGGAAGCCTACAATAATATCTGTAGTAATCGTTGCGTCCGGCACATACTTGCGTACCAGCTTAACCAGCTCCAGATATTTTTCCTTCGTATAACCGCGGTTCATACGGCGCAGAATTTCCGAGCTGCCTGCCTGGAACGGCAGATGGAAGTTTTCGCAGATGTGCTCACATTCTGCAACAGCCTTGATAACCTCCTCGCTCATATCACGCGGGTGGCTGGTCATATAATGAATACGCTCAACGCCGGGAATAATATCCACACGGCGCAGCAGCTTAGCGAAAGCGTCCTTGTCGCCAAAATCCTTGCCGTAGGAATTTACGTTTTGCCCCAGCAGAGTAAATTCCTTGTAGCCATCTTTAACCGCTGCCTCAATCTCGGCAACAATATTATCGATGCTGCGGCTGCGCTCGCGTCCGCGTACATACGGCACGATGCAGTAGGTGCAGAAATTATTGCAGCCATACATAATTGGAATCCAGGCAGCAAAAGAGCTTTGGCGTACCATATGACCTTCAAACTCGCTTTGATGAATAGTCAGATCAGTATAAACCGCAGCCTTGCGCTCTGCCAGAAATTCCAGCAGCAGACGTTTAAAATCGTTAACATAAGCAGTACCCAGCAGCAAATCTACCTGCGGATGCTTTTTACGCAGCTTTTCGCCGTCCTTCTGTGCCATACAGCCTGCAACACAGATAACTACATCCGGATTGGCACGCTTTACAGCCTTTAATTCGCCAATTTTGCCGGCAATTTTCTTTTCCGCACTTTCGCGCACGCAGCAGGTGTTGACAATAATTATATCTGCGGTATGAAAATCAGGATTAGGCACATAACCAAGCTCCTGCAACTGTCCTGCATAATGCTCCGTATCGGATTCATTCATCTGGCAGCCGTAATTTATCAGACAGTAGGTTTTATTTTTATCACTCATGTAAATACCTCCGTGTAAAATCAGTCTATCATTATATTATAACCAATTACACTCACTTCCCGCAACATTTCCCCCGGAAAGAAGTAGGGAATAATTTATAAAATATTTTAGTAGTAGGTATTGAAATCTGCCCTTAAGATGATTACAATATATGCAGGCAAAGAATTTTTCCGATTGCCTTTTAATATAGTTTAGGAAGGTCAAAATCATGCAAAGCAAAAAGAAATGGTTTGTTGTATTTATTCTGCTCGCTGCCCTTGCAGGCGCAGCCTTTTATTTTCTTTATTTTATCCGTACACCGGCTTATGCCTTGAACGAAGCGCGCGTTGCACTGCAGCAGCATGACAGCGCAAAATTTTCACGATATGTTGATGTTCCCTCTGTTATGGACAACGCTTTCGAGGACATCATCAAGGCAGAAAGCAAAATCAATAACGATAATGTTTTCTCCAACCCGTTCGCACTCGGCATTCTGCATATGCTGAAGCCTTCGGTCGTAGACCTGATGACGCAAGAGGCTCTGGACAAAATTGCCGCTAAGCCCTACAATACTCCTAAGCAGCCGGCCGATCCCGTACCTGATGCTATGAAGCGTAACCTGGAACGCCACATCCCCATCCAAAACCTTACTGTCAAAGATCTGAAGCTCAGCAAGCATGAGGGTGAGACAGCAAAAGCAACCCTGGTGCTGCACAACAATGAGCTGGATAAGGATTTTATTGCCGAGCTGTTAATGCAGCAAAATGATAAAGGCGATTGGCAGATTAAGAAGATCAGCAATCTGGCAGACTTTATCGTCCAGTTGGATGCTGCCAAACGTGCTAAACAGGCCCTGCTGAACAAGCCTGTTATGGACCGCCTGAACAAAGCGCTGCAGGCAACCAGCGAGCGCCTGACGCTGAACAAGGACAGCAACAAAATCGGCAGCGAGGAAAAAGCTACGCTTACCGCTACCATCATGGCCAAAAACATGAGTAACGTTGCTATCAACCGTATGTATTACGATGTAACCGTGCTCAACGATAAGGGTGAACAGCTTTATTCCTATCCGGAGCATTATCAGGGCAGCATTGCCCCCGGACAGGCAGTGGAGCTCACCACCAGCAAAAAGCTGAATTCCATGCTGCCGGATGACCAAAAGCTGATGAACCTGGATATTACCAAAGAAACCGTAAAAATTCAGGTCACCTATATTGCTTTTGACAACGGCGAGGTAATTTCTCCTAAGGGTTTGATTGAATAACCGCAAAAAAATTAAACGCTTACATCCCACGTTGATGCGTGGGGCGTAAGCGTTTTTTGTTCTTATAATTCTTTACGTCAAAGTTTTACTCTTTAACATGCAACTGCAAAACATCCGGGCGTGAATAATGACCACAGGCGTCAAATTCCATACGGCTGGCAGGCACCTTGTCCATATCCAAATCCGCATAAATAATTGCTTCCTTATCCCAGACAGGCTCAGTAACATAATGTCCGTAAGGATCAATCACACAGCTGCCGCCGCGGCAGACAAGCTCCGGCAGCTTAGCGATTTCATCCTGCGCATGCAAATCAGCAGGATACATATCTTTAGTAAAGAACTGATCGCAGTTAATGTAATAGCAGCGTCCTTCGAGCGCAATATGCTGAATAGTAGCCTGCCACTCAGGATTATCATTTGTATTGCAGGAAATCAAAATCGTGACGCCTTTTTGGTATAAAGCCACACGTGCCAACGGCATGTAAGACTCCCAACAAATCAAATTACCAAGCGGTCCCCACGGCGAAGCAACCACAGGAAAATAAGCCTTATCCGCATCGCCCCAAACAAAGCGCTCCGCGCCCGTAGGCTTGAGCTTGCGGTGCAGGGCAGCAATGCTGCCGTCAGGAGCAAAAATGATGTTGCTGTTATAAAGCGTACCGCTTACAGCATCACGCTCCGATATACCAATGCTTACATAAGCATTTACCTCGCGTGCCGCTTCTCCGAGCGCATCAGTTTCTGCGCCAGGCACTACAATAGAACCATCATAATACCGCTTCCAATCGGCACGTCCTTCTTCCTGTCTGCTGCCTACGGTAAAGCCAAAGGTCATGCCGTAAGGATAGCAGGGAATAATCAGCTCAGGCAGCACGATAAGCTGTGCTCCGCCGGCACCTGCCTGCTTAATCAAATTAATACATTTGGCCAGTGTTGCATCCTTATCAAACATTACAGGTGAACACTGTACTACGGCTACACGACAATTTTTTTCTAAATCTAACATTTTATTCACCCTCAGATGAAAAATTTATCCGGTACAATGCTTGCTGCATAAAACAAAAACATAGCATATCATTGCTCGCACCGATATTTTTTTCTTAAATCAGTGGCAGCTGCCATGTCTTTCGCTGCTGTCAGTAAGCTTTCCGGATTTATATACGTATTATACAATAATCATCTGTTGAATTATATAGATATACAACAATTATACATTATACAATAACGAAATGCGCCTTTAAGAAAGTAAGATAGAATTAATCATTCAATCCACCAACCCGCAGCCAGCCTTTGGCCAGCAACGATTGGCAAAACACATCTTCTTTAAGAATATAGATATTCTTGCCCGCGTTTTTCATGCTGACAGCACGCTGCAAATCAGCGCCTCCACACACGGAAGCATCCGCCGTGCCGACAATAACCATATCAGAAGCTGCTGTAACATGATAAGCAACGCTTGCACCAAGCGCAGTCAGTATCTCCTGAAGGTTTTTAAGATAAAGACCGTCAAAAGAGCCAAGCAGAACTATATTTTTATCTGCCAACGGTCTTAAGCGCCTGAAAGACGGTACGATTGCAAGCTCTCTTTGCTGCGGCGGCAGATGATAATCCGCCACCGCCAGCTCCTTCAGCTTTTGGTAACAGCCGTTGCAAATATTGCAGTCAACAAGAGCCCTGTGCGCACCTGCTGTAGCAATATTAAAATATTCGGCGACCGCAGTCTGCTTATACCTGCCTAAAAACGGTAATTCATTCTGCGCCAGCTTCATAACATCAACATAATCATTGGCTAATCTTTTGGCATAATGGCCTGCCAGATTTTCCGCAATAAAGCTCAAATCAAAGGCTACATTATAGCCTGCAATAATATCATCAGCCAAAAAATCCATAAATGACAAAATTACCTCGTCGATTGCCGGAGCATCCGCAACCATGGCGTCATTGATACCGGTGAGCCGTGTAATATAATACGGGATGGATAATTCCGGCTTAACTAAGCTGGAAAATTCATCTACTCTGCGATTATTGCGGTATTTTATGGCCGATATTTCCGTTATATAATCATTCTGCGGACTCAATCCGGTAGTTTCAATATCTAAAACAGTATAATCGTCAGGATAAGCCAGAAGCAGCTTGCCGTCTATATACCTGTTTCTTTTTACAGAACTCAAAAAATCACCTTGCCGAGCTTAGCTCAGCATCTATGTCCTTTCTTTTGCTTATTTCTCCAACACCTTCATGCACATAATTCCCTTTTCGTTACGCACCAGGAAAAAGCTTATTTCATCGCCCTTGTGCAGACCGAAAACCTTTTGAGGCTCGGAAAGCAGCGTGCCTATGATATTTACCTCGCGCACTTCCTTAAGCAACACATAAGCTGCTTCGGCCTCATCGCCGCACACCAGATAAACAGTTACGATATCGGGATGCGTTGCAAGTCTTGCAGGATCTAAAGAGGTAAGCTTACGCATCGCTTCTGTCGCTTCGTCTGCCTCATAAACCTTTTGCACCATTGCCACCTTGCTTTGGAACTCGCTCAGGCGAGGCATTTCGCTCGGAAGCACAGCTGCCTGTGCTTCAAGCAGCTCGGATAATCTTATCTTCGCTGATTGCTCATCATTACCATGCAACAGCTTCAGCGTCTTTTTAGCTGCATCGTGTACAGCACAGCATAATATTTCAAAGCTGATGCCTGCCTGTTCATCTATATAACCATAGCAAAGCACGCCGGTAGCATCTTCTGTTACCTCAAAAATGCTGCCCAGGTTTTGCGCCACGCCGGCAGCGTCTATGTAAAGGTATTTATCCACAATGTCGCGGAAATTCATTTCTTTAAGAAGCATATTATCACCTCATAGGATTGGAGTAAGTTTTAATTATGATATAGGCATTTCACTTTACGCTTTTGTAAAAGACTGCCTGTATTCAATCATACATGCAATTTACGTAATTTGCAATAAAGTAATGAGGTTTTTTGAGTGTGTTGTTCTAAGCAAGATCAAAAGCGCACATAAAAACGTCCCACCCGTCAGACGAGTGGGACGCAAGTTCATTATAAAGCTATCTTAGTGGTGGAACAGACGCAGGCCGGTGAATGCCATTGCAATACCGTACTTATCGCAGGTTTCGATAACATTATCATCACGGATAGAGCCGCCTGCCTGTGCAATATACTGAACGCCGCTGCGATGCGCACGCTCAATGTTATCTCCGAACGGGAAGAATGCGTCACTGCCGAGAGCAACGTCCTTCAGCTGTGCAACCCAAGCCTTTTTCTCTTCGCGAGTCAGCGGTTCCGGTTTTTCGGTGAAGAAGTTTTCCCATACGCCGTCAGCCAGTACATCTTCATAATCATCGGAGATGTAAACGTCGATGGTGTTGTCGCGGTCGGGACGACGGATGCTGTCTTTAAACGGTAGAGCCAAAACCTTCGGATTCTGGCGCAGCCACCAGATATCAGCCTTGCCGCCTGCCAGACGAGTGCAGTGTACGCGGGATTGCTGGCCGGCGCCGATGCCGATAGCCTGACCGTCTTTTACATAGCAAACGGAGTTGGACTGAGTGTATTTCAAAACGATTAAGGAAATCAGCAGGTCGCGTGCTGCGCCTTCCGGAATTTCTTTATTCACGGTCGGACGGTTTTGCAGCAGATCAGCGGTAATTTTAGCTTCGTTGCGCTCCTGCTCGAAGGTAATACCGAATACCTGCTTATGCTCCAGCAGCTCCGGCTTGTAGTTTTCATCAATTTTAATAATGTTGTAGGTGCCTTTGCGTTTGCCCTTCAGAACAGTAAGAGCTTCTTCGGTATAACCGGGTGCGATAACACCGTCGGAAACCTCGCGTGCCAGCATTTTAGCAGTCTGCACGTCGCAAACATCGGACAAAGCAACAAAGTCGCCATAGGAGCTCATACGGTCAGCGCCACGAGCGCGTGCATAAGCATTTGCCAACGGAGACAGCTCCAGGTCATCTACATAATAAATCTTTTTCAGAGTATCGCTCAGCGGCAGGCCTACTGCAGCACCTGCAGGGCTTACGTGCTTAAAGGATGCTGCTGCCGGCAGACCGGTTGCCTCCTTCAGTTCTTTTACCAGCTGCCAGCTGTTGAAAGCATCAAGAAAATTGATATAACCCGGACGGCCGTTCAGCACCTCAATCGGCAGCTCGCTGCCATTGTTCATGTAAATACGTGCGCTGCCCTGATTAGGATTGCAGCCATATTTTAATGCTAATTCTTTCACTATAACTCCTCCTCTTTTGTATAGTGCCAGTCACTTAGACAAACAAAAAAACCGACACACTGGCACAAGAAAAAATCTTTGCCCAGACGGTCGGCGTGCTACCGGTCATACTCCCCTGTGGTAACCCACTTCCGTCAGTTATATGACCTAATACTAAAATTATAAGATGCCGCGTTGTTTTTGTCAATACCGGGCGATTGTGGTAAAATAAATGTATGATGAATTAGAGTGTTGCCCCCTTTAGTCTCGCTATCGCTCGACAGTTCCCCCAAGGGGGAACCAAGTATTCTTGTCTATACATATACCGAAAAGGCACGGCAAGCTCTTTTCAAAGGAGGAAATAATATGACTCTCTGTTATGTATGTCCGCATCGCTGCGGTGTAGACCGCCCTGCAAATATGTCTGATACTACAGGCTGCTTCGGCAGCTGCGGCGTAGGCCTCGCTCCGATTGTTGCCCGCGCCGGCCTGCATATGTGGGAAGAGCCCGTCATCAGCGGCACTAAAGGCAGCGGTACGGTTTTCTTTTCCGGCTGCAACCTGCACTGTGTTTTCTGTCAGAACTATGACATAAGCTGCAAGGGCTTCGGCAAGGAAATTACTATTGAACGTCTGAAGGAAATCTATCACGAGCTTATCGCCCAAGGTGCGCACAATATCAATCTCGTTACGCCCACCCATTTTACCGAGGCAGTGCTGCAAAGTCTGGCCGAGCCTCTGCCGGTGCCTGTTGTTTATAACACCAGCGGCTTTGAAACGCAGGATACACTGCGCCGCCTTAAAGGCAAGGTGCAGATTTATCTGCCGGATTTAAAATACAGTGATGATATGGCTGCTATCAAATACAGCAACGCACCCTACTACTTCCGCATCGCAACCGAAGCTATTAAGGAAATGTATAATCAGGTCGGTGACTACCATATTGATGATAACGGTATTATGACTAAAGGCGTTATTATCCGTCATCTGATTATGCCCGGAATGCCTGACAATACCAAGAGAATTATCGACTGGATTGCTGCCAACTTCAAGCCTGGGCAGGTAATGTTCAGCCTGATGCACCAATACGTTCCCTGCGGCCGCGCCAACGAATATCCTGAAATCAACCGCAAGGTTACGGATGAGGAATACAAGGAGCTGGAAAGCTATCTGCTGCAAAGCACTATCGAAGATGGCTTTGTGCAAGAGGGTGATGCAGCCTGCAAGGACTTTATCCCCTGCTTTGACGGTACAGGAGTATAAAAATATATTTTCTTTAAATTTCATAAAACGATATAATTTTCGCATAGAGATAGCCGACGTCGGTTTCCTGCTGGAAAGTGGGTGATGCTATGACTGTTTTCGAAGCACTTCAGCTTATGATAGGCTTTGCAACTCTCGTAGTTTTGATTTTATCACATCGCTCTAAATAAAGGCATGAAAAAAACCGCCTAACGGTTAGGCGGCTTCCTTCAAACTACAAATTTGCGAGGAAAGCCGACCTACCACAATCGGCTATCTCTATAATTATTATAGCAGTTTTTGCGCTATTGTCAATTGGCCTCTCGACGCAAAACCTCTGCCAGGACCTCAATGCCGCGGCAGATATTCTCAGTTGAAGCGTACTCTGCCGGGTTATGGCTGATGCCTGCTCGACAGGGAACAAAAAGCATTGTCGTGGGGCAGATTTTCGTCATATGCATAGCATCATGACCGGCGCCACTATTCATATGCAAGAAGCTGAAGCCCTTTTCTGTGCATATCGCTTCGCTCTGCGCGGCCAAGGCCTTATCCAAAGCAACAGGGCTGTCTGCTGTCAGCATTTCAATCTGCACGCCGACGCCGTCGCAGACAGCGACGTTTTCGGCCTGCTCGCGGATGCTTTGCAGCACGCGCGCAATGCTGGCTTTATCAACACCACGTACATCAACCCACAGCGTAACTGCTCCCGGTACAACGTTAATCGAACCGGGCTCTACATCCACCACGCCAACGGTACCGACACTGCCGTTGGCTTTTTCTGTTTCCGCAGCCTCGTTCACCGCCAAAATAAGCTTAGCAGCACTGACGAGCGCGTCACGGCGCATCCCCATCGGCGTTGCGCCGCTGTGGTCTGCCACGCCTTTAATATGAATTTTAAAGCGTGTCGGTGCCGCAATATTATGTACGATACCAAGCTGATGCTGCGTCTGCTCCAGAACCTTGCCCTGTTCGATATGCAGCTCCGCAAAGCATTTATAGCTGCCGGGCGCAATTACAGCATCACGATAAGCGTCAGGATTGCAGCCCCATTCACGCAAGGCCTCGATAAAGCTGATATCGCCCTTCTTGGCGCCTTTGTTCAGCTGCTCCGGCACTGCGCTGCCTGTCAGCAGCTTACTGCCCATAGTTGCAAAGCCGAAGCGACTCGATTCCTCCGCACGGAAGATGATAACCTCAATACTGCGCCCAAGCTCCTCGTCCTGCAGCATGTACAGCGCCTCCAGGGCGCCTACGACACCGCACATGCCGTCATAGGCACCGCCATGGATAACAGTGTCCAGATGCGAGCCTGTGGCTACCGGCGGCAGCAGCTGCTGTTTGCCATCGCGACGTAAGAACACATTACCCACAGCATCGGTGCGGATTTGCAAATGCAAATCCTGCACCTGCTCCAACAGCCAGCTCTGAGCCTTTTTATCCAGCGGACTGTAGGCAAGGCGGGTAACGCCCTCTTCACTGTCCGTAAAAGAAGCCAAGCCTTGTAAAAGTTTAGCTACACGTTCATGATTTACCTGTAACATTTTTATTCCCCCTTCATTCGGAAATAGCAACAAAAAATATATAATAAAGATGACAGCTTTATTATACTTGCTTCTTAAGCATCACACAAGAGCGGCACTTCATCTGAAAATCCGAGATTATGGAAAGTTTTTTACACTTTTGCTAAAAACTCCTTGCAATTAATGTAAAATCCACGTAAAATTATCATAGCAAAATTTAAGAAAAGAGGTTATTTATTTTGGAACGCAAAGTTATTCAAGTTGAAGAACGTCCGCCATTACTACTTAATATTCCGTTAAGTATCCAGCATCTGTTCGCCATGTTCGGCTCTACCGTGCTGGTCCCCTTTTTATTCAAGGTCAACCCTACCACCTGCCTGTTCATGAACGGCCTGGGTACCCTGCTCTACATCTTCATCACCAAGGGCAAAATTCCTTCCTATCTCGGCTCCAGCTTTGCCTTTATCTCTCCTGTACTGCTGATTATGTCCACCTCTGCCTATAACCATGCACAGTCCGGCTTTATCGTTTTCGGTCTGCTGTTCATGCTTTTCTCGCTGATTATTCACTGCGTAGGCACCAAATGGATTGATGTCATCTTCCCGCCGGCAGCAATGGGCGCAATCATCGCTGTTATCGGTCTGGAGCTGGCACCTGTTGCAGCCAACATGGCAGGTTTGACCGGTGATAACATTAATATGGTCAACGTGGCTATTTCTATGTTCACATTGGCGGTCGGCGTTATCGGCTCTGTTGCCTTCCGCGGCTTCATGAGCATCATCCCGATTCTCTTCGGCGTTGTCTGCGGTTATGTTTTTGCAGCTATCATGGGTATCGTCAACTTCCAGCCGGTAATCGACGCTCCCTGGTTTCAGGTACCGCATTTCTACGCTCCGGTTTTCGATATCAACGCTATTATGATTATAGCTCCGGCCGCACTCGTTGTACTGGCTGAGCATATCGGCCATCTCGTAGTAACCGGCAACATTGTTGACCGCGACCTGATTAAGGATCCCGGCCTTTCCCGTTCCCTGTTTGCTGACGGCCTTTCTAATGTTATCAGCGGCTTTGCCGGCGCAACTCCGAACACTACATACGGTGAAAACATCGGCGTTATGGCAATCACCAAGGTTTACAGCACCTGGGTTATCGGCGGCGCTGCTGTCATGGCAATCATCCTTTCCTTCTGCGGTAAGCTCAGCGAGCTGATTCACAGTATCCCCGTTCCTGTTATGGGCGGCATCTGCATCCTGCTGTTCGGCGTAATCGCTGCCAGCGGCATCCGCGTACTGGTTGAACGTCAGGTAGATTACAGCAAATCCTCCAACCTCGTAATGACCTCTGTTATTATGATTATCGGCCTTTCCGGTGCGAAGCTCTCCTTCGGTGCCTTTTCCGTACAGGGCATGGTGCTGGCAACCGTTGTTGCTATTATTATGAGCCTTATCTTCAAGCTCTTTGAATCCCTGCACCTGCTGAACGAATAAGACATATAAAGCACAAAACCGCTGCAGAAGTGATATGTACCCAGTTTTCTGGACACCGCTAAAAATTTGAATAATTATATTTACATCATGGATGCTTCTCTGAATTTAGAGGGAGGCATCCATTTTGTTTTAGCTTGAATTCTTTTGTTGTTATAATAATCGATGTACTCAGCTATAGCGTTTGAAAAAGATTCAAACGAAGGGTAATCTTTTTCAAATCCGTAGAACATCTCGTTTTTTAATCTGCCAAAGAAAGTTTCCATAATACAGTTGTCATAGCAGTTACCTTTCCTAGACATTGATTGAATGATTCCGTGCTTTTGCAATTCATTCCTATAAAATGCATGCTGATATTGCCATCCTTGATCTGAGTGCATAATAAGACCTTTTACAGAAGGAAAACCTTTAAATGCCTTTTTCAGCATGTCCTTTATTTGCGCCATATCTGGATGTAGAGAAAGATTGTAAGAGATTATTTCATTGCTGTTCATATCCAAAATCGGAGAAAGATAACATTTGCCCCAAGGCAGATTGAACTGCGATACATCGGTTGTCCACTTTTGCAAAGGTTTTTCGGTATTGAAATCTCGATTGATGATATTATCAGCAACTTTGCCAACATCGCCTTTATAGGAGTGGTATTTTTCCTTGGGACATTTTCCAAACAAGGTAAGCTGATTCATGATTCGTTGGACACGCTTGTGATTTACTCGAAAACCTCGATTCAGAAGCTCCTTATGTACGCGCCTTACACCATATCGCTTTTTGTTCTCGTTGAAGATAACAATAATTTCGGATGATAAGTCGGCATTTCGTTCGCTAACTTTATCTGTCTTGCTAAGCTCGTAATAGTACGTTGAACGCGACAGTCCAATCGCATCCAGCAAATAATTCAGTTTGTAACCTTCTTCACGCAGTTTTTGGACGAGCGCAGCTTTTTCGCCTTGAGTTGCGCTGCGCATCTCTCTTCTCTCAAGGCAATCTCTTTTTTTACAATAGCAATCTCCGCTCTCAAGCGCTCATTTTCTGCTCTGAGCAGAATCATTTCTTCTCGTTCTGATGGAGTAAGTTCTGCCGGCTCTATTTTTTTCTTCATTTCAGGCTCCTTGGGTGGTCGTCCTTTTCGTTGTGCGACCAATCCCTGATACCCTTTAATTTTATAGCATCTAACCCACTGATACAAGAGTCCAGCGTTAATTCCTGCAGAAATAGCTGTTTCCTTATTTGACGCACCAGCTAATACTTTGGCTACAAGTTCATATTTCTCTTCTGCTGACCAAGTTTTTCTCTGATTTTTATGTCTTAATGCTTCTGGACCACATTTATCTTCTATCCGAACCCAAACTCGGATTGTATTGTGGAAATTTTTTTCTGTTATATCTTTAGGCGTTTCAGGCCATTTACCTTGTCGATATAATTCTACACACTGTCTTTTGAACTTATAGCTGTATTTCATTAAAATACCCCCAATACTGGGTGTCCAGTATTGGGGGTACATATCAAAGCTCTGCAGCGGTTTTTAGTATTTACAACGCAAGCCTGCGAGCGCAGGCTTGTCTTTTTTATTTTAGAAACGGAAATCTCTTTCTCCCTGAGCAATTTTTTGCAGACGCTCTAGGCAAACCTCACGCACCTTTTCCTGCGGAATATTCGGCAACTCGGCCTGCAACAGTTTTTCGCCCAAAGCCTTTGTTGCCGGAGAAGCATAATCCTCCAGATATTCCTTCAGCGTCAGCAGCGCATTAGGATGGCAGCAATTCTGAATCTGCTTGGACTTACACAGCTCCATAAATCTGTCGCCTGTGCGTCCGGCACGGTAGCAGGCAGTACAGAACGATGGCAGGAAGCCAAGCTCCATCAGCCATTCAATTACTTCATCCAAAGAACGTTGGTCAGAAACGTCAAACTGCTCGGTATCGGTAGGGCGCACATCCTCGGTGTAACCGCCTACGGAAGTACGCGAGCCGCCGCTAATCTGAGAAATACCAAGATGCAGTGCCTTTTCACGCACAGCCTGATTTTCACGTGTAGAAATAATCATACCTGTATACGGAACAGCAATGCGGATAATAGCAATAATCTTGCAGAAGGTTGCATCATCAATACCGTTGTCAAAAACACCCGGGTCGATATCATCGGCGCGTTTGATACGCGGTACGCTGATGGTATGCGGACCTACGCCGTGTACTGCCTCCAGATGCTCGGCATGCATCAAAAGGCCGGCCAATTCGTAACGGTAACGCTCCAAACCGAACAGTACACCCAAGCCTACATCATCAATGCCGCCCTCCATCGCTCTGTCCATCGCCTCCGTATGGTAAGCGTAATTGTGCTTCGGTCCACGCGGGTGCAAGTTTTCATAGCTTTCCTTATGATAGGTTTCCTGGAAGAGGATATAGGTACCAATGCCCGCTTCCTTCAGCTTACGGTAATTTTCTACGGTAGTAGCCGCAATGTTTACGTTTACGCGGCGGATAGCGCCGTTTTTATGCTTAATAGAATAGATAGTCTTAATGCAGTCCAGAATATACTCAATCGGATTGTTTACCGGGTCCTCGCCAGCCTCCAGCGCCAAACGCTTATGGCCCATATCCTGCAGTGCGATAACCTCAGCACGCACCTCGTCCTGAGTCAGCTTTTTACGTCCGATATGCTTATTAGTTGCATGGTAAGGACAATATACGCAGTGATTGATACAATAGTTGGATAAATACAGCGGAGCAAACAGCACTATACGGTTGCCATAAAAGTCCTTTTTAATCTGCTCAGCCAGAGCAAACATTTCCTGTACCAGCTTTTCGTCCTCGCAGGCAAGCAGTACGCTAGCCTCACGATGGCTCAAGCCCTTGCGCAGCTTGGCTTTGGCAATAATCTGCTCCAGCAGCTCCTTGTTGTTTTTGTTGGCCTCAGCATAAGCAAGTGTGTCGAGGATTTCCTCATGACAGATAAATTCTTCGGCCTTCATTGATTTTGCATTATACATTTTGTCTCCTCCTTACAGGTCAGTAATATCTTTCCCGTCAGATAGTTTGTATCCAGCAGTCTATTCCTTGGCAATTACGTTGGAATAAACAGTTTTGGTATTTACACCGGCCAGCAGTCCCAGTTTACCGCTCATAGCGCTGATAATATCCTGCGGTGCATCAACGGCAACGCAGATAATATTAACATTCTTCTGGCGATAGGGCAGGCCCATGCGGCCGATAATATAACTGCTGTAGGTATGCAAAATTGCGTTAAGCTCTTCCACAGCCTCAGGCTGCGTTACAATCAGAGAGATAACAGCTACTCTTGTTTCCATACTAATCACCCTTCTCTTTTTGGAACATGGCAGAATCTAAATCTGCGATATTTTGCTGAATATATCTATAATAGTATACCATATTTCACGAAAAGTGTGGTATACTAATCCTATAAATATTTATCCGCTTGTAAACAGCTTATAACAAAAGGAGCCATTATAATGCTGAATATATTTTTCTCTTTATTTCTTTTGGGCATGCTGATCGTTTTATGCGGCAAGGCTATCAGCCGTGCCATGCACCAGCAACAGCCGTTAAACAGCAAGGAAGCTGCTCTGCTCATAGCACTTTCGCTTGGCTGTCTTTTTGCCCTGAACGCCGGCGTCAGCGCTGTCTACAAAACCCAGCTGCTTTTCTACTGAAAAGGGCGCAGCCCGGCTGCCGCAAATGCGGCAGCTTTTTTCTTTACGCAAAAAAGAGGCAGACAGCAGGCTTTTGCCTCGCTGTTTGCCTCTTATGCTGCTATTTTGTTTTACGTTCTGTCGCAGAAATCCCCATTAAAGCCTTTTAAAGCGTCTATAATTAATTCTGCTTCAGCAAATTAATAGTTGGTTACCTTCAGCTCGAAATAACCTTGAGGATGGTCGCATACCGGACATTTTTCCGGAGCCTTTTCAGCAATAACAATCTTGCCGCAGTTAGTGCAGATTCAAACCTTTTTCTCTTCACGTTGGAAAACACGGTCATTCTCAATGTTTGCCAAAAGCGCACGATATCTTTCTTCATGCTCTTTTTCAATCTTGCCTAC
The DNA here is from genome assembly GCF_023497905.1 of Phascolarctobacterium succinatutens. Classification (NCBI taxonomy): domain Bacteria; kingdom Bacillati; phylum Bacillota; class Negativicutes; order Acidaminococcales; family Acidaminococcaceae; genus Phascolarctobacterium; species Phascolarctobacterium succinatutens. Next base: position 644,532 of record NZ_CP097284.1, on the reverse strand, counting down.
TTCTTCAAACAGGAATGCAATTTTATCAAAGCCTTCCTCTTTGGCAACCTTGGCAAATTCGGCATACATTTCGGTCCACTCATAGTTTTCGCCTGCAGCTGCATCCTTCAGATTTTCAATAGTCTGGGGAACAGCGCCACCATGCAGTGCCTTGAACCACAATTTAGCATGCTCTTTTTCATTACCGGCAGTTTCGGTAAAAATAGCGCCAATTTGGTTATAGCCTTCTTTTTTGGCTGCACTTGCATAATATTGGTACTTAGTGTGAGCCTGAGACTCGCCGGCAAAAGCGGTCTGCAAATTTTTTTCAGTCTTGCTACCTTTTAAATCCATTTTCAATTCCTCCTCTTGAAAACGACGCAACAGCCTTCCCAAACTAAAGCTTATATAGCCTTAGAATCAGTTTTGGTCATCACCCAAAACTTCTTCGCTTACAGGGCGCTCTGCCATTTCCTTTTGGCATTCAGGGCAGATACCGCTGAAAACAATATCATGATGATTCATTTTGTAGCCAGTTACAGCAGCTACCTTTTCATCCATATCCGGGATATAATCAAAGTTTTCTACGTTCATAAACTTACCGCATTCAGTGCATTTGATGTGATAATGTCTTGCGAGAATATGATCAAAACGATCAGCACCGCTAGGAACGGAAACCTTGCTCAGCAGGCCGCTTTCAACCAAAGAATTAAGGTTGCGGTAAACGGTACCTTTGCTGATATCGGGATACTCCATAGTGATGCGGTCATATACTTCTTCAGCAGTAGGGTGATCTGCTAAAAAACGTACAGCCGCGATAACAAGTTGTCTTTGAATAGTGTTTCTTTTAGCCATTTTCACCATCCTTTATCAAAAATAATTCTCATTTAGAATTATACACCCTCCGTTAAAATTGTCAAGTATTTTTAGTACCAATCTACAAAATAATCACAAATAAATTTCTACTTTTTTTGCTGTTGTCTAGCAGATAATCAATTCATTCTTAATTCTAAAATTACTCATATAGAAAAAACATAACAAAGAATAGAAAATGCTTCTCATTAACACTTGATTCAAGATATAAAAAAAGTACTGTCAGAACTTTGTCCGACAGTATTAGTTAACCTATACCATTTATTCGGTTTTCTCCCAGATTAACTGCACAGGCAGATTAGAGGCTCCGGGAGGAGACCAGATAAAGCTGTATTCTCCTGCTTTCAGCTTTCCAAGCTCAATGGCTTCCTCTATTTTTGTCCCTACGCACACCGTGCTCTCCGGTAATGCCAGCAGCTGACGCTCACCCTTAGTTTTATTTTCCAGTACGCCATAGCCGGCAAATGGTCCGCCGATCGGATTCAAAATAAAGCTGATAGGCTTTTTACCGGTAACAGTAAAGTTTACCTTATAGATAACGCCGTAGTTACCGTAGTTTTCCGCAGGCAGTCCGGTAGTAGCATCAACGCCCTTGGCATAGCCCTCCTGCGACGTTGCCAGCTCCAGCATGAGCGGTTTTTCCGGCGCATTGACAGGCTTTTTCAGCGTATAGTTCCAGTCTGCAGCCTCAAATGTACCGCGCAGCGGATGTTCATCCATCGGCTGAATTGCGGCAGCCTCGTTAAACAGCTCCAGATCACTCTTTGTTTCGCACATCAGTACACTTACCTCAACAGGCTTGTCAAAGTGCAGGTCAATAGTTGCCGTATACAGCTTATCTGTCGGCAGAATAATTCCGCGACCGCTGAGCAGCTCATGACTGCGGCCAAAGCCCAGCTTGCCATCCTGCGGCTTCTGGCTGCTGTCATCAAAATATTCCTTTTGAGAGTTTTTGCCGTCACGCATATAATCATAGTTAAAGCCTGCCACACCGCTGCGTGTTACATTGTAAGTCACAGGGCGCAGATTGTCTGTATTCTTCAGCATTACCGCCAGCTTTTTCTTACCGGCAACACCATTGACATGATGCAGAAATAAACGTACATCACCCTCCACCTTATCTCGGTACAGTATACCGTTATTATAAACAGTTTCCGGACTGTCGCTGAAAAGCAGCTTCGGTCCATTGGCGACAAAATCCGCCTGCGCCTTCTCGGCAACATAATCCTCCGGAATAAATACCGGTCTTTGCTGTGCGCCTGCTATGTTCAGCACGCCACAGGATACAGTAACAAGAAAAGCCTGCAAAGCTTTTTTTAAGTTCATCAAACCCCTCCCTCAAACTCACGAAAAACTAGCCGCAGCCAAAATTATTCACTATAATTAAAGCTGCGGACTCAGTAACAATATTCTAAGATTTTTATTTCAGGCTGTTTTTATAATCAGCCATAAACTGCGCCAGCCCTTTATCTGTCAGCGGATGGACAATCATCTGCTCCAACACCTTAGTCGGAATAGTTGCAATCTGGCATCCTGTCAGCATAACCTTTTCCACGTGTTCCAGATTACGGATGCTTGCAGCAATTACTTCGGTAGTAATGCCATAAAGCTTAAAAGCTTTAACAATGTTTTCTACCAGCTGTACACCGTTTTCACCGATATCGTCCAAGCGTCCGATAAACGGGCTGACATAGCTGGCACCTGCGCGTGCGGCTAGCAAAGCCTGGGCCATACTGAATACCAGAGTTACATTGGTTTTAATACCTTCCGCGCTCAGAATTTTTACTGCCTTCAGGCCTTCCGGGATGCAGGGAATTTTAATAACGATGTTATCCGCAATCTTTACAAGCTTGCGTGCTTCCTCTACCATGCCGTCACATTCGGTGCTGATAACCTCAGCGCTGACAGGACCGGCAACCAGCTTGGCAATTTCCGGAATAACCTCAGCTTGTGTACGGCCGCTTTTGGCAATCAGGCTCGGGTTGGTTGTAACACCATACACAACACCCCAATCGACAAATTTGGCAATCTCCTCTACATTAGCAGTATCCATAAAAATCTTCATTTTTTAACTAACCCTCTTTACAAATCAAATTCATATTTTTGTTATTTATTATTGTGCTTTATTGCGCGTCCTTACGGAAGTATGACTACCTTCTCAGGATGAGTCTGAGCTGGCAAGCTCAGACTCATCATGCTGCTCCAAACAAGCAGCTTATCGCCTTTTTTAATCTTAGCGAAGTCTGCGCAGGCAGCTGCATCAATCGTTGCAATAACATCATTATTGGTGTTGAGTACGGTTACATAGCTTCCATCCTTAGCAAGACTTGCCTGTGCTACCTCAAAAAAGCTTGCAGGCTCTTCGCTGTCTTCAATCACAATCGCCAGAGCATGGCTTTGCGGCGGCATGCTGCGTGTCATGGTTGCGGAATAATAAGCAGTAACCTTCTGGCCTTCCTTTAAAGCATAGGGCAGACGCAGCTTACCGCTGGCACCCTCCACAACGTAGGTATCACGGTCAACAATAGCTGCAACCATATTTCTGCTGCCCTCGCCTTTAATAACATACATACCATCCTCTACAGCAACGATTTCACCACGGGTAACATAGGTTCCCGGTGCGCGCATTACCTCAGGATTTGCCTGTACCTCATCCAGGGGAGAGGATTGAGCCGCGTCAGCGGCGAAAGCACTGCCGGCACCCAACAGCGCCATGCAGGAAAATACTAAAGCGATTTTTTTAAGTGATTTCATAATATATGCCTCCAAGATATTGCTTTTGTTTATGCTTATAAGTATAGCATAAGATTATGGCAAAATCATGGCAGTTTTGATTAATTATTTACTTGTTGCTGAAATGTACAGCGATTTCCGTAACGGTAGCAGCAGCCTTCCACAGGCAATCCTCATTGAAATCGAAGTGACTGTTGTGATGACCTGCGGCGATTTTGGTACCGTACATCATATACAGAGCACGGCCGCCGTGCTGCTGTACGCGCTCCATGAAGTAACCGCAGTCCTCGCTGCCGCCCATGTCCACATATTCAACAACCTCGTCATAATGACATTTTTCCTCAATCAGCTCTGCTACCTCATGGCCCAGCTCCTTGTCTGCAAAGCAGGCAGGTGCAGCCCCGGCCATGGTGATTTTTACCTTAACGTCATACATAGCGGCGCAGGCATTAAGAATGCGCTTAGCCTCGGTAACCATGTATTCATCAATTTCGGTAGTAGCACCGCGTGTTTCCAGCTTAATAGCAGCGATATCAGGCACAACATTGCGTCCGGTGCCGGCGTTGAGTACGCCTACGTTAATACGGCTGGAGCCCTTGCTGTTACGGGGAATGGTATTCAGGGAAATTGCAGCCTGTGCTGCTGCCAACAAAGCATTCTTGCCCTGCTCCGGAGCAGCGCCTGCGTGGGCAGACACACCGGTAAATTCCGCATCCAGTTTCGTAGTTGCCAGAAAACCGTCAGTCATCGTTACCAGGCAGTTGTTTGTAGTAGCCTTGAAGCCGATATGACCGCCGAACAGATAATCGACATCATCAACTACACCGGCGTTCATCATAGCGAAGGCACCGCGTACACCTTCCTCCGCAGGTTGGAAAATCAATTTTATGGTGCCTGCCAAACGTGCTTTATTGGCGGCAAGCAGCTTTGCTGCCGACAGGCCGATGGTTACGTGACCGTCATGACCGCAGGCATGCATAGCCTTTTTATGTTCGGAAGCAAAGCCTTCCTTAGCTGGGCGATGCTCCTCGCTGCGCTCCTCTTCTACATCGTTGCAGTCCATATCAAAGCGGAAGGCAACTGTTTTACCGGGTTTATCTGTTTTAAGAGTTGCCACGATACCGGTCTTGCCGCCTGCCATCTTCTTTACCAGCTCCGGATCCGCACCTTCGCTGATTGCTCTTTGCATATAATCAGCCAGCTCTGCCTCGCTCGGCACGCCCATCATAGATTTTTCGTCAATAACGTCATCGCCGAATTTAACATCATAGCCAAGATTTTTCAGCTCACCGATAATCATGCTTGCCGTACGGAATTCCGTCCAGCCTGTTTCCGGATGTCTATGCAAATCTCTGCGGCGTTCGACCATTTCATCTTTTAATTCTTCAGCCTGTTGCCAAATTGTTGCCATGTTTCTTACCCCCATTAAAAAAGTACAGTCTGCTCACTGTCTAAAGGCAGATAAACCTCGCTCTTATCTTTTAAACGATTGTTATTATCCACCCACTGTCCGCACGGACATTGTATTGCAGCGGTAGGCAGCGCCCAAGCCAAATGTTTTCCGCAATCAGGACAGATATATTCTACCTGCAGCCTGTCACGCTCTTTTTTCTTCATAAATAAAGCGCACCTCCTGCTTCTTATTGCGTTTTTTATTATAGCACATTTGTACCATTAAGAAAATGCTTTGACGGCAGTAAGTGTTAAAAGTAAGTAAGTTAAGCAACTGCTTCATTTTATTTATTAATGTCATGCTCCTGCCGGTTCGTGTTTTTTCTGTGTCTTTCAGGTTAAAATTGTATTTATATGCTATAATTAAGCTGATTAAATCAGAGTCAGGAGGTTAGAAATATGACTAAGATTAAACAAATGCTTTGTGCCCTGCTTACCGTCTGCCTGCTGCTTATCGGCAGTACAAATGCTATGGCAGCACAGCCTGATACACCGAGCATCAGCGTCAGCGCCAACGCAAGCATTGAGGTGGCACCGGATACTGCCGTAATCAGCTTTGATGTCAATGGCAAGGGCCGTACCGCTGCCGAAGCAACAAGCGCATCTGCCGCCAAAATGGATAGTGTTAAGCGTAATCTTCTTGGCTGCAATATTCTGGGTAATGATATTACAACAACAAGCTATACTCTTTATCCAGATACCGATATCAAGGGTAAAATCACCGGTTATACCGCCAGCAACAGTGTGCGCATCAAGCTCAAGGATATCAGCAAGCTTGGTCCGGTAATTGATAAAATCAGTGCTGCCGGCGTTGATACAATCAATAATATTTCCTTCAGCGTCAGCAGCAGAGAGCTTTACCGCAACAAACTGCTGGCTCAGGCTGTTGAAAACGCACGCCAGCAGGCTGCCGTGGTTGCCAATGCCGGCGGACGCACGCTCGGCAAGCTGCTGAGCGCCAACATCAGCACCTACAGCGGCGGCATGGGGCGCTCCTATGGCAACATGAAGCTGATGGCTGCATCCGACAGAGCTGTTGCCCCCGAAACAAGCATCTCTGCGCAGGAAATTACGATTAAAGCCAGCGTTGATACTGTTTTCGCCATGGAATAAATTACTGCAAGCTAAAAACTGCTGCCTAGCGTCACAGACGCAGGACAGCAGTTTTTTCTTTGGCAGAACAAGCCTGCCGTATTGCACTGTTTTATTTTTTCTTCGGCAGCTTATATTCCTTCAGCGCCTGAAAAAGCTCCGCACTTCCGGGTGCATATTGAGCGCACAGCTCCTTGAGTGCCGCAAAGTTTTTCAGCTCTACACCCCACAAAAAGCAGTCAGCATCATCATAAGCAGCAACAACGATAAACTTTTTGGCATCCAGCGGTGTTTTGCCCAAATCATCCGTCAGCATAATATAATCCGTGCCAAAATCCATACCGTACACCGTAATATTTTCTTCCGGAGTAGCATCCTCCCAAAAGCCCAGTTGATCAAAATCAGCAGCAGTAAGCATAATACACCTCATTTTCATATAATCTATCCTTAATATAACACGTTGCGCTGTCATTTGCAACTTTAGCTGATGACATAGTCTAACTTATCTTTATGCCGCTGACTCGGCTCCTTATTCAGCCAAAATTTGGTTTACTATTTTTTATTATTAGTTAACAATATAAAGATATTCAAATAGTAAATTTTGTAAATAAAATTCGTCTTTTTTTTATAAAAATACTGCCCTATCCTACCCGAAATCGCCATTTGGTGTAGGGACATTCAGGTATAAATCTGTCATAATATACTTGAAGGACGAAGCAACGGCTCGCGTTCATACCGATGAAGATAAAATATGCTATTGTTAAACAACAGCTGGAGGTGTTATTATGGCAAGCTTAACTGTAAATCCTGACTACAAGCTTATCGGCAACAATATCAAACAAATGCGCACCAAATCACAGGTGTCTCAGCAAAGCCTGGCAAAAGCGATTAATATTTCCCAAACCCACATGAGCAATCTGGAAAACGGTAAGACCGGCGTAAGCCTGGCAATTGCCATCCGTATCTCCCAACATCTTAAATGCAGCCTGGATGAGCTGATTTTCGGCACTAATAAAAAATCTTATCCGGCAGCAAGCAAGCCATTGAGCGACCACACTGTTGATGAATTCAATCAGCTTCTGAAGCGCTCTCTGGCAGAAATGATGTTTCAATGTCTGCAGCACCCGGAAGTCCAAAATGTAAAATAAATCGAGCTGCTTTTCAGTTCTATCCTTAAAGCCGCTGCGTCCCTTTGGACGCAGCGCTTTTTGTATGCAAAAACCCCGCCATTGTGGCGGGGTTAAAAAGAGCTTAAGCGGTGAGCAAAGAAAAGAAGCTCCTAATGTGTTAATATACTAATGACCTGCCAGTCAAAGTAAAAAACACATTAGGAGAACATTAAAATGCCGAAAAAGCAAGATAATATCGTAAATAGTTTAGCACATACCAAGTGGAATTGTAAGTACCATATAGTATTTGCGCCCAAATATCGTAGAAAAATTTTTTATGAAGAAAAAAGATTGGCGATAATGTATATATTAAGAACAATATGCGGATGGAAAGGAGTAGAAATAATAGAGGGAGAAGTATGTCCAGATCATGTACATCTGTTGTTAAGTATCCAGCCCAAAATGAGCGTTTCGTATTTCGTAGGATACTTAAAAGGAAAAAGTAGTCTGATGATGTTTCAACGGTTTGGAAATATTAAATTTGCATATCGAAATCGCGAATTTTGGTGTAAGGGATACTATGTAGATACAGTAGGTAAAAATACTACTGCAATAAAAGAATACATAGCAAATCAATTGGAGCGAGATAAAGAAATGGACCAGTTAGTGTTATTTGATCCTAAAGATCCATTTATGGGTAGCAAGTAATAATTGCATGGCTGGCAGGCCAATAAAAGACATATTTATGTGTGGCTGCTGAAGATAGGGCTATGCCCGAAAAATAAAAGCCACCCGCTAGGCGGGTTGATCTTTACTTTCTAGTAATGCAAGGTATTCCTTACTGTAGCTACGTAGAAAAAAGCAGTAAAAATTCACAATTTAATTGCGCTTGATAGCTTGTCAATTTTATCTTAATTTTCTTGTTTTTTATCGTTTGAAATTCCGTTTTTAGTTTATAAGATATAGTCATCTTTTAAATTAATAAACTATGTTTATAAATTGATTTATTTGACTGTAGTTAAACCGCGATATTATAATAATTATAATGAGAGGATGAAGAATCCGGCAAAAAATGAACAATATATTCCTTATCCAATATGTACTTATATCTACGTTGCTGTAAATCTTTTTCCTCTAAAGGCTTAACTCACATAATACAAAAAATTTCAGAGGAGTGTGATTTTTATGAAAAAGACTATGTCGAAAAAAATTGTTGCCATTATGGTTTGCACTGCTGCTTTGGCCGGTATTTATGGTGGGCCGGTGTACGCAGAGAGTTTGTACAAAGGCAATCTAAGTGATATAGTATATGTAAAAGGAGGATCTACAGGGTTCCCCCGTATTACCGACCTTGATTTGGATAAAGTTACAATTGATGGCACTAATGGCTCTATTACTATAAACGGTCAAAAAATCCAAACTGATAATATGAATAATATTTATGTGAATACAGGTCTCCATACCACAGGCCAAATTACTGTAGATGATAATTTGTCTGTTAGTAGAAACGCGACTGTAAAAGGCACACTGGCAGTTGGTACAGATGGCGGCCAATTCATTGTAGGCGAAAATGGTGCTATCAGTGCTGCCGGCGGCAACTTCTCTGTAGCAGCTGATGGTGCAACAGCAGTAAAATCTACCCTTGATGCGGAAGGAAAGTCAACCCTCAAAGGAGGTTTAGAAGTTACCGGTGGTGCTACTACAGACACACTGTCTGTTACCGGCGCTGCAACTGCTGGTAGCCTGAACGTTACCAACAACGCAGCTGTTGGCGGCGGTTTAAATGTTACCGGTGGCACTACTACAGATACCTTGACTGTTACTGGCAATTCTAACCTCCAAGGTGACCTGACTGTTACCGGCGATTCTAAACTTAACGGCAAACTCGAAGTTACTGATAAAGCTACTCTTAAAGGCGGTTTAAATGTTGCCGGTGGCACTACTACAGATACCTTGACTGTTACCGGCGATTCTAAACTTAACGGTAAACTCGAAGTTGATGGCACTTTTTCCGCTGCAGAAGGCAATTTCTTTGTAGCAGCTGACGGCGCAACAGATATTGCTGCGAACCTGAATGTTAAAGATGACATCGTTTCCGAAGGAGGCGACGTTAAAATCAAAGACAAAAACACTAACGAAATCAAACTTTCCGACCTTGGCTATCTCGGTGATCTGGATCAAGAACTGACTGCTCATTCTGAGTACAACGGCACTGCAGTTGGAGCCTTCAATGCAGAGGCTGCTATCCGCCGCGGCGAAATCGCCCGCCTTGATAACCGTATCGACGAACTGGATACCCGCGTAAATAAGGTTGGTGCAATGGCTGCTGCTATCGCTTCCCTGAAATCTATCGGCTACTCCCCCGAAGCTCCTACCGAATTCTCCGTTGGCGTAGGCCAGTACAAAGGTAAAACCGGTATTGCTCTTGGCTTCTTCCACTATCCGAACAAAGACTTCATGCTGAACTTCAGCATGTCCAGCTCCAGCGGCGAAATGATGGGCGGCATTGGTGCAACCTGGCGCTTTGGCAAGGCTAAAGGCTAAACAGATAATCAGCAGACCTTCACATCGGTGTATGCAAACTAAAGCTTTAGTAAAGCAACAATAAAATAGCTGTTATCGAATACTGGTGTCATCCGCGTGGCACCAGTATTCTTATGTCAAGATAATGACGCACTCCCAAACTAAAAATCAAATTTTTCTTAAAATGCTTTTAAAAGACTTTACTAATTGAGAAAAAACAGTTATGATTATATATAGAATAGGCTTTTAAGCTATATTTAATTGGAGGTAATGTAAATGAAAAAATTAGTTTTAGTCTTAACTATGCTGCTTGCATTTGCATTTAGCAGTCTGGCATTTGCTGCTGACGGCGGCGATTTGAACAAGGAGCAAAGAACCGCTGAAAAGATGATGACAGCTCTTGAAGGTGATGCTGCTACCAGCTATGCAACATTTGCTCCGGCTCTTAGCGCTGAACTGAGCAAAACAATGGACCAGAAAAACTTCACTGCTATCCAAAGACAGGTTAAGCAACAATTTGGTTCCTTAAAGGAAACTAAATTTTTCAGCTTTGAGCGCTATGACCAGGCAGATAAGGTAACCTATATCGCAGGCTTCTCCAAAGAAAAAATCGTAGTTATGTCCTTTGTCTTCGGCAAAGATGCTAAGTTGCAAAACTTCAGCTTCTCTCCGTACAAAGCACCGGAACAAGCTCCTGCTGAAAAGAAATAAGACCTTTTGCACTGCATCCTGCTGCCCAAGCCGTGGGATGCAGTTTTTTATTGCTTATAACCAACCTTTCGCTTATAATTAACTTATCCAAAAATTTTTAGGGAGTAGGTATATATTTATGGAAAGAGAAAGCTTTTCCTCACGTCTTGGCTTTATTTTAATATCTGCCGGCTGTGCTATCGGCTTAGGCAATGTCTGGCGTTTCCCGTTTATTACGGGCTTATACGGAGGTGCCTCCTTCGTTTTAATTTATCTTTGCTTTTTGCTGCTTTTGGGCTTGCCCATCATGGTAGCGGAATTTGCTGTCGGCCGTGCTAGTGTACGCAGCGCTGCAAAATCCTTCGACGTACTGGAGCCTGCCGGTACAAAATGGCATCTTTATAAATACGGTGCTATTGCCGGCAACGTTCTTCTGATGATGTTCTATACCACGGTTTCCGGCTGGATGCTGTATTATTTCTACAAAATGGCTGTCGGCGGCTTTGTTGGTCTGGACGCCAAAGGTGTCGGCAACGTTTTCGGCAGTCTGCTGAGCGACCCCGTAACTATGGCAGGCAATATGATTATTATCGTTCTCTCCTGCTTCGGTGTCTGCTATCTAGGCGTCAAAGCCGGCGTTGAGCGTATCACCAAAAATATGATGGCCTGTCTGCTGCTGCTCATGCTGATTCTGGCAATAAACTCCATTACTCTGCCCAACAGTTCCGCAGGTCTTAAATATTATCTCTATCCTGACTTCAACAGAGTGCTGGAGCACGGTATCCGCGAGGTAGTTTTCGCCGCTATGGGACAAGCCTTCTTCACGCTGAGCCTTGGCATCGGCGCACTGGCTATCTTCGGCAGCTACATCGGCAAGGAACAGCGCCTGACCGGTGAAGCAATGTGGATTATGGCACTGGATACCTTTGTAGCGATTGTTTCCGGCCTAATTATTTTCCCGGCCTGCTTCAGCTTCGGCATCAACCCCGACAGCGGTCCAAACCTGCTGTTCATCACCCTCCCCAACGTGTTCAACGCCATGAGCGGCGGCCGTATCTGGGGTACTCTGTTCTTCCTGTTCATGCTTTTCGCAGCCATGTCTACAGTAATCGCTGTATTCGAAAACATTACCTCCTGCATCTGCGATTTAACCGGTTGGGAGCGCAAAAAGACTATTCGCTTTAACATTATCGCGATTATCCTGCTTTCCCTGCCCTGCGTGCTGGGTTTCAATCTGTGGGGCCACATTCAGCCCTTGGGCAAAGGCACCTGCATTCTTGACCTCGAAGACTTCCTTGTCAGCAACAATTTGCTGCCCTTGGGCAGTCTGATTTATCTCAGCTTCTGCACCAGCCGTTACGGTTGGGGCTGGGATAACTTTATTGCAGAGGCAGATACCGGTAAGGGCATTCCCTTCCCCAAATGGATTCGCTTCTATGCTACCTACATTCTGCCGCTGATAGTGCTGTATATCTTCTTCAACGGATACTATGCTATGTTCGTAAAATAAGGTTGCGTTGACAGTTTACGTCAGTGCATTTATAATTATTATATAAATATAAGAACAAAAAGAGGTAAGACTAATATGAGTAAAATTATCCTGACCGGCGACCGTCCTACCGGACGTCTGCATGTAGGCCACTATGTAGGCTCTCTGCGCCAGCGTGTACAGCTGCAAAATTCTGGTGCATATGATAAGGTATATATCATGATTGCTGATGCCCAGGCGCTTACAGACAACGCTGAGCATCCGGAAAAGGTACGTAAGAACATCATCGAGGTAGCACTGGATTATCTGGCATGCGGTCTTGATCCTGCTAAATCTACCCTTTTCATTCAATCCATGGTACCGCAGCTGACCGAGCTGACCTTCTACTATATGAACCTGGTTACTGTATCCCGTCTACAGCGTAACCCGACCGTTAAGAACGAAATCAAAATGCGTAACTTTGAAGCAAGCATTCCTACCGGCTTCTTCTGCTATCCTATCAGCCAGGCTGCAGATATTACCGCTTTCCGCGCTACTGTAGTGCCTGTAGGCGAAGACCAGCTGCCGATGCTGGAGCAATGCAAGGAAATCGTGCACAAGTTCAATTCCGTGTACGGCGAAACTCTGGTTGACCCGGATATCATGCTGCCGCAAAATGATGCCTGCCTGCGTCTGCCCGGCATTGACGGCAAGGCTAAGATGAGCAAATCCCTGGGCAACTGCATTTATCTTTCCGATGAACCGGAGGATATCAAAAAGAAGGTTATGTCCATGTACACCGATCCTGACCATGTACGCGTAGAGGATCCCGGTAAGATTGAAGGCAATACTGTTTTCACCTATCTGGACGCTTTCAGCACTGAAGAGCACTTTGCCAAATTTCTGCCGGACTATGCTAACCTGGACGAGCTGAAGGCTCACTACCAACGCGGTGGTCTGGGTGACGTAAAGGTTAAGAAGTTCCTCAACAACGTGCTGCAGGACGTGCTGGAGCCCATCCGTGAGCGCCGTCACTATTGGGAGCAACGCATCCCTGAGGTTTATGAAATCCTGCGTGCAGGCAGCAAGGAAGCTGAAGCTGCTGCTGCTGCAACTCTGCATGACGTACGCGAGGCAATGCGAATCAACTACTTCGATGACGAAGCTTTGATGAACCAGCCCTACGAAAAACAACACTAAGCCATATACTGCAATCCCCTCTTTCCGAACAGGAAGAGGGGATTTTTTTGTGCGCTATGAAGCCCGTAAAGCTGCCTGCAGGCAAAATAAAAGACCTACGGTATTGCTACCGTAGGCCGATATTGTAATGTTATTCCTGATTCTTTACATGCAGCTGTGCTAGCGCCTGCTTAGCAGCATGCTGCTCCGAATCTTTTTTAGTACGACCGCTGCCCTCGCCTATAACAGTATTCCCCAACATTACCTGAGAGGTAAATACCTTGTTATGCTCCGGACCGGTGCTGCCTAAAAGAACATAATGAATATCTGCATCGCCGTCACGCTGCAGATACTCCTGCAAACGTGTCTTGTAATCATTAAAGATACCATGGCGACAGATGAAATCTATTTCCGACTGCATCATGCCCAACAGGTAGGCCTGTACGACCTCAAAGCCCTGATCTAGGTAGATGGCACCCAAAACAGATTCAAAAGCATCAGCCAGGATGGAGGGGCGCTCGCGTCCTCCGCTCAGCTCCTCGCCCTTGCCCAGCTGCAGATAGTCACCCAGATGAATCTTTTTGGCATATTCATACAGAGAGCCTTCGCAAACCAGATAAGCACGCAGCTTGGTGAGCTGGCCTTCAGCCAAATCAGGAAAGTTCTTATACATGTAGGTGCTCACGATAACGCTGAGCACGGAATCACCCAAAAACTCAATCCGCTCATTATGATGCGGTTTAGGATACTGCTTAGCTTCATGGGCATAAGATGTATGGGTCAGAGCCATGTCAAGAAGCTCTAAATCATGCATATGGATACCCAGCCCCTGGCAGAAGCTCTGCAGCTGCTGTGTACGTTTTTCCTGCATTTTAATCAATCCTGCTTATTAATCAACGTATTTTTTGAATACGATAGAAGCGTTGTGACCACCAAAGCCCAGGTTGTCGCTCAGTGCAACATTAACAACTTTCTTACGAGCTTCGTTCGGTACATAATCCAGATCCAGCGGACCTTCCGGATCGTCCAAATCCTTATCCTGGTAGTTGATGGTCGGCGGAATGATATCGTTTTCGATAGTCATAACGGTAGCAATAGCTTCTACACCGCCGGCAGCGCCCAGCAGATGGCCGATCATGGATTTGTTGGAGCTGATGCACAGTTCGTAAGCATGCTCGCCAAATACCTTCTTGAAGGCAATGGTTTCGCCCAGGTCATTACGATGGGTAGAAGTACCATGAGCGTTGATGTAGTCAACCTCTTCCGGTTTTACGCCAGCGTCAGCAACTGCTGCAGCGATGCAGGCTGCCGGAGTTTCGCCGGTCGGGTCCGGAGCGGTGATGTGGTATGCGTCGCAGTTCATAGCAAAGCCGGCCAGCTCAGCATAGATGTGTGCGCCACGAGCCTTAGCATGCTCCAGCTCTTCGAGAACCAGAACGCCTGCGCCTTCACCCATTACAAAGCCATCACGCTTTTTATCAAACGGGCAGGATGCTGCTTCAGGGTTTTCATTGTTGGTGGACAGAGCCTTCATGTTAGCAAAGCCTGCGATAGCAATCGGAGAAACTGCAGCTTCGGTGCCGCCTGCCAGCATTACGTCAGCATCACCGTATTGAATGGTGCGCAGAGCGTCGCCGATGCAGTTGGTGCCGGTAGCACATGCAGTTACGATAGCGGTGTTAGGACCTTTCAGACCGGTTGCAATAGCAATCTGGCCTGCAGACATGTTCGGAATTTCCATTGGAATGAAGAACGGGCTGATTTTGGACGGGCCTTTGGAACCCAGCTTCAGGGATTGCTCCAGGAAGGTGTGGATGCCGCCGATACCGCTGCCAACGCAAACGCCGCAGCGCAGAGGATTTTCCTTGCTCATATCCAGCTTAGCATCTTCGATAGCCAGCTTAGCAGCAGCAACTGCAAAGTGGGTTACACGGTCCATACGCTTGCCTTCTTTTTTATCGATGAAAGCAGTGTAATCAAAATCCTTAACCTCACCGGCAATCTTTACTGTGAAATCAGTAGTGTCAAACTGACTGATAGGGCCGATACCGGATTTACCGGCAACCAGGTTATTCCAGAAGGTATCCTTGCCGATACCGATAGGAGTTACAGGGCCAACGCCAGTTACTACAACTCTTCTTTTACTCAAAATAGTTCACCTCGTAATCAAATTTTTGAAATTTCATCCTTTATACGCCTGAAGATTTCTTTTACAGGCAGTATTCCCTTGATTTTCCACATATTGGCACCGGTGAAAACAAGACCGGTTTCTACGTCACCCTGCTGCGCACGTGTCAGCGCTCTGATAATACAGAAGCTGTGGGTGCAGTGCTTTAAGCACAAATCGCAGGTGGTGGGTTTAGGAGCTTTATTTTCTAAAGATAACTGTGCAAAGGGATTGCGGATAGCACGTCCCTTATAGCCTACAGGGCTATCAATCTGCACAACATCTTCTTTAGTCATTTTAAGATAGAATTCTTTTAAAGCAGGTGCGCCGTTGGATTCCTCACTGGCAGCAAATCTGCTGCCCATCTGCACACCGCTTGCGCCCAGCTTCAAAAGCTCGGCAACATCACTGCCGCAGACAGCGCCGCCGGCAGCAATAACAGGTATATTAACGGATTTAACAATCTCCGGAAGTATCTCTTTAATAGATTGCTGGGTTCCCAAGTGACCGCCTGCTTCGGTGCCTTCGACAACGATAGCAGAAGCTCCCAGCTTCTCAGAAATCTTAGCCAGTTTTACAGAAGAAACAATCGGTACTACTTCGACACCATATTTACGTCCGACGGCAAAAATATCTCTTGAAAAACCGGCGCCGGCTACGATTAAATCTATTTTCTCTTGTGCAGCGGTAGTAATCAGACCTAAAAACTCTCTTGCCGCAAACATTGCATTAATACCGATAATACCTTTGCCACCTGTAAGTTTTCTTGCCAGACGTATTTCTGTACGCAGTTCGTCAAAGCTCATGCCGGACGCTGCGATAAGTCCAATACCGCCTTCTTTAGCTACAGCAGCTGCCAAACGGGCTGTAGACAGCCTGATAGCCATGCCTCCTTGTATAATCGGTACTTCAGCAACAAGCTTACCGATTTTCAGCACTGGTAGTTTCAACAAATATCCCCCATTTCAGGACTAAAGTAGAGTAGCTTGTGTCCGGGAACCCACAAGGGGTTCCCTAAACATAAGCAGGTAAAGCATTATTTTTCTTCATCCAGCAGTTTAACAGCGTCAGCTACAGTGCGGATTTTTTCAGCTTTTTCATCAGGGATTTCAACACCGAATTCCTCTTCGAAAGCCATGATCAGCTCAACGATATCGAGGGAGTCAGCGCCGAGATCATCGATGAAAGCGGATTCCATCTTTACTTCGTCAGCGTCAACGCTCAGTTGTTCAACAGTGATGTCTCTTACTTTGTCGAAAGTGCTCATTACGATTCACCTCCTTCCAATAGGTAAAGTTGCAGGTCTCCCAAACGGGCCCCCTATTACATTACCATACCACCGTCAACATGTAAAGTCTGTCCGGTAATATAATTGGCGTCATCGCTCACAAGGAAGACAACAGCCTTGGCAATATCAGTAGTTTCACCCAATTTGTGTAAGGGTATAGAAGTCAGCATACCTTCAACAACTTTGTCGGAAAGTACACTGGTCATATCAGTTTTAATAAATCCGGGAGCAACAGCGTTCACGTTAATACCGCGAGCAGCTACTTCCTTCGCTACGGATTTGGTAAAACCGATTACGCCGGCCTTAGCAGCAGCGTAGTTAGCCTGTCCAGCATTGCCCATAAGACCAACGACAGAGCTGATGCTGACAATTTTGCCGGCTTTTTGTTTCATCATGTATTTGATAGCAGCCTTGGTGCAGTTGAACACACCCTTCAGGTTGGTGGTCAGAACTGCGTCCCAATCCTCTTCTTTCATACGCATCAGCAGACCATCGCGGGTAATGCCTGCGTTGTTTATGAGGATATCAATGCGGCCGAATTCTTTTACAACTTCGTCTACCATAGCAGTAGCAGCTTCGTTGGAGGAAATGTCTGCCTGTACTACGAA
The DNA here is from genome assembly GCF_023497905.1 of Phascolarctobacterium succinatutens. Taxonomy (NCBI): domain Bacteria; kingdom Bacillati; phylum Bacillota; class Negativicutes; order Acidaminococcales; family Acidaminococcaceae; genus Phascolarctobacterium; species Phascolarctobacterium succinatutens. The sequence continues at coordinate 627,371 of NZ_CP097284.1, read as the reverse complement.
AGCCTTGCGGCCCATAGCTTCGATTTCTGCAGCAACCTCTTTAGCGGCAGCTTCACTGCCTGCGTAGTTTACAACAACATCAGCACCTTCTGCAGCGAGAGCCAGTGCGATTGCACGGCCGATACCACGGGAAGCGCCGGTTACGAGGGCTTTTTTACCTTCTAATTTCATTTTGAGTTCTCCTTATCCTTCAATTCATCAACTGTCTTTTATTCTTCACAAATACATACTGCATGTACATATAGGGGAACCACGAAGCGGACAGTTCAGCTTGGTGAATTATTTATTCAGCTCAGCTAAGGTTTTTTCCAGACTTGCAGCGTCTTCTACGTTCAGAGCCATCATACCTTTGGCAATCTTCTTGGTGAAGCCGGTCAGAACCTTGCCGGGGCCAACCTCAACAAAAATGTCTACGCCGCCTGCAACCATGTTGCGTACGCTGGTTTCCCAGAGAACAGGCATAGCAGCTTGTTTAACGAGCAGCTTTTTGATTTCTTCGCCGCTGGTAACTTCCTGAGCGGTTACGTTAGCAACAACAGGTACGGTGATATCTTTGATTTCAATCGGAGCCAGAACCTCAGCCAGACGGTCGGCAGCGGGCTGCATCAGAGTGCTGTGGAAAGGAGCACTTACAGGCAGCAGAACTGCGCGTTTTGCACCGGCAGCCTTCAGAGCTTCGATAGCTTTATTTACAGGATTAACTGCGCCTGCGATAACAACCTGACCGGGGCAGTTGAAGTTTACTGCTTGAACTGCTTCGCCGGATTCAGCTTCTACGCTGCGGCAGATTTCTACGATTTTGTCGCTGTCCAGACCCAGGATAGCAGCCATGCTGCCTTCGCCTACGGGAACAGCCTCTTGCATGAACTGGCCGCGTTTGTTAACAATGCGTACAGCGTCAGCAAATTTCAGAGCGCCGGTGTTTACCAGTGCGCTGTATTCGCCCAGGCTGTGGCCTGCAGCGATATCGCAGCTTACGCCATGCTCCTTCAGAACTGCTGCACAGGCAGTGCTGGCAGTCAGAATAGCAGGCTGGGTGTTAGCGGTCAGCTTCAGGTCTTCAGCAGGACCTTCGAAGCACATTTTGCTGATGGAATAGCCAAGAGCGTCATCAGCCTCTTCAAAAATCTGTTTTACAACAGGATATTCATCATAAAAAGCTTTGCACATGCCAACGGTCTGAGAACCTTGGCCGGGGAATACGAATGCGATTTTACTCATCGTGTAAATTACCTCTCTTTCGATAATAATTAACTTTCGATAATAATCAAATACTACCAAGACAAACGAGAAGGGTTTAGATACGAGTAATGGCGACGACGGCGTACTACTGCTACTCCTAGAAGCCATTACGAAGTAGATGGGCCCTTATCGTTTGGATTATTTACTCCATTTGAGAACAATAGCTGCCCAGGTCAAACCTGCACCAAAGCCGTCAAGAATAATGTTGTCGCCTTTTTTCAGAGCGCCGGCCTTTTGAGCCTCGCACAGAGCGATAGGAATAGATGCAGCAGAGGTATTAGCGTATTTGTCTACGTTTACCCAAACCTTATCCATCGGCATCTTCAGACGCTTAGCAGCGGAGGTGATGATGCGGTAGTTAGCCTGATGCGGGAACAGCATATCCAGCTCTTCCGGCTTCATATTCGCCTTAGCAAGAGCACGCTTTGCAGTCTTGCCCATAATCTGAATAGCGAATTTGAAAACCTCCTGACCGTTCATATGAATGGTGTGGTCTTTTGCAGCAACGGTTTCTTCGCTTGCCGGATTACGGCTGCCGCCTGCCGGTTGCAGCAGGAACTTGCCGCCGTTGCCGTCAGCACCCATATCAATGCCTAATACACCATAGCCTTCTTCAACCTCGCCAACTACAGCAGCACCGGCGCCATCACCGAAGAGAACGCAGGTGTTACGGTCGGTCCAGTTCATGATGCGGCTCAGAGTTTCCGCACCGATAATCAGAATCTTGTTATACAGACCGCTCTTAACCATCTGGCTTGCTACGGCCAAGCTGTAAACAAAACCGCTGCAGCCTGCAGCCAGGTCAAAGGCAGCTGCGTTTTTAGCACCCAGACGAGCCTGTACCAGGCACGCAGTAGACGGGAAAATATAGTCGGAGGAAGCAGTGCCTACAATAACGAGGTCCAGCTCTTCCGGAGCAACACCAGCGTCCTTCAGTGCTTCTACAGCAGCATTGTACGCCAGATCGGAGGTTGCTTCTTCCGGAGCAGCGATGTGACGCTGCTTGATGCCGGTGCGCTCAGTAATCCATTCGTCACTGGTCTCAACAATTTTCTCCATGTCTGTATTAGTGATAATCTTCTCAGGAACATAATGTCCTAAACCTAAAATACCAACAGCTCTTGTCATTTATCTAATTCCTCATTTCTTTTGATTCCGCAATCTTATCTTTGATGATACTTACAACATCCTGCTCGGCAAAGTCCATAGCTACATGAATAGCATTGGTAATTGCCTTGGCCTTGGAGCTGCCGTGGCAGATAATAAAAGGCGCGCGGATGCCTAACAGCAAAGCTCCGCCGTATTCGGCAGGATCAAGACGTTTCTTCAGCCCCTTCAGTGCAGGCTTGATTAACAGTCCGCCCAGCTTTGCCAGAATGCCGCCGTTCATAATCGCTTCCTTGATAAGCGTCATAATAGCCTTTGCCAGACCTTCACCGAACTTCAGCACGACATTGCCGACGAAGCCGTCACAGACAACTACGTCTACCGTGCCTTTGTTGATGTCACGACCTTCAACATTGCCGATAAAGTTTATCGTCCGAGTATCCTTTAAAAGAGGGTAGGTTGCCAGTGCTTGTTCATTACCCTTAGTTTCTTCTTCACCGATGTTCAAAAGTCCTACCTTCGGCTGAGAAATTTTTAAAATTTTTTCTGCGTACACCGTACCCATGATAGCACTCTGTACCATATGCTCAGGTTTGGCGTCTACCTTGGCGCCGCTGTCAAGCACTACAGTCGTACCCTTCAGGCTGGGAATCGGCGTTGCAATAGCAGGTCTTTCCACACCCCTGATGCGGCCTACGCAAAAAAGCGCTGAGGCAACGGCAGCACCGGTGCTGCCGGAGGAAACAAGGGCATCACATTCATTGTTTCTCAGCAATCCTGCCGCAACTACGATAGAAGCGTCCTTTTTGGACTTAACCGCAATTGCAGGATGCTCGTCCATCGCAATTACCTCGCTGGCATGATGAATAGTAATCTTCGGATTTTTATCCGCACCGTATTTTACCAGCAGCTCACGGATTATTTTTTCATCGCCAACCAAAACAGTTTCGCAGCCATACTCTTTAACAGCGTTGACTGCGCCTAAAACAAGCTCCTTGGGACCATAATCGGTACCCATAACATCTACGGCGATTTTCATGCTTCCTGCTCCCCCTCATGCTTAGTTCTGTTATCCAAAGAAACAATAATGAACTTAGCGCGAAAAACCTCTTCGTTATTGTTTTTCACGGAAACAAAAATATAATATTTATCCATGCGGCGGTGCGTAACCACTGCACGGGCTACAAGCACAGCTCCTGCATTGACAGGCAGCTTATACTTGACATTACCTACAGCAGTCAGTGCATATTCCGCATCTACAACTGCCAGAGCCAAAGTATTGGCCATGGCGAACATATAATAACCGCGTGCGATTCCGGTACGCTCAAGCACCATATCCGGTGTAATCTTCAGCGTTGAGATGCCGATTTTGTTCAGCTCCAGATCCAGCAGCTCGCCCACGATATCTTTTTTATCAATGGCACGCAGCTTGGTCTGAGCTTCCTCTGCCATAGTACGAGTTCTGGCACGCAGCTCAGGAATTCCCAGAGCAACACGATCCAGACGAATTGTCTGTACGCTGACATCCAGCATTTTTGCCAGTTGCTCATCAGTGCTGAAGGGATTATCCCTAAGCAGCTTCTTCAAGCTTCTGTGACGTATTAATTTTTTAGAAGAAGTCATTGCCTCACCTGCTTTTTAGTACCAGCTCATAATATCTGTTTTTATTATAAGAGCATCGCAGGTTTTTGGCAAGGGCTTTTTAGCAAAAAATTTGTGATATCCCTTACATTTCGCCAATTTCTTTAATTACATAATTAACTATCCGTGAAATCGGAGATTTTACCGTACCATGTAAAAAGCCTCCGGAAAAATTCCGAAGGCCTTATAAACAGCTTAAAATTATTCAGCTTTAGCAATGACTTGTTTGCCATTGTAGTAACCGCATTCAGGGCAAACGCGATGCGGCATTTTCATTTCATGACATTGCGGGCATTCAACCATGCCAGGAACGCTCAGTTTCCAGTTAGCACGACGTCTGTCACGACGGGCTTTGGACATTTTTCTCTTAGGTACTGCCATTTCTCAATACACCTCCTCAGTGCTATGAAGTGAATTTAATTTTTGATGAATTGCTTTAATGCCGCCAGCCTCGGATCTACAGTGGACCTGTCGCATCCGCAGTCACCATCATTAAGATCAGCGCCACAAACGGGACAAAGTCCCCGGCAGTCTGGCTTACACAGAGCCTGCATGGGCTCTGCAAGCAGCAGCCCTTCACGAAGCGGTTCCGTTATGTCAATAACGTCCGAATCGTAGACAAAAGCATCATTTTCAATATGTTCAGCACTTGCCGGATAAAACTTCTCGACAACTTCTGCCCTGGCTACACCTGTAAAATTCTTCAGGCAACGTCCGCAGGTACGTTGTACCTTAGCAGTCATTACAGCCTGCAGTAATAATACATCACCAGCATTGCTCATAGTGCCTTCCAAATTTACTGTACTGTCAATAACAAGCTCTTCAGGTGTTATTTCCAGTTCAGCAGGCGAAAGCTCATAAGCAAGAGTCTTTTCACCGACTAGTCTTTTCTTGATTTCTGCGACATTTATTTTAATCATATTTCACCAATCGTTACAATTATAGCGGTATTACCGCTCTTTGTCAAGTAAAAATGCTTTGTACGGATAAAAACTGTTATCAGTTACTATAACCTCATGCAAATGCCTACAGCTTAATGATTCTGCGGCAGATGTTATATGTATCGCGGGCAATAACCAGTTCCTCGTTTGTCGGGATAACAAAAATTTTTACACGCGCACGGCGTACGCTGATTTCGCGCTCTTTGCCGCGTACCTGGTTGAGGTCCGGATCAATGCGCGTACCGAGATATTCCAGACCGTTGCAGATTTTATCACGCATAAAGGGAGAGTTCTCGCCCAGGCCTGCGGTAAAGACAATAGCATCTACACCGCCCATTGCCGCTACATAACCTCCGATATATTTTTTTACCTTGTAGGCAAAAACATCGATTGCCAGCTGGCTGCGATCATCGCCGCGGTTAGCAGCGCTTTCCAGATCGCGGAAATCGCTGGACAGACCGCTGATACCGAGAATACCGCTACGGCGGTTCAGGTAATCATCAATCTGCTGCGCATTCATATTTTCCTTTTCCATCAGGAACGGAATAATTGCCGGGTCAATCTCGCCGCTGCGTGTGCCCATAATCAGGCCCTCAAGCGGTGTATAGCCCATGCTCGTATCAATAGATTTGCCGTATTTGATTGCCGCGATGCTGGCACCGTTGCCCAAATGGCAGCTGATGATACGCAAATCATTCATATGCTCCTGCATCAGCTCCGCAGCACGCAGAGCCACATATTTATGTGAAGTGCCGTGAAAACCATAACGACGTACACCGTATTTGACATACATTTCATAGGGCAGGCCGTAAAGGTATGCAACCTTCGGCATCGTCTGATGAAAGGCCGTATCAAAAACAGCTACCTGCGGTGTACCGCGCATAATTTCCATGCAGGCATTAATGCCGTACAGGTTAGGCGGATTATGCAGAGGTGCAATCTCACAGCAGGCCTCGATACCGCGCAATACGTCACTGGTAATCAGTACGCTGTCGGTAAAGCGCTCGCCGCCGTGCACAACACGGTGACCTACGGCATCAATCTCGGACATGTCTTTGATAACGCCGTATTCCTTGCTGGTCAGCGCCTTAATCGCCATACGGATACCAACCTTATGGTCGGGAATTTCCTCTTTTAAATCAATTGTATATTTGCCTGCCGGCGTATGCTTCAGTGTGGAACCTTCCATACCGATGCGTTCAATCAGGCCTTTGGCCATGACACGCTCGCCTTCCATGTTTATCAGCTGATATTTGATGGAGGAGCTGCCACAATTTACTACGAAAACAATCACAATAAGCCTCCCGGTCAACGCCAAAATTAAATCGAGTCTTAAATACCAATACACTATTAGTATACACTATTTGCGGCCAATTGAACAGAAATATTTTCTCAATTCCCAGCCTATGTTATAATATTCACAGAGATAAAATCATGCGAGGTAAAAAATATGCAGGCCACTGGCATTATTGCCGAATATAATCCCTTTCACAACGGTCATCTATATCATATACAGGAAACAAAGCGACTGACGCAGCAACCGCTAATCGTCGTCATGAGCGGAAGCTTTATGCAGCGCGGCGAGCCTGCCGTTTTAAGCAAATGGAAGCGCGCCTCCTGCGCAGTACAGGGCGGTGCCGATTTGGTGCTGGAGCTCCCCTGCGTCTTTACACTGCGCAGTGCCGAATTCTTTGCCAAGGGCGCTGTGCAGCTTTTAGCAGCCACAGGCTGCGTCAACACGCTTGCCTGCGGCACAGAACACCCGCAAAGTGATTTTGTGGCCGCAGCACGCCTTGCCTGCAGCGCTGAAGCGCAAGCAAGGCTGCGCGAGCTGCTGCAAAGCGGCTTAAGCTATGCGCAGGCCTGGGAAAAAATTTTAGGCGCGAATACAGCCTTCCGCACTCCCAATGACATTTTGGCCTTGGAATATACCAAGGCACTGTTGCAAACTGCCGCAGACATTCAACCGCTTTATCTGCAGCGCACGGACGAGGGCTATAACTCCACCGCTATCGGCAACAGTATAGCCAGCGCCAGCGCCATCCGCCGGGCAATGGCGGACGGTAACGAAAGCTGGCAGCAGGCTGTGCCGGACTATATGCACGCAGCTCTTGCGGCCGGAGGCTATGATGCACAGCTTTTGTGGCAGCTGCTGAAATATCGCCTGCGTCTGCTCACGCCACAGCAGCTAGCAGAGCGCTGCGAGGCCAGCGAAGGTATCGAAAACCTGCTCAGCAAGGCCGCTGACTGCACAAGCCTGCAGGCAGCGCTCGCTGCCTGCAGCAGCAAGCGCTACACTGCCAGCCGTATTCGCCGCCTGCTGCTGCAAATAATTTTAGACCGCCCGAAAGCAGTATGGCAGCAGCAAGTCCCGGCCTATCTGCGCGTGCTGGCCTTCAACAACACCGGCCGTCAGCTGCTGCACAAGATGAAAACAAACGCTCAATTGCCAATCATCAACAAGCTTGGTAAAAACGCACTGTACAACGACAACGCCGCTTACAGAACACAACTGTCAGCAGAAGTAACCGCTACCGACCTGTGGTCCCTGCTGCAGAAAGATGCAGCACTCAACCGCAGCGGCAATGACTTTTATCAGGCACCCGTCTATATCCGCAGCAAAATATAATATCAGCCTATACCGGCGAAATCTGCTGTAAGGCAACAAAAAAGCTGTAACGCAGGCGCGTTTGCATAACGCTCGTTGTTACAGCTTTTATATTGCTCTTATTCTTCCTCGGGAGCTTCCTGTACGGGAGCCTCCTCAGCAACTGCCGGAAGCTTAAGATTCTTCATCTCATTTTCTACGTTTACTTTATTTTCTTCCAGGCCTTTCAAAGCACTGGACAGATTACCGCTCAGATAAGCCAGCATATCCTCTGCATATTGCAGGGAATCCTGCTTTACCTGCAAAGCATAGTCATCGGCAGCAGTCTTAGTTTCCTCCTGATAGCGCAGCGCATTGGCTTTGATATCTTCTGCCGCAGCATTAGCCTGCTTAACAATTTCCTCCTGCTGTACCTTGGCATCAGCCTCAGCCTTGGCAACGCTGACAATGCGCTCAGCCTCATCCTTGGCCTGCTGCACTATACGGTCAGCATCGGCATAAGCCTTGTTGACAATATTCTTCTGCTCCTCCAATACCTGGTTAGCGCTTTTGATTTCGCGCGGAATTGCTTCCTTGAGATCGTCGATAATATTCAGCAGATCATTTTCATCAACCATAATCTTATCTACCAAAGGAACACGTCTTGCCTCGGATATCAAATTAAGAAATTGCTCAAAAAGTCCATCAAGTGCTACGTTAGTTTTGTTGCGTTCAATCATGATATCAACCCCTCTAAAATCTATTCAAACTTTTTGTAAACATGCTTGCGTACGCGTTCTTCAATACATTCAGGTACCAAATCCTTCAGCTGACCGCCAAAGGTTGCCAGCTCGCGCACACCGGAGGAGCTGACGAAGGAATATTTGGCATTGGTCATAATAAAAACTGTTTCCAGATCATTATCGATTTTTTTCAAAAGCAACGCTCTTTGGAATTCATATTCGAAATCGGTAAAAGCACGCAAGCCTCTGACGATAAAAGGAGCCTCTTCCTTTTTGCAGAATTCGTTCAGCAATCCGGAAAAACAGGTTACTCTTACATTAGGAATATGCTTGGTTGCTTCCTTAAGCATTTCCACACGCTCTTCCATGGAAAACATGGCCTTATCCTTACCGGGATTATGAAAAACACTGATAATCAGCTCATCAAACATCGCACTTGCTCTTTCAAAAATATCAATATGACCCTTGGTAACAGGATCAAAGCTTCCTGGACAAACTGCTCTGCGCATAGCCAGACCTCCTAATCTATCCTTAATCAAAAAAATGACCAAAGAAATTCCCATATTATATCTTGTCTTTTATTCGACATAAAAGCCGAGAATCCTTTTTATTCTCCAAAATACTATATATTATAACATACTCAAACTTCGCACACGGAAAACATCCCGTATGCCTTGATAAATCAGCTTGAACTGAATGTCGAAAGCCATTCACGCACACTTCTGTGCACGCAGACGACTCATCCAAAGAGCGGGCAGATCGTTCAGGAATCGTTCCAAGAGCGATTCGACCAGCAAGACTTCTGACGGATATTCTGCCCGAAGCTGCTCCGCAAACTCCTGCAACACGAGGCGAAGCGCTTCCATGTACTTCAAGTCCGGAAGCTCATCAAGCCCCAGATAGAAGAGCTCGCCGAGGCTTCGCCCATCCGTGTTCTCACGTTCCTCGACAGCCAGGAGCATATATCGTGTGCAGACGACGGCGACATGCGCCGTCATCGCATCGTAGGAGACGGAACGACAATCCTTGCCGAGCCGCAGGTAGGACTTGCACGCTTTGAAGAACACCTCGATGCCCCAGCGCTTCCCGTAGAGCTGGATGACTTCTTCCTCCGAAAGCGAGAGGTCTGTCGTGACGAGGACGAGATAATCCTTCCGCTTGTTGCGGTTCCGCACGAAGACCAATCGCACAGGCACGAGGGATTCTCCCTGTTTCGTCGCGACAGCATCGACGGACAGGAGGTAACGCGAGCGTCCGCGGCGTTTCTTGTGTTCCTTGTAGATGGCCTTGACGTTCGAGATCTTCCCTTCGCAGAGGTAGCGCACCTTCTTGCTCTTCTTTGCCATAGCGGTGACGTCATAGCCGAGGTCATGGATGGCTTTCAGCGACGACGGCGAGCAGAACCATGTGTCGAAGAGGACGTACTGCGCGGGGATTCCTGTCGCCTTGACCTCCTGCAACAAATTGAGGACGACGGCTGGCGCTTCCATCTGCGCGAGCTTGCGCTGCTTTCCGCCGTTGCTCCTGGCATCGACGGACGCGTCGGCCTCGTTGAGACGATTCTTTCCCTTCGATGTCGAAAGGAGGCAGAACGTGAGCGGCAGGAAGGTGTTCCCATCCGTCCAGCCAAGGACGAGCAGGCGGAAGCCCTTCGTATAACGGTGGCTCACATGGTCGTAGACGTTCGCCAAGAGTTCCACGCGCTTGGAGCGCGAGCGGCTGAAGAGCGAATCGTCGACGATGATAGCGCAACGACGTCCGGCGTCTGTCAACGGTTTGATGGTTTCGTTGATGATCCGCGCCGCAAGGAGCAGCGTGAACCTGCGCCAGTTCGTGTGACAGGAGTTCAAGAAGCGGTAGGCCGTGTCCTTGCCAAACGGCAGGGATTCCTCGTGAAGCCGGCGTTGCATGTAAAGCGAGCGGTTCTCGAAGATGATGCTGACGAGCACAAGGAACACCAGAATAGCGGAAAAGCCCTTGAGTTTGCATGCGTTGGCAGACCGCAAAATCTGGCCGATGCGATATTGGTGGAAGAACAGCGAAGTTTTCTTCGAAATGGATTCCATCTGATGGGTGGTTTGTGGTATAATTTGCATAGCATGAACCTCCGCTTTAGTATGTTTTGTTTCACATCTTAATTACTCAAACTTCGCACACGGAAAACATCCCGTATGCCTTGATAAATCAGCTTGAACTGAATGTCGAAAGCCATTCACGCACACTTCTGTGCACGCAGACGACTCATCCAAAGAGCGGGCAGATCGTTCAGGAATCGTTCCAAGAGCGATTCGACCAGCAAGACTTCTGACGGATATTCTGCCCGAAGCTGCTCCGCAAACTCCTGCAACACGAGGCGAAGCGCTTCCATGTACTTCAAGTCCGGAAGCTCATCAAGCCCCAGATAGAAGAGCTCGCCGAGGCTTCGCCCATCCGTGTTCTCACGTTCCTCGACAGCCAGGAGCATATATCGTGTGCAGACGACGGCGACATGCGCCGTCATCGCATCGTAGGAGACGGAACGACAATCCTTGCCGAGCCGCAGGTAGGACTTGCACGCTTTGAAGAACACCTCGATGCCCCAGCGCTTCCCGTAGAGCTGGATGACTTCTTCCTCCGAAAGCGAGAGGTCTGTCGTGACGAGGACGAGATAATCCTTCCGCTTGTTGCGGTTCCGCACGAAGACCAATCGCACAGGCACGAGGGATTCTCCCTGTTTCGTCGCGACAGCATCGACGGACAGGAGGTAACGCGAGCGTCCGCGGCGTTTCTTGTGTTCCTTGTAGATGGCCTTGACGTTCGAGATCTTCCCTTCGCAGGGGTAGCGCACCTTCTTGCTCTTCTTTGCCATAGCGGTGACGTCATAGCCGAGGTCATGGATGGCTTTCAGCGACGACGGCGAGCAGAACCATGTGTCGAAGAGGACGTACTGCGCGGGGATTCCTGTCGCCTTGACCTCCTGCAACAAATTGAGGACGACGGCTGGCGCTTCCATCTGCGCGAGCTTGCGCTGCTTTCCGCCGTTGCTTCTTGCATCGACGGATGCGCTGGCCTCATTGAGCCGGTTCTTTTCCTTCGAGGTTGAAAGAAGGCAGAACGTGAGTGGCAGGAACGTGTTCCCGTCCGTCCAGCCGAGGACGAGCAGGCGGAAGCCCTTCGTATAGCGGCGGCTCACATGGTCGTAGACGTTCGCCAAGAGTTCCACGCGCTTGGAACGCGAGCGGCTGAAGAGCGAATCGTCGACGACGATGGCACAACGCCGGCCGGCATCCGTCAGCGGCTTGATGGTTTCGTTGATGATCCGCGCCGCAAGAAGCAGCGTGAACTTGCGCCAGTTCGTGTGGCAGGAGTTCAAGAAGCGGTAAGCCGTGTCCTTGCCGAACGGCAGCGAATCCTCGTGAAGTCGGCGCTGCATATAGAGCGAGCGGTTCTCGAAGATGATGCTTACGAGCACGAGGAAAACGAGAATGGAGGAAAATCCTTTGAGCTTGCAAGCGTTGGCCGCGCGCAGAATCTGGCCGACATGATAACGACGGAAGAACGCCGAAGTTTTCTTCGAGATGGATTCCATCTGCTGGGTGGTTTGTGATATACTTTTCATAGCATGAGCCTCCGGTGCTTGGTATGTTTTTGAGCCAACATAATTATACCAAACTGGCAAGACTCATGCTATTTTTCTGTTTACAAAGCCTGGACTTTCAAGGGGTGCAGGGGATTTTTACCTGCGAAGTTTGAGTAACATATTATAACAAATAAAATCCACTATTGTCTCACCGTAACGGCTGCTGCGTACCAGCTCGCAGCCTGCCGGCAGCTCCGGCAGTGCGTTATGTGCGCTGCGCTCCACAACCAGATAGCCTCCCGGGCGCAAAAACGACTTTTTGCCCAGAAGCGCAATTATCTGCTCAATCCAGCCCTTATTGTACGGCGGGTCGCAAAAAGCAAAGTCAAACAGCTCCCCTGCTGCCGCCAGTCTTTCCGCAACTGCCGGAGCGCTTCCCTGCAGCACCCTGCAGTCAGCCTCAGCACGGCACTTGACAATATTGCTGCGCACCAGTCGCAGCGATTCCTTGCTCGCGTCAATAAATGTAACAGCTGCAGCACCACGGCTCCAGCTTTCCAGCCCCAGGTTACCTGTACCCGCAAAAAGGTCCAGCACCTCAGCGCCGATAATCTTACTGCCTATAATATTAAAAACGGATTCCTTAACCCTGTCCGCAGTCGGCCGTACATCGTATGTTTTCGGTACAGTCAGCTGCAGGCCGCGGGCCTTGCCGGTAATTATTCTCATATACTGCTCCTCTGTGTTATAATTGGGGTAAGATGGCATTTCGCCCCCTTTCGCCTCACTTCGTTCGGCACCTTCCCCGTAGGGGAAGGCAAGCAGTCAGCTTTCGCATGAAGTGGTAAACTTATTTTAGACACAGAGGGGGTATTTTTTGTACAGATAATATATAATGGAATACACCAATATATATATCACTGAACAAGGAATACTTCAGTCTAAACAGGAGGTTTACCATGAAATACACTAAACAAGAAAAATTAGACATTGGTCGACGAATATATGACAGTGAGATTACTCGCTATCAAGCTGCAGAGTTATATAAAATTTGCGAAGGTACAGCACGCACTTATATGCGTATGTACAGAGATGCAAATAACCTGCCTGCAAAAAATTGTAAACAACAAAAATGTAATATAATACGTCCCGATTCCCCAGCACTTTCTGCAAATACGGATGACTTTCAATCCATGACCAAGGAAGAATTAATTCGTGAATTGCTTAAAGCAAGAATTGCAGAAGCCAGATTAAAAAAAGGCTATGCGGTGAAAGGGGATGGTACAGTAATTCTATACGGCAAGAAGAATACCAAGTAGTATTAGAGCTTTCCGGAGAATTTCCAGTAAAACTTATATGCGAAACCATGAATATCCAGCGCAGTAGTTTCTATGCTTGGAAAAAGAAGCTTGCGCATCCTTCTACAAGAATGAAGAGCCTGCTTAGCAATATTTTACTTTTTAAAGAGTACCATGCTAAGTTTCCTTCTCATGGGTATCGTTGGCTTAACGCTAAGATTCGTTTGGATACTGGTCTTGTACTTTCAGATGCATATGCACATAAGTGCTGTAAAATCACTGGCATTAAGAGTCAAGCCAAGCATTATAAATACAAAAAGCCAGGAGATTCATACCGTGTTTTTCCTAATCTGCTTATGACAGAAATACAGATTGACGGACCACTGCAATGTATTGTAAGCGATATGACTGCTTTTTATGTAAAAGGGATCTATTATGAGCTAACATTGTATATGGATCTTTGGAATAATGAAATTGTAAGCCATTCTCTATCTTCCAAACGTGGTGACCGTATGACATATATTAGCGGTCTGGAGGATTTAATTGCTTTAAAGAAGCAGTATCCGGAATATGAAATGATCTTGCATTCAGACCAAGGATCTGTTTACACATCTAAGGCATTTAACGACTTGTTGCCAATGTATAGCATTACTCATTCCATGTCTCGTGCCGGAACACCTACCGACAATGCAGCAATGGAAGCGATTAATGGTTGGATAAAGGCAGAAATGTTTACCGATTTTCATGTAACAGGCGAAAGGCCTGTTGTAGATGAAGTAAAAGAATATATTCACTTCTTTAATGAACAGCGTCCAGCTTATTCGTTAAACTATCTGACGCCAACTCAATATCGCAAGTTGCATTACGAACGGATATCTGACTAACAGATAATTTTTTGTTGTATATTTTTTTATGATTTGTGTCTAAAATTTGTTGACTAGTGCATCGCAATCACTTTCTCGCCTGCCCCACCGGGGAAGGTGTCAGCGAATGTAATGAGCTGACGGAAGGGGAAATTAATCTTAAATATTCTCTACATTTTCTTTCAAAGGACACCCTTATGCGCAATTCAAGCAAAATAATCTTCATGATTTGCTCCATACTGCTGATATCAGGCATCTGCTTACGCCTTGCGCTGCCTTCAAGCACTCCGCTCAGGCTGCCGCAGCCGACGCCAACGCAAAGCATTTTGCTGCTGCCGCTGGACAGCCGCCCCGTCTGCAGCACCATGGTGCAAAAGCTGGGCGCACTTGCAGGCCTAAATGTAATTTTACCGCCAAAAGCCTGTCTTGACAACTACCGGACGCCGTCTGACAGACAAAAACTTTTACAATGGCTGCAGATAAACCAGTCAAAATACGATTACAGCATCATTTCTGCCGATAATCTGCTGCACGGCGGTCTGCTGGCCGCCCGCATGAACACCGCCACCCCGACAGAGGAGGATGCGCTGCTAAAGCATCTGCAGCAGCTTTCTCCGGCGAAGCAACAGGCAATCTTCTCCGTTATTCCACGTCTGCTCGTCAGCGACCAGCTTTTGCCGGACCGTTGGTATCAATATCAGCTGATGCGCTATTCCCAGCTTGCCGACATGGTGCGCATCACCGGCAGCTTCGCCCTCACGCAGGAGCTGCGCCGCACAGAAGCTAAAATTCCCGCCAAGGTTCTGGACAAATATCGCAGCCGTTATCAGCAGAGCGACCGCTTTAACCTGGGCCTGCTTCAGCTTGCCACGGACGACAGACAAATAACCTTCGGACAGGACGATGCTTCACCCATCGGACTGCCGCACGCCAGTGCCGTCAAGATTCAAAGCAGCATCGCTGCCCAAAAACTGCAGCAGCAGGCACAGCTCACCTACGGTGCTGATGAAATAGCCTCCCTGCTGCTCACGCGCTACTATCTGCAGCAAAGCAGCTGGCAGCCCAAGGTTTACCTGCATTATACTTCTCCCAAAGCAGAAGGTGCGGATATGCCCTATATGGCTGTCTGCGTCGGTGCAGCGCTGCGCAACCAGTTGAAGCTCATGGGAGCTTCAGAAGCAAGCACGCCGGATAGTGCAGACCTCATCTGCTATGTTAACTGCGGTAACGACGATTTCCGTCCGTCTGCCAAGCAGGCACAAGAGCTGCAGCAAATGCTGGACAAGGGCTATAAGGTTGCACTCATCGACAGCAGCGCCAACTTTGAAGCAGAAGAGCTGATGCTGCCGCAGCTTTTGGCAAATAATGTGCAAATCAATAAGCTCGCCGCCTACGCCGCCTGGAACACCTTCAGCAATTCGTCAGGCACAGCTTTGGCACAGGGACTGCTTTTCTGCGGCCGCCTGCGTCAGCTGCAGACAGCAGGCGCGGACACCGAGCGGCTGACAGCACTCTATGCTGCCAACCTGAACTTTACGGCAGAACGTATCCTCGAAGATTATTATTACCAAAAGCTGGTGCATCCCAAACTGCGACAAAAATTGGAAGCCTTTGGTATAAATCCCGTAGAGCTGGCCAGCGAAGATAAAACGAAAACAGATCAATATATCCAGGGAAAGCTCAGCCTGCAGGCATATAAGCTGCTGCACGATAATTTGGGACGCACACCCTTCTACCAACAAAACGGCCATAGCTATTATCTGCGCGACCTCAGCGTCGGTACCAAGCTCCCTTGGGCCAGAATATTTGAAGTAGAACTGCAGGTATGGACAGATACGGGTGTCAAAACAGAATAAAATACAGTACAAGCGCATTTTCTCTATATACGCTTAAATAAAACAAGCCTCTGATATAACTTCGTATAATAGTATATCGGAGGCTTGTTTAAATGTTCAAGACCAATCTCACAAGATTTACAATGCTAAAGTCCCAAATACCCTGAGAATTAAAAAACGAAGACTGCTCTTTTAACAGAACAGCCTTCGCTCTTTTATCTCAGCAGAAGCCGAAAATATTATTTTTTAGCCTTAGAATCAACTACATCCTTCAGGATTGCTTCAAATGCTTCGAAGCTCATAGCGCCCATATCGCCTTCGGTACGGTTACGCGGAGAAACGGTATTGTTTTCCATATCGCGATCGCCGACAACCAGCATGTACGGGATTTTTTCCAGCTGACCTTCACGGATCTTCTTGCCGATTTTTTCATTGCGTGCATCAACAGTTGCACGATAGCCGTTAGCCTCCAGCTTATGAGCCAGCTCATAGCAGTAGTCAACAGCACGATCGGTTACCGGCAGGAAACGAACCTGCTCCGGAGCCATCCAGGTCGGCAGTGCGCCTGCATAGGTTTCGATGAGGTATGCCAGAGTACGCTCGTAGCAGCCCAGGGAAGTACGGTGAATGATATACGGCAGCTTCTTCTCGCCATTCTCATCAACGTAGTACATACCAAATTTTTCTGCCAGCAGCATATCAATCTGAATAGTAACGATGGTATCTTCTTTGCCGAATACATTGTGGAACTGAATATCCAGCTTCGGACCGTAGAAAGCAGCCTCGTCAAAGCCAACCTCATAGTTAACACCAAGGTCATCAAGGATTTTCTTCATAGCAGCCTGTGCATGATCCCATTGCTCAGCGGTACCTTCATATTTGTTGTTCGGGTTTGCAGGATTCCATTGGCTGAAGCGGAAGGTGCATTTATCCAGCATGCCGACAGTTTCCAGGCAGTATTTAGCCAGATCCAGGCAACCCTTAAATTCTTCTTCCAGTTGGTCAGGACGAAGAATCAGATGCCCTTCGGAAATAGTGAACTGACGCACACGAATCAGACCGTGCATTTCGCCGCTGTCCTCGTTACGGAACAGAGTAGAGGTTTCGCCCAAGCGCATCGGCAGCTCACGATAGGAACGCTGACGGTTCAGGAAAACCTGATATTGGAACGGGCAGGTCATAGGACGCAGAGCGAAGCATTCTTTAGTTTCGTCATGCGGGTCGCCCAAGATGAACATGCCGTCAAGATAATGATCCCAGTGACCGGAAATGCGGTACAGGTCGCGTTTTGCCATCAGTGGAGTCTTGGTCAGCAGATAGCCGCGTTTTTGTTCCACATCCTCAACCCAACGTTGCAGCAGTTGGATTACACGTGCACCTTTCGGCAGCAGGATAGGCAGACCTTGGCCGATATAATCAACAGTAGTGAAGTATTCCAGATCACGGCCCAGTTTGTTATGGTCACGCTTCAAAGCCTCTGCCTGCTGTTCCAGATATGCATCCAGCTCTTCCTTCTTCGGGAAAGCAATACCATAGATACGTTGCAGCATCTTGCGGTTAGAATCGCCACGCCAGTAAGCGCCGGTAGCGGAGGTCAGTTTAATAGCGTTGCCTTTAATACGGCCGGTGGAATCAAGATGCGGGCCTGCACAAAGGTCAGTGAAGTCGCCTTGTTTGTAGAAGCTGATAACAGCATCCTCAGGCAGGTCGTTAATCAGTTCAACTTTATAAGGTTCTTCTTTTTCTTCCATGAATTTTACAGCCTCTGCACGCGGCAGCTCAAAGCGCTCTAATTTCAGCTTTTCTTTGCAGATTTTACGCATTTCGCCTTCCAGTGCAGCAAGATCCTCCGGAGTGAACGGAGCCGGAGTATCGAAATCATAATAGAAACCGTTGTCAATGCTCGGACCAATGGCCAGCTTAACATCCGGATGAAGTCTCTTCATAGCCTGCGCCAGCACATGGGAGCAGGTATGCCAATAGGTTTGGCGGTATTCCTTGTTTTCAAAGCTAAATTTGTTTTCCTCAGACATTTTTGTTTCCTCCTAACATAATGTATCGTAAACAGTGCAGTCCGGGCAAAAAAATAAACCCCGGTCCCACACCAAAGGGACGGAGTTATCCGCGGTTCCACCCTCATTGACATATGTAGTAACATATGCCCACTCGGTACCGTTAACGCCGGTAATACGGACTGGCATACTTGCTTGCGCGTTCCGCAGTCAGTTTGAAGGCGGTGCGCCCTTCGTTTCCTTCCTGCTGCTCTCAGCCACGGCAGCATTTTCTGTAGAACCATCCACGACGGCAATTCCTTCGCATTACTGTTACTATTTTCATTTACCAGTTTATTATAGCACACCGGCAATGCTTGTCAAGCTTCCACTGGAAAAAACTTTTATTTCATAGTATAATAAGAAAATAAATTCTTCTACTTGTAAACATGCCAAATAACGAGTCCTTTGTGCATGTATATTAACCTTTATAAAACGTATATATCCAGAACTGTTAATAATCAAGGAGGCGTACGCATGGCAAAATTCACATTTCGGCGCCATAAGCTGGCAGCAGCCATATGCACAGCTGCTTTACTGATGCCGGTTTCCGTCCAGGCCAAACGCCTGACTATTCTCTATGTACCATTAGACAACAGACCTGTCTGCTCCGCCTATGTAAAGCAGACAATGGAGGCAGCAAACTGTAAAATTATTCTGCCGCCTGAAAAATATATTGCCACTAACGAAAAAAACGGTAATCCCGAAGCTATCTGGGACTGGCTGGAGCACAAGGCTCCCAAGGCCGATGCCGCAGTTATCAGCACAGACAGCCTTGTTTACGGCGGCCTTGTCGGCTCGCGCACACACAACGTAAGCCAAGAGGAGCTGCAAAAGCGCGTTAATCATCTTTACAAGCTGAAAACTACCCTGCCGATAAAGCTTTATGCTTTTTCGACGATTATGCGCACACCGCGTGCCAGCAAAGGACGTGTAGAACCGCCATACTACAGCACCATAGGCCCAAGTATCTTTGCCTACAGCCAGCTGCTTGACAAACAGGACCAGGGTAAGCTGTCGCCTGCAGAAAAGCTGACTATGCAGGCACTGGAACGCAACATGAAAAAAGCTGAATTGGGCGACTGGTTGGAGCGACGTGAAAAAAATTTGCTTGTTAACCAGGAGCTTACACGCATGGCCCGCAACGGCAAATTTCATTATTTTGCCATCGGCAAGGATGACAATGCTACTCTTTCCGCTACGCACATGGAAGGACGCAAAATCAGCCTCAGCACCTTTGATATGAGCAGGGACTGCTTTCAGATTTTGGACGGAGTTGATCAGCTCGGACTGCTTTTAATCGCCCGTGCCTACAACGAGGCCAACGGCACCAAACCTTCCGTCTATCCCCTGTACAGCGTAGGAGCCGGAGCCTCCACCCTGCCCCAGTACAGCGATGCTCGCTTGCAGGACAGCGTACCGCAGCAGATTATCGCTGCCGGTGCAGTACAGGCACAATCTGCGGACAACGCTGACCTTATTTTGGCACTCAATACGCCGCAGGACGGTATCGTCAAGGATTCCACAGCAGACGACAATCAGCCCTTCGCATCTGCCGGCAACAAAAATTTTGTTGGAATCCTGGGGCAGCTGCTCCGTTCCGGGCGCAATGTTTCCCTGGCCGATATCAGCTATTCCAACGGTGCTGACAACGGCTTTATGAGCCTGCTGGCCAACAGCATCAACCTGCAGCCGTTAGCAGCCTACAATGGCTGGAATACAGCTGACAACGCCGTAGGCTATGCCATCGCCCAAGGGCTTATCGCACGCGATATGAGCAGCGAAGCACGCAGCAGATTGCTGCGCCAACGCCTTATCGACGATTGGTTTTACCAGAGCAATGCCCGCCGCAGCATTTCCAACGAGCTAGAAAAGCATAACCGTGAGGATTTGAAATATGATCTTGCTACAGAAGAAAAAAACATCCTGCAGCAGATTACTGCCGACTGCCAAAGCATGGCCAACAGCTATTCTATAACAAGAGGCACTAAATTCACCCTCTCCTTCCCTTGGAAGCGTTTATTCGAGGTAGACGTAGAAATCAAGAAATAAAAAACAAAGCGCAGAGAAGCTGATTTTTTAACAGCAAACCTCTGTGCTTTTTTATGTGTATCAGCCCCATATATCGAAACTTAAATTTTTTAGGCAAACAAAAATCCCCGTCACTTTCGCGACGGGGATTGATTTGCATTTGTGACGAAGCACATGGTGCTTTATTCGTCAGACTGTAATTATTTGCCGGGGAAGAACGGCCAAACCATCGGAATAACAACCAGAGATACTACGAAAGCTACCAGAACCAGACCGGTACCAGCTTTTACATAGTCCATGAATTTGTATCCGCCAGGGCCAAGTACCAGGGTGTTCGGAGGAGTACCTACCGGAGTTGCGAATGCGCAGGATGCTGCAACAGCGATAGCCATCAGAACTGCCTTCGGGTCAGCGCCTAATTGTTTGGAGATTGCAATACCGATCGGGCACAGCAGAGCTGCGGATGCGGTGTTGGACATGAACTGAGTCAGGCCGCAGGACAGGATGAACAGAACTGCGGTTACAACCAACGGAGAAGGAGAGCCGCCCATCAGGCTAACGGTCCATTCAGCGATGAGTTTGCCAGCGCCAGTTTTATCCATAGCGGTGGATACAGGCATCATACCTGCGAACAGGAAGATGGTTACCCAGTCGATAGAAGCATAAGCTTGTTTTTCAGTCAAGCAACCGGTCAGTACGCAAACCAGAGCGCCGATGATAGCAGCCATCTCAAGGGTTACGCCTTTGATACCCAGTGCCATTACGATAACAACTGCCAGCAGGATAATACCGGAGATGACCATTTTCTTGGAATCGGTGCTGTTAGCTTCGATTTCCTGTTCGATCTCCTGATCAGCATCAAGCTCAACCTTCGGGAGCAGATGTTTGCCGATGAACATCATGTACAGCATACCGGCAATAGATACAGGAATACCGATCCATGCGAATTCGAAGAAGCCGAATGCAGGGAGACCGGCAGCGGTCATTGCACCAGTTGCAATGATGTTAGGCGGTGTACCAACCATGGTGATGATACCGCCCCAACCGCAGGCAAATGCCAAAGGCATTAACTGACGGGAAGCAGGAATCTTAGCTGCAGAACAGATACCTAATGCTACAGGCAACAGGCAAGCTGCAGTACCGGTGTTGGAAAGCACGGAAGAAAGTACGGTGCCAACAACCATCAGACCAAACATCAGGCTGTTTTCACCAGTGCCGCACAGATGAACTACTTTGTTACCGATAGCCTGAGCTAAACCGGTGTAGAACATTGCTGCACCAACAACGAACATGCCGGCGAACAGGACAACGGTGGAGTTAGACAAGCCGCTAAATACTTGTTTAGCAGGAATCAGGCCTAACAGGCCGCACGCAATAGCGCCAGCGGTTGCAGTAATTGCCAAAGGAATGAGTTCGGTTACGAAGAATAACGCAACTACTGCCAAGAGGATTAAACACTTAATTGCAGGGGACATTTTAAGTTCCTCCTTTGTAAAAAAATTTTATATACAATGTCATCTGGACATTATATAACTTTAATTATAGCTTTGTGAAAGTACATGTCAAAGCAATCTTTTTTACTTTATTAAGTATTGTTATTTGCTTTGTTGAATTTATAATAACAGCATTTTTTCTGCGCTTCTGTTGCGCAAGCAACACATTTTTTAGCACCAGCTCTTCATATTCCATATATGACCACGCTATCATAAATCCCTAGGCGTTATTTCTTTCTTTTAGAATTAACTGCATATATTTCAAAATCCCTTTTATCAACTGTATTTTACCCAACTCTCTCATTTTTATTAAAGCAAAAATGCCATGCAATAGCGCACGGCATTTTTACTACTTTCTTTAGTTTTTTAAGTAAAGTAAGTACTAATTTGTCAAAATATTACATTCAACTCACTTGCCCGGGAAGAACGGCCATACGATAGGAATTACAATCAGGGATACGACGAAGCATACGATAACCAGACCGGTACCTGCTTTAACATAGTCCATGAATTTGTAGCCGCCGGGGCCAAGAACCAGAGTATTCGGAGGGGTACCTACCGGAGTTGCGAATGCGCAGGATGCTGCAACAGCGATTGCCATGATAACAGCCTTCGGGTCAGCGTTGAGCTGCTTAGCAATTGCTACACCAATCGGGCACAGAAGAGCTGCGGACGCGGTGTTGGACATGAACTGAGTCAGGATGCAGGAGAGTGCAAACAGTACAGCAGTTACAACCATCGGAGACGGATCGCCGCCCATCAGACCAACAGTCCATTCAGCAATGAGCTTGCCGGCGCCGGTTTTATCCATAGCGGTGGATACAGGCATCATACCTGCGAACAGGAAGATGGTTACCCAGTCAATGGAAGCATAAGCCTGTTTTTCGGTTAAGCAGCCGGTCAGTACGCAAATCAGCGCGCCGATAATAGCAGCCATTTCCAGAGTTACGCCTTTGATATCGAGAGCCATTACCAGAACAACGGCAATCAGGATAGCACCGGAGATAATCTGTTTTTTGCTGTCAGTGCTGGTAGCTTCGATTTCCTGCTCAATATCCTGGTCAGCATCAAGCTCAACCTTCGGCAGCAGGTGTTTACCGATAAACATCATGTACAGCATGCCGGCAATGGATACCGGAATACCGATCCAGGCAAATTCGAAGAAGCCAAAGCTCGGCAGGCCGGCAGCAGTCAGAGCACCGGTTGCAATGATGTTAGGCGGAGTACCTACCATGGTGATGATACCGCCCCAACCGCAGGCAAATGCCAAAGGCATTAACTGACGGGAAGCAGGAATCTTCGCTGCGGAGCAGATGCCTAATGCTACAGGCAGCAAGCAGGCCGCAGTACCGGTGTTTGAGAGCACGGAAGACAGTGCAGTGCCGACAATCATCAGACCAAACATCAGGCTGTTTTCACCGGTTCCGCACAGGTGTACAACTTTGTTACCTATGGACTGTGCCAAACCGGTGTAAAACATCGCTGCACCTACGACAAACATGCCGGCAAACAATACTACGGTAGAATTGGATAAGCCGCTAAAAACTTGCTTAGCAGGCAATAACCCCAACAGACCGCAGGCGATAGCACCGGCAGTAGCAGTGATTGCTAATGGAATAAGTTCGGTAATGAAAAATAATGCAACCACAGCTAACAGAATCAAACACTTAATAGCAGGGGACATAACAGTTTCCTCCTTTTATAAATTTTTACGTAATGTATAAATATAACTTATCACAGTTTATTTCTACATTCCCGTTGTCTTAATATTATCCTAAAAATATCAACTTATGTGTGACTTAAGCAACATTTTAAACCGTTTTTCAGAATATTTTAAATGATTTTATTTACATTATATTTATTTAATTTTTTAAAGTTGTTTTTAGTATCTACAGTACAGATTTCATCCGTCCAGGTGCTAAAAAATATAACATATTATAAGCTGTCAACACTTTCATTCTTATCATATTTCCCCGCCTGCATAACAGCAGAAGGCCGCTGCGCTTTTACAGCAACAGCGACCTTTCTGCCAGTGTTTGATTCAGGGTGTCGTCTAATATGAGAGCATTAAGGGAAGAACGGCCATACCATCGGAATAACAATCAAGCTTACAACAAAGCATACCAGCACCAGACCGGTTCCGCATTTCACATAGTCCATAAATTTGTAGCCGCCGGGACCGAGCACCAGAGTACAAGGCGGAGTGCCAACGGGAGTTGCGAATGCGCAGGATGCAGCAACAGCAATCGCCATTACCACAGCCTTGGGATCTGCATTCAGCTGTTTAGCAATCGCTATACCAATCGGGCACAGCAACGCAGCAGAAGCGGTGTTGGACATGAACTGTGTCAGGAAGCAGGAGATGGAAAACAGTACTATCGTTACAATAAGCGGTGTAGGTTCGCCGCCCATCAGTCCTACTGCCCAGTTAGCAATCAGCTTGCCTGCGCCGGTTTTATCCATTGCAGTGGACACAGGCATCATACCCGCGAACAGGAAGATAGTTACCCAGTCGATAGAGGAATAAGCCTGTTTTTCGGTTAAGCAGCCGGTAAGTACGCATACCAAAGCGCCGATAATAGCAGTCATTTCCAAGCTGATAAATTTCAAATTCAAAGCCATTACGGTTACGCAGGCCAACAGGATAACGCCGGAAATAACCTGCTTTTTCTTATCATGGGTAGTAGCTTCAATTTCCTGTTCGATTTCCTGGTCCGCATCAAGCTCTGCCTTCGGCAGCAGATACTTACCAATCAGCAGCATATAGAGAATACCTGCTACAGATAGAGGAATACCAATCCAGGCAAATTCAAAGAAGCTGAAGCCCGGCAGACCGGCAGCTGTCAGCGCGCCGCTGCCAATAATATTAGGCGGTGTACCTACCAGAGTGATAATGCCGCCCCAACCGCAAGCATATGCCATCGGCAGCAGCTGACGGGATGCAGGGTTTTTGGAAGCAGCACAAATACCAAGTGCCACAGGCATCAGACAAGCGCAGGTACCTGTGTTGGAAAGAACAGAAGAAAGAATAGTTCCTGCAAGCATTAAGCCAAGCATCAGGCTGTTTTCACCGGTTCCGAAAATATGCACTACCTTTTCACCGATAGCCTGAGCTAGACCGGTGTAGAACATTGCCGCGCCAACCACGAACATGCCGGCAAACAGTACTACAGTAGAATTAGAGAGACCGCTGAAAACCTGCTTGGCCGGAATCAGACCCATCAAGCCGCAGGCAACAGCGCCGCCGATTGCAGTAATTGCCAATGGTATAATTTCAGTTACAAAGAACAAAGCAATTACCGCTAACAGGATTAAACATTTGATTGCGGGGGACATAAGCAATACCTCCTTTTAATCTTTTTCCGAAAGTCATACAGCAATGAAATCTTGTATGCTCTTCCGTTGATTTTATGATAGCATTTTCTCCCATCTTTCCGCTGTAGCCTAAGCAACGAATTTATTATATTTTACATAATCTTTTTCATATTTTAGTTTCTAAATTCTATAATTTCTATTGTATTTTTGTTTATAAACTTACGTATCTTATTTTAATTACTTAAGCGCTGTTTTTCAGCTGTTCAGGTACTAATTTCAGCAACTGTTCAGGACAATAAAAAAGACACCTTCACGGTGCCTTTCTTAATAAATATATAATTATTATTCCGTATGAGAATGCTCCAGAATCTCAAATGTATTCTTCTCAAAGCTGATAAGTCCGTCAGCACACATGCGCGCCAGCTCCCTGGTCAAAGCACTGCGGTCGGCATCCAGATAATTAGCCAAATCGGTACGGTTAAAAGGAATAGTAAACTTATCACTGCCATTATACTTAGCTTCCTGCTCCAAATAAGCCATAATCTTTCCGCGCAAGGTTTTTTTGCAAAGGATTTCCGTTTTCTCAATCAGGCGCGTGTTATTATCTGCCAGAATCGAAACGATATTGCACATCAGACGTCTGTTGGTTTCATTGTGATTGCTGCCGTCAAACAGCATTCTTCCCAAAGGAAGCATCAGAATCTCGCTGTCACTTGCCGCAAAATAGCTTACCACACTGTGGTCACTCAGCTTACCCAGGTAGTTTTCCGCAAAAACGTCACCTGCGCTCAAATTGGCAATAATTGATTTTTCACCCCAGATATCCTCTTTGATCATCTGAACAGTACCTTCCATGACAACGCATAAATTTTCGATGCAGTCACCTGCCAGATAAATATAGTCGGATTTAGGAAAATGCTTAATCATTCCATGAAACTTATGCAGAACCTCGTTAATCTCTTCTCTGCCCAAGCCTTTAAACAACGGTATATCATGATAATTCGGTGCAAACATTTTTACTGCCATATTATCACCAGCCTTCTATTTCATATTAGTTATTCCACATCCTTATTATCCCAAATTAAAATACATATGTAAATATTATGTAACTAAAGTAAACGTTTAGTAATTTTGTTGCTCACGCAACATTTTTCCTGATTTTCAAAACTGCGAAAAAGTCCCTAAAACTGCGCTTTTATGCGATATCCGGCTTCACTTACAAAACTTACAAAATTATTCTTTTCTGAGATGTTTTGTAAATAAAGAAAGCGCTTGCAAACTGTTAAAACGTTGCTATGGCAACGCCCACAAATTGTCGCACAATTTATAATATAACCATAATAACCTTAAGACATTTGCTGGGACGTTGTTCCTTATACCAATTGCTTTACCGGTACATTTTGAGGGAAGTGTACCGGGATTTTTTTGCATTATAAGCATCAGCCGGTATATGAGGATTTGCCACTGTATAGACAAGAAAGCGCAGGCTGTCCACCAGCCTGCGCTTTTTATACCTGACTAATCTATAAATGTTATCTTTAACCGAACATAGCCGCAATCGCCTGCTCCAATGTTTTGACACGCACAATCTGTGCCTTGACAGATGGCAGCTGCAGCTTGCTGTCCGGTACAATGAATTTGCTGAAGCCCAGATTAATGCCATCCATAATCCTGCGCTCGGGCGCGCTGACGCGGCGCACCTCGCCTGTAAGACCAACCTCGCCAAAGACGAGGATACCCTTAGGCAGAGGCCTGTTGCGATAGCTGGAAACAAGCGCTGCCGCCACCGCCAAATCTGCCGCCGGCTCATTAACCTTCATGCCACCAACTACGTTGACATAAGCATCATAAATGCCAAAGTCCAAGCCAAAACGTTTTTCCAGAATCGCCAGCAGCATATTCACCCTGTTATAATCAAAGCCTACTGCCGTACGTCTTGGCATGCCGTAGGGGGTTTTAGCTACCAGCGCCTGGATTTCTGCCATAATCGGCCTGTTTCCTTCCATGCAGGCACCGATAACGCTGCCTGCAGCCTCACCATCTCTGTCCTCCAAAAACAGACCTGCAGGATTTGCTACCTCCTGCAGACCGCCTGCCTCCATAGAGAAAATGCCGCTTTCGCTCGTACTGCCGAAGCGGTTTTTTAATGCACGCAGAACACGGAAGGAATAGGAACGGTCACCCTCAAACTGCAGCACCACGTCCACCATATGCTCCAATAGTCGCGGTCCGGCGATAGTGCCGTCTTTGGTAACGTGACCAATCAGCAGCACCGCAATGCCCGTACTTTTGGCAAACTGCAGCAGCTTAGCCGTACACTCACGCACCTGCCCCACACTGCCGGCAGCAGTCTGCAGTTCCGGGTTATACATAGTCTGAATACTGTCGATAATCAGAAGCTGCGGCTTTAGGGCATTCGCCTGTGCTAAAATAGCATCCAGATCCGTTGCCGTAAGAATCAACAGGTTATCATTGGCCTGCGCTCCGCCCAAGCGGACAGCACGCATTGCAGTCTGCTCCTCCGATTCCTCGCCGCTGACATACAGCACTTTGATTCCCTGCTGCCCGAAGCGCAGGCCTGCGTCCAGCAAAATCGTAGATTTGCCGATGCCCGGCGTGCCTCCCAGCAGCACAAGACTGCCTTGAACGACACCGCCGCCCAGCACACGGTCAAATTCACGGATGCCTGTTGCCAGACGTTCTACCTTCGTTTGAGCAACACTGGCGATAGTACGCGGCCGCAGTTTTTCATTATTAGCCGGCAAATAGCTTTTACTTGCCTTGGCAGTTACCTCTGCCTCCTCCACCAGCGTGTTCCAGCCGCCGCATTCCGGGCAGCGTCCCAGCCACGAGGAAGCAACATAACCGCATTCCTGGCAGACAAATCTGCTCTTAGTTCTGGCCATGCTGCGGTTCCTTTCCGCTGCTTACAGCAGCAGTCTGTTCATCTGTCACCGGCAGCTCCAGCAAAAACTGTGCTCCCTCAATCGCCATATGAAAATCCATTTTTTTATCTGCAGCCTCGGCAATAATCTTGTCACCGCTGTGGAATTTTCCTGCCAGGAACAAATCACTCAATGGATCCTCCACCAGCTTGCGCAAAGCGCGGCGCAGCGGACGCGCACCATACTTGCTGTCACTGCCTTCCTTCAGCAGCAGCTCTCGTGCCGGAGCAGTCAGCTCGATGCTGAGACCGTTGCCTGTCAGACGCTGGTTCAGCTCACGCAGCATATTGTCGGCAATCAGCTCCAGCTCCTGTCTGCCCAAGGAATTAAAGACAAGGATTTCGTCTACACGGTTCAAAAATTCCGGACGGAACACGTTCTTGATTTCAGCAAGCACCTGCTCCTTGCGGTTCTTGCGCTCGCCTGCCTCGTTGCCGGCAAAGCCCAGCGGTCTGGTGTTAGCCAGCTGCTGTGCGCCGGCGTTGCTTGTCATAATCAGCACGGCATTACGGAAGTCTACCGTGCGTCCCTGACCGTCGGTCAGACGGCCATCCTCCATAATCTGCAGCAGCAGATTAAACACATCCGGATGTGCCTTTTCGATTTCATCCAAAAGCACTACACAGTAAGGCTTACGGCGTACCGCATCCGTCAGCTGTCCGCCCTCGTCATAGCCTACATAGCCCGGAGGTGCGCCAATCAGGCGTGCTGTGGTGTGCTTTTCCATGTATTCCGACATATCGAAGCGCAGCATAGCACGTTCATCGCCAAACAGCTCCTGTGCCAATGCCTTCGCCAGCTCAGTTTTGCCTACACCGGTAGGACCGAGGAACAGGAAGGAACCGACAGGTCTGTTTTTGTCCTTAAAGCCTGCGCGGGCACGGCGAACAGCTCTGCTTACTGAGCTCACAGCCTCATCCTGACCGATAACACGCTTGTGCAGACGCTGCTCCAGCTGCAGCAGACGGCTGCTTTCTGTTTCGGTCAAACGTGTCAGCGGAATACCGGTCCAGGAAGCAACAACCTCAGCCACATCCTCCGCAGTTACAGGCTGCTTCATGGCCACCTCATCCAAGGCTGCCGCCAGCTGCGTCTGCAGCTCGGCCTCGTTATCACGCAGCTCCGCTGCCTTTTCGTAATCCTGCTGCTCTACAGCATCTTCCTTTTCCATCTGCAGATATTCCAGCTGCTCCTGCAGCTCTCTTGCGGGCGCAGATTTTTTATACAGCTTGATACGCAGACGAGCACAGGCCTCGTCCATCAGGTCAATAGCCTTATCAGGCAGATTTCTGTCCGTAATGTAGCGGTCACTCAGCTCCACCGCAGCCTTGACAGCCTCCGGCTGAATCTGCAGCTTGTGGAATTCCTCATAACGCTTGCGCAGTCCCAACAGCATCGCTTCGCTGATTTCCGCACTCGGTACATCAACAAGCACTGGTTGGAAGCGTCTTTCCAGCGCCGCATCCTTTTCGATATGCTTGCGGTATTCATCAACAGTTGTTGCGCCGATAACCTGCAGCTCTCCACGCGCCAGCGCCGGTTTGATAATATTGGCAGCATCTATACTGCCCTCGGCACTGCCTGCACCGATAATGGTATGCAGCTCGTCGATAAAGAGAATAATCCGCTTATCGTCACGCACCAGCTTTAGTATTTCCTTCATGCGGTCTTCAAATTCACCGCGATATTTTGCACCTGCCACCAGCATTCCCAGCTCCAGCGAAAAAATAATTTTCCGTTGCAGAAACTCAGGCACGTCACCCTTGATAATCTTTTGCGCCAGGCCTTCGGCAATAGCGGTTTTACCCACACCGGCCTCGCCGATAATTACCGGGTTATTTTTTGTTCTGCGGCACAAAATCTGGATAAGGCGTTCAACCTCCTTATCACGGCCGATAACAGGATCAATTTTACCGCGGCTGGCCTCCAGGTTCAGATTACGTCCGTAGCCTGAAAGTACCTCCAGAACATCAGCCTGTTTTTCTTCTGCCTGACGACGCTGCTGATTTCTGCCCGGCACAGCCTTGCGCTGATCATCAAGTGCCTGCACCAGCTCCTTGACAGCAGCCAGCGTAATCTTAAACTTCTGCAGTACCTGATAGGCAATGCCGTCGCCTGCAGCCAACAGACCTACAAGCAGCTGCTCACTGCCGACATATTCCTGCTCCAGCTCCTGCGCGTTCTCTGCCGCACGCTCCATTACACGCTGCGCGCGTTGGCTGTACTGCGGCAGCTTGGACTGCTTACTGCCCTTGTCCAGCCAGCTCTTCAGCTCTGTTTTCATCTCATCGAGATTATTATGCAATTTGTGCAGCAGCTTTTTGCCGGTACAATCCTGTATCGTCAAAAGGCCCCACAAAATATGCTCCGTACCTATATGCTCGCTGCCACAGTCCAAGGCCTTGGTGGTAGCCAGCTCCAGCACCTTGGCCGCAGCCTCGCTGAAGCCCTCGCGGGTAACCCTTTTCTTGGGCTTGCGTCCTGCGCCCTTCAGCATTTCATCCAAAAAGCGTTTGGCTCCCTCCGGTGTCAGAGGCATATCGCCCATACCCATAGGCAGGTAATCCTTAGCGCAGTCACCGCAAAGCCACTTATCAATCTGCTTATCACCTACCAGGCATACCATGTGCATGATAGCCTGTTTTTTATGACAATTTTCACAAAGCATTTCTTCACCTCCGTCCGGTGCTGTGCAGCAAGCCTACAGCCTGCTGCAATATTTCCTTCTTCTTATCCTCATCGGCGTCGATAATCTGCAGCATATACTGCAGTAAAGCGCCTTCTCTTGCTGTAATCATCTTCTGCTGCAGCAAATGCTGCACCAGCTGCAAGGCTGTAGGCGGCTTGGGTGTTTCTGCCGCAGGCTGCATACGTACAATGCGTACAAAACCGCCGCTGCCGCGCCTTGACTCCACCATAAAGCCACGCTCCGGCGTAAACCGCGTACTGAGCACATAGCT
Source organism: Phascolarctobacterium succinatutens (assembly GCF_023497905.1). Lineage (NCBI taxonomy): Bacteria > Bacillati > Bacillota > Negativicutes > Acidaminococcales > Acidaminococcaceae > Phascolarctobacterium > Phascolarctobacterium succinatutens. Next base: position 596,760 of record NZ_CP097284.1, on the reverse strand, counting down.
TATCTGCGAAGGAGCGCAGGACAAACGCTCAGCCAGCTCATTGCGCTGCACAAGCACAGTATCCTCATGCTCACGCAGCAATTCACCTATAATAAAGCTTTCAATTGCATCCGCTAAATTTTTCATAGTTACTCACCTTGATTATATATTTGAATATATTATATTTGACTTTTCGACTTTAGGCAAGTGAAAAATCTATGGCAAAAAAAAGCATATAAAAAAAGACTACCGCAACCATACTCAGTCACGGCAATCTTTAACATTAAATTGATTAACCCTTAATAGTCTTCAGCATCTGCAAAGCCTGCACGATATCCTGCATAGTGAAATTCTCCAGAGAGGTTGTCTGGGTTTCTTTCTTGGCTTTTTCTTCACCGAATACTATATCATCAATACCACAATTAAAAATATTCGTCATCTTAACCAGATTTTCCAAAGTCAGGCCTGCACGTCCGCTTTCGATATTACTCATATGGGTTTGCGATACACCTATATTTTTAGCCAGCTCAGTCTGATAAATATTATTTTTCAAACGCAATGTTTTGATACGTAGACCCACAGCCTTATAATCCACTTGCTTTGCCATATTAGCTCATCCCCTAACTATTTGCTGATATAGTGATGCCAGCTACATCCAACTGCTTGTGAAATGACCTTCTACATAACCGCACCCTATATAATATAACACAGCATTCTTTCAGAACCATTTCCTGAAAAGCTACCCCCTCTCCCGGAACCGGCGCTCTATTCGCACTTTAATTGTCCTTTTAACGAATGCTTAAACCAACTTACCTAATTATATAATACACCTCTTTAAGGCATTATGCAATAATAATAATTAATATTTTAAGGCAATTAAGTTGCATCCAAACTTTTCTCCTTCTTATTCTCATTGTTTGAAAACAAAAAGCATCTCTGTTTTATAAATAATTTTCTATGATTCTTTAATTGCAGAAAAAAGCGGCATATTTCACAATAGTTTCGCAAATTCTTTGCCTTTTTGACTTTTTGTAAATTGACAGCACGAAAGCTTTCTTCTACAATTAAATCAAGCAGACCTTGCAAGTCTGTCTGATATCCGTTAAATACGAAAGGAGCTGTAAAAATGGGAAAAGGTCTTTTAGGCGTTATCGCTGCTATTGTCATTGCGGCAGCTATGTTCTTCAGCAGCTATAACGGTCTTGTAAGTATGAATGAAAATGTTACCAGCAAATGGTCGCAGGTGGAAAACCAGCTGCAGCGCCGTAACGATTTAATCCCTAATCTGGTAAATACCGTCAAAGGCTATGCAGCACACGAAACAGAGGTATTCAAGGCTGTATCCGACGCTCGCGCTAAGCTGGGCGGTGCCAAAACCGTAGCAGAAACAACTGCAGCCAACAATGAAATGAACAGTGCTCTGAGCCGTCTGCTGGTTGTTGCCGAAAATTACCCAGATTTAAAGGCCAACACTAACTTCCAGCAACTGCAGGATGAGCTTGCAGGTACCGAAAACCGTATCGCCGTAGCACGTAAGGACTATAATGATGCGGTACAGTCCTACAACGCAAAAATCAAATCTCTGCCTACCTCTTTATACGCCGGTGCCTTCGGCTTTACCGCCAAGGATTACTTCAAGGCAGATGCAGCTGCCCAAAAGGTACCGCAGGTTAAATTTTAAGCAGATAATCCCGCTAGCTGCAAGCTGCTGACGGAGGGATAATAATGAAACGTTTTATAATCTGCCTGCTGCTTATCCTGCAGACCTTCTTTGCCGCTTACGCCGGCGCCGCGCCTGCCATGCCGCCACGACCGGCGGCCGGCAGCGGCATTTACGTACAGGACAACGCCGGTGTCATATCTGAAGAGGATAAACAGCAAATGCTCAGCTTGGGCGCTGAGCTTGACAACAAAACAACAGCACAGCTGGCAGTACTGACAATCAACACTCTTGACGGCGAGCCTATTGAGGATTACGCTCTGGAGGTTCTGCGCCAATGGGGCATTGGCAGCAAGGAGCAGAATAACGGTGCGCTCATTGTCGTCGCCGTCAAGGACAGACGCTCGCGCATTGAAGTAGGCTACGGCCTGGAAGGCTCATTGCCTGACGGTCTTACAGGACGCATCCAGGACCAGTATATGATTCCTTACTTCAAGGACGGTAATTACAGCAAGGGTATTTTGCAGGGCTACAAGGCTGCCGCAGCCAAAATTGCCCAAGGCTATAATACGGAGCTGAGCGGGGCGAAATATCAGGCTCCCGCTCCCCAACCGCAAAAAAATACAGGTTCCATCTTAGATGATTTACTGTTTGCTTTGGGCGTAATCGGTTTTCTTATTGTGGATAATCTTTTACTGGGCGGCTTTTTCACGCGCATATTATTGCTGCTGATTTTCCGCGGCGGTGGTCGCGGCGGCGGAGGCGGCCGAGGCTTCGGCGGCGGCAGCGGCGGTGGCGGCGGTTCGTCCCGCAGCTGGTAAATACTCAAAAAAGCTCACTCTGAACTGCATCACTTTCCGGTGATGCAGTTTTTTGTATGCTCACTTTACAATGAACCGACAATGCAGCCACAATGCAAAAACTCCTGCCAAAGCACAATGCCTAGGCAGGAGTTTTTATCATTTTATATTCTTAAACGAAATTCAGCAGTTATATCATGCCTCTGATTTTCATTGCTTCTTCCAGGCTGCCCAGAGCAACCATGTAAGCGGCAACACGCAGCGTTACATTATACTGCTTTGCCTTTTCATAAACAGCCTTAAAGGCCTTGCGCATCAATGCGTTCTGCTTTTCAATAACCTCTTCCTCCGGCCAGAAGTAACGGTACAGATTCTGTACCCATTCAAAATAGCTTACGGTTACACCGCCGCCATTGGCCAGAATATCAGGAATAACCATCACGCCCTTAGCCTCCAGAATATCGTCAGCCTCCGGCGTAGTCGGTCCGTTTGCACCCTCGCAGATAATGCTTGCCTGTACAGCCGCCGCATTCTCCATAGTCAGCTGCAGTTCAATAGCGCAGGGTGCCAGCACGGTGACCTCCATTGCCAGCAGCTCGGCATTGCTAATTGCTTTACTTCCCGGATAGCCTATTACGCTGCCGGTTTTCTTGACATAGGCATCTACATCATAGCAATCAAAACCATCTTCTTTAAAGATAGCGCCGTAAACATCACTCAAGGCAATAACCTTTACGCCTGCATCACAAAACAGCTTGGCAGTCCAGCTGCCTACATTGCCGAAGCCCTGCACAGCAGCGGTTGCCTCATGCGGCTGAATTCCTTTCAGCTTCAGTGCTTCCAGTGCCGCAACAACAACACCGCGTCCGGTAGCAGCAGTACGTCCCAATGAGCCGCCTACGCTGATTGCCTTGCCTGTAATAAAGCCAGGCTCATATTGACCGGCCAGCTTGCTGTATTCATCCATCATCCATCCCATAATCTGAGCATTAGTATTCATATCAGGTGCCGGGATATCACGTTTTTCACCGATAATCGGTGCAATTTTATCTATATAACCGCGTGTCAGACGCTCAAGCTCTGCTTTCGAAAGCTTAGACGGATCTACAATAATACCGCCCTTGCCGCCACCATACGGCAGGCCTGCCACGGCACATTTACAGGTCATCCAAAAGGCAAGTGTCTTTACCTCATCCATGCTTACATTCTGATGATAGCGTACGCCGCCCTTTGCGGGGCCAAGGATTGTACTATGCTGGCTACGGTAGCCGGTAAATACTTTTGTAGTACCATCATCCATTTTTACAGGAATAGAAACTTCCAAAGTACGTTCGGGAACCGCAATAATAGCTGCTGCGCCTGCATCAAGCTTCATTGTCTCAATCGCTTTATTCAGTGGAATTTGGGCCATTTCAAAAATATTCATAATCAAGCCTCCTTGCTTTCCAAAAGGATATAACCCCATATCCGTACTCTTATTATATCGTGTACACTATTCACTGTCTACAAAATTTTATGTAATTTTTTAATGTTTTAAAGCTTTTTTACTTACAAAACTGCTTTGTTTACAGTAAAAACGCCAGCGAAGCCGCCGGCGTTTTTACTTTAGTCTATTATAGGGAACTCGTCATATACTCTGCCAAAATCAATTCCACCAATAATTTTATTCTTGTACTGCTTGCGAATAGCCCGCTCGCCCTCCTCCATATGCTTGGAGGTTATGCCATAGCGACGCGACAGCCACACCTCTACAAAGGCCGAAAGATTATCGCAGCCTTTGAGCACACTGCCGTCAATTGCATGGAAGCCCGGCTTGTTGTACTTGCTGCCGATTTCTTCAATGCTCGTCTGCACTACTTTGCCGTCAATGCGGACACGATTGGAAAATTCATTTTGCGTATAATACAGAATATCCTCATGCCAGGTATAAGGCAAGAGCGGCAGAATCTTTTCAGCTACCATACGCTCTTCCATGCGCTTAATCAGCTCATCAAGGCCAGGTACACTGCGTTTGACCGGTGAAATAATATCGCGCGTCAGCACCTCCGGCAAATCGTGGAAAAGACCGCAGAGAAAATCACCTACGATACGCTCATCACAGGCTCCCAGCTTAACTGCGCAAAAATAACCCATAATCGCTACCAGCAGCTCATGCCCCATAACAGAGGTTTCGGGAACACGCGGCGATTGCGCCCATCGCTTTTGGAAACGCAGCTGGCCGACAAGATCGATAAACTTGCTGCTCTTGCCCTTCAGCGCCAGCTTCTTTACTGCCGCCAAATCGTAATGATCCTCCAGCTCGTTTTCTATAACAGCCTTGGTATCCTCACTGCCGTAAATACCCTCATTAAAGTGATAAATCAGCTCAAATTCCCATTTGGTTGCCAAATAATGGGCAGCGCGCAAAATCTTTTTTTCCATAGCGCAGTATTGCGGGTCCTCAAAATAGAGCTGCATTTTTTCCATAAAATCTTCCTGAATATCAGGAATTCTTCTACGCAGCTCCTGATAAACCCAGGCATTAAGCTCCTTGCCATAAACACGCATCATTTCATGGAAAATCTGCGGCTTAATATCAGTCAGCACGTTGCGCTGCAAAAACTCAAAAATGCCGCCCTCTATAAGCAGACGCCAGTTGAGCTGCGCACCATGGTCATCCTCCTCATGGCGGGCCAGCACATACATAATCATTATTTTATGTGCCTGCTTATCAAGCTCTGTAAAGCCGCTGGGGCGGATATGCTCATTCCAGCGCTGTATATGCGCTGCATCATACAAAAATTCAATAAAGCTTTTGGTCAGCATTGCTTCATCTCCCTCATAAACACGTCTACTCTTATTTAACAGCAAAAGCAGGCTTTTGGCAAGAACGCCGGTAATTTTATTTTATATCTGCATATATTAAAAGGCAGCCTCCGCCTGTGCGAAAGCTGCCCATCAAATTAACTTAGGCCTTTTTATCCAGCATCTGCTCCAGTGTATGCCAGCCAAGTACGGCGCATTTAACGCGCGCCGGCATGTGGGATACATCCTGCAGCACACCTGCTTCCTCCAGCTCGTCAATTTCTTCCTCGCTGGCGGTCCCTTTAATCATGCGCAGGAAAATATCAGCAAGGCGCAAAGCCTCTTCCTCACTCTTGCCGATAACAAGATCCAGCATCATGTCAGCACTTGCCTGGCTGATTGCACAGCCGCTGCCCTGGAAGGCACCATCAACAACCACGCCGTCGGCAAGTTTCAGCTTCATGGTGATATCATCACCGCAGCTGGGATTATAGCCGCGCATCTCTACGTCTGCATCAGGCAAATCATGCTTATGACCGGGATGCATATTGTGGTCGATTAAAATTTCGTTATAAAAGGCTCTATTATCTGCCATAGCCCATTCTCTCCCTTATTGTAGATAAGCTGTTAATGAAGCGCTCTACATCTGCTGCCGAATTGTAGAAGGCCAGACTTGCACGGGCAGTCGCACCGGTGCAAAGGTGGTCCAGCAACGGCTGAGCGCAATGATTGCCGGCACGTATATTTACGCCGTCAGCATCAAGGATTGCAGCGATATCATGCGGATGCACGCCCTCTACCGTAAAGGTAAGAATACCCTTGTGCTCTTCTGCGGTCTTACCGCCGATAATATGTACACCGGGAATATTCTGCATCGCATCAAATGCTAATTTCGTCAGCGCTGCTTCGCGCGCTTCGATTACCTCAAAGCCGATGCTGTTGATATATTCGATAGCAGCATGCAGTCCGGCAGCACCGGCAGCATTTACCGTGCCTGCTTCAAACTTGTGCGGCAACGGTGCATATTCCTGGCCGTCGCGGCTTACAAAGCTGATCATCTCGCCACCGCTCAGGAACGGAGGCATAGCCTCCAGCAATGCCTTCTTGCCGTACAGTACGCCGATGCCCATAGGTCCGAGCATCTTGTGGCCGCTGAAAGCAAGAAAATCAGCGTCCATTTTCTGCACATCAATCGCCATATGCGGTGCGCTCTGCGCTGCGTCAATAACAGCAACAGCGCCAACCTTATGCGCAGCACTGATAGCTTTGGCAATCGGGTTCAAGCGTCCCAAAACGTTGGAAACCTCTGCCATTGCTACGATTTTAGTTTTTTCGGTTACAGCAGCATCGATAGCCTCATCGCTGATACTGCCGTCAACAGCACATTCAATGTACTTTACTACTGCACCTGTCTGCTGTGCAACCATGCGCCAGGGCAGCATGTTGCTGTGATGCTCCATAATCGTGGTAACGATTTCATCACCGGGCTTAAGGTTAGCCAGACCGTAGCTGTAAGCTACCAGGTTCAGGCTTTCCGTAGTATTGCGGGTGAAAATAATTTCCTGCTCGCTTTTGGCATTGATAAACTTCTGCACAGCAACACGCGCATCTTCATAAATGTCGGTTGCCTGCATTGCCAGGTCATACAAACCACGCAACGGATTAGCATTGTGTTTGAGATAAAAATCACGCTCTGCCTCAATAACGCAGGCAGGCTTTTGTGTGGTAGCAGAGTTGTCCAAATAAGCAACATCGTTAGCTGCCAGCAAAGGGAAATCCTTTTTATAATCAAAGGACAGTAAATCCTTATCATTCACCATCTGCCATCACTCCTTCCAGATAACGCTGTACTAATTGCACAGTATCCTCGTCATCAATCTTGCGGCACAGGGCATCAATTTTCGCCTTAGCCATCATATCAACTGCCTCCTGCTCGCTGAAACCGCGGCTGCACAGGTAGAATAATAATTCGTCATCAAGCTTGCCGATGCTGGCGCCATGGTTGCCCTGCACGTCCTCCTCACTGCACAGAATCAGAGGAATCGTCTGGTTAACCACGTCATCGCTCAACAGCAATACTGTTTCCTTCTCGTCACCAACAGCGCCGGCGCTGCCGTTTTTGAAATCAATCGTGCCACGATAAATTTTCTTAGCACCACCCTGCAGCACACCGTCCGCAGTCATTTCGCAGGTAGTCTTTTTGCCGTAGTGGTTGGCAATAAAGTTCATGTCAACAGTCTGTCCATGGCGGCCGTAATAACCGATAGCAGCGTTGAAATCGCTGCCGTCACCGAGAAGCTCGGTGCGTACGCCGTTGTAAATTTTATCTGCACCCAACTGGATTTGCAGCAGCTCAAAGGCAGCATTGTCGCCAAGCTCACTGCCAACGTCGTTGATATGCAGGAAATCCTTGCCCAAAAGCTGTACCTGCACCAGCTTAACCTTAGCACCGGCAGCTACGTCTATCTTAGCCTGGATGCTTGCCTGTCCTTTAGCTTGTGCTGTAGAGATATAGGTCATCAGCACAGTAACCTCACTGCCGGGCTTAGCTTCGATTTCAATCTGATTATAGCAGCTTGTATTATCGGCATAACGCAAAGTAACAGCAGCTACACTCTTGCCTGCGTCAGCAACAAGACGCAGCTTTTTGCCCTCGCCCAGATTGCTCATTGCTTCACCGACGCCGCCTGCTATTTTGGCAAAATCAGTGCCATGTACTGCACACTGAGCCTTTTCGCTGCAGCCGCAGCAATTGCTGCCCTTGCTTTTATTCAGGCAAACGTTGCCCTCCAAAGCTACACGCGGTTCACAACTCTCCTGCGGCAGCTCCAAGCCGGCCAGCTTTGTTTCATTCATTTTTAACCTGTTCCAGGTTGGAGCAGGCAACTGATTTATTACTAATTCTTCTATCATGCTGCTCCTCCTTAACCTATACTGCCCTGCATTTCCAGGCGGATAAGGTTGTTCATCTCAACAGCGTACTCCAGCGGCAATTCCTTGGAAACATTATCCGCAAAGCCGCTGACAATCATCGCTCTTGCTTCTTCCTCGCTGATACCGCGGCTCATCAGGTAGAATACCGCATCGTCGCTGATACGGCCGATTTTCGCCTCATGTCCGATATCCGCGTCGGCAGTACGCACATCAATAGCGGGAATGGTATCGGAACGAGAAATATTATCCAGCATCAGGCTTTGGCAGGAAACAGAAGATTTGGCCTGCTTAGCCTTATTGGTAACAACTACGCTGCTGCGGAAAGTGCTGATGCCGCCACTCTTGGAAATAGAGCGTGTGTTGACAATGCTGGTAGTTTTCGGTGCATTGTGTACAACCTTGCAGCCTGTATCCAGATTCTGGCTGTGACCGGCAAAGGTTACGCCCGTAAATTCACTGTGCGCGCCGGTGCCGTTCAAAATACTCATCGGATAAAGATAGGAAACGTGGGAACCGAAGGAGCCGGAAACCCATTCAATAGTACCGCCCTCTTCAACCAAGGCACGCTTGGTATTAAGGTTATACATATTCTTCGACCAGTTTTCAATCGTAGAATAACGCAGCTTAGCATTTTTACCAATAAACAGCTCAACACAGCCTGCATGCAGGTTAGCAACATTATATTTCGGCGCGCTGCAGCCTTCGATAAAGTGCAGGTCTGCGCCCTCATCAACAATAATCAGCGTATGTTCGAACTGGCCTGCGCCCTTTGCGTTTAAGCGGAAATAGGATTGCAGCGGAATCGCCACGCTTACTCCCTTCGGTACATAAACAAAGGAACCTCCGGACCACACAGCGCCATGCAATGCGGCAAATTTATGGTCGGTAGGAGGCACCAGCTTCATAAAATGCTCATGCACCATCTCCGCATACGGTCCGTTCAAGGCGCTTTCCATATCAGTATAAATAACGCCCTGCTCTTCTACCTCTTTACGCACATTATGATAGACAACCTCGGAATCATATTGTGCGCCTACACCGGCCAGACTGCTCTGCTCTGCCTGAGGAATACCCAAACGATCAAAGGTGTCCTTAATATCTTCGGGAACATCCTCCCATTTACCTTGCATGTTCGTGTTAGGACGTACATAGGTAACGATGTTATCCATATTCAGACCGTCAATCGAAGGGCCCCAGTTCGGCACCTGCAGCTTATTATAAATATCCAGGGATTTAAGACGGAATTCCAACATCCATTCCGGATCATGCTTTTCACGGGAAATTTTTTCAACAATCTCACGTGTCAGGCCTTCCTGAATGCGGTAAGCGTCCTTATCCTCGTTACGGAAGTCGTAAAGACTTCTGTCTATATCATCAACATAGGTTTTTTCTTCCATATTTTCCCCACCAGTTATTCCTTATTCTGCAAAAACTTTTCAAAGCCATTTTTGCTGACTTCATCAACCAGCTCCGGACCTGCATTTTTGATAATCTGTCCCTGAGCCAGAATATGAGTGTGGTCAACATGCAGTGCATCCAGAATTTTAGTATTATGAGTAATAATCAGCAATGCTCCCTGACGATGCTCCTGGAAGGTTTTAATGCCCTGAGAAACAATCTTCACTGCGTCAACGTCCAGACCGCTGTCCGTTTCGTCCAGAATTGCCAGCTTAGGATTCAGCATCAAAAGCTGCAGAATTTCTGCCTTCTTCTTTTCGCCGCCACTGAAGCCGGTGTTAAGATCACGCTCGGCATATTGGCTGTCCATCTGCAGCAAAGCCATAGCCTGACGCAGCTCCTTACGGAAATCCCAAGCCTTGATGCGTACACCGCGCTGCTGCTCCAAAGCAGTTTTCAAAAAGCTGCTCAGGCTGATGCCGGGAACCTCCAGCGGATTCTGGAAGGAAAGGAACAGACCTGCCTTAGCGCGTTTATCTACGGCAAGTTTGGTAATGTCTTCGCCGGCAAAATTAATGCTGCCGCCTTTTACAGTATATTTAGGATTACCCATCAGCGCATAACCCAAGGTGGATTTGCCTGCACCGTTAGGTCCCATAAGCACATGAGTTTCACCCGGCTTAATATCAAGATTAATATTGTGCAGAATCTCTTTGTCCTCTACATTGACTACGAGATTTCTTACCTCTAATAAATTCTCTGCCATATTTATCCTCCAATCGAAGCAATCCGGAAGAACTGCTTCTCAAAATTTTAATTCCCACATTTCTAGTATGAATTCCATACCCTATTATAAAATTATTTTTCGCACTATGCAAGCGCTTGACGCAAATATACACCTACAATTTGCAAATATTTTGCAATACAGTGCGATAAAAATGCCTTTTAACAGCATTCTTCTTATTATATAATATTTTCAGGAAAATTTATAGTGAGGCGAGAAAATTTATGGTCAAAACAGCAAAATTCACTGTCTATGAAAAATTTTTCCAGAAACAGCGCAGAAAAATACCAATCAAAACGCAGCAGCCAAAATTCGTTTAAATCGATTGCTAAGCTCAAGCCCTCAGACAAGCTTTGCAAACTTCCCAAAGTAAAACAGGATGCGCAAGCATATGCCTAAGCTTCGCATCCTGTTATTGATTATAATAAAAATATACGCAACTAATGTCTGTTGATTGGGAGACAGCAAGTTAGGCACATAACGAAAAAAAAGCACTCCATTTGCATGAAGTGCTGAATTTACGTGGTGGGCGCTAACGGGATCGAACCGCTGACATTCTGCTTGTAAGGCAGACGCTCTCCCAGCTGAGCTAAGCGCCCGAAAATGGTGACCGGTGGGGGAATCGAACCCCCGATACCGCCGTGAAAGGGCGGTGTCTTAACCGCTTGACCAACCGGCCAGGTGGCTCCCCGAGTAGGACTCGAACCTACGACGCCCTGATTAACAGTCAGGTGTTCTACCGGCTGAACTATCGGGGAATATTTTGTGATGTTTTGTGTCGCTCAACATCACGAGTGTTATTATACTAAGTCCACACGCATTTGTCAACACTTTTTTTGAACTTTTTTATGATTTTTTCAGAAAAAGTTTCCCAAAGTCGTCGAGCCTCTTTGCTTAAGCAGAAAAAAACGCTCAACCATACGTGTTTCAGGCTTTTACCTTAACTACGATTTTTTGTACGTTACTTGCGATTTTTTCTACAGAACAATTAGGTCTGTGCAATTCCCACGGGAAAAAAATTGCAAAATCACCGGAATTTAATACTGCGCAGTTTTTCTCCTGCGGGTCGGCGTAAAAAATTACGTCTTCTTTTTCTGCTTTATTTTCAGTTTCCACGCAAGCATCAGTCAGCGGTGTATACCAAATTGCTTCCTCACCGCGAGCAACAAACTGTACATCAATATAATCGTTGTGCTTTTCCGGACGACGTTCAGCCTTGGGCTCGGTATCATATGTATTGACGCGGGCAAAAACATTGCGTCCGTCAATTTCATATTCTCCGTTTTCTACCTTGCTGAAATCAGTAGCAGCAACGTAAGCCAGTGCTTTTTGCAAACGCTCGCTTACATACGGCAGCAGCTTTTCAATATCTTTTTTATTTCCTTGCAGCATAATTATTTTCCTCCTCTATCGTTGACGAAAGCATTGTTGATTGTTATAATATATGTAGGTTGGTCTGACGAGTGGTTCCGTCAGCTCTTCCCATAAAAATTGTTTTATTGAAGAAAAGGCTGGCGGTCATATGTCGGTCTTTTTCTTTTCTGTAATGTTACTTACAAGCCAAGATAATGGTCGCAACAAGAATGCCGAAAGCAATCATAAGACTTAAGGCTTCGTACACCCGCATAGCTCCCACCTCCCTTGAGGGGCAGCCGACGTTCGTCAGACCATTATCATTATACCAAAACTAAACTAATAAAGCGAGGTTTTTATGAGCTACTTAAATGTCACCAATGTTTCCCACTCCTTTGGCGGCCGCCAAATTTTAGAAAACGTTTCCTTTAAGCTTCTGCGCGGTGAGCACGTCGGTCTTGTCGGCGCTAACGGCGAAGGCAAATCCACCTTTTTGAATATCGTAACCGGTCACGTACTGCCTGACGAAGGCAAGGTTGAATGGCCCGGTAAGGTCACCGTCGGTTATCTGGACCAGCAAAGCACTCTGGAAAAGGGCATGACTATCCGCGAGGTTCTGCGCACTGCCTTCGACAGCATGTACGCTATGGAACAGCAAATGCTGGAGCTGTATGATAAAATGGGCGATGCTTCTCCCGAAGAGCTTGATAAAATGATGAATACCGTCGGTGAAATCCAATCTGAGCTGGAGCACAGCGGTTTCTATTCCTTAGACAGCAAAATCGAAGAATTTGCCAACGGCCTCGGTCTTGGCAGCATCGGTTTGGATAAAGACGTAAGCGAGCTTTCCGGCGGTCAGCGCAGCAAGGTTCTGCTTACTAAGCTGCTGCTGCAAAACTCCCAAATTCTGCTGCTGGACGAGCCTACCAACTATCTGGACGTTGAACATATCGAATGGCTTACCAAATTTCTGCAGAACTATGAGCACGCCTTTATTCTGATTTCCCATGACATTCCCTTCCTCAATAAGGTTGTCAATGTTATCTATCATCTGGAAAATTGCGAGCTTACCCGTTACAGCGGTGACTACGACAAATTCCAGGAAATGTACGCCATCTATCAATCACAGAAGGCTGCAGCCTACGAGCGTCAGCAACAGGAGGTTACTAAGCTGGAGGACTTCATCGCCCGCAATAAGGCTCGTGTTGCTACCACCAATATGGCAAAAAGCCGCCAACGCAAGCTCGATAAGATGGAAATGATTGAAAAGCCGCGTGAAAAGCTGAAGCCAACCTTCAAATTCACCGAAGCACGTACTCCCAGCCGCTTCATCGTAGAAGCAAAGGATTTAGTGCTTGGCTACGACAGCCCTCTCACCAGACCTGTTACCTTTAATCTGGAACGCGGACAAAAAATCGCTATCCGCGGTGTCAACGGCTTAGGTAAAACCACCCTGCTGAAAACCATTTTAGGTATCATTCCGCCTGTCAGCGGCAAAGTCGAGCTGGGTGAATTCCTGGAGCCCGGCTATTTTGAGCAGGAGGAACGCAAAAAGAACGAGAATACTGCTCTCGATGATGTTTGGAACGAATATCCTGGCCTGACCAACTACGAGGTACGTGCTGCACTCGCAGGCTGCGGTCTGACTAATGAGCACATAACCAGTAAGGTTTTCGTACTCAGCGGCGGTGAGGCTGCCAAGGTACGCCTGTGCAAGCTGATGCTGAAGGATGTCAACTGGCTGGTACTGGACGAACCTACCAACCATCTTGATGTTGACGCAAAAGACGAGCTGAAGCGTGCACTGAAGGAATTCAAGGGCAGCGTTCTGCTTGTTTCCCACGAACCGGAATTCTACGAGGACTGGGTAGATAAGGTTTGGAACATCGAAGACTGGACCACTAAGATTATTTAATATTGTAAGCATAAGATGCAAAAGCGTTCTGCCGTAATTTTACGGCAGAACGCTTTTTACTGCAACAGCTTACTTTCAGCGTATGCGTTTCTTAAAAATCTTGAACAAATCCGGCTTTTCCTCCGACATAAATTCGTACCCCGGCGCCAAAAGTGCAGCACGCTCGCGTGCTGCCTCCAGATCATGGAACACATCCCATTTGGAAGCCACCAGCTGCTTGCCGTACTGACGCAGCAAATACGCCGGATGGTAGGTAGCAATGCAATCAAAGCCCTGCTCCGTGCGGAACCACATGCCGCGGTCGCGCGTAATGCGCATATCCGGTCGTCCCAGACAATGCAGCGCCACGCTGCCCAAGGCCACGATTACCTTCGGCTGAATAATCTCCAGCTCACGCTGCAGCCACTGCTTGGCGCAAAAATCAGCTTCGGCAATATCCGGAGTACGATTATTTTTCGGTCTGCATTTAATAACGTTCGTGGTGAGTACTCTGTCACGCGTCATCTTAGCTGCCCACAGAGCCTTGTCCAGCAATTGTCCTGACGGACCGATTAACGGACAGCCGTAATCATCCTCGACCTGGCCCGGGCCCTCTCCTACAAATACAATCGGGCTTTCGGGATTACCGTACCAGCTCACGGGCGCAATAGCATCCTGACGTAAGGGGCAGGCTTGACAATTTGCCAACTCCCCTTCTAATTCACTTAAATCCATATCCTTATCCTCCACAATTTTTCTATGCTAATATCCCAAGTTAGCTTCATGCTGCGTTACAATAAACGGCAAATGCTCGCACAAGGCTTCACGTGCCTGCCACAAATTTTCGCCCGCAGCCTGGATATTGCCGACAGCCGGCGATACCTTGCGTCCGAAAGCGCCAAGCGTCAGCATGCGACCATTTTTATCAAACAACCCTTGCTCCAGCGTCAGATACCAATAGCCCTCCTTCGGAGACTGATTACCTTCTATTCCGCAGACGAGCATATATTCTGCACCGGCATCCCTGCTGAGCTTCAGCAAATCCTGCGTTGTGTAGGCATCCTTGGGCAGATTGCGTTCCATAATAATATAGCTTGGCAGCATTTTGCGATATTCGTCAAGCACAAAACGCTTGATATCCGTTACATAGGCAAGCTTTTTCAGACTGTCGGAGGTATTTACCCAAACAGCTACCACCGGCTTCTGCGTTATTTTTCTATCCGCAACAGGTTCCAGGCGTCCCATGCTTATCTCTTTGTCACGCTCTTTATAGTATTCGCTGATGCTGTAATCAAAATACATAGCCATAGCATGCTGAAGATTGCTGATTTTATTGGAAAGGCTGTACTTCACCGGCTCGCCGAACTGCTTATAGCCACCGAAAAACGTCTGCAGGCTGCCGGGAACAGGGTCCGCCGTGTTGCTGATACGCAGCAGCTTAATCTTATTACCGTACTGCTCCGCAAAGGCACTGTTGCCAATCGCCGGAGCGCCAAAGGTGATAACAACAAACTTTTCCTTAGGCATTCCCAGGCTCGCTAAGCGCTCGCCCAGCAGCGTCGCTGCCGCTCCGCCCAGACTGTGACCTGTAAGCACAAGGTATGCATCAGGTTCCTCGCTTACGCGCTTGAAAAGTCCTCTCAGCTTGCTGTTCTCATCAACTACGCCGCTGCGCAGCACCGCATCCACATAGCTGTTAAAGCCTGCATGTACCGCCGCGCCATCCTTAGGCACAGGCTGCGCTGCCAGCTCGTGCATCTCCGCTAAGGTCGAACCGCCGTAATTAACCTTTTTCGTTGCCAGATTAATTTTCCAATCACTCTTGCTGGCGCTGCCACGAAAGGTCACCAGATATATTTGCTTATTAGCCTTAGGGAAATAATTTTTGGCTACAGCATAATTCAGCTCTACCTTGCCATCACTTTCCTGCTGGCTTTCAATCTGCCAGCCATAGCTGCGCAGATAATCAAACTCCTGGGAAGTATGCGGCAGATAAACACCCAGACAGGATGCTGCCGCGATTGTTGTAAAATAACTCTGCATATAAGCAGAGCTTACCGGATTAGGTGACGCTGCATACGTCATCGTACCCAAGCCGAAAAACAGACATACAATTGTAAGTAAACGCATAAGCTTAAGCATGCTGCACCTCCTTGTAACATACCATTGCTATTATTATAACACAAAATCCCGAACCTCTTGAAGAGATTCGGGATTTTCTATATTTGAGACAAACTCAGACGTTTTATTGAATTTTTTCAAACTCGCCGTTGTAACGGGCATTTTCCTTATCATAGGCTGCAGGATCAGCATAGCGGTTAACCTTGCTGTTCAAAGTACAAGCCTCTTTGATGCAGTCATTAACAGCATTTTTGGTGTTGATGCGCGGGTCATCTTCACTGGCAATAACATAACCTGCTACACGCAGCATGCTGCTGTCATATTCTTTGATACCATAATCATAGCTGAAAAGCTTACCGTCTACAACGGTGCTTTCCTTCAGCGCAACCTTCACAGTGCTGTATTTGCCAACCAGCTTTTCACCGCTGCCAACACCGGCCAGATCAAGCTTCACAACAATCGGCACCCAGTTAGGACGGGTAACCAGGGATACATCTGCAGCAGTCAGTTCCTTATCCGGAGCAGCCTGCTTAATCATCTGTACAGGAAAACGCTTGCCGTAATTTTCCATGAGGAAGGCTTCAAATTCCGTCTTACCTTTCTCAACATCATTTTCAAGATTCTGCGCTTCCAGAACAGCCTCCGGAACCTGATACCACAGCACTACCTTTTTTGCAGGGGCAGCAGCGCAAACGGAACACATTAACAGACAGAGAATACAAAGAAACAGTTTTTTCATGGACCTTTCCTCCTCGCTATATTCATTAATTATATTGTAGCAAGAAAACAGCCAGCTGAAAAGAGTAATTGATAATACCTTCCTGATAAAAAACGAAAAGAGAGCAAGGCTTTTCCCTGCTCTCTCAGCAAATGACAAAATTTCTTACAGTGTTTAAAACACCAGCAAATCTACAGCCATCCAACCGGCAAATAAAATCAATATCGGGTATAAATCCTGCATAACGCTTACCTCCTACGCATATCGCAGACTTAATTCATCTTTGTTATACATAGTATAGCCTCTGAATATTAAATGCAGATTAACCTTAAGGTAAAATCCGGGTAAACAATATTCGGTTCCGTTAAGTGCTTTTATTTGTTAGTCATAACCTGTTATAATTTATAATCCTCTTTCAGCTCTGCAATATGCGCTTCCAAATCCTTGGTATTATTAAAGCCGCAGCAGTATTCAAATACCTGCGTGGCCTGCGGTGCATATTTTTTAACAGCGCCGAAATAAGCCTTCCAATCAATATCACCCTGTCCTACCGGCAGATGTGCGTCACCGTTGCCATCGTTATCGTGAACATGGCAGGCTGCTAAACGCTCACCCAATGCCTTTACTACCGCAGGAATATCCCAGCCGTTGACATGCGCATGTCCTGTATCAAGCAATGCTCCTGCCTGCGGGAAAATATCAAACAGAGCAACATATTCCGGCAAATCAAAGAGCACATTATTTTTAGTACGCAGGCCGACGTTTTCAATAAGCACCTTTACGTCATAACGTTTTCCCAGATTCATAACCTGACGCAGACGGCGGATAACACGTGCCCTCAAAAGCTCCTTGTCACCCTCAATAGCTTCATTTGTATGCACTACAACAAAATCTGCCTTGCATTTTTGCGCATAGGCAAAGGTCTTTTCTATAACACGGGCATAATTTTTCTGCTTAGAATCAGCAAGATTCAGCGCAACACAGGGAGCATGAATCGAAAGTGCACGCTCGCCCCATTCCTCAACCTGCTGTTTCCAATAATAATCCTTGCCAAACTCATAGAAGAATTCAATACCATACTGCTTATCAAGCCTCTTCATTGCATCCTTCGTAAATCCCGGAAAGAGTAAATCACTGACTTCAAATTGCATATAACTTCCTCCCTTCAAGGCTTAGCGTACCTTCGCTAAGTTTTCACCGCTTTCGGCATCAAATAAGCAAACATTTTGCCAATCAAAATTAAAGCCGCGGATATCCTCCATTTGCAGGCCTTGGTCGCTGTCCTGCAGATAAAAGCTTTCACCGGTTGCCAATTTAAGTGTAGCAGTTTTCAGGTTGCCTGTATTTTCAACAAAGTCTGCCTTACCATTAATCATAGCACTTTCAAAGCTCGGTGTGCAAGCCTCCGGGCGCAAACCGAAAAGGACCTTGCTGCGGCCGCCAAGCTCCTGCAAGCGCTCCTGCGTCAGCTTCAAAGCACAGTCACCGACAATAATTTTACCGTCTAAAATCTCTGCCTGCAGAATATTCATTGCCGGAGAACCGATAAAGGTTGCCACAAAGGTATTGGCAGGATGATGGTAAATATTTGCCGGAGTATCAATCTGCTGAATCCTGCCCTGATTCATAACAGCAATACGATGCGCTACAGTCATTGCTTCAATCTGGTCATGGGTTACATAAACCATCGTCGGCTTGAACATTTCATGGATTTTTACCAGCTCGGTACGTGCCTTCTGGCGCAACTTGGCGTCCAGATTGGATAAAGGCTCATCCAGCAGGAAGTATGGCGACTGCTTTACTAAAGCACGGCACAGGGCAACACGCTGCTTCTGGCCACCGCTCAATTCATGCGTCTTTTTATTTTCATAGCCTTCAAGATGCAGAATTTCCATCGCCATACGCGCACGCTTTTCCATTTCAGCCTGCGGCAGCTTTTGCAGCTGCAGGCCAAAGGTGATGTTGTCCCAAACGCTCAGATGCGGGAACAGGGCATAGCTTTGGAAGACCATAGCAATATTGCGCTCACCGGGAGCGATATCATTAACCACGCGGCCGTCCATGTACAGCTCTCCCTTGGTGATTTCCTCAAAGCCGGCAATCATACGCAGGGTAGTTGTCTTGCCGCAGCCGGAGGGTCCAAGCAGAATCAGACGCTCTCCCTTTCTGATATTCAAGTTTAAATCGTTAATTACGACATTGCTGCCATAAGCCTTTTGTACATGCGAAAATATAATGCTGTAATCGTTTTGTAAGTTATCCATCTTCTTATCCTTTCACGCCCGATTGCATAAATGTGTTGATAATAAATTTCTGGCAGAAGCCGTAAAGTACTAACGGAGGCAAGCTTGTCAGCGTTGCTACAGCCATGGCGATGCCCCATTCACTGCCACCCTCGGCACTGATAAACATCTGCAGCGCCAGCGGCAGTGTCAGATTTGCTTTGTCCTGCAAAATCAGCAGTGGCCAGAAATATTCGTTCCAACTGTTAATGAAAAATAAAATCGAAATAGCGAGTACCGAAGGCTTAATCAAAGGCGTAATAACCTTGAACAGTACCTGATGCGGTTTGGCGCCGTCCAGAATTGCTGCTTCCAGCAAAGGCTTGGGAATACCACGCATAGTCTGACGCATCAGGAAGATACCCATACCGTCTACAAGACCGGGAAGCATAACGCCGTAGGGAGTATCTAAAAGGCCAAGCTTAGACATCATCAGATAGTTCGGCATAATTAAAACAGTGATGGGGATGAAGAACGTCAGCAGCATACCGTTGAAAACAGTTTCCTTGTATTTGAAGTTGTAATACACAAAGGCAAAGGCTGCCAGTACGCTTGTCGCAGCCTTGCTGGCCGTAACCACGATAGCAATATAAAACGTATTCCATATATAGGTCAGCAGCGGGAAGTTGTGTAAAACCGTAGTGTAGTTGTCAAAGGTCGGCGGGAACGGCAAAGGATTCAAGGTAGATTCAAAAACCTGATTCAAATCCTTCAGCGAGGTCGAAAGCATAAACACTATCGGCCACAGCATCAGGAAAACCGCAATGAGCAAAAATGCATGCCAATACCATTCATTCTGCAGCTTAGTTTTCATAGTACACCTTCTTTTCCAGATATTTATTCTTCACAAAGAGGAAGGCAAGGTAGCAGACCATGGTGATAACCGCATAGGCTGCACTGGTGCCTGCCTTGAAGAAGGTGAAGGCATATTGGTAAATAATATATACAAGGTTACTGCTGCCCTGATCCGGACCGCCCTGCGTCAGCATATTTACAGGCACAAGCACGTACTGCAGACCAAAAACCACCGTTATCGTAAAGACATAAATTGCAGTAGAAGAAGTCATCGGCAAAATAATTTTTTTGAAGATAACCCAGTTGGAAGCATTCTCCAGCTTGGCAGCTTCAATCATTTCTTTGGGAACCGCAACCATAGCAGCCAGCATTACGATAAGATTATAGCCGAAAACCTTCCAGCCGATAATCGTGCAGATAGCGAAAATAACCAGATAGTTTTCTTTAAACCAACGCGGTGAAGCGATATCAAACTGGCTGAGAACAATGTTAATCGGTCCGGCAAGCGGATTGTAAATCCACAGGAACAAAATACTTGCTACCGCCAGTGATAACGTTGACGGCAGAAACAGCGCGCTACGGTAGAATGCCGTCCACCGATGCACTAAATGTCCCAGGATAAACGAATAAAAATAAGGCAGAACGAAATTCAGCACCAGCATAATGGCTACAAACAAAACGGTGTTGATTAAAATTTTAATCAGCTCGGCAGAGCTGAAGATAGTGATAAAATTGTCCAGGCCCACAAATTTTTGATAAGGGCTGATCATATTCCAGGAAAAAACACTCAGATAAATATTCTGCAGCAGCGGCCAATAATAAAATACCAGAAAAAGTACGGCAGCAGGCAGCAAATAAAGTATTGCTTCCTTGTTGTTCTTACTCATAGCAACCTCCTTTGCGCTATTAGCAAAATAAGCTGCCGCAACTGCGACAGCTTATTTATCAGACTAATTACAGCAGCTTGTTAATTTTTTCTGCGGTTTGATGTAAAGCATCCTGTGCACTCATTTTGCCGCTCAGGATGATATCACGAGCATCAATCAGCAGTTGTTCAGCCTGCAGACCGTTAGCACCCGGGAAGCTAGCCCATTTGGTAACCTTAGTCATTTCCTGCAGAGCCATTTTAATGTTGGGGTTTTCATCAGCAAGCTTTTTGAAGCCCTTCGGATCATCAGCTACGCCTTTGCGTGGAGGCAGGTAACCGGTACCGGTGCTCCATTTAGCAAGTGCTTCCGGAGATTCCAGATATTTGATGAACTCGATAGCAGCCTTTTGCTTTTCAGCATCTTTGGAGAATACCATCAGGAAGTTGCCGCCTGCAGGAATCTTGGTCGGTTTGTTGCCGAAAGCAGGGAACGGAGAAGCCATTACTTTGAACTTAGCGCCCTTTTCGAAGTTAGCACGTTTACCGATGGTGGTGCAAACCATGCCCAGCTTGCCGCTCAGATAAGCTTGGAAGCCTTCTTCGTTGGTAGCATGCAGGCCGCTGCCGTTTTTAACCATATCAGCTACAACCTGATAAGCTGCAGCAGATTCCGGAGTATCAAAACCGGCTTTAACCTTACCGTCAACCTTAGTCAGCATTTGGCCGCCGTTGGATTCGATCAGAGCCTGTTGAGTCCAGTTATCGGCATATTCCTGCATGAAGAAGCCCATATTGCCGGTTTTATCTTTAATTTGTTTAGCTGCCTTGCTAACCTCTTCCCAGGTTTTAGGCGGATTTTTCGGATCTAAGCCGGCTTTTTCAAAAATTTCCGGATTGTAGAAGAGTACAGGAACACTTACGGAATACGGCAGACCGATTTGCTTGCCGTCTTCTGTTTGTGCCAGCTGCAGTACGTTCGGCAGATAATTGTCTTTCATAAAGTTTTCATCGCCGGCAGCTTTAAACGCTTCGTTCAAATCGGTGTATTTAAAGTTTTCAGCAGCGTAGTTCAGGAAGGAATAACCCATTTGTACTACGTCCGGATTCTTACCGGAAGCCATAGCAGCCTGCAGGTTTTGTGTCAGGCCTTTGTACATATCCGGGTTATATTTTTCTACTACTTCAATGTTCGGGTGAGTTTTGTTGAAGTCGGCAACCAATTCCTTTACGGTTGCGCCGCCAAAGCTCTCAGCAGCAACGTGCCAGTATTCAATCTGCACCTTTTTGCCGGTGTCGGCACTTTTCTTATCGCTACCGCAACCAACAAGTGCAGTAGTTGCCAGCAGGGAAATCATTGCTGCTGCCAAAACTTTTTTCAGTTTCATTTTCATTCCTCCGTTTACTGATATTCCACAAAAATTATTGTTGTCATTTCTACAACGTGCTTTTATTGTAACGGATGAATGTAAAATCCAAAGTAAGCTTGCGGTTAAATCTGTGTTAAAAAGGTTACAGAAATGAGAAAAATACCCTTGTGCTTACTCTAGCGCCAAGCAATTCAACTTATTGAAATCACAGTACTGCTTAATAAGCATAAAAACTTTGACTATCATAAAGCTTTATAAACGTCCCGCGTTTCGACAGAAGTTTTTATCATCCCCACCAATATTCGCATACACTTTTCTTTATACAAAACTCTGCATTTGCGATAACTTTAGTTTTTAAAGTTATTCTTTTATACATTGTTGCATTTGCAGTTGACAAGAAGAATTTTCGCTTTGTAAAATAAATTAAGAGGAGTATTTTTCTTTTTATTGCTTTGACGGAGGTGAAGCCATGTTACGAAAATTATCAGCCGTTTTTTTACTCATACTGACCTCACTTGGATTTATAGCAGGCAATGTCAACGCCGCTAATGAGCAAGCAAAGCAAGAGGTTGTTTTCGCCGACGCCGGCTGGGACAGTGTCAAATTTCACAACGCCGTTGCTGGTTTCATCGGCACTCACGCCTATAATATCACGCCTAAGATTATCAGTGGCTCTACACCTATCATCCAGACGGCGCTGCTCCGTGGCGACGTAGATGTGCATATGGAGCTGTGGACCGATAACGTGCCTACCTTTGAAGCTGACATGAAAACCGGCAAGCTGCTCAATCTGGGCATCAACTTTGATGATGATAAGCAGGGCCTTTATGTTCCCCGCTATCTTATTGAGGGTGACGCCAAGCGCGGCATCAAGGCACTCGCTCCGGATTTGAAAACCGTCAAAGACCTGGCACGCTATGCACATCTTTTCAAGGATCCTGAAGATCCCTCCAAGGGCCGTCTTTACGGCGCTATCCCCGGCTGGAGCATTGATAAGATACTTTATTTAAAATATGAAGCCTACGGCTTAAATAAAAATTACGTCTACTTCCGTTCCGGCAGTGAGCCGGCGCTGAACAGCGCCTTCCTCGCCGCCTACACTAAGGGCGAACCGATTGTAGGCTACAACTACGAGCCGACATGGCTCACCGGCAAGCTGGACCTCGTTCTGCTGCAGGACGAGCCCTACAACGAAGTCGGCTTTCAGCGCGGCCTGACGGAAGCACGCTCCGTTCCCGTCTGCATCGTTGCCAACAAACAGCTGCAAAGCAAAGCACCGGAGTTTATTGCCTTCCTGCAAAAATATCACACAACCAGCGCACTCACCGCGGAAGCGTTGGCGCACATTGCAGATACCAAATGCACCTATGACGAGGCTGCCATCTGGTTCATGCAGCGCCACCCCGAGCTGCTTGCACAGTGGCTGCCTGAGGATAAGCTGCAAAGCATCAACAAAGCACTCAAAGGAGATAATGCTGCTGCAGCCAACTGGCTTCTTAGCTTTCCCGAAGAAGTTCAGGTGGACTGGACTAAGCCCATCGACAATTTCGTCAACTACATCAACACCACCTACGCCAGCTTCTTCAATAAGGTGAGGGATATTCTTACCTGGTGTATTCTTTCTATCGAACGATTGCTGAACTTTATTCCCTGGTGGCTGACTATCATCGCTATTGCTGCCTTGGGCAAGGTGCTTACCGGCAAGCTGTCGCGCGGTATTATCTATGGGATAGGACTGTTCGCCATCGGTGCCTTAGGCTACTGGAGCATGATGAACGAAACACTGGCAGTAGTTATTTCCTCGGTTATCATCTCGCTGCTTTTAGGCCTGCCCATCGGCATTCTTGTGTCCACCAGCAGGCTGGCAAACAGCCTGCTGCGTCCTCTGCTTGACGCTATGCAGACTATGCCCACCTTTGTCTATATGATTCCCGCGGTTATGCTGCTCGGTCCCGGCAAGGTGCCTGCTGTTCTTGCTACGGTAGTTTATGCCATTGTGCCTGTAATCCGCTTAACCAGCCACGGTATTCAGCAGGTTGACCCCAACGTTGTCGAAGCCTCCGCTGCCTTCGGCGCTTCGCGTTGGCAAACACTGTTCAAGGTGCAGATTCCGCAGGCCATGCCTACGATTATGACAGGCATCAACCAAACTATGATGATGGCTGTAGCGATGGTTGTAACCTGCGCGATGATTGGTGCCAACGGCCTCGGCATGGAGGTGCTGATTGCCATCAACCGTACCGAATCCGGTCGTGGACTCATCGCCGGTATTTCTATCGTTATTATCGCGATTATCATTGACCGCCTGACGCAAAGTCTGGCTGACAAGAAAAAGGAGGGAAAATAAATGACTGTACCCGTATTACAAGTAAAAAACCTGTACAAGCTGTTTATTCCTCTGGAGCATTCGCAAAACGAGAAAAAAGCTATGGCCATGCTGGAGCAAGGCGCATCCCGCACCGAGGTGCAGGAAGTCACCGGCATCACCGCAGGTCTGATTGATATAAATTTTACGGTCAACAAAGGCGAAGTATTTGTCCTCATCGGTCTTTCCGGCAGCGGCAAATCCACGCTTATCCGTTGCCTGAATATGCTTAACCCACCAACCTCTGGCACAGTTTACCTTGAGGGCGATAACATTACCGATTTCAGCAGCAAACAGCTGCAGGAGCTGCGCCGCACTAAGGTTGCCATGGTGTTCCAGAACTTCGGACTTATCAGCAACCGTAATGTTTTGGAAAACACCTATTATGGTTTGGAAATACGCGGCGTACCGCTGAAGGAACGTACCGAAAAGGCTATGCAGATGCTGGAAATGGTTGGCCTGCAAGGCTGGGAAAAAACTCGCATCAGTGCGCTTTCCGGCGGTATGAAGCAACGCGTCGGCATCGCCCGCGCACTTGCCAACGATCCCGATATCCTGCTGATGGACGAAGCATTTTCCGCGCTCGACCCCTTGGTACGCAACGATTTACAGTTCGAGCTGTTGCGTATTCAGGAAAAAACAGGTAAGACCATTGTTTTTATCACGCATGATATCAACGAAGCCTTCCGTCTGGGAACACACGTCGGCATTTTGCGCGACGGCCGCATGGTGCAAATCGGTACGCCGGAGGAAATGATTACCAATCCCGCAGATGACTATGTGCGCAGCTTTATCAATAATGCCGATTCCAGTAAGATCTTCACTGTACGTAACGTAATGAGTACGCAGACATGTATCGTGCGCAATATCGACGGTGCTGCCGTTGCTCTGCGCAATATGAAAAACAGCGGCGTGTCCAGTGCTTACGTAGTTGACGAACATCTGCGCTTTATCGGTATCATTACCTTGGATAGCGCTATGCAGGTGCTTTCCGGCTATACAACCTTTGATAAAAGCATTCTGCGCAATGTGCCTGTGATAGATAATCTTGATACACCCGTGGCAGATATTATGCCGCTTTCGGCAAGCACGCCCTTCCCTCTGCCTGTAATTGACGATAATAAACTGTTTTGCGGTATTGTCACCAAAGCTTCCGTGATATCCTCCTTTGTCACCAACTGAACTCTCATCCTCCCGCAAACAGCAAAAAAGCTGATGCTCCGGCAGTTCCCTGCCTTAGCATCAGCTTTTTATTTGCATTTATTATTCAACATGTACAACGTTAGTTGCCTGTTCGCCACGGTCGCCCTGGATAACGTCAAATTCTACGTTCCAGCCTTCTTCCAAGGTTTTAAAGCCTTCGCTTTTAATACCGGAGAAGTGAACGAACAAATCCTTGCCGCCTTCTCTTTGGATAAAACCATAGCCCTTTTCTGCATTAAACCATTTAACTTTGCCTGTCATCTGTAGGCCTCCCTAATTACTATTTGAGCCTCTAAAACTCACTTAGCTTATTATAGCCTATATGTACAGGAAAAGCAAATATTTGTCTGAATCTTTATAATTTTATTCTGCAATGCGAGCTTGCCATGTCTGCAGCAAAGCGAGCTTCTGCTCCCGGCGCAGCTTTTTTATGGCACACTCGCGCCGCAAAGCAGCTTCCTTATCCGGCAGCTCTTCGCTGTAGACCAGCTCCAAAGGACCGCGTCCACGCGTATATTTGGCGCCGCGTCCGCTGTTATGCATTGCCAGACGGTGCTCCAGATCATTAGTCCAGCCTGTATATAAGCTGCCGTCCTTGCAGCGCAGCATATATACAAACGCCGCCATTTATTTTACAACCTCTACCTTTTCCATGGTCACAGCTTCGCGCGGACGGTCACGGAAATCAGTCGGTACTACGCCGATCAGGCGAACAACATCCATGCCTTCAACAACTTTGCCGAAAATTGCATGGTGGCCGTTCAGCCAGGGAGTCGGTGCCAGAGTGATGAAGAACTGGCTGCCGCCGGTGTTCGGGCCTGCATTAGCCATGGACAGAATGCCCTCGTCATCATGCTTCAGTCCTTCACCGAATTCGTCTTTAATCTTGTAGCCGGGGCCGCCCATACCAGTACCGGTCGGGTCGCCGCCCTGAATCATAAAGCCGTCGATTACACGGTGGAAAATAATACCGTCGTAGAAGCCTTTTTCAACCAGCTCAATAAAGTTTTTAGTAGTCAGCGGAGCCTTGTCCTCAAACATTTCGGCAACGAAAACACCTTTATTAGTCGTAAATTTAATTTTTCTGTTTTCACTCATTGATATTTACCTCCAGAATAGCTTTAAAATACTTCATGCTTCAGCAGCGCAACAAACAGATAGATACCGCAGCCTGCCGCAGCACCTACAGCCGGCATTAAAGACGGTACGATAGCATTGCCATGCAAAAATGTCAGACTGAACAGCATCATGCAGAAATAACCCTGCATGGTCTGCAAACGCTTCGGCAACAGACGCTTGCCGTTTTTATCACCCTTGGACTTCACGTAGTCTGCCACGCGGATTTCCGGCAGAAAAAGAATGAAGGCCAGTGCCATGATAATAATATTGCTCATGGACAGCTCATTGGCAACAGTATCATACTTCGCAAAAAGCAAGCAAGCCAGAGAAATACCTGCCAGGTAAAGGCTACGGAAATAGCCTGCCTGAATTTGGCTTTCCAGAATATAGGCAGCACCGGTCAGCAGCGGAAATACCCACAAGCCTTGCAGTCCGAGCCAGGCAGCACTGCCAATCATAATAACGTTATCAATCAGACGATGTCTGTCACCGGAGCTGCGGTTCAGCATACGCAGGATAAAGAGCAGCCACAGCATTACCAGGATATTGCCCTCGCCCATAAAATAGGTTGCTACCAACGTCAGACCGCCGCCGATAAAACCGCCCAGCTGACGGTCAGGGTCAAGCTCCAAAGCCAGCATATAGCTAAAGAGGAAGGATAAAGCATAGCCCAAAGCACTTACAACAGCAGCGCCTGAATCCATACCGGTAGAGCATTTCCACAGCGTTACCACAACGGAAATAGCAACAGCGCACATCATAGCAATACGCACCGGCTTTTTGTCAAAGTCAATTGGGCGTCCCAGACCAAGATACTCGCTTATGCCCGTAGGATCGTAAGCGGCAGGCTGATCACCTGCATATTTATTACTTTTTTTCGACATATCATCACACCTTATCTGTAAGATTTTAACTATTTTATTATACCACAAGTGCAGTGTCTAGTCATTATGTAAAACAGATAAAGGTCGGCAGAAAGTCAGAATATAGCAAAAAAGTTTCCCCGACGCACATTCAGTACGCGGGGAAAGCTTTCAACTCATTATGAAATTTTTATCAGAAGGTTTCTGCCAGCTCCGCCAGTGTCAAAGCAAAGGCTGTCGTTCTGGGAACTGCGGTGTTCAAATCTACAGATTCATGGTCGGTATGCTCATCATAGTTTTCTACGCCCAAAGCATCCAGTGTCGGTACGAACTTCGCTGTGCGGTTACCGTCGGTCAGACCGCCTGCTACCCATTCGTTCACCTCAGCGCCGTATTCCTCTTTGACGATGCGCTTATATACATCAACCATCTTCTGCGCCTGTGCGGTTTTCTGCATCGGTCCGGTAACAATGCCGCCGGTAATCTTTATGCTGGTGCCGGGGATAACCACCTTATCTGCCAGTGCCTTAACCTCAGCATCAATGCGCTGTTGTTCTTCAATCGTAAAGCAACGGATATTTACCTCGCAGAAGGCATCACCCGGAATAACGCTGATTTTGTCATTGGTAGAA
Source organism: Phascolarctobacterium succinatutens (assembly GCF_023497905.1). NCBI lineage: Bacteria > Bacillati > Bacillota > Negativicutes > Acidaminococcales > Acidaminococcaceae > Phascolarctobacterium > Phascolarctobacterium succinatutens. Next base: position 568,841 of record NZ_CP097284.1, on the reverse strand, counting down.
CCGATTACACCAACATTTACGGTATTCTGCGGAATGAACTGGCCTGCATCCACAATGCCGCGCGCCTTCAGCGCTGCTGCCGTATAATCCTCCGGATTTCCCGGCATGGGGCTGGCAAGCTTCTGCAGCTCGGTAATCGTGTATGCCAGCTGGTGAATAGCGTTAGCGCAGGATTGAGATGCGTTGCCGTGGTGTCCGCCCTTACCGGTAACCTCAACGCGATATTTGGCATTTCCCTTACGCTGGGTAACAATGCCCCAGTTCGGACGGGCAACGTCCATAATAATCGCAAAGTCGGACTGCTGTGACAGCTCTGCCACGATATCCTCGGCAGTCTTGCTGCCACCCTCCTCTTCACCGTTAGTGTAATAAATAATTTCCTTAAAATTATCAAAGCCTGCAGCCTTCAAGGCCTCCAAGCCATATATAACCTCTACAACGGTAGCCTTGTCATCGCCTACGCCCGGTCCCCAGGCAAAGTTATTTTCGTCAACATGGAACGGACGACGTGCAGCTTCACCCTTTTTAAATACTGTATCAACATGGGCAACAAGCAGAATCGTGTATTTGCCTGTTCCCTTTAAGCGGGAAATCAGATGGCAGGCTCTGTCATTATATCTGAACTCCGTGGTAGCACCGATAGCTGTCATTTTTTCAGCAACAAATTTATTTGCTGCCTCTGTGCCTTCTCTGTCACCATTACCGGAGTCAATATTGGTCAAGGCTTCCAAATCCTTCACATAATCCTCATAATGCTCGGCAATATACTTTTTTACGGCTTCTCTCATTTTATTACCCCTTTCGTATTCGGAATCATATTTATATTTATTCGTTAGGGTGTGTAAAAAATCCTGCCACAGGAGATTTTTTTAAGTTGATAAAGTGAAAAGCAACAGCCATTACTGACTGTTGCTTTGCCAAACTTTATATATTTTTCAGTGAGTGCCGTCTACGATGGTAATTCCTGCTTTCTGCAGTTCATCAATAATCTCTTTAATCTTGGGACAGAGATGCTTTTCTCCATTGTCATCCTTTTTGTGCGTGCAGTGGCTGATATGCAAAGCATCCAGTTCCAACGCCTTCATACGCTCTATCTTCTTGCGGATGCCTTCCTGGTTTTCCAGCATGGAATCACCACAACCATTACAGGTCCACATCGCCATCAGACGCAGCTCCTCATCACCATACTGGGCAAAGGCTTTATCCTTTTCATACAGAGCACGCAGGCAACCTGCTCCCGCACAGGAAGCGGAGGTTTTCAGGCAGCGCAGAATTGCTATTTTCTTCATAATATATTCCTCCAAAAAATAACTTGCAGGCATTGTAAGCCTTGCTGTTCATTTGATTTTATCATTATTGAGGAGGGTTGGCAATAGACAGCTTGTGCAATGTCGACAGATGAAAATATAATTTATCTGCTTTCAAAAACCTGTTAACTGCTACGCCTTTCCTATTTTTTCTGCAGCTTAGCAACACTTTCCTCAGGCATCTGCATAGCCTCAGCAACATCAGCCATGCTCATGCCTTTAGCCAGCAGGCGTTTGGCAATAGCTTCATTCAGGCTTCCCTGCTCCTGCAACTCATGCAGATAGCTTGCACGAATTGCCATAGCATCCTTTTCGACAGCAACCTTGTCACCGACAACCTGTTGAGCAATTTCATAGCAGATTTCATCCTTCAGCTTTTGGTAATGACCATCGAGAATACGGGTATCTGCAGGTGTGTGATTAACATAGCTTGCTCTGATAGGCATTTCATCATTCGCATTAGTGCTTTTATTGTGTAAAAGATACGCTCCCAGCTCATGTAAAACTTCTTCTTTTAAAGCCTGATAATGAGTATCTATAATATTGTAATCATCCAAGTTATGATTCACGAAGCTGGACCTTATCGGCATTTCTGCATTTTCTGTATCTAGCTTGCTACCAAGCAAACGCTCAACTATCCCTTTACGAATCTCATTTTTCACTTCTTGTTGATTTTTGTTAAACTCTTCAGCCATAATATAAGCCTCCTTTTAACATCAGCAGCTATCATAACTGCTTTTGCGCACCAAGACAACAGTCTTCAAAGCAATTAATTATATATATCATTTAACTACTTTTTTCATTCGCTATTTTATCACTATTCCTAATTGATTGCAAGAAAACTTAGGAATATATCTTTATTATTTATAAAGCAAAAAGCTGCAGGCAGGACTTCTGCCCACAGCTTGAAAACCATATTAATCTCACTTTGCTCTTGAATTGATTACATCAACAATGACAGTGCCATACAGGCCCTTTGCATCATAAAACTTGATTTTCCCCTGCTGTACATGGTACTTTTGCAGCTGCTCCAGCGAAAAATACAGCTCAGCACTCACTGACATCTGTCCCTTGTACTGCTTTATCATCTCATCAGGCGCCAGCTTTTTCCACAAGCCTTTTTTGCTGCTGCGCGACAGCAACATCTGCAGGCCTTCGCCCTCGCAGCGCAGCTGCGCTTGCTTATCCTCCGGTAGCAAGCGTAAATATAAGGTATAGATATTAGGCTGCAGCAAATATTTCAGCTCGCCCTCCTTGCCCAGGTCTATCCGGCAATGCACCTCCTGCCCCCGTGCCAGCTTGGCACGGAAATAGTGCTTGTCGTAATTATTTTCACTGCGGAAAAACACCAGACCTACCATTACTGCCGCCATCAAAAGAAAGGCAACTACACGCTTCAACATTTGCTTATTCATGCTGCACCACCCCGCTATGATAACGTTTGTAAATTGCCTTGCCTGCCAAAAGCAGTAAAGCAACAATTCCCGGCGCGCAATTCAAGCTGCAGCTGCCGCAAATCCCTGTACAACCTGCCCCCTGCGTAGTAATGCCGCTGACGGGAATTCCCATTGCCGCAATAAAATTTATCAGCTTACCTTTCATATGCGTTTCCTCCCGTAGCTAATAGCCTGCACCGGGCAAGCATGCTTACAAACACCACAGCAGATACAATTATGTTGGTTAATCTGCGCTTTGCCTTCAGCAAGCTCAGCGGATTCCATAGGGCATTTCTTTTCGCATAAGCCACAACCTATGCATTGGTTTTTGTCTACACGCATGCGCAGTACAAACGGCAGCTTGCAGCCTATGGCATGCATCAGTCCCTGCGCAGCACCTACCGGGCACAAAAAATTGCAGAAGCCGCGACCACCTTTTGTGAAGATACCAAAGACGAGCACCCACATAATTGCTGTCAGTAGCAGACTGGATGTCAGCGAAATAAAGTAACCTCGTGTATAATAGTTGGCCAGTAAATCGAACAAAAAGAAGTTGCAATAGGAGCATGCCAGAATGCCACCGAAAAAGGGCACAAGGCAAAAGCCTGCCAGCATACCATAACGGATGGGGGCAATTTCTGTATAACGATGCCAGCTGATTTGAAATTTTGACGGCATCAGCTTCGACAGATATTCGGTAAACGCACCCGCCGGGCACAACCTGCCGCAAAAAACAGGCCCCAGGAAGAAGGCTGCTGCCAATAGCAGTAATGTGCTCAGCATGCTTATCGGTGTCAGTCGCCAGATTATTCCGTCCAACACATGCTCTATCGGTATACGAAAGCAAAGGCCGTGAATACTCTGCGGCTGCCAGCTTCCGTAAAGCAAATAGAACAGGCAGCGCTGAAAGAGCGCCACCGGCGCATAAAACAATATAAAGCCAAGAGCGTAACCGGTTAAACGTTTAAGGTTATATAACATAGGCAATCACCTCGATAACAAATAGGGATAGGGTAACTCAAACACCCTATCCCTATTTTAAGCTATTGAAAAACGTTAAGCAAGTAATTAGAAGCTGTAGCGCAGGCCAACGTTATAGGTACGGCCACCGGTTGCATCACCGGAATAGAATTCGCGATCAAGCAGGTTGGTAACACCAAACTGCAAGGTTGCATTCTTCGCAATCTTATAGTTTACTGCTGTATTAATAATGAAATATGCATCCTCTGCGCCATACTCGCCGGTTTCATCATCAGGAGCCTGACGAGCACTTACATACTGGCAATCGAGCAAAGCGTTCCATTTATCATAATTATATTCAATGCCGGCATGCAATAAATGCTTCGGAATATCGAAGTTGGTGCTTTCCTTACCGCCCAATTTCAATTTGCCCTGTTGCCATGCATAGTTAATATAGGTATCAAACTTATCGCTGATTTTATGGGTAAGCTCAAATTCAACACCATTGCGTTTTTCGGAATCGAAGTTCATATACTTCTTCACGCCCTTGCCCATATAGGTTTCTCCGGGCAGGATACCGGACGCAGCAATCTTATCATCGGTCTTTACATGATAAAGAGTAACATTGAAATTAGTATCCTTATCCAGTTCCTTCTTCATGCCAAGCTCAAAGGTATCAGAGGTTTCTGGCTTCAAGTCGGGATTCGGAACATACCAGTATCTGGTGTATTCAGAGTATCTGTACATCTTATACATAGCAGGAGGATTGAAGGAGTGACCGTAAGAAACAAAATAGTGAGTCTTGTCATCAGCCTTATAATCAAAAGCAACCTTAGGACTAAGCTCGATATGAGTTTCGGACGGAGAAGTTGTATCTAACGGATTACTGGTAGTTGTGTTCCAGAAAACACCTTCACACTTCTTATAATAGTCCAATCTTGCTCCCAAATACATGGTAACAGGATCACTCATTTTATATTCGTCCTGCACGAACAATGCAAAATTTTGTACCTTACCTTTATCGTGAGCATAGTACTGATCCTTAGAATTCTCATCCTTCCAATGCTTTAAGGTATAACGATCCTGAACCATTTCTTCCTGTTTGAAGTTAGCACCTACAACAATGGTGTGTTTGCCAACATTTTCCCAGGCCTTTTCCATATTGAAATTATAAATTTTGCCTGGATGAGAAGAATAACCGCCGGCACCATCCCAATCAAGTCCGGGATATGTTTTTGGTACGGACGCGCTTGTGAAACCGCTCTTCTTGTCATTCAGATAGCTGAAGGAAGCATTGAACTTATTATCTTCATCCTTATACACTAATGCATGAGTATCACGCTCGTTGATATTGTTATATCCGTAAAAATTGCTTGCTTTGAGAGTTATAACATTACCATGCTGTGTTGTAACTGTACCACTGTACACAGGATTACCGTTTTCATCCTTTACAAAGCTATACGGATTTTTATAGCCGAAATATGTTTTGTACTTAGTGTAGCTATATTTCAAAGATTTGCTGTCATCAAAGTTATATTTGAGATTGGCTGTATATGTTTTATGATCCCAATCACTGGTACCGCGACCGCCGTAAACATAAGAGCCGTCACTTAATGTCGGCAGATTTGCGGTATATTGACCTTTACCTGAAGAAGCTTTTGCAGTATTGTAATAGCCATCAAAGCCATCAGCCTTTCTGTTTTCAAAGCCTAAGCCAAAGCTCCATTTATCATTAACTTTAGCATTCACATTCATGGATTTTTTCCATGTCTTATAACTGCCATAGGATACTGCAGCATCAATATGTGTACCCGCCTTTGCTTCTTTGGTAGTAATATTAATTACACCGCCTACGGCATGACCGCCATAAATAGAAGAACCTGCACCGCGAACAACTTCAATACGCTCAATATTTTCTACCGGAATAGAATTAAAGTTTACCGAACCTTCATAAGTATCATTCTGCTGCACGCCATCAACTAAAACAAGAATATTGGTAGAGCCAAAGCCACGCAAGCTTATAGCACCTTGCGAAGATTGATCCATATATACTCCGGGTAAATATTGTAAAGCATCCTGAACAGATATTACATTATGATTTTCAAGCTCCTTTGCCGTTACCACACTGACACTGGACGGAACCTCCTGAATCTGCTTCATGGTTCTCGTAGCTGTTACAACCATCTCATCCAGTTCATACTCCTGAACCTCATCAGCAAGAACTGTTGTGCCCCCCCAGAGTACATTGCCACAAATCAATGCGCTCATCAATAAACATTTACTAGCCAGTTTTTTCACAGATATACCTCCATTCACTCATCAAAAAAACAACGAGTTGCGTATTAAGCACTTGAAATTATTTGGATTAAGTCTTAATATGCATTTTCTCTTTTATATGTTATAATACTGTGTATAGTAGCTAGACAGTCAAGGGGGGAATGCTAAAAATGTCAAAAAATATACAAAATTACTTTACGACCGGTGAATTATCACAGCTTTGCAAAATTCCCCGCAAGACTTTGCTTTATTATGATAAGCTGGGATTGATTACGCCAGAGCTTGTCGACGAAAACGGTTACCGCTATTACAAGCGCAGCCAACTGTTTTTACTGCAGCTGATTCTTACGCTACGCCAGCTTGATGTGCCGATTGCGCGCATCAAGGATTATCTTGCTAACCGTTCGCCGCAAAACTATCGTGATTTATTTAATGAGCGCATAGATTTCTTCACGCAGGAAATAGCTCGTCTGCAAGCCATGAAAACGGAGCTGCAAAGCGAATTAAGCAAGCTTGACCATATTGCGGACATTACTCTGGATAAAATTATGCTTGTCCATGAGCAGGCACATTATCTTTATCTGAGCAATACTACCGAAGAAAATGAATGCTTTAAAAAGCGTTCTACCCATATTGCCCAAATGTTTAGCAATCTGCAAAACGATATTACCTTAACAACCAACGGCTTTGGTTATATTTACGATACGGAAATTTTGCAGGATTTCGAAAGCAAGCATCTGAAGCATTATTTTTATACGCTTCATGACAAGCTCCCTACACCGCATTGTTATCAAAAGCCCGCAGGCAATTACCTGACGCTTTATTTTCAAGGCGTCTACATGTTCAACAACAAAAAGTATCTGCAAATGCTGGCAGAATATTGCAAGGAGCATCAGCTTACGCCGATATCACCGCTTTATGTCACATCTCTATGCGACTACTGGTTGACAGGTGATACCGATAAGTATATTTACAAGCTGGAGCTGCAGATAAAATAGCATATCCAAGGCACGCAAAAACCCCGTGGCAGACGCCACGGGGTTTTCTAATCATCAAAGCACTGAGCAGGCTTTGCTCTTTTTTACTCAAACTTCGCAGGTAAAAATCCCCTGCACCCCTTGAAAGTCCAGGCTTTGTAAACAGAAAAATAGCATGAGTCTTGCCAGTTTGGTATAATTATGTTGGCTCAAAAACATACCAAGCACCGGAGGCTCATGCTATGAAAAGTATATCACAAACCACCCAGCAGATGGAATCCATCTCGAAGAAAACTTCGGCGTTCTTCCGTCGTTATCATGTCGGCCAGATTCTGCGCGCGGCCAACGCTTGCAAGCTCAAAGGATTTTCCTCCATTCTCGTTTTCCTCGTGCTCGTAAGCATCATCTTCGAGAACCGCTCGCTCTATATGCAGCGCCGACTTCACGAGGATTCGCTGCCGTTCGGCAAGGACACGGCTTACCGCTTCTTGAACTCCTGCCACACGAACTGGCGCAAGTTCACGCTGCTTCTTGCGGCGCGGATCATCAACGAAACCATCAAGCCGCTGACGGATGCCGGCCGGCGTTGTGCCATCGTCGTCGACGATTCGCTCTTCAGCCGCTCGCGTTCCAAGCGCGTGGAACTCTTGGCGAACGTCTACGACCATGTGAGCCGCCGCTATACGAAGGGCTTCCGCCTGCTCGTCCTCGGCTGGACGGACGGGAACACGTTCCTGCCACTCACGTTCTGCCTTCTTTCAACCTCGAAGGAAAAGAACCGGCTCAATGAGGCCAGCGCATCCGTCGATGCAAGAAGCAACGGCGGAAAGCAGCGCAAGCTCGCGCAGATGGAAGCGCCAGCCGTCGTCCTCAATTTGTTGCAGGAGGTCAAGGCGACAGGAATCCCCGCGCAGTACGTCCTCTTCGACACATGGTTCTGCTCGCCGTCGTCGCTGAAAGCCATCCATGACCTCGGCTATGACGTCACCGCTATGGCAAAGAAGAGCAAGAAGGTGCGCTACCCCTGCGAAGGGAAGATCTCGAACGTCAAGGCCATCTACAAGGAACACAAGAAACGCCGCGGACGCTCGCGTTACCTCCTGTCCGTCGATGCTGTCGCGACGAAACAGGGAGAATCCCTCGTGCCTGTGCGATTGGTCTTCGTGCGGAACCGCAACAAGCGGAAGGATTATCTCGTCCTCGTCACGACAGACCTCTCGCTTTCGGAGGAAGAAGTCATCCAGCTCTACGGGAAGCGCTGGGGCATCGAGGTGTTCTTCAAAGCGTGCAAGTCCTACCTGCGGCTCGGCAAGGATTGTCGTTCCGTCTCCTACGATGCGATGACGGCGCATGTCGCCGTCGTCTGCACACGATATATGCTCCTGGCTGTCGAGGAACGTGAGAACACGGATGGGCGAAGCCTCGGCGAGCTCTTCTATCTGGGGCTTGATGAGCTTCCGGACTTGAAGTACATGGAAGCGCTTCGCCTCGTGTTGCAGGAGTTTGCGGAGCAGCTTCGGGCAGAATATCCGTCAGAAGTCTTGCTGGTCGAATCGCTCTTGGAACGATTCCTGAACGATCTGCCCGCTCTTTGGATGAGTCGTCTGCGTGCACAGAAGTGTGCGTGAATGGCTTTCGACATTCAGTTCAAGCTGATTTATCAAGGCATACGGGATGTTTTCCGTGTGCGAAGTTTGAGTAATTAAGATGTGAAACAAAACATACTAAAGCGGAGGTTCATGCTATGCAAATTATACCACAAACCACCCATCAGATGGAATCCATTTCGAAGAAAACTTCGCTGTTCTTCCACCAATATCGCATCGGCCAGATTTTGCGGTCTGCCAACGCATGCAAACTCAAGGGCTTTTCCGCTATTCTGGTGTTCCTTGTGCTCGTCAGCATCATCTTCGAGAACCGCTCGCTTTACATGCAACGCCGGCTTCACGAGGAATCCCTGCCGTTTGGCAAGGACACGGCCTACCGCTTCTTGAACTCCTGTCACACGAACTGGCGCAGGTTCACGCTGCTCCTTGCGGCGCGGATCATCAACGAAACCATCAAACCGTTGACAGACGCCGGACGTCGTTGCGCTATCATCGTCGACGATTCGCTCTTCAGCCGCTCGCGCTCCAAGCGCGTGGAACTCTTGGCGAACGTCTACGACCATGTGAGCCACCGTTATACGAAGGGCTTCCGCCTGCTCGTCCTTGGCTGGACGGATGGGAACACCTTCCTGCCGCTCACGTTCTGCCTCCTTTCGACATCGAAGGGAAAGAATCGTCTCAACGAGGCCGACGCGTCCGTCGATGCCAGGAGCAACGGCGGAAAGCAGCGCAAGCTCGCGCAGATGGAAGCGCCAGCCGTCGTCCTCAATTTGTTGCAGGAGGTCAAGGCGACAGGAATCCCCGCGCAGTACGTCCTCTTCGACACATGGTTCTGCTCGCCGTCGTCGCTGAAAGCCATCCATGACCTCGGCTATGACGTCACCGCTATGGCAAAGAAGAGCAAGAAGGTGCGCTACCTCTGCGAAGGGAAGATCTCGAACGTCAAGGCCATCTACAAGGAACACAAGAAACGCCGCGGACGCTCGCGTTACCTCCTGTCCGTCGATGCTGTCGCGACGAAACAGGGAGAATCCCTCGTGCCTGTGCGATTGGTCTTCGTGCGGAACCGCAACAAGCGGAAGGATTATCTCGTCCTCGTCACGACAGACCTCTCGCTTTCGGAGGAAGAAGTCATCCAGCTCTACGGGAAGCGCTGGGGCATCGAGGTGTTCTTCAAAGCGTGCAAGTCCTACCTGCGGCTCGGCAAGGATTGTCGTTCCGTCTCCTACGATGCGATGACGGCGCATGTCGCCGTCGTCTGCACACGATATATGCTCCTGGCTGTCGAGGAACGTGAGAACACGGATGGGCGAAGCCTCGGCGAGCTCTTCTATCTGGGGCTTGATGAGCTTCCGGACTTGAAGTACATGGAAGCGCTTCGCCTCGTGTTGCAGGAGTTTGCGGAGCAGCTTCGGGCAGAATATCCGTCAGAAGTCTTGCTGGTCGAATCGCTCTTGGAACGATTCCTGAACGATCTGCCCGCTCTTTGGATGAGTCGTCTGCGTGCACAGAAGTGTGCGTGAATGGCTTTCGACATTCAGTTCAAGCTGATTTATCAAGGCATACGGGATGTTTTCCGTGTGCGAAGTTTGAGTTTTTTATTTTTACAGCCTTAAGCTAAAATCGGCCTAAGGTTACGGCATCACTGTTCAGCATTGGAATAGGCTTGCCGTTTTTATTATTGCGGTACAGTCTAAGACGCTCAATATCGGCCATCTCAACAGGTAGCGCCAAACCATACTGCTCATTCAGTGCATTCAGCAAATCTACTGCCTTCATGCTTCCTGTCGGCGTAATTTTACAGTCAAAGCTGAAGATTGTTTCCGTTTCGGTCTGCTCCGCAGTAAGCTGCGGGATGTAAAACTTAACGTCGATTTCCTTGAACTTGACCTTCGTCTTGGGTGCAGCTTTTTTGAAAAGCAGCTCCGGCGCCGCATTGAACTCTGCAACAGCAGCGCTCACGTCTTTGCTATAAGGCAGCGTTACGCGATAGCTTGCACCTGCCGCCTGACTCATCAGGGCAGCGTGATGCGTATCAACAGCATCGGCAGCCAGCACGCGAATACCGCGCGGCAAAGCAGCATCAAGAGCCAACGCAGCCTTTTCTACCTCCATCGGCTCGGCAAGCTCGATTTCTACGAACTCTGTATAGCTTACAACGCCTACACCCAGCGCAGAAGCCAGACTGAACTTTAAATGCGGATTAAAGCCTTCGGAATATGCAGCAGGCAGCTTGGCACGGCGGATTGCGCGGCCGATGGTGCGCACATATTCCAGATGGGAGATAAAGCGGATATCCTTATCCTTGGTAATTTGCATACGCAGTTTCATTATGCCTGTACCTCCCCATTGTTTTGATACTCTTCTTTATAGTCAACGATTTTTACGCCCAATGCCTGGCAAACACCGCAGCCGGTACAGCTTGCGCGACGGCAGTCATGCGTAAGCTGCTGAGCGTAAGCCTTACGCCATTCGTTCCACAGGAAACGGCGGCTGACACCAGGAGAGATATGCTCCCACGGGAAAGCCTCCTGCTCACCGCGCTCGCGGGCAGCGTAAAAGTCTTTATCAAGACCGGCATCGCTGATAGCCTCCAGCCAACGCTCGTAGGAGAAGCAATCACTCCAGCCATCAAAACGCGCTCCCTTTTGCCATGCCAGCAGCAGTGCCTTGCCTACACGGCGGTCACCGCGGGCGAAAACAGCCTCAATCGTACCGGTTTTGGCATCATGGTAGTTTAAGGTGATATTCTTATATTTTTTGATTTCATCCTTCAGCAGGAACTGCTTACGGCGAATTTCTTCCAAATCATTCTGCGCAAACCATTGGAAAGCAGTGTACGGCTTAGGTACGAAGGACGAAGCACTTACGGTAACCTTGCAACCACGCTTACCGGTAATCTGGAAATATTTATACTGTACCTTGCGTGCCAAATCAGCAATCGCCAGTACATCCTCATCGGTTTCATAGGGCAGACCGATCATAAAGTACAGCTTAACGCTGTTCCAGCCGGATTCAAACGCCGCACCGACAGCATTCATCAAATCCTCTTCGGTAACGCCCTTGTTGATAACGTCACGCATCTTCTGGCTGCCTGCCTCCGGAGCAAAGGTCAGACCGCTCTTACGCACTGCCTGTACCTCCTTGGCGATAGCAACACAGAAGCTGTCGATACGCAGAGAAGGCAGAGAAACGCTGACGCGTTCATCCTTAAACTCGCCAATCATCTTATGTACCAGCGGAGCCAGGCAGGAATAATCGGCGCTGGAAAGGGATACCAGGCTGATTTCATTATAGCCTGTGTTATCTACCAGCTTACGCGACAGGTCCATCAGCACCTCCGGCTTGCGCTCACGCACCGGACGATAAACCATACCTGCATGGCAGAAACGGCAGCCACGGCTGCAGCCACGGAAAACCTCCAGCATGATGCGGTCATGAACGATTTCACCGAAAGGAACAATCGGAGATGTCGGGAAATCTACGCTGTTCATATCCTCTATAACACGCTTTTGGATAACAGCAGGAATATCCTCGCGCAGCGGCTTAATTGCCTTAAAGGTGCCGTCCTCATTATATTCTGCTTCATAGAAGGAAGGTACATAAATGCCCTTGATTTTTACCACGCGCTGCAGAAATTCTTGTCTGCCGCCGGGTTTGCCTTCACGCTTCCACTCCTTGTAGCAACGCATTACCTCAATCAAAATCTCTTCGCCTTCACCGATAACGGCAAAATCGAAGAAATCAGTCAAAGGCTCCGGGTTGTACACACAGGGACCGCCTACAATAACAAAGGGGTCTGCATCAGTACGGTCCTTGGCAAGCAGCGGTACGCCACCCAAATCAAGCATATTTAAGATATTGGTATAGGAAAGCTCGTATTGCAGAGTAAAGCCTACAACATCACATTCGCTCAGAGCCTTTTTAGTTTCCAAGGTACAAAGCGCAATTTCACGCTCACGCATCTTCGCCTCGAGGTCAATCCAGGGCGCGTAAACACGTTCTGCGGCAATTCCTTCTTCCTTGTTCAGCAAATGGTATAAAATTTTAAATCCAAGATAACTCATACCTACTTCGTATACATCCGGGAAGGCCAGAGCAATAGTTGCCTCTACTTCTTCAGCAGGCTTAACAATGCTGGCGAACTCGCCGCCAGTGTAGCGAGCAGGCTTTTGCACGCTGCTTAAAATATCAATAGTTAAATCCTTTTTCAAATTCATATTCTCCTCTATATTTAATGATTGAAGGGTTTATTCAAAACAGTTTTCGTCAATATTTATCTGATATGATGCTTTAGCGTCGACCGCTCCCTCTAGTTTTTTATAAAAAGGTTGACGAGAAAGTATCAGAGGCGAAGCGACGGCGACGACGGCGTACTAAACGTACTCCTAGGAGTCGTTGCTAAGCATATGACACTTTAGCGTCGACCGATTCCTATAATATTTTATAAAAAGGTTGATATCATCATCCTTAGAACTGTAAGCTCTGTTTTTTCACCTTAATATTCAACAAAATCGCCACCAACATCAGGTTCGTCGTCAGCGAGCTGACGCCATAGCTCAAAAATGGCAGCGGTACGCCGGTTACAGGCATAATACCTGCAGTCATACCAATGTTGACCATAACATGGAACATAAACATAGACGTTACACCGGTTGCCAAAAGCATGCCGAAGGTGTCATCTGCATCAAGCGCAATCGCAATACCTCGCCAGATGATAATCATATACATAGAAATGATAAACACCGTTCCGATAAAGCCAAACTCTTCACCGGCAACAGCAAAAATAAAGTCCGTATGGTTTTCCGGCAAAAAGTTCAACTGACTCTGCGTTCCGGCCAACCAGCCTTTGCCAAGAAATCCGCCGCTGCCGATAGCAATTTTAGACTGAATAACATGATAACCGCTGCCGAAAGGATCAAGCTCCGGATTCAGAAAAACACGAATACGGTTCTTCTGATAATCCTTCAGAATCATCCAAAAGGCCGGCATCAAAGCCACAAAAGCCAGTCCCATGCGGAAGAACCATTTATACTTGAAGCCGCTGACAAAAATCATACCTATAAGGATAGCAATAAAGGTCAGCGAGGTTCCTAAGTCCGGTTGACGCATAACAAGTATAAACGGCACCAGAATATATGCAAAAACCGGCAGGTAATCCTTAAATTCCTCCAACCATTCAATTCGCTTATCCATAAAGGTAGCTAAGCAGATAATGAGAAAAACCTTAGCAAATTCACTGGGCTGAAAGGACATAGAGCCTATTTGAATCCAGCGCTGTGCGCCCAATTGACTTTGTCCTACAAACATTACCGCTAAAAGCAGTATGATATTAATTATATACAGCTTGGTGGCATAATTTTTGAGAACACGGTAATCAAAAGCCAACGATACAGTAACAATAGCCAGGCCAAAGACCATAAACATACTTTGGCGCTGCACATGCCAGGCCTTACCGGTGCTGACAGCAAAGGAATGGGTAGCACTGTCGATAAGTCCCAAGCCACAGCCCATAAGAATCAGCACAGCAGTAATCAGCCACCAGTCAAGATTTTTCAGGATACGTTTTAAATCCACAATGTACTCCTTCCTGCATTATTGGATGGTGTCCTTTTTCGGGGCAGCCTTATCAGGGCGGGGCATATAACCCTTTTCCTGGAAAAATTCTTCAAATGCTTTATAAACAATAGGACCTGCCGCAACAGAGCCGAAGCCGCCCTGTTCCACAATGCAGACTACAACAAGCTCAGGGTCATCTACCGGACCATAGGCTACAAACAAACCATGGTCACGTCCATGAGAGTTTTCGGCAGTACCGGTTTTACCGGCAATTGGCTTAGGCAGGCCGGCAAAGTACGATGCCGTACCACCCTCCTGCGTAGTAGCACTCATGCCCATGCGGATATAGTCAATTGTCTGCTGTGACACATCAATATGCTTACCTTCAGCACGTTTAGGCTTTTCAAAAAGACTGCCATCACTGTTTATAATACTGTCAACCAGATATGGCTGATACTTAGTACCGCCATTAGCAACAATACTCAGCATAACAGAAAGCTGAATCGGTGTCGTCAGGTTGAAACCCTGACCGATAGCAGCGTTGAAGGTATCGCCTAAGCGCCAGTCCTCATCCCAGATTTCACGCTTTACTTTTTTAGAGGCAACAAGGCCTTTGCTTTCGCCTTCCAGGTCAATACCGGTGCGTTCGCCAAAGCCAAAGATATGCGCATATTTTTCAATATTATCAATGCCGACGCGATAACCAAGCTCGTAAAAATAAACGTTATCACTCATCGCCAACGCTTTGATAAATGTCAGCCATCCTAAAACCTCGCCGCCGGCGTTACCCATAGTAGGAACCATCGGATGAAAACCACCGTCGAAAATAGGCTCGTTCAAGCCAACCTTTTTCAGTTCAAAGGCAGCACTGCCGGTAACAATCTTAAAGGTAGAACCAGGCGGATATTCACCGGTAATAACCTTGTTATTCATCGGGTAATTGGGATCGTTATTAATAGAATTCCAATTCTTTGAGGAAATGCCATGCACAAACCAGTTGGGGTCATAGCCTGGACGGCTTACCATCGCCCTTACCGCACCGTTACGCGGATCGATGGCTACTACCGCCGCTGCTCTCGCTCCGGGAGCAATACCGGAGCTTCGCAGAAAGGCAAGATGCTTATCTGTAAAAGCCTCCAGCTCCTTTTGCAGCTCGTAATCTATCGTCAGCTTCAGATTTTTGCCGGGAATAGGTTGCACGGAATCGTAATGCTTGACAACGTTACCGGCAACGTCAACCTCCTCCATAAAGGCGCCGTCCTCACCGCGCAGATATTTATCATAAGTCTTTTCCAATCCGCCCTTACCGACAAGACTTCCCTGACTAATATTCTTAAACAGTCCCTGCTCAATTTCATAGGAGCTTACCTCGCCTACGTAACCCAAAGCATGTACAGCAAGCTCATGATATGGGTAATTGCGGATAGGCTGCACCGAAAGCATAACCTCCGGCATATAGCGGCGCTGTTCTTCTATTTTCGTTACCATCTGCTGATCAAGATTATTTTTCAGCATAATCGGTTCATAAAAATTTTCACTCGCCTTAATTTTAGCGTTAATTTCTTCTACAGGCATCTGCAGCAAATTACTGAGGCGCTGCAGTGTTTCCGGTTTATAGCTGGACTGCTTCTGCAATACTACGGCATAACCGGGCAAATTATTTACCAGCTCTTTACCTTCGCTATCATAAATAATTCCGCGTGGAGCAAGAATACGCGACTGGCGCAGCCTGTTGCCGTCAGATTGCTTAGCGTAGTAATCACCGCGCCACAGCTGCAAATAAACCATTCGTCCCAGCAGCACAGCAAATAATACCAGACACACAACCAGCAAGGTGTGCAATCTGGTTATCCGGTTTCTATCTTCCATAGGCTACGTCTGTCTCCTTTCCTGCTTCCTGGTTAATAAGATATATCTTCTTTTCTGATCCATTCATAAATCATCTTCATTATAACTACAACAGGCCATACCAACAGCGCATTGCCTATAATATAGCCCAGGGAATCCCATAAATATGCAAAAAAGATGCTCCAGCGTCCGCCACTGCGCAAAAGTTCCAGCCACCAGTAAACAAAACGCAGGATAAAGGTAATCGTAGCAATTGCGCTCATATGATAAAGATAATTATCCTTAAACACCTTTTCCTTTGTCAGGCCAACTATATAACCTACACAGATACGACTAAGAATATGGAAGCCAAAAACACCCACCGTCATTGCATCCTGCAGCAGTCCGGTGATACCGCCGACTACCGCACCAGCTTTTTCGCCGCGCAGTATCGCATAAGCATATACCGCCAAAAGCAGCAAATCACAGGAAAGCCAGCCCGTATAATACACAGACATCGAACCCTGCAGCAGCATTAAGAACAGAAACAGGACGGGCCAAATCAGTCTCCTCATTTTGCCTGTCCTCCCTGTAATACGATTTTCGCTTCCGGCGTAAAGCCAACAATAACCAATACCTGTTCAACATCTGCAATATCAGCAGCAGGTACAATATCTGCTTCCTGCAGCAGACCTACACTATCCATATGAGTAGCAGTAACCTTACCGATAAGAATATCCGCAGGATGGCTGCCGCTGTAACCGCTGGTAACGATAATATCACCCTCACGCAGGCTTGCTTCGCGGTAAATATGCTCCAACAGCAGCTTATCCTTGCCGCTGACACCGCCGGCTACACCGACAGCACGTGAATCAGCGCGCAATACCCTAGCCCCTACACGACAGCGCGGAGAGGTGAGCAAAAGTACACGGGCATAATCATCATATACCTCGTCAACCACGCCTACCAAGCCGCCGTTTACTACAGCCATATCAGGTGCCAGGCCTCTGTCCTTACCGGCAGCGATATATATGCAGTCACGTAAATCGCCGAAGCTGCGGGCAATTACCTTTGCTGCTACAACCTTCTGCGATTTATGCTGCTCCTTATACTCCAACAAGCCTCTCAGTTGCCTGTTTTCTGCATACATCGAAGCCATCTGGATATTGGCATTACGCAGCTCAATATTTTCTTGTTTCAGCTTTGCATTTTCGCTCTGCATTACTGTCAATGCCTTCCAATAGCCACGCACGCCATCACCGGCATTGCCTAACCTGGTCAGCATACTTTCTACCGGCAGCACTACTGCTGCCACCGCTCTGTTGACCAAAGGAAAACGGCTTCTGCCTGCTACGGCCATCGCCAGCATGGAAAACAGGACCAGAATGAACAAAGCTACCAACATAACCTTCTTATTCATGCTGCATTCCTACTTATTTAGAGGTCATAAAGCCTTTGCGGTAAATATCAATATTTTCTACAGCAATACCGGTGCCGAGAGCAACACAGTTCAAAGCTTCATCGGACACGAATACCGGCATACCGGTTTCCTGAGAAATCAGTCTGTCCAGATTGCGCAGCATAGAGCTGCCGCCTGTCATAACAATGCCACGATCCATAATATCAGCGGACAGTTCAGGCGGTGTACGCTCCAATGTGTTACGAACAGCGTCCACAATCATGCTTACAGGCTCGTTAACAGCCTCGCATACATGGTTGGCATTAACCTCTATACTCTTAGGCAGACCGCTGAGCAGGTCGCGGCCGCGAACTTCCATAACAGCAGGCTCATCAACCTTCATTGCGGTACCGATTTCAATTTTAATATTTTCTGCTGTACGCTCACCGATAAACATATTAAAGGCTTTGCGGATATAACGTACAATAGCACTGTCGATAGCATCGCCGCCGCAGCGTACGCTCTTGCTGACAACAATGCCGCCCAGAGAAATTACGGCAACCTCACAGGTACCGCCGCCGATATCAACAACCATGCTGCCGGTTGCTTCCTGTACAGGCAGGCCTGCACCGATTGCTGCCGCCATCGGTTCTTCAATCAAGTAAGCCTCACGCGCACCTGCTTCAATAGTAGCATCAACAACAGCACGCTTTTCTACTTCGGTAACACCGGAAGGCACACCAACCAGAATGCGCGGACGTACAAAGGTACGGTTGCCCATAGCCTGCTTAATAAAATATTTCAGCATAGACTGAGTAATTTCATAGTCGGCAATAACGCCATCCTTCATCGGACGGATAGCGACAATGTTACCGGGAGTACGGCCGATCATTCTCTTGGCCTCCGCACCGATTGCCAGTACCTCGTTAGTATCCTTTTCAACAGCTACTACCGACGGCTCGCGGATAATAATACCCTTATCCTTGCAATGCACCAGCGTATTTGCAGTGCCCAGATCTATACCCATGTCATCCGACATATTGTTAAAAATACTGATATTAGGGAAAGTAAACTTCATTTCCGACTATCCTCCTAAACTTCTAATGCTCCATCTTCCTGAAAGCTGTAATAAGCACCGTCCCCGATAATCAGATGGTCCAGAAGAGGAATCCCCAACGTTTGTCCTGCCGCCAGCAAAACAGCTGTCAGCTTCCTGTCCTCAATGCTTGGCTGTGGATCACCAGAAGGATGATTATGTGCCACGCAGATAGAGGCTGCATGCTGCAGAATCGCCGGCAGAAATACCTCACGCGGATGCACCACCGAGTTGGTCAGCGAACCCTCTGATACCAGCTCTGTGCCTATTACTTTATTCTTACTGTTTAACAAAATTACCAAAAATTGTTCCTTTGTGGCATAACGCAGGCGTGGCATCAAAAATGCCGCACCATCCTGCGGACAGCCAAAACGAATTTTATCCAAAGGGCGGGCCGACGCAATACGTCTGCCTATTTCCAGAGCTGCCAAAACTGTTGCTGCCTTGGCCTGCCCCATACCCTTGATTTGCATAAGCTCATTTAAGTCCCTCACTCCCGCCAGACGCCTGTACAGACCTCCGTCAGCCGTGAGCTCCTTAGCAATCTCCAACGCTGATTTTCGAGCAGTGCCTGTGCGCAGCAATATTGCCAGCAGCTCCGCATCCGTCAGCGCTTCCACCCCACGCAGAAAAAGCTTTTCCCGTGGTCTGTCCTCTAAGGGAAGATTTTTAATACTCTCTTTGTTTGTTGTTTTGTCGATACTACTAAAATCACTGCAAAAATCGCAGGTCCTGCTTACTGCAGGATTAGTCACTCTTCATAGCTCCTCATACTCCCAATCTTTGCATCATTAAGTACAACAATGACAACGGCAGACCTACAACATTGTTATAGCAGCCATTGATTTTTTCCACCAGGACAGCACCTCTGCCCTGAATTCCATATGCTCCTGCCTTATCCATAGGCTCGCCTGTAGCAATATAAGCATCTATTTCTTCAGCAGTCAGCTGACGAAAGCTTACGTCAGTAACGCACACCTTGGACAGCTGCTGTCCCTTATAGCGCACAGCAACGCCTGTTATCACCTGATGTGTACGTCCGGACAAGCACTGCAGCATAGCCTTGGCAGCTGCTGCATCCTGCGGCTTGCCCAAAATAACATTATCAATTACTACGATTGTATCTGCAGCAATTACAGGAAGCTCATCTCCCATCTTTGCTGCTACAGCGGCGCATTTGCCGGCTGCATTATACAAAGCAACCTCCTGCGCCTGGCTGGCAGTTCCGCTGCCTTCGGCAAAATCCGCCGGACAAACCAACGGAGTAATACCTATTTGTTGCAGCAGCGCCTGTCTGCGCGGAGAGGCTGATGCCAAAATAACCTTCATGCTTCAGCCTATTCCTTTTGACCCATATCAATAACAATCTTCGGCTGCTGGATTTCAAAAATAACAGCCTGCTTGCCTTCGCGTACCGCATCACGTTTAAAAATACGTGCATAGTTTACGGTTACCAAAAGCCACAAAACAATACAGACGGCAATAAACGGCAATTCATCCATATGAAAGAACGTAGCCATACTGTGTCCGCAGGCAACACCTGCAAGAATGCCTGCTACCGGCAGACCGTAAATAACCAGCTTAGCCTTGCGTTGGTCAAAATCGCGGTATTCCGCACCTACTACATCGCCGGCCTTAGCACCTACCGGGTTCCAGCAATCTATGTATTTAGGCAGGCCTGTCAGTTCGCTTTCAGCTTTATCAACCTTTACCTCAGCGCGCTCGCCCTGCTTTTTAACAACAATACCTCTAATTTCTGCCATTGAAGCAAATCCTTCCTCTTATAAAACTTTTAGCTTAATATGCATGTACGAAAATATACCAGTAACCGACGCCGAAAACTACGCCGTAAATTGCCAGGAAAACAAGAACGCCTTGCCAGCATACAGGATAACCGAAGTTAATATCCTCACCGAAAATACCACGGCGGTTAAAGAAGGTATATTTTTTACGTTTTCTGAACCAGGCCAATTTGTTATCGGGGCCAACCAGCTTGGCAATCAGATAAATGTAAATAAAAGAACCAAAAAATATTTGCATAACGCGGGCGCAGACTACCACCGGTTCTACGTTAGCTATTGTTTCCATCTGTCAAAGCCTCCTATACCAAAACAATCATCAATTAAAGCTGAATGAATTTATCCGGCATTTCCTTACGCAGTACACGGACAAACTCATCACTGGATTTAAACAGCAAACCCGCCAGCTTATTTTTCTTGCCTTCGGTAAATACCAGCAAGCGCTGCGGATTTTCATCAAGTGAATTATAGCGATGGATGTAATGCTTAATCGCTGTTTTACGGAAAAAGCTCTTTACATATTTATCGGTAAAGCTTTCTGTACGGGTCAGGTCAACAACATAACTGCGTTTAATAAAGCCTAAGCCGTGGCTGATTACCTCAAGCTTCATATCCTTATAGAGTATCAGAGTATAGCCAAAGGCTACACGCCAAATCCACAGAGCCAAAAGCACTGTATCCATACCCCAGCCCAGCATATCAAAGCGTCTATGTTCCTGCAGCCAGGTCCATTCATGCCAATAAAGGCTCGCAATCATCAGCAAGGCAATCACTGCAAAGATTTTTCTTTGCGTACTTGTTCCAGATTCTTCACGATACAATTCTTCCAAAAGAGTTCCCTCCAGCTTTCTAAATTGTGCAGTAGCAACAAAGCAATCTTATCCAATTAATTATATCAAATTTTACACTTAAAGCATATACCTCAGGCAATAAAAATCGGTGCAAAAATGTGAATTTTACCTGCATCAGACAGCTTTCCTGCAAAAGCAAAACACCGCTTCGCCGGCTTACGCCATTGAAGCGGGTTTCAGTAAGTATTATGCTTTATTAAAATATAGCATCTGATATTACGTCAGCCTTAAGTAACATCTGTCATCCCTGAGGTTTTTCATTGCTAACCATTCAGCAACACCGTTACATATGAGCTTATTTGCGCACCTGACCGTTACCGTTAATCAGATACTTCGTACTCGTAAGCTCCGGCAGCGCCATAGGTCCGCGGGCATGCAGCTTTTGTGTGCTGATGCCGATTTCCGCACCGAAGCCGAATTCGTTGCCGTCGGTAAAACGGGTAGAAGCATTGACGTAAACAGCAGCAGCATCCACGGTATATTGGAAAAGCTGTGCCGCCTGATAATTATTCGTAACAATACATTCGCTGTGACCGGTGCCGTATTTGGCAATATGTGCCATAGCCTCCTCAATGCTGTCCACAATCTTGACGGAAAGACGCAAATCGCCGTATTCCGTAGACCAGTCTTCTTCAGTTACCGGATGCACCTGACCGCTGTACTCCTGCACAGCCTCGTCACCGCATATTTCTACGGCGGAGGAATTATACATCATCAGCATCATCGGCAGGAATTTATCCGCAATATCCTTATGCACCAGCAATGTTTCCATTGCATTGCATACGGAAGGACGCTGCACCTTGGCATTGAAGGCAATCTTCATAGCCATCTCCACGTCGGCATCCTTGTCAACATAGGTATGGCATACGCCCGCACCTGTTTCGATAACCGGCACGCTGGCATTACGCACTACCGCCTGAATCAGGCCGGCACCGCCGCGAGGAATAACCACGTCCACCAAGCCGTTCATATGGATTAAATCCTGCACAGCCTGTCTGTCACTGGTATCAATAAACTGAATAGAGCCCGCAGGAATGCCTGCACCCTCCGCAGCCTGCGCCAAAATCGCAGCAACAGTTTTATTGGACTCCATCGCCTCACTGCCGCCCTTAAGGATAACAGCATTGCCGGACTTCAGGCACAGGCCTGCGGCATCCGCCGTAACGTTGGGACGTGCCTCGTAAATAATACCGATAACGCCCAGGGGAACGCGAATTTTGGTAATATGCAGACCGTTAGGCAGAGTTTTGCCGTCAATAACATTCCCCACAGGGTCAGCCAGGCCTGCTACCTGACGCAGGCCGTCAGCCATACCGCTTATACGCTCGGCAGTCAGCTTCAGACGGTCCAGCATTGAGCTTTTCATGCCCTTGGCTGCAGCAGCAGTCATATCACGCTCATTCGCAGCCAAAATTTCAGACTGTTGTGCCTCCAGCGCAGCAGCCATCGCCAAAAGTGCCGCATTCTTAACTGCGGTAGAAGTAACGGCAAGCTTTGCTGCAGCCTGCTTTGCAGCCTGCGCCTTAGCCTTCACCAATTCATACGTTGCCATAATCTTCACCCTGCCTTATAAAATAACCAGGTCATCGCGGTGGATAACCTCATCAAAATTTTTATGTCCCAGAATATTTGCAATCTCGCCGGAATTGCAGCCCTTAATCTGCTCCAGCTCGGCAGAAGAATAATGCACTAAACCACGCGCCAGCTCGTGCGCATCCTTATCGATAACGCTCACCGTACTGCCCGGCAAAAATTCACCCTGCACGGCAAACACGCCTGCCGGCAGAATACTGCAGCCGCCGGCCTTGCGAATAGCCTTGGCGCAGCCATCATCCACAACAATACTGCCGGCGATTTTGGCACCAAAGGCCAGCCAGCGCTTGCGGAACTGCAGACGGTTTTCACGGCTCACGAACAAGGTTCCCAGTTCTTCACCCTGCAGTACACGGGTAATGGCATTCTTTTCGGTACCGCTGGCAATTACCAGATGAATGCCGCTGCTTGTCGCAGCCTTGGCAGCCTGAATTTTAGTCGCCATACCGCCTGTACCGCGGGCAGAGCCGACACCGCCGGCACTTGCCTCAATCTCTGGAGTAATTTCCGCAACTTCGGGCACAATAACAGCGTCCGGATGCGTTTGCGGATTAGCGGTATACAGGCCGTCCACATCCGAAAGAATGATAACAAGGTCAGCATCCACAATGCCTGCAACAAGAGCAGACATATTATCGTTATCGCCGATTTTCAGCTCGTCGAGCGCCACAACGTCATTTTCGTTGACGATAGGGATAACACGCTGACGCATCAGCTCCATAAAGGTATTACGCGTATTGGTGTAACGGTGGCGGTCAATGGCCTCTGTTTTGGTAATCAGAACCTGCGCCACAATCTGACCGTAATCGGCAAAGAATTTTTCGTAGGTGTGCATCAGAACGCCCTGACCTACGGCAGCAGCGGCCTGCTTGCCTGGAATAGTTTTGGGTTTTCCGGGCAAACCCATACGGTCCACGCCCACAGCCACGGCACCGCTGGTAACCAGAATCATTTCCTTGCCCTGATTCTGCAAATCGCTGATTTCGCGCGCCAGACGGTCAATCTGACTAAAATTGCGCTTGCCATTGGCATAGGTAATCGTACTCGTACCAACCTTAATAACAATACGCTTAGCCTTTTTTAAAGCCTCACGGCTTGCTTCATTATTCAACATTTCCCCTCACCTGCAGTTCTAGTTCTTATTTTTTGCGTTATCCGCAATACATAGCTTTCTCTAAGGACACATAGGATGTATCAGTTACTAAATACAGTTTACAACGGCATACTCCCTAAGGACGCATAGAATGTATCAGATGCTAAATGAAGCCGACGACGACGTACTGCATTGTACGTCTAGGAGGCTTCATGACGCAGATGGTGCATTATCTGCGTCCTTATACGTCGAGGAATTTTCATGACGCTCGACGGTGCATTATATGCGTACTCACTACTCTTTGTAGTCGAAAACCATATCCCTAATACGCACACTCTGACCTTCCTGTACGCCTCTCTCCTTCAGCGCCTCGTCAATGCCAAGACGTTTCCAGATCAGCTGGAAGCGGTAAAGTGCCTCGTCATTATCAAAGTTAGTCATGGCAACAAGACGCTCGATATTCTTGCCGCGAACCTCCCAGTCGGTATCATTTCCGACAATAATTTCATAGCTGTCCGGATCAATCTCGTCAAAGCGTGCCAGGTCTTCTTCATCTTCTTCCGGAACATATTGCAGCAGCAGGTCGTAAGCCTTAAACATCAGCTCACGCAAGCCTTCGCCGGTAGCAGCACTTGCCTTGCAGATTTCGTAGCCTTTAGCTTCAACGTATTCCTTTAAGCGCTCAAAGTTTTCCTGAGCTTCCGGCAGGTCCATTTTGTTAGCAACAACCAATTGCTTGCGGCGTGCCAGACGCTCGCTGTATTCTGCCAGCTCTGTATTGATTTTATCAAAGTCCTCAATCGGATCACGGCCGTCAACGCCTGCCACATCAACAATATGCAGCAGTACCTTAGTACGTTCTACGTGACGCAGGAAGTCATGACCAAGGCCTACACCCTCATGCGCACCTTCAATCAAACCGGGGATATCCGCCAGTACAAAGCTGCGCTCCTCATCCAGACGTACCACGCCCAAAACCGGGGACAGCGTTGTAAAATGGTAGGCAGCAATTTCGGGGCGGGCAGCGCTCACCTGTGCGATAATGCTGGACTTGCCTACGCTGGGATAGCCTACAAGGCCAACGTCGGCCAGCAGCTTCAGCTCCAGCTTCAGCCAACGGGTTTCACCGGGTTCGCCCTTTTCGGCAAAGGTCGGTGCACGGTTGGTGCTGGTAACATAGCAGGCATTGCCCTTGCCGCCGCGGCCGCCTTTAGCAGCCGTATAGGTCTGGCCGTCCTCAACAAGGTCTGCCATAACGGCGCCGGTTGCATCATCACGTACCAAAGTACCCATCGGAACCTTCACGAAAACAGTATCGGCGCGTACACCGGTGCAGTTTTTAGTACCACCCTGACCGCCGCGCTTAGCAACATATTTTCTCTTGTAACGGAAGTCAATCAGGGTATTGAGATTTTTGTCCGCAATCAGGACAACGTCACCGCCGCGACCGCCGTTACCGCCGTTCGGGCCACCCTTTTCTACAAATTTTTCTCTGCGGAAGCTGCTCATGCCGTCGCCGCCATCGCCTGCTTCTACATAAATTCTCGCTCTGTCAATAAACATTTTGTTTTCTCCTGTATCTTAAATTTAGCTGTTGCTAGGTATATTTATCTATATTATAGCTTATCTTGCAGGGAAAGTGCAACGTGGGAAAAAGCAAATCCGCAGAAAAGCTTTGAGTTTGCGAAGATTTCACTTCTGATTTATATGACGCAGATGGTGCATTGCTGTAGCCGTTACCTATTTCAAGGCTACAGCTAATAAAAAATGTGCCTGCAGCTATTTTTTATATACACAAAAGCTGCAAGCACGTTTATAAAAGGAAAGGAGAATCTTATAGCTTACTTACGCAAAAATTTATCAACCGCATGTGCGGCACCACGCCCTTCGGCAATAGCCCACACTACCAGACTCTGTCCGCGACGCGCGTCACCGGCTGCGAAAACACCGGGTACGCTGGTCGCATAGCTGCTGTCATCAGCCGCTATGCTGCCGTTAGGTGCCTTCGCCAACTTGAATTCCTCAAACAGTCGCTCTTCGCTGCCCACAAAGCCCATAGACAGGAGCACCAGCTGTGCAGACACCCTCGCAGGGAGCCGGGCAGACATGAGATGTAAATTCCGGGAAATTATTGGTTTTATTCAGACGGGCATAGGCATAATCATCCATCCCGTGGTAAACAAGATCATTAAATTCCGGCATCAGATTGTGCAGCGGACAGCCTGAAACCATGCGGTTAATCATTACACCGCTATGGCAAAAGGGACCGCCGCAATCCATACAGCGCGCTGCCTGGCAGCACAGTGCTTCCTTATGCGGCAGGCTGCTCGTCTTAATCTCCTGCCAATCCTTAATTCTTTCTTCGGGGGCACGCAAAGCAAGCTCCACACGCTTGTAATCCATAAATCCGGTAGGCTTACCCATTATGACTTCACCTCCTCAAATACCTTCAGGGTGGCAGCATCCGCGCTCATTCCCTGCTGCAGATACTCATTAAGCTTCTGCGTAACAATCTTATATTCTTTAGGAATAACCTTGACAAATTTATCCTGATATTCATCCCAGTTATCCAATATCTCTAAAGCCAGCTTACTGCCGGTATGCTCTGCATGCTGCAGCAACATTTTCTTTACCGTCAGGCTGTCGCCGATTTCCTCCAGCTTTTCCAACAGCACTATTTCCTTATTGCAGTAGGTTGCAAAATCTCCCTGCATATCCAAAACATAGGCTGTACCACCGCTCATGCCGGCAGCAAAATTGCGTCCTGTACGTCCCAAAATAACTACCGTACCACCGGTCATATATTCACAGCCATGGTCACCAACACCCTCAACAACAGCGTTCACGCCGCTATTACGGATGCAGAAGCGTTCACCGGCAGTACCGCTGATAAGTACAACATCGGCGCAGGCCTTAACTACGCCGGCAGCAATTGTACCGACACCAACCTCACTTACCAGCTTAACGCTGATGCGGGCACGGGGATTAGCATTCTTCAGGTCGTGAATCAGCTCAGCCAAATCTTCAATAAAATAGATATCATGATGAGGCGGAGGAGAAATCAAACCAATCCCTGCCGTCGTACCGCGGCATTCGGCAATCCACGGATAAACCTTACCGCCCGGAAGCTGTCCACCTTCACCCGGCTTAACACCCTGTGCAATTTTAATCTGAATTTCGTCCGCATTGACAAGGTAATTGCTGGTTACGTCAAAACGTCCGCTGGCAACCTGCTTAATTGCACTGCGCTTGCTATCACCATTAGGCAGCGGTGCAAAACGGTTGGGATTCTCGCCGCCTTCGCCGGTATTGCTCTTGCCGCCTATACGGTTCATGGCAATCGCCAGACATTCATGTGCTTCCTGACTTAAAGAGCCGTAGCTCATAGCACCTGTCTTGAAGCGATGACAAATGCTTTCTACAGATTCTACCTCATCAATATTCACCGGCAGACGCTACGGCGTAAAGGTCAGCATACTGCGAAGATTCTGGTTGGCAAAGGCACTGCCGCGCAGCTGCTTGCTGAACGCCTTAAAGAGCTTATAATCACCGGTCTTGCAGGCCTGCTGCAGCTTAACAATCGTTTCCGGATTAAGCATATGCTGCTCGCCGCCGTTACGCCATTGATAATGAGAACCTGATTCATAGCTGAAAGGATCAATGTTTTGCTCAGCAAAGGCAGGCTCATGACGCATAGCAACCTCTTTGGCAATCTCATCCAGGCCGATGCCTTCAAGACGCGACGGAGTTCCGGTGAAATATTCTTCAATAACGGCACTGCTGATACCGATAGCTTCAAAAATCTGAGCACCACGATAAGACTGTACAGTAGAAATACCCATCTTCGACAGGATTTTAGCAATGCCGTGAGTGCAGGCGCTGATATAATTTTCAGCAGCCTTTTCAAAGCTGATATCCAGCATTCCGTCAGCACACATATGCTCCAGGCTTTCAAAAGCAAGATACGGATTAATACCGCTGACGCCATAGCCTAAAAGCAACGCCATATGGTGCACCTCGCGCGGCTCAGCAGATTCTATGATAATAGAAGCGCGCAAACGTGTACCGTTTTTAATCAGATGATGATGCATGCCTGCACCTGCCAGCAAGGCAGGAACCGCTGCCATATCTTTAGTAATGCCGCGGTCGGATAATATCAAAATGCACTTGCCTTCCGCAATATATTTATCAGCAGCAGCAAAGATTGCATCCAACGCCTGCTTTAAGCCGGCGCCGCCATCAGCAACCTTGTAAAGCATAGGAATTGTTGCTGCCTCGAAATCAGGAATATTCTTCAGCTTAGCAAGCTCAATATTGCTTAATACCGGAGATTCGGCAGAAATCTGGCGGCAGCTTTCCGGCTACGAGTTAATCAGATTCAGTTCCGGACCGATACCGCTGGTTGTATCCGCGAAAACCTCCTCATGAATGGCATCAATCGGCTGATTTGTTACCTGCACAAAGAGCTGTTTAAATTAGTTATATAAAAGCTGCGGCTTTTCGCTGAGTACTGCTTCGCGCATTCCTTGACAAAAAAGTTATGCGGAATCTGCAGCAGTACACCGGCACTGTCACCGGAGTTCATATCTGCTCCCTGACCGCCGCGATGATCCATGTTATGCAAAACCACCAAAGCCTGTCGTAAAATTTTATTAGACTTCTTGCCCTTAATATTGGCAACTACGCCAACACCGCAGGCATCGTGTTCAAACCAAGGATCATACAATCCCTGTTTTTTGGGCAGCGAAGTATTCATAATAAATTCCCCTCTCAAAGCATTTTATCAATAAATCTATTAGCAGTTCCGTTAGTGTTTCTGTTAAAGACCACCACAACGACTGTAATTTTAATTATAATACCACGTTATTACGATCACAAATTATATATATATATTTATTTACATGACAAAAGTTCTGCAAAAGGCAATTTTCTGAAAGAAGGATTTTTTTACCCCTACACTCCTTTGCACTTCAGCAATACTTTTTTCCATTTCAGTTGCACATCAAATGTTTTTCTAGGCATTTTTTTATTTTCACACTTGACAAACCGTGAAATTGTTGCGATAATGTGAAGAACACAGCGATGTGTATATTTTAATTTCAAAAACAAAAATGCAATGAACGGGAAAATTTACCTGCCCCAGCATCCAGAGAGACGGCGTATGGTGCAAGCCGCCAGCAAGCAGGCAAAGAAGCTCACCCGCGAGCAGCTTCTCTGAACCAAGTAGGAGCAGACGTTTCCAGCACGTTACGCTGCCGATTCGCTAATCGGGAAAATTAAGTACAACTTAGGGTGGTACCGCGAAAAAACTTCGCCCCTATCTGCAAGCGCAGATAGGGGCTATTTTATTTCATAGTACACTCTTTCTAACTTAAAAAATTTACAGGCTGTCTAGAGGAGCGTCAGATGCGAAGAAGCGCGACGACGGCGTACATACCAGTACTCCTAGAAGCGCTTCTGAAGCAGATGGCCCCTTATAGGCAGCCCCTAAAGAAAGAAGGACTATCTTATGGGAATGACAATGACGCAAAAAATCTTAGCCAAGCACGCTCACCGCGACAGCGTAAGTGCCGGCGACCTGCTTGTTTCTCAAGTAGATTTAGTATTAGCTAATGATATCACCGGTCCTCCGGCTATCAACGAATTTGAAAAAATCGGTAAACCAGTATTTGATAAAAACAAAATTGCTCTGGTTCCGGACCATTTCTCCCCCTGCAAGGATATCAAATCCGCAACCATGTGCAAGCGTATGCGTGACTTCGCCCGAAAGCACGAAATCAAAAACTACTTTGAAGTAGGCCAGATGGGTATCGAGCATGCACTGCTGCCGGATAAAGGCCTTGTTGCTCCCGGCGAAATCATCATCGGCGCCGATTCCCACACTTGTACCTACGGTGCACTCAATGCTCTGAGCACCGGTATGGGCCAGACTGATATCGGCTGCGCTATGGCCAGCGGTACCTCCTGGTTCAAGGTTCCACAGGCTATCAAGGTTAACATGACCGGCAAACTGCCGAAATACGTTAAAGGCAAGGACATCATCCTGACCATCATCGGTATGATTGGCGTTGACGGCGCCCGTTACCAATCTTTGGAATTCACCGGCGAAGGCGTCAGCGAGCTTTCGATGGCCGACCGTCTGACTATCTGCAACATGGCTATTGAGGCCGGCGGCAAAAACGGCATTTTCCCCGTTGATGAAAAGACCATCGAATTCTTAAAGGAACGCGGCGTAACCCGTGAATGGGAAGCAGTTACTGCGGACGAAGATGCTGAATATGCCCGCGTACTCGATATTAAGCTCGACGAGCTTGTTCCCGTTGTTGCTTATCCGCATCTGCCGGAAAACACTCATCCTGCTAAGGAAGGTCATGCAATCAAAATCGACCAGGTTGTCATCGGTTCCTGTACCAACGGCCGTCTGGAGGATCTTGAACAGGCTGCCGAAATTCTCAAAGGCCACAAGGTTTGCGACCATGTGCGTATGATTATCATCCCGGCAACCCAACAGATTTATCAGGAGGCTATGCACCGCGGTTATATTGATACCTTTATTGATGCCGGCGCTGCCGTTTCCACTCCGACCTGCGGTCCCTGCCTTGGCGGTTACATGGGCATCCTCGCAGCAGGCGAACGAGCTGTTTCCACCACCAACCGTAACTTCCGCGGCCGCATGGGTCATGTCGACAGCGAAGTTTATCTGGCAAGCCCCTATACCGCTGCAGCCAGTGCCATTACCGGTTATATCACCAGCCCTGAGGAGGTAGTAAAATGAGCAAAGTTTGGCTTTACGGCGACCACATCGATACAGACGTTATTATCCCGGCAAGATATCTGAACATTGCCGATTTCAAAGAATTAGCAGAACACGCTATGGAGGATGCGAAAGAAAACCTGGAAATTAACTTCGCCGCCAACGTACAGCCCGGAGATTACATCGTTGCCGGCAAAAACTTCGGCTGCGGTTCTTCCCGCGAGCATGCCCCGGTAGTATTAAAGGTTAAGGGTATCAAATGCATCGTAGCAGACAGCTTTGCCCGCATCTTCTATCGCAATGCGATTAACATCGGCCTGCCGGTGCTGGAAATAGGCGCCGACGTTGAAAAGATTGAACCCGGCGATGAAATTGACGTTGATGTCAACAAGGGTGAAATCAAAATCCTCAATAAAAATATTACGATCAAAACAAAACCGCTGCCGGAATTTATCCAGCATATCGCAGACTGTGGCGGCCTGATTAATTATATTAAAGGAGAAAACAAATAATGAAGATTTGCTTACTGCCCGGTGACGGCATTGGTGTAGAAATAGTTGATGCAGCTGTAGAGGTTCTCGACGCTGCTGCCAAAAAATACGGCTTTGAAATTGAATATGACAAGCAGCTCATCGGCGGCTGCGCAATCGACGCAACCGGCGTTCCCCTGCCGGAAGCAACCATCGCCAGCGCTAAGGCTGCTGACGCTGTGCTGCTCGGTGCTGTCGGCGGACCGAAATGGGATAATGTTGCTCCGGATATCCGCCCGGAAAAAGGCCTGCTTGGTATCCGCAAAGCTTTGGGCCTGTACTGCAACTTGCGCCCGATGACCGTTTCCAAATTCACCGCGCATCTTTCTCCGCTGAAAACGGAACGTGCCGAAGGTGCCGATCTTTTAATCGTACGTGAGCTTACCGGCGGCATCTACTTCGGTGAGCACAACGAAGCGCACCTCAACGCTGACGGCGTTGAGGAAGCAAGCGACGTTGAGCTATATACCCGTCCGGAGGTAGAACGCATTGCCCGTTTTGCTTTTGAAGCTGCCAAAAAACGCCGCGGTAAAGTAACCAGTGTTGATAAAGCCAACGTATTGGGTTCCAGCCGTATGTGGCGTAAAATTGTTGCCGAAATGCAGGCTAAGGATTATCCTGAAGTCGAGCTGAACAACTTCTATGTTGACAACTGCGCTATGCAGTTAGTGCTGAATCCGAAGCAGTTCGACGTTATTTTGACCAACAATATCTTTGGCGATATCCTCAGTGATGAAGCCAGCACAATCGCAGGCAGCATCGGCCTGCTTCCGAGCGCCAGCCTCGGCGACGGCACCGGTATGTACGAGCCTATCCACGGCAGTGCGCCTGATATTGCCGGCCAAGGCATTGCTAACCCGCTGGCAACCATTCTCAGTGTTGCTATGATGTTGCGTTACTCCCTGAACCAAAACGAAGCAGCAGACGCTATGGAAGCAGCTGTTGACGCAGTTATGGAGCAAGGCTACCGCACGCCTGACCTTTATGCAGAAGGTCTGAAGAAGGTTTCTACCTCTGAAATAGGACATCTTGTTGCACAGGAACTGCTTAAATAACCATTCCCGGTATAACGCCATCCCCTCAGCGTTAACCAAAGCCTTTCTACCCGTAAGCTTTCCGTTTGGGGCTTACGGGTAAAATTTCCAACACTTAGCATTATTATATTTTGATTTTTTTGTTTTTTGGATTTTTTTATGATCGTTGTGGTGTATTATGATGCAAATTTCAACCAAGAATATTGATTCCGAGTATACTAATAATGCTTCAAGCGATGCTGCGGCCTTCCGCCAAGGCTTGCACGATGGTATCCCCATAGGATTGGGGTATTTTGCCGTAGCCTTTTCTCTGGGAATTATTTGCCGCACATCCGGGCTTTCTGTATTCCAAGGCTTTCTGGCAAGCCTGCTCAACAACACTTCAGCCGGTGAATTCGCCGCCATTACCCTCATAGGTCAAAACGCCAGCTATACCGAAATAGCACTTGTAACACTTATCGCCAATGCACGCTACATGCTGATGAGCTGCGCTCTTAGCCAAAGGCTCAGCAGTGCACAAGGCTTTATACATCGTCTGGCTATGGCCTTCGCTGTAACGGATGAGCTTTTCGGTATCGCTATCTCCCGTCCGGGGGTTTTGAATCCATACTATTACTATGGGGGCATGGCAGTAGCAATTCCGGGCTGGTCGATTGGCACAGCCTGCGGCATTGTCGCCGGTGCGGCACTGCCAGAACGCATTGTCAGCGCACTGAGTGTAGCACTGTTCGGCATGTTCCTAGCTATTATCATGCCTCCGGCGCGCGAAAGCCGTATCATTCTCACTGTTGTAATCACAAGCTTCATCGCCAGCTTTGCAGCAACATATATGCAGCCGTTGGCATATCTTACCGGCGGTACGCGTACCATTATTCTCACTGTAGTCATCGCAGCAGCTGCAGCTTATCTCAGGCCGGTACAGTCCCAGCAAAAGGAGGCTTAGCAGATGGAACACAATATTTACATTTATATTGCAGTCATGGCACTTGTTACCTATGCTATCCGCGTGCTTCCCCTCACACTCATCCGTAAGGAAATCAAAAATCCCTTCATCCGTTCGTTTTTATATTATGTCCCCTACACGACGCTCGCAGTAATGACCTTTCCTGCTATCCTGCAGGAAACACAAACACCTGCTGCAGGTGTGCTTGCCCTCGGCGTCGGCGTTGCCACCGCCTGGCGCGGCATGAGCCTTTTTCATGTTGCTTCTTGCTGCTGCGCAGTAGTGTTTATCGTAGAATTCATTATGGTGCCGTAAGGCGCAAAAAAGCCGCCGGCTTAGGAGATTTTTCTTGATATGTACCCCCAATACTGGACACCCAGTATTGGGGGTATTTTAATGAAATACAGCTATAAGTTCAAAAGACAGTGTGTAGAATTATATCGACAAGGTAAATGGCCTGAAACGCCTAAAGATATAACAGAAAAAAATTTCCACAATACAATCCGAGTTTGGGTTCGGATAGAAGATAAATGTGGTCCAGAAGCATTAAGACATAAAAATCAGAGAAAAACTTGGTCAGCAGAAGAGAAATATGAACTTGTAGCCAAAGTATTAGCTGGTGCGTCAAATAAGGAAACAGCTATTTCTGCAGGAATTAACGCTGGACTCTTGTATCAGTGGGTTAGATGCTATAAAATTAAAGGGTATCAGGGTAAACCGTACCCTTTGTCAAGGACATTTTTAAGAGAAAGAGAGAAGCAGCAGTTCCTGCCGGAACCGCTGCTTCTTAGTTTTTATTAAAATATCCTCAATGGGTAAAGGCCTGTTTTTACATACTCATAATACTCGTTTGGGGATAGCTTGGCTAACTTCCACTGGTACCTATCGTTATTGTAGTAATCCATCCACCTATCTATTTCAGCTCTTAAGGCCTCAAAGTCTTTGCATTTAGATATATGTATTTCGTCCTTCATGTGTCCATAAAAGCTCTCTTGTGGTGCGTTATCCCAACAATTTCCTCTTCTTGACATGGATTGCCTAAGATTAGCATCATGGACTAACTGCATAAATTTATAACTTGTATAGTGTGAACCCTGGTCGGAATGAATTATAGTTTCACTAGAGATTTCATTACCATGCTTTGCTAGTACCATATTAACAGTTTCCAACACAAAATCTATTGCCAGAGAATCACTCAGACAATATCCTAATACTTGCATTGTATAGGAGTCTAGAATTGTAGATAAATAACAGTATTTATCATTTAATGGTATGTAAGTTATATCTGTTAACAATACTTTTCTAGGTCCATGTTCTTTAAATTCCCGGTTCAAAAGATTAGGAGCAACCTTATTGGTTCTCAAAGCTCTTACCATTTGCCTGTATGGATTTGGCTTTCTAATTGGGCATCTCAAATTGTACTTTACCATTAGCCGCCTTATCTTTTTAAGATTCATCAGCACTGGCTTCTCCAAATGTAACAACCTCATATGGATGCCGCGAATGCCTTTGTCATAGCCCTTAAATTTATATGCCTCAAGAATTTTACTAAAATCTGCTCTATCCTTCTGTTCATGTTCATTACGGGAATCCATATTGCTTAACCAATTATAGTATCCAGATCTAGTAACATGAGCGAGTTTACATAAATGGGACACTTTCAATTGATTATCTGGCTTAGATACTAAATCATGAATCAATTGAAATTTTCTATTCGACAACCCAAGAGATATTTCACGTGCTAGTCTGATTTGTCCAAAGAGCACAGCTTTTTTAAGAAATCTACCTCCTGTCTAAGATATGAGAGTTCGTACTGCATAGATGCTATCGCTGCCTCGAATGGCAAATCGCTATAATTTTTATTCTTAGGTGGAGGCTTTACTTCACCACCAACTCCCTGAGTGAGAGGTTTTCCAGATTCCATTGCCTTCTTTAGCTTAAAAGTGAAGTTGTTTATTCTGTAAGCACCTAAAATATTAGGGTCATATCCTAACTCCTTAAAAATAGACACTGGTGAAAAACCTTGAAGGTAAAGTTTCCAAAATTTCTCCTTAAACTCTACCGTCAATAATAACATGTTATAAGTTACTCTGTAGGTGTATGGATTCTTACGTAACAGCTCCATTTCCTCTTCAGTAAAGCGCTTTACAGCCATTTTGAGCACCTCCGCCTTTTATCCATAGTATAACATACAGTTTGGGAAAAAGTCGCTCAAAAACGATTTAAGACCAAGGAAAAGAAAAAAGTGTCCATTTTTAGGGATTGACCAAAAGAAAGCTGTCCAATTCTAGTATTTTTCTTGAAAACTGTCCAAAGTAACTCTCTTTTCGTTCTCTCTTAGTGTCCAGATTTAAACAATAAGTTAAAGGGACACTTAAGTCATAAATGCAAATATAATTCATGTAGACTATGTTGCTTTAATGCCCATATCGCTTTCTATACTACCTACCAAACTGTCCATGACTATGGGTACATTATAGGGTATCAGGGATTGGTCGCACAACGAAAAGGACGACCACCCAAGGAGCCTGAAATGAAGAAAAAAATAGAGCCGGCAGAACTTACTCCATCAGAACGAGAAGAAATGATTCTGCTCAGAGCAGAAAATGAGCGCTTGAGAGCGGAGATTGCTATTGTAAAAAAAGAGATTGCCTTGAGAGAAGAGAGATGCGCAGCGCAACTCAAGGCGAAAAAGCTGCGCTCGTCCAAAAACTGCGTGAAGAAGGTTACAAACTGAATTATTTGCTGGATGCGATTGGACTGTCGCGTTCAACGTACTATTACGAGCTTAGCAAGACAGATAAAGTTAGCGAACGAAATGCCGACTTATCATCCGAAATTATTGTTATCTTCAACGAGAACAAAAAGCGATATGGTGTAAGGCGCGTACATAAGGAGCTTCTGAATCGAGGTTTTCGAGTAAATCACAAGCGTGTCCAACGAATCATGAATCAGCTTACCTTGTTTGGAAAATGTCCCAAGGAAAAATACCACTCCTATAAAGGCGATGTTGGCAAAGTTGCTGATAATATCATCAATCGAGATTTCAATACCGAAAAACCTTTGCAAAAGTGGACAACCGATGTATCGCAGTTCAATCTGCCTTGGGGCAAATGTTATCTTTCTCCGATTTTGGATATGAACAGCAATGAAATAATCTCTTACAATCTTTCTCTACATCCAGATATGGCGCAAATAAAGGACATGCTGAAAAAGGCATTTAAAGGTTTTCCTTCTGTAAAAGGTCTTATTATGCACTCAGATCAAGGATGGCAATATCAGCATGCATTTTATAGGAATGAATTGCAAAAGCACGGAATCATTCAATCAATGTCTAGGAAAGGTAACTGCTATGACAACTGTATTATGGAAACTTTCTTTGGCAGATTAAAAAACGAGATGTTCTACGGATTTGAAAAAGATTACCCTTCGTTTGAATCTTTTTCAAACGCTATAGCTGAGTACATCGATTATTATAACAACAAAAGAATTCAAGCTAAAACAAAATGGATGCCTCCCTCTAAATTCAGAGAAGCATCCATGATGTAAATATAATTATTCAAATTTTTAGCGGTGTCCAGAAAACTGGGTACATATCAAAGGGGACAGAATGCAGGTTTTTTTAGTTAATTATTAATAAATGTCAATCTTCTAGAGACAAAACACGTAAAACATGTTGGATATAAATAGCCTGAATAGCTTTGGAACGGCCAAGACCACACAGATGACCGGTTGTTTTGATGCCTAAAGCTTCAATCTGAGTCTTCCAGCTGTCTTCCTCGTCGCCGTACATATCGTTTTTAGCATGGTCGCCGGCAACAACCATCAGGGGATACATATGTACATGCTTGTACTTGCGCTCCTGCAGTTTTTGCAGAACCGCTTCAAAATTAGGAGTATCCTCTTCTTCTACTGTTCCTACAATAGCAGGGAATTTCATAGAATCAAAGATTTCCTGCAGTCTGACATAGGTATAGCCGTGCGCTTTATTGTTATTACGCGGAGTGCCGTGGCCCATGAGAACTACACCTTCATCTGCAGCTAAGGGAGGAACCTGAACGGCAACAGCGGCTGCTGCCAGCCTATAATCCTCATCATTAACGATAAGCGGTTGGCTGATAATAATTTTTTGGAATTTAGCGGTGAATTTATCCCTGAGGCTGAGAATCTTCTGTTCGAATTCTTCACCATGCAGCAGATGCGTCGGCTGTAGCACTACCTCTTCGTAGCCTGCGTCAACCAGCTTTTGCAGAACTGTTTCCGTATCGTCGATTTTAATGCCTCGTTCAGCCAGACGTTTGCGGATAATTGCGGAGGTAAAGGCACGGTACTGGTCATAGGCAGGAAAGGCTGCTGCGAGTGCCTGCTCAATGCCGCCGATATCGTGGGTTCTGGTTTCGTCAAAGGTGGAGCCAAAGCTGATAACCACCAGAGCTTTTTTGCTATCCATATATAATATAGCACCTCTTCTTCATAAATTAATTTTTATTATAAAAATACTCTCCGCCCTGAAAAGCGGACGGAGAGTAAAAAGGTGTGAAAGAAATGAATTACTTGTTAAGTAAATTATTTAGCTTCCAGAGCATCCCAAGAATCGTTTGCTCTTTCAACAAACAGTTTTTGTACTGCTGCGTTTTCGCCCAGGCCGTGGATATAGGTGTTAACCTTGAAGCCTTCAGCCTGCAGTTGAGATTTAAAGGAATCAGGCTCGTCACCGGCCATATCGTTATTAGCATGGTCGCCTGCAACCATCATCAGCGGCATCAGAGTTACGTTCTTAATGCCTTTAGCTTTCAGTTGCGGAGTAACGGTGTCCAGATGCGGCCAGCCTTCTACGGAGAAGATGTAAGCGTTGGTATAGCCAAGCTCATTCAGACGGTCTTGCATTACTGCATAGTAAGCATTGGACGGATGCGGAGTACCATGAGCCATAATCAGAACAGCATCTTTTTTGCCGAGTTTCGGGAATTGAGTAGCAACTGCTTTCATGGTTTCGGTAATATCGTCAGCTTGACCTTCCTGGCCTTGCCAGTACATCAGCGGAGTGCCGAAGGTCATTTTCTTGAAGTCATTTTTGTGCAGGTTATAAACTGCATCTTTGTATGCATATTCCATGCCCGGAATAATATCCAGAGAGGTCAGAGCAACACGGGTGTAGCCTTCAGCTTTCAGTTGAGCCAGAGCTTGTTCAGGTGTCGGAATGGTGAGACCTTCATGAGCTTTGATACGGTCAATAATAATATGAGAGGTGAAAGCAGTAACTACTTTTACACCGGGATGAGCAGCTTTAATAGCGTCTACAGTTGCTTCAATAGTTTTAGCACGGCTGTCTTTAAAGGTGGTGCCGAAGCTCATAACAACGATAGCGTCTTTGTCAGGCAGGTTTGCCAGAGCCGGATTAACATTGGTTTTTACGCCGATTTGGGATGCCATAAGCAGAGCCGGGGTAGCGTCTTTAACTTCGTCGTTCAGTTGATATGCGGCATGGCTGGTAGCAGCAAAGCCTAAGAGGGCAGCGCAAGTCATAGATGCAACAGCAAATTTTTTCAGACTTTTCATTTTGAAAGCACTCCTTTGAAATTCATAATCATCAAAAATAGCAGAAGGTTCTTTTATAAACCTTACTTCTCTGTATTATATCACTTATAGTTGAGATGTCAACAAAAATAATAAGAATTGCTATTATGAAGCTGTAATAAAAAAACAGACTGCTGTTATCAGCAGTCTGTTGCAGGATTATTTCCTGAAAATTTTTTTGAAGCAGTCCTTCAGAGAACGATTGAGCATACCGCCTGCCGGGGCATTTTCGTATTCACGGTTACGGCTGTCGCTGAAGGAGGCAACAAGTGTGCCGTCAGACAAATCATAAAAGTTATAAATCAGGCTTAGCTGTGCATACGGATGAAAGCTTTCCGGTACCCAGCGCTGGCGTACAACATCTTCAGTCCAATAGTGGCGTTTTCCATCTTTGTCATAGTAATAATGTGTTTCTTGGGTAGTGTAATCTTCAAAATGACCGGGAACACGAATGGTGCGGTAGCCAAAATGATTAATGGTAACTCGCATTTCCAAATCTCTGGGCGCTAAATTTTTTTGGCTGGTTTTAACATTATGATATTCCGGCAGCGGCTTTTGCGTTTCATCTGTAGCAATCAGCTTTTGTTTGCCGGCAGCCTGCAAAACAGCGGCGAGGACTTTGGTTTCGGCATGTTCGTCCGATTTGAAATAGCGTGCGGGCTCTCCTTCCAGATTATCAATTTGGGTAATATGAATTTCTTTGACTGTACGCAGATTGTAATCAGGATGCTTATAGGGCTGATTAGCGAAGCAGGAAATGCTGACGCAGAGCAGCATAATGAATGTAAGCAGAAACAAAACTGATTTTTTCATAGCGGACCTCTCGAAAACTTATAGCAAATTAATCCTTCAGCATGCCCTTGATTCCTGCAAAGGTTTCCGGGCTGATGATATGCTCGATACGGCAGGCATCCTTTTCCGCAATTTTCTCGTCTACGCCTAGAAGCTCGTTGATGAAACGGGTGAGGGTTACGTGACGGTCGTAGACGGCAGCAGCTTTTTTCTGACCATCCTTGGTAAGCAGGATGCGGCCGTCAGGCTCCATGATAATATAGTTATCACGTTTAAGAATGCTCATAGCGCGGCTGACGCTGGCTTTTGTAAAATTCATTTCCTCCGCAATGTCGATAGAACGTACGCTGCCATTGCGTTTGGTCAGAACTAAGATAGTTTCCAAGTAATTTTCTCCGGATTCCAGCAGTGACATTTTTATAACCTCCATCAGTATCAGATGTAATATTTCGATTACTATTATTTTAACACATTTAATTCTTAACTCAAACTTCGCACACGGAAAACATCCCGTATGCCTTGATAAATCAGCTTGAACTGAATGTCGAAAGCCATTCACGCACACTTCTGTGCACGCAGACGACTCATCCAAAGAGCGGGCAGATCGTTCAGGAATCGTTCCAAGAGCGATTCGACCAGCAAGACTTCTGACGGATATTCTGCCCGAAGCTGCTCCGCAAACTCCTGCAACACGAGGCGAAGCGCTTCCATGTACTTCAAGTCCGGAAGCTCATCAAGCCCCAGATAGAAGAGCTCGCCGAGGCTTCGCCCATCCGTGTTCTCACGTTCCTCGACAGCCAGGAGCATATATCGTGTGCAGACGACGGCGACATGCGCCGTCATCGCATCGTAGGAGACGGAACGACAATCCTTGCCGAGCCGCAGGTAGGACTTGCACGCTTTGAAGAACACCTCGATGCCCCAGCGCTTCCCGTAGAGCTGGATGACTTCTTCCTCCGAAAGCGAGAGGTCTGTCGTGACGAGGACGAGATAATCCTTCCGCTTGTTGCGGTTCCGCACGAAGACCAATCGCACAGGCACGAGGGATTCTCCCTGTTTCGTCGCGACAGCATCGACGGACAGGAGGTAACGCGAGCGTCCGCGGCGTTTCTTGTGTTCCTTGTAGATGGCCTTGACGTTCGAGATCTTCCCTTCGCAGGGGTAGCGCACCTTCTTGCTCTTCTTTGCCATAGCGGTGACGTCATAGCCGAGGTCATGGATGGCTTTCAGCGACGACGGCGAGCAGAACCATGTGTCGAAGAGGACGTACTGCGCGGGGATTCCTGTCGCCTTGACCTCCTGCAACAAATTGAGGACGACGGCTGGCGCTTCCATCTGCGCGAGCTTGCGCTGCTTTCCGCCGTTGCTTCTTGCATCGACGGATGCGCTGGCCTCATTGAGCCGGTTCTTTTCCTTCGAGGTTGAAAGAAGGCAGAACGTGAGTGGCAGGAACGTGTTCCCGTCCGTCCAGCCGAGGACGAGCAAGCGGAAGCCCTTCGTATAGCGGCGGCTCACATGGTCGTAGACGTTCGCCAAGAGTTCCACGCGCTTGGAACGCGAGCGGCTGAAGAGCGAATCGTCGACGACGATGGCACAACGCCGGCCGGCATCCGTCAGCGGCTTGATGGTTTCGTTGATGATCCGCGCCGCAAGAAGCAGCGTGAACTTGCGCCAGTTCGTGTGGCAGGAGTTCAAGAAGCGGTAAGCCGTGTCCTTGCCGAACGGCAGCGAATCCTCGTGAAGTCGGCGCTGCATATAGAGCGAGCGGTTCTCGAAGATGATGCTTACGAGCACGAGGAAAACGAGAATGGAGGAAAATCCTTTGAGCTTGCAAGCGTTGGCCGCGCGCAGAATCTGGCCGACATGATAACGACGGAAGAACGCCGAAGTTTTCTTCGAGATGGATTCCATCTGCTGGGTGGTTTGTGATATACTTTTCATAGCATGAGCCTCCGGTGCTTGGTATGTTTTTGAGCCAACATAATTATACCAAACTGGCAAGACTCATGCTATTTTTCTGTTTACAAAGCCTGGACTTTCAAGGGGTGCAGGGGATTTTTACCTGCGAAGTTTGAGTGAATGAAAAAATCTAAATGGATGCTTGGTGCAGCAGCAATGTTGGCTTTATCTGTAGCTTTGGCTGGCTGCGGCGGCGGCGACAAAAAAGCAGACAATAAGGCTGCCGGCGTAAAAGGCAGCTTGATGGTTTATACCTCTATTTATCCTGATATTATCGACAATATGTGCAAACCTAATGTTGCAAAAGCTTTCCCGGATATGAAGGTTAACTGGTTCCAAGGCGGTACCGAAAAAGTTATCACCAAGATTACCGGCGAAATCAAAGCTAAAAAAATTGCTGCAGACGTTCTGATGGTTGCGGATCCTTCCTATTATCTGAAGCTGCAGGAGCAAGGCTTGCTGTTGCCTTATAAATCCAAAGAAGATGCTAACGTTATCAGTGAAAAAGACAAAGACGGCAACTGGTACGGCGTTCGTATCTCCAACATGATCATTGCTTATAACTCCAATAAGCTGAAA
The DNA here is from genome assembly GCF_023497905.1 of Phascolarctobacterium succinatutens. Taxonomy (NCBI): domain Bacteria; kingdom Bacillati; phylum Bacillota; class Negativicutes; order Acidaminococcales; family Acidaminococcaceae; genus Phascolarctobacterium; species Phascolarctobacterium succinatutens. The sequence goes on along the minus strand of NZ_CP097284.1, from coordinate 526,892 downwards.
GCTGAAGAAGCTCCGAAAAACTGGACAGATCTGACCGATCCGAAATGGAAAGGCAAAATCGCTATGCCTAACCCGATGCTGTCCGGTACTGCTTATGTAGCAGTTGGCGCTCTGGCTGACAAATACGGCTGGGAATATTTCGATAAATTGAAAGCTAACGGCCTGCGCGTTGAAGAAGGCAACTCCGCTATTCAAAACAAGCTGTTGACCGGCGAATATGCAGCTGTAATGATTCTGGAAGAAAACATCCTGAAGCTGGCTAACACCAAGAAAGAGCCTCTGAAGATTGTTTACCCGACCGACGGCGTAATCAACGTTCCTTCCCCGATCGCTATTTTCAAGGAAACCAAGAATCCTGAGGGTGCAAAGGCTTTGGTTGACTGGTGGCTGTCCAAAGAAGGTCAGGAAGCAGTTGTTAAGGGTTGGATGCACTCCGTTCGTGGCGACGTAAAAGCTCCTACCGGTGCTGAAGAAACCAAGAAGATTGTTGAGGGCAGAATTAAAGTTGACTGGCAGAAGCTGGCTAACAACAATGCTCAAATCAAAGAAGAATTCCGTAAGAGAGTTATGGACTCAAACTTCGCAGGTAAAAATCCCCTGCACCCCTTGAAAGTCCAGGCTTTGTAAACAGAAAAATAGCATGAGTCTTGCCAGTTTGGTATAATTATGTTGGCTCAAAAACATACCAAGCACCGGAGGCTCATGCTATGAAAAGTATATCACAAACCACCCAGCAGATGGAATCCATCTCGAAGAAAACTTCGGCGTTCTTCCGTCGTTATCATGTCGGCCAGATTCTGCGCGCGGCCAACGCTTGCAAGCTCAAAGGATTTTCCTCCATTCTCGTTTTCCTCGTGCTCGTAAGCATCATCTTCGAGAACCGCTCGCTCTATATGCAGCGCCGACTTCACGAGGATTCGCTGCCGTTCGGCAAGGACACGGCTTACCGCTTCTTGAACTCCTGCCACACGAACTGGCGCAAGTTCACGCTGCTTCTTGCGGCGCGGATCATCAACGAAACCATCAAGCCGCTGACGGATGCCGGCCGGCGTTGTGCCATCGTCGTCGACGATTCGCTCTTCAGCCGCTCGCGTTCCAAGCGCGTGGAACTCTTGGCGAACGTCTACGACCATGTGAGCCGCCGCTATACGAAGGGCTTCCGCTTGCTCGTCCTCGGCTGGACGGACGGGAACACGTTCCTGCCACTCACGTTCTGCCTTCTTTCAACCTCGAAGGAAAAGAACCGGCTCAATGAGGCCAGCGCATCCGTCGATGCAAGAAGCAACGGCGGAAAGCAGCGCAAGCTCGCGCAGATGGAAGCGCCAGCCGTCGTCCTCAATTTGTTGCAGGAGGTCAAGGCGACAGGAATCCCCGCGCAGTACGTCCTCTTCGACACATGGTTCTGCTCGCCGTCGTCGCTGAAAGCCATCCATGACCTCGGCTATGACGTCACCGCTATGGCAAAGAAGAGCAAGAAGGTGCGCTACCCCTGCGAAGGGAAGATCTCGAACGTCAAGGCCATCTACAAGGAACACAAGAAACGCCGCGGACGCTCGCGTTACCTCCTGTCCGTCGATGCTGTCGCGACGAAACAGGGAGAATCCCTCGTGCCTGTGCGATTGGTCTTCGTGCGGAACCGCAACAAGCGGAAGGATTATCTCGTCCTCGTCACGACAGACCTCTCGCTTTCGGAGGAAGAAGTCATCCAGCTCTACGGGAAGCGCTGGGGCATCGAGGTGTTCTTCAAAGCGTGCAAGTCCTACCTGCGGCTCGGCAAGGATTGTCGTTCCGTCTCCTACGATGCGATGACGGCGCATGTCGCCGTCGTCTGCACACGATATATGCTCCTGGCTGTCGAGGAACGTGAGAACACGGATGGGCGAAGCCTCGGCGAGCTCTTCTATCTGGGGCTTGATGAGCTTCCGGACTTGAAGTACATGGAAGCGCTTCGCCTCGTGTTGCAGGAGTTTGCGGAGCAGCTTCGGGCAGAATATCCGTCAGAAGTCTTGCTGGTCGAATCGCTCTTGGAACGATTCCTGAACGATCTGCCCGCTCTTTGGATGAGTCGTCTGCGTGCACAGAAGTGTGCGTGAATGGCTTTCGACATTCAGTTCAAGCTGATTTATCAAGGCATACGGGATGTTTTCCGTGTGCGAAGTTTGAGTAATTAAGATGTGAAACAAAACATACTAAAGCGGAGGTTCATGCTATGCAAATTATACCACAAACCACCCATCAGATGGAATCCATTTCGAAGAAAACTTCGCTGTTCTTCCACCAATATCGCATCGGCCAGATTTTGCGGTCTGCCAACGCATGCAAACTCAAGGGCTTTTCCGCTATTCTGGTGTTCCTTGTGCTCGTCAGCATCATCTTCGAGAACCGCTCGCTTTACATGCAACGCCGGCTTCACGAGGAATCCCTGCCGTTTGGCAAGGACACGGCCTACCGCTTCTTGAACTCCTGTCACACGAACTGGCGCAGGTTCACGCTGCTCCTTGCGGCGCGGATCATCAACGAAACCATCAAACCGTTGACAGACGCCGGACGTCGTTGCGCTATCATCGTCGACGATTCGCTCTTCAGCCGCTCGCGCTCCAAGCGCGTGGAACTCTTGGCGAACGTCTACGACCATGTGAGCCACCGTTATACGAAGGGCTTCCGCCTGCTCGTCCTTGGCTGGACGGATGGGAACACCTTCCTGCCGCTCACGTTCTGCCTCCTTTCGACATCGAAGGGAAAGAATCGTCTCAACGAGGCCGACGCGTCCGTCGATGCCAGGAGCAACGGCGGAAAGCAGCGCAAGCTCGCGCAGATGGAAGCGCCAGCCGTCGTCCTCAATTTGTTGCAGGAGGTCAAGGCGACAGGAATCCCCGCGCAGTACGTCCTCTTCGACACATGGTTCTGCTCGCCGTCGTCGCTGAAAGCCATCCATGACCTCGGCTATGACGTCACCGCTATGGCAAAGAAGAGCAAGAAGGTGCGCTACCTCTGCGAAGGGAAGATCTCGAACGTCAAGGCCATCTACAAGGAACACAAGAAACGCCGCGGACGCTCGCGTTACCTCCTGTCCGTCGATGCTGTCGCGACGAAACAGGGAGAATCCCTCGTGCCTGTGCGATTGGTCTTCGTGCGGAACCGCAACAAGCGGAAGGATTATCTCGTCCTCGTCACGACAGACCTCTCGCTTTCGGAGGAAGAAGTCATCCAGCTCTACGGGAAGCGCTGGGGCATCGAGGTGTTCTTCAAAGCGTGCAAGTCCTACCTGCGGCTCGGCAAGGATTGTCGTTCCGTCTCCTACGATGCGATGACGGCGCATGTCGCCGTCGTCTGCACACGATATATGCTCCTGGCTGTCGAGGAACGTGAGAACACGGATGGGCGAAGCCTCGGCGAGCTCTTCTATCTGGGGCTTGATGAGCTTCCGGACTTGAAGTACATGGAAGCGCTTCGCCTCGTGTTGCAGGAGTTTGCGGAGCAGCTTCGGGCAGAATATCCGTCAGAAGTCTTGCTGGTCGAATCGCTCTTGGAACGATTCCTGAACGATCTGCCCGCTCTTTGGATGAGTCGTCTGCGTGCACAGAAGTGTGCGTGAATGGCTTTCGACATTCAGTTCAAGCTGATTTATCAAGGCATACGGGATGTTTTCCGTGTGCGAAGTTTGAGTTATGGATAAATAATGCGTTGCTAAGTTAAATTATAGCGGAAACAGGGAGACCTTTCAGGCCATCCCTGTTTTCTGCTCAATAAAGAGGGGCCGAAAGTCTGCTTTTGGTGTTGCTCTGAGGTATTAAAAAAGGAGAAAGAAGCGTTCTATGTCAAGAATAAACAGTAAATTTATTGTTATCGCTATCTCCGTGCTGTTGCTTTTATACTTTGTTATCTTCCCGATGGGAATCCTGCTGTATGACAGCATCATGCTTGATGGCGCAATTAACTTGGAAAATTATCGCAATGTATATAGCCAGGATGTCAACTGGCGTGCGTTGACGAATACAATCGAGCTGTCTTTGGGTGTTATGATTGTCAGTGTGCTGATTACCTTCCCGCTGGCTTGGCTGGTTGGCCGTACTGATATGCCCGGTAAAAAAATCTACCGTACTCTGCTGGTATCCAGCTACATGATTCCGCCGTATGTAGGCGCTATTGCCTGGGTACAGCTGCTGAACCCCAGTGTAGGTTATCTGAACGAGATTCTTAAATTTGTCTTTGGGCTGGAAACAGCGCCCTTTGACATTTATACTATGGCCGGCTTAGGATGGGTACTGACTTTGTTCTACTCTCCCTTTGCTTTCATTACCATTTCACGTGCTATGGAGAAAATGGATCCGACTCTGGAGGAGGCAGCGCGTGTCAGCGGTGCTTCTCCGATGCGTACTGTTTTTGACGTAACACTGCCGCTGATGGCTCCGTCCATTCTGGCCGGCGGTTTGCTGGTATTTATTGCTGCCGGCAGCTGCTTCGGTATTCCTGCTATCGTAGGTATGCCTGGCAACATTGAAGTAATGACCACGCGTATCGTAACCTATATTTACATGGGCGATACTGCGGGCGTACGTGATGCTACCGCTCTGGCTGCGTCCCTCATGTTCCTTGCTAACATCCTGCTGTTCGGTATGACCTGGATGGTTGGTAAAAAGGATTACACCACTATCAGCGGTAAGAGCACCCGTCCGAACATTGTAGAGCTGGGCAAATGGAAATGGCCCTGCTTCTGCCTGGTTGGCGCTTACAGCATGATTTCCATTATCATTCCGCTGGGCTCCATCGTGCTTACCAGTTTGATTATCACCCTGTCCAAGCCGATTGGTCTGGACAACATTGGCTTTGATGCCTGGATTCCCGTTATCACCAGCTCCCAGTACATGGAAAGCGTTTGGAACTCTGTTGTTTACGCTGTTATTGCTGCCTGCATCGGCACACTTATTTCCATCTTTATTGCATATCTTGCAGTTAAAACCAGAATCAAAGGCCGCAGCCTGCCGGATCTGCTGGTAGTTATCGGTGGCAGTACCCCGTCCATCGTTATTGCGCTGGCTTTGATTATTACCTTCAGCGGTAATTTTGGTTTGAACCTGTATTCCACGATGTGGATTATGGTAGTTGCTTATCTGGTAAAATACATGACGATGTCTGTGCGTACCATCGCCGCTTCGCTGAGTCAGGTACACATCTCTCTGGAGGAGGCTGCACTGAACTCCGGCGCCAGCTGGCTGCGCTGCTGTAAGGATATCATCATGCCGCTTATTGCACCGTCTATAGTTGCCGGCTGGTTCCTGATTTTTATGCCGTCCTTCTACGAGCTGACTATGTCCCTGCTCCTGTACGGCAGTGATACCAAGACCATCGGCGTATTGCTGTATGAATTGCAGACCTATGCAGATACGCAGAACGCTTCTGTGCTTTCTGTAATCATTCTGCTGATTGTTTTGATTGGTAACCTGATTCTGAACAAGGTTTCCAAGGGTAACGTAGGTATTTAATTAAAGGAGTGTAATAAATGGCTGAGGTAAGAATTGAGCATGTATTTAAACGTTTCGGCGCTGTAACTGCCGTAAACGATTTTGATTTAGTTGTAAAGGATGGCGAATTTATTTCCATCCTCGGTCCTTCCGGTTGCGGTAAAACCACTACCCTGCGTATGATTGCAGGCTTTGAGCGTGCTACCGAAGGTGAAATTTATATCGGCGACCACTGCGTAAGCTCCTCCATTAAGGGCAGCTTCGCTCCGCCGGAAAAACGTGATATCGGTATGGTATTCCAGTCCTATGCTGTTTGGCCGCATATGACTGTTGCCGAAAATGTAGGCTATCCGCTGAAAATTCAAAAGGTAGATAAAAAGGAACGCGAAGAACGCGTACAGAAGATGCTGGAGCTGGTTCATTTGGGCGAATACAGCAAGCGTTATCCGCATCAGCTGTCCGGCGGTCAGCAACAGCGTGTAGCTTTGGCGCGCGCTCTGGTAGCACAGCCGGGCCTGCTGCTGTTGGATGAGCCTCTGTCCAACCTGGATGCTAAGCTGCGTGAATCCATGCGTTTTGAAATCCTTGCTATTCAAAAGGAACTGGGCATCACCGTTGTTTATGTAACCCATGATCAGGGCGAAGCAATGGCAATGAGTGACCGCGTAGTTGTTATGAGCGCCGGCGTTGTACAGCAAATCGGTGCGCCGCACGAAATCTATACCAAGCCTGCCAACAAAATGGTTGCTGACTTCATCGGTCTGGTTAACTTTATCGATGGCGAGGTTAAGGGTGACAGAGTATTCATTAAGGGCAGCAATGTTTCCTTCCCGAATACCGCTAAGGTTACCGGCGAAGCTACCATTGCCGTACGTCCTGAGAATATTACCATGTCCCTCAGCGGCGGTCAGATGGAAGGTCAGGTAACTCACCGCTTCTACCTGGGCGATGCGGTTGACTATCGTGTAAACGTTCACGGTCATGACATCCGCGTTATCGTTAAGGGCGCAGACATTGATGCAATTCCTGACGGCTCCAAGGTATACCTGGACTTTGACAGAGTAATGGTTTTCGACAGAAACTAAGCTGAAAATACAAGACGGAGATAACGGATTAAATTACTGTTATCTTCGTCTTTTTTTTGTGGGAAAAAACATAAAAAACGGCGGTTAGCTATTGACAACTCGTCTAAATCGTAGTATAGTGGTCTTAAACAGGAATAACAATATAAATATGCGCTCAAAAAGCAAAAAGTTCCGTCGCAAAAGCCGAAGAGCTGAATGAGGGTTTTATGAATTTAATTGAAGGTCTTACTAATTTTAACTTAACAAAGCAGGAAGCAACTCTGTATGTGCTGCTGCTGAAGTCCGGTCAGATGACCGGCTACGAAGCAGCCAAGCAGACCGGCATTTCGCGTTCCAACACTTATACTGCGCTGGCAGGACTGGTGGATAAGGGAGCAGCGTATGTGCTGGAGGAGGGCAAGGTAACGCGCTATACTCCGGTGCCTGCTGCTGAGTTTTGCAGCAACAAAATCAGTTGTCTGGAGGAGATAAAAAAAGATATACTCCAACAGCTGCCGGTGCTGAACAATGATCCTGAGGGGTATATCACCATCAAGGGTGCGCAAGAGATTATAAATAAAATGCGCAATACCGTGCGTCAGGCACAGGCAAGAATTTATCTGTCAGCTAACAGCAGAATGCTGGAGCTGCTGCTGCCGGAGCTGCAGGATGCTTTGCAGCGAGGCTTGAAGGTAGTAGTTATCGGTGATAAATACTTTTCTTTGCCGGGAGCAATCTGCTACGGAACAAATAAGCAAAGCGAGCAGATTCGTCTGATTGCCGATTCACACACCGTTTTGACAGGAGATTTGCAGGATGATGAGGATTCAACCTGTTTGTATTCCTGCAAACGCAATTTAGTTGATTTATTTAAGGAAGCGCTGCAGAATGAAATTGCGCTGATTAAATTACAGAAAGGTGATATGAATGTCTAAGAAAATTCCGTTTGTTACTAAAGAACAATTAGAAAAAATCGTTTCCCAATATCCTACTCCGTTCCATCTGTATGATGAGGCCGGCATCCGTCGCACCGCGCGTCTGGTGAACAAGGCTTTTTCCTGGAACAAGGGCTTTAAAGAATATTTCGCAGTAAAGGCTACACCTAACCCCTATCTGCTGCAGATTCTGCGCGAAGAGGGCTGCGGTGCCGACTGCTCCTCCTATACCGAGCTTTTGATGAGCGATGCCGTAGGCTTTAAGGAGAGCGAGATTATGTTCTCCTCCAATGCAACTCCGGCAGAGGACTTTAAACTGGCTCGTAAACTGAATGTAAACATCAATCTGGATGATATTACTCATATCGACTTTTTGGAAAAGGTTGCCGATATTCCGGAAACCGTCTGCTGCCGTTACAATCCCGGTGGACATTTTGCCATTGCCAACAACATTATGGATAACCCCGGCGATGCAAAATACGGTATGACTCATGAGCAGATTATCGAAGCTTATAAAATTCTCAAGAGCAAGGGCGTAAAGAATTTCGGTATTCATGCATTCCTGGCTTCTAATACCGTTACCAACGAATACTATCCGGAACTGGCACGTATTCTGTTTGAGCTGGCAGTAGAGCTTAAGGAAAAAACCGGTGCGCATATCTCCTTTATCAACCTCAGCGGCGGTATCGGTATTGCCTACAAGCCTGAACAGCAGGATAATGATGTACTGGCAATCGGCGAAGGCGTGCGTAAGGTGTTTGAAGAGGTGCTTGTACCTGCAGGCATGGGCGATGTTAAGCTGTTCACCGAGCTTGGACGTTACATGCTGGCACCGAATGGCGCTTTGGTAACTACTGCTATTCATCAAAAGCATATCTATAAAGAATACATCGGCTGTGATGCCTGCGCTGCTAATCTGATGCGTCCCGCTATCTATGGTTCCTATCATCATATTTCCGTTATGGGCAAGGAAAACGCTCCCTGCGACCATAAGTATGATGTAACCGGCGGCCTGTGCGAGAACAACGATAAATTTGCCGTAGACAGAATGCTGCCTGAAATTAATATCGGCGATTTGCTCTTTATCCATGATGCCGGTGCGCATGGCTTCTCTATGGGCTACAACTATAACGGCAAGCTGCGCAGTGCCGAGCTGCTGCTGCAGGAGGACGGCAGTGTTAAAATGATTCGCCGTGCGGAAACACCGGCAGATTATTTTGCTACCTTCGATTTCGGTGAGTACGGACCGAAGCTGGCAGAAGAAGCAAAAATTAAAATGTAAAAAACAACGCTTAGTGACGTTGTTTCAATAGGACTGAGGCCTGAGGGCTTCAGTCCTTTATTATTATGTGATATAAGCACTTGCCTGAAAGCTGCTTTTGATTTACAATAGATAATGAATTGTCGGAAGCTTTAGGCAATAATGCTTACGAAAAAATATCAGGCTGTGAGGGAACGCAGCCGAATTTTGGAGGATGTGCTTATGCAAAATAAATATGCTGTTTATGAGGAGGCGCTGGCGGAGGAGCTTATTCCCGCCATGGGCTGTACCGAGCCTATCGCCATTGCTTACTGTGCTGCTGTATGTCGCGAGCAATTAGGAGCTTTCCCTGAGCAGATTGAAATCTGGGTTAGCCGTAATATTATCAAAAACGTTAAGAGCGTTGTTGTACCGAATACCAACAAGATGAAGGGCATTGAGGTTGCCTGCGCTGCTGGTGTCGTTGCCGCTCATTCCGAGCGTCAGCTGGAGGTTCTGGCTTATATTAACCAAGAGGAAAAGGCTGAAATTAAGGCGTTGGCTGAATCCGGCAAGATTAATATTCACGTTTCCGAAGAACCGGATATTTTCTATATCCGCATTTTTCTGGCAGCAGGCGGCAATAATGCTGAGGTAACTATTCGTACGGACCACACTAATGTTACCTGCATTAAGAAAAACGGCGCTACTGTTTTGGAAAAACCGATTGTGCCTGCCGAAGAAGAGGCTAAGAGCCTGTGGAGAATCGAGGATGTTCTGGATGCGGCCCGCAATATGCCGTTAGATAATGTTAAGCATCTGCTGAAACGTCAGATTGATTTCAATATGGCTATTTCCAAAGAAGGCCTGACCAATGATTACGGCGCAAGCATCGGCAAAATTTTGCTGCGTCGCGATCCGGACAGCCTGCGTATCCGCGCACGTGCCAGCGCTGCTGCAGGCAGTGACGCGCGTATGAACGGCTGTGAGCTTCCGGTAGTAATTACCTCCGGCAGCGGCAACCAGGGTATTACCGCTTCTGTTCCTGTTGTTGTTTATGCACATGCATTGGCTGCAGGCGAAGAAAAAATGCTGCGTGCAGTACTGCTGAGCGACCTTGTTACCATTTACCTGAAGCAGGGTATCGGTAAGCTGTCCGCATACTGCGGTGCTATCAGCGCAGGCTGCGGTGCCGGTGCGGCAATCGCTTTCCTGTATGATTGCACCGATGACCAGATCGAGCATGCTGTAGAAAATGCTCTGGCTATCAACAGCGGTATTATCTGCGACGGTGCAAAATCCTCCTGCGCAGCTAAGATTGCTATGGCTGTTGAAGGCGGTCTGATGGGCGTTGATATGTCCGTTGCTGAACGTAACTTTGCCGGCGGTGACGGCATTGTCCAAAATACTGCCGATGAAACCATTGCTGCAGTCGGCAAAATTGCCAGCCAGGGCATGGTAGAAACCGATAAAGAAATTATTGATGTAATGCTTGGCCTGTAATAAAGCCAAAAAATTAGAGAGTCTGCGGTTTACGCAGGCTCTCTGTTTTTTATCCGCTATATAATTATTCTTCTACCATTTTGGTAAGCTCTTCTACATGCTCGGTAGCAGTAAGGATATAGATAAAATCGCCGCTGAGCAGACGCGTGTCACCTGCCGGGATGAGCTGTGATTCACCGCGCTTGACATCAACTAAAAGTGTATTCGGCGGCCAGGGAATATCCTTGATAAGCTTGCCGCTGACGCTGCTGCCGCTGCAAATTACCAGCTCGATAACATTGCGTTGCTCCAGTACAGCCGGTTCCGGCGCTTTTTTGTGCAGCATGCGCTGCATCAGCTCCTCGTAGATGGGCTTGCTGTGGCACAGCTCCGCAATGACGAAGGCCACCATGGCAGCAATCGCCAGCGAAAGCAGCTGCTGGTAGCTGGCTGTCATTTCCATAATCAGTACGGTGCCTGTGATAGGCGCGCGTACGGAAGAAGCAAAAAGCGCCGCCATAGCAACTACCATAATATTTGTGGCATATGCAGGCTCAATCCAGCCAAGCATAATCAGCATCTGGGCGCAAATGCTGCCGCAGAGAGCGCCGATAACGAGCATCGGCAGGAAGAAACCGCCGGGAACGCCGCAACCGTAGCTGATGAGCGTAAAAATCAGCTTGCCTGCAAGAAAAATCAGCAGAAGCTGTAACGATACAGGTGCTTTGGCCAGATGATTAATCAGATCGTTGCCGCCGCCCAAAACCTCCGGCAGGAAGTAACCCAGAATACCGGCGCAGATGAGGGCAAAGGCAATCTTCTGTACAGGGCGCTTGAAGCAGGGCAGGCTGTAAAAGCGGCCTATATTCAGCAGTCCCCAGTTAAAGATAACGCCTGCCAGACCGCTGGCAAGAGCAACTAAAATGACGATGCCGTAATAGCTGATGGGAAGCAGTTGTAAGTAGGGGATATCAAAAATTGTCGCACGACCGAAAATAGCGCGGGAAATAATCGTCGCAGTGAAGGCTGCTGCCATTGAGGGCAGCAGAACCATGATGGAAAAGTTGCGGTGCAGCTCCTCCAAAGCAAAGATTACACCGGCGAGCGGAGCGTTGAAGGCTGCTGCCAGACCGGCGCTGGCACCGCTGGTCAGCAGATAGCGTTCCTCCATGCGGGTGCGTCCCATAAGACGGCTGACGCCCTGCGCAGTTACTGCGCCTAGCTGAATAGACGGGCCTTCGCGTCCCAGGGAAAGACCGGCGCCGATGCCGATGATACCGGCGGTGAGCTTAACCCAGAGAATGTGCAGCCAGCGCATTTTCATCAGGCCTAAAATTGCTCCCTTAACCTGCGGAATGCCGCTGCCGGCGGCCATAGGCTCGATGCAGTTGAGCTTGTGCAGGATGAAGGCGATGGCGATGAGCACGGCGAACCAGCAGGCGTTGATGCTCCAGTCGCTTACCCACAGGCGGTTGTAGAGCGCTCCACGCAGGTATTCCATCTCCGAGAGGGCGAAGCGGAAGAAGCTGATGACTATACCGGCCAAGATACCGGTGAGGATGCCCTCCGCAAACAGGCGCAGGCGGAAGTTGTGCATGTTGCTGAGCGAACGGTAGGTTTTGAATTTTTGTTCTTTATCGTCCATAAATATAACTCTTTTCTTCGAATTTTTGTAACTAATATTATAGCACAAAAATAACCTTACAGATGCACAGAATGCTCATATAAAAAGAAGTTGGCACAAATATACCAACTTCTTTTGCCTGTGTATTGATACCGGAAGAAATATCAGAGGTTTTGTTGTATTTTACTGCAGGAGCTTCAATTTAAAATAAAAATAAAGCGTATAATAGTTATACACCTTAATCAGTATATTCTACTCTTAAGCAGAGTTTAACAAGTTCTTCCTCAGGCTTAGAAGTAGACCAGAAGTTGCGCAGCGGGAAAAGATATATGCCTCCATGCATATGCAATTTATTTTGTTCGACAAATTTTAATATGCGTTCTTTTATTTTTGAATCAATTACTCCATAATGAGCATTGCAGTAAACGCACAGATATAAGCCTTTTTCTTTCGTTTTCTTTATTGGATTATTATAATGTAATTTGCTATTTGCGCTAATAAATACGTTGTATTGCGTTATAAGATCTTTGTAGAAGAATTCATTGCTGTCATAATGAAAGCCCATCAGATATTCCTGAAAGGACGGATGAGAAAATACTGGCAGCATATGCTTAGCCAAAATATTCATTCGATGTTTAATAGGTGTTTGGAAACTTATATCCTCACTAAAATAAAGATGTTCTTCCTCTTGAAGTTCCAGCAGAATCTGGTTAAGAGGCAGATTCTGAATATCGTTTAAAGCTGTCCTTTGAGTCTAAGCCTCAAAAAATAATCAGCCTGTATGTTTATGGTGACGAGGTGCTTTTAGGCCTTGTTGACCATAAGCGTATAGCAGGCCTGTCCAAATGGGTGCATGATGAGGATTTGGCCATGGGTGCCAAGGAGGCTAAGGATGTTACCAAAATTGCGGAAAGCAATCCGGAGGCTATTCTTGCACTGAATCCTGATCTGGTGCTGTTGCCGGACAGCAGTAAGCCGGAGCAGATTTCCAGCTTGGAGGATGTGGGAATTAAGGTTTTTGTTTATCCCGCCGCATCCAGACTGAGCAATATTCCCAAGACGATTAAGGCTATCGGCGGTGCTGTAGGCGAAACGGAGCAGGCTGAAAAGCTGATTGCCGAGATGCAGAAAAAAATCAGTGCGGTTGAAGCTAAGGTTAAAAAAATGCGGCCTGAGGACAGAAAAAAAGGTCTGCTCTTTCTGCGCTTTGGCGCTATCGGCGGCAAGGGGATTATCTTTAACGATATCATGACTGCTGCCGGCGTAGAGGACTGCTATGAGGCAGCACGTCATACAATTGCGGACAAACCCGGAACGAGCCGTATTTTGAGTAAGGAAGAAGTAGTACAGGCAAATCCTGACTACATAATTATCGCTACCTGGTCTCAGGGCGGTGCTTATAAGGCAGGCAATGCGCAATTAGAAGAACTCTATGCTGATCCTGCTCTGGCTACGGTAACCGCTGTAAAGAAAAAACAGGCGATTGTCATTCCGCAGGGTTATGTAAATTGTCTGTCGCAACATGCCGCTGACAGTGTAGAGCTTCTGCATGAGGCAGTTTACGGCAAATAGACACAAAGGTCTTTGTGTGATATTAAATAACATTTTATGGGGGTGGCGGTTTTATCTGCTGCCCCTTGTTTTTTGAGGAGAAGAAATATGCTGCAAAAGAAAAACTATGACGCTGATATTTTACATAATATCAGACGCTTGAGCGAAGTAAATGAGCAAAGGGATATTAAACCGCTGATGGCAACATCCTTCCCGGGAACTCATTGCCCGCTGATGGGTGTTCTGATGACCGTGAGACAGCTGCCGGAGGCAGTTACAGTTATCGTAGGTACGGATGAATGTACCTATTATTCCAAGCTGCTGGCGAATATGAAAATATTCGGCAGTCTTAAGGAAAGCTGTGTTTCAGTAGTAATAGATGATTATGATGTGACCTTCGGTACGATTAAGAAAACTAAAAAGGCCGTTGCCGAAATTTTTGAGGCAGGAGCTCCTAAATGCATAGTATTGGTAACAACCTGCGTTCTGGAAATCATCGGTGATGATTATGATGCACTCGTTGATGAGCTGGAGGAAAGGTACCATGTGCCGATTCTGCTTGTGCGTACGGAGCATTTTCAGTGTCGGGATCATCTGCCGGGTATCGAAAGAACATTGACTGCCACTGTAAAGCTGATGCGGAAAATGCCGACGGAAAATGTTGTCAATATTCTTGGCAATGGTGCTCCTTTGCAAAAAAATTCTGTTTTGCTGCAGCTGCTGGAGCAGGCCGGCGTACAGTTAGGACTGCAGCTTCCTGGCAAATGCAGTCTGCAGGATTTGGCGCTTGCAGGAAGAGCGAAGCTGAATATTGTTGTTGATGAGCTAGGATTGGAGCTGGCAAAGCAGATGCAGGAAAAGCTTGCTGTGCCTTACGTTTACTTCCCACCGATGTGTAATCCGCACAAGGTGTTGCAGGCCTATCAGGAGCTTGCTGCTGCTTTGGAAATGGAGCTGCCGCAGATTGTTACAGAGTCTTTGGAGGAATGCCTTGCTTTGCAGCAGCAGGTGCAGGATAAGCTGCAGGGTATTGGCTATATATATGGCAACAGTCCGTATAACTGTTGGGAGCTGAATACTTATCTGGCAGGATTAGGACTGCAGCCGATGATGATACAGATGAGCACTCTGAAAAACAAGGAAGCAAAAAAAGAGCTGCTGCAATATGCGGATCCTTATGTCTGCAAGAGTGCCAATCTGGCAGCGATGGAATTTGTCTATGATAAATTAAAGCCTCAGCTGTATATAGGCAGAAGCTTTACCGACAGCCTGGAAAGAAAAGGGATTTTCGGTATAGACAGTATGCCGGGACAGGATGTACTGGGCTTTGCAGGCTGTTTCGGCTTGCTTAAGCGTTTGCTGGATTTTACGCAGACTCAAATAGAGGAGAAGTGATTATGGCTTTGATAAGAAATTTTCCGGTGCCGTCTGACAGAATGGCCATCATCAGCACGCTGCTGAATATAGAAGATGCAGTTGTTTTGGAATATGGTCCCGAAGGAACAACACATTTCAGCATGAATTTTTTCAATAAGCTGGGGCAGGATTATCCTGACAGACTTTTTACTACCGGTGTAGATGACAGTGATATTATTATGGGCAGTACAGAGCATCTGGAAAGAGGCATTTTGGAGCTGGATGCTTTATATTCGCCTAAGGCTATTTTTGTGCTGACTTCTTCTGTAACATCTATCATCGGTACGGATATTGCGGGAATCTGCGATAGCCTGCAGAGCAAGGTTCAGAGCAGGCTGATTCCTGTAAATACCTCCGGTTTGGGCGCAGACTACAGCGCCGGGTTGCGAAAAATCTATCTGCAGCTGGCAGAGCTGTTTGTACAGCCTGACGCAGCCAAGCAAAAAGGACGCTATAATATTTTAGGTGCATCACCGCTGCATTACAGAGCAGAATCCGATATCTGCGAAATCACAAGATTGCTGCGAGAGGGCTTCGGCTGCGAGCTGCTGCATTGCCTTGCGATGAATATGACTACGGAGGCGCTTGCCGAGCTTAGCAGTGCCGAGCTGAATATTGTTCTTACAGCAGAAGCGGTTCCCAGTGCCGAATATCTGCAAAGCGTTACCGGTACGCCTTATGTTTATCTGCCGCCTTACGGTTATAGTCAGACGAAAGAGTTTTTAAATAGCGTTGCAGCGGTTATAGGGCAGCCGGTTAAGGAAGCTATGCTGCAGCGTTTGGAGGAAAAAAAACGCAGACTGAAAATGCTTTTAAAGTCTCCGCTGCTTAGCAGAACTCCCGGTACGGTATTTTTAAAGGGTGATTATGATACAGTAAAAGGCTTGGGTGCATTCTTCAAGGAGTTGAAATTTAATGTAGCTCACAGTGTATGCACACATAAAATCACCGGTACTGCTGCGGAAGGCATAGAGTACTTTAAGGAAGAGAAGGAATATCTGCAGCTGCTGAAGGATATTCGTCATTGTCTTGTTATGGCTGATGAGGATACTGTTGCGCAAGCTGACATGACAAACTTTAAAGTTTGCGTAAGCCATCCCTGTTACAGTCACAGGACAATTGCCAAGCATTTGCCGTTCATGGGCGAAAGAGGTGCGGATATGCTTTTTGAGTATATTCAGCAGTACGTGAATATGTAACTTCAATTTTGGTTGATTATTGGCAGACAAAAATCCCCTTGGGCTTTCAAGCTCAAGGGGATTAATAATTTTCAACCAAATTTAATTTAAGCCTTGGCAGGTTCTGCTTCTACAGCTTCTTCCTTAGCGTAATCCGGGTCAAATTTCGGATTCAGGTAGTTTTGGTAAGCCCATGCCAAAAGTGCACCGGAAATATTGTGCCATGCGGAGAATACTGCGCCGGGAACGGTTGCGGCAGGCAGAGCAGCGAAGTGTGCTTTTGCCAGGCCGGTTGCCAGACCGGAGTTTTGCATACCAACTTCGATGGACAGAGCAACAGCCTTTTTCCAGCTGAGGCCGGTGAAGCGGGCGATGGCAAAGCCAAGAGCGTAACCGCAGCAGTTATGCAGAATAACTACCAGCAGAATCAGGCCGGGAGCCTTCAGAATCAGGTCGCGGCTGGCGCCGATAACACCTGCGATAATCAGAGAAATTGCAATGGAGGATACAGCTGGCAGATAGTCGGTTGCTGCTTCGGCAAGCTTGGGCAGGAAGGATTTAACAGCCAGACCTAAGCAGATAGGCAGAATAACGATTTGGACGATGCTCCAGAACATGCCTACCGGATCGAAGTTAATCTTTTCACCGATAATCATGTAGGTGATGAACGGAGTCAGAATCGGAGAAAGTACAGTGGAAACACTGGTCATGGTTACGGAAAGTGCAACGTCGCCCTTGGACATAAAGGTGATTACGTTGGAGGAGGTACCGCCGGGGCAGGTGCCTACCAGTACAACACCGGTGGTCAGTGCCGGGTCCAGATTGAAGGCAACGGACAGCAGGTATGCCAAGAAGGGCATTACGAAATACTGAGCGCAGCAGCCGATGATAATATCAAGCGGGCGTTTAAGAACAAGTGCGAAGTCCTTCAGGTTCAGTGTGGTGCCCATGCCGAACATTACGATACCGAGCATGCAGCTCAGAACGCTGATGCCGTGTACCTTGCCTAATACCCACAAAAAGTTCTGCGGCATTGTGAGGCCGAGAACCAGAAAAACGATGGCGATGATGCCAAAGAATTTGCCGATTAAAGCACAAAATTGTTTCATTATGAAATTACCTCTTTCCCTTAATAAAAAATAATAATTTATGAAGAGTAGCATCAATGCTCTCTCCTTTGTCTGTAATGTCCACTATTATAACAAAGACAGAAGAGGAAATAAAGAGTTTGCTGTAAAAAACTGTAAAAAATTTTAAAAACGGTGGAATTGTGTTATAATGTTAATATAAATTGCGAAAAATACGGACGGAGGTACGCTACTTGTATACTATAAGCAGAGATTACCGTAAAGAAATTGTGATTGAAAAATCACGTTTTATCTGCTCGCTGAAAAAGGTGCACAGTGAAGCAGAGGCCCAGGAGTTCATTAAGGCCGTAAAAAAAGAGTTCTGGGATGCAACGCACAACTGCTCCGCCTATATCGTGGATGATCTGGCACAGCGCTCCAGTGACGATGGCGAGCCGAGCGGTACTGCCGGCATTCCGATGCTGGAGGTACTGCGTAAAAACGGGCTGACGGAAACAGCAGCCGTGGTGACACGTTACTTCGGAGGCATTAAGCTAGGCGCAGGCGGACTTGTGCGTGCTTACAGCGGCAGCGTGGCAGGCGCGGTGAAGGAAGCTGGCTTGGCACAGAAAATTTTGCTGGGCTATTACAGCTTTTTATATGATGTGAACAGTGTCGGCCGCATTCTGAATGTGCTTTATCAACAGCAGCTGTTTGAAATTGCCGATGTGCAGTACGACCTGCGCGCCAAGGTTATCCTCAAAATGCGCGCGGAGCAAAAGGCAGAGGCCGAGGCTTGGCTGACAGAGAACCTCAATCAGCAGATAGAGCTGGAGCAGGAGGGCACAGAGTCCGCTGAGGTGGCGCTGTAGCTTTTAATAGGAAAAACTATACGAACAACCTCCCTCTGATATGTACCCCCAATACTGGACACCCAGTATTGGGGGTATTTTAATGAAATACAGCTATAAGTTCAAAAGACAGTGTGTAGAATTATATCGACAAGGTAAATGGCCTGAAACGCCTAAAGATATAACAGAAAAAAATTTCCACAATACAATCCGAGTTTGGGTTCGGATAGAAGATAAATGTGGTCCAGAAGCATTAAGACATAAAAATCAGAGAAAAACTTGGTCAGCAGAAGAGAAATATGAACTTGTAGCCAAAGTATTAGCTGGTGCGTCAAATAAGGAAACAGCTATTTCTGCAGGAATTAACGCTGGACTCTTGTATCAGTGGGTTAGATGCTATAAAATTAAAGGGTAAACCGTACCCTTTGTCAAGGACATTTTTAAGAGAAAGAGAGAAGCAGCAGTTCCTGCCGGAACCGCTGCTTCTTAGTTTTTATTAAAGGCTCTGTCACAACAAATGGTTGATTTTTGACGAGAAATAGCGTATAATAATAGTAAGAAACAGTACCACCGAAGGAGGTAATTGGATATGCCTACTATCAAAGACGCATTAGATATTATCGGTAAGTTGACTGTCGCAGAGCAGGAAAGCCTTAAAACAATGCTTTTAAGTCCTGCCTTTGTAAAGTCTTTGAATATTGAAGATTTCGTAGCAAAGGAACGCTTTGCAAATGGTCGTGTATGCCCTCTTTGTGGCTGTATCCATGTGGTTCGCAATGGTCATCGTAAAGATGGCACACAGCGATATGTATGTAAGGATTGTGGCAAGTCCTTCGTGATTGCTACGAACTCCATTGTGTCTGGTACAAGAAAAGACTTGTCCGTGTGGGAGCAGTACATTGATTGTATGATGAATGGCTTATCCATTCGTAAGACTGCTGTTGCTTGTGGGATTCACAGAAACACCGCATTCCTTTGGAGACACAAGATTTTGGATGCACTTCAGAATATGGCAGACGATGTTACCCTTGACGGCATTATTGAGGCTGACGAAACTTTTTTCGCCATCTCGTACAAGGGCAATCATAGCAAGAGTAAGACATTTGCTATGCCACGCAAGGCTCATAAGCGTGGTCATTCTACACATATCAGAGGCTTGTCCCAAGAAAAGGTATGTGTTCCTTGTGCGGTTAATAGGAATGGCTTGTCTATCTCCAAGATTACGAATACTGGTAGAGTTTCTACAAGAGATTTACATCATATTTATGATGGTAGGATTAAGACCAATTCCACTCTTGTTACGGACAAGATGAACTCCTATGTGAGATTTACAAATGCCAATGGCATTGACCTTGTGCAGTTAAAGACTGGCAAAGCCAAGAAAGGCATTTATAATATCCAACATATCAATAGCTACCATAGCCAGCTAAAGAGGTTTATGCGTGGCTTTAACGGTGTTTCTACCAAGTATCTGAACAACTATCTTGTGTGGAATAACCTTGTAAATTACGCCAAAGAAAGCGACATGGAGAAAAGGAACATCTTCTTAACTTTTGTTTTGGCAACATTGAAAACTGCTAAATGCAGAGATTTATCAAACAGACCAGCAGTTCCTCTGGTCGCCTAATTAGAATTTGTGGAGATGATAAGATGGTCAATATAACAGATGTAAAACAGATTCTTCAATTTGCAATAGATGCGGAGATTAAAGTCTTTCTTGATGGTGGATGGGGTGTAGATGCTCTTCTTGGATATCAGTCAAGAGCCCATAATGATATTGACATTTTTGTAGAAAAGAACGATTATCAGAACTTTATAGAAATAATGAAAGCTAATGGCTTTTATGAGATTAAGATGGAATATACAACATTGAACCATACTGTATGGGAAGATTTGAAAAACAGAATTATTGATTTGCATTGTTTTGAATATACGGACGAAGGTGAAATTCTTTATGATGGGGATTGTTTTCCGGTAGAAACTTTTTCGGGTAAAGGAAGAATTGAGGAAATAGAGGTTTCCTGTATTGAACCATATAGTCAAGTAATGTTCCATCTGGGATACGAGTTTGATGAAAATGATGCACATGATGTGAAGTTATTGTGTGAGACACTTCATATCGAAATTCCAAATGAGTATAGATAACTGCAAATAACAGTTTGTAGGGGAGTTCTGATACTCCCCTATAAAAATGGCTATTTATCAACTGTTTGTTGTGACATAGCCTTATTAAAATATCCTCAATGGGTAAAGGCCTGTTTTTACATACTCATAATACTCGTTTGGGGATAGCTTGGCTAACTTCCACTGGTACCTATCGTTATTGTAGTAATCCATCCACCTATCTATTTCAGCTCTTAAGGCCTCAAAGTCTTTGCATTTAGATATATGTATTTCGTCCTTCATGTGTCCATAAAAGCTCTCTTGTGGTGCGTTATCCCAACAATTTCCTCTTCTTGACATGGATTGCCTAAGATTAGCATCATGGACTAACTGCATAAATTTATAACTTGTATAGTGTGAACCCTGGTCGGAATGAATTATAGTTTCACTAGAGATTTCATTACCATGCTTTGCTAGTACCATATTAACAGTTTCCAACACAAAATCTATTGCCAGAGAATCACTCAGACAATATCCTAATACTTGCATTGTATAGGAGTCTAGAATTGTAGATAAATAACAGTATTTATCATTTAATGGTATGTAAGTTATATCTGTTAACAATACTTTTCTAGGTCCATGTTCTTTAAATTCCCGGTTCAAAAGATTAGGAGCAACCTTATTGGTTCTCAAAGCTCTTACCATTTGCCTGTATG
Source organism: Phascolarctobacterium succinatutens (assembly GCF_023497905.1). NCBI lineage: Bacteria > Bacillati > Bacillota > Negativicutes > Acidaminococcales > Acidaminococcaceae > Phascolarctobacterium > Phascolarctobacterium succinatutens. The sequence continues at coordinate 506,203 of NZ_CP097284.1, read as the reverse complement.
GATTTGGCTTTCTAATTGGGCATCTCAAATTGTACTTTACCATTAGCCGCCTTATCTTTTTAAGATTCATCAGCACTGGCTTCTCCAAATGTAACAACCTCATATGGATGCCGCGAATGCCTTTGTCATAGCCCTTAAATTTATATGCCTCAAGAATTTTACTAAAATCTGCTCTATCCTTCTGTTCATGTTCATTACGGGAATCCATATTGCTTAACCAATTATAGTATCCAGATCTAGTAACATGAGCGAGTTTACATAAATGGGACACTTTCAATTGATTATCTGGCTTAGATACTAAATCATGAATCAATTGAAATTTTCTATTCGACAACCCAAGAGATATTTCACGTGCTAGTCTGATTTGTCCAAAGAGCACAGCTTTTTTAAGAAATCTACCTCCTGTCTAAGATATGAGAGTTCGTACTGCATAGATGCTATCGCTGCCTCGAATGGCAAATCGCTATAATTTTTATTCTTAGGTGGAGGCTTTACTTCACCACCAACTCCCTGAGTGAGAGGTTTTCCAGATTCCATTGCCTTCTTTAGCTTAAAAGTGAAGTTGTTTATTCTGTAAGCACCTAAAATATTAGGGTCATATCCTAACTCCTTAAAAATAGACACTGGTGAAAAACCTTGAAGGTAAAGTTTCCAAAATTTCTCCTTAAACTCTACCGTCAATAATAACATGTTATAAGTTACTCTGTAGGTGTATGGATTCTTACGTAACAGCTCCATTTCCTCTTCAGTAAAGCGCTTTACAGCCATTTTGAGCACCTCCGCCTTTTATCCATAGTATAACATACAGTTTGGGAAAAAGTCGCTCAAAAACGATTTAAGACCAAGGAAAAGAAAAAAGTGTCCATTTTTAGGGATTGACCAAAAGAAAGCTGTCCAATTCTAGTATTTTTCTTGAAAACTGTCCAAAGTAACTCTCTTTTCGTTCTCTCTTAGTGTCCAGATTTAAACAATAAGTTAAAGGGACACTTAAGTCATAAATGCAAATATAATTCATGTAGACTATGTTGCTTTAATGCCCATATCGCTTTCTATACTACCTACCAAACTGTCCATGACTATGGGTACATTATAGGGTATCAGGGATTGGTCGCACAACGAAAAGGACGACCACCCAAGGAGCCTGAAATGAAGAAAAAAATAGAGCCGGCAGAACTTACTCCATCAGAACGAGAAGAAATGATTCTGCTCAGAGCAGAAAATGAGCGCTTGAGAGCGGAGATTGCTATTGTAAAAAAAGAGATTGCCTTGAGAGAAGAGAGATGCGCAGCGCAACTCAAGGCGAAAAAGCTGCGCTCGTCCAAAAACTGCGTGAAGAAGGTTACAAACTGAATTATTTGCTGGATGCGATTGGACTGTCGCGTTCAACGTACTATTACGAGCTTAGCAAGACAGATAAAGTTAGCGAACGAAATGCCGACTTATCATCCGAAATTATTGTTATCTTCAACGAGAACAAAAAGCGATATGGTGTAAGGCGCGTACATAAGGAGCTTCTGAATCGAGGTTTTCGAGTAAATCACAAGCGTGTCCAACGAATCATGAATCAGCTTACCTTGTTTGGAAAATGTCCCAAGGAAAAATACCACTCCTATAAAGGCGATGTTGGCAAAGTTGCTGATAATATCATCAATCGAGATTTCAATACCGAAAAACCTTTGCAAAAGTGGACAACCGATGTATCGCAGTTCAATCTGCCTTGGGGCAAATGTTATCTTTCTCCGATTTTGGATATGAACAGCAATGAAATAATCTCTTACAATCTTTCTCTACATCCAGATATGGCGCAAATAAAGGACATGCTGAAAAAGGCATTTAAAGGTTTTCCTTCTGTAAAAGGTCTTATTATGCACTCAGATCAAGGATGGCAATATCAGCATGCATTTTATAGGAATGAATTGCAAAAGCACGGAATCATTCAATCAATGTCTAGGAAAGGTAACTGCTATGACAACTGTATTATGGAAACTTTCTTTGGCAGATTAAAAAACGAGATGTTCTACGGATTTGAAAAAGATTACCCTTCGTTTGAATCTTTTTCAAACGCTATAGCTGAGTACATCGATTATTATAACAACAAAAGAATTCAAGCTAAAACAAAATGGATGCCTCCCTCTAAATTCAGAGAAGCATCCATGATGTAAATATAATTATTCAAATTTTTAGCGGTGTCCAGAAAACTGGGTACATATCATCTCCGGGCCGGCGGCTTTTTTGATTACTGTAATCAACGTGCGTTTAATCCCAATTCGTTAATCAAGGCACGCTGCAAAAGATTAGAAAAATTGATATCGTTATCTATTGCCATATTATTAAGCCATGCAGGAATCGAGAGCGTCTTTTTTACAGCCTTCGCATTATATTTTTTGTCATACGCCAGCTTATCAAAAGCAACCATCATCACAAACTGACTGCCATCCAGTTTAATTTCATTGGGTTTTGATGCCTGAGGATATTCTTCCGGTTTTTTACCTTCCAGCATCAAGCCAATCACTTCCTGCACCATCTCCAAAGCTTCTTCCAAAGAATCTCCTTGGGTATTGCAGCCGGGAATATCCGGAACATAAACAGATACGCCTACTTCTTCAGGTTCAAAAATTACCGGATAAAAATATTTTTTAGACATAATGCGCTCCTTTCTTCTCCTTATCGTTTTAATCAAGCCTGCTTTAAAATAGCCTGTTCTAAGCCTTTCTTTAATTCTTTAGTATGCAAAGGTACAGCAACAGTTATATTCCGCTGTGGATTAAAATATTTTTGATGAGAACCATTATTGCTCTTCACATAAACAAAACCATTTTGCAAAAGCAATCTGATCATTTCTTTAGGGGTTAGTGGCATAAACGCAACCTCCTTTAATTTATTATACTACGTAATATTACGTATGTAAAGAAATGCACGCTGCAACAAAAAAGTCTTCGCACATATCTAAATATGCACGAAGACCAAAAGATTATTATAAAATTTTTACCTCACAGTAGCCAATGGAACATGCCGAAATAAGAGAAAACACACAACACGGAAACGCCCAGCGCAGAAACGCCGAACATTTTCATAAACAGATTCTGCTGCTGCTTCTGATTAGCATTAGCGGCCGAAGCATATGCTGCCAGCGCCAACGCACCACCTGTAGAAAGCGGGCTGATGGCAGCGACATGCGAAATGGTTGTAATCGAGGAGGCCAGCTCCACCTCATTCACACCGCCAAGCTGCTGAGCAACATGCGGTACTGTCGGCAGCAGCGTAGGCATAACAACACCGCTGCTGGAGCTGAACCAGCTCATAATGCCGGAGGTAAGGCCCATAACAGCTGCAGCACTTTTAGCGCTCATCAGAGAAACAAGTATATCAGAAAGCACCTTAATACCGCCGAGATCTATAATCAGCTGCATCAAAACACCCACACCGGTAATCAACAGCAGCGTATTCCAAGGAATATGTTTAATCGCCTTCGTCTCATCTGAAACACGCAAAAAGGATAATACGGCTGCAACAGCAAAGCTGACCAGTCCTACGTTAATTCGCAAAAGCATAACCATAAGCACCATCACTACAATACCGGCAATAGTCGTCAGCTGCTTTTTGTTAAAGCAGGGAACTTCTTTTTTCTGCCCCACAGCAGCAGAACGCAGCTTATAACCACCCAATAAAATGTAGACAATAACAGCATAAATAGTAAAGGAAAGAATGCCATTCATAAGAAAATCATTTTCAATACCTGTCAGGCCAAACTCTGCGCACAGATTCGCACCGATAATGCCGGTAGCAGCAAGCGGTGATAAACCACCGGCGCAAGAGCCCAAAACAGTTAAGGTTGAAAGCAGCACAGGACTGATTTTCATTTCTGCTGCCAAGGACATGGAAAAAACCATCATTATAGCCATAGTCGGTACAGATCCGGGACCAAGCGCAGCAAGTATAATCGAGAATACATAAATGATGATCGGAATCAGGTAAACACGCTTGCCGGCCAAAGAAATAACCTTCTGCGCCAACAAATCCAGACTGCCGTTAATCTGTGCCAGACTGAACAAATAGGTTACACCCAAAAGCATCAGGAACAAAGAAGCATTGAAGCCTTTAATAATTTCCGCATCACTGATGCCTGCCATACGTCCCAAAAGCAAGGCAAAAGCTATGCACAAAAGACCCGTATTCATTTTACGGATAAAACCAAGCATTATCGCCAGCAGTAAAAAAACCAAGGATAACAGAGCCATCGGAAACCTCCAAAAAATTTATTTGAGAGTGTATTTGAGAGTGTAACAAAGGGAATATTAAATATAACAGAATAGCCATTTATATAATAACACTTAGGAATTACTTTGTAAAACGGTAGTTTTGTTTATCTTATTCTTGTTTAGCATTAAAATTATTCCATATAGGAATAGTCTTTTTATTGTCGCCTCTGTGCAGATATAGACTATGCTATTCCCACTCTTTAAAGCAAAATAGTTTATTTCCTGCAAAATAAATGTTACAATAAATAATTGAGAGAAGATTAGACAATTTTCATAGCTATAACAACGCTGTGAAAATTACATTATGGAGATGATTGCTTTGCCAAATTATGCAGATATCAACGGACGGCCGATGAAGAAGCTGCAAATACAACAATACCTGCGCAAGCTGCAGCTCAACGATTTCGAGCCGGCTGTTAATTTAGCAACCCTGACTAAATTGCAGGACGCGCACCTCAAATATATCCCCTATGAAAATTTTGACTCTCTTAACGGCAAAATTACCTCGCTCAAACGCCAGGATATGTTCAATAAGGTTATCATGCATAACCGCGGTGGCATCTGCTTTGAGCTGAACGGACTTTACAACTGGCTTTTGGAGTCCCTGGGCTTTGAGGTGACCAGCTACGCTGCCCGCTTTATCGATAAAATGGAAACCTACCAACTGCGCCGCCACCGCGTAATGTGTGTAGCTTTAGGCAAGAAGCGTTATCTGACCGACGTCGGCGTGAACAGCGAAAGTCCGCGTGTACCGCTGGAAATCACGGAAGGACTGATTCAAAGCGACGGCATCAGCCAATACAAATTTACCCGCAGTGAATTTTGGGGTTGGCTGCTTTGGCAGAAGGAATGCGGCAAAATCTGGAAGCGCCTCTTTGGCTTCACTGAAGAGCCTCAGATAGACAAGGATTTTATTACCGCCAGCTTCTGGTGTGATGCTCATCCGGATTCACCGTTTATCAAAAGTAAAAAGCTGTCTATTTTCCGCGAGGACTGCAATATTACCATCCGCAGCAACTATTTAAAATTTTACCTTGGCGGTCGCGTAAAGTACCGCTATAAAATTAACACCGGTGCCGAGCTTAAGGAGATTCTTTGGGAGTATTTTGGTATTAATGTAGAATACCGGCTCAAGGATGACGGTATAGAATACTAAGCCTGGCAGGAGATTTTTAAAATGCCTGATTTATTTTTTCCCAGTTATACAAAAAAAATACTGTCTGCTTTAAACGCTGCCGGCTATGAAGCATATCTTGTCGGCGGTGCCGTGCGCGACCTGCTTTTGGGCAAGTCACCGGATGATTACGATATCACTACCAATGCTCTGCCTGAGCAGGTTTTGGCAGTTTGCAAGCAACAAGATTGGAAAACTGTTGACCAATTAGGTCACAATTTCGGCTGCGTAGTCATCGTTATCAACGGTGTTGCTACCGAAGTAACAACCTTTCGCGGCGAACGCTATAACGACGAAGATATGCATCGCCCTGCCGCAACCTGGTTTTGCAGCAGTCTGCGCGAGGATTTGAGCCGCCGTGATTTTACTGTCAACGCTATGGCGCTATCACTGAACGGCACATTGTATGACTACTTTGGCGGTCAGCAGGATTTACAGCAGAAGATTTTACGCACTGTAGGTGACGCTAAGCAACGCTTTCATGAGGATGCGCTGCGTATGCTGCGTGCCTGCCGCTTTGTGGCACAGCTTGGCTTTACGTACGAGCAGGCAGGCTGCGAAGCACTACCTGCCTGCGGTGCGCCGAACACGCCCTACTACCTGCCGCATGGCTACAGCTTTCCGGTTGAACGCTGCGCCGGCCTTTCGTTGGAGCGTGTACGCAAGGAGCTTGAAAAGCTCATTACATCTGAATATGCAGGCAAAGGCCTGATGCTGATGATGGCAACAGGCCTTTTAGGTGCAAACTGTCATGCCCGCGAAAACGGCAACGATACTGTCATTCCCATTCTTCCGGAAGCGCTGCACCTTTTAGGACTGCACCAAAATCCGCGCTTCCATTTATATGACACCTGGGAGCACACACTGCTGGCGATTGACAACAGCCCGCACGATTTAGCCATCCGTTGGGCATTAGTGCTGCACAATCTGGGCAAGGGCTTGCCTGAAATCCGCAAGCTGAACAAAGAAGGGCAGCCTTCCGACCTGGGGCATGAAGCTAAAAGCGCAATCATGACTCAATCTATTTTAACGCGCCTTGGCTACAACAACAGCTTCGTACATCTGGTTACCTGGCTGGTAGCGCAGCATATGCGCTTCGCGCCTATGCTGCTCACCGGCGAGCGCACCCTGCTGCGCTGGGTGCGCAGCGAAGCTGCCAACTCCGGTTTCCGCACGCAGGCAGAGCTGACACAAGCCTACAGTCTGCTCGTCGAGGTCTTTCTCGCTGACATGGGCGCTACGCATGCACGCGCAAGTCCACAGCTCATGGCCGACGGTCGCGAGCTTGGCAGACAGGTCACCGAGCTGGCACGCACCAAAATGCCGGTCTGCACGAAGGACCTTGCCATCAGCGGCCGCGAGCTGCTGTCGCTTATTCCGCAGGCAAAAATCAAGGACACCCTTGCTTATCTTTTAGACCGTGTACAATCCGGCAACCTGCCCAATGAGCAGGAAGCCCTGCTTGCCGCTGTCAAAAAATATATCAAACGACATCAAGAAAAGGAGTAACACTATGGACATGAAAAAAACATTACTCGCAGGCCTCTGTGCCCTCGTCATTCTCGGCGGTACAAACTATCTGCTGAACCAATCTAACGCCCCCGTCGCCAACGCTGCCAATGCAGAGCAGGAGGTCGGCGGCGCAGCGCAGTTCGTCGGCAAGCATGACATCAAGGATTCGCCCTACTATGCGCATCCCGACTTCTACAACATGCAGTCCAACGAACACCTCACGCTGCTGCCCAAGTTCTCCACCACGCAGCAGATAACCCCCTACACCTGCGGTCCTGCTGCCGCCAACATGGTCGTAAAATATTACAAGGGCGACATCATCGACGATGAGCTTGCTGTAGGCAAAATTATGTCCACCAGCAGCACTGTCGGCACCAACACCAAGGGCATGGTCAAATACTTTGAAAAGCTTGGCTGGGAGGTTCATTCCTCCGTCAAGGACAAAACGCCTGACAACTATGCCGACTTCCTCAAATTCGTCGAAAGTAATCTGAAGAACAACACGCCGATTATCGTCGAAAACGTGGACTGGGGCGGTCATTGGCGCGTCATCATCGGCTATGACACCATGGGCACTGCACACCAAAGTGACGATGTGCTTATTATGGCAGATCCCTATGACACCACCGACCATCTGCAGGACGGCTACAGCATTGTACCGGCAGAACGCTTCTTCTATATGTGGTTTGATCACCAGCTTTTCCCGCAAAGTGAGCAAAAACGCCAATGGCTGACGGCTAAACCGAAGGCTTGACGGTTCCGAAGAAAACATTCTATATTTTTCCAAAAATAAAACCGTTGCCGCAAATTCCCTGCAGTGATATGTACCCAGTTTTCTGGACACCGCTAAAAATTTGAATAATTATATTTACATCATGGATGCTTCTCTGAATTTAGAGGGAGGCATCCATTTTGTTTTAGCTTGAATTCTTTTGTTGTTATAATAATCGATGTACTCAGCTATAGCGTTTGAAAAAGATTCAAACGAAGGGTAATCTTTTTCAAATCCGTAGAACATCTCGTTTTTTAATCTGCCAAAGAAAGTTTCCATAATACAGTTGTCATAGCAGTTACCTTTCCTAGACATTGATTGAATGATTCCGTGCTTTTGCAATTCATTCCTATAAAATGCATGCTGATATTGCCATCCTTGATCTGAGTGCATAATAAGACCTTTTACAGAAGGAAAACCTTTAAATGCCTTTTTCAGCATGTCCTTTATTTGCGCCATATCTGGATGTAGAGAAAGATTGTAAGAGATTATTTCATTGCTGTTCATATCCAAAATCGGAGAAAGATAACATTTGCCCCAAGGCAGATTGAACTGCGATACATCGGTTGTCCACTTTTGCAAAGGTTTTTCGGTATTGAAATCTCGATTGATGATATTATCAGCAACTTTGCCAACATCGCCTTTATAGGAGTGGTATTTTTCCTTGGGACATTTTCCAAACAAGGTAAGCTGATTCATGATTCGTTGGACACGCTTGTGATTTACTCGAAAACCTCGATTCAGAAGCTCCTTATGTACGCGCCTTACACCATATCGCTTTTTGTTCTCGTTGAAGATAACAATAATTTCGGATGATAAGTCGGCATTTCGTTCGCTAACTTTATCTGTCTTGCTAAGCTCGTAATAGTACGTTGAACGCGACAGTCCAATCGCATCCAGCAAATAATTCAGTTTGTAACCTTCTTCACGCAGTTTTTGGACGAGCGCAGCTTTTTCGCCTTGAGTTGCGCTGCGCATCTCTCTTCTCTCAAGGCAATCTCTTTTTTTACAATAGCAATCTCCGCTCTCAAGCGCTCATTTTCTGCTCTGAGCAGAATCATTTCTTCTCGTTCTGATGGAGTAAGTTCTGCCGGCTCTATTTTTTTCTTCATTTCAGGCTCCTTGGGTGGTCGTCCTTTTCGTTGTGCGACCAATCCCTGATACCCTTTAATTTTATAGCATCTAACCCACTGATACAAGAGTCCAGCGTTAATTCCTGCAGAAATAGCTGTTTCCTTATTTGACGCACCAGCTAATACTTTGGCTACAAGTTCATATTTCTCTTCTGCTGACCAAGTTTTTCTCTGATTTTTATGTCTTAATGCTTCTGGACCACATTTATCTTCTATCCGAACCCAAACTCGGATTGTATTGTGGAAATTTTTTTCTGTTATATCTTTAGGCGTTTCAGGCCATTTACCTTGTCGATATAATTCTACACACTGTCTTTTGAACTTATAGCTGTATTTCATTAAAATACCCCCAATACTGGGTGTCCAGTATTGGGGGTACATATCACAGCAACGGTCTTTTATTTTATATGGATAAACTTTTAGCTTGCAGCTTCCTGCTCCGCTCCACGCACATGCGTGAAATAAGAGTAAACTGCTACGCTCATAAGCACGCAGCCGGCAAATACAAGCACATAACGCGAGCTCATAAAGCTGCCCAAGGCACCGCCAAGCAGCGGTCCTACAACACCGCCAAACTGCTGCGCGCTCGTAACCAGGCCAAAGGCCTTACCACGCATATTGGCAGCAGTAACACGCGTCAGGTTAGCATTAATATTCGGCACAGCTCCTGCAAGGAACAATCCGTAAACAAACTGAATAGCCGCAAACTGCCAGACAGTGTTGATAAAGACTTGGAAAAGGTTAATAAAACCGGCAATAAAGGTTACAATGCAGAAAACACGCACATAACCGAAGCGCTGTCCGCGTTTTCCCCAAAACGGTGCCGCTAAAATACCGGTAATACCGGCTAGCGAGAAAATCACACCTGACATCTTGATAGCAGCATCACCCATATCATGCATCAGCTCGCCTACGTACAATGTAATCAACGGCTGAATCAGCATCACACAGGTCTGCACTACAAAGAACATAGCCATAATATATAACAAGCCCTTGTTATGCAAAGCGTTCTTTAAATCTGCCAACAGACTGCTTGCTTCGCGCGCACCCTTATTCAATACGGACATATCCTTAACAATAAATACTACGGCACTTGTAGCAATAAACAAGGCAAAGCTGCCTACATAAAATGAAGCACGCATGCCAAACCAGCTGCTCAGATAACCGCCCATCAAAGGTCCCATGATGGTGCCGCTGGCTACCGCAGTCTGCATCAGTCCCATGCCCCAGCCCATGCGCTCCTCCGGCAAGGATGAAGATGCCATAGACATGCAGGCAGGCACAAAGCCGGCAACAACACCACACACAATACGCACTATTAAAAGCTGATAGACATCCTGGCAAACGCCGGTAAGAAAATAGGTCAGCGCCAAGCCGTAGCCGGCGCGAATCGCCATCTTTCTCTGCCCGACATGGTCAGCCAAAGCGCCCCAATAAGGTGCCATCACGGCCGAACCCATAAAGGTTACAGCAAAGGTAATGCCTGCCCAGAAGTTAACGTCAGGCTGAGCAACATGCAGCTCACGCAGCAGATATACAGGCAAAAAAGGAATGCACATTGTATAGCTGGCACAGCACAAAAAAACTCCCAGCCACAATACCGGCAAATTAGCCTTCCAATTGCCTTTGTTGTTAGCAGTAAAAGCTTGTATTGACATTGTATCTCCCTTTCCTCTCTCTAATTGCTATTATAACACAATGCAGGCAGATAGTCACAGCAGATAAATGCCGAAGCTTTTTCTTTCTAGACAATAGATACACTTTTAGCGTATAATATTGTTTAGATTAAATTCGTATTGTTAGCGATAAAATAAACCGCTGGCAACTTTATCAGCGTAAAAATCAAAATGCAGACTTTAAGCCTGTAAAGGAGAGTGCAGAATTTGAAACCTTATAGCATGCAAGAATTAGAAGAATGCGGCTTTTTATCAAAAATATTCGGCAGCAAGCCTACCGAAAACGGCTGGAAGGAGCTCAATAATCTGTTGGCTGCAGCACCCGACGCTTTAGCAGTCAGTGCCGATGATGTGCATCATGCTCTGAAAAAATGGGGCGTAAAATTCCATGATGATAATTGCAACCAACGCAGCGGCATTTACCGCAAGCTGGCAGATGTTGTCTTTACCGAAGTACAGACTAAGGAAGACAGCCTTTGGGCACAGCTTGCACACCTGGCTGAAATTTTAGAGCTGCCGCCGCATCTGGCAAAGCAGGCTGATAAGGCAGCAAAAACAGCTGCTTATTTTGTCCGCTGCCGTGATTTGCTTGCAGGCACCGAAAAGCTGGATATCAAACAATTGAATGAGTTATTCGGCTATGACTACGAAGACAGTCTTTCCATGCGTAAGCAGGTTTTTCAGGCTCACTTCAATCAGAAGTTTGACGAAATCAGCAGCGCACAGCGTTATACTCCGGAAGAAGAAGCTGCCCTGCGTGCCGACTGCGCAACTCTGGATATCCCATATGAATTAAAGAATAACATTGTCAGCGCTCTGGAAAAATACCGCAGCCTGTGGAATGCGGAGCATATGCCTTTAGGCGATATCAAGCAGGATGCTTTCCCTCTCAACCCCGGCGAAATCTGCCACGCCTATACCAACTGCGGTCTCTGCCAAAACAAAATGATAGAACGCGAAGACAACTACTATGAGCTGACACGCAAATTCCGCATTGACGAAACCGTTGCCTTCAAGGGCGAAAAAATCGAGCATCCCAAATTCACAGAAGAAATGACTATTATTGAAGAGCTGGGCGTGTTCTTCCTTACTAACCAACGTTTAGTTTACATTGGTAAGAAAAATGCCTTCCATATCCCGCTCAACGTTCTCAGCGGTGCTGATTTTGACGGCATCAACCTTGTAACCTTCCATCACACCGATGGTACTGACAGTATCTTTAAATTCAGTGACGAGGCTGCCGGAGTTTTATACATTCTGTTCGAAAGAACCTTAAAGGCTGCTAAAGCATAAAACAGCATATATACAAAATACCCCTGCAGAAATTTTTCTGCAGGGGTTAAATTTTTATCAGCTGTAAAATTTACAAGACAGCTTAAGCCGTCAAAGAATTACATGCACTCTTTGATTGCTTTAGCCATACGTTGAATGCCTTCAACAATGCGGTCATCCGGCATGTTGGAGTAGTTGATACGCATGCTGCGGTCAGTCTTCTGGTTCGGATAGAAAGCATCACCGATAACACCGGCAACCTTCATCTCGATGCATTTGTTGAATACTTTGCGTGCGCTTACGCCTTCAGGGAAGGTCAGCCACAGGAACAGACCACCTTCCGGATGAGTCCATTCGGTGCCAGCCGGGAAGTATTTCTCCATGGATTCGAGAATCAAATCACGACGATGTTTGTACAGAGCAACGATTTCTTTAACGTGCTCATCCAGGTCGTATTGTTCCATGTAAGCATCTGCAACGCCTTGGTCAAAGTTAGAGGTGTGCAGGTCAGCACTTTGTTTGATTTTAACAAACTCGCTCAGCAGGCTGTGCTCTGCAGCAATCCAGCCAAGACGCAGGCCCGGGCAGAAGATTTTGGAGAAGGTACCCAGGAACATAACCAAGCCTTTGGTATCCATAGATTTCAGGGACGGCAGGATAGTGCCTTCATAGCGCAGTTCGCCGTACGGATTATCTTCGAGTACAGGCAGGTTGTGTTTGTTAACAACTTCCATGAATTTTTGACGGCGTTCCATGGACCAGGTACGACCGGTCGGGTTTTGGAAGTCAGGAATTACATAGATAAATTTGCAGTTCGGAGTGGTTTCCAGAATTTTATCCAGTTCTTCCGGAATCAGACCACCGTTATCGGTCGGAACCTCAACAAATTTCGGTTGGTAAGCGTTGAATGCGTTCAAAGCGCCGAGGTAGGACGGGCTTTCGCACAGAACAACGTCGCCGGGATCCAGGAACAGCTTGCCTGCGAAGTCCAGGCATTGTTGAGAACCGGTGGTAATCAGAATGTCATCGGGATCAACATTGGTGTGGTATTTATCAGCCATACGTTTAGCAATTTTTGCACGCAGGGACGGACGGCCTTCGGTAGTTGCATATTGCAGCAGCTGGCGACCTTCCTTCAGTACCAGGTCATGAGAAACCTTGGCAATTTCTTCTACAGGGAACAGTTCCGGTGCAGGCAGACCGCCGGCAAAGGAAATAATATCAGGCTGAGCAGTTAATTTTAACAGCTCGCGGATTTCAGAAGCTTGCATACGCTCCATACGTGTTGCGAATTTCATGATTAAAAACCTCTCTTCATTGGAAACTATATTATTTTACCGTAACACTTATTGTAGCACCACAATCTAAAACAAACAAGCAAAATACCGTTTTCGATTAATTCTATCTATTTTTATGGTAAATTATGTTAACTTATTAACGGTTTGCACGGAAATTTGTTTGTTTTAATATTTCAGATACTTCAGCAAGCCATCCAGGCCTTCCATGATATCTTTATAGGTTACTTCAAAGTCACCGGTATACCACGGATCGGCAATGCTTGCGCCCTTGCGCTCAGTATAATCCAAAAGCAGGTGTACCTTATCCTGCGTATCTTCACCAATTACTTTTCGCAAATTACGAATATTATTGCTGTCCATCACCAGCAGCAAATCATAATATTCGTAGTCACGCTTTGTCACCTGTACTGCATGCTTGCCTGCGACGCTGATGCCAAGCTGCGCCAGCTTATTGCGCGTGCCGTGATGCACAGGATTACCGATTTCTTCCCTGCTTGTCGCTGCCGAAGCAATTTCAAAATCAGCGGCAATGCCGCGCTTTTTTACAATGTCCTTCAATAAAAACTCTGCCATAGGCGAACGGCAGATGTTGCCATGGCAGATAAAGAGAATTTTATGCATTGGTGTGTCCTTTCTAAAACTTAAGAATTAATTAGAGCCTTATTTAATCCGTTTCTGAATATCTTCAACAGATGGCAGTTGCTTTTCCAGATCATCCGGCAGGCTACTGGTTATTTTGTATTCGCTTACACCAATCGGCTTTGAAATATCCTTGAGTGAATATTCTGCAACCACATTGTTTTTGCTTTTGCACAGAAGCAAACCAATGGACGGATTATCCTGCTCTTTTTTCAAAATGCCGTCCACGGCTGACAGATAAAAGTTTAGCTGACCAGCATATTCCGGCTTGAAATCACCAGTTTTCAATTCGATAACTACATAACAGCGAAGATTCAGGTTATAGAACAACAAATCAATGTAAAAATCATCGCCGCCTACGTTCAGGTGATACTGGTTTCCCAGAAAAGCAAACCCTGTTCCAAGCTCCAGAAGGAGCTTTGTGACATCCCTAACAAGTGCCTGCTCAATATCCCGTTCGAGCATATCCTCCCGGAAAGAAATAAAATCAAATACATATGGGTCTTTCATTGTCTGCGCTGCAAGTTCACTTTGCGGAGACGGTAAGCGGTGATCAAAATTTGTAACTTTATCTGCCAGCACCTGTCTCTGATACAAGTTGCTTTCAATCTGATGGACAAGAACATTTCGAGACCAGCCGTTTTCCGCTGACTTTTTGATATACCATTTACGTTCATCCATATCAGCGACCTTATCCAGAAGAACTATATTGTGACCCCATGGAATTTGTGCAACAACCTGTTGCACAAATTCTCGGTCTGGATAAATCTCTGCGAATTTTGCCATATACTTCAAATTACGAACAGAATATCCTTTGCTTTCTGGAAAAGCAATCCGAATATCTGCTGCAAGGTTATCAATAAACTTGTTTCCCCATGATTTATGTTCATTGATTACGCAACCAATATCATAATAGAGAAGCAGCATATCTGCATTCACATGAATTGCCGCACGATATTGTGCCGCAGTAATTTCGCTCTTGATATTTTCGATAATGGAGAGATACTCAGTTGTATTCATTAGCACACTCATCGCCTCGCTTTAACATAATTCTTATCATTATTTTCTCTATATAAGATGCTATAGTATGAAATATTTTTCACGTCATTTGTCCTTATTTGTTCCATATGGAGCTGTTTCTTCAGCAGCCATACTGTATGTTGCTTTTGACTCATAAATATACGCCTTATGTTCCTGAAAGGAGACTACCTTATCACTCATCATATCATTATTATCCGTCCAAAGCTCGCACTGCGTCATTACGGTCTGAACAGCATCCGCCATCCCTTCCGGTGGGTATTTATGTTTTTTCAACAGGCGCTTAATAAGGGTACGCATTTTGGCACGGGCAGATTCTTTGCGCTGCCAGTCAATCGTTTTATTTCTACGAAGTGTATCCGCCAATTCCTTGGTAATCGCAATCAGTTCTTCATTTTTGTAAAAGTCCTTGATTGCTTGCGGTTTTGTAAGTGCATCGTAGAATGCCAATTCATCGGCTGTAAGGCCGAGCTGTTCGCCCTCTTTGTGGGCTTCAGCCAGCTGCTTAGCAAGTTTCAGCATTTCTGCGATGACTTCTTCATTGGTGAGCATACCATTCAGATATGCATTGATTGCTCGCTGCATGATTTCGCTGAACTTTTCAGACTTAACCACATTCGTTCTTCTATAAACAGATACCTGTTCCGCTATCAGTTTTTTCAGCAGCTCAATTGCCAGATTCTTCTCCTTCATTTTTCTGATTTCCTCAAGGAACTTCGGATCAAACAAGGAGAATTCCTCTTGCATATCAGAGAACAGGTTAATAACGCCCTCGCTCTTGATGCTCTGCTTCAAAAGCTCATTTATACGAGCGTTCATTTCAGGCAGAGAGATTTTCTTGCCGGTTCCCGCATTGGTCAGTCTCAGCACCAGAACACGCACCGATTCAAAGAACGCAGCTTCAAAGCGGTCAGCTTCGCACACCATGGAAGAACAAAGAGAAAGAGCCTGGTGAAGCATAAGCGCTTCCTTGATAAATGTATCTTTTTCTTTATCCTTTTCACGGGCAATGATATAGTTTACCGCACCGCTGATGGTCTTTGCTCTTTCTAAATCTGTTCCGGTCGTGAACTTGGTGTAGTCAAATCCATGGAACATATCACGGCAAACACCGAGCTTTTCGATAAACTTCGGATAAGCAACCTTAGCAACATCCGTATCACCATAGTTTTTCTTATCACGGGTGGTGTAGTCATTCATCGCCTGCTTTAGTGCGCTAGCAATGCCTACATAATCAACTACCAGACCGCCTTCCTTGTCACGGAACACACGATTGACACGGGCGATTGCCTGCATCAGATTGTATCCGCTCATCGGCTTATATACATACATGGTAGCCAGAGACGGAACATCAAATCCGGTCAGCCACATATCAACGACAATGGCAATCTTCATCGGGCTGTTGTTGTCCTTGAATTTTTTCGCCAGCTCGTCCTTGTGCCGCTTATTGCCGATAATATCATGCCATTCTTCAGGGTCGTTATTTCCGCCAGTCATAACAATACCGACTTTTTCCGTCCAGTCATGGCGCAGCTCCAGAATCCGCTTATAAATCTTCATTGCAATCGGGCGGGAATATGCCACGATCATCGCTTTGCCTGTAAGCAGACCTTCACGGTAATTCTCGTAATGGTCAAGAATATCGCAGACGAGAGAGTTGATGGTGTTGTCGTTGCCCAATATAGCTTCCATCTGTCCCAGTGTTTTCTTGCTCTTTTCAATAACCTCAGGATCGGCATTGTGCGCCATGATTTCATACTCTGCATCAATCATGTGCAGCGTAGCTTCATCAAGGTTGAGCTTAATGACACGGCTTTCGTAATAAACCGGGCGGGTTGCACCATCTTCAACAGCCTGCGTCATATCATAAATGTCTATATAATCACCGAACACTTCACGGGTGCTGCGGTCTTTCGAGGAAATCGGTGTTCCGGTGAAACCAATGTATGTAGCGTTCGGCAAACTATTTCGTATAATGCGGGCAGTACCTACAACACGCTTGGCGATCTCTTCACCGTCCTCATTCTTGGTCATCTTAATCTTTTCGGTTAAGCCGTACTGTCCACGATGGGCTTCGTCTGCCATAACGATGATATTTCTGCGCTCAGAAAGAGCTTCGTGAGATTCCTCAAACTTCTGCATAGTCGTAAAGATAATACCGTTAGCTTGTCTGCCTTCCAACCAATCTTTTAATCCAACATCATTTTTACTCGAAGTCTCTGTCAGTTTTCTACAAGTGGCGTGCACCGGTTCCTGACGCAAGAAATCCTTGCACTTTGCAAACTGTCCAAAAAGCTGATCGTCCAAATCGTTTCTGTCGGTCAGCACAACGATAGTTGGGCTATCCAAGGCTTCTTGGAGCAGATGGGCATAGAATACCATCGACAGCGACTTGCCGCTGCCCTGCGTATGCCAGAACACACCACCTTTACCATCGGTAACGGTAGCTCGTTTGGTCGATTCGATTGCTTTTCTTACAGCAAAATACTGATGATACCCAGCCAATATTTTGAAGGAGTTCACACCCTCGTTGGAAAAGCAGATAAAGTTCTTTATCAGGTCAAGCAGGCGTTCCTTTTGGAACATTCCCTCAAAGAAGGTATCAAACTGTGCGTACTGCGTATTTTCATAGCTTCCATCAACTGTTTTCCATTCCATGAAGCGATCTTCGCCGGAAGTAATTGTACCGGCTTTAGAGGTCATCTGGTCGCTCATAACGCAGATGGCATTATAGATGAACATGGAGGGAATTTCCTTCATGTAGTTGCGGAGCTGCCGATATGCAGCAGAAGCATCGGTTTCTTCTCTGGACGGAGATTTCAGTTCTACAATAACAACCGGTATTCCGTTCAGGAAAAGCAGAATATCCGGGCGTTTGTTGCTGTTTTCGATGAAAGTCCATTGATTTGCTACGATAAAGGAGTTGTTGTCGGGATTTTTATAGTCAACAAGATAGACGATGGAGGAGCGTTCCTCGCCTTTTTCAAAATAGCGCACTGGAATGCCGTTTTGCAGGTAATCCATAAAGACAGTGTTTTTCTGCACCAGTTCTCCGTTTTCAAAGTTCTTCAGTTTGAAAAGTGCATCACTAATAGCGTCCTCCGGCAGAGAACGGTTCAAACGATATAGGGAAGCAACAAGCTCTTCCTCATACAGAGGATTGTGAAAATCTCTCTCTATGTCGGGGCCATACAGATAACTGTAGCCCATGTTCCGGAATAATTCGATCACGGAGTTTTCATAGTCCGCTTCGGTATATAATCCTGACATAATATCGCTCCTTTTCTGTATTATTCATACTCCATTTTTATATCATAGCATTTTCTTTATATATTAGGTCGCTTCGTCGGCAACGATTTTCTGGTAAACGAAAATTTAGAGCAGCAAGCGCAAGCTATTTATTGTGATATGTTCATTACTAATGCTAACCCTTCATGGCAATTAGGACGCCTTTCCGACCTTATCGCCGTCCGTTATGGGAAGAATCACAAGAAACTAGCTGATGGTATATATCCTGTTTATGGCTCAGGTGGAATCATGCGTTATGCGGAGAAACCTTTGTATGATAAAGAATCTGTTCTTATCCCACGAAAAGGTACTCTTAACAATGTCATGTATGTGAATAAGCCGTTTTGGTCGGTAGATACCATGTTCTTTACTGAGATGAAATTACCAAACGTGGCGAAGTTTGTTTTTCATTTTGTAAAGAGCAAAGATCTGGCTTCTCTCAATGCTGGCTCTGCTGTTCCAAGTATGACTACGGACATACTGAACGCTATGGAGCTTTCTATTCCTGATGCGAATACCTTATACAAGTTTGAAAATATCGTTGCCCCAATGTACCAAGCTATGCAGCAAAATACACAGCAATCCAGTAAACTGGCTGAATTGAGAGACTCGTTGTTACCTCGGCTCATGTCCGGCGAAATTGATGTCACAGACATTCAGATCTAAGCCGCTAAATTTTCGTTTATCTTCTTGTTGTTTTGTATTTTCCCGTCCAGTAATTTCAAATAACTACATATTGCTTTTTGGTCAGATAAAGGCGGTATAGGAATCATTACTCGTTCCAAATCTGAAATTGTAATCTGTGATTGTGCAGATCCCGAATCGAGATAGCGCAGGCTTCTTTGCTTAAAATAATAGTAAAGATATTCCGAAAGCACCACATTGGAATCAATGTTTGCGGCTATCGAAAGATTTGTTAGATAGCATCTATCCTTTGTGAGTTTTACATCTCCGGTTCCCCCCACACCACGTGCAACAATAATAAGTTGATCAGCTTCTGTATTGTACTCATCATAAAACCCAACATAACGATAGCCGCTATATATAGGATATTTGCCGCTTTCAGTTATTTTTTTCTTGATTGGCATTTTCCCATATCTAAAAGAAGCAAAATCTCCAAATTTCATCATCTCTGCCATCTTTTACACCTTCCTAACCTATATATTTGCGATGAGCAATCTTTACATTGCTCTGCTTGACCATTGCATACTGCAAGGTCGTATCTATTCGTTGATGCCCCAAAAGCCTTTGCAGCTGCTCCACGGGCATTCCTTTGTCAATCGCCATTGTAGCGAGGGTTCGTCTGAATTTGTGCGGATGCACTCTCGGAAGCGCAAGCCGCTTGCCAAGTTCACGCAGTCTTGATTCTACACCGCCAATCTGCAATCTTTCATGTGGCGCTTTCAGCGAAACAAATAGGGCATTGTTGCTATCCGTTCTTTGTGCAAGGTAGTTCTGAAGGTGGATTTTGGTTCTGGCATCAAAGTAAACCATTCTCTCCTTGCTGCCTTTACCAAACACCACGCACTCTCGCTCCTCGAAGTTTATGTCATCCCGATTGAGAAGCACCAATTCGCCAACACGCATTCCGGTTGATGCCAGCATATCAATCAAAGCCAGATCACGCAGCGAATCGCAATGGTCACGCATGGTTTCCAGTGCTTCGTCCGTATAGGTTTCTTTGATGGTCACAGCTGTTTTCACCTTATGAATCCTGCGTACCGGGCTTTTCAAGATGTAATCTTCATCTTCAAGCCAGGAAAAGAAGCTGGATAAGATTCTGCGGATGTTGTCAATTGTCACCTTGCTGGATTTTCGTTCTGCCTGATAGTCAGTCAAATAGGAACGCAGATCATTGGTTGTAATATGCGTGATTCCTTTTCCTATCTTCTCAGACATGGTTTCGATTGTCTTTCGGTAGTAGGATAGTGACTTTTCAGAACATCCTTCTATTCGCTTTGCCGAAAGAAACGCACCTGTCAACCGTGCATTTTCTGTACTTGCATCCTCAGTTGTACTATCTGTTTTTCGTTGAATCTCATATCCGGAAAGATTATGCTTCAGTACTCGCCGCAGCTGCTCCGCCTGTCCATTATCAAGATATGCCAGCATATCTCGCAACACATCATTTACAAATTCATCATTCATAGTCTATTCTCCTTTAATAATCAGGGAATGACTATGGAGTGGCAATCCTCAGTATAAACACCTGCCACTCGCAGGAGTTATAGGGTAGGTCGTAAAACGAAAATTTAGCGGCTTAAAGGTCGATGCTGGAGACATCAAGCTCGCCCGCCATCAGTTTAGGTAGCAACGCTTCTCTAAGTGTAGAGAGTCGCTTGATTTCTTTTCGATTATTTTCAATTAGTAACAGTAATGGCAATATTATTTCAGCAAATTCATTCTGCTGACTTACGGGTGGAATAGAAATTTCAAAGGAATGAACGTGATTCCTATTCAAGGTAGGCACAGCACTTCCTCCACGGAATTGTGAGTAGTCAATGCTGCGTAGCATATAGTAGCTCCAATACGGGTTGTTCCCTTTGAAATCTTTTACAAACAAGGTTGTATTATGTGCCCAGCATCTTTCCATATATAGTCTTGGCTTGCCGATGTTGCCGCTTCGTCCCATAACTACACAAGGTGCTTCTGTTGTATATTCGTTGTGATAAAAAATTGTATCTGTTGATCCTGCTACTGGATAAGAACCAGAAACCATCTTGTCCTTTGGTAAATCGTATCCTCTTTGGAGCGTTACAACATCACCAATTGTTCCAACAACCCAATTTGGGGAACACAATGAGGGAGCATACTTGTTATTGAAAATAGCTTGCGCTTGCTGCTCTAAATTTTCGTTTATGTTAGAATTTACTTCTATTTTGTCATCAATAGCCTTCAATATTGAAGTAATCTGCTCCTGAATCTCTTTTTGTGGAATCACTACGCTCATTCGTTTTAGATCTGCAATCGTTACATGACCCAATCCTGTTGTCTGCTTGTTAGTCGCTATTTGTGTAAAGTAAGGTTTTAGATACTTCAAAGTATAGTAGAGAAAATCTTTAGTGACCAAATTACTATTTGCAGTTACCTTAAATATGTGCTGATTCAGCCACCCATCTGGCAGACGATACCGAAAAACATCTATTGATGTCTGAGGGTTTCCAGACCATGAAAAAAGAAGATCATCCCACTGAACAAAAACTTCTTTGCCATAATCTCCCTGCGTGAGAGATGTGTTGGAACTAATGCCATTATTCAGCTCTGCAATCTTAATAACCGGTAACCCCCTATCTGAAAAATTTATCTTTTTGAATGCAAGTCCATTTTTCCAAATTGCAAGATCAAACAACGAGTATCGGATTCCCTGGTAATCTGATTTAATATTGTAGAGCAAGCTTTCATCAAATTTCATATCCAATTGCCCCCAGCTTCTTACGGATTTCTGCTTCGAGTTCATGAGACTTGGCAAACATATCAGAAAGCTCCGAAGTCAGGCGAGCCATTTTTTCATCAAACGGTTCACTATCTTCTTCCTGTTCTTCAATACCAACATAGCGCCCAGGAGTCAGAATATAATCCTGCTTTTCGATAGTCTGCAAATCGGCTACCGCACAGAATCCCTTCACATCTTCCAGAGTGCCGTTCTGGAATGCTTCAAAGGTGTCCGCCAGTTTCTGAATATCTTCATCAGTGAAGTCTCTGTGCTTGCGGTCAACCATATAGCCCATCTTGCGGGCATCAATAAACAACGTTTTTCCTTTCTGCTTTTTGTTTTTGCTAATGAACCAGAGCGTAACAGGAATAGTCACGCTATAAAACAGCTGCGTAGGCAGGGCGACGATACCTTCCACCAAATCAGCGTTGATAATATTCTTTCTGATTTCACCTTCACCGGAGGACTGCGTAGACAGTGCGCCGTTCGCAAGCACCAAACCAATCTTGCCATTCGGTGCAAGGTGGTGAATCATGTGCTGAATCCATGCGTAGTTGGCATTACCGGGCGGCGGCGTTCCGTACTTCCAGCGAACATCATCCTGCAATTTGTCCTGTCCCCAGTTAGACAGATTAAAAGGCGGGTTTGCCATAATGAAATCCGCACGAAGATTGGCATGAAGGTCATTAAAGAACGTATCAGCCTGATACGGACCGAAGTTTGCATCAATGCCACGAATCGCCATATTCATCTTCGCCATTTTCCAGGTATCCGCATTGGATTCCTGACCATAAACAGAAATGTTTTGACGATTGCCACTGTGTGCTTGAATAAACTTCACACTCTGCACAAACATACCGCCAGATCCGCAGCACGGGTCATAAACACGGCAATTATTGAACGGCTTCAGGATGGCAACGATTGTCTTAACAATACTGGACGGTGTGTAGAACTCGCCGCCCTTCACACCTTCGTAAGCAGCGAACTGTGCGATACAATACTCGTAAGTTCTGCCCAGAAGATCCTTACCTTCCTCGGTATCAGACATATCCATATTGGTGAACAGATCAACGACATCACCTAAAACTCGCTTGTCCAAATCCGGGCTTGCGTAATTCTTCGGAAGCACATTTTTCAGAGATTTATTATCTGCTTCAATCTCTCTCATTGCTTCATCAAGGACTGTGCCAATTTCCGGAGTGTGAGCCGCAGCTGCAACCGTAGACCATCTTGCTTTTTCCGGGACAAAGAAAATATTCTCACCCAAATACTCGTCACGATCTTCTTCAAAGCCCTCACCCTCTGCAACAAGCTCGTTATACTTTCTCTCAAATGCACTGGAAATATAGCGAAGAAAAATCAATCCGATGATTACCTTTCTATATTCAGCGGCAGGAATGTGCCCCCATAACACACAGGCAGCATCCCAAATTTGTTTTTCAAAGCCAATATTGGCATTATTCTTTTCAGCCATTGTCAGTCCCTCTTTCTTACTACTTATTCAAATCAATAATTTCCCATTTTCCATAACTCTTTCCGTCTACTCTACGGATATAGTCCTTTTTCTGCAAGGATTCCATGATGCGCTTCTCGCCTTTTTTGATATATTCTTCAAGCTCAAATTGCCAGTTCTTCTCTGCTGACATAGCTGCACCTCGTTTTCTGCTCAATATACAATCCTAAAATAGTCCAAATATGCCTTATATCTATCCTGCGCAGCAAGGCAGGTATCCGTCAGATAACCGTTTTCCTTACCCCACTCCTTTAAGCCTCGATAGTAAAACATTTTCAGATTATCCTCTATAATAAACGGAACAATATTATATTTCAGGCACTCTTTAAATATAATCAGCCTGCCAACGCGTCCATTGCCATCCTGAAACGGATGAATTCTTTCAAAACACACATGAAAATCCAAAATATCTTTAAACGTCTTACTCTTTTTCGCATTATATTTTGCCAAAAGTGCTCGCATCTGCTCGCTAACCTCTTCCGGTAAAGCCGTATCTCTGCCGCCACCCTCATTTGGAAGCTTTTTATAATCACCGACAGCAAACCAATCCTTACGCGCATCACTCGTGCCGGTTTTCAAAATAAAGTGCAATTCCTTTATCAGCTTTTCGGATAAAGCAGTCTTTGCTTTATCTATAAGCAAATCAATACAGCGAAAGTGATTAGCAGTTTCAATAACATCATCCACGTTCAAAACTTCATTTTCCACACCAATCGTATTCGTTTCAAAAATATAACGCGTCTGCTCATGTGTCAGTCTGCTGCCTTCCATATGATTAGAGTTATAGGTCAACTCAATTTGCGTTTTATGATAGATGCCGCCTGCATATCTGCTTGCTTTTTCTTCCTGCAGAACATTTAACAAGCTACGCTCGCTCTGCTTAATCTTATTAACACGCTCCGGTTTTACTGCCGTTTCCGGAATACTCCATACTCTGCCATGCAGCTCTGCTCCCTGCACACGTCCCTGTGCGCAATAATTACGCACGCTGCGCTCGGATATCTGCCACTTTTCCGCTGTTTCAGCTACTGAAAGATACTTCATCATCTCACCTCCGTTACGTTGTATCTAAGAATAGTATAGCATGTTGACGGCAAAAACTTCAATTAATTTGTTTTGATAGCCAATTATTTTTGCCGTCAAAAAGCGTTCCGCAATTTTTTATTATTACTTTTGGCGTATTTACGCATTCTCACACATAGAAAAAATAACCAAGGGACTGTCACCGCAAGTAAGTTTTACTTACGCGACAGTCCCTTTTAGATTATCATTATTACTTCAGAAGTTCCTTTTCTTCCAGATACACAGCCAGCAGCTGAGCCACCTTATTCACCAGCTTCAGACAATTTTTCAAATGCTCACGCGTATTAAACTCGTAGGGCATCAAATCACCGCAAGCGCAGGAGCCGAATTCCTTGGCAAAGCGCTCATGAAATTCCAATGTCAGCGAATAAATTTCCGCCAAAGGCTTATCGCTCGGCTGATTGCGGCCGGCCAACGTACTGATGACCATCACACAGCCTGCCATAGCTCCGCACAAATCGCGCGCATGGCCAATGCCGCCGCCAAATCCGGAGCACAGACGGAATGCATTATCATCAATATTCACGCCTGCCTCCTTACGGAAGGTTTGTACAATCGCTTCGCAGCAGTTATAACCGCTCTTAAAATTGTTGCCTGCTGCCATGCCCATTTTTTCACTAAATTCACTCATGCTTTTCTCCTCCTTGCATAACAATATTAAAATGCTTACTTTTTGTCTTTATCGCTTTCCGTCGCATACGGCCAACCGCTCATACCTCCCTCAAGGCTGTAAACATCCTGGAAGCCACGGGCGCGCAGGATAACCTCCGCTTCGTAGCCACGCAAATCAATCTGGCAGGCTGTAACTATTTTCTGCTCTTTATCCATCTTGCTGATATCCGCTGTCCGCAAGGTATCAAGCGGCAGATTTACTCTCGACGGAATGTCGGCAATACGCTTAGCTGCTACCTCTGCCGGCGTGCGTACATCAACGAATAAATAATCCTCCTGCGTGCGGTTCTTTTCAAATTCTACAGGATTAATGCTGCGCAGCTGGCCGTCAAGTTTATTTTGCAGGACATTGGCTGCCGTTGCGATATTCTCAATCGGCGTATTAAACGGTGGAGCATAAGCCAGATCAAGTCCGGATAAATCCTCCAGCGTTGCACCTAAAGAAATTGCCGCCGCCAATGTATCAATACGCTTCGCTACGCTCGCTCCGACAGCCTGCGCACCCAATACGCGTCCGCTGCTCTTTTCTGCCAACAGCTTCAGCACAATGCGCCCTACTCCCGGCATATAGCCTAAACGGTCAGAGCCTGGTACAATTGCGCTTGCAAAATCAATACCGGCCTGCCGCGCAGTCCGCTCGTTCAAACCAGTTGCCCCGGCTTCCTGCGCAAAGAAGCGACAGGCGGCAGTCCCCAGGACACCGGGATATTGCTTCCGCGCTCCGCAGATATTATCCGCAATTACGCGGCCATGCTTGTTGGCTGTAGACCCCATAGGCACAAACACCTTGGCTCCGCTGACACGATGAGTATTTTCCGCACAGTCACCTCCGGCATAAATTGCATCATCGCTTGTCTGCAGGTATTCGTTAACCGCAATACAGCCGCTCGGACCTATAACAAGGCCGGCCTCGCGCGCCAGCTCCACGTTCGGACGCACGCCGACGGCAACGATAACCAACTGTGCCGGGATTACGCGTTTATCCGTCTGCACTCCGCTAACTTTGCCGTTTTCTACGGTAAAGGCACCTGCTCTTTCCTCCAGATAAATATCGAGCAGCGGATTTTTCGTATCACGCAGCAGCAATGCTGCCATATCCTCATCAAGCAGCTGCGGCAGCAGTCTGTCCTGCTGTTCCAAAACGCTGGTATGCAAACCGCGGCGCACAAAAGCTTCTGCCAGCTCCAGACCGATAAAGCCTGCGCCGATGATAACTACATCCTTAACGCCGCCTTCGGCAATTTCCTTATCTACTGCTTCAACATCCCACGGAAACCAGAAGCTGTGAATGCCTGCGGCATCAGCATTAGGCAAGGGAAGCTTCACCGGCGTACTGCCGGTTGCCAACACCAGCACGTCATAAGACAGCTTTTTCAGCTCTCCCTTTTCCATATAATGCACGCATTTTTGCACTCTGTCTATTTTTTGCACATTACAGCCGCATCGTGCATCAATGCCCTTCACGGCCGCAAAATAATCACTGTCGCGCAAGGCTCCCTGCGGTGTATGGTCAAAGCTGTCCATGCTCTTAACCTCACCGCTGATAAAATACGGGAAGCCGCAGGCACCGTAGCTCAGTTGCGGTCCGCGTTCCAGCACGATAATCTCTGCTTCGGCATCCAGCCTGCGCAAGCGCGCCGCCGTTTTCATACCGGCGGCCACCCCACCGACGATTACTACACGTTTACCCATAATGTCACCTCCAAGAACGAATTTAATGTTATCTTACTATTGTAAAAATTTAACTGCCAAAATTGCTTCTGTCAGCAAATATTACTCTATAATCATTATAACAAAACAGCCCCCGAAAGCAAAGCTTCAGAGACTGTTTACCAAAATTATTATATACTATTTTGCTTCATACACACTCAGCGCTTCCATTGCCAAGGCATAGCCCGCAAATCCCAGGCCGCAGATTTGTCCGACGCAGCCTGCCACCGTTACAGAATGATGGCGGAACTCCTCACGCTGATGGATGTTGCTGATATGCACCTCAATCGCAGGAATATTTACTGCCTTCAATGCGTCCAGAATTGCTACGCTGTAATGCGTAAACGCCGCCGGATTGATAACAATGCCGTCAAAATGACCGTAAGCATTCTGAATAGCGGTAACTATATCGCCCTCATAATTGCTCTGCAGCAGCTCCACCTCTACGCCAAGGCGGTCGGCCGCAGAACGGATGTAAGCACACAAGCTGTCATAATCATCACGGCCATAGATATTTTTTTCACGGATGCCCAGCATATTAATGTTAGGACCATTTAAAACTAATATTTTACGCATCTTTATCCCTCCAGCTTAGCGGCAATATTCATCAGCTCATGCAGAACTCTGCCGAAATCGCCGTTATTATCAATAGTATAATCCGCATATCGGCGGTACAGCGCAATACGCTCGTTATATAAAGTATAAAGCTTCTGCTTATCGGCAGCAAGCAACGGACGCGCATCACCGGCAATACATCCGATGATATTTTCCGGTTTGCGGTCGATAAAGACCACAACACCACCGCGCTTTAGCAGCTCCATGTTTTCCGCACGCTTTACGGCACCTCCGCCGGTAGCGATAACAGCTCCGTCACATTCCGCCAGATACGCCAGCGTGCGCGTTTCCGCTGCGCGGAACGCATCCTCGCTTTCCGCAAAGAAAGCCTTGATTGTACGCTGCTCACGCTCTTCGAGGACAGTATCAGCATCATAAAACGGCAGCTGCAAACGTTTCGCCATGCGCTTGCCAAATGTGCTTTTGCCGCAGCCCGGCATACCAATCAGCACGATATTTTTCATATATTCTGCTCCAAATCCTGCATGATTTTGACGATAAGCTCGCTGTCGTATTTTCCGCCCTGCCAGATTTCCTGAGCAGCCACAGCCTGCGCCACAAGCATGAACAAACCATTGACAGTCTGCATCTTCGCCTCGGCAGCCTGCTTCAAGAACAATGTCTGCTTAGGATTATAAATCAAATCTACAGCAGCATCAAAATTGCTGATTTCCTCAGGCGTAACCGGTGCAGCATTAACCTTGGGATACATGCCCACAGGCGTGCAGTTGACAATCACATCACCGGTCAGCGCTGCTAAGCCGTCATAATCAATAAACTTGCACTTAGGCGCAATTTTAAGGAAATCCTTATCAACATGGGCAACGTCACGCGTAACAAGATACAGCTTGCCGACACGCTTATCAACCATATATTTGACAACCGCACGCGCAGCGCCGCCGGTACCCAACACCGCAACACGCTTAGCTCGCACATCAATATTGTTGTATTCCAGCATTCTGCCAAAGCCGAAGTAATCGGTATTGTAGCCTTCGGCACCGTTTTCATCAAATTTAATCGTATTTACAGCGCCGATAGCCTTAGCTTCACGTGTAATGCTGTCCAACAGCGGCATAACATGTAATTTATGCGGAATGGTAACATTGCTGCCCGCATAATTGGCACGCAGCTCTTCCATACGTTTGGGCAATTCCTCCTGCGGTGTTTCCAGCAGCGTATAATCGCCTTCAATACCCGTATATTTAAAAAACAGCTCGTGAATCTGCGGTGAAAGGCTGTGTCCCAGCTTACCGCCCAAAAGTCCGTAATGCTTCATCTGTTTATTCCTTTCGTTCGTAAGCACGATAATTGCCAAGAACCTTGCAATAGGTGCTCTTCGATTTTATTTCTTCCATCACATCGATAACTAACGGATCCGCCAGATTACCGGTGACATCGATGTAGAAAAAGTATTCCCACGTTTTGCCGACAATCGGACGTGATTCCAGATTCAGCATATTCAGGCCCATATGGTAGAAGCTGGCGAGCATCTTATACAGCGAGCCAGTTTCGTGCTTCACGGCAACAATCAGCGTAATCTTATTTGCGTTCGCTACGATTTCCGGTTTTTTGGCGATAATAACAAAGCGGGTATAATTGTTGCTGTTGCTATTGATGGCCGGCGCAATAACCTTCAAATTATACAGCTCTGCTGCCTGCTTACCGGCAATAGCACCCAAGCTTACATCCTGCTTTTCAGCAACCTCCTCCGCACTCTTGGATGTACTGAAATAAGGAACCTGCTCTATATCCGGATAGTCATGAAAGAAATCAGCGCACTGCTTCAAGCCCTGCGGATGCGAATACACTGTTTTAATCGTACTCAACGAAGCGCCCTCACAGCCTAACAGGTTTTGTTCAATCTTTACGCACTGCTCGCCTACGATACTGCAATCATACTGGCGCAGTAAATCATATACCTCGGTAATACCGCCGGTCGAAGAATTTTCAATCGGCAGCACAGCGTAATCCATCGTACCGTCGCTGATACTGGAAATTACCTCTTCAAAGGTCTGGAAGTGATGACGATTGTAGCGGCGTCCATGAAAATATTCCTCCAAAGCCTGATGCGTAAAGGAGCCTGCAGGACCGAAGCAAGCAACCTCATAGGTTTTGTCGTTTGCTTCGGACAGCGCAGTTTCTTCCAGCAGACAGGCCTGATCGATAATACCGCGCATAATATTTTTCACAGCCACGGAATATTCCTTGTTCTCCAAAAAGCCTGCAACCTTTTCAATAACCTTAGCCTCACGGTTTTTGTCCTTAACAGGCAGTCCTTTGGATTTTTTATAGGCAGCCACCTGCATTACCAGGTGCAAACGGCTTTCCAATACGTCTGCCAGCTGCTGGTCAACCTTATCTATTTCTTGGCGGATTTTTTCTAAATCAAGCTCCTGCATTTTATTTCTCCCATTTCTTCGCTTCTAAAAGTAAATCCCACAGCGTCCACGCAACCACCGCTTCGATAACAGGCACAGCACGCTGTACAATACAGGGATCATGCCTGCCGACAATAGCCAGCGTTGTATCAGCCTGCTCCTTAATGCTCACTGTCTGCTGCTCGCGCGCAATCGACGGTGTCGGCTTAATGGCCACGCGCACTACAAAAGGCATACCGTTGGTAATACCGCCGGTAACGCCGCCGTTGTGGTTCGTCAGGGCCTTCACCTTGCCGTCAACGTAATGCAAAGCATCATTTGCTTCAGCACCCGTCAGCCTGGCAAAGCCAAATCCATCGCCAAATTCTACACCTTTAACAGCAGGCACGGAAAACAGCGCATGGCTCAGCATGCTTTCCACGGAATCAAAATACGGTGCGCCGATACCTGCGGGCAAATGCAGTGCAATAGCTTCAATTACACCGCCTACGCTGTTAAGCTCGCTCTTAGCCTGCAAAATGCGCTCCTGCATTTTTTCGCCGACAGCGTCATCCATAACAGCAAACTTTTTCGTATGCAGCTCAGCTAATTCTGCATCACTTACGCCCATTGGATTGAAGCGCTCTTCTTTGATATCGTTAATCTGCAGAATATGCGACCCGACAATAATACCATATTGCGCCAACGCCTGCTTGGCCACAGCACCGGCAAAAACAAGCGGTGCCGTCAGACGACCGGAAAAGTGCCCACCGCCGCGATAATCGTTAAAGCCCTGGTAACGCACATGCCCTGCGTAATCTGCATGACCGGGGCGCATTTTATCTGCCAGAATGCTGTAATCCTTGGAATGCTGGTCGCTGTTGACGATACGCGCGCACAGCGGCGTACCTGTCGTAAAGCCATTGAAGAAGCCGCTTTGGATTTCTACCGTATCGCTTTCCTTGCGTGCCGTGCTCAAGGCATTTTGTCCGGGAGCACGACGCGCCATTTCGGCAGCAATCGCTGCTTCATCCAGGGCCAGTCCCGGCGGCAGTCCATCCAGCACTACGCCGATGGATTTGCCGTGCGATTCGCCGTATATCGCCATTTTTATATTCATGCCAAAAATTCCGCTCATGCCAGCACCTCAATTTTTCCGCCTACGCTTTGGTAATCCTGCCAGAAGTCAGGGTAAGACTTGCTTACACTGCCTGCACCGGTTAAGGTAATCGGTTCGGCGCAGCACTGCGCAGCAATTGCCAGGCTCATAGCAATACGATGATCGTTCCAGGCATCTGCCTCTACACCACCGCGCAGACCCTCAGGCTTGCCGGTAATTGTCAGACCTTCCGGTTCTTCCTTAATAGCTGCGCCCATTTTATTTAATTCACTCGTCATAGCCGCCAATCTGTCGCATTCCTTGATACGCAGGCGTCCTGCGTTGATAATCTTCGTTGTTCCCTCGCTGACTGCTGCCAGCACGGTAAGCACAGGAATAATATCGGGACAGTTAGAAGCGTCTATTACCGTTGCCTTCGTGGTACTGCTGTTTACGGTTACGCTGTCGGCATTTTGGGCAATATCAGCACCCATGCGCTGCATAATTTCTACCACAGCCTTATCACCCTGCAGCGAAGCAAAGTCAACACCGCTTGCCGTAATGCCTGCGCCCAAAGCACCGCCGACAGTCCAAAAGGCTGCCTGCGACCAGTCGCCCTCAACCTTGCTGTCCTGCGCTTTAAAACGCTGCTTGCCAGGTACGAGATAATGACGGTGTGCGCCATCTACATTTTCTATTTTAACACCGTACTTCGCCAGGCAGTTCAGCGTCATATCTACATAAGAAGCGGATTCCAACGGCGAAGTAATGATAATTTCGGAATCACCCTTTAATAACGGCAAAGCAAAAAGCAGACCGCTGACAAACTGACTGCTTACATCTCCCGGCAGTTCAAATTTACCCGGCATCAGATGACCGTTGACTGTCAACGGCAGATTGCCATTATCATTAAAATACTGCACAAACTGCTTATCAAGAATATCGTAATACGCCTGCAAAGGACGTGATACCAGCTTGCCGTGACCGATAAAGGTCAGCGGACAGCCAAGATTTGCTCCCAAAGGAATAAAAAAGCGTAAGGTGGAACCGGATTCACCGCAGTCAACATTATCTGCCGCTGCAATCGGATGACCTGTGCCTGTAATCTGCAAAGCCTTACGTCCCTCTATCATGCTGGGGATTTCGTCCACGCTCACATTCATAGCACGCAGAACGCGCATCGTTGCTTCAATATCCTGAGACATGCTGATATTATCGACAATGCTGGTGCCGCCTGCAAGACCTGCACAAATGATTTCTCTGTGTCCCATACTTTTAGATGACGGCACCTGCACCGTTCCTGCCAATTTTGCAGGATAAATTTTTACCTTTTCCATTTAGCCTCACCCCAAATACTTTGGCACTTCCTGCCAATCAACTTTCTGCAGTACGCCCTCGCCTATCTGCTGCAAAATAATGAGGGTAATGCTGTTGCCGTTCTTTTTCTTATCTCTTGCCATTGTATCAAGCAGCTGCGCTTTTTCTACGCCCGCAGTCAACGGCAAATTATACTTTTCAAGTACGCTCTTAATACGCTCGGCGCTGCCTTTGGCTGTCATTCCCAGCTCTTCGGTGCGCTTAGTCAGCTGATACATGCCAATAGCCACGCCCTCGCCGTGCGTAAAGCAGCTGTAGCCGAAGTGCTGCTCTACAGCATGTCCCAAGGTATGACCGAAATTCAGCAGCATCCGCAGGCCTGTATCAAATTCATCCTGCTCTACAATGCGTGCTTTTATTGCACAGCAGGTGGCAACAACACTGTCAATATCTGCCAAAAGCGCAGCATCATCAGCATAGCCGGCAATTTTTGCAAAAAGCGCTGCATCCTTAATGCAGCCGTATTTAATCGCTTCTGCCAAGCCATCGTGCAAAAAGCGGGTAGAAAGCGTTGCCAGTAAGTCTGTATCAATAAACACAGCCTTCGGCTGATAAAAGGCACCGGCAAGGTTTTTTCCGGCCTTTAAATCTACAGCTACCTTACCACCAACGCTGCTGTCAATCTGTGCCAGCAGTGATGTCGGTATCTGCACAAAGGCAATGCCACGCATAAAGCTGGCAGCGGCAAAGCCGCCCAAATCACCGACAACACCGCCGCCAAGCGTCAGCACAACGTCAGTGCGCGTAAGCCCTGCTGCAGCAAGCTGTTCCAATACATCGCTGAGCACCTGCATGTTCTTGCTTTGCTCACCGGCTTCAATTACCACCTTATGCACAACAAGGCCAGCCTCTTCGAGGCTAGCCTGTAATTTTGCTGCATATAACGGTGCAACATTTGTATCGCTGATAATTGCAGCCTTGCGCGCCTTCGGCAGCAACGCTGCAACCTTAGAGCCGGCCTGCGGCAGCAGGCCGGCGGCTATTTCAATATCATAGGCATGAACGCCTAATGCAACATGAATTTTCTTCATTAAAAAAGCTCCCTTCTCCGTGCTCCCGCCTTGCGCATCAGCTCCTTCAGCTTTTCGCCGTCATCACTGCGCAGAGCGTCGCGCCACAGCACCAGCTGCTCCATATATTTGTCTATTTCATCCGCAACCTTTTCCCTGTTGGCCAGGAATAAATTGCACCATAATTCAGGATTGATATCTGCTACACGAGTGCCATCTCGGAAGCTGCCGGCAACGAAGTACTTGGTCTTATCATCAAAGGACGCGCTGTCCATAAGCGCTACCGCAGTAACATGCGGCAAATTGCTGGTATAGGCAATCGTTGCATCATGCTGCGCCGGTGTTACCTGCACCGTATGCTTGCAACCAAGAGCCAAAGCAAATTGCTCCAGCCAGCTGATAGCAGCCTGTGTGTTATGCTTTTCCGGCACGATGATGTAGTTCGCATTCTGAAAAATATGCGCATCGCTCATACCCAAGCCGCTGCCCTGGCGTCCGGCCATCGGATGGCCGGAAATAAATTCCATGCCACCCTTTAAAAGTTCCTGGCCTCTGCTGATCATATCGTTTTTAATGCCTGCAACATCAGTCAGCAAAACACTTTCGTTAAAGAAATCAACGTTTTCAGCTATAAAGCCCACGATTGCTTCAGGATAAATAGCGCAGATGATTACGTTGGCTTCCTTAAGTCGGTTATCAGGCTCAGTCATGCCAATATCAACCAACCCCTGCTGCTTTGCTTCCTGCAATGTTGCTGCATCTCGCTCTATACCGATAATCTGCTTAACGCCCAGTTTACGCAATGCTTTGGCATAGGAGCCGCCAATTAGCCCCAAGCCAACGATAGCAAAGCTGAGCTCCTGCCACCTTGTACTTCTATTTTCGCCACCAAAATCAGCTTCCAAAAAAATCACTCCTAATCTGCCATATTACTATTATAACTCTCTGCCGACAATGTTCGCAATGCCTCTGAGGTCACCCATCAGCTTAGCAAAACGGTCCGGTTTCAAGGATTGGGCACCATCACACCATGCTGCTTCCGGATCATTATGTACTTCAATCAAAAGGCCGTCTGCGCCGACTGCAACTGCTGCCTTAGCCAAAGGCTCTACCATCCACCACATGCCTGCTGCATGACTTGGGTCAACTACTACCGGCAGATGGCTGAGTCTTTTTACTGCAGGAATAGCACTTACATCAAGCGTGTTGCGAGTATAGGTTTCAAAGGTACGGATACCGCGTTCGCAAAGGATAACATTTTCGTTGCCTTCGCTCATAATGTATTCCGCTGCCATCAGCCATTCCTCAATCGTTGCCGCCAGACCACGCTTCAACAGAATAGGCTTATTGGTTTTGCCCAATTCCTTAAGCAGATCGAAGTTCTGCATATTGCGGGCGCCGACCTGAATCAGGTCAACGTCTTCAACAAAGCGTTCCACCATGTAAGGTGACATGATTTCCGTAACAATCGGCAGGCCGGTTGCAGCCCTAGCATTTTTCAGGAAATCCAGACCTTTTTCCTTTAAGCCCTGGAAGGAGTACGGAGAAGTACGAGGCTTGAAGGCACCGCCACGCATCAGCGTAGCGCCTGCAGCCTTAACATCCTTGGCAATTTCCGTAACCTGCTCCTGGGTTTCTACGGAACAGGGGCCTGCGATAACCTGCAGCTTTTTGCCGCCGAATTTTCTGCCTGCAACATCAATAATGCTGTCCTCGGGATGGAACATGCGGTTCGCACGTTTGAAAGGCTCCTGCACACGCATTACCTTTTCTACACCCTCAACAACACGTAAAAGGTTGATATCCAAAGCGCTGGTATCACCAACAACACCAAACAGTGAAGCATTTACGCCATCACTGGCATGAATCTGAAAGCCCTTGCTTTCTAATTGGTTTTTCAGCTTAGTTTTTTCCTCAACAGTTGCATTTTGTTTGAATACGATAATCATGATAAAATCTCTCCTTTAATCTAATCTACAATGCTACAATACTACTCCCAGATCAGGAGTTATTACAAACCCTTACGCTTTTTTATATTGCTAAGGGATAATGCCTTGACTTACATATCTCTGCCAACAATTCTGGCAATACCCTTCAGCTCGCCCATCAATCTGGCGAAGCGTTCAGGTCTTAAGGACTGTGCGCCGTCGCAAAGCGCTGCTTCCGGATTGTTGTGTACTTCAATCAACAGTCCGTCGGCACCTACTGCAACCGCAGCCTTTGCCAAAGGCTCTACCATCCACCACAGGCCTGCCGCATGACTCGGGTCAACTACTACCGGCAGATGGCTGAGCTTTTTCACAGCGGGGATTGCGCTTACATCCAATGTATTGCGCGTATATGTTTCAAAAGTGCGGATACCGCGTTCGCAAAGGATAACGTTCTCGTTGCCCTCGCTCATGATATATTCCGCTGCCATCAGCCATTCCTCAATTGTTGCTGCCAAACCACGTTTCAAAAGAATCGGTTTATTGGTTTTGCCCAATTCCTTCAGCAGTTCAAAGTTCTGCATGTTGCGGGCGCCGACCTGAATCAAATCTACATCTTCTACAAAACGCTCAATCATATACGGTGACATGATTTCTGTTACAATCGGCAGGCCTGTTTCTTTTTTTGCACCTTTTAAATATTCCAGGCCAACCTCCTTCAAGCCTTGGAAGGAATACGGCGATGTGCGGGGCTTGAAGGCGCCACCGCGAAGCATTGAGGCGCCGCCAAGCTTAATGGACTTGGCAATGTCCGTAACCTGCTCCTGCGTTTCTACGGAGCACGGACCTGCGATAACCTGAATCTTGCGTCCACCGATTTCAACACCGCCGACATTAATCACGGAATCCTGCGGATGGAACATGCGGTTAGCTCGCTTGAACGGCTCCTGCACACGCATTACCTTGTCTACCGCATCATCAATACGCAGCATATTGATATCAAGTGTGCTCGTATCGCCGATGATACCGAAAATGGTCATGTTGACACCATTAATTTCGTTAATTTGGAAGCCCTTGCTTTCCAAATTGCTGCGCATTTTCGCTTTATTTTCCTCCGGCGCTCCCGGCTTGAATACTATTACCATAAATTGTCTCCCCTTTGTTCTGACGCCCTTGTCATTTAATTTACCATACTGCTATAAGCTACCATGCTACAAAAAAAGCAGGCTCCCGTAAAAGAGCCTGCTGTAAAAGTCAAATCTTAATTGCAAGCACTGCGCTCGCAAATACTATTTATAGTCTCCAATACGATGATTACTGCTATATGATTTTTCCCATGCAAAATAACCGGTGCTAAAATAATAGTTAAATACCGGTGCGTAATAAAAACCATATTCAATTGCAGTGTTCATCATTTTAGATTCCATCATTTTCACCTGCAACAACTTCAGCATTTCCTTATGCTTCAAAATTTATCGCCATAATCAGCGATTGAGATTATTTTACTCCTCCTGCTCCGCAAACGTCAAGGAAAAAGCTAAATTTTATTTATTTTTTATCTTATCGCACTATTATTGTAAACTAGGTTACAGTAATAGTGCTATTTTTAAAGCATTAACACAAAATTTTACTGCTGATTTATAAGACAGCAATATTTTAAAGTTTACTTATAAATTCTGCCACCCGCTCCACAGCAGCATCAGCGCTCCTACAAGCACCACCGCCAATGCCAGCTTACGGAACAGATGCTGATTCAGGCGATAGAAAAATTTTTCTCCCAACCAGATAGCCAAAAGCATCACCGGTATAGTGTACAGCAACCAACTCCAATCAATGGTACCGCTGACATTACCGTAAAAATAATTCACCAACACCGTCAAAAAGCCGCTTAATCCAAAGAACCAGATCATGTTAGCCCGCATAACATCCTTCGGCAACTTTTCGTTAATAAAATACAAAACCAGCGGCGGTCCGCTGACACTGGTAGATGCGCCGAAAAAACCGCTCAAAATTCCTGCAGCAAAACGTCCGCAGGGTTTATTTTTAATCGGCAGCGTAAACTGCAGGCTAAGCAAAACCGTGGCGACCACAAGCACCGCTCCCAAAAACACCTCCAACTGTGCCGCAGGCAGCACCTTCAGCACCCAGCTTCCGGGAAGCATACCAACAACACTTCCCAAGGTCGTCAGGATAACCGTTGCTTTATCATAGCCTTCACGCACCCTGTACATAGTAATTGCCCGCAGAACCAAATTCAACAGCAACACAAAAATAACCGCCGCTTTAACCGACATCACCAAAGTAAGCACAGGCATGGCCACCAAAGCAAAGCCAAAGCCGGAAACAGTAGAAAAAAACGACGCTGCAAAAATAATACCTATTGTCAAAATAATCGCAGTATAATCCATTAGCTTCTCCCATACAGATTAGATATTATAAATTTAATTGTAACAAGTACAGGAAACGCCGTCAAATTAAATATCATATTAAGCAAAAAATCCGTGCAAACCAACGTCAAGCTTCTGTTTACACGGATTTTCAATTTCAGCTTTCTTCTAAAACACAGGGATTAGTCAACGCGCCTACAGCATCCGCACGACAGCGGTTGCAATGCTGCATCTGCGGCATCCACTGCCTGCAAACATTACGCAGCTGCATAATTTCTTCAGCTGCAGGCTCCGCAAGATGTGCAAAGCCAGTTCCCTCCACTGGCAGCATCGGTAAAATATTCTGCAGCTTCGCTCCCAGCAAAGCCATACGTCTGGCAATCGCCGGAATTTCCTGGATATTCACGCCGGAGATTGCTACCGTATTTATCTTCACCTTCACGCCATATTCGCCAAGCAGCTGCAATCCTTCTATCTGTCTTTCTAGCAGCAGCGCAGCAGCCTCTTCGCCGACATATTTTTTGCCGTCATCATTGATAAAGCTGTAAATATGCGCGCCGGTGTTGCTGGTAATCGCATTCACCGTCACCGTAACATAATCAACACCTAAAGCTGCTATCTCCTTGGCATACTTCGGCAGATAAAGGCCATTAGTCGAAAGGCAGAAGAAAACATCCTTATCAACCTCACGAATCATGCTCAGCGTTCTGCTGACCGTTGCCCAATTGGCCAGCGCATCGCCGGGGCCGGCAATGCCTGCTACCGTCAGCTTCGGCACCTTGTCCTTCATCTGCAGATACCAATCGACTGCATCCTCCGGTACCATAACCCTTGCCACGACGCCGGGACGGCTTTCATTTACACAACTGTATTTGCGCAGACAATAATTACACTGCATATTGCATTTAGGTGCCACAGGCAGATGAATACGGGCGTAATCGCTACATTTAGCTGTAAAACAGGGATGTGTTTCAAGCTCACTCATGATTTACCTCACCAATACTTTCACGCAAGCCGGCATATCGGCCATCTGTTTTATATTGCTGCTGCAAGGCACTGTTAACAATCTGCTCAATGAGCAAGGCAGCACCACGCGCTCCGACCAGCGTATTATCGGTAAAGCACAGCCGGTCAAAGGCAGGATAAGCACAGCGCACTAACGGCACCTGATATTTTTCAGCCAAATTCTTTAAAAATGAAGAACCGCAAAACAATACAGGCTTGTGCTTTGCTGCAGCCTCTGCCATTTTATCCAAGCTAAATTCCGCAGTGTCCTCTGCAATAACAACGTGCATGCCCAGTTCTTCGGCAAAAAAGCTCTGTAAGCCCGCTAAATGTGCCTTGTCCGTAGCCAAAGCCACCGGCATCTGATACAAATTCACCAGATAATCGGCACTGCGATAAACGAGCTTTTCAGCCGCAGCCTCCAGCTCAGACAATTCTTCAGCAAAATCAACCTTCAACGCTGCGCCTAATTGACGCAAAAACTTCTGCATGCCTGCCACACCATAGGGATAAGCGCATTTGATATACGGCACGCCAAGTTTTTCCTGCATCTTTTGTGCCAACAGCTCACCATAGCCAAAGCAGATATTCAGCTCTGCCTGCGGCATTGCTGCAATATCGCGCAAGCTGCAATCCTGCAGTGCGCAGTTAACTCTAACCTTGGAACCCAAAAATTTCTTCAGCTCGGCTAAATCATTATCCGCATAAGGATCATCGTTCATTATGCCAAAAATATTTATCGTGGCAGCTTCTTTTTTCTCCGCATGTTGGAGCAAGGGCAACAACGCTAAATAAGCTGTTTCGACACCGCTGTCAATATTCCCTGCATATCCCGGCGCTTTTACATGCAATAATTTCTGCGAACCTTCGGTAGTAGCCAAAATACCGTCCACATCATCGCCAATCATATTCGGCACGCAGCCGCTGACTACAAATACCGCACCGCAATGCGCAAAAATACGCTCTGTCTCCTGCAAGGTTTTACGCAAAACCTTCTCACCGCCATTAACAACATCCTCATCATAAATAACATCAGAGGCCTGACGTACATCATAAGGCTTGCCGGCATATCGGAAAGTCAGGCTGCCCCACTGACAGCCGACAACGGAATGCTGCAGGATTAAGGCATCCTTAATACCGGCAAGAGCACGCACAGCACCAAATAAAGCACAGCTACTTAATGGTTTCATTATTTTCTCTGCCTCCATACTCTGCTATACAGTTCGCGTGATGCTTTACTGTCTTTATCAGCTTCGCGCATCGGATAAAATACCGGGTCATAGGCCAGTTTGCTCAGCAAAAGATTGCTGCCTGTTCGCTGCGGTTGTTGCAGCATCTGCCAAACCTCTTCCATAATATCCACAAAGCCCTGATAAGACCACACCGAGCGGTCAAACAAATTATAAAGCACGGGAACATCCAAAGCAGCATAGCGCGGATGACCGTTGCAGATAACAAAATCACAGCTCTGCGCAGCCTCACGCAAGGCATCCTCCGAAGGCTCTAGTAAAATTTCCACATCACAGCCATACTCAGCCTTAGCAAGCTCTATCCTGTCCTTAAATCTCTGCATCATTGCATCATCCAGACCTGTTTCTGCCTGGTAGGAAGGATTCATGATAATACATATTTTCGTAATCGGCAGACCATAATCCTGCTGATAAACGCGCAGCGCATCCGGCAAATAGGCAATACCATGCGCAATCAGGCAAAACTTATACTTGGCAAAGTCTGCACCCAGCTCCTGATAACGGGTGGCAACCCGTTCATATTCTTCCTGCAGCACGCGTTCAACAGCATTCTCGCAACCAAGCATTTTGCCAATCTGTCTGTACAAATCACTGATTCCTTCAATACCATGCCACTCCTGCATATCGGCAACATGCAGAAACGGCGTACCAAAGCGCTGCTCCATTGCCAGCGCCCATTTTTTGCGACGTACTATATTCAGCGCTGCCCGCGGAGCCTTTTTGATTGTCTGCAAATCAGCGGCAGGCAGATAAGCATTGACGGTAATCCCCATTTTCTGCAGCATCTCACTCATGCCTTGCAACTTATCCTCACCGTTATAGCCCCAGGCAAAGGTTTCGATATTTACGCTCCGCGGCTGTACTCTTTGAGGCTCCATCACCTGCTCAACTAAAGCGTCCATCACCTCTACATAACCGCAGCCCGGATAGACAGCACTAGAAGAAAACTTTTGCTTCTGCTTTTGGCAAGCCTTTTCACGCAAAACCTTGCGGCCATTGCTCTTGTCCATATGCGAAAAAACCTGCGACGTAATCGGCACGAGCTTCGCTTTAAACTGCGGCTGCAGGCTGCAGGCCAGGCCTGCCAAATCATCATTAATAATATCCGATACTACGGAAGGCAACAGAAAAATAATCTCCGGCTTTTGCTCACGCTCCACCTTTTGCAGTAAAGCCGTAAGCTTTTTCTCACCGCCGAAAATTACATCATTGTTGCGCAAATCCGCACATTCCAGCTCATAAACCGGGCTTTGGCCGCTACGCACATGACAACGATAATGAAAGCCGCAGCCGCGCGGACTGTATAAGACAACGGCGGCATTTTTGATTTCGCTGATGCAGGCAAGATTTCCCGACACCTTGCCATTGACAGCATAACGATGCAGATAACTTGAAGGGTTCATGCCAAAAAGCATGTTATCCTGATAATATTGGTTCATACTCATCAACTCCAATATATGACTTACTTATTTTCAGCAGGCAAGAAATTAACATTGCTCAAACATAACATAGGAAATTTATCTTACACGTTTTTCCCGGCAAGAAAAAACGCCTTCCTGCAAAATTACAGAAAGACGCACTTATTCCTCTAGCAGTCTCCTGTCGCTCGCAGTACACTCCCGTTAACTTCTTCAGGCAATTCTTCTGGCTCAGTTTCCTCGCAAGTCTTGCCTTCCCGGTTTCCCAGTGACATAATTAAGGCTTGCTCCACTTTACAGCTGCGTGACAGCGCAGGCTTCGCACCTGCTTACTTATTAAGTCTTTCGACACCTGATAGTTCTAGCATTTTTGTTTTTAATGTTATATTTATTACATTTTATTTGTCAGAATTATAGCACATCTCTGATTTTCTGTCAATAAAACAGACAATTACTGGAAATCAAAAACACCGGAAAGTCCAAAGTAAAAACTTTGAAGCTTCCGGCGTTCCATGCTTCCAAATATTTATCTAATCGTGATTTGTATAATCTGGATTAGATTAACTACTTTAATTGCCCCTGCTCTATATGCAAAACTTTGTCGCAAAGCTATTCCTCTAAAGATCTACAAAGCACTAGAAATATTTTATGACTTCTCTTACACCTACACCAGCTCATCCAAGCCAACTAACTTTATTCCCTGTTCTGCCGCATAAGCAACCGCCTGCTCTGTATAACCGGCTTTGGAAAAGAAATAATAATATAAACTCTTATCCTGCGCTACTTTTTTTGCTAAGAAATGCTTAAGATCCTTTACATCCACCGGTCTGTGCTTATATTTACACTCACCCAAAAGTATTTGCGTTTGCCTGTAATCAACTGCCATAATATCTATTTCATCAGTCTTGTTCCACCAACGGCCAATCTTCGTAAAATAAAATGGCAAGTCATGTCTTCTATTCTGCTTACGCAAATATTGCTGGCAAACATCTTCAAATACATACGATGTAAAACGCTCTAGCTCAGGCTTGACAACATATTGATAAATCCCTCCTGCATCGCCTGATTCCAGCTCAGATAAATTCGGGAACACAAAGGCATACCAAAAACCGAAGAAATTGTCGGTAACCTTATATAAGCCTCTCTGTGTATTAGCCTGCTCTTTAATATTGGCATCCACAGAAAACTCCCTACACATAATTCCCAATTCCAAAAGATTTTTCAAATATACGCTCAGCTTGCTTTTATCAATCTGCGTTTTTTGATGAATATCATTTAATTGTGTATTGCCTAAAGCCACAGCTTCAATCACTGCATTATAAACGCTTGTCTCACGCAGCTCCTGACGCATAAGAAACTCCACTTCGCTGTAAAGCACACTGCCTCTGCTTAAAATACTGCGTACAATATTTTCACCCAAAGAGTACTTATCGGAAAACTGCTTTAAGTAATGCGGAATGCCGCCCAAAATTGCATAAGCAGTAATTTTGTCTTCCGTGCTGTAATTAGGAAAAAACTGTTGTGCAGAATAAAAATCCATTGCCTGCATTTTTAAAATTCCTGTAGCACGTCCATAAAGCGGATTTTTCTCTGCTAAAACCTCTTTTTCTATAAATGACATTGCGCTGCCACACAAAATCAGCATTACATTAGACTGCTTTAAAACCTCATCCCACAGCTTTTGCAAAATAGAAGGAATAGCATTATTCCCTTTTACCATATAGGGGAATTCGTCAATAACAACTACTATTTTTTTCTCTTTTGCCAGCTCCGATATACTGAGCAAGGCCTGCTCCCAATCACTGAAGCGTGTAATATATTTTGCCGCCTGGTGATTTTTTTCCAATAATCGCTGACTAAACGCTTCAAGCTGTTTTTCATCAATAATTTCTGTACAAGTATAAAAAATATGCTCTTTATCTTGACAAAATTGACGCAGCAGCTCTGTTTTGCCTACACGCCTTCTGCCGTAAAGCACTATAAGCTGACCGTCCGCACTATTATATCTGTCCTCTAAAAATTTTAATTCTTCCTCGCGACCGATGAACATCTTACTCACCTCATTTATCTAATCGTGATTTGTATAATCTGGATTAGATAAATTATATACCATTGTAAGGAAATCTGCAAGAGATAGGCAGATGAATGAGAAAAACTCCGGAAAAACTAAAAATATGCTTTGAATTCCCAAATCATTTTATGTCTTTCCCATTTATTTCTACATAAAGAAATTCCTTGCTTTTATTTTCCTGCTACCTTAAGTCACTCACTGTTACATTCTAAACACTTTTAGCTAATTATCTTTTCTTACCTCTTGCTTTTTGCATATTGATAATATATACTATAAATTAACCTTATTCAGCTTGTAACACTTTTCAAAACAAGCTGAGGCAGTTGCTGCTGCCAAAAATTTTTTGATGAGTATTTTTAGGAGGCAATTCATGGAAGCAATTCAACAAACAATCATGTATTTTCACAAAGGCGGTCTCGTTATGTGGCCGTTGCTTTTCTGTTCAATCGCAGTAATTGCAATTGCAATTGAGCGTTTTCTGTTTTACAAGGCAGAAGACAGCGGTCAGCCATTTGCCGCTAAGTATTGCGAACTTTTGCGAGCTGACGAAAGAGAAGAAGCTTTTCAATTAGCAGAAGCAACCAACGGCGAATGCGCTAAAATCGTTGCTGATGCAGCTAAAATTACCGATGGCAGAGAACAACAAAAAGCATTTTTGGAAAGCCAGGCAGGTATTTTCATTGCTAAACTGAAAAATAAACTGGACTACCTTGCTATTATTGTTACTATGTCCCCGCTGCTGGGCCTGCTCGGTACCATCGTTGGTATGATCGGTGCCTTCAGTATCTTCAACCTGGAATCCGGCGCTCCTATCGCTATCACCGGCGGTATCGGCGAAGCACTTATCGCTACTGCTACCGGTCTTTGCGTAGCTATTCTTTCCTTGTGCGCACACTCTTATTTTGCCCATCGTATGGATAATATGATTACCGACATGGAGCAATGCTTCAGTGCTCTTCTCGAAGCAGAAACAAGGAGTGGTAAATAATGCAGCTGCGCAATGTACGTGACAGAAAAACTCCGGAGCTTATTATTATCCCTATGATCGATATCATGTTCTTTCTGCTGGTATTCTTCATGCTCAGCACCATGTACATGATCGACCTGAAAACCATTCCCGTTAAACTGCCGCAGGCAGCACATGCTGCTACGGATACAACGACAACTTTCGCTGTATCCTTGAAAAATGACGGCTCTCTTTATCTTGGCGATGCGCCGACAGATATCCAGTCTTTAATAACCCAATCCTCAATCGAACAAAAAAATAATCCTCGTTTTGCTATTGTTATCAGAGCAGACAAGGATGTTGATTACGGTCGTGTTATTGAACTTATTGATAAACTTAAAGGCGCAGGT
Organism: Phascolarctobacterium succinatutens; assembly: GCF_023497905.1. Taxonomy (NCBI): domain Bacteria; kingdom Bacillati; phylum Bacillota; class Negativicutes; order Acidaminococcales; family Acidaminococcaceae; genus Phascolarctobacterium; species Phascolarctobacterium succinatutens. The sequence goes on along the minus strand of NZ_CP097284.1, from coordinate 461,858 downwards.
ATTACCCGCTTTGGTTTGGCAACGGATGGAGCTGGTAAATAATGAATTCTGGTCAACGCAGTAGAATCGGCTTTATCGGTTCTATCGTAACACATATTTTTATCTTACTTTTCGTAAGCTTCGTCGGACTGTTTAATTTATCGCATCCGCCTGCTAACGATATCGTAGAGGTATCACTGTTTGGCGGCGGCGGCGGTGGTGGCGGCAATGATGCCGACATTGAAGACAGTAATGCAAACGACGAAGAAAACTCTACTGAAGAAGATGTGCAGGAAGAGCCTACACCGGATCCGGAGGCTATCTGGAAAAACGATGAGAATAAGCCTCAACCTGTACATAAAAAATCTGCTGTGAAAAAGGTTGCCCGTAAGGGCAGCGGCACAGGTCAAGGCAGCGGCCATGGCAGCGGTGTCGGCCCCGGCACCGGCTCCGGCAGTGGCGGCGGTAACGGCAGCGGCCACGGCACAGGCAACGGCAGCGGTACAGGCAGTGGCAGCGGCGGTGGCAGCGGCAACGCTTCTGTTGCAATTATGCCGCGTATCGTGCGCAAGATTGACCCTGTATATCCTGCTGCAGAACGCAATGCAGGCATCACCGGTTCAGGCGTTGTACGCCTTCTGGTAAACACCAACGGTACTGTTGATGAGGTTACCCTCGTAAGCTCCAGCGGTAACGCTAACCTCGACCAGGCAGGTATCAATGCCGCTTATAAATGGCGCTTCACCAGCGCTGTCGGTACTAACGGCCAAAAGGTTCGCTGCTATTTGCGCTTACCCTTCACCTTCAGACTGAGATAATTAAAACCTGTTAGCTGAAAAACTCAGCTAACAGGTTTTTTTGTGCTTCAAATATTAAAATTACTTTTCTTGCTGTCCTTCCGTCAGATAGGTCCAGCCGTTCTCCTGACGCACCTTGCCCTCTTTCATCAGATGGCCCAGAGCACGCTTGAAGGCAGCCTTGCTGATACCAAACTTCTGCTTGATAATCTCCAGCGGCGTAGAATCGCAGTAAGGCATGCTGCCGTTACGCTTCACCAGGAAATCATATATATCCTGAGCATCCGCAACAAGTGCATTCTCCTTTTGCAGACGCATAGAAACGTTAATACGTCCGTCCTCACGCAGATAGGTTACACGGCAGGTAACCTCCTGGCCGAAATCAAGTCTGCCACCGGGCACTTCACTGCGATGCAGGAAAGCAATAAAGCGTTGGTTGGTAAAAAGGAAGAAGCCTTCCGGCAGAATGTTGTAAATCGTACCGGTAACCTTGTCACCGATTTTCAAGCCTTCTGCAGGCTTGGAAGCCTTCACCATATCTTCTTCTACGCGCATCGTCACAGCCTGACGGCCGCTCTTATCGCGATACAGTCTTACCCACACGAGCTGACCGGGGTTTACATGGCCGCGCATCTGGCTATAGGGCAGGAACACACCACGCTCTGCGCCGATATCAACGAAGCCGCCGTCACGGGTAACGCTCAGCACACGTACATAGCCTAATTGGCCTTCACGCATCTTCGGCAGCTTCATGCTGGCCGTCAGACGCTTGCTGGGATCAAGGTAAAGATATACCTTTACCTCATCGCCAATATTAACCTCAGAGGTCTGCTGCAGCTTATGCAGCATGATATCGTCAGAGGTATTACCGGTGCCTGCGTCAAGGAAGGCTGCATTTTCATTCATACGTACAACCTTTAAGCTGACTACATCACCGGGGCGGTATTTAGTATTGTTCGTAACAACAGGAGCCTTTTTAGCTCTGCTGAATTTTTTATTATCAATCATCCGTATTCTCCACAAAGCTTTCAGACGGAGCATCTGCCCACAGCTGCTCTAAATTATAAAAATCGCGTTCTTCCTCCAGGAAAACGTGAGCAACAACATCACCGTAATCCAACAGTACCCAACGTGCGTCGGCATAGCCTTCCTTATGGGTAGGATGCACGCCTGCTTCTGCCAGCTTATCCTCGATATTATCAGCAATTGCCTTAACCAGAGTACTGTTGCCGGCGCTGCAGATTACATAAAAATCTGTAACGGGAGATAAGCCCTCCATATTTAATAAAAGTATATCCTTTGCTTTTTTGTCATTGGCCGCAGCCGCAATTTTTTGTGCAATGTCTTTAGTTTCCATTAAACATCCTCCTTAATTATTGCTTGCCTTTTCAGCAAACTTTGCTTCTTTTTCCAATTCATCTCTATCCTTAGGCTGCAGATGCTCCTTCGGCTCTTCTTCTGCTTCTGTTGCGGTATCTTCCTCATCTTTAAGATAAGGTATACCCAGCTCATCCAAGGATTTGTTTACGTCAGCCTGCTCGGCATTCCAATAGCTTACACCGGAGCTATCGTCAAATTTGCCATAAAGCATGCAGCTGCGCAGCTTATCATCGCCAAACAGCTTAAAACTGTTGGCAGCCTTAAGCATCGTCAACGTATTAAGATCTGTTTCTACATATTTGTCCAACGTTGCCAGCAGATTGCTTATTTTAGCTACATTTTGCACGGAAAACATCTGCTCAGCCGCTGCCTTCAGGAATTTCTGCTGTCTTTGCACGCGTCCGATATCACCAAGCTCATCCTTGCGGAAACGCACATATTTACCGGCAGTTTCACCATCCATATGCTGATAGCCATGCTTGATATCAATAACCAAATCAGCATATGGATCCTCGTAATACATATCCTTGTCTACGTAAATATCTACGCCGCCGATTAAATTTACGACATCAATAAAACCACGCCAGTTTGCCAACGCATAATAATGGATAGGTACACGCAGCAGATTAGCAACAGTCTGCTTCGCCATCACAGCTCCGCCATAGGCATAAGCCGCATTAATCTTCTCCGGATCCTTGTGTCCCGGAAGTATTACCTTCGTATCACGCGGAATAGATAAAACCGCAACCTTATTATTCTGCGGATCAAAGCTCAGCAAAATAATCGCATCTGTACGCTTAGGCTCGCTTTCCGCCGCTTCGCTGTCACCATCATCAATTCCCAGCAGCAGAACGTTGATGCGTTCATTGAGCTTCTGGTCATCACGTATTTTATCATCTGCCGCAGTTACGCTTACATGCGGCGGATTGATAAAATTGTTATAAATCCAGCAGGTTCCGAAAAAAAGTGCTGTTCCTAAAAGTCCTGCAAAAAGCAGCAAGCAAAGCAATCTTCCCCAGCGAAACTTCCGCCTGATGCGACGTTTTGCCGGCTGCTGTTGATTATTATTCTCTTCCATACTTGCCCTGCCTATTTGTTAACTGATTTCTGCGCCAGCATCAGCTCATTATAACCGTCAATGCAATGCGGATGAATTAATTGTCCGCCGGCAAGCAGATATTCAATAGTATTGCTGTAAGCCTTAAGCATTGCTTTATCAAGGCTTTTATGTGCCAGCTTGCGCAAATCCTCTATCCCCGGGAAATCTCTTCCCGGTTCAATCATATCTGCCAAAAATACAACCTTTGCCAAATCCGTCATGTGGGCGGCACCGGTTGTATGCTGCGAAATCCCTGCCAAAATTTCCTTATCTGTTACACCATATTTGGTCTGCGCATAGTATACACCTAATTTGGCATGCAGCAAAATCGGCTGATTACGTTCTACATCATCAATAGCAATTCCCAGTGCATCTGCCTCCGCCGCACTTTCCTTGCTGGCAACCTCACGGCCGCAATCATGCAGCAGCGCGCAAATCGCTATTTTTTCTTCCGGCAGCTTATGTGACTTTGCCAGTTCCAAAGCGGTTTCGTAAACGTGTACAGAATGTTTATAACGCTTCGGCGGCAAGGAAGCCTGCAAAAGCTGTTTCATTTCGTCTATTGTCATCATTTCTGCTTCATCCCTGCCTTTGATATAAATTGTGAGCATTGATATATTGCTCCACAGCCTGCGGCACCAAACCCGCCAGGCTCGCTCCTTCATGCAGCCTTGTCCTTATTTCGGTAGATGAAATATCATATTCGGGTGTATGCAGCAACATAATTCTTTCTGCGGCAGCAGCGCCCAAATGATGCACTACTTCTTCCATCACACCTTCGTAACCCGGTCTGCCGGCAGCTACAAAGGTTGCCAGCTGCAGCATTTCGTTGATAGAATTCCATGTATGCAGCTGAGCCACCGAATCAGCTCCGATAATAAAATAAAGCTCCTTATCCGGATATATCTGCCGCAGCTCTCGCAGGGTATCTATCGTATAGGATACGCCGCTACGCCGCAACTCCATATCCGACACGGTAAAATGCGTATACGGCTTTACCGCCAGTTCGGTCATCGCATAACGATGCTCTGCCGGCGCATAATCCTGTCCTACCTTATGCGGTGGTACAAAAGCCGGGATAAAAATAATTTGTTCCAGTGCAATACGTTCGTAAATAGCTTCAGCAATACGCAGATGCCCTATATGAATAGGATCAAAGGTCCCGCCTAAAACACCAAGTCCCTTTCCCGTCACAGTCATCCTCCTTGCTCAACACTTTTCTATTATTTTATTATATCAATCACTCAGCATTTGTACAACCTTCTGCAGCAGAATTATTATCGCAATAAGCAATAAAATTCCCTTTGTGCGGTCTTTAACATCAAAAACAGTTTTAGGCCTTCTCAGATAATCTGAAAAGGCCTGCAAATAATCTTTAAATGTAGGGGGTTTAGGTTCTCGTTTTGTCATTTTTTCTCCAATTTTAGAGATAAAGTGAAGATAACCTCTCTTCACTTTATCATATTATTTTACTCGTATCTCAAAGCATCAATCGGATCAAGCAGCGCTGCCTTACGTGCCGGATAAATGCCGAAGAACAGTCCGATGCCGACCGAAAAGATTACCGCAATAACAATCGCCCAGACGGAAATAACCGTATTCCATCCTGCCATACTGCTGATAATACAGGAAGCACCGATACCAAGCATTACACCTAATGTGCCGCCGATAATACCTATTACCATGGATTCAACCAAGAACTGCAGCAGGATATTATTATATGTTGCACCCAAAGCCTTGCGGATACCAATCTCACGCGTACGCTCCGTTACAGACACCAGCATAATATTCATAATACCGATACCGCCGACCAAAAGGCTGATAGCAGCAATACAGCCGAGAAGTATCGTAATATTATTGGCTGTTTCCATCATAGTTTCCATAATCTGCGCCATGTTGCCTACAGTAAAATCATCGTTAGCGCCCTCTTTAATTTTGTGGCGGGTGCGCAGCACCTGTTCTACATCGGCCTGCACATCATTGATAATATTTTCATTTTCAGCCTGCACTGTGATGCGCTGTACATTCGTAATACCCATCATACGGTTCTGTGCCGTAGTCAGGGGAACATAAACCACGTCGTCCTGATCCATGCCCATGCTGCCCTGACCCTTGCTTTTCAAAACACCGACAACCTGAAACGGTGCCTTGTTAATACGCATAATCTTACCAACAGGATTGCCCTCGGGGAACAAACTGTCAGCAACAGTCTTACCGATAACTGCCACTCTGCCGCGGCTTATGAGGTCACGATCATTCAAAATACGTCCGTCATCAACCTCCAGGCTGGAAATGGTAAAGTTGCTGGGCGTTGTACCTTCAACACGGCTGGTCCAGTTCTGATTGCCTGCAACCATTTGATAGCTTCTGTTGACACTAGCCGTAATGTTGGCAATGCCGTCAACCTGCTTTCCGATAGCCTGCATATCATCATACGTCAGCTTAACGCCTTCACCTGCTGCCAGTCGTGCACCGGTAGAGGTACGGCCGCCGGAAGTGATAATCAACAGATTACTGCCCAGCTTGGAGATATTGCTCTTAACATTCTCCTTCAGGCCAAAGCCCAGGCTGACCATCGCAATAACGGCACCAACACCGATGATAATACCAAGAAGCGTCAGGAAGGTGCGCAGTTTATTGGAAACCATGCCCTGCAAAGCCATTTTAATGCTTTCATTCAACATAAATATCTACCTTCCTTTATCAGCTTTGCGTACCGTAGCGCATATGCTGCAGCTCTATAGCAACATAATCAGTCTTACCGCCGCTGCGTTCATCACTTACCAGCTGTCCGTCACGCATTACCAGGATACGCTTCGTCTGCTCGGCAATATCCGGTTCATGGGTAACCATAACCACAGTCTTGCCGCTCTCATTCATTTTTTTGAAAATATCCATAATCTCGTAACTGGATTTGGTATCAAGATTGCCTGTAGGCTCATCGGCCATTATAATAGCCGGGTTATTGATTAAGGCTCTGGCAATGGCTACACGCTGACGCTGACCACCGCTCATCTCCATAGGCTTATGCTCAAGTCTCTCGCCCAGACCAACGGCCTCCAACGCCTTCTTTGCGCGCTCCATGCGTTCTTCTTCATCTACACCGGCATATACGAGCGGTAAGGCTACATTCTCCTGTGCTGTCAGCTTAGCTAGCAGATTAAAGTTTTGGAAGACAAAGCCTATCTTTGCATTACGTGTATGCGCCAGCTCATCGTCATCATAGCCAGCAATCTCCTTGCCATCAAGAAAATACTCGCCGGATGTCGGTCTGTCCAGACAGCCGAGAATATTCATCATCGTGGATTTACCGCTGCCGGAAGGCCCCATAATAGAAGTAAATTCACCGGGTTCTATCTTGAGATTTACGTGATAAAGCGCGTGTACCACGCTGTCACCCATCTGATAGGTTTTCATAATATCTTTTAATTCGATAACAGACATAAAGCTAACGCCTCCTTAGTGCATCGGCGGGGGGCCCATTCTGTTACTGGTCTGCTTGCTGACAGCCTTCTTCACCAGCAGCTTGTCACCAACGCTGAGACCGGTTGCTGTAACAGCTACCTCGCTGTCACTTGTCAGACCGAGTTTTACATCTACATCACGTGTTTCCTTAGTCTTTTCGTTATATACCTTTACGTAGTGGCGGCTGCCCTCACTGTATATGCAGTTTAAAGGCACAATGGTTACATCGTTTGCTTCATCGATAATAATCTCGGTTCTTGCTGTCATAGTCGGCAGCAGCTTGCCCTTAGCATCATCAACAGTAACATAAACCTTATAATAGATAACGTTGTTTTCCGTAGTTGCACTACGGGAAATCAAGCGTACCTTACCGGTAAATGTTTCGTTGGGATAAGCATCAACAGTAAACTTTACCTTTTGCCCGTCCTTAACCTGACCGATATCGGATTCATCGACAAGTGCTTCAATCTCCATATTATCCAGTGTTGCCACAGACATAATAACCTGCGGTGTGCTGATACCGGAGCTGATAGTCTGGCCAACCGGTGTAGGCTTACCGATAATGTAACCGGAAATCGGTGTGGTAATAACAGTATCATTAACATCAGAAGCAGCCTTTTCATAGTTGCTCTTGGCTACAAGATAATCTGCTTCCACGCTGTCAAATGTTGATTGGCTGATAGCACCGCGGTTCAGCAGGTTCAGATTACGCTCATAGTTAGCCTGGGCATTATGCAGCTTGGCCTGCATCTGAGCCAGCGTTGCGTTCAAAGATGTTGCATCAAGGCGCACCAGTACGTCACCGGCGTTGACATGCTGGTTTTCTTTAACCAGTACCTCAACAATTCGTCCGGTAATCTTGGAGCTGATATCAACATTATCCTGTGCGCTTAATGCGCCGGTTGCCGAAACAGTTTGCATAATGTTACCTTTTTTTACTTCGCCCATCTTAACAGCAGTAGTTGTAACCTGCGTGCTTTGATAATATTTATAGCCACCATAGCTGCCTGCGAGCAAAATCGCAGCCGCTACGAGGATATATTTATTCTTTTTCACGAAACTCATCATTTTGCATCCCTCATTCTTAAATATATTCCTTTACTATTATAACCTCTACTCTTTTTGAGGTCAAAGCAAGTATAGCAAAAAGATGTGTTTTTTTTATGGCACCATTAACAAAATTCAACACATATAACAAAAACCCCCGTCACTTTCGTGACAGGGGTTGATTTGCATTTTGACTGTCAAAGCATTTGTTGCCTTATCATTTTGAATCACCAGGCTGACGAGAAAGTGCCTGAGGCGAGGAGCAGATGTCGCCGGCGTACTTCTGGTACGTCAAGGCATTTGCGATGAAGCATATGGTGCTTTATCGACAGACTGGAATTATTTGCCAGGGAAGAACGGCCATACCATCGGAATAACGATCAGGGATACGATGAAGCATACGATTACGAGACCGCAACCAGCTTTCAGGTAGTCCATGAATCTGTATCCGCCAGGGCCGAGTACCAGAGTGTTCGGAGGAGTACCTACCGGAGTTGCGAATGCGCAAGACGCTGCAACAGCAATAGCCATCAGAACTGCTTTCGGGTCAGCGCCCAGGTTTTGGGAAATTGCAATACCGATCGGGCACAGCAGAGCTGCGGATGCAGTGTTGGACATGAACTGAGTCAGACCGCAGGACAGGATGAACAGTACACCGGTTACAACCAGCGGAGAAGGAGCGCCGCCCATCAGGCCAACAGTCCATTCAGCGATGAGTTTACCAGCGCCGGTTTTATCCATAGCGGAGGATACAGGCATCATGCCAGCGAACAGGAAAATGGTTACCCAGTCGATGGAAGCATAAGCTTGTTTTTCAGTCAGGCAGCCGGTCAGTACGCACAGCAGAGCGCCGATGATTGCTGCCATTTCCAAAGATACACCTTTGATACCAACAGCCATTACCAGGATAACGCCCAGCAGAATAGCACCGGATACCATTTGTTTAGATTTGGAAACTTCGTTAGCCTCTACCTCTTGCTCGATTTCTTGGTCAGCATCGAGTTGTTTGTTCGGGAGCAGATATTTGCCCAGGAACATCATGTAGAGCATACCAGCTACAGAGATAGGCAGACCGATCCAAGCGAATTCGAAGAAACCGAACGGCTCGATACCGGCAGCATTCATTGCACCTACTGCAATGATGTTCGGCGGGGTACCTACCATGGTGATGATACCGCCCCAACCGCAAGCGAATGCCAACGGCATTAACTGACGGGAAGCAGGAATTTTAGCTGCAGAGCAGATGCCCAGTGCAACCGGCAGCATGCAAGCTGCGGTACCGGTGTTGGACAGAACTGCGGACATTACAGTACCAACGAGCATCAGACCGAACATCAGGCTGTTTTCGCTGGTGCCGCACATTTTAACTACGGTGTTACCAATTTCTTGAGCCAGGCCGGTGTAGAACATGGAAGCGCCTACAACGAACATACCTGCAAAAAGTACTACAGTAGAGTTGGACAGACCGCTGAATACTTGCTTAGCAGGGATCAGGCCTAACAGGCCGCATGCCACAGAGGCACCAATAGCAGTAACTGCGAGAGGAATAAGTTCAGTTACGAAGAATAATGCAACTACTGCCAACAGAATAAGACATTTGATAGCTGGGGACATTGTTTTCCTCCTTAAAATAATAAAAATGTTTTGTTGTCTGTGTGTCACTATACACACTGAAGGTCATCAATAAAATAATTCTACAAGTTATCAGTAAGTTCTATCATTAACAAGTTATAGAGCTTACATTTTAGCCAAGTTTTAAGTAGTTGAAGGCTTTTAGTTTCCCTCACTTACATTACTTACTTAATCGGCTTTTTCACTTACTTTAATTACTTAATTGTCGACAGTGTTAAGTTTAACACACTTCTGACAAATTTGCAAGCCTTTTTCATTTATTTTATTCCTGTGCTTTACATGTTCTTCCACTAAGCTTATTGTATATTTATACATAGTATTGTTTGTTTATGATTTTATCGATTCACAAACCTTTTTTATTAAAAATATGTCTGTGTGCTCACCCTTAAAATCACATATCTCCGGTGCTTTCAGGCATATTTTGAACAACAAAAATCCCCGTCACTTTCGTGACGGGGATTGATTTGTATTTTAGTTTACTAACCTAACAAATTATTTGCCAGGGAAGAACGGCCATACCATCGGGATAACAACCAGGGATACTACGAAAGCTACCAGAACCAGGCCGGTACCAGCTTTAACATAGTCCATGAATTTGTATCCGCCAGGGCCACGTACCAGGGTGTTCGGAGGAGTACCTACCGGAGTTGCGAATGCGCAGGATGCTGCAACAGCGATAGCCATCAGAACTGCTTTCGGGTCAGCGCCCAGGTTTTTAGAAATTGCAATACCGATCGGGCACAGCAGAGCTGCGGATGCGGTGTTGGACATGAACTGAGTCAGGCCGCAGGACAGGATGAACAGAACTGCGGTTACAACCAACGGAGAAGGAGAGCCGCCCATCAGGCCAACAGTCCATTCAGCGATGAGTTTGCCAGCGCCAGTTACATCCATTGCTTTAGATACAGGCATCATGCCAGCGAACAGGAAGATGGTTACCCAGTCGATAGAAGCATAAGCTTGTTTTTCAGTTAAGCAACCGGTCAGTACGCAAACCAGAGCACCGATGATTGCTGCCATTTCCAAAGTAATACCTTTAATGCCAAGAGCCATTACCAGAACAACTGCCAACAGGATAACGCCAGATACCATTTGTTTAGATTTGGAGGTTTCATTTGCTTCGATTTCTTGCTCGATTTCTTGGTCAGCATCGAGTTGTTTGTTCGGGAGTAAATATTTGCCTACAAACATCATGTAAATCATACCAGCTACGGAAACCGGGATACCAATCCAAGCGAATTCGAAGAAACCGAAAGGCTCAAGACCAGCAGCGGTCATAGCACCGGTAGCGATGATGTTAGGAGGAGTACCTACCATGGTGATGATACCGCCCCAACCGCAAGCGAATGCCAACGGCATTAACTGACGGGAAGCAGGAATCTTAGCTGCGGAGCAGATACCGAGTGCTACAGGAAGTAAGCAAGCTGCGGTACCGGTGTTGGACAATACTGCGGACAGTACGGTACCAACGATCATCAGGCCGAACATCAGGCTGTTTTCGCCTGTGCCGCACATTTTAACTACGGTATTACCGATTTCTTGTGCAAGGCCGGTGTAGAACATGGAAGCGCCAACTACGAACATACCTGCGAACAGAACAACGGTGGAGTTAGACAGACCGCTGAATACTTGTTTTGCAGGAATCAAGCCTAAGAGGCCGCATGCGATAGCTGCGCCGGTAGCAGTAACTGCGAGAGGGATAAGTTCGGTTACAAATAATAATGCAACTACTGCCAACAAAATAAGACATTTGATTGCTGGGGACATTTTATGTTCCTCCTTTTAAAATTAATTTATATACAATGCCGAGGGAGGCATTCTATATCAGCTATTAATATGTAGTTTTCAAAGAACTTACGGAAATCGCTTATGTATTTTCTTGCATTTCCATGTACCTATTATAACACTATAAGCGTAAAATAAAAAGTTATTTTATTGAAAAATTTACATTATTAACGTAAATGGTGTTTTCTTGTTGCATACTTCTATATTGTATTTTATGTACATTACTGTCATGGTGTTTTATTTTTATGCTTTTATATGCTTTTCCGGAATTAAGTTAAACTATGAGTAAATGATTTTTGAAACGTGCATAAGCCTTTTGTCTGAAAATTATCTTAATTCTCTTTATAAAATCTGCTTTGATAAATTGCAGCCTTCTGCTCCAAAGCCCATTATATCAAGGGTTTGCGATTCATATAATTTTTTTAGTACCTTCTATAAGTTATTTTTAACAGCTGGTGCTAATTTCATTTTTTATGTTGAATGTAATCCAACAGTACATGTCCACTGATTGAGGACACAAAAATGCCATCTTTTTTGTTTAAAATGTGACAGTTTAGTATTCCGGACCGCTTTTTAGGCAAAAATTAAGAGGACGCGCCTTGCAGCGCGTCCTCAGGGGAGTTTCAGTATAAATTATTTACCAACAGGACCGATCATAGCCAACATGGTACCTGCAGCAACTGCAGTACCGATAACGCCTGCTACGTTAGGACCCATAGCATGCATCAGCAGGAAGTTGGACGGATTTGCTTTTTGGCCAACAACTTGAGATACACGAGCAGCCATAGGAACTGCAGATACACCGGCGGAACCAATCAACGGGTTAGTCTTGCCACCGTCTACAATGCACATCAGCTTACCGAAGATAACGCCGGCAGCAGTACCACCGATGAAAGCAACCAGACCAAGGATGATGATCAGGATGGTCTGATAGTTCAGGAATGCATCAGCACTCATGGTCAGACCAGTACCGGTAGCCAGCATAATGGTTACGGTGTTCATCAGAGCGTTTTGTGCGGTGTCGGACAGACGATCCAGGCAGCCAGCTTCTTTGAACAGGTTACCAAGCATCAGCATACCAATCAGAGCGGTTACGGAAGGTAACAGCAGGGAGATAACGATGGTGCACATGATCGGGAATGCAACTTTTTCGAAGTGGGAAACCGGACGGAGCTGTTGCATAACGATTTTACGGTCAGCTTCAGTGGTGAACAGTTTCATGATAGGAGGCTGAATCAGCGGAACCAAAGACATGTAGGAGTAAGCAGCAACTGCGATTGCACCTAACAGCTGAGGAGCCATTTTAGCAGCCAGGTAAATGGAAGTCGGGCCGTCAGCACCACCGATGATGCCGATAGCAGCAGCTTCTTGTACGGAGAAGCCAAGCAGCATAGCGCCCAGCAGAGCTACGAAGACGCCAGCCTGTGCAGCAGCGCCCAGGAGCAGGGTTTTCGGGTTAGCCAGCAGAGGACCAAAGTCGGTCATAGCGCCTACGCCCAAGAAGATCAGCGGCGGGAATACTTCGTGGTGAATACCGTACATGATAACGGACATAACACCAGGTTCTTCGAAACCGTTTTTAGGAATGTTAGCCAGAATACAACCGAATGCGATCGGGGACAGCAGTAAAGGCTCGAAACCTTTAGCAATAGCCATATAAAGCAGAAGCAGACCAACGCAGATCATGATTACATGACCGCCTGTCAGTGCAGAGAAGCCGGAGTCTGCCCATACAGAAGACAAAGCAACAAAAAATGCCTCAAACATGTGAATTTTTCCTCCTTGTTTCCCTTAATTGGGATGTTATAAGTGCAAATAAGCTCCACAATAATGCTACAACACTTTCATTTTAACTGTATCACCACAGTCTCCCCTAGTCTACCTGTGGTCTGCTTTGCAACGCAAGCAGAACATCAGAAAATGTCATTTCTTCTTATGAAGCTGCTTAAAGCAGCAGCACTGCTTTGAAACCTTGTTTCAGCTAAATCTTATTTAGCCTTGGTAGGATCAACTACCTGGATTAAACTCATCAACATGCCTAATCCGATTAGAACTCCAAAGACAATGGTCATATTGATAATGGCAATCAGCCACGGATTTGTTGTTACAGAACCCACTGTTTATCACCTCTTCCTAAGATAATTAAAGGGGAACTAAGTTCTATAAGCAAGATGCTTATCTTACTTTAATAAGTATAAAGTTATATTTTTTTATCTTCTGTTGCACAGGTCACACTGTTTTCCGTCAAACAGTTACTTTATTTACATTATTGCTTAACTTTACCTTCTATACTATTTCAAAAGTTCATTAATCGTTTTTGTTGCCTGTGCAACAGATTGTCATATTCAGTTTGCTAAAATAAATACTGCAAAGCAACAATTTAATATCCTCTCAGTTTTCAATTTGTCTAAAGAGAGATTGGGAGAATGCTGAAACGACTGCGAATTTAGTTTTGGCAATAAAAAATAACCAGCTGCGAACTGGTTATTTTTTTGCTTTCAAACAGCCGCGGCCTGATGACTGCAAGTCTATTTAAAGTTAAATAAAAGCAAAACCCATCCGTTTTACCGGATGGGCTTCACTTTTAGGGGAGAGATGTTACAACAACTGTTTATTTAGCAACAGGGCCGATCATAGCCAACATGGTACCTGCAGCAACTGCAGTACCGATAACGCCTGCTACGTTAGGACCCATAGCATGCATCAGCAGGAAGTTTGCCGGGTTAGCCTTTTGACCGACAATCTGAGATACACGGGCAGCCATAGGAACTGCGGATACACCGGCGGAACCAATCAACGGGTTAGTCTTGCCACCGTCTACCATGCACATAATCTTACCGAATACTACACCGCCCCAGGTGCCTGCAGCAAAAGCAACCAGACCTAAGCAGATAATCAGGATAGTCTGATAGTTCAGGAAGGCCTCAGCACTCATGGTAAGACCGGTACCGGTAGCCAGCATAATGGTTACGGTGTTCATCAATGCATTTTGTGCAGTATCGGACAGACGATCCAGGCAGCCTGCTTCTTTGAACAGATTACCAAGCATCAGCATACCGATCAAAGCTGTTACCGGCGGCAGCAGCAGAGAAATAACGATGGTGCACATAATCGGGAAAACGACCTTTTCAAATTTACTTACCGGACGCAGCTGCTCCATAACAATCTTACGTTCTCTTTCGGTAGTAAACAGCTTCATTACTGGCGGCTGAATCAGCGGTACCAGGGACATGTAGGAATAAGCTGCAACGGCAATAGCACCCAAAAGATGCGGAGCCATTTTAGCTGCCAGATAAATAGCTGTCGGGCCGTCAGCACCGCCGATAATACCGATAGCGGATGCTTCCTGTACAGTAAATCCCAACGCCATAGCGCCCATCAAAGATACAAATACGCCAATCTGAGCAGCAGCACCTAAAAGCAAGGTTTTAGGATTAGCAATCAGCGGACCGAAGTCGGTCATTGCGCCAACGCCCAGAAAAATCAACGGCGGGAATACTTCATGGTGAATACCATACATAATAACGGACATAACACCCGGCTGTTCGAAACCGTTTTTAGGAATGTTAGCCAGGATACAGCCAAAGGCAATTGGTGACAACAGCAAAGGCTCGAAACCTTTGCCTATAGCCATATAAAGCAGAACCAGACCAACGCCAATCATAATTACGTTGCCACTTGTCAGAGCAGAAAAACCTGAGTCTGCCCAAACAGAAGCCAAAGCGACGATAAATGCCTCAAACATAGAATAATCCTCCTCTTGGCCCATATCGGGAAAATAAGTGCATTTGTTAATAGATCAGACAAGGAAAAAGTGCATCATTTGCTTCAATGCTTATTTCTAGTAGGGTCAACCAACTGAATCATACTCATGAGTACACCTAAAGCAATGAGCACACCAAAAACGATTGTCATGTTGATAATAGAAATCAGCCACGGATTAGTTGTTACGGAACCCATATAAATCACCCCTTCCAAATAAATTTAAATATAATATTTACCGCAATATGCTTCCGGATATTTGACTTCAAACACCCCTTTTTGCCTTGCTGAATTAAGTATAAAAATAATTCTGCTGTTATTCCGTTGCTTATGTCACACATAATAAACGGACGGTCTTAGTTTACTTACAGATTGTATTCGTTTTAAATTTGTTATTGTTATTAAAATTTAAAAAGCACTTTTGTTATTGAAAAGGATTGGTTTACTTATGTAACTTAAAAAAGCAGGCTTTTTGAGCTTGCTTTTCAAATCAGAATAGCCATTAACTTCTATGCTATTATTTATGTATAAAATTAAAAATATGCATTTTACTGCCTAAAACCAGCTATTGAAAATTAAAAACGCCGCTCGTTTGAGCGGCGTTTTTTAGCAGCATTACAGCTGCTCGGTTACATTATCTTCGGGAGTCCCCTTCTTTTTGTGGCTGAAGAAGCGTTCAACAACTACAAAGAGTACAGGAATCAGGAAGATACCAAAGAGAGTAGCGATGGTCATACCACCAACTACGGCGTTACCCATGGATACACGCGCACCAGCGCCCGGGCCGGTAGCAATAGCCAAAGGCAGACAGCCTAAGATGAAGGCGAAGGAGGTCATCAGGATAGGACGCAGACGGACATGAGCAGCCTCAACAGCCGCATGTACAACATCCATGCCCTGCTCCATATTCATCTTCGCATATTCGACAATCAGAATAGCGTTCTTTGCTGCCAAACCAATCAAGGTAATCAGACCGATCTGCATATAAACGTCATTCTGCAGACCACGTGCATACTGTACCAGGAAGCAGCCGAAAACTGCGGAAGGTACAGACAGCAGTACTGCCAGAGGAATTGTCCAGCTTTCATACAGAGCTGCCAGACAAAGGAATACGAAAATCAGAGAGATAATGAAAATCTGAGTGGAACGGCTGCCGGCTTCAATCTCATCAAGGCTCTGACCGGTCCATTCGTAGGTATAGGTATTAGGCAGAACCTGCTTAGCAACCTCTTCAATAGCAGCCATAGCCTGACCGGAGGAATAACCGCTGGCAGGGTCACCGGAAATCATAATCGCACTGGCACCGTTAAAGCGTGTCATAACAACAGAGCTGTTCTTAGGAGTAGGCTTTACAAGTGTATTCAGCGGAATAGACTTGCCGTCATTGCTGCGTACAAAGAAGTAACGCATATCCTCTACACCGGTACGATATTTTTCATCAGCCTGCATAACAACCTTCCAAGTACGGCCGAAGTTATTGATATCGTTGATTTCGTTACCGCCTAAGAACGCCTGCAATGCGGAATAAACAGTAGATACAGGAACGTTCAGGGATTGTGCCTTATCACGGTCAACCTCAAACTGATACATAGGAGTATTGGTGTTCAAGGTAGTGTACAGCATACCGATTTCCGGACGCTTGCGACAAGCAGCCAAAAATTCATTAGCACGCTCACCCATGGTGTTAACATCCTCACCGCCAAGGTTCATGAGATAAAGGCTCAGAGTACCGGTACTTGAAGCACCGGGCAGAGAAGGCGGCTGGAAGGCCATAACGGTTGCATCAGGAATCTGTGCGCCCATGCCGAAAATCATCGGAATAACATCCTGTACACTGTTGCTGCGCTTGCTGTAGTCCTCCATAGTAACTACTGCCAGGCCAGCGTTAGCCTTCTGGCCCATGGACAGGATATCAATACCGCTAACCTCCATAACGTTTTTAACGCCGGGGAGCTTTCTCATATTTTGTGCAAGGCCTGCCATAATCTGCTGCGTACGGTTACTGGAAGCACCCTCAGGCAAAGCTATGGATACAGCAGTCATGCCCTGGTCCTCGTTCGGCACAAAGCCTGTCGGCGTTGCCTTCGCCAGGAAACCGATGCAGATAACCACAACAACAAGGCAGGTCAGGATAAGCTTAGATTTACGGATGCAGCCTTCAACGTTTTTCACGTATTTGGCCAGCGTTCTTGCAAACCAATCGTCAAATGCTTTTACAGCCTTGCCGATAAAGCCCTTCGGCGCCTCTTCCTTCTTGACCAGAATCAGGGAGCAAAGCGCAGGAGTCAGGGACAAAGCTACAATAGCAGAAAGCATCATAGATACAGAAATCGTAATCGCAAACTGCTTGTACAATTCACCGACAGTACCGCCGGTGAAAGCTACAGGAATAAATACCGCAGACAGTACGAAGGCAATAGCCACAACAGGACCGGAAACCTCGTTCATAGCGCGGTAGGTTGCCTCCTTAGGAGACATACCGTTTTCCTGGATATGATGCTCTACTGCTTCTACTACAACGATAGCATCATCGACAACAAGGCCGATAGCCAGAATCATTGCAAAAGCAGTCAGAGTGTTGATAGTAAAGCCCAAAATTACGAAGGAAGCGAAGGTACCAACCAAGGATACAGGTACAGCCAGAATAGGAATCAAGGTTGCACGCCAGCTGCCCAGGAACATGAATACTACCAGAATAACCAGAATCAAGGCTTCAACGAAGGTATGTGCAACCTTCTCCAGGGATTCGGTAATAAACTGGGTATTATCCTGAATAACAATCAGCTTCATATCATCCGGGAAACGGCTTTCAGCATCCTTTAATACCTCGCGGATATTCTTAACAGTTTCGATAGCATTCGCATCGGAGGTCAAGGATACCGGGAATACAACGGAATCACCGCCGTTTAGCTTGCTGACGATAAGGTCATTACGAGGACCTTCTTTGATAGTTGCGATATCCTTAAGCTTCAAGTTATCGCCGTTATTGGAACGGATAATAACGTTACCGAATTCCTCAGGCGTATTCAGACGACCTTGAGCGCTTGCGGAATAGGTACGCTCCTGCTTGTCAACGGTAGGACGGTTACCGATAGAACCAACCGCTGCCTGAATGTTTTGCGTTTTGATAGCGTTGGAAACATCGGTTACAGTTACACCCAGTTGCGCCATTTTTTCAGGATTAAGCCAGATACGGACTGCATATTCCGGACCATATTCGCCAACGGTAGATACGCCCTTAACACGCTTTACGGCATCCAGGAAGTTCGCATCCGCATATGTTCTTAAGAACATAGCATCATAGGTATTTTTAGGAGAATAAAGACCAAAATACATAATGGTCTCGGCAGATTCTTTGGCAGTAGTAACACCATAACCGGAAACCTCGCTCGGCAGAGAGCTGGTTGCCTGGGATACACGGTTCTGAACCTCTACAGAAGCGATATCTGCGTTTTTCTCCAGGTTGAACTCAACATTGAGCTCGTACTCACCACTGGAGGTACTTACGGAGGACATGTTCAGCATATTTTCTACACCGCTGACCTTCTGCTCAATGGTTTGTGCTACAGCCTTTTCAACGATATCGGCACTCGCACCTACATAGTTGGTGTTTACGCTGATACGCGGTTTGGTAATGTTAGGATATTGGGCGATAGGCAGGCTGAAGCCGGCAATCGTGCCCAATAAGGTAATAATAATCGCCAGTACTATCGCAAATACAGGGCGATCAATAAAGAAACGAGCCATCTAGCCAACCTCCTTATTGCTTCTTGCCGGCGGTAGCACTGTTGTCAACAGTAGTATCCAGATCAGCCTCAGTCATCGGCTGCGGGTTAACCTGAGCACCCTGTCTGATCTTGCCGGTACCTTCAACTACGATTGTCTCGTCGCCGGTCAGACCGCCTTCAACCATGTAGAAACGGCCGACGGAAGGACCAAGAGTTACTTCCTTCATGGTAACCTTGTTGTCGCTGCCGACAATATAAACAAATTTCTTATACATCAATTCAACAACTGCACGCATAGGAATCAAGAGAGCATCCTTTTTGGTGCCTGCAGTTGCCTGTACGTGAGCAAACATGCCTGGCAACAGACGATGTGCAGGATTTCTGAATAAAGCCTTTACAGTCATGGTACCGGTGTTGTCGTTGATACCGCGGTTAACCTCTGCTACGGTGCCCTTTAAATCATAGGTACTGCCATCGCTCAGAACAACAGTCAGGTTGTCAAGAGAAGCAGCGCCGCTGTTATCATGGGAACCGGAAAGCTTCAGATATTCCGGCTCAGCGATGCTGAACTGTACGAATACGGGGTCAGTGTTGCTGATTTTGGCCAGAGTAGTCTGACCTGCGGTTACATAGTTGCCAACCTCCAGTGCTGTAGTATCAATACGTCCGCTGAACGGAGCGGAAACGCTGGTATCGGTCATGTTAATCTGCGCATTTTCCAGAATTGCTTCCTGCGCATTTACAGAAGCCTGTGCCTGGTCACGCTGCATAATAGCGTTATCCAGAACCTGCTTGGAAATTGCATTCTGTGCATACAGAGTGCTGTAACGCTCTGCATTCAGAGCTGCGTTAGCCAAAGCCGCACGGGCATTAGCCAGGCCTGCCTGCGCGTTAAGCACGTTAGCCTGATAAGTACGCTGGTCAATAGCATACAAGGTCTGGCCTGCACTTACATTGTCACCGCCCTTGAAATACTTGGCTGTAATCTGACCGCTTACCTGAGCTTTCAGCTCCATTTCCTGCTGAGCCTGTACAAAGCCTGTATAATCATATACCAGAGGGGTGTCACGCTTAATAACCTTCATGGTTTTAACCAATGTCGCCTGATTGCCGCCCTGCTGCTGTTTTTGACCGCAGCCTGCAACGCTCAATACAAAGGTTGCCGCCAGCACCGCAGCCATTGCTTTTCTCGCACGGCCGGAGCGAATAAAACTTAACATAAAAAAACCTCCTTCACCTTCACTCTGAAACTACTCAATATATATAATGACAAATGATACTGCTATATTGTCGATAGCACCTTTACCTGAAAATATTCCTGCTCCAGTTTCAGAATACTACTATTATAATGGACATTTTTCAGAAAAGCAAACGTCATTTAAGCAGTTTTCGCCGCTTTTTCTTGTATTTTCTCACATTATCTTCTTCTCACAAATTTTACTGACTGACCAGTCAGCTTTTGCTGTTCAACAGTTCTTTTTTCAGCAAAAATTTATGCAGATTGCCCATGGCAAAACCCGATACCTGGTCCACGCCATCAATACGCTGCATCAAGAACAGGTTATCTCCTTCAATATACCATTCATCCGGCAGTCTGTCCTTATATACAACCTTCTTATTGGTATTCAGCAGATTAATCAGCGGCAGCAAATCCTTATCCTTGACATTAAGCACTTCATCCAGGCTGATTTTTTCGGCAGTCTTTGGATTTACGTTCAGCTGATGATGGATAAAGCTGTTTTTACCGCTGATCAGCTGCAGGCTCAGAATCTGTTCATCGGCACGCATCACCTTAAAAGCCATATCTGCCTCACCCTTGTAAAAATGCTCCAGATAATCTTTGCATTCATCCTGCAGCAGCTTATTCATTTTATTTTGTAGCTCTACATCCTTGCCGGCAAAAACCGGGAAGGTCGCCTCACCGCCGGGAACTACCATCTTACGCACCAATATAGTACCGGCAGCAAAATCCTTGCCATCATTTACGGTATTATCCTTAGGCGTAGGCGCAAGCGTCATAATGGTCAGGGAAAACTGTTTCCATTCCTTAGTTTTCTTGTCCTGCTTCCAGATAGCGCCCACATCTGCCAGAGGCTGCTTTTTCTGCACCAGCTGCTGACAGCCCAATAATTCATCTGTACCGTCATTATCTACATCATGTGCCACCAGCGAATGCAAGCCGCCATACTCCAGCTTGCCGTCTTCAACCTCACTGCCTGTTGCCGGCGTTAAATCAGATTTATTGCCGTCGATTAAAGCTACATGCATTTTACCGTCCTTGGCATAGGCTTGCGTAACCAGTCCCATGCTTTCGGCAGCACCAAAGACCTCACGCACATTTTTCTTGTTGGCAAAGGAAAGCACACGATATTCACTGGGCGCATGCCAATCTCCCTGAGCAGCACTCACCAGCAGCTGCTGTCTGCCGCTTTTGCCTGCCCACAGCTTAATAGGCTGCAGCTGGCAATTATATCCTCCCTTAATAGAAGGTGCATGAGCCGTCAAAAGCTTCTTGTCCTTATCCTTAATCATAACAAGCAGATCATTGGCGTAGCCGTTAGACAGCCTGTCACCCCAAAGCTCGGCAGTAACAGTCTGCTCTGCTGTCAGCTGCAGCGGCACCTGCGCCAACAGCGTGTCAGCGGCAGCGGCCATATTGCTGCAGAAAAGTACGCTGCTGCAGGCCAGGCCTTGCACCAACCATTTTATCTTCACATCTCCACGTCCTTTCTTCAAACATACTATTATATTATAGCATTTTTTTGTTATTAAGAACCGTATTAACACAGATTTTTCACATAAAGGTGTCTAAAGCATCAGCAAATTCTGTTTCATTTCGTACAAAAAAACTTTTTCTTAGCTTCCAAAACGATTTTTTCATTAATATTACTGCTTTTTATTGTTAAATAGTGTAGAATAAAAGCGGTATTTTATGAATTTTTGGGAGAAGGGAAGGATTTATTAATGAAGAAAATTGTTGCTATTCTGCTCAGCCTTTGCCTATTAGTATTAGCTGCAGGCTGTGGCGGTAACGATTCAAAAAAAGACACACCCAAAGAAAAGACTAAGGTAAGCCTTGGCATGCTGCGCCTGACAAGCAGCGCCCCTTTATTTATCGCTATGGATAAGGGCTTCTTTGCTGAAGAAGGTATAGAAATTGAACCGCAATGGTTTGATGCCGCTCATCCGATTGCCGTATCCACCGCTTCCTCTAAGGTTGATGTCGGTGCTACCGGCATTACGGCCAGCCTTTATAACATGGCAGCCAACGGACAAAAGCTGGGTATTGTTGCGGATAAAGGACGTGAACAAAAAGGCTATTCCTCTTCTGCACTGCTTGTGACCACCGACAATTATAACGCCGGCGTAAAAAGCCTGAAGGATTTGAAGGGCAAGCGTATTGGTATTACGCAAAAGGGCTCTACCTTCCATTATATGCTTGGCAGAATGCTGGAAACCCAGGGCATGAGCCTCAATGATGTGGAAATTGTTCCCCTGAGCAAGCTCAGTGCTGTTATGGCTGCTCTGGAAAGCAAGCAGATTGACGGCTGTATCTTAAACGAGCCTAACATCACCAAGGTGCAAAAAGCAGGCTACGGCAAACTTGTAGTACAGGTTGGCGACGTTATTCCTTACCAGACCTCTGCTATCTTCTACTCACCTGACTTTATGAAGAATAAGGATGCGGCAGTACGCTTCATGCGTGCTTACAACAAAGCCTGCAACTATTACTACGAAGCTGCAGTAGAAAAGAAGGATGCCAAGAAGCTGGAAGAGGTTGTTAATATTGTAGCCAAATACGTTAAGGCTCCGGCTGAAGACATTAAAGCCGGCCTGCCCTATATTGATAAGGACGGCAAGCTGCTCGTCAGCGATATCGCGACCCAGATTAAATGGTACACTGACAACAAGATGATTTCCGGCACACTGGATGCGAAGGATGTTGCCAACACCAGCTTTTTGGATGAAGCACTGAAGAAATAAAACTTGTATTAAAGCAAGACTGGCGTAAATGTAACAGCTGCAAAATGCGTTGACGATGCTTTAGCACCAAAACGCTGCGACTGATATGTTAGCGCCAGTCTTTTTGGAGGATGGTAGAAAATGAAATTAGAAATCGCAAATATCTGCAAGAATTTCACCACCACCAGCGGTAAGCTTCTTCCTGTTTTGCAGGATATTAACCTCAGCATTACTAAGGAAGAATTTGTAGCATTGGTAGGACCGTCAGGCTGTGGTAAATCAACCTTGCTCAATATAACCGCCGGACTTTTGGAACCCACAAGCGGTAACGTAAAATTTACTGATGTCGCTGCAGGCTATGAGCCTCGCATGAGCATCGTCTTTCAGGAAACAGGCCTCTTCCCCTGGCGTAATGTGCATGATAATATTGCCTTCGGTTTGGAAACAGCAGGCATGAAAGCAGACGAAAAGGAGGCACGCATTAAGCATTACATTGAGCTTGTAGGCTTAAAGGGCTTTGAAAAATCCTTCCCGCACCAATTAAGCGGCGGTATGCGTCAGCGCGTTGGCATTGCCCGTGCTTTAGCTATCGAGCCTGACCTGCTGCTGATGGATGAGCCGTTTTCTGCCCTGGATGCGCAAACACGCACCATCATGCAGGAGGAGCTGGTAACGCTGTGGGAAAAGACGCGTCTGACCACGCTATATGTTACACATAATATTCAGGAGGCAGTAATGCTTGCTGACAGAGTTGTACTGCTTTCGCGTCGCCCCGGCAAGGTCAGCAAAATACTGCAGATTGCCCTTCCGCGTGCCGAGCGTGCTAAGCCTGAGCACACAGACGAAATTTCGGAATTTGTCCGTATCATTTGGGAGCATATCAGCAAGGATGCGCGTGCTGCCTTAATGGAGGTGGAAGACAATGCCTGAAAAGAAAACTTCTGCGAGCGCAGCTAACGAATATATCGTGTGTAATCGTATGACGCATTGGCAAAAGACCTATCCGCATTGGGTAAGCGTTGCTTCCATCATCATCCTGCTGCTCTTTTGGGAGGCTATCTGCCGCTGCGGCCTGGTTTCTTCTTTGTTTTTGCCGGCACCGAGCCAGATTATCAGCGCCCTGCTTACCATGCTTGCTGACGGCGAAATCGGCGTAAGCCTGGCAGCCAGCATGTACCGTATCTTAATCGGTTTTGCTGTCGGCAGCCTTATCGGCCTTGCAGTGGGCCTTGTTACCGGTACCTCGGCACTGGCAGATAAAATCGGCAATCCTGTTGTCAACGCTCTTTATCCTATCCCTAAAATCGCTTTGCTGCCGTTATTCATCCTTTGGCTGGGAATCGGCGAGCTTTCGAAGGTAACGATTATTGCTCTCGGCGTTTTTTTTCCGGTAGCAATGAACACCTACAGCGGTGTCAAAAATGTTGATACACTGCTTATCAAGGTTGCCGTCAGCTTTAACGCCAGCTGGTGGAAAACGATGAAAAGTGTTGTTCTGCCTAACGCCTTACCTATGATTTTCGCAGGTCTGCGCCTTGCTGCCGGCACCTCTCTGCTGCTGCTGGTAGCAGCAGAAATGATTGCTGCCCAGGTCGGCATCGGTGCTCTCATCCTGCATTACGGCGATTTGATGATTACCGACCGCCTGATGGCCGGAGTTATTGTATTGTCGTTGCTCGGCCTGCTCTTTAACCTGTTCCTGCAATGGTTGGAGAGAAAGGCTATCCCCTGGAAAAACATCTAAAAACACAAAAGCACTGTCTGCTCACTGATATTCTTATATCAGATAGAGCTGACAGTGCTTTTTCTTTTTCTGCTAAAATCTTACAACAGCTTTTTAAAATACTGTTACGCCGATACACAAAAACTGCTTTCTGCTAAGCTATTACTGCAGCCTTGCTGAAGCCTCTTTTAAAACTGCTGTCACGGGTTCCAGCGGCATCTCGCCTATCTTCTTGATCAGCGCAGGCTGCTTGGGATATTCGGCAATAACCTTCTCCATCCACACCATATCCAGCCAATGACCATGCTTGAAGCCTGTATTATTGAAAGTACCGATAATTTTATAGCCGCAAGCCTCATGCATTTTGACGCTGTGCTCATTGCTGGCAGTAATGCAGGCGTAGGTAACAACTACCCCCTGCAGGCGCAGTAAAGCTTCCAGCGCTGCATACATAACTTTACCTAAGCCACATCCCTGCCCCTCAGGCGCCAAATAAATAGTTGCCTCAGCGCCCCACTGATAGGCAGCACGCTGAATATAAGGATGAGCATAAACATAACCAAGCAGTCTGCCTTCGTGCTCACAAACTATATAAGGATAGTCCGCAGAAATATTTTTGATTCTCTCAGTAAATTCTTCTACTGAAGGCACCTCGTATTCAAATGATACATCACTGAGCGTCCTGTCGCTGCTGATGACAAATGGCGCGTAAATTTCCAGCAGCTTTTCGGCATCTTCAGGCTTCGCAAGGCGAAGCGTATACTTCATCGACATTTTATCGATCCACCTTTACTTCAAACATTCTGCTCCACGGCAGCGTAAATTTATATTCTTCGGCAGTGTTGCCCATATACGGCTTGCTTACCTTGTTGATTTCCCGGGTAATATATGCTTCAGCCGCAGTACGCTGCTCCTCATTCAGTCCGCTGTTGGGCCAATAGTTAGGCCAGATAAGCTGCTGATAGGTTTGCATGCGCACATTCGCCTGATAAGCCCAATCATCAAGATAACGCACATTAAGCAGATTTTCTCTTGCTTCCGGTGTTAACTGCTTATGCAGCAGGCCCTGCGCCAGGGCAAAGCCCAGGCTGTTGCCCGCGGTATTCCAACCGCCGTAGGATGCCAGACGATATGCCAACTGTTTGTCAAACAAGGTCTTGATCAAAGCATTGTCCGCACCGTTGCCAAAGCGGATATCTGCCACAATCACAGGATGATTATGCTTAAGAATGCTTTCAACCTTATTGACGAAATTTACGGTAGCAGGCAATGCCTTATAGCTATTGCTTGCATCAGACGCCTCATGCGTCACACCATCGGCAGGAGTGTTGACAGCCAAAACCAAATCCGCATTTTTGCGCGAATATACCGGGAAAGCACCTGCCGCATAGATATGCTGCTTGGCACTAACGGCCACAGTATCATCCTCGTAGGTTGGCACTGTTTTACCGCCCTTGCCGACAGCATAGGTTACAT
Organism: Phascolarctobacterium succinatutens; assembly: GCF_023497905.1. Lineage (NCBI taxonomy): Bacteria > Bacillati > Bacillota > Negativicutes > Acidaminococcales > Acidaminococcaceae > Phascolarctobacterium > Phascolarctobacterium succinatutens. Next base: position 436,022 of record NZ_CP097284.1, on the reverse strand, counting down.
TTACCAAAGGCAGCTCATACTGCAGACGGTTGGCAGCTCGGCTCAAAAGCAGCAGGCCAAGCTGATCTGCGCCGGCGAAGAAACGGATTTTCTCCTTCGGCAGCTCATTCACCAGAATATCCATCTCGCGTGCTTCCCTATGTGCCTGAGAATAGGCAGCGGTATCGTCACGCCCGATAAGCATATAATCAAAATCGCCGCTTTCCACACCATGCAGCAAAAGCTCCGTAGCATGGATATTGTTGCTGCGGCGCACAAACATATCAGCAAGTATTTCCCGGGGAATGCTGCTGCGCAGCTCCGCCAGCTCCTTTACCTCTTTACGCTTAATCTGCTTAAGCTCCAGCTTGTCCTCCAGCTCTCCCAAACGGAAAATCTTAGGGCCCCATTCCTTATAATATGCAGGCTCTGTCGGTGCACTGCTGGCCTTAGGAGAACGCATAATAGTGGTAAAAACATAAACCTTCTGTCCGCCGTGCTGCTTTTTCAGCTCTACCAAGCGTTCGGCACGCTGCTGCAGAAGCTCAGGCGAAATTTCATGTGTGCGCGATGCTACCAGCCCGCCATAAAGCAAAGCATCGGAAGAAGCAACAATGGCTACCGATTCACCGGCCTTAGCCTCCAGCCAGTTAAAAAGCTTATCCGGCTGCCCTGCTGACTGAGCACCGGCAATATATTCAGCCGGCGGCAGCTGCACATCCCAGCCTGCAGCCTGCATCGTCTGCACTGTGTAATCAAGGCACACCGGTCTGTTGTCCATGGGTATATATAACAGAGTGCCCTTAGCGGCAAATGCTGTATGAGTAGTCAACAGTAAAGCGCAAAGCAAAACACTTCGCAAAACCTTCATCATTTTTATCACTACCTTTAACTCTTTCTAAGCAGAGATATTCCTCGCCTTAATAGAAATTCTACAGCAATAAATAAAATTCCTGCGTTGACTTATAATTTCTTCTTGCATCTCTCGGTTATGATAAAAGCTCATCGCAAAACAAAAGCTCCCTGCTTCAAGGTATACCTTGAAACAGAGAGCAAAGCTACGTTATAAAATTAGCTTAAGCGTTAGCAAATCTGCTTAAGAAATCCTGGGTACGTTTATTCTTCGGATGCGTAAACAGCTCCTGCGGCTCGCCTTCCTCAGCAATTACACCCTGGTCGATAAAGATAACACGGTTAGAAACGTCACGGGCAAAAGCCATCTCATGCGTTACGATAACCATCGTCAGGCCTTCCTTAGCCAGGTCACGGATAACGCGCAGAACCTCGCCAACCATTTCCGGGTCCAGTGCGCTTGTCGGCTCGTCCATTAAAAGAACCTCCGGCTCCAGCGCCAGCGCACGTGCGATTGCCACACGCTGCTTTTGACCACCGCTAAGCTGATGCGGTTTCGCATTTACATAAGTATCCATACCAACATGCTTCAGATATTTCAGCGCAGTTGTGCGAGCTTCCTCCTTGCTTTTGCCAAGGACCTTAACCTGACCGACCATGCAGTTTTCCAGAACGGTCATATTGTTGAACAGGTTAAAGGATTGGAACACCATGCCTACCTTAGTACGATACATAGTGAGCTTTTTGAAAGCTTCATTTACATCCGTACCACGGTAATCAATAGTGCCGGCAGTCGGATGCTCCAAATAGTTCACGCAGCGGATAAGCGTAGACTTGCCGCTGCCGGAAGGACCGATGATGCAGACAACATCGCCGCGACGGACATCAAAGCTGATGCCCTTTAAAATTTCACGCTCGCCAAAGCTTTTCTTTAAATCATGGACTGATAACAAAAGTTCCTTTTCCATAGCTTAGTACCGTCCTTTCGGCTTCTTAGTAGGCAGAGGAATATCACCGCAGGGGTCCATCATCGGGTCATAGGTAACCAGCTGATAATCCTTCGGGCCATCCATCTTGCTTTCCAACCAGCGCAGCAGGCGGGAAGCGGTAAAGGTCATAATAAAGTAAATTACGCAGGTAATGAAGAAAATTTCAAAGTATTTGTAATATACACCTGCAGCAGATTTGGAAGCAAAGTACAGCTCTGTTACGGAGATAACGTTCAATACAGAGGTATCCTTGATATTGATAATCAGGTTGTTGCCCAGCTGCGGCATAACGTTGCGCAGAGCCTGCGGCAGAATAACGCAGCGCATGGTCTGGATATGGTCCATACCGATAGCAATTGCTGCTTCCTTTTGTCCCGGGTCAACAGATTCAATACCGCCACGCACAGTTTCTGCCATGTAAGCACCGGTATTGATAGAAACAACCAAAAAGCCGGCAAACAGCGGTGACATATCGATATCAAACAGGCTCATTGCACCATAATAAACAACCATAGCCTGTACAATCATAGGTGTACCGCGGAACACCTCTACGTAAGCGTCTAACAAGCGCTGCAAACAGCGCACCAAAGTTCTCTTAACCTTGCTGTCATTATCCTCCAAAGGAATTGTTTGGATAACACCAACAATAAGGCCGATAATACAGCCGATAAATGTGCCTACTACTGCCAGCAGCAGAGTAACGACCGCGCCCTTCAGCAGGACAGAGCCATATTGCTGCAGCAGGTAAACTACCCAGCCCAAAAATGTTTCCGGCATTACATACACCACCTTAATTTAATACAAAAAGGGGCGACAACCGCCGCCCCTTGCAAATGGCGTAACTCGTTATTGCAACGCAGCTATTCCATTCTTATACAGCTTATTTTGCCAAAGGCTGTTTCTTAATAGCTTCATCCATAATCTTATTGAAGTCAGCCTCGGTCATACCGCTCAGAACCTTGTTCATAGCGTCTGCCAGTTCCTTGTTGCCTTTTTTAATAGCAATACCGATTTCAACATCTTCTTTAGAAGTTTTGAAGCCTTTGTCTTCAGGGAAGGTTACCATAGTCAGATCAGGGTTAGCAAAAGCAGCAGCCTTAGCAGTCGGGATATCGGTTACAATCAAGTTGCATTTGCCGGATTTCAGCGCAACAATCATGCCGGGAACGTTGTCGATAGCAGGCAGCTTTTTAACGTCCGGAACCTGGTCAATCTGGTCATACCAGATGGTATTCAGTTGAGAGGTAGCAATAGAGCCTTTGAGGTCGGCAACGCTCTTAGCCTGAGCTTGCGGAGAATCCTTTTTAACCAGTGCTACTACAGTTGCATAGTAGTAAGGTTTGGTGAAGTCAACGGACTCTTTACGTTTGGAGGTAATGGACATGCCGGCGATTGCAGCATCAATCTTGCCGCTTACTACTGCAGGAGCCAGGCCATCCCATTCGATTTTATGGATTTCCAGGTCAGCGCCCATGGAATCAGCTAATTTTTTAGCAATCATAACGTCATAACCGTAAGCATATTCGTTAGAGCCGGCGATTTTTACAGCGCCGCCGTCAGCAGACGGTTGGGACCAGTTGTACGGAGCGTATGCGCATTCCATACCAACCTTCAATACCTTTTTGCCGCTGTCAGCTTTTTTATCGCCACCGCCACAGCCTGCAGTAACAGCCATTGCAACAACCATAGCGCCGCACAGAGCAGCTTTCAAAAATTTCTTCAAGTTCATCAAAAACACACCTTTCATTGTGAAATTATCTACTAAGTTACGTAATACTTTACTATATTACTGTCAAAAAAGCAAGCGTTCAGGCACAGATATAATGTATACATGAGTATAACTGCATAAAAGCCGTACTATCTCCCGCAAGAAAAAGTACGGCTTGAAATACTTAAGCTTATTTTTTCAGTCCGTTAATAATACGTTCCATAGCTTCGATGGTATTTTCACGGCTGCCGAAAGCAGTCAGGCGGAAGAAGCCTTCGCCCATTTTGCCGAAGCCTGCGCCAGGAGTACCTACAACCTGCAGTTTTTCCAGCAGGAAGTCAAAGAATTCCCAGGAGCTCATGCCGTTCGGGCATTGCAGCCAGATGTACGGAGAATGTACGCCGCCATAATATTTAATGCCAACCTTGTCAAAGCCTTCCATGATAATACGTGCATTTTCCTGATAGTAAGCAATGCTTTCGCGGCATTGTTTAATGCCTTCTTCGCTGAATACAGCCTCTGCACCGCGTTGGATAATGTAAGGAACACCATTGAACTTAGTGGTCTGGCGACGCAGCCACATTTTGTTCAGTTCCATTTCCTTGCCGCTTTCGGTTTTACGAACCAGTGCATGAGGAACAACGGTATAACCGCAACGGGTACCGGTAAAGCCGGCAGTCTTGGACAGAGAGCACAGCTCAATAGCGCATTTTTTAGCATCTTCGATAACGAAAATGCTGCGCGGAATTGCCGGATCGGTTACATATGCTTCATAAGCAGCATCGTACAGAATAACAGCATCATTTTTCAGTGCATAAGCAACCCATTCTTCCAACTGCTCTTTGGTATAAGCAGAGCCGGTCGGGTTGTTCGGAGAGCACAGATAAATTACGTCAGCCTTACCATTTTCGTCCGGCATCGGCAGGAAATCATTTTCCGGCTTGCCTTCCATATAAATAATGTGACGGCCGCACATAATGTTGGTATCCAGATATACAGGGTATACCGGATCAGGAATCAGGATAGTGTTTGCATTGCTGAAAATATCGGTGATATTAGCGCAATCGCTCTTTGCACCGTCGCTGATGAAAATTTCATCGCTTTCCAAGGTAACGCCGAAGGAAGCATAATATTTTACCAGTGCTGCATGCAGAAAATCATAGCCCTGTTCAGGACCATAGCCACGGAATGTAGACTGTACGCCCATTTCTGCTACAGCCTTAGCCATTGCATCAACAACACATTTTGCCAGCGGCAGGGTAACGTCACCAATGCCCAGGCGGATAATCTTTTTGTCTGGATGTGCCTCAGCATACGCGCTTACCTTGTGCGCGATATCAGCAAAAAGAAAGCTTTCTTTTAAGTTACAATAGTTTTCGTTTACAAATGCCATTGAAAAACCCCCATTATTAAAATCATTTTAAATTTATAGCAAACGCCTGAAAAATTACTAGCTGCAAGCATTGCGATACCTGCAGCCAGTAGTTCAAGCAATTTGTTTACTCGTTGATAATGCTCTCAGGAATATCAATTACGCCGTCAAATACTGCGACTGCGTTGCCCTCCAGGGTAACATGGTCATTCAGCTCATGCGTAACCTTTAGCAGGCCGCCCTTGCAATGTACATTGAGCGGTTCGCCCTTCTTGCCTGCTTTGTTCAGCATAATGCAGGCTACAGTAACAGCGCTTGCACCGGTGCCGCAGGCCCAGGTTTCGCCGCTGCCACGCTCCCAAACGCGGAACTTGACAGTGTTCTTGTCCAGAACCTGTACAAACTCAGTGTTCACACCTTCCGGGAACAGCTTATGATGTTCAAATTGCGGTCCCAGTTCTTCCAAGTTCAGGCTGTCCACATCATCCACAAAGGTAACAAAGTGCGGATTGCCCATAGAAATTGCCGTACCGTTATAGAAAACTTTTTCTTTGGTTACATCATCATGATTATCATTCAGAACAATTGCCTGGTCAACGAAAATATAATGGTCGCAGTTCATCGGAATTTCGGTAGCACGGAAAACAGGTTTGCCCATATCTACCTTTGCACCTACAACCTCGCCGTTTTCGACAACCATTTCAATTTCCTTTACACCGGAAAGTGTTTCCAGCGTAATAGTAGTTTTATCGGTCAGACCTTTGTCATGCACAAATTTAGCTACGCAGCGTACGCCGTTACCGCACATCTTGCCTTCGCTGCGGTCAGCGTTGAACATACGCATTTTGAAGTCAGCAACGTCAGATTTGCAAACGCAGATAAGACCGTCACTGCCAATACCAAAGCGTCTATGACTTACATATTCGGAAATAGCGCCCGGGTTCGGCAGCATCTCCTTGGTGCAGTCTACATAGACATAATCATTACCAGCACCATGCATTTTTGTAAATTCTATTTTCATGGCCCTTCCTCCTTTGAATCCTCTTTACTCATTATAACAAAAATATACTGAAATTCCAACCGGATAAACAATAAAGTTAGCATTAGCGCACAAAAAAGCCGGCACATTGATATGTACCCCCAATACTGGACACCCAGTATTGGGGGTATTTTAATGAAATACAGCTATAAGTTCAAAAGACAGTGTGTAGAATTATATCGACAAGGTAAATGGCCTGAAACGCCTAAAGATATAACAGAAAAAAATTTCCACAATACAATCCGAGTTTGGGTTCGGATAGAAGATAAATGTGGTCCAGAAGCATTAAGACATAAAAATCAGAGAAAAACTTGGTCAGCAGAAGAGAAATATGAACTTGTAGCCAAAGTATTAGCTGGTGCGTCAAATAAGGAAACAGCTATTTCTGCAGGAATTAACGCTGGACTCTTGTATCAGTGGGTTAGATGCTATAAAATTAAAGGGTATCAGGGATTGGTCGCACAACGAAAAGGACGACCACCCAAGGAGCCTGAAATGAAGAAAAAAATAGAGCCGGCAGAACTTACTCCATCAGAACGAGAAGAAATGATTCTGCTCAGAGCAGAAAATGAGCGCTTGAGAGCGGAGATTGCTATTGTAAAAAAAGAGATTGCCTTGAGAGAAGAGAGATGCGCAGCGCAACTCAAGGCGAAAAAGCTGCGCTCGTCCAAAAACTGCGTGAAGAAGGTTACAAACTGAATTATTTGCTGGATGCGATTGGACTGTCGCGTTCAACGTACTATTACGAGCTTAGCAAGACAGATAAAGTTAGCGAACGAAATGCCGACTTATCATCCGAAATTATTGTTATCTTCAACGAGAACAAAAAGCGATATGGTGTAAGGCGCGTACATAAGGAGCTTCTGAATCGAGGTTTTCGAGTAAATCACAAGCGTGTCCAACGAATCATGAATCAGCTTACCTTGTTTGGAAAATGTCCCAAGGAAAAATACCACTCCTATAAAGGCGATGTTGGCAAAGTTGCTGATAATATCATCAATCGAGATTTCAATACCGAAAAACCTTTGCAAAAGTGGACAACCGATGTATCGCAGTTCAATCTGCCTTGGGGCAAATGTTATCTTTCTCCGATTTTGGATATGAACAGCAATGAAATAATCTCTTACAATCTTTCTCTACATCCAGATATGGCGCAAATAAAGGACATGCTGAAAAAGGCATTTAAAGGTTTTCCTTCTGTAAAAGGTCTTATTATGCACTCAGATCAAGGATGGCAATATCAGCATGCATTTTATAGGAATGAATTGCAAAAGCACGGAATCATTCAATCAATGTCTAGGAAAGGTAACTGCTATGACAACTGTATTATGGAAACTTTCTTTGGCAGATTAAAAAACGAGATGTTCTACGGATTTGAAAAAGATTACCCTTCGTTTGAATCTTTTTCAAACGCTATAGCTGAGTACATCGATTATTATAACAACAAAAGAATTCAAGCTAAAACAAAATGGATGCCTCCCTCTAAATTCAGAGAAGCATCCATGATGTAAATATAATTATTCAAATTTTTAGCGGTGTCCAGAAAACTGGGTACATATCACATTTGCGTACCGGTTTTTTGTATCACAATTTTTCCTCACAAATATACTTTTTCCCATATAACGTCTTAAAGCGTTCTTTATTATTATCAAACGTGTCTGCTGTCGGATCATTATTAGGTTCATAAATATTATTCAAATTTATGCCTAAAACGCCCAGCATAAGATTAAATAACAAATCATTAGTAAACAGCTTGTTTTTTGTTTTTCCAAACTCTTATATTTAGCTGAATTATTTTGGATATATGAATCTGATAAGTATATATAGAGAGGTATGTGAGTCATATCAAAATCAAATTGAGCAGCATCATGCGATAAATTTTTATCTATAGCATCAGCATGGTCAGAACAATAAACTAATCCTTTGAAATTTGGAATCTTTCTGGCTCTTTTATAAACCTGACTCATCACATAATCGTTATAAATAATACTGTTGTCATATTTATCAATGGTATTTTTTCCATCATATTTTTCAAATGCTTTCGGATATCTTTGTTCATAAGAACCATGATTGCCCATAAGATGCATAACTATCAACATTTTGTCAGTTATTTTTATTTTTTCAAGCTCTTCGATAAGCTTACCATCAAAATAATCTGTATTTGTACTTTCACCAAGAGTACTGTTTATCCATTTTTGTTGATTAGCTTCACTAGCAATGCTTGTAACTGGAGTATCCCAAGCACTATATTTAACCTGATTACTCAGCCAGACAGTTTCAAAGCCTGCCGCTTCCGCAACTTCTAATACGCTTACCGCATTTTTTACAGCAATATTATTGTATTGATTTTTCGCAGTCAATGCGTATAACAAAGTAGGCACAGTATGCGTATGACACGAATATGCCTTGGTGAACAGCAACATGTTTTTATCATTTTTCATACTGTCCAACCACGGTGTAGTTGCCCGATGATAATTATAAGCTTGCATATGCGCTCTGTTTTGCGATTCACCTATAACCAATACGTAGACGCCCGCTTCCGGTTTATGTGACAAAAGCAGTTTAGACATATTATCCTTGCGATCAGTTCTTTCCTTTGAAAAATTCTTGTATTGAGCTAATGTCTTAGATGCCTGTTTAGGTATATCTGTAATAATATTATCCCTATACTTATACACACCTACTAAACAAGCAGTAATACAGAATAACACTAGAAATAGATTATACTTATTCCACAATATTTTTTGCGTATTTTTTATTGCAACGAAAAATACAAAAGCATTTGTCAGTATAATTAAGAAAATTGTTTTACAGGAAAAATTGTCTTTTGCATACTCTATAGCTTCCTGAATATTAGTCTGAGCAATTGCCAAAAGAGTATCCGGAGCAAATACAGTACTGGTAACCGAATAGTATCCCAAAATAACAAATACCGGTAATAAAATAACGGCTAAAAAGATAAACCTAAGTACACTGCGTATTACATGTTTCTCAAAAAGCATTGGCAACAATAACGCTAAATTAAGCAACGCTATTGAAAAATTTGCATAATTTTTTACACTGCTTAGACCTATAAAATTACCTAATACCAACTTTATTAAAAATATACTGTTTGCCAATAAAAATAGTAAGGAAATTTGACAAAAATATACTTTACGTTCTATATAAACTCTACTGGCTAAGGCAATACCAACCGCACTTAAAATAATCCCGTTAGAGTGTCTTAATGTATAATCACCAGATATGCCGCAAGCAAATAACATTAAAATACAATACACAATAACAGAAGTAATAACTATCGTCCTTATTTCTTTTTTCAAAGCGCTACTAAACACATAATCCCATCCTTTTAATAATCATCGTTAGTATTGTAGCACATTTGTCCCCCCCGCAAGACTTTATATCTTATGCTTTAGCGTACAAAAAAGCCGGCACATTTGCGTACCGGCATATTATAATGAGCAGTATTGCTTTTTATATCAGTAATATATTCACTTACAACAGTATTTTGCTCCAAAAAACACTTCGAAAATTATTTACGCAAATCTTTTAGACGGTCTGCACCACATCAGCGCAGCAAAAATCAGCACAGCGGTAACACCCATGCTTACAGGATAAACATACATTAAGGTACGGAAATCATGATACACCGGGAAAACAAAGGCAACCCATAAAAAGCGTACACCACAGACACCTAAAATTGTAAGCAGCGACGGTAAAAACGATATGCCGAAGCCACGCAGATAACCGGACATCACATCATACGAAAGGCTGAAAATGTAGGCACAGAATACAATAGAAGCCCTGATATAACCAAGCCTGATAACCTCGCTGTCGTCGTTGATGAGCGCAATAAGCCTGTCACCGAAGAGAAATACGATAAGCATACAAAAGCCCGTACAGATAACATCCTCCAGCAGGCATAAGCGTAAAATCACACGGCACCGGGCCATCTGTCTGGCGCCATAATTCTGCCCGACAAAGGTCGTACACGCCTGTGTAAAGGAGCTGAAGATACTGAACGCTACCATCTCCAGAATCAGCGAAGCACTGGAGGCTGCAATGACCTCTGTGCCCAAGCTGTTGATAGCACCCTGAATAACAACATTAGCCAGGCTGAAAACTGCGCCTTGGATGCCTGCAGGCAAGCCGATGCTTACAATTTCTTTCAGCGTAGGCATATCAAGGTGCAGCTTATTCCATTCCAACTTAATTATAGAATCTGTTTTCAGCAATAAGCGGAGCAGAATCAAAGCAGAAACCGCGTTAGCCAACACTGTAGCAATAGCTACACCAGTAACATCCAGCTTGCATACGCAGACAAAGAATAAATCCAGCACAATATTAACCAGGCTGGCTGCAATAAGCGCCATCAACGGTTTTTGCGTTTCACCGATACTGCGGAAAATAGCCGCTTCAAAATTGTACAGCAAAATAATCGGCATACCTAAAAAATATATTCTGAGGTACATCACAGCTGAAGGTAAAACTTCTGCCGGAATTTCCAGCAAACCTAAAATCGGCACAACAGCAAACTGTGCAAAAACAGCTACCGCAATACCGATAATCAGCGAAAGCAGTACAGCAGTATGCACCGCCTTCTTTACGCCGTCCGTATCACGTCTGCCGATAGACTGCGCAATAACAACATTGGAGCCTAAGGCCAGGCCCAAGAACAGAAAAATAATCATACCGATAATCGGCAAATCTGTTCCTACGGCAGCCATTGCCGCTGTTCTGTCGCTGTTAGCAAAGTTGCCGGCAATTACCACGTCTGTAGCGGTAAAAAACTGCTCCAGGATAGCGGTTGCAGCTACCGGCATAGAAAATTTTAGTATTTTATCCCATAAGGAACCATTAAGCATGTCCATGCTTGTTCGCATATTTTCAATACCTTCTCTTTCTTTTAACTAGTGATAGATATTATAATACTAAAATCAGACAATAGCAAATTGATATTTTCTCTGCCCGGTTATATTTATAAGGCATAATATTACGCTTATGATAAGCAATGCTTAACATAAAAAAAGCCGATACATTTCTGTATCAGCTTTTCGTTCATAAAATATTTCATTTAAGCAGCCTGTTTACGCATATAAGTACGCATAACCAGCAATGTTACAAATAATAAGCACAGCGTAATAGGCAAAGCAATCAGCGCTAAGGAGTTTTCCGTAAAGTACGCAATACCGCCGGCAATCAGATAGCCGGCAACAGACACGGAAGCTGCAGTCAAAGCATAGGGCAGCTGTGTGGAAACGTGGTTAACGTGGTCGGAATGCGCGCCTGCGGATGCCATAATCGTTGTATCGCTGATAGGCGAGCAGTGGTCACCGCATACCGCGCCGCTCAGGCAGGCAGCAATAGAGATAATCAGCATTTCATAGGTATCGCCGGAACCGAAAACGTTGCAAACAACAGGAATCAGAATAGAGAAGGTACCCCAGCTTGTACCGGTAGAGAACGCAAGGAACATAGCAACAACAAAGATAATTGTCGGCAGGAACATTTTCAGGATACCTGCGGAGTTTGCAACAAGATCATGTACATAGAACTTTGCACCCAAAAGACCGGTCATACCGGACAGAGTCCAAGCCATGGTCAAAATCATAATCGGCGCAACCATTGCTCTGAAGCCTGCAGGAATACACTCCGTAAATTCCTTAAAGGTCATTACGTTGCGCACCATGTAGAAGCAGAAGGTAAAGAAGAAGGTTGCCATGCTGCCGAGTACCAGGCCTTTAGGAGCGTCAGCACCTGCAAAAGCATCAACAAAGCTTTCGCCTGTGAAGAAGCCACCGCTATAAATCATACCGATAATGCAGCAGATAATAAGTACAATTACAGGCAGTACAAGGTCAATAACCGCACCGTTAGGCTTATCGGTATTGTCATCATCATCACCATACGGACGAGCAGCAGTAGTAAACAGGTCACCCTTATTTGCGTTATCCTCATGAACCTTCATGCTGCCGAAATCAAATTTCATGATGGTCAAAAGAAGCATCATAGATAAGGTAGTAATTGCGTAGAAGTTATAAGGAATAGTCTGCAGGAACATGTTAAAGCCGTTAATATCAGAGCCTTTAGGTACTGATGAGGTTACAGCTGCAGCCCAGCTGGAAACCGGCGCAATAATACAAATCGGCGCAGCAGTTGCGTCAATAAGATATGCCAGCTTTGCGCGGCTAACCTGATGTCTGTCGGTAACAGGACGCATTACGGAACCAACAGTCAAACAGTTGAAATAGTCATCGACAAAAATAAGTACACCCAGTGCAATGGTAGCGAGCTGCGCACCAACGCGGGTCTTGATATTTTTAGAAGCCCACTGACCGAAAGCAGCACTACCGCCAACCTTATTCATAAGAGCTACCATGATACCTAAAATAACCAGGAATACCATAATACCAACGTTACCGCTATCTGACAGCTTGGTAATCATGCCGCCGTTTTCATTGTAAAGCATAGTATTTAAACCAAGCTCAAGATTACCGTTGGAATATAACAGTGCACCGATTGCAATACCTACGAATAAAGAAGAATATACTTCCTTAGTAATCAAGGCCAAAGCAATTGCGATAACCGGAGGCAGCAAAGCGCCGATTGTCGAATATACGGCAGGCTTATAGGTTTCAGGATCAACAGTGTTAGGATGCTGTCCGCTTATATAAAATAGGCCAACCATGATAACGAGCGTTACCGCCAAAAACAAATAATTGATTTTTCTCATCTAATTAATCACTCCATAATTTTTTTCTAAAAAGTCCGAAAAAATTATATCATGATTACGTAACTAAAAGCAAGTATATTATTAAAAATCGCTGACAAATTGTTAAAAATTATACATTGTTTTGTAAATAAGTGCAAAACAGCGCACTTTAACACTGATTTATACTGCTTTAATGTCTATTCACAGTTGACAAATTTCGAGGCTTACAGAGCAGGCGCATATATTCTTTATTCGCGCATCCAAGACGCGAGTCTGCAGAACAACGCTAATTGATAAGAAGGCAAGTAAATTGAGCGATGGGTATATCGTGCAAGGAATAGCAATTTTAGCAAATGAGTGTCCGGAATCATCTGCGGGCGCATCCAAGAAGCGAGTCCGCAGGGCGATGCTGATTGGCTCATGCGCGCCATGCGATAGTGTCCCAAGAAGCAAGCTCGAAGAGCGAAGCTGATTGGTTTGACACGAACCGCTAAGTGTCGCACTGTCTGAGCGCTAAGCTATCTACTATAGTAAAATCTCTTTGCATAGCGCGAGTTTTGCGACACTTCGTCTTGATTCCACACGAAATTTGAGTTAATAAATTGCTGTTGACTGAAACGATATACTCTCGCGAATAGAGAAAATAAGGTAGAAAGCTTAATCCATGCTTGTGCATCACTTTGCTCCTTCAAGCATGGCTATCTATCCCTCCAAAAATACTCCTTGCAGCAATACTTCATTAAGAAGCTCCCGCTGCCGACTTTACTGCATAATCGTAGATTCTATCCTCAATCGACGAGCTGATTACACGTCTATGCGTCGCATAGCTCCTTTAGACGTGGCGGTTGGGCAGCCAGCCCCGCCGTTGGTCATAAGATGGCTGACGGTAAAAGAAAAAAGACATGTCACATGACATGTCTTTTTTCTAACCGGCAGCTATCTATCCTCCCAGGCCGCTTCCAGCCAAGTACTTTCGACGTATAAGGGCTTAACTACTGTGTTCGGGATGGGAACAGGTGGATCCCCTTAGCCATCACCACCGGATTATTTAATTTTGAGGTTTGTACCCTCAAAACTTCAACAGAAGAATGAACCGTTAAGTTCTTTTTAACGTTTTGTTTAAGCTGACTTCTTCATCGAAAACCGCTCCTTATTCAGTCGCTGTTTTCGATGTTTGCACGACCTTTTCGATTTCTCGCTTCGCTTTGCTTGCGACAAATCGGGTCTTTGCTTCAAGTCAAGCCCTCGACATATTAGTATCGGTCCGCTGAATACATTACTGTACTTACACTCCCGACCTATCAACCTCGTCTTCTCCAAGGTGTCTTACTAGATTGCTCTATGAGAGATCTCATCTTAAGGCTGGTTTCACGCTTAGATGCTTTCAGCGTTTATCCTTTCCGAACGTAGCTACCCAACTATACCTCTGGCGAGATAATTGGTACACCATTGGTTCGTCCACTCCGGTCCTCTCGTACTAGGAGCAGCCCCCTTCAAATCTCTTGCGCCCGCGATGGATAGGGACCGAACTGTCTCACGACGTTCTGAACCCAGCTCACGTACCACTTTAATGGGCGAACAGCCCAACCCTTGGGACCGACTTCAGCCCCAGGATGTGATGAGCCGACATCGAGGTGCCAAACCTCCCCGTCGATATGGACTCTTGGGAGAGATTAGCCTGTTATCCCCAGGGTAGCTTTTATCCGTTGAGCGATGGCCCTTCCACTTGGATGCCACCGGATCACTAAGCCCTACTTTCGTACCTGATTGCCGTGTTTGGCTCTCAGTCAAGCTCCCTTCTGCCTTTACACTCTTCGCGCGATTTCCGGCCGCGCTGAGGGAACCTTTGGGCGCCTCCGTTACTCTTTGGGAGGCGACCGCCCCAGTCAAACTGCCCGCCTGACACTGTCCCGAGTTTCGTTACTCCTACGGTTAGAATTCCGATACATCAAGGGTGGTATCCCAACGGCGGCTCCACGAAGACTAGCGTCCTCGCTTCCATGCCTCCCACCTATCCTGTACGTGATGTATCAGAACCCAATGTCAGGTTACAGTAAAGCTCCATGGGGTCTTTCTGTCCAGTCGCGGGTAACCTGCATCTTCACAGGTACTTCAATTTCACCGGGTCCCTCGTTGAGACAGTGCCCAAATCGTTACACCTTTCGTGCGGGTCGGAACTTACCCGACAAGGAATTTCGCTACCTTAGGACCGTTATAGTTACGGCCGCCGTTCACCGGGGCTTCGGTCGAATGCTTTGGATTGCTCCGGACATCCTTCCTTAACCTTCCGGCACTGGGCAGGTGTCAGCACCTATACGTCAGATTTCTCTTTAGCAGGCACCTGTGTTTGTGGTAAACAGTCGCTTGGGCCTCTTCTCTGCGACCGCCTCATGCTCCGTCTGTTCAGACTTCACAACAGCGGCTACCCTTATCCCGAAGTTACGGGTACATTTTGCCGAGTTCCTTAACGAGGGTTCTCCCGCGCACCTTAGGATTCTCTCCCCGCATACCTGTGTCGGTTTACGGTACGGGCGGTAATTCTCTAACTAGAAGCTTTTCTCGACAGTGTGGGGTCAGCAGCTTCAGTTCCGTTTCCGGAACCTCCACATCACGCCTCAGACTCACAGGACGCGGATTTGCCTGCGTCCCATCCTACACGCTTGTACAGGAACAACCAATCTCCTGCCTGCCTGCCCTCCTGTGTCACTCCATCGCTCAAACAATCATTACCGGTACTGGAATATCTGCCAGTTGTCCATCTCCTACGCTCCATGCCTCGGATTAGGTCCCGACTTACCCTGGGACGACGATCGTTGCCCAGGAATCCTTATGCTTTCGGTGGAATGGATTCTCACCATTCTTTTCGCTACTCATACCAACATTCTCACTTCTGTGAAGTCCACCGTTCCTTACAGAACGACTTCAGCCCTCACAGAACGCTCCCCTACCCCACGACATATGTCGTAGCCACAGCTTCGGTTTCGTACTTTAGCCCCGGTAATCTTCGGCGCAGGGTCTCTCGACCAGTGAGCTATTACGCACTCTTTAAATGGTGGCTGCTTCTAAGCCAACATCCTGGTTGTTTTAGAGACCCCACATCCTTTTCCACTTAGTACGACATTGGGGACCTTAGCTGGTGGTCTGGGCTGTTTCCCTTTTGACCACGGATCTTATCACTCGTAGTCTGACTCCCAAGCTCTACAGTATAACCATTCGGAGTTTGACAGGGTTCGGTAACCTTTATGGCCCCTAGCCCGATCAGTGCTCTACCGCCTATACTTACTACTTGAGGCTAGCCCTAAAGCTATTTCGGGGAGAACCAGCTATCTCCGCGTTCGATTGGAATTTCACCTCTACCCACATCTCATCCT